>NZ_JBNCLW010000004.1:0-121366 GCF_049844875.1 Rhodococcus sp. DT1
GATCGCACCAAATAATTGGCACTGACATTCATCGGCACACTGTTGAGTTCTCAAAGAACACGCACACACCATCACTCACGAATTTCACAACTCGCTCGTTCCGGGGCAACTGTTCCAGCCTAGATCCCGCACCACACAGACGCAAATCCGTGCAGCTTCCGAACCCAGGGGCAGTACGAAACCTTACCAGAAGATTTCGAACCAGATATTCAGGCGCTCTCGTCCAACCTCGTTTTCCCAGTCCCTGTAGGTCCGGGTCGGTGTCCGTGTCGCTCTGACCTGGATTAAGTTACGCGAGCACCCCCACAAACACCAAATCGCCAGGTCAACGCCGATTTGCAGGGAAGAACCCGCCGGTCGGTGTGCCGGCGGCGCGCCGCGGCCCCCTATAGAGAGGGCGATCTGTAGAGAAGGTGTCCATCTATAGGGAGACAGGTACAGCACCTCCCCCGGATTCCGGGAGACAGCAGCAAGATGCCGAGCTCCGGGGCGTGATCCTGCGTCGGGTCACGGATGCCCCTACTACTCGAGTAACGTTCTCGCTTGAGTTGAGCGAGGAAGGGTGCCGTGACGTCGTCGGGGAACATGGTGGGGCTGTTCGCCGGAATCGGCGGCCTCGAGCTTGGGCTCGGGGAGAACGGGTGGAATACCGAACTCCTGTGTGAGGTCGACCCCGGTGCACAAGCGGTGCTGCGTGCCCGCTTCCCTGACGTTCCCCTCCATCCGGATGTCACCCAACTGCGTTCCTTGCCGCAGGGGACCGAACTGGTTGCGGCGGGCTTTCCCTGCCAGGACCTGTCCCAGGCCGGCCGTACCGCCGGCATCACCGGAACGAAGTCGAGCCTCGTGGACGAGGTGTTCCGTCTCGTCCGGCGCAAGAACGGGCCGCGCTGGCTCGTCATCGAGAATGTTCCGTTCATGCTCCAACTCAGCCGCGGTGCTGCGATGCGCCACATCACGGATGCGCTCGAAGACCTCGGGTACACGTGGGCCTACCGGGTGGTGGACGCTCGCGCCTTCGGCCTCCCCCAGCGCCGGCAGCGAGTGCTCATGGTGGCCTCCCGCACCGACGATCCGCGCGCCGTCCTGTTCGGGCAGGATGCCGGCATGCCGGTCGACGGGAACCCCGACCTGTTCCCGTGCGGCTTCTACTGGACGGAAGGTGTGCGCGGTTTGGGTTGGGCGGTCAACGCCGTGCCCACCCTCAAGGGCGGTTCGACTCTCGGTATCGCAAGTCCACCGGCAGTGCGATTGCCGTCCGGCGAGATCGTGACCCCGGGGCTGACCGATGCCGAACGACTCCAAGGATTCGACCCCGACTGGACCGCACCTGCCACGCAGGCGGTGGGTGTCCGGACCGGGCACCGCTGGCGCCTCGTCGGCAACGCCGTCAGTGTCCGGATGGCGACCTGGGTGGGACATCGGGTGAACAATCAGATCGACTACACCGCCGATCACGAAACTCCCCTCGAACCCGGCGATCCGTGGCCCACCGCGGCATGGGGTTCTCACCGCAAAGCATTCCGCGTGCACGAATCGCAGTGGCCCGTCCACGACCCCTACGAGGACCTCGGCGGATTCCTCGACGATTCGCGTCTGCTGTCGGCTCGCGCGACCGCCGGCTTCCTCCGGCGGGCACGGTCGGGCAGCCTCCGCTTTCTCCCGGGATTTCTCGACGACGTGGAGAACCACCTCGACCGCATGGGCGGCTTCCCGCAGGCCGCCGCGTAGGAGGTCGCGATGCCTCCGTCCGACGAACTCCGGCCCGCACGACCGCAGACGGACGCGCGTACCAGCGCACGGATGAGCAGGCAACGCCGTCGGGACACCGCTCCGGAAGTGGCGTTGCGACGCGAACTGCATCGCCGCGGTCTGCGCTTCTATGTGGACCGGGCGCCATTGCCCGGCGTGCGACGCCGAGCCGACCTGGTGTTTCCTCGCCGACGTGTCGCGGTGTACGTCGACGGCTGCTTCTGGCATCGGTGCCCACTGCACGCGACCGATCCGAAGAACAACGCCGAGTGGTGGGCCGACAAACTCGCAGGCAACGTCAAGCGTGACCGCGACACGGATTCTCGCCTGGCCGCTGCGGGGTGGACGGTGATCCGGGTGTGGGAGCACGAAGACCCGATCACGGCCGCCACGCGAGTCGCGGAGGCGCTCACACCCCCGCCGGAATCACCCGCCGGTTCTCCTCTGGACGACTCCGGCACAGATTGAGCAGTAATTCGGATGCGCGCGCGGGCACGACCGCGCTTCACTGGAGTCATGGTCGAGCAGAAACCACGGACCCAGCGAGGCACCCAGCCACTGTTCAACGATTCGATGACCGGCAAGTCGGACCTCGTTCTCGTCATCGCCTTCGCTGCGCTCGTCGCGACGACGTGGTGGCTCCTGCTCTGAACTCGTGCGCCGACACCGTCCGAGTCAGGCCTTGGTGAGTTCCGCGTACCGCGCGATGTGGTGGTCCGCGGTGCCGAACTCGTACTCGATCGCCGTCAACCGCTTGAAGTAGTGCCCGACCGCGAGTTCCTCGGTCATGCCCATTCCCCCGTGCAGCTGGACGGCGTTCTGCCCGATGAAGCGCGCGGCACGGCTGATGGTCGCCTTCGTGGCCGAGACGGACCGCGCACGGACGAGATCGTCCGCCTCGAGGTGCATGACGGCCAGGTACACGGCCGATATCGCCTGCTCGAGTTCCATGTACATGTCGACCATGCGGTGTTGCAATGCCTGGAAGCTGCCGATCGGGTGACCGAACTGCCGGCGTTGTTTCGTGTACTCGACGGTGTCGGCGAGCACCTTTCGCATGAGGCCGACCGCTTCTGCCGCCACCGCGGTGGTGGCTTCGTCGATCCCCCGGGACACCGACGGCCACGCGCCGCCCTCGTCACCGAGCAGCGCGTCCCCGGGGACACGCAGACCGGAGAAGGTGAGATCCGAGGCGCGGCGATCGTCGATGGTTCGATACGAGTGCATCTCCACTCCGGCCCGAGGGTTCGCGGGATCGAACTCGACGAGGAAGAGAGAGACCCCGGCGGTGTCGCGGCGGTCACCGGATGTGCGGGCGGTCACGAGTAGATGTGTTGCCAGCGGCGCGCTGGTGACGACGATCTTGGCACCGTCGATCACCCACTCGCCGCCGTCCCTGCGCGCGGTGGTCGTCACGTCGTGGAAGTCGTAGCCGCTCGTCGGTTCCGTTGCCGCGAACGCGGTGACCGCCTCCCCCGACGCAATCGCTTCGAGTACTGCGTGTGCCCGGGGCCCGCCGGCGCGATGGAGCATCCCGCCCCCGAGCACAACCGTGTCGACATAGGGCTCGACGACAAGGGCGTGCCCCAGAGCTTCGGCCACGACCATCAATTCCACCGGGCCACCGTTCATTCCTCCGACGTCTTCCGGGAGAGTGGCGCCGAGGATGCCAAGTTCTTCGGCCAGGGCCCGCCACACGTCGGGCTGCCACCCCGCGCCGGTGGTCGCTGCCGTGCGGCTCCGGGCCAGGTCGTACCGGTGTGCAAGAAACCCGGTGACCGAATCGCGGAGAAGCTCTTGCTCTTTGCTCAAACCGAAGTCCATCAGAGCCCCAATGCTGCTTTGGCGAGGATATTTCGCTGAATCTCGTTGCTACCGGCATAGATCGAGCCCGCGCGGTCGTTGAAATAGCGCAGCGGCGCTACCGCTTGCCAGTCGTCGCCACTGACGTAACCGTCGGCGGGCGGTTCGTAGTCGGCGATCGGGCCGCCGGGCGCAGTGACGTGCGGTTGGTACACGCGCCCCCGTGGGCCGGCGGCCTCGAGAGCCAACTGCGTCAGCGTCTGGCTGAGTTCGGTGCCGAGCACCTTGAGCATGGATGAGGCCGGGCCCGGGTCCTTGCCCGCGGACAGCGCTGCGAGGGTGCGGTATTCGAGGATCTCCAGTACGTCGGTACGAATACGGGCATCCGCGAGTCTGGCAGCGAATGCAGGATCGTCGACGAGCGCGCGACCGGCGGGGCCGGGTTGCCCCGTTGCCGCGACAGCGATGCGCTCGGCGAGGACCTGGAGTGCGGGTGCAGCAGCTGCTCCACCTCGCTCGAACACCAGCAAGTACTTCGCGACGGACCAGCCGTGGTCGATCTCGCCCAGGACGTTCTCCTTGGGGACCCGCACGCGGTCGAAGTACACCTGGTTCTGGACCTCTTCGCCGGAGGTCATCACCAGGGGCCGGATCTCGATGCCCGGGGAGGTCATATCGATGAGCAGGAAGGTGATGCCCTGCTGCTTTCGTTCGGTTCTGGTGGTGCGCACGAGCGCGAACATCCAGTTCGCCTCCGTCGCGTGTGTGGTCCAGATCTTGCTTCCGGTCACGACGAGATCGTCACCGTCGTGCACAGCCGCCATGCTCAGGGAGGCGAGGTCGGAACCGGCTTCGGGTTCCGAGTACCCCTGGCAGAAGAAGACGTCACCGGTGAGAATTCCGGGCAGGAAGAAGTCCTTCTGTGCCTGCGTGCCGTACGCGACGATCGCATGCGCAACCATCCGGATACCCATCGGCGACAAGGACGGGGCACCGGCGAGGATCGATTCGCGACCGAAGATGTAGTGCTGCGTCTGCGTCCAGTCGCATCCTCCGTGCTCCACCGGCCAGGCCGGCGCCGCCCATCCCCGCTCGTGAAGGATGCGCTGCCACTCCATGCTCGCCTCGTGGTCGGAGTACACGCTGGTGGCCAGCCTGCCGGCACGTCTCAGGTCGGGAGTGAGCTTCTCGTCGAGAAAGGCACGAACCTCGTCCCGGAAGGCCGCGTCGGCGTCGGACCACGCAAGTTCCATGTCTTCTCCCCCGCAGAGCGCGACCGCCAGCCGTCGGCTGATCGTGCGAATCGTCGTTAACTTCTCGGTGCCGTCCCGGAATCTACTGTCGTTCACACAGCCTCGTCAATACACCCTTTGGGCCGGTACCGGCGTCGTTTTGCTCCCCCACCGAACCCGACGAGCTCCGGGCGGGCAGTGCGCCAGGGGTGAGATGCCGGATTCACTCGCGGGCCTGTCGGCGCCGCACCGCACGTGACCAGTGGTGACTGCGGTCACAACATCCGGTAGAACAGTCTTCTGACAATGGAATAATTGCACTCTCCGATTGGATGATCATGACTCTTGCAGAGTGCCTGCGCACGGAGGTAGTCCGTTGAAGTTCTGGACCGGGACCGCATTCATGAAGACGACCGAAATGCCGGCGGTGGCGACCATGCTCGACCAGGCAGGGTTCCACGGCGTGCTGGTCTCGGACCACCTGATCTATCCGAAAGAGATGAAGACCGTCTACCCGGGGCACGAGAGCGGAAAGATGTTCTGGCACCCGGAGACGGACTGGCCCGACGCGTGGGTGCTCATCGGAGCCATGGCAGCCGTCACCGAGAACCTGCACTTCGGCAACAACGTCTACATCGCGCCGTCGCGCCCCCTTCTCGAGGTCGTGAAACAGGTGGGCACCGCAGCGGCTATCTCACACGGCCGCGTGTCCATCGGCCTCTCCGCCGGTTGGATGCGCGAGGAATTCGAGTTGCTGGGCCAGGACTTCGACAACCGCGGGCCGCGCCTCAACGAGATGATCGAGGCGCTGCGCGCGCTGTGGAAGGGCGGGTGGGTGTCCTTCAAGGGCGAGTACTACGACATCCCCGAGATGACGATCGAGCCGCACCCGCCCGCACCCGTACCGATCCTGTGCGGTGGAGAATCGACAGCCGCACTCAAGCGAGCCGCCCGCTACTGCGACGGCTGGGTCGGCACGGCGTACACCATCGACGACGCCGAGAAGTGGATCGAGCGGATCAACGGTTACCGGCGCGAATTCGGACGTGAGAACGAACCGTTCGACATCATCCTCGGTCTGCGCGACCAGCCGTCCACCGAGCTGTACAAGCGGGCCGAGAAGATCGGGATCACGGGGGTGATGTGCTCGCCGTGGGCCAACTGGGAAGCCACCCATTCCGGCGACCACGATCACCTCCTCGGGACCGCGGAGCGCTACCGCGAGCCCATCGAGCGATTCGCGGAGGAGATCATCGCGAAGCTGGTGTGACACGGCCCGCAATGCGAGAACACCCCGCCGGCAATGCCGGCGGGGTGTTCTTCTGCGTGCGCCCGAAGGGATTCGAACCCCTAACCTTCTGATCCGTAGTCAGATGCTCTATCCGTTGAGCTACGGGCGCAAGGTATTCAATTGTCGTCAGTGACGGTACACCAACTGGCGGAGGCGAGAGGATTTGAACCTCCGGTCCCCGGTAAGGGGGACAACTCATTAGCAGTGAGTCCCATTCGGCCGCTCTGGCACGCCTCCTCGGGGATTCGAAGCTCTCGAACCGCCGGGACGAAAGATTACACATGCACCGCACCGAAACGCAAAACGGCTGGTCAACGCAGGTGAGCGTCGAACCAATCGTAGATGCGGCGTCGCGCGTCGACGATCGCCGCTTCCGCGTGATCGGTCTCGGGATCGAGGGAGTCGTGCACGACCGGCGGCTCATCCGGCCGGTGGGCGAGCCCTTCGTAACTGACCACAAGCGCCGGTGCATCCGACCGGCCCGCAGCCTCACGCAAGGCTGCGACCTCCGAGGGCGGAGTCTTCGGGTCGTCGTCGCCGTACAGGCCGAGCCACGGCGCCCGGAGCGACCCGACGATGTCGACGAGCGATCGCGCACCGTGCTGCGTGGCCTGGACGATGCCGGGCGAGGCCACGCTCACGACGGCACCGACGGCCCGCTCCGCGGCGACATAGAGCGCGGCGGTGCCCGCATCGTCGAACCCGAGCACCCCGATCATGTCGGGGCTGATCCCTTGCCCGGCGATCCACCGGAAGGTCGCGTCCACGTTCGCGTAGAACTCGTCCCCGAACTGCTCGGCGTTCTCCGCACCACGAGCATCCTGTGTCGGCTCGGGCGCGACGACGAGCCACCGATCGTCGGCGAGCGTCTCGATGAAGTCGCGGAGGGCCCGCGGGAGTCCGTGGGAGCGGTGCAACACCACGATGCTCCCGCGCGGCCCCGAATCCGGACGAACCACTGTCAGCGGTACGTCCCCCGTACCACCGATCCGTGGCGCAGCATCATTGCTGGTTTCCGGCATGGTGTCCACGATGACACGCCCACCGGGTACCCGCACGGAATCGTCGGGAGCATAATCGGCTGGTGACCCCTCGGACCCGACCCGACCTCGCCTCGATCCCGGCCTACGTTCCCGGACGGACGTTTCCCGGCGCTGTGAAGCTCGCCAGCAACGAGACGACCGCCGGCCCGTTGCCCTCCGTGCGCGAGGCCATTCTCGAAGCCGCCGCCGATGTGAACCGGTATCCGGACAACGGCGCCACGGCGTTGCTCGCAGCGCTGTCGGAGCGGCTGCAGGTCCCCGTCGAGAACATCGCGGTCGGCTGCGGATCGGTGAGCCTGTGCCAGGAACTCGTGCAGGTCACCTGCGAGCCCGGCGACGAGGTGATCTTCCCGTGGCGATCGTTCGAGGCGTACCCGGTGGTCGTGGCGGTCGCGGCCGCAACCGCGGTCCCCGTGGCGAACACCCCGGAGCACGGCCACGAGCTGAAAGCGATGCTCGCGGCCATCACCGACCGGACCCGCCTGATCTTCATCTGCAATCCCAACAATCCGACCGGCTCGCTCCTCGGGAAGAAGGAACTCGAGCAGTTCCTCGACGAAGTCCCGTCCGACGTCGTCGTCGCACTCGACGAGGCGTACTTCGAGTATGTGCGGCCCGCCTCGGACGACGACTTCGCAGACGGTCTCGACCTGGCGAAGAACCGCCACAACGTGGTTGTACTGCGGACGTTCTCCAAGGCGTACGGACTTGCGGGCCTTCGGGTCGGGTACGCGGTCGCCGGCCCCGAACTCACCGCGGCCATGAGCAAGGTGCACACCCCGTTCTCGGTCAACACGATCGCGCAGAAGGCTGCCATCGCGTCGCTCGAGGCCGCCGACGAACTGCTCGCGCGCACCGAACATGTCGTCGCCGAGCGTCACCGCGTGCGCGATGCGCTGCTCGACGCCGGCTACGACGTGCCCGAGAGCGGTGCGAACTTCCTCTGGCTGCCTCTCGGCGACCGGTCTGCGGCCTTCGCCGAGGCGGCGGCAGAGGCAGGCGTGATCCTGCGGAACTTCACCGGTGACGGCACGCGCGTGACGATCGGCGACCCGCACGAGAACGATCGGTTCCTCGCCTTCGCGACAGGACCGGGGCGGGCACTCGCAGGGCTCGCCTGACCTGTGACGAGACCCAACCGTTATCCCTAGGTATCGGTGACGTGACCCTGCGCTGACACACTCGGGCGGTTGATACGGACCCGACTCGGAGGCGCTGCATGGATGGAGGCATGGCACGCCGTGCCCTGTCCGCCTGCGCACTCGCGGCAGTCGTGTGTGCAGGTACCGGTGTCGCACCCGCTGCTGCGGAACCCCCGAACGTGGTGCCGGTGCGCCTGATCGCCTTCGGCGATCTCCACGGCAACCTTCTGCCGCCGCAGGGACCGCGCAGTGAGGTCGTCAGGTCCGACGGAACCTCCGTCGCCGCAGGTGGGGTGGCGCATCTCGCGGCCTACGTGCGTCAGCTACGGGCACAAGCAGACCATTCGATGCTGTACGCCGTAGGCGACACGTGGGGGTCGTCCCCGCTCGAATCGGCGATGTTCCACGACGAGCCCACCATCGAGTTGCTGAACGATCTCGACGTCACGGCCGCCGCACTGGGCAATCACGAACTCGACCAGGGATACGCTGAGCTGACCCGTCTGCGTGACGGAGGCTGTCACCCCGACGACGGGTGCCGTTACGGCGAGACGTTCGAGGGTGCCCGCTTCCCCTTGCTCGCCGCGAATCTCACGACCGACGACGGGACGCCTGCCGCGCTGCCGTTCAGCATCAGCTATGTCGACGGAATCCCGGTCGGCACCATCGGCGTGCTTCCCAGCAACACGCCGGACTTCATCCGGTCCGACTCCATCGCGGGCCTTCGATTCGGCGACGAGATCGAAGCGGTGGACCGAACTGCCGACCTACTCGATTCGCTGGGGGTCCGCGCCGTCGTGCTGCTCTACAAGGGCGATATCGGCGCCGGTGGGCAGAACGACCCCTGCAATCCCGTCGACGGGCCGGCGAACGTCGTCGCCACCGCTGTGTCCCCGAAAGTCGATCTGATCGTCACCTCGGATGGTGACAAGCACTTCAACTGCACATATCCCGATCCGCTCGGCCGGCCACGGACCGTCGTGCAGGGCGCCTCGCACGGGCGCATCATCTCCGTCGCAGACCTCATGATCGACCGCGAAACCCGCGACGTACTGCGGGATCACACGCTGGCTTTCACCCAGGTCATCACCCACGACATCGAACCCGACCCACAGACCCAGCAGTTCGTCGAACGCGCAAGCGAAATGTCCGACGCGGTCGCCGGTCGCCGCGTGGGTTCCGCCTCGGCGGACATCACCCGAGAAGCGGGTCCCAGCGGCGAATCCGCCCTCGGCAACCTCGTTGCCGATGCCCAGCTCGCAGCAGCCCGATCAGTGGGAGCGCAAGTGGCACTGACGAATCCAGGCGGCCTTCGCAACGACCTCATCTGCGGAGAAAACGGAGTCGTCACGTACGGGCAAACGTATGCAGCACAGCCTTTCGGCAATCGCCTCCAAGTGCTCGAACTCTCCGGCTCCCAACTCGACGAACTTCTCGAGCAACAATTCCAGAAGACGGCGAACGGCAACGCCCTCGAATGGATTCTCGCGCCGTCACACAACTTTCGATACACGCTCGACCGGATCGCTCCTCCGGGCGATCGAATCCGGGACCTCACGATCGACGGGGAGCCGGTCGATCCCGAACAGCACTACCGCGTGGTGGTCAACGACTTCCTCGCGGAAGGTGGTGACGGCTTCGACGTCTTCACCCACGCCCGGCACCGAACCGGCGCCGGAGAGGAACTCGACGCTCTCAACGCCTATTTCGCGGCCCACGATCCCGTCGTCCCGCCCACAACAGACCGCATCCACATGCACTGAGCCGCGAACCTACAGTTGGAGAGCGGCTTTCAGCGTCGGCCACGCGGTCTTGATGTCGTCCTGCCAGTATGCCCACGAGTGGGTACCCCACGGCCGGTATACGACCTGCGCCGGAATATCGAGCTGCCGCAGGCGACGGTCGAAGGTCACCGTGCACGCCAACGTGCCGACTTCGAGCGGCGTACCGCCGGTCAACACTTCCTCACCCGAACCGAAGTCGTAGGGGCCTACGAGACCGTTGCCCGTACTGAGGAAGATTTCCTTGCCACGCAACCGCTCGGCGAGCAGGTACGAATCGTGTTCCTCCCAGACCGGGTCACCGGGAGGGCCCCACATGTTGTCCGGGTTCCCGCCCTTGTAGGCGACGGTTCCGCGCACCGAGTCGCGGGACGACTCACGCGAGGTATCGAAACATCCGCTCAGCGCCGCAACGCCTCGATACAGATCGGGGTGTCGCGTGATCAGGCTCATCGCCCCGGTCGCCCCCATCGACAATCCGGCGACCGCGTTGACCCCGTTGCCGTGGAACCGTGCATCGATGAGCTGCGGCAGTTCCTGCGTCAGAAACGTCTCCCACTTGTTGACGCCGAGCACCGGGTCGGGCTTCCGCCAATCCGTGTAATAACTAGCCGTGCCGCCGATCGGGAGCACGACGTTGACGTTCTTGTCGGCGACGAACTCCTCGATGTCGGTGCGCTGAGTCCACGTGCTCTCCCTGAACTCGGACTCCTCGCCCGCGCTGACCCCGTCGAGCAGGTACAACGTCGGTCGAGGGCCGTCCCCGGCGGGATGGAGCACCTGCACGCGGACCACGCGCTGCATCGCGGGCGAGAACACTTCGACGTCCGTCCGCTGTTCGGTGATGACCGTCGCCGTGCGCTCGATCGCCGCGACAGGCGCCGGCTGGGCGTGCGAGAGCGACGGAATTCCTACTATCGACATCGCGACCACACCGAGCGCGGTGATGAACCTTTTCAGCATCGAGCTCCCCGTCCCCCGACGACATGGATCCTGATCCCAACTCGGCCGCGCATGCGCGGTCAAGCTCACTGGTAGCGGCCCTAGTCCCCTTCACCGAGATCGTGACCGGTCCCGGGCAGCGCGCAGCGCCGGCGGCGCCGGCTGGTGCATCCATGTTTCCCCGGATCGCGTGCGGGGAAACCCCTGGAACATGACCGTACTCGTCGTAGCCGGGAGCAACCGAGGAGTGACTCACCAGGTCGCGCAAGTGATCGCCGAGTCGCTCGGTACACGCGATATCGAGGTCACGTTGGGCGGGAGCAGCGATCTCGACCGCGTGGCGGAGTTCGAGGCGATCATCATCGGCAGCGAAGCCGAGAGCGGGAAATGGCCCGCTGCCACCGGAGATCTGTGCCGCCGTTACGCGGACGCCTTGATTCAGCAGCAGGTGTGGTTGTTCTCCGCGCCCGTGGAGGAGAACAGCGCCATCCGCGGCGAGGTGGAAGTGCCCGAACTCCTGGCGGCTCTCGCCGCGCGCGACCACAAGTATTTTCCGACTTCCGACACCGACGAAGTCATGACGTGGACGTCGCTCATCGCGGACGAACTCGAAGGAAACAGCTGACACGTCCCCGGGACGACAAGTCCTTCGCCGGGTCGGAGAAGGACAACACCCGGGTGCCGATCTGGTGGCCCGCACGCTCGGTGTCACCTTCGCCCCGAGGCCCGATACGCCGGTCGTCAAGGTGGAGAGGCCGCCGGAGAAGGTGCAGTACGCCCCCGCGCAGCAGGCCACCTCGGACACGGCTCGATGCGTTGCGATAGACCGGGGAAAGTCGACGCTCAGGCGCGACCACCTCACTGATCGCGATGGACGTGTCCACGACGATGCCGAATGGAGCCCGCCGACAGCGGTTACACAAGACCGAACGTCGCGCGCGCCAACGCAGTCACCACAGCGGCGGCAATGATCACCACCAGCATCGGAGCCCGAAACCAGGCCAGCACCCCGGCAGCCCCTACCCCAAGCACCCGAGCCCAGCCGGCAAACCCTTGGTCTTGCAACAGTGCGGTCGTCGCCATGACACCTGTCAGCAGAAGGATCGCCGAATCATCGATGAGTTGTTTGGCACGTGGTGATTCGGTCAAGCTGGCAGGCAGCGCGGGCCCCACCCAGCGCAGGACATACGTTCCCGCGGCGAGAAAAGCAGCTGCAGCGCAGATTACCCACAGATCACGCATCCTCGGCCTCGGCTCGCTCCGCGTCGACGGCGGGATCGATGGGTCGGGGGCGCATCAGAGGGAGGGCTAGAACAGCCAGCACCGGGGCGATGCCTTCGGGAAGGACGAGGGCGGCACCGACCGCGATCACCGCGGCTGCAAGACAGCCGTAGCGAGTACGAGGATCGCGTATCCCCGACATGATCAAGGCAAGTATCACAGCGGGGAACATGGCATCGAGACCGATGATTGCGACGTCGAACATGCGGCCGATGGCGGATCCGAGCAGGGCGCCTACGGGCCAAGTGATCAGAATACCGAGCCCGGACCAAGTGTAAGCAAGGCGACGCGCGGCAGGGGTCTGCTGGGCGGCGGCGAACGCTACGGTTTCGTCATTCACTAGATGAATTCGCGCGTACCGCTTCCAGCCGGTGCCGAGTACATCGGTCGCGGCGAGGCCGTAGGGCAGGTGACGAGAATTCACGGCCAGGGCTGCGGCAGCAGCGATCCATGAATTCGCGCCGCCGGCGAGCAGGCCTACGAACAACATTTCCGAGGAAGCAGCGAGAACGAAAAATCCGACCACGGGAGCAAACCAGGTCGGCAGGCCGGCGTTCACCGACATCGCGCCGTACGCCACGCCGACGACAAAGACGGCGCTGGCGACCACCGCTGCTTCGTACAGCAGGCGACGCCGAGAATCGGCGATCGACTCTGGCACTCAGACTCCTTTCGGGGGCGCCATCCGATATCCGCGACCGTGCGGTTGCTGCGCTCGCAGCGAACCATAAGAGTCCGCATCGCGCGAGGGCATACGCGGTCCTGCGGTCCGAGGGACGCTTTATCGCTGACAGCCATGGTGAGGTTCAACTCTCGGTAGTGAGCAATTTGCATCGTCGGCACCAGCGCCAAGAGTAGGAACCCGTGGGCAATGGGGCACCGGACGGATCGTTAGCGGCTTCGACGGAATCAGCATGAATCCATTCCCGGTCTCCGGTCACCTCGGCGAACTGGTCGACCATCGGCTGAACTTCCTGTAGCCATCCGCTCACACCAAGATGTTCGCCTTCCGCGGTTACAAAATCGGCGGCGCTGTTGATCTGATGCGCCAACTCACCGAAAAGGCCGCCGCCTACTACCGCGACAACGGCACCGGTGTCATCCTGATTTCGGCCCTCATAATCGTGTTTCCCGTCGCGGAAAGTACCGGACGTGTCGATCCGCCTCAGTGTCCGATGAGAGCGCCCACTCGGCAATCGGTATCGACGATTTTTGCAATCGCCTTCGCTGACGAGATCGAGACTGCGACCGTGCACCGCGTTTGGATGACGTTCGGCTACTAGCCGATTCGACGTTCCGTGGGTTCACGCGGTGATCGCAACACCACTGATCAGAAGGGTTGCGCATGGTTGCCTATTCTCACCGGATGGTTCCTGAGATCTTTCAAACGTTCTGGGCGGGGATGGCCGCAGGCGAGTTCATCACGGACGCCACGGCAGCGGCCGGCACGTTCACGAAGCAGGGCACCAGATGGCTCGCCAGTTGCGGCGGAGTCCGTCCCCGCCGAGGTCGTAACCTCAAGGGTCGGTGCTTGACATTCGCGGAGCGCGAAGAGATCGCTATAGGTATCGCTGCAGCCATCCCCGGTACGGGGTGGCTGCCGGCGGCGGCCGGCTTTCCCCGGCCGCAGGGTCCTGCGCCGGCTGATGGGAACAGGGCGGCTTCTGCGGCGCACGTGGGTAGGTCGCAGAGTCCTTCTGCGACCGGCTCCGGCGCGCAGCGTCCTGGGCCGCCAGGTCACTCACCTCCGCATCGCTCACCTGGTCCCACGTGCGCCGCAGGAGCTGCTTCGTATCGGTGCGGGAGTATCGCGGGGACGGCAAACAGAATTGGGCACGCAGTGCTCGTTTCCGCCCCTGTTCCTGGTGGGCGCAAGGCTCCCGGAACGGGCGTCGAATGGGTATTTCGTATGCCCGGAATTCGGCTTATTCGCGTTAGTTTGGATTGGGTATGGAGATCACCGCTGCGGGAAGTTTTCACCGGGCGCAGGAGCCATTCTTGGCGGCCGTAGAGAATCGCGGGAACGGTGTGGCCGGGGTCGCCGGCCGCCGTGAGTGGCCACAAAAGCCCAGGTCAAGGGGTTGTGGCGGTTCTGCGGCGTCGCCGTGGTGTTCCTGCGGCGCCGTAGTGGCGTCTCGGCGGCCGGTGCGACAGAAACGCCATTGTGCGGATGGTGGCCGGACACTCTCCGGCGGCTTGCCGCCGTACAGCCTCCGCAGCCGGGTCGCTGATTGGCGGTTGCGCGGATAGTGCGCCGCCACTGTGCGTACATCAGACGCACTGTTGCCGTAGAACTGCCGCTCTACGGCCACTGTGTCACCGCAGTGACGCCGCACTGTGACCGAATGGGCGATACCGCCACACAACCGCCACCGTGAAGCCTCTGTGTGGCTAATCTGCGGCGTCTGTCTGTCCGTTGTACGTCCTGGCGTACCTAGTGCGGCTGGTGCGCGGATGGTGTGTAGCCGCTCAACGGCGTATCCGCCGCTATGTAGCGGCCCCTCCTTCGCCGCTGAGCAGCCGCAGTGCAGCCGTTCAGTGGCGGCTGTGCGGCGATACTGCGCCACCGTGACGCCGGCGGGCGTGATGGCGGAAGTACGGAAAGAGAACCCGCACCCTGCGTCGATTCAGAGTGCGGGTTCGGTGGCCGGGGACGGGTGTGTCAGACGTGCGGCCAGTCGACCGCGTGGAACTCGGCGGTGATGCGTGCCGTTTCCTGTTCGACGTCGGCGCGGTCGTCACACCCGAGGGCCTCGAGTCCGGCCTCGACGGCGTCCTCGAAGGAGGAGTAGGCGCCGATCGGGTTCCCGTCGTGCGCCCACCACGCACGGATGTAGCAGCCGTTCGGCGAGGGACTGAACCCGATAGCGCGGCCGTGCCGGCGGATGGTGGGGCTGTTGGCTGGGTACCCGTGACGCATGCGGTGATGTTCTCACGGCGTCGGGCTCACACTCGCGCGGATCAGTGCGCCCAGAACTCCTCGAGGAACTGCCGGCGCTCGTCTTGGGTGAATAGCACCCACAGCGGGGAGAGGTTGCGCATGTCGTTGCCTGTCTCGTCGTCCCGGGCGACCACGGCTCGGAACTCCTCGATGTCGTTGCCATCGCACGATCTCACCATGGGGTGCCGCGAGGCAATCTCCGACGCCGACCGCGCGAAGGTCGACGCGATCATCTACGAGGTGATCCACGGCGAGATCCGCAAGACCAACAGCTTCGGTGAGCCGACGGGTGATGCGTTCACGCTCCGTGAGCTGATCGTCACCTCCTCCAAGGAGGAGCTGACCTGGAAGGTCACCGAGCGCGGCGAGATCTCTCGCTGGGGCAACGACAAGACGGTCCTGTACATCGCCTACGTGGCGCGGAAGGAGGCTGCCGGCGCCATCGACCGTGAGCTGAAGGGTGCCGTCGCTGAGGCGGTGGCCGAGGTCAAAGCCGTGGTCAAGGAGTCGGTGTCCGCCGATCTCGCGGAGCGCATCGTCGAGGCCGTGCGGTAGCCGGTTCTCCTCCCTGTCTACCGGTGATGACAGCGACTCCTGGGTGCATCACAGCACTCAGGGGTCGCTCCTGCTTTCGGTCGCCGCTATCCGCGAATCACGATCTCGATGGCGCTCGTGTCCACGCCATAGGTTTTAGCGAGCCCGGCCTTGGCCTGCGCGATCGTGAGAGCCGCAGACGCCGCGGGTAGCGTTGCCGCCACAGCGGTTTCGCGTTCCACCCGTTGAAAGTCCACTCCGTCGAGACTGATCCCGAGGGCGTCGAGGTTGGCGTAGCGGACCGGATTTCGATCGCCGGCCCACACGTCGGCCTGGTCGATGCGGGCGTACTCGCTGAACTCGATCCTCCACCGCCCGTCGGTGTCCGTGGCCGGACTGATTCGAGAGATGCGACCGATCATGAATGCGCTGCCGTGGGGCTCGTTGCCGTCGGCGTAGTCCTCCGCGTTGTGCGCATTCTGCGTGCACACCAACCATTCGCACTTCTTGGCACGAGTGGGGTCGAGCACCCACGCCTGGGAGCCCCCTTCTCTGAGGATCTTGTCCAGGCTCTTGGCGGTGAACACGACGACAGTGTCTTCGATCTTGGTCATACCGACACCGTACCAAGTATCTACGAAGTATCAGGCTTTTATATTCGATCGTCGCGTGTGCAGGGGTGGGTCAGCTCGAGGGCTGCCAGTGCATGTCTCGCAGCCGAATGCACCGCCGGGGACCGGCGGCGGGAGCTGACGCGACCACGAAAACCTCTCTGACACAGAAGGACCCACGCGCCCCATGCTGCAGATCACGCTCGACCTCCACGCTGCGACCGATCTGGTCGACAACTCCGCCGAGTGGTTCCGCATGAGCACGAAGCCACCGCTCGACTACCTGATCAGATCCGTCGACAACGCTCTGCACCGCTACGTCGACGAGGTCCTGCGCGAGACGCACGGCGTCGGCCGCGGCCACTAGCAGGCGCTGCGCACCGCGCAGGATGACCCGAATCTGACCTTGGAGCAGTTCTCCGCGGAAGCCACAGCCTTCTACACCCCCAAGCCAGATCGACGACCTGCTCGCCTCGCTGACCGCCAGCGGTTGGCTACGCCTGGATCCGATCGAGCCGGGCACGACCGCCATGCAGACCACCGATGCGGGCCACGCACTGCTCGAGCAGGTGGGCCGCATGCAGGCCCGCACCGCACAGATCGCGTCCGAGGGAGCTCTCTCCGAGAACTACGAGACTGTCCTGCGGACGTTGGCCACAATGCTCGACAACCTCGATGCGGCAACACCGCCATCGGAGCCGGAGTCGACCACGGCCTGACCGGGCCGGTCGAGACCCGTGGGCGCGGCCGGGCCTGTCCGGTGGGGTTGGCGTGCTGACCTGCACCCCGGTGCCCTACGCAAGCCGGACGGCCGGTCGAAGTCTGCTTACGCTCGCCGATGGTCTCGGAATCACGTGATCCACCAGCGCTCCGGTGACGACACTGAGCTGGGCGAAAACAGAAGAACCCGCACCTGCCGGTGAAGGCAGAGTGCGGGTTCTGTCAGCGGGGCGAGGCAGCAGCCGGATGGTCGGGCTCTTCGCTACGTGAGGGGTACGAAACGTAGCGTCCAGGGTCCCCTGGTGTTCTCGATCTGGAGGGTCACCGGGCCCGTGGAGGCGTACGTGGTGACACCCGACGTCTCATTGGCGTTGATGAACGAGGACCCCTTCGTCCCGTCGCGATTCACCGGCTTCACGATCAGATGACCCGACGTGTTCGTGTACTGGACCATGTAACCACCTCGTTCGAGGTTGGCCGTCTGGACCGACTCGCCGGATCCACTGATCTCCACCGGCGCCGTGGGGGCAGGCACAGCGGTACTGCTGGACGCCGTCGACACAGCCCGCGGAAAGGTCGGCGTACCTTCCTCGGCCTCGGTCGAGGCCTGGCACGCCGTCGCCGCCAGGCAGACACCCACTGCCAACACGGCAGTGGTCACAACTTTTCTCACTCAATCCTCCTTGTTGCTGCAGAGGCTACAGCTGGGCGAACGTCAGCTCGTCGGTGGTGGGTTCTGTGGCCGGCTCGAGCGGTCGTAGAGGCCCTGCCGGCGGACTTGCTTGCTCCAGTTCGGAAGCGGGGTGACTCCGCGCTCCCGCATCATGGCCTTCACCGGCTCGTGCTCGCCGTAGACGTACGCCTTGGCGAGCCGGTCGTTGAAGGTGTCGGCCACCTGGGGGTCATGCTCGTCGACGGGTACGACCAGCGTCCGGCCGTGGCCGGTGAGCAGGCTGTTCGCGGCGAACAATGCGGTGCGCTTGTTGCCGTCCTCGAACGGCTGCGCCTTGGCGAGCTCCACGAACAGGTCCAGGGCGTTCTCTGCGACATCCCTACTGCGGGTCGCAGAGTCGATCAGCTGCGGCAGCCCCTCCTCGGTCAGTGCGGGCGGTGTGTGCCGGCCGTAGCGGGTTCCGACGCCGATCTGCTGGTCGTCGGTGCGCAGCTTGCCGGGGTGCAGTGCGCCGCTGCGGGTGATCTGCGCGTTGATCGCGCGCACGTAAGCAGCGTCGATCGGCTGCTCGTGTCGGTCGATGATGAACTGCGCGACGTCCCGGAGGTCCTCGAGCAGCGCCAGGTCGGCGCGGGAAGTGACACCGTCCAGGCTTCCTGAGCGCAGGAAGTTCGAGGTCGCGAGGCGCCCGGTGGCGAGGCCGTCAAACACACGTCCCGCGGAGAACACGACGCCGGCCAAGTCGGCGACGGTGATCATGGTTGGCAGCGCTCCTTCTCTGTGTAGTGGGTGATCGGTGGTGCGGCGGCGCAGTCAGTGTGCCCAGCCAGGTCAGACGATCGCGTAGCCGAGCTGATGGGCGGCCGTGGCGATCTGGCGGTCGAGCGCGGGATGGGCGAGCGGCAGCGACAGCGCCGGACGAGCAGGGAACGCGTCGGCGGCGCGTTCGACCAGGGCGACGCACACGCTGCCGGCGTAGCGGCCCCGGTAGATGATGCCGCCGAGACCGCTGTGCGCGCGGTGGATGGTGCGGGCCCAGTGCTGGCTGGGGCCGTGCGCAGCCGAGTCCAGGGCATGATTGCCGCCGACGCGGGTGGCCCACGCGCCGCCGCCGATCCCGGACACATCCAGCAGCTGCAGCGGCCGGGTGATCCGCAGCCGGTCAGGTACGGGTCGCCGTACCGGCGGTCGATGACCCGCGCCGACTGGAATGCCTCGGCCAGGGCGCCGCGCGGGCTGGAGACCCCGTACCAGATGCCGTAGTCGGGATGCTCACCTCGCGGGAGCGGATGGTGGTCGAACCGCAGGACCGGCCCGAACGTGCGCATGCTGTTCCACGGCAGGACGTGACCGCCGGCGGTGCGCTGCACCCGCCACAGCAGTTCGGCTGGCTGCCAGGTGATCAGTTCCTTGGGCCGGATTCCGGCATCACGAACCGCTGCCACCGCCGGCGGCGGTGGCAGGGTCACTGCGCCCATCTACGCCGATTCCCAGGTGGCGGCGCGGATCACGTCGGCGGCCTGCTCGATCTCGGTCGCGGTGCCCGCGCAGCCGGTCAGCCACGCCACGATCGACACCGGGCGTCCGTCCACGACCAGAGCCGGCTGCGGCGTGGTGAGCAGCGCCTGCACCGTGAGCGGGTGCAGCTCCTTGCCGAGCAGCGGCAAGATCTTCTCCAGGTGCGGTACCGCGCCGTCGGCGGTGAACTGGCCGGGTGGCAGCAGCCGGTTACGGCCCGAGTCGAACGCCCACAGGGTGCCGTCGGCCAGACGCTGGCGGATGCGGGCGGTGGTGACACCGAGGCGCTCCGCGGCGTCAGCGACCGACAGGGAACTCTGGACCAGGTCCTGCAGGCGGATGTCCCGATCCACGCGTGCCGCCATGGCGGCCGCAGGGTCGGTGACCAAACCGGCCTCGGCCAGCAGCGTGGCGTCGTGGTCGGACAGCGCCGGCCCGGCAGACGGGTCTGTCATTCCAGCCTGCGGTTCAGTTCGGCGGACACCGTGGCGACCCTCTTCGCTACCTCCGCAACCTGCCGCTTCCTCGAGCTCGCAGCGGCGATGACGGCATCGTGCACGAACGTTTTCAGCGACACGTTTTCGCGTTCGGCAGCCTCCCGCAGTTCCCTGTGCTCTTCGTCGGTGAACGTGATGTTCAGTGATGGCACGGCGGTGGTCCTTTCTCACCAGTCCCTCGCCAGGATGCCTCGTCGCTCAGCGGCCCGGCAACGGTGAAGCCGCATCGGCGGCGGGCCCCCGGCCTCAGATGATCAGTCGCCGAACCCGAAACCTCGGTTGCGCTGGCTGTTGGTGTTGCTGCCGAGCATCGAGTCAGCTCAGTAGCTCCTGATTTCTGCGCGATCACCGACGAGAATTTCGGTTCCCGCAGCGTCTCCGGCAAAAGGCCACCTCAGCGCGTATGTCGTCGAGTGCCGGGTAGATTGACCGGCCAACTGGCCACCTGACGAGCTTGAGTAGAGGACCAGGGCGCCGAACTGGTCTTATTCGCCGGAGTCGCTAAGCAGGGAAGCCTGTCCCGGTCGCTGCTCTTTCGGGATCAGCCCTTCACTGAGATTGCGTCGATGCTACCGCCGACAGCACCCCGATCGGCGCAGGTCTCCGCGTTGTCAAGCATCGACCGGGCCGCTCCCGACACGTTCGGCCAGCAGACCGTCGCGTTCACGGCGACGGCGCTGCCGCCGTGTCGTCGTGTTCAGGAACCGACGGTGATGCCTGGTGCGACCGAGTGGTCGATCTCCGCGGGAGCCTGGCTTGTGACTGATGCTCCGTCTGAGATCACCGCAGCCAGGTTGTCGATGTGCTCGTGGTCGGCGTCAGCCGGAAACATCCACTGGACGTCGCGACGGTCCGTGGTTATGCCGATGGTTGGGCGCACACCCGCATCGTGATTCGAGCGTGGGCGCACGTACCTAACCTCGTCCAGCGGATAGATCGAGCCGAGTTCGCCGTGCCGCAGAAGGGTTCTCGGGGTGGCGGTGACGATCCGGCGGTCAGTTACTGCCACGAAGGTGCTCGAAGCGAGCTTCTCGACCACTGCGCCGGCCTTGCCCGGAGCGAGTGCGTCCCAGGTGGCGTCAACTCGTTTAGCGAGGAGCGCTGGTATGACTCCAGTGAGGTTGTGAGCGCCAGTCTCGTAGGGGAACGCGACGCTGCGAAGCGTCTCGCCGTCCTCGAGGAACCACCGAAGGACATGAAGGTACGGTTCAAGATCAAGGTCGGAGGGCGCGCACAGAGTCTCTGGTACAGCAGGCATCTCGGCTGCCGGATGGAGCGTGTTGGCCAGTGGTTCGATGGCTTCGAGGAGCTGCTTGCACGTCAGTCGGGTTGCCTTCGCGTCTTTGCGCTTCTTCGTGAGCGGAGCCGTAGCTCGGCCGGGGAGCTCGGCGATGATCCGCAACTCGCGCACGAGTGATGCCGTGAGCAGCCTGATCTCATGGAGGGACTCTTCGATCTCGGCGGGTAGGTTCCGCGCGATCTGGTCGAAGAGCTGCGCTTCGCTCTCGTCGCTGACGCTTCGGGTTCGGGCGAGCGAAGCACGAATCGCCTGGTACTCGGCGCGTGTCTTCAGCGAACTGAGCAGCGCATACGTGTCGAAGACGATCGCTTCGGCGTTGGACTCGAGGTACTGGCGGCGCGCGCGTCCGTCCAGTTTCCGTATCTCCTGAACGTGTCCGACCACGTTCTTCCGATAGAGCTTCAACTCTTTGTGAATCCTGGGGCCGCTAGAAGCGATGGGCTCCCAGACAGAGTCCGTGATGGTATCGAGTTCGCGAGCCTCCTTGATCGCCTCGTCGACGGCCTCCGCGAGCCCTTCAAGTTCGGCCCACTGCTCGTTCCGGATAGTCTTGAGTACCTGTGCAGTGAGCGCGATGTTGGTGCGGACGAGACCCGAAATTTCACCGAGCTGCATCTGGAGCGCGATCATGGCCACGGCCGGGCCGATCGCTGCGGCGGCCGCGGCGGCCGTCATCGAAGCCGGAATGAAGCGTGCCTGCGCGACCACCTGACCATCCTTGAAGATCGCTCCGAGCAGTGCGCCGTCTTTTCCGGCCATCTGCCCGCCGCTCTTCAGCAGGGACAGCGTCGCATCGTTGACCCGGTAGAGACCCTGCGCACTTGCTACAGCCTCCGCAACGTTTCCCACTATCGCGCCCACGTTGCCGAGCGAACCCAGAGCAGTCGAGAGCTGTGTCCGATCAAATGATGGCACCAGATCGAGGCTGATGAGTTCGAGGCCTTCGGGGACTTCACCGAACACCACTGCGACACCGGGTGTCACCTCGACGAGGGTCATCGATGGTGCGACTTCCAGAGCATCCGAGCTGTTCTGCTCCACTTCATCAGGCCGCATGTCAACGCTTTCGTCTTCGCTGGCAACCTCTTCAGGCGCGCCGTCCATGCGTGCTCTCCTTCTCGTCGGCTAACGCGGTTTCGACTTCTTTCGACACCCCTAGCGCGAGTTCGCGATTCAAGATGTTGACCATCGCAGCACTCTAGCCCTGTCGCCCCACCTATCTGGCGGTGCGTGGACCGGTGTCCAGCGCGATTCTTCACGCACCCCGTAGCAGCAGCGCTCAGCTCGTCCCGCGATGATCGCCGCGCCGAGCGTGTCGCTGAGCAGATCGAGCGCTTCGAAGTGCGGGTCCGCCGGCGGCGGGCCAGCGGCTATCGTTGCCGCCCATATCAGTTCGCTGTCGCGTGTGTCGAGGCCAAGCGCGGCCGGGACAGCCAGCGTGAAGTCGCGCTGATGTGCATCGCTGCGATCAGGCGGCGGCGGTCCGAGCCGGTTCGCGAGCCACGCATGCCAGAGCAAACGCTCGGCGCGGTGCCTCAGAATACGTTCGGCCGCGACCATGTCGAGTCCTGCAGCGTCAGCCACATCGTCCAGTGATCGTGCTCCGGGACCCACAGTGCCCTTCTGTCGGGTAATCAGTCCGGCAACCAGCAGATCCGTCAGGATCGCGTAGCCGGTCGACCGGCTGATCTTGGCGGCCGCGAACGCCGCGTCCACGGTGCTCACCTGACCGCTGTGGATGAGGTGGTAGATGGTCCGGCCGCGCAACCCCAGCACGCTCCAGGCCTGGTGAACAGGCTCGACGCGGGCCCGCTCGATCGCGGCACTGTCAGGCGCTGAAGTTGCAGGCGTGGTCAGGGCGTACCGGTCGGGGAGCTGACCTGCACCGCGGGCGACACGCAGCACCGGTGACCCCGGAGTGTCTCGGAGCAGTCGCAGCGCCGCCCACACCGTGGACTCCGATATGAGCCCGGCCGCGTGCGACAGGCTCCGGCCGCCGATGGCTACCACCGGCACACCCTCGACGAGCTCGCCGGCCAGATCAGAGGTGTAGGCGAGGGCCTGCACGACGGCAAGCAGGATCGGTCGCTGGCGGGATCCGGGGAACTCCTGATCGATCCAGGTTTGTGCGGCGGCGAGCCAGCGGCGTCGGATCGGATCGCTGCGCGAAGAATCGGTCCCCCTGCACCCCCCTGTGTGCTTGTTCTCGTGCGTGGGATCACGGAATTGGGGGGCTACGCTCGCGGCCCAGGTCAGAGCCTTCGCAACGTCCCCCCGCAGGGATTTGGCAATTAGACGCGGGGCCACGTACCGGGCGTAGGCCTTGCGCAGGCCGGCGTAGTCGGCGGTCCCGAGCGCAGCCTCGATGTCGGCGGCGCTGGCGCCACGCAGCACGGCGCTGCTGATCACCGATTGCCTGGCCTCGGAGGGCGACGGCCAGCGGGAGGAGTCGGTGATCTTGCCGGTCCGCGCGAACGTGGCCACCGGCGTCGGTATGGCACTGGTCAGGCGGTAGCGGGGATGCAGGCGGCGGTCGTCGCCGACACCGACGAGACGCTCCTCGCAGGCCAGCGCAGCCTCCACGACCGCGACCGCAGTGCGAGGACGAGACTGGCGCGCATCGGCACCGCCGAGCAGAGCGACCAGGCGGGCGACAACACCGTGGTCGGATCGCAGGGTGAAGGCCTCGACTGCGGCTGCGAGGGGGCCGTCGAGGCGTCGGTGGCCGCCTTCGCGGCACAACGACCCGGGGACGCTGATACAGCCGTGCGAGTTACCGAGCATCGGAGACTTGTCGAAGGTCGGCAGGCGCTCCTCGAGCGCATCCAGCAGTTCTCGGAGGTCCTCGACTCGCAGTGGCGTGTCGGTGGACAGCGGTACGAGCACGTGCCGGCCACCGCTGGTGGATCGGTCGGTGACCGTGCGTCCGCCGCACTCGTGCAGCCACGCCAGGATCCGCTCGACATCGGCGTCGACCTGGGCGGCGCCGTGGCGCTTCGCGTCGAAGTCGAGCGCCAGCAGCACGGTGCGGCCGTGCTTGTTGTAGAGCGGCACGGCTGCCGGAGAACCGGGTAGTCGGCTCTTCAGGCCGGACGAGGTGGCGAACTTGCCGTCGTCGCTGGGCTCGGACAGGCGCATGGAGCGCCGCGCGGCCATCAGGGGGGGGAGGAATCGCCACACGACGTCGGGCGACGACTCGCCCCCACGTCCGTTAGATCTTGAACCTATGTCAGGGTGCGTTGTACCCTGAGACCTGTCTGGCAAGACAGTCCC
Organism: Rhodococcus sp. DT1; assembly: GCF_049844875.1. Classification (NCBI taxonomy): domain Bacteria; kingdom Bacillati; phylum Actinomycetota; class Actinomycetes; order Mycobacteriales; family Nocardiaceae; genus Rhodococcus; species Rhodococcus sp. DT1. The sequence goes on from NZ_JBNCLW010000004.1 coordinate 24,335, forward strand.
TTCGGGGAAGTGCAACACCGAGAAGCAAGTTCGTACCTTGGTTCTCACTCAGAACTCAATCGAAAACCCTCGTCCCCGGTGCAACGGTGACGGGGGTTTTCTTTGTCGAGCTGAGCTGTGTTGCTGAGTGTGTGTCGAGGACGCGCGTGGTGGGTGGGGTCCCTGTTGTGGGGAGGCTCTGTTACCTCAGGCCGCAGTCACAGCCCCATTCGGCAGAGCCTTCTCATCGAGCTCACGAATCAGATCAGCGCGACCGGCGTAGCTCGCGAGAAGATCGGCGATGTACTGGCTCACAGAGCTCACGCCGGCGGCATGTCGTCGATCTTCGAGAATGCGGAAAACGTCGTTGGGAACGCGTGAAGTGATGATCGTGCGCGGGCCCTTGCTCGGTGTTGTCATTGGCGGCTCCCTTCAGCCATCCGACCAGGCTGCAACAGCAGGCTGCCATAGCGCTGCGACTCTGCGCAAGCGACATAAAGGCAGGTCAGAGCCACTATTTTCCTACCGACTAACTCGAAACATCGCCTTTCCCCAGGCAGATCCTGCCGCCGAATAACTAACTCGAATAACAGAATCTTGACCGCGAGCTTTTTCGGACGAACCCACCACCTACCCCAGCAGTTCAGCCAGTGCGTCCACTTCCGACGCGTCGGTGTGGGCGTAGGTCCGCAGCACGAGCGTCCCCCCGTCTGCGTGACCGAGCCACGCCGCAACCGCGGACGGTGTCGCTCCCGCGGCGATCAGCCGTGACGCCGCGGTATGGCGAGCGGCGTGGAGCCTGCGGTGGGGGACCCCGGCGTACCGCAGTGCCTCCTTCCACCAGTCGTCCAGAGTCCGCGGTGCCACTGGCCGCCCGTCCCAGTGCGTGAGCACGTGGAGATCTCGCTCCCCTACCCACGCGTCACCAGCGCGCTTTCTGGCGATCTGCTGTCGTTCCTGCGTGCCCCGCAGAACGGTCAGCACCAAGGCTGGCAGCTTCAGTGATCGCCGCGCACGGGCGGTCTTGCCGTTCCCCTGATCGATCGTGCGGCCTGTCACGCGCACTCGGGTCCGCACGGCCACCGTGATTCGGCCGGCATCCAAATCAATTGCGCTCCAACGCAGCCCCGCCAGCTCACCGCGCCGCAGCCCGATCAACGCAAGGTGCACCATCGGCGCATGAACCACGGCCATGTACTGGGGCGACCGTGGCCCGCCGACCAGGGGCAGATCCACCCTGGAGTGCACCTTCACCAACCGCGCAACCTCGTTCTCACCGAGTCGGTCGGACAAGTCCAGGGCGCCATCGTAGGCGTCGGCGTCGTCTTTCTTGCGTAGCGGCTTAATGTACTGGATTGGATTGTCGCTAAGCACCTTCCGCCGCTCCAGGTCTTTCCAGACAGCCTTGGTGCGCGCGAGCATCGGGTTGATCGAGGTTCGTTTCCACTTCCGCCCGCCTGGCCCGGTACCAGCAGCCAGGTCCTGCACGAGCTGCTCAACCTCGCTGTCGCCGATCGTCCGCACATCGCGACTTTCGAACCGGTCGACCAGTGGCGCCAGCGCCGCCGTGTAGGCCGCGAGCGTGGTCGGGTTGATCCGCTGCGCCGCGAGCCAGCGCTCGACCGCCTGAGCCACCGTGACGACACCCGCCTCGTCGGCCGCAGCCTGAGCGGTTTCCTTCTTGAGCGTGTCCTGCAACTCGTCGAGAAACTCCCCCGCCGCCTTCGAGGTCTCGAATCTTCTGCGCAGCTGACGTCTCGCGCCGTCTGGGCCGGCCACCCGCACCCGGACCTGATACCGGATGTCCCCGCTCGGCAGCTCGACTTTCTGAACGCCATTTCGCAACGCCACGCTCGCGATACTAACGATCGCGTGTCATGGCTGTGTCACATCGGAACGTTGCTGGATCTTCCGACGTCAGGGGCGGTTTCTCAAAACCGCCCCTGACCTTGGCGGAAGCGGGGGGATTCGAACCCCCGGTGGGTTTTATGCCACGCTCGCTTTCAAGGCGAGTGCATTCGGCCGCTCTGCCACGCTTCCGTCGCAAATCCTAACCGCATCCGCGCCCTAGTGGTCGGCGAGGGCTTCGTCGATCCGGCCGAAGATCTGCGCGAGTGCTTTGACCTGGCTCTTGGAGAGCCGGTCGATGAGGTTGTTGCGGACGGCGCGGACGTGGGTGGGGGCCGCTTCGGCGAGCCGCCGACGTCCTTCATCGGTGACCGATGCGAGAACCCCGCGACCGTCCTCGGGGCACGACCCGCGCACGACCAGGTTCTGTTCCTCCATGCGGCGGATCTGATGGGTGAGACGGCTGCGCGACGAAAGGACACCGTCGGCGAGTTCGCTCATACGCAGCGAGCCGTGCTCCGACTCGGACAGCAGGACCAGGATCCGGTACTCCGCCAGCGACAATCCGTGTCGCTCCTGCAGGTTTCGGTTGAGCACATCCATCAGGCGGGCGTTGCCGTCCACATAGTTGCGCCAGGCGGTCTGCTCTTCCGCGGTCAACCAGTTCGGCTCGTCCTGTTCGCTCGTCACCCGGAAAGTCTAAGGCGGACTCGGGCGCGAAGGTTCTCCCGGCGAAGCGACATGCGCGCCGAGATGGGATAACCACACCGCGGGCCGCACACGCTAGCGTCGGGGTCATGCACGCAATCGTCGTTACCGAACCCGGTGGTCCCGAAGTTCTCCGGTGGGCAGAGTGTCCCGATCCCACGGTCGGCCCCGGACAGGTCCTCCTCGATGTCGCAGCGACCGCCGTCAATCGCGCGGACCTTCTGCAGCGCCGCGGGCTCTACCCCCCGCCGCCCGGAGCCAGCGAAATCCTCGGACTCGAATGTTCCGGCGTCATCGCCGAACTCGGTGAAGGCGTCAGTGGCTGGAACATCGGTGATCGTGTGTGTGCGCTCCTGACCGGCGGTGGTTACGCCGAGCAGGTCGTGGTGCCCTCCGCCCAGTTGTTGCCCGTGCCGGAAGGAATGGACATCGCCGTGGCTGCGTCGCTCCCGGAGATCGCCTGCACGGTGTGGTCGAACGTGGTGATGACCGCGGGACTCGAACGCGGCGACGTGCTGCTAGTCCACGGTGGCGGCGGGGGTATCGGCACGCACGCGATCCAGGTGGGTAAGGCGCTCGGTGCCAAGGTCGCGGTCACCGCGTCGGCCGGCAAGCTCGAGCGGTGCCGGGAACTCGGCGCCGATCTGGCAATCGACTACCGCAGCCAGGATTTCGTGGCCGAAGTGCGCAACGCGTTCGGTGGCGCGGACGTGGTGCTCGACAACATGGGTGCGGCCTATCTGTCCCGCAACATCGACGTGCTCGCGCCGGACGGACGACTCGTCGTCATCGGCATGCAGGGTGGCACCAAGGGCGAGATGAACTTCGGCAAGCTCCTCGCCAAGCGCGGACACGTGATCGCGACGGGCCTGCGCGGCCGTCCGGACACCGGCAAATCGGGTAAGAGTGCGATCGTCGCGGCGGTGCGTGAACACCTGTGGCCGCTGATCGAGGAGGCGAAGGTGCAGCCGGTGGTGCACGCCGAGTTGCCCATCACGGAAGCCGCGCGGGCGCACGAGATGCTCGACAGTCCCGACACTGTCGGCAAGGTGGTGCTGCGGGTCGCCCGGACCTGACCGGTCAGAGGTTGCGTAGCTCGCGGACGAGCTGGTCGATGTCGAAGCTGGTGGTGTACGGGGCGAGACCGATGCTCACGGCACCGCCTTCGTCGCTCACTCCCAGGGAGTCGAGCAGCCGGCTCGTTCCGCGGGTGCTCGCCACCGTCTCGATTCGCCGGTCGGCCAGGTGTGCGGCGACCTTCTCCGCAGGTATGCCTTCCACGGTGAAGCTCAAGGTAGGCACCCGGCTGGGCGCCTTGCCCAGCACCATGACACCGGTGAGACTGTCGAGCTGCCTGAGCAGCCGGTCGAACAAGCCGTCCTGATAGTCCTGCATCGAGCTGATCGACGTCTCCAGGCGGTTCCGGCGGCTGCCGGATGCCGAGTCGTCCAGCGAGGCGAGGAAGTCGATGGACGCGGGCAGCCCGGCCAGCAGGCCGAACTGGTGTCCGCCGACCTCGAGTCGCTCGGGCCCGCGGGCATGCGGATCGAGCGACATTGCGGGCACGCGATCGAGGTGAGAGGGATCGCGGAAGACGAGGGCGCCGATTTGTGGTCCGCCCCATGCTGCGGCATCGATGCTGAGAATGTCCGCTCCCAGATCTTCCATGTCGATGTGGGCGTACGGGGCCGCCGCGGCCGCGTCGACGACCATGAGCCCGCCGACATCGTGGATAAGGTCCGCGACGACGCGCACATCGGGTGCCGAGCCGACGATCGACGACGCCGCCGTCAGTGCGACCAGCCGGGTCGTGGGCGTGATGAGTTCCTCGTACTGCCAGGTGGGCAGATCGCAGGTGTCGATCTCGATCTCGGCCCAGCGCACCTGGGCGCCGTACCGGCTCGCGACACGCAACCACGGTGCGATGTTGGCTTCGTCGTCGAGGCGGGAGAGCACCATTCCGGTGCCCAGGCCGAGCCGGGAGCTGAGCGCTTCCGCGAGCCACGCCAAGAGCACCGAATGGCTCGGGCCCAGCACCACACCTGCGGGATCGCCGCCCACGAGGTCGGCAACGGCCACGCGTGCGGCCTCGAGGATCGCGGCGCTGCGGCGGGACGACGAGTGCCGCCCGACAGCCGAGGACGACGCGTTCCGGAAGGCCGTCGACACCATGCGCGACACCGCGTCCGGGATCTGCATTCCCGCGCGCGGATCGAGGTGAACCCAGCCGTCGCCGAGCGAGGGGATGAGCCCCCGGATCCGGGCAACGTCGTAAGCCATGGCTGACACTCTAAAACCCTGTGTCAATTGTGGTCGTCGGCGCCGGGGTATAGCGGACTCGCGCGCCCGGAATCCTGCCCCGGCTCACCGGAGCGCTCCCTCGCGGCCGCGAACTTTTCCCGCCGGGAAAGGGCGTGCCCGCGACGGTTGTCGGCGTGAGGGGACAGAATGGAGCCATGACGAATCCGGACAGCGACCAGGTTCTTGTGATCGGCCCCGACGGCCAGCCCGTCCGCGTCCCTCGGCGGGAAGCCGACCGGGCGGCGACCGGCGCAGAGAAGGACCGCGGGAACGACGCGGAAGGAAACGGCGAGAGCCTCGCCGACATGGTCGAACAGCCGGCCAAGGTCATGCGGATCGGCACGATGATCAAGCAGCTTCTGGAAGAGGTCAGGGCGGCACCTCTCGACGACGCCAGCCGTACCCGGCTCAAGGAGATCCACCGGTCCTCGATCAGCGAGCTCGAACAGGGGCTCGCGCCGGAACTGCGTGACGAACTCGAACGCCTCGCGTTGCCCTTCACCGATGACTCCGTGCCCTCCGATGCCGAGCTCCGCATCGCCCAGGCCCAGCTGGTGGGCTGGCTGGAAGGGTTGTTCCACGGCATCCAGACGGCGTTGTTCGCCCAGCAGATGGCTGCCCGCGCACAACTCGAGCAGATGCGGCAGGGCGCGCTTCCACCCGGGCTGGGCGGAACGGTCTCCCGCGGCGGCGAGCAGCCGGGTCACGGCCCCGGGCACCCCGGCACCGGGCAGTACCTGTAGGTGCGCGGGGTACCCTCGGTACCCGTGTCAGCCTCTGGAGCCACATCGTGACCCGTGTCAGCATCGAAACGCGCGACGCGTGCGTCGACTTCCCGATCTTCGACGCCAAGACGCGGTCGCTGAAGAAGGCGTTCCTCGGTAAAGCGGGCGGTTCGATCGGCCGGAACAACTCGGACGTCGTAGTGGTCGAGGCCCTGCGCGACATCACGATGTCGCTGAAGGAAGGCGACCGCGTCGGACTCGTCGGCCACAACGGTGCCGGCAAGTCCACGCTGTTGCGCCTGCTGTCCGGCATCTACGAGCCCACCCGCGGATTCGCGCAGGTCAACGGCCGGGTGGCGCCCGTGTTCGACCTCGGTGTCGGCATGGACCCGGAGATCTCCGGCTACGAGAACATCATCATCCGCGGCATGTTCCTGGGCATGAGCCGCAAGAAGATGCTCCAGAAGGTCGACGAGATCGCCGACTTCACCGAGCTCGGCGACTACCTCAACATGCCGCTGCGGACGTACTCCACGGGTATGCGCGTGCGCGTCGCACTCGGCGTGGTCACCAGCATCGATCCGGAGATCCTGCTGCTCGACGAAGGCATCGGCGCAGTCGATGCGGAATTCATGAAGAAGGCCCGGGTCCGGTTGCAGGACCTCGTCGCGCGGTCGGGCATCCTCGTCTTCGCGAGCCACTCGAACGAGTTCCTGGCGCAACTGTGCGACCAGGCGATGTGGATCGACCACGGGCAGATCCGTGAACGCGGCGACATCGAGCACGTCGTGCGGGCGTACGAAGGCGACGAGGCCGGCGACCACGTACGCACGGTTCTGCACGACCTCGAACTCGAACGTGAACGCAGCGCCCTGCGCAACGGCTCCGACGCGACGGCCACGTCAGGCACCAAGAGTGTCTGACGAACGCATCATCGGGGTCGTCGTCACCCATCGGCGCCGCGAACTGCTCGCCGAGTCGCTGAAGGTTCTGTCCACCCAGACCCGCCCGCTCGACCATCTCGTCGTGGTCGACAACGCCGATGAGGACGCCGTGCGCGAACTCGTCGAAGGGGCCGACGTGCCCACGACCTATCTGGGCTCCCAGCACAACCTCGGCGGTGCGGGCGGTTTTGCGCTGGGCATTCTGTACGCACTCTCGCTCGGGGCCGACCGGGTGTGGCTCGCGGACGACGACGGTCGCCCCGAAGGACCCGAGGTACTCGCGACACTCCTCGAGTGCGCGCAACGCAACGGCCTGGCCGAAGTGTCGCCGGTGGTGTGCGACATCGCCGAACCCGATCGCCTGGCGTTCCCGTTGCGTCGCGGGGTCGTATGGCGGCGCTGGCGTCACGAACTCGGCGACGAAGATCTGCTTCCCGGTATCGCGTCGCTGTTCAACGGCGCGCTGTTCACCGCCGCCGCGATCGACGCCGTGGGCGTTCCCGATCTGCGGCTGTTCGTACGCGGCGACGAGGTGGAGGTGCACCGGCGTCTCGTGCGCTCCGGCCTGCCGTTCGGCACCTGCCTACAGACCGCGTACCTGCATCCCGACGGAGCCGACGAATTCAAGCCGATCCTCGGTGGCCGGATGCACACCCAGTATCCCGACAACGAGACCAAGCGGTACTTCACCTACCGCAACAGAGGTTACCTGCTGTCACAGCCCGGACTCCGGAAGCTGTTGCCGCAGGAGTGGATTCGTTTCGGGTGGTACTTCCTGGTGACGCGCCGCGACCCGGCGGGCCTGCGTGAGTGGGTGCGGTTGCGCAAGCTGGGGCGCGAAGAGAAGTTCGAGCGCCCCACCCAGTAATCCTCCCCCGCAAGGGATCCCGCAATTCCGCTCACAGACGGTGACAGCAAGACCTACACTCACCCCCACCGTCTCTGGGAGCCTGCGATGACATCTCGTCTCGACTCACCGTCAACACTCTGCGAAGCTTTTCAATCCACCGCCGCCGCGTATCCCGACCACGTCGCGCTGCGAACTCCGGACGATTCCGTTCACTACACGTGGCGGGAGTACTCGGAGAAGGTTCGTGCCCTGGCCGCCGGTCTCGCCGGTCTCGGCGTCCGGCACGGCGACACGGTCGGCATCATGCTGACGAACCGCCCCGAATTCCATCTCGTCGACACCGCCGCCTTCCATCTCGGCGCGGTACCTTTCTCGATCTACAACTCGCTGACCGCCGAGCAGATCACCTACGTGCTCGGTAACGCCGGCAACCGGGTGATGATCTGCGAGGAGCAGTTCGTTCCCGTGCTGCAACAGGCGATCGGCGACACGAAGGTCGAGCACCTGGTGTGTATAGACGCGAAGCCCGACGGCACCCTCTCCCTCGAGGACGTCGAGGCCGCCGCCGACGAGTCGTTCGACTTCGAGGCCGCATGGAAGGCCGTTCAGCCCTCCGACCTGCTCACGCTCATCTACACCTCGGGCACCACCGGGCCGCCGAAGGGCGTGGAACTCACCCACGCCAACCTTCTCGCCGAACTCGCTGCCACCACGACTTTCCTGCCCACCGGACCCGACGACCGCATCGTGTCGTACCTGCCCGACGCGCACATCGCGAACCGCTGGGGCTCGCACTACTCGAGCATCTACAGCGGCATGCAGATCACCACGCTCGACGACCTCAAGAAGGCCATCGCGGTGCTGCCGAGCGTGCGACCGACGCTGTTCGGTGCGGTCCCGCAGGTCTGGTACAAGGTGAAGGCAGCAATCGACAAGACCCTCGCCGAAGAATCCAGCCCGGTGAAGAAGAGGCTCGCGTTCTGGGCGATCGAGGTGGGGCGGAAGGTCGCTCGATTGCAGTCCGAGGGCAAGCCTGTGCCGAAGGCCCTCGAGTTGCAGCACGCGCTCGCCGACAAACTGGTGCTGTCGGCCGTACGCAAGAAACTCGGTCTCGACCAGGTACGCGCTGCTGTGACGGGCGCCGCCGCGATCTCACCCGAAGTACTCGAGTTCGTGCTGGCGCTCGGCATCCCGTGTTCCGAAGTGTGGGGTATGTCGGAGACATCCTGCGTGGTGACCATGAACCGGCCCGGAAAAATCCGGATCGGCACCGTCGGCCAAGCCGTCCCCGGCGTCGAGATCAAGACCGCCGACGACGGAGAGCTCCTTGTCCGCGGCCCGCTCATCATGCGGGGATACCGCAACGACCCGGTCAAGACCGCGGAAGCCGTCGATCCCGACGGCTGGCTGCACACCGGCGACATCGCTCGGATCGACGAAGACGGTTACGTGACGCTCATCGACCGCAAGAAGGAACTCATCGTCAACGCGGCGGGCAAGAACATGTCCCCCACCAATATCGAAGGCGCGCTGCGGGCCGCGTGCCCGATGCTCGGCGGCGCCGTCGTCATCGGCAACGATCGGCCGTACATCGTCGCGCTGCTCGCCCTCGATCCCGACGCACTCCCCCTCTTCGCGGAGCAGCACGGGCTCAGCGGGTCGCACGAAGAACTCGCGCAGCACCCCGCCGTCCTCGCCGAGATCGAGCAGTCGGTGAAAGAGGCGAACACCAAACTGTCGCGTGTCGAGCAGATCAAGAAGTACACCGTGCTGTCGACGGTGTGGGAGCCGTCGGGCGACGAACTGACGCCCACGATGAAGCTCAAGCGCAAGCCGATCGACGCCAAATATGCGGCGGAGATCGACGCGCTGTACGTGACCGCGTGACGTGATCGGCGCGGTGGACGGGGATCGACGCGTGTAGTTTCGCGCGCTGATCCCCGTTCAGCGCGTGGATTCCATCTGAAGGTCAGACTGCCTCGTCGGCCGGGGCACTCGCGATGCGGTCGAGGGCGGCCCGGGCGAGCCACGTGTTGTGGTGGTCGTCCGATTCCATCCCCTCGAGTTGGTCCGCCAGCCGGCGAATCGGGCGGCCGCTTCCGGAGAGTTCTTCGAATGCACCGAGAGACGAGTCGTCGAACAGGTCCACCACCACGACGACGGCGTCCGATGCGTCGGACTCGTCGGGAAGGAAGCGCACGGCGGAAAGAGCTTTTTTCACGGCGCCGAGCGACGTACCTGCTTCGTCCTCGAGTGCCGAGCGCGAGACGGCGACGGACGCGAGGCAGGTCACCGATCCGTCGGCGCCCCTTGTCGGTTTGTCGAGCCGGAGGACTTCGGTCGATCCGATAGCCAGCGAGAACAGCGGCGCGGCGCCGCCGGAACCGGGAAGGCAACTCACCGTCCATCGCTCGACCTCGCCGGCTGCCGCATCCTCGAACGCGGTGTCCAGGTAATAGGCGAGCAGGTCGAGGGACATCTCGTACAGGTCCTCGTCGCGCCGAAGCTCCTCGAAGTTCTGTTTCGATGCTGCCGGGTTCGTTGCCATCATTCTCCTGCTCGTACGAAACGATCCGTGTCGAGCCTACGAGTTCCCCACGTCGTGAGGCACGGCACGCTCGCGCCGGCAGGAGACCCGAACGACGAATCCGGCCCACACATGGTCGGGGCGGATTTCCGCGCGGGTAGGCTCGGGCCTTGTGTCTGCACCCACCCATGTCGACGAACCGCTGGGAAAGTCTTCTCGGACGTTCCGGCGCGCGTTCCAGGATCTGCGCGACGGCTTCAACCATCGTGAGTTGTGGCTGCTGCTCGGCTGGCAGGACATCAAGCAGCGCTACCGCCGGTCCGTCCTCGGGCCGTTCTGGATCACCATCGCGACCGGCGTCTCGACGATCGCGATGGGTCTGCTGTACGGCACACTGTTCAACCTCGACATCGCGGAGTTCCTGCCGTACGTCGCGCTCGGCTTCATCATCTGGAACCTGATCCAGGGGTCGATCATCGAGGGTGCGGACGTCTTCATGTCCAACGAGGGGCTGATCAAGCAGCTCCCGACCCCGCTGAGCGTGCACGTCTACCGCCTCGTGTGGCGTCAGATGATCTTGTTCGCGCACAACATCGTGATTTACATCGGGATTTTCATCGTCTTCCCGCAGCACCTGAGCTGGACCGCGCTTGCGGCCATCCCGGCCCTCGCACTGATCGCGATCAACGCGGTATGGATCTCGCTCGTCTTCGGCATCCTCTCCACCCGCTACCGCGACATCGCACCACTGCTCGGCAGCCTCGTGCAGTTGCTGTTCTTCATGACGCCGATCATCTGGACGGAGAAATCCCTCGCGGGCACCGGCAACGAAGACCGGGCGCGGATCGCGGAGATCAACCCGCTGTACCACTTCCTCGACATCGTGCGGACGCCTCTCCTCGGCGGCGACCAGCAGCTCTACCACTGGGTGATCGTGCTGATCATCACGGTGCTCGGGTGGGGACTCGCCCTGGTCACCATGCGCAACTACCGGTCGCGCGTCGCCTACTGGGTCTGAGCCGGCTCGAGTTCGATGAGCTGCAACCGGTTGACGAATTCCTGGTCGGTGATCGTGAACCCGGCTTCGGAGAGCGCCCGGTACGTCTCGGTGTCGGTGAACCGGTAGCGGTCGAACCGCCACCACACGTCGTTCGGATGCCACACCGTGAACGGCGTGCCGCGGTCCCGGTCCGCGATCACCCACAACCTCGTGCATTGCGCGGCTGCCCGATCGGCCAGCACCGGGGGCGCTACGTCGGACGACCACAAGCTCACCCGATCGGCAGCGGTCTCATCCAGCCCCACGTCCACGAGATCCTCGAACGCTTCGGGGCGAGCGTCGGCGACCGCCCGCGGTGACGTCGGCTGCCACGACACCTTCGGCTCGAACGCCACGCAGTCGCCCGGCCGGGACACCTCCTCCAGCCGATCCGCGACCACGCTGTAGTCCATGCCGCCCGCCTTGCCGAACGGCTGTCGTTGCGTCAGGTAGGCGGGTGCCACCGCGAGCGCCACCGCGACGAGCACTGCGAGCAGCGACCACCATCGCGTCGCGGCGCGGCTGACCGCCCACCCCAAAAACAGCGTCACCGCCGGCACCGTGAAGGCGAGATACCGGTCCAGGTACATGTTGCTCGCCAACACCGAATACGCCAGCAACAGCGCCATGGGCACGAGAAAGCCCGGCAGCGCGAGCCACAGCAATGTCCGCTCGCCCGGTTCGACGCCCCGCACTGCTGCGACGACCGTCCCCACCAGCGCGACGGTCCAGCACACCAGCACCGCCCACGGCGCCGCCGGGAACCACTGCTCGACGAGGATCGTGCTGATGACCGTCTCGTCGAGCTCCGGGATCCACGACACCTGCCGCACCTGCGAATAAGCCAGCACGAGGAAGGGCAGCGACAGCGCGACTCCCGCGGTGGCGGCGAGCACGAAACCGGCCCGGTCGCGTCGACGAGAGTCGAGGCCGCGCGTGAGCGCCCACATCGTCACCGCGTGTGCGACCAGGAGAGTCGCGGTATAGACGAAGAACATCGTCGCGAGTGCCGCCACGATCGCGTACAGCACCCACCAGCGTGCCCGGTGGGTCCGCAGCGCCAGCACGAGGACCAGCGACAACACTGCCGCGCAGCCGACGGCGAACGCGTAGGAGCGGGCTTCGGTGGCCGCCCACGTCACCCGCGGAAGGAACGCGAACAGCACCCCGGCCGCCACCGCGGCACGCCGTCCCGCCAGCATCTGCGCGGTCGCGGTGACGGCTGCGGCCCCGACACCGAGGGCAAGCACGCCGGGCAGCCGCGCGGTGAATTCACCGGTGCCCACGAGCGCGAACCAACCGTGCATCAGGATGTAGTACAGGCCGTGGACCGCGTCCCAATCGGCGAGCAGCTCGAGCAGATCGCCGAAGGGCCGATCAGCGGCCGAGATCGTTGCTGCCTCGTCCCACCAGAACGACGGAACCCAGGAAAAAGCGGCGCCGACGAGCACGGTCACTCCCCCGAACAGCAGAGGGAGCGGCCAAGCCCTCATCGGTCAGTCGTCGATGCCGTACAGCCGCGCCCAGTTCTCGCGGCTCGTGAGCTTCGGCATCGCTTCCTGCCACACCGTCTTCATCCGGGGAGCTTCCTTGCGGAGCTGCCAGCACACCTTCGCGGCCCGCTTGGTGAGATCCATCGCCGTGTCCTTGTCGCGGCGACGCACCCGCACCGCGTTCTGCGACGCGTCGGTGACCACGGCGCCGTCGAACAGCGAGACGTGCCACCAGTCCGCGTAATCCGCGGGAACGGTGACGGGACGACGGTCCACCTTGCCCGCGAGCTGCTGCACCGCGCGCTTGAGGAGCACGAGCCCCTCACGCTTCTTGTCCGGCTCGAAGTCCCACACCGACATCTGCGTATGCGGATCGGATTCCTTGCCCACCTGCGACGCGGGCAGCGGCTTGGTCTCCGGGTAGCGGTCGCGCAGTTCGCGCAGTTCCTTCAGGACCGACTGACCACCGTCGTACAGGAAATCGGGGCCGGCGAGGAAGTCCTCCGCCGCCTTGATGAACGTGGCGGCCAGACCGTACTGCATCGAAACGATGAGTTCGCCGATCTTGCGGAACAGGTACTTGGAGATGTCGGGTCCGTCGAAACGCCCGTAGATCGCCGAGACGACGAGACCGTTGCGGATGCTGAAGTAGCGCGCCCAGTCGTCGTAGTCCTTGAGGTAGAAGTCGGCGTGCCACACGCCCGCGTTCGGCAGCGTGACCGTGGGGTGCCCGGCGAAACGCGCGCGGATGCCGTACTCGATGTCGTCCCACTGGAAGAACAGCGGAATCGGCAGCCCGCAGTCGGCGATGATCTCGGCGGGAAGCAGACACGTCCACCAGCCGTTCCAGCCGGCGTCGAAGCGAGGATCCTGCTTCTTCTTGATCAGGTCGACGCCCATCTTGGCGCCCGGGGTCAGCTCACCGGCTTTGATCTCGTCGAGCACCTCGCGCTCGGCGCTGACGTGGAGGACCTGGGGGTTGCTCAGGGACAGCATCTGGGCACCGACGATCGTCGGTTGCACCGTCATGTTCGCGAACGCGTTCAGGCGCAGCACCGACTCCGGCTCGCACAGGATGTCGTCGTCCATGACGATGACGTTGGCGTGCGCCGAGTTGGGTGACCCGGTGATCTCGTACATGCCTCGGGAGAAACCGCCGGCGCCGCCGAGATTGGGCTGGGTCAGGTAGATGAGCTTGTCGCCGAGTTTCTCGGCGACCTCACCGAACGCGGGACGCGACCGCACCTGGTCGGTGCCCTGGTCCACGATGCACACCGCGTCGATGTCGGCCATCGCCCCGTCGTCGGAGGCGAGAGTGCCCACGGTCACGGTGCAGTCGTCCGCGCGATTGAACGTGCAGATCACGACCGCGGCCGGACGCAGGTGCTCGGGCGCCGCAACCGTCCAGCGGGCGTCGGAGACGAGCAGTGAGCCGTTGCTGGCCTCGGCGGCGAACCAGATCGCGCCGCCGTCGACGAAGCGCTCGATCGGCACCTCGAGGTCGAGTTCTCCCGATCCGGACACCGTCTCGACCGAGACGATCCGTTCACGGCCCTTGGCGTCGGAGGCGTGGACGACGAATCGTGCGCTACCCGAGCAGCCGTACGTCAGTTGCAGGTTCACCGTCTTCACGTCGGTCCAGCGCTGCCAGAAACTGGCGGGGAACCTGCCGAAATACGTGTTGGTGTGGGCGCTCGCGCCGTCGGCCAGCTGGAGACCGTAACGGTCGGCCGCGGCGTCACCCTTTGTGACGACGTACATCTTTCCGGGCACCCGAGGCGACAGCGACGCAAAGACGCCGCGCTGCGCAATCAACCGATCCCGTCGTACGGGTTCGGTGAGGGCGCTGTCCAGTGCGTCCGCGTTGCTGTCGATCGCTGTCGTGTCGCCGGCAGTTGCCTGCTCCATCGAGCTACTCCCCGCTGTGGTCGATCCTGTTACGGATGCGACAGTAGCAGCGCAAATAGCTGTCTCTACGGCATGCGGGCGGAGGTAGCGCGTTTCGTCGTGATCACACTGTTTGCCGGAATATGCAAGAACCGCAGGTCGCTCAACCGCCGAGGATTCGTTCGCTGCGTTCGTACGCGGCTTCGGTGGCGGTTTTCTGTGGCATCCACCACGTCTCGTGGCTGCGGTACCACTCGATCGTCGCCGCCAGGCCCGAGCGGAAATCGCGGTACTGCGGCTCCCACCCCAACTCCGTGCGCAACCGCGTCGCATCGATCGCATAGCGCAGGTCGTGCCCCGGCCGGTCGGTGACGAAATCGAACGCCTCCGGGTCCATGCCGCACAGTTCTAGCACGGTCTCGACGACCGTGCGGTTGTCGGTTTCGCCGTCCGCCCCGATCAGATACGTCTCCCCGATCCGGCCCTTGTCGATGACCGTCCACACCGCACTGTTGTGGTCGTCGACGTGAATCCAGTCGCGCACGTTGGCACCGCTGCCGTACAGCTTCGGCCGCACCCCGGTCAGGACATTGGTGATCTGCCGCGGAATGAACTTCTCCACATGCTGATACGGCCCGTAGTTGTTCGAGCAGTTCGAGATCGTCGCCCGCAAGCCGAACGAGCGCACCCACGCGCGCACCAGCAGGTCGGAGCCGGCCTTGGTCGACGAATACGGGCTCGACGGGTTGTAGGGGGTTGCCTCGGTGAACTTCGCCGGGTCGTCGAGCGCGAGATCGCCGTAGACCTCGTCGGTGGAGATGTGGTGATAACGCACGTCGTATCGGCGCACGGCTTCGAGCAGCGTGAACGTGCCGACGAGGTTGGTGTGCACGAACGGGGTCGGGTCGGCCAGCGAGTTGTCGTTGTGCGACTCGGCGGCGAAGTGCACCACCAGGTCGGCGTTCGCGACGAGACGGTCGACGAGTTCGGGATCGGCGATGTCGCCGTGCACGAAGGTGATCTTCCCGGCGACGGGGTCGAGTGACGCCCGGTTGCCGGCGTAGGTGAGTTTGTCCAGGACCGTCACGTCGACGTCCGGGCGGTCGGCGACAGTCCGGTGGACGAAGTTCGCGCCGATGAATCCGGCGCCGCCGGTGACGAGCAGCCTCATGACGCCAAACCCTACCGACATCTGCCTGGCATCTCCGCGGACGTGGAACACTTGCCCGCATGCGCGGAATCATCCTGGCCGGCGGGACCGGTTCGCGACTGCATCCCATCACCTTGGGCATCAGCAAGCAGCTCACGCCCGTCTACGACAAGCCGATGATCTATTACCCCCTCTCGACGCTGATGCTGGCGGGCATCCGGGAGATCCTCGTCATCACCACTCCGCACGACCTCGACCAGTTCCGGCGACTGCTCGGCGACGGGTCGCGGTTCGGGATCGAGCTGACCTACGCCGTGCAGGAACACCCGGACGGTCTGGCACAGGCCTTCGTGCTCGGTGCCGATCACATCGGTACCGAATCGGTGGCATTGGTTCTGGGGGACAACATTTTCTACGGCCCCGGCCTGGGCAGCCAGCTCATCCGGTTCGCCGACATCGACGGAGGCGCGGTGTTCGCCTACCGGGTGTCCGATCCCTCCGCCTACGGGGTGATCGAGTTCGATTCCGCGGGTCGCGCGCTGTCGCTCGAGGAGAAACCCGTCGACCCGAAGTCGCCGTACGCGGTGCCGGGACTGTACTTCTACGACAACGACGTCGTCGAGATCGCGCGCGGGCTGAGACCGTCCGCGCGCGGGGAATACGAGATCACCGACGTCAACCGCACGTATCTCGAGGCCGGGAAGTTGCAGGTCGAGGTGCTGCCGCGCGGTACGGCGTGGCTCGACACCGGCACGTTCGATTCGCTGCTCGACGCGTCGAACTACGTTCGCACGATCGAACAACGGCAGGGTCTGAAGATCGGCGCTCCCGAAGAAGTGGCGTGGCGGCGCGGATTCGTCACCGACGACGAATTACGTGCCCTGGCCGAGCCCTTGGCGAAATCCGGGTACGGGAGATATCTGCTCGACCTGCTGGAACGAGGAAGGGATTTCTAGGGGATGCAGTATCGCGAACTGAAGATCGCCGGGGCGTGGGAAATCACGCCGGCCACATTCGGTGACGAACGGGGACTGTTCCTCGAATGGTTCAAGCAGTCCACCTTCCGTGAGGCGACCGGGCGGTCGCTGGAGTTGGCGCAGGCGAACTGCTCGGTCTCGGCGGCCGGGGTGTTGAGGGGTATCCACTACGCGGATGTGCCACCGGGACAAGCGAAGTACGTCACGTGCGTGTCGGGTTCGGTGCTCGATGTCGTGGTGGACCTGCGTGTCGGGTCGCCGACATTCGGGCAGTGGGATTCGGTACTGCTCGACACGACCGACCGTCGGGCGATCTTCCTGTCCGAGGGATTGGGACACGGTTTTCTTGCCCTGGAAGACAACTCGACCGTGGTGTACCTGTGCTCGACGCCGTACACCCCGGAGCGGGAGCACGAGGTGCATCCGCTCGACTCGGAGATCGGTATCGACTGGCCGGCCGTGGGCAGGGACGGCGCCCCGCTCGAGTACGAGTTGTCGGCCAAGGACCGCGCCGCCCCCACGCTTGCCGACGCACGGTCGGCCGGGCTGCTTCCCGAGTTCTGAAAACCTGGGTGGGACAGTGCCCGGCTAGCGGGCACTGTCCGACCAAAGACGAGGAGTACGGGAACCTCCCGCCGGCACGCCGCGTCGAACGAGACATGAACCGCACAGAGATCCACGCCGTCATGGCCCAACAGGACGGCGTGATCACCCGCACCCAGGCACTCCGATGCGGCATGAGTTCGACGTCGGTGAGCCGGACCGTCGCGACAGGTGAATGGGTCACCCTCGTACCCGGCGTCTACCTGCGTTCCGACCGCGAGCGCACCGCGGGCGTCGAACTGCGTGCGGCGGTGTACGGAGCCGGAGCCGAGGCGGTCGCGTGGGGCCCGAGCGCCGCGTGGTGGCACGGACTGCTCGATCACCCACCCGCCCGCCACTACGTGACCGTCCCCCACCACCGGATACGGTCGTGCACGCGATCGACCCGCGTGCGACGACGGGACCTGCACTGGAAGGACACCGTGGTGGTCCGGAGCCTGCCTGTGACTGCGTTGCCGCTCACCGTGCTCGAAGCCGCAACCGAGATGCCGAGCGGGTCGGTGCTCATGGATCGCGCGTTGCAGCGGCACACGTCGCTCGACGTTCTCCAGCGGGTCCACCGCAGAAACTCCGGGCGGCACGGCGCTCGCGCCGCGTCACGCCTGCTGTGCTCGGCAGGCGACGGCGGGCATTCGGAAGCCGAGCGCATCCTGCATCGGCTCCTGCGCGACGCGGGTCTGACGGGCTGGCGCGCGCACGCGTGGAGCTGCGGGTTCGAGATCGACGTGGTCTTCGAGGCGGAGCGCGTCGCCATCGAAGTGGACGGGTGGGCATGGCACCGCGACGCGCATCGTCAGCGCCGGGATGCCGAGCGGCAGAACGTTCTGGTCAATGCCGGGTGGCACGTCCTGCGTTTCACCTGGCACACGCTGGTCGAGGACCCGGACGGGGTTATCCGGCAGATACGGGCGGCCCTGGATCGCCGCCGCTGAAACCTTGGTCGGAAAGTGCCCGCTCAGCGGGCAACATCTCACCCGAGTTCACCGGATGCGGAAGATCACCAGCCGCTGCACCCCGAAGTTGATGACGGTCGCGGTGCCCTGCGCGACGACGAACGCGAACGGCGTGACCCACCACTGGTCGCCCAGCGAGTCGTTGAGCACCCCGTTGATGCCGACCTGCGCGGCGAACGTCACGGCGTACAGCGCCACGACGGCGGCGAAGCGCACCTTGCTCGGTTCGGCCTTGAACGTCCACCTGCGGTTGATGAGGTACGCGGTGGTGGTGCCGGCGACGAACGACAGCGCCTTCGCGCCGTCGCGAGTGACACCGAGCGCCATGAGCAGCACGTAGAGGCCGTAGTCGACGATCGCCGACAGACCGCCGGTCAGCACGAACCGCACGAGTTGCGTCTTGAGACCCAGCGCATCGTCGGCCGTGGAATCGGTCAGCGGCAGTTCCGGAGCGAGCGGCGCGTGATGTTCCGGCAACGGCTGCACGTGGTCATGGAATTCGGGCACGCAGACGAGGGTAACGCCCCGGACCGAAGCGACAGTTGACCTCGAGTCCGGTCGAGGTTGCACCCTCGGATACATGAGCATCGCGCTGAACCACACCATCGTCCACGCGACCGACCCGAAGGGATCTGCCGTCCTCCTCTCGGAGATCCTCGGTGTCGCATCGCCGACCCCATACGGACCGTTCGTCGTTGTGCAGGTGGACAACGACGTCTCCCTGGACTTCATGGCCGACGCACACCCCGTCCGATCGCAGCACTACGCCTTCCTTGTCGGGGAACAGGAGTTCGACGAGATCCTCGGCCGCATCCGGGCACGCGACCTGGAGTATTGGGCCGATCCCGTGCATCGACGCAGCAGGGAGATCAACACCCGCGACGGGGGCCGCGGCGTCTACTGGTCGGATCCCGACGGTCACAACCTGGAGATCCTCACAAAGCCGTACGGGGGGTAACCCTGCTCTTGCAGTGCCGTGCGGTCACGCGGGTAGCCTTTGTCCTGATGTCCACGACAGCTGCAGAGCAGGCGAGTGAGCCTCTCCCCACCCAGACCCGCACCCTGACCGGCTGGGGGCGCACCGCGCCGACCACCGCAGAGGTGCTCACCACACCCGATGTCGAACTGATCGCGCAGGCAGTCGCGCGAGTCGCGGAAGACAACGAGTCCAAGCCGGCGCATCTGCGCCGTGGCGTCATCGCGCGCGGTCTCGGCCGCTCGTACGGCGACCCGGCCCAGAACGCGGGCGGGCTCGTCATCGACATGACGGCACTGAACAAGATCCACAGCATCGACCGCGATTCGCGGCGTGTCGTGGTGGACGGCGGTGTCGACCTCGACCAGCTGATGCGGGCGGCTCTGCCGTTCGGCCTGTGGGTACCGGTCCTGCCGGGAACGCGCCAGGTCACCGTCGGTGGCGCCATCGGCTCCGACATCCACGGCAAGAACCACCACAGCGCGGGCAGCTTCGGCAACCATGTGCGTTCCCTCGAAC
Organism: Rhodococcus sp. DT1; assembly: GCF_049844875.1. Taxonomy (NCBI): domain Bacteria; kingdom Bacillati; phylum Actinomycetota; class Actinomycetes; order Mycobacteriales; family Nocardiaceae; genus Rhodococcus; species Rhodococcus sp. DT1. The sequence goes on from NZ_JBNCLW010000004.1 coordinate 43,814, forward strand.
TGCTCACCGCCGACGGGCAGGTCCGCACCTGCACCCCCACCGGCCGCAACTCCAAGTTGTTCTGGGCGACCGTCGGCGGCATGGGCCTGACCGGCATCATCCTTCGCGCGACCATCGAGATGACGCCGACCGAGACGGCGTACTTCATCGCCGACAGTGCGCGCACCGAGAGCCTCGACGAGACCATCGCGCTGCACAGCGACGGTTCGGAGGAGAATTACGACTACTCGAGCGCGTGGTTCGACGCGATCTCCGCGCCGCCCAAGCTCGGGCGCGCCGCGGTGTCGCGCGGTTCCCTCGCCACGCTCGACCAGTTGCCGAAGAAGTTGCAGAAGGATCCGCTGCGCTTCTCGGGGTCGACGCTGCTGACGTTCCCCGACGTCTTCCCGAACGGTCTGGCGAACAAGTTCGACTTCTCGATCGTCGGCGAGCTGTACTACCGCAAGACCAAGAACGCGACCGGCCAGATCCAGAATCTGACGCAGTTCTACCACCCGCTCGACCTGTTCGGTGAGTGGAACCGGGCGTACGGATCCAAGGGATTCCTGCAGTACCAGTTCGTGGTGCCGCCCGAGGCCGTCGAGGAATTCAAGAAGATCATCCGCGACATCCAGAAATCGGGGCACTACTCGTTCCTCAACGTGTTCAAGCTTTTCGGTGAGGGCAACAAGGCGCCGCTGAGCTTCCCCATGAAGGGGTGGAACGTCTGCGTGGACTTCCCGATCAAGGACGGCCTCAACGAGTTCGTTCGCGAACTCGACAAGCGGGTCCTCGAATTCGGCGGTCGCCTCTACACCGCGAAGGATTCGCGCACGTCTGCCGAGACGTTCCACGCGATGTACCCGCGCATCGACGAGTGGCTCAAGGTGCGCCGCTCGGTCGACCCCACCAATGTCTTCGCTTCCGATATGTCCAGAAGGTTGGAACTGCACTGATGATCAACGCCGTGGGTAACCCCCAGACCCTGCTGCTGCTCGGTGGCACCTCCGAGATCGGCCTGGCGATTGTCGAGGAGTACCTGCGCAAGGCTCCCGCCCGCGTGATCCTCGCGGCGCTGCCCGGCGACTCCCGCCGCGAAGACGCCGTGAGCCAGGCGAAAGCCGCCGGCGCCACATCGGTCGAGCTCATCGACTTCGATGCGCTCGACACCGCCGGCCACCCCGCGGTCATCGACCGGGCATGGAGTGGCGGCGACGTCGACGTGGCGATCGTCGCGTTCGGCCTCGACGCCGACGCCGAGACGCTCTGGCAGGACCAGCGCAAAGCCGTGCAGGTCGTGGGTGTCAACTACACCGCCGCCGTCTCGGTGGGCGTGCTGATCGGCCAGAAGATGAAGGCCCAGGGCTTCGGGCGCATCATCGCGATGTCGTCGGTGGCCGGTGAACGCGTCAAGCGCGCGAACTTCGTCTACGGCTCCACGAAGGCCGGACTCGACGGCTTCTACCTCGGCCTCGGCGAAGCGCTGGCGAAGTTCGGGCCCCGCGTCACGGTGGTGCGCCCCGGTCAGGTGCGCACCCAGTTCAGCGCTCACGTCGACGAGGCACCGCTGACCGTGAACAAGGAGGACGTCGCGAAGCTTGCGGTCGCCGCGTCCGACAAGGGCAAGGAGATCGTCTGGGCACCGGGCACCTTCCGGTTCGTGATGATGGTGCTGCGTCACGTCCCGCGCGCGATCTTCCGCAAGCTGCCGATCTAGGAGTCGTAGGAGGAGCACCGGAACCCGCACCCGCCGGTATGTCCGCGCGCGTTCACTAAGCTCGGCAATCGTGACCGACGCGCCCGTGAGCTCCCCCGCCCTCCCCGTCGCTCCGTTCCGTCGGATCGCGGCCACCGCAGGCGCAATGGTCGCCGCGGTGGTCGTGGCGGTGCTCGTGTCGTCGGTCGGGTTGTTCGCCTTCGGCCGGGTGCAGTGGCCGGCGTTCAACTCGTCGAACGTCACCCAGGCGGTGACGACTGTGATGCAGGTCGCGGCGCTGGCAGCACTGGGCCTGTCGATCTTCCTGCTGCGCCGCCGCAAGTTCGTGCGGGGCGCGCGGGTCCTGTCCTGGGCGGCACTGTCCGGCCTGGTCACCGCGACGCTCGGCATGCCGCTCGCCGCGACCCGCCTGTATCTGCACGGGATCTCCGTCGACCAGGAGTTCCGCACCGAGTTCCTGACGCGCCTCACCGACAGTCCGGCCCTGCGCGACATGACGTACGCAGACCTGCCGCCGTTCTACCCCGCGGGGTGGTTCTGGATCGGCGGACGGGTGGCGAACGTTCTCGGCATGGACGGCTGGGAGGCATTCAAGCCGTACGCGATCGCGTCGATCGCCGTCGCGGCGGTGCTCGCTCTGGTCCTGTGGTCCGAACTCGTCCGCTCCGACCTGGCCGTGCTCGCGGCGACGGCCACGACCGCCATCGTGCTGGCCTACGGATCTCCGGAGCCGTACGGCGCGGTGATCGCGCTGCTGCTCCCGCCCGCTCTCGTTCTCGCGTGGGGCGCCTTGTCGCCGGTACGCAGCCCCAGCGACGGCGGAGACCGCGGACACGGCCGGCAGGGATGGGGCGCGGCCATCGGAACAGGCGTGTTCCTCGGTGTCGCGGCCACGTTCTACACGCTCTATCTGGGGCTCGCGGCGTTCGCGGTAACGGTGATGGCGGTCTCCGCCGCAATCCTGGCGCGACGCTCCGGAGGGTCGTGGCGTGCCGCCCTTCCCGTGCTGACGAAGTTCGCCGCGATCGCCGCCATCGCGATGCTGATCGCGCTGATCGTGTGGGCACCGTTCCTCGCCGAGGTCCTCGGCGGCAACTCCCCGTCCGGTTCGGGCACCGCGACGCACTATCTGCCCGAGGCCGGCGCGCGCCTGCCGCTGCCGATGTTCCACGCCTCCCTGGTCGGGTTGCTGTGCCTGCTCGGCACCGTGTGGCTGATCGGCAGAGCCACGTCGTCGCGGCGGGCGCAGGCCCTCGGGCTCGGTGTGGTCGCCGTCTACCTCTGGTACCTCGCGTCGATGGCGTTCACCGTCCTGGGCAACACCTTGCTGGCGTTCCGGCTCGAGGTGATCCTGCTGGTGCTGCTCGGAGCCGCGGGTGCGTTCGCGTTCGTCGACTTCTCCCGCTGGATCAGCTTGGCCACCAGCGACAATCCGCGGGTACGCAGGGTCCTGGTCGCGGTGGGCGCTCTGGGTGCGCTGGCCTTCGCGCAGAACATCCCGCAGGTACTGACGAACGAGATCAACCTCGCCTACAGCGACACCGACGGCAACGGTGAGCGTGCCGAACAACGACCGCCGGGCGCGGCGTCGTACTTCGGGGAGGTCGACGACGTGCTCACCTCCCAGCTCGGGCCGGAACGCAGCGACTGGGTCGTTCTCACCGCCGACACCTCGTTCCTTGCCTACTACCCGTATTTCGGCTTCCAGGCTCTGACGTCGCACTACGCGAATCCGCTGGCGGACTTCGCGGGTCGCGCCGCCGCGATCGAGAGCTGGACCGAACTCGGGTCCGCCGACGAACTGATCGCCGCCTGGGACGAGCTGCCGTGGCGAGCCCCCGACGCCATCGTGTTCCGGCAGAGCGCCGAGGGCTACACACTGCGCCTGGCCGAGGACGTGTATCCGAACGACCCGAACGTGCGACGCTACACGGTGACCTTCCCCGAGGAGCTCTTCGACGACCCGCGATTCACGGTCACCGAGGTCGGTCCGTTCGTGGTGGTCACGCGCGCCGCAGGGGCATAACGGCCCGGACGCCGGCGTCGCGCAGGTACAGGCCTCCCCAGACGAAGATCCCGACGTAGATCGGGAACAGGGTGGTGCTGAGGATCGGCTGTTCGGTGAGCATGTTGCTCGTGACCGCGCCGCCGAGGTACCCGGTGATCAGCACTGCTCCCAGCATCGACGTGATCGGCACGACGTACAGCACCAGGCTTACGAGCAGGACGGCCCCGATGACCCTGTTCAGGCTCGGGTCGAAGCCGAGTTCGGCCATTGCGTCCTTCACCTGCGACGTGTTCATGAGGTGGATGACCGAGTCGAAGAGCAGGAACAGCACTACCAGTGCGGTGACGACCAGCCCGGCGATGCGAGCGGGCTTCGACACAACGGCGTAGTCGGTGCGCTGAACAGATTGCGAGGTGGTGGTCATGAGAGTCTCCCGAGATCGAGGCGGTGACACATATCGGTTGTGTGCCTACATCGACCTGCCCCGGGCCGGGAATTCATCGCTACGGGAGACGCGACGCCAGAAGTTCTGCGAGATGTGTGCCGCGGCGTGAGGTGAGATCGCCGATCTGGGTGCGACACGAGTACCCGTCGGCGAGGACGACGGTGTCGGCCGACGCGGCCTCGACAGCCGGGAGAAGCTGAGCGCCCGCCACCGCGACGGAGACGTCGTAGTGCCCGCGTTCGACGCCGAAGTTCCCCGCGAGGCCGCAACATCCGCCGAGCCGCTGCACCTGCGCGCCTGCGGTTTGCAGCAGCGCGGCGTCGGCGCCCCACCCCATGACAGCGTGATGGTGACAGTGCGGCTGGGCGACGACCGTGGTGCCGTCGAGTGACGGCGGCGTCCAGTCCCCGAGGAATTCGGCGAGCGTGGAGGTACTGTCGGCGACGATCCGGGCCGGTTCGGAGCCGAGCATCTCGACTGCATCCGAGCGCAACACCGCGGTGCACGACGGTTCGATCCCGACGATCGGCGTTCCGATACGAAACAACTCGGAAATGGTGCGTCCCAATATTTTTCGAGCAGTTCCGAGCTGACCGGTGGTGATCCACGTCAAGGCGCAGCACTGCTGCTCCTCGGTGAGCAGCACGCGGTGCCCGGCAGCTTCGAGTACCCGCACCGCGGCCACGCCGACTTCGGGGGTGAAGTACTCGGTGAAGGTGTCGACGAACAGCACCACCGGGCGCCCGCTCCGGGACCGCTGCGCAGCGGTGTCGGCGAACCAGCGACGAAACGTGCGGGGGGCGAAGGCGGGGACTGTGCGGCGCCGGTCCATGCCCGCGAGCGTGAGTCCCGTTGCGGCGACTCCCGGTATCCGCGTGAGGTTGTTGACCAGCCGGGGTGCGCGGGATGCGAGGGCCGCCCAGCGCGGTAGCCGGCCGAGACTGTAGTGCGCGACAGGACGGAGCCTGCCCCGGTAGGTCTGATGCAGCACTTCGGATTTCCACGTGGCCATGTCCACGCCGGTGGGGCAGTCCGACAGACAGCCCTTGCACGACAGGCACAGATCGAGAGCGTCGTGCACTTCCTTCGACCGCCACGAGTCGGTGACGAGCGTGCCGTTGAGCATCTCCTGCAGCGCCCTGGCCCGTCCGCGGGTGGAATCCTTCTCCTCGCGGGTTGCCTGGTAGGACGGGCACATCACGCCGCCGACAGCGGTGGTGTCGGCGCGGCACTTGCCGACACCGGTACAGCGGTGGACCGCCTGCGTGAGGTTCCCGCCGTCGTCCGAATACCGGAAACCCAAATCGACATCCACTTTTCGCGCGGCGGGCACTCGTAGATCGAGGTCGACGGGGCGCGGGTCGACGAGCACTCCGGGATTGAGGACGTTGTCGGGGTCGAACACCGACTTCACGGCGCCGAACAGTCGGATCGCAGCCGGGGAGTACATCAGTGGGAGCAGTTCGCTGCGGGCCCGGCCGTCACCGTGCTCGCCCGACATCGACCCGCCGTAGTCGGCGACGAGGCGGCCCGCCGCGAAGAGGAACTCACGGAACAGGCCGGGGACCTCGAGCGGCACATCGAGGCGGATGTGAATGCATCCGTCGGCGAAATGCCCGTAGGGATAGCCGGTGATGCCGTAACTGTCCGTCAGTTCCTGGAAGTCGCGCAGATAGGCCCCGATGCGCTCCGGCGGTACGGCGGCGTCCTCCCATCCCGCGTGCGCGGGCAGACCCTGCGGGCTCCGCGCGGACAGCCCCGATCCGTCCTCCCGGATCCGCCACAGCGCGTCCGCCCGCACCTGATCGTCCACCTGCAGCGTGTCCACCGCCCCCGATGCCGTCGCCAGTCCCCGCGCGCGCTCACGGACCTCGTCGGGATCGTCGCCGGCCAACTCGACGAACAACCATGCGGCGCCGCGCGGCAACGGCGGCACCGCCTGCGGTCCACGACGGGAACGGACGACGTCGACGATCCGCGAGTCGAGTCCTTCGCACGCCGTCGGCCGGAAACACAGCAACGTGTGGGCCGCATTACCGGCAGCAACGATGTCCGGATACCCGAGCACCACCATCGTGCGTACGCGCGGATCCTCGACCAGGCGGAGCGTCGCCTCGGTGGTGATGCCGAGCGTGCCCTCGCTGCCGATCAGCAGGCCGCGCACGTCGAACCGGTTCTCGGGCAGCAGACATTCGAGCGCATAGCCCGACACCTGGCGGCCGAATCGGCCGAACTCGGTGCGGACCGTGGCGAGGTCACGGGCCACGATCTCGCGCAGAGGTTCGAGGATTCCGTCGGTGCCGGGCAGCGACAGCGGGTGCCCGCTTCCGGTGAGGACCTCGAGCGCCACCACATTGTCGGAGGTTCGGCCGTACCCGAGTGCGCGGGCACCACACGCGTTGTTGCCGATCATCCCGCCGACGGTGCAGCGGTTGTGGGTGGACGGATCGGGGCCGAACCGGAGTCCGTACGGCGCGGCGGCCCGTTGCACGTCGGTCTGCACGACACCCGGTTGCACGCGGGCCGTACGCGCGTCCGGATCGATCTCGAGCACCCGCCCGAGATGGCGGGAGAAATCGAGCACCACACCCGGCCCGACGGCGTTGCCCGCAAGCGAGGTGCCGGCGCCGCGCGACGTGAGGGGCACGCCCTCCCGGCGGCACACGTCGAGAACGGCCGCAACCTCGTCGACCGATCGTGGACGGACCACGGCCTGTGGCGGCACGCGATACAGCGAGGCATCGGACGAATACATGGCGCGGGCGGCGGTGTCGTCACAGACCTCGGCGATCCCGGCCGCCCGCAGCGCGCGTCCGATCGGCGTCGCTGTGTCCATGGTGTCCGATGCTAGTGGGGGTCGGTGGCGCACCGGACGGGGTCGGAAGAACCCGCCACGCCGACCGCACCTTCCGGTGTCGCGGCGACCACAGCGGCACCCTCGCATAGCATCGGGCCTTGTGCCTGCCGAAACCCGAGCGCCCGAAAACGCCCCTTCACCCGATCCGACGACGCAGTTCCGCACCGCGCGCGTAGTCGCGATCGTGACGGGTCTGCTCGCTTTCGTCCTGGCGCTGAGTGTCCCGTTCCTCCCGGTCCGGCAGGAAGCGACCAGCCTCGCCTGGCCCCAGAACAACTCGCTCGACAACCTCGAGGCGCCGCTGGTCTCGTACACCCCGCTGTCGCTGCGCGTGAGTGTTCCGTGTTCGGCAGCAGAGTCGCTCGGGGAAGACGGCGGGACGCTCGTGTCGACCGTTCCCCCCGGCGCGCCCGACGCGACCGACACCGCGCTCGTCATCAGGGCCGTCCCGGGCACGGACGGCAACCCCGGTGCGATCGAAGCGGTGCTGCGCAACTCGGTGCTGGTGTCCACTCCGCTCGACACACCGTGCACCGCCGTCACGGTCGCATCGAATGCGGAACTGACCGCCGCCGAGGTCGTGGGCGCGGACCCGCGGCTCGCCGTCGAGGTGGAGGGCGATTCCCGGCCCCAGATGGTCGGCGTGTTCAGCGACCTGAACGGATCTGCCGCGGCACTGACCTCCGGTGCGGACACCGAGAGGCTATCGGTGCGCGCCGACCTCGACACCCGGTTCACGTCGACACCCACGCTGATCAAGTTGGCCGCGATGATCCTGTGCGTCCTCTCGACGGTGATTTCTCTCGTCGCGCTGCATCGCCTCGACAGCGTGGATCGTCGCCGCGCCCGCCGCTTCTTCCCCTCCCACTGGTGGCGGTTCACGATCGCCGACGGCGTGGTCGTCGGGACACTGCTCCTGTGGCACGTCATCGGTGCCAACACCTCGGACGACGGTTACATCCTCAACATGGCCCGGGTATCGGGCGACGCCGGCTACATGTCGAACTATTTCCGGTGGTTCGGTGTCCCCGAAGCGCCCTTCGGGTGGTTCTACGACGTCCTGGTGCTGATGTCGCAGGTGTCGACGGCCAGTATGTGGATGCGGCTGCCCGCGCTCGTCGCGGCGATCCTGTGCTGGATGGTCATCAGCCGGGAAGTCATCCCCCGGCTCGGCACCGCGGTCCGGCACAGCAAGGTGGCGCTGTGGACCGCCGGGCTGGTGTTCCTCGCCTTCTGGCTCCCGTACAACAACGGCCTGCGTCCCGAACCGATCATCGCGGTCGGCGCCCTGCTGACGTGGTGCTCCATCGAACGCGCGATCGCGACCGGCCGCATGCTCCCTGCCGCGATCGCGGTCCTCATCGCCGCATTCTCGCTCGCGGCCGGACCCACCGGCGTCATCTGCGTCGCGGCACTCATCGCGGGCGCCCGCCCCCTCGTGAAAGCCCTCGTGGCGCGCCGCCCCCTCGTGGGATGGGCGCCGCTCGCCCCGCTCCTCGCGTCGGGCACCGTCGTACTCGTCGTGGTGTTCGCCGATCAGACTCTCGCGTCGGTGCTCGAAGCCACCCGCGTGCGCTCCGCGGTCGGGCCGAACGTGCCCTGGTTCGACGAACGGCTGCGCTGGGACGCGCTGCTGACGGTGTCGCCGGACGGCTCGGTCGCCCGCCGATTCGGCGTGTTCGTGATGCTGCTGTGCCTGGTCGTGTGCGTCATGCTGATTCTCCGCAAGGGCCGCATCCCCGGGACCGCGATCGGACCCTCCCGGCGCATCCTCGGCATCGTCTTCGCGTCCCTGCTCCTCATGATGCTCACCCCGACCAAGTGGACGCATCACTTCGGTGTCTACGCCGGGCTCGCGGGATCGATCGCCGCGCTCGCCGCAGTCGGCGTCGGGGCGGTGGGCATCCGGTCCGCCCGCAACCGGGCCCTCTTCACCGCGGGCGTGCTGTTCGTCCTGGCGATGGCGTTCACCGGATCCAACGGCTGGTGGTACGTCTCGAGCTTCGGTGTTCCCTGGTGGGACAAGCCGCCGTCGATCTCCGGGTACGCGTTCTCCACCGCACTGCTCGGCCTCACCGTGGTCGCGCTGATCGTGGCCGCATGGTTCCACCTGCGTGAACCGTTCGTCGCGCCACGACCCGAACGCAACGGACGAATGAAGGCACTCGCCTCCGCGCCGCTCACTCTCGTGGCCGCAGGAGTGGTGCTGTTCGAGGTCCTGTCGTTGATCAAGGGCGCGGTGGCGCAGTATCCGGCGTACTCGATCGCGCAGTCCAATCTGTCCGCCCTGCGCGGCGACAGTTGCGCCCTGGCCAACGACGTTCTCGTCGAGTCCGACCCGAACGCGACGATGCTCTCGCCGCTCGACGGATCGGTCGCCGACGCACTCGGTGCCGGGACGTCGACCGGATTCACACCCGACGGTGTCGCTTTCGACCTCACCGCCGACGCCGAGACCTCCACGACAGGTGGCGCGAACACCGTCGACTCCGAAGTCGGTGGCACCACCACCTCGACGGGTGCGGGCACCGGCGGTGGACGAACCGGCAACCAGGGCGTCAACGGCAGCACCGTCCGCCTGCCGTTCGGGCTCGACCCCGCTACCACGCCGATCCTGGGCAGTTACCGGACCGGGGTGCAGCAGGCCGCCGCGCTCGAGTCCGGCTGGTACGTCCTTCCCGAACGCACCGAGGACACCCCGCTGCTCGTCGTCACGGCGGCCGGCCGGGTCCACTACGTCGACCCCGACGGTGTGATCACCCCCGGACAGGACGTGCAACTCGAGTTCGGTGCCACCTCGGGTGGCGAAGTGTCGCCGGTCGGCCGGGTCTCCCCCATCGACATCGGCCCGTCACCGTCGTGGCGCAACCTGCGTGTGCCCACCGACGCCATCCCTGCCGACGCGGACGTCGTCCGGATCGTCGTCGACGACGGCAACCTGGCTCCGGACCAGTGGGTCGCGGTCACACCGCCGCGCATGCCGCGCCTCGACACGCTGAACGAGGTCGTCGGTTCGCAGGCTCCGGTTCTCATCGACTGGTCGGTGGGCTTGGCCTTCCCGTGCCAGCGGCCCTTCGGCCACCGCAACGGCATCGCCGAGGTCCCGGAGTTCCGCATCCTTCCCGACCGGGTGGGTGCCGATGCGACGAACGGCTGGCAGGACGACATCGGCGGCGGCCCGCTCGGCTGGATACCGCAGCTCCTGGCCGCCGAGACCATCCCCACCTACCTGAACCACGACTGGGATCGCGACTGGGGTTCGCTCGAGCGGTACCGCCCGATCGACCCCGACGCGACGGGTGCGGTGATCGACACCGAGGAGGTCACGCGGTCCGGTGTGTGGAATCCGGGACGTGTCCGTGACGGGGTGCCTGTCCTGCTGGAATGAGGGCGTGTGCCGTCACACGTGGGCTGCCGATACCATCGGAACCCGTGCCCGACGACGTGACGACCGCCCCCGCTCCCAGCGAGACCCCGCTCAGGTCCGTCGGCGAGGATCTTCGTACGCAGTACCGGACCGCACGACTCGTCGCCGCTGTCGCGGGACTGCTCGGCATCGTCCTTGCCGTAGCGACGCCGTTCCTGCCGGTGCGCGTCACGGAAGCGACCGTGACGTGGCCCCAGAACGGCTCGGTCACCGACATCGAACTGCCGTTGATGTCGCAGGTACCGCTCAGTTTCGAGGCGACTATCCCGTGCGTCGCGGTCGGTGAGCTTCCCGACTCGGGCGGGATGCTGCTCGCGACCGCACCCGCGAACGGTCAGGACGCCGCGCTCAACGCGATGTTCGTGCGTGTCGGCGAGGAGAACGTCGATGTGCTCGACCGCAACGTCGTGGTGGCGACGGCACCGCGCAGCGAGGTGGAGTCGAGTTCGTGCACCGAGATCCGTTTGTTCTCGGACGCCGACCGGACGACCGCCGAATTCGTCGGGCTCTCCGACGAGAACGGTCTCCCGCGCGCCGGGGAACTCGGTGGAGACCTGCGGCCGCTGGTCGTGGGCGTCTTCAGTGACCTGACCACCGCGGTGCCCGGACTCGAGGTGACCGTGGACGTGGATTCGCGCTTCACGTCGTCGCCGACCCTCGTCAAGTCGCTGGCCATGATCCTCGCGGTCCTGTCGACCGCACTCGCGCTCGCCGCGCTCGCGAAGCTGGACGGCACCGACGGACGCGGGCACCGCCGTTTCCTGCCCGCACGCTGGTGGAAGTTCAGCGGCGTCGACATCGTCGTGATCGGCACGCTCATCGGCTGGCACTTCTTCGGCGCGAACACCTCCGACGACGGTTACCTCCTGTCGATGGCCCGGGCGTCGGAGCACTCCGGCTACATGGCGAACTACTTCCGGTGGTTCGGTGTGCCCGAAGCGCCGTTCGGCTGGTACTACGACGTGCTGGCGGCGTTCGCGAAGATCTCCACGGCGAGCCCGTGGATGCGACTGCCGGCACTGCTCGCCGCCATCGTCTGCTGGATGGTCATCAGCCGGGAGGTCGTGCCCCGGCTCGGGCGCGCCGTCCGGGAGAACCGGATCGCCCTGTGGACCGGCGGACTGGTGTTCCTCGCCTTCTGGCTCCCCTACAACAACGGCCTGCGTCCCGAACCGATCGTCGCCCTCGGAGCGTTGCTGACGTGGTGCTCGATCGAGCGCGCGATCGCCACCGGTCGCCTGTTGCCGGCCGCGACAGCCGTCATCATCGGCGCCTTCACGCTGGCGGCCGCCCCGACCGGCCTGATGTGTATCGCCGCGCTGATCGCGGGCCTGCGGCCCATGACGCGCATCGTGGTTCGCCGTCACCGTGAGGTCGGCACGCTGCCGTTGCTCGCTCCGATCGGCGCAGCCGGTGTGCTCGTCCTCGTGGTGGTCTTCTCGGACCAGACCCTCGCGGCGGTCCTCGAGGCCACCCGTGTGCGCACGATCATCGGCCCCAACGAGGAGTGGTGGAACGACTTCCTCCGCTACTACTACCTGATGGTGCAGACCGTCGACGGGTCGCTGGCGCGCCGTTTCGCGTTCCTGGTCATGCTGCTGTGCCTGTTCACGACGATGCTCGTGCTGCTGCGTCGCCGGAAAATCCCCGGCATCGCCATGAGCCCGTCGTGGCGCCTGCTCGGCATCGTCTTCGGAACGATGTTCTTCATGATGTTCAACCCCACGAAGTGGACCCACCACTTCGGGGCGTACGCGGGCATCGCCGGATCGCTCGCGGCACTGACCGCCGTGCTCGTCTCCGCCAGTGCTCTGCGATCGCGACGAAACCGCACGATCTTCCTGGCAGGTCTGCTCTTCGTCCTCGCGGTGTCGTTCGCCGGCATCAACGGCTGGTGGTACGTCTCGAGCTACGGCGTTCCGTGGTTCGACAAGACCGTCTCGTTCCAGGGCACCCAGTCGAGCTCGGTGTTCCTGATCCTCTTCGGTGCGGCGCTGCTCCTCGTCGCCTGGCAGTACCTGCGCGAAGGCTATGCGGCGCCACCGGAGAAACCGACGACGCGCAAGGGCCGCCGTATCCGGACCTTCGCGGCCGCGCCGCTCACCGTCGTCGCCGCGGTCATGGTTCTGTTCGAGGTGCTTTCACTCCTCAAGGGCGCGGTGGCGCAATATCCCGCCTACTCGCTCGCCCGGTCCAACATCGGTGCCCTCGCCGGTGACACCTGCGGCCTCGCGAACGACGTGCTCGTCGAGATCGACCCCAACCAGGGCCGTCTCGAACCGATCACCGACCCCGCGAATCCGCCGGCCGGCGGGGATCCGCTCGCCGGATCCTCTCCCCGTGGATTCAGCCCGGACGGCGTTCCGTCCGACCTCACCGCCGACTACGTCGAGGTCAAACCCGGACAGGGCAACACCGACAACCAGAGTGTCGGCCCCACGTTCGAGACCGGCTCGGGCGGCGGCACCACCGGTGGACGAGGCGCTCAGACCGTCAACGGCAGTACCGCGCGCCTGCCGTTCGGACTCGACCCGGCCGTCACCCCGGTCCTCGGTAGCTACCAGCAGGGCGTGCAGGAACCGGCAAGCCTCACCTCGAGCTGGTACCAACTGCCCGAGCGTGCCGACGAGTCGCCGCTGATCGTGCTCTCGGCCGCCGGCCGCGTCTGGTCCTACGACGACACCGGTGCCCTGAACTACGGACAGTCGCTGCTCGTCGAGTACGGCACACGGCTGCCCGACGGAACCGTCGAGGCGAAGGGCACATACCTGCCGCGGGACATCGGTCCGGCACCGTCGTGGCGGAACCTGCGGGTGCCGATCGCGGATCTGCCGGAGGACACCGACGCGGTGCGGATCGTCGCGAACGATCCCAACCTCACCGGAGACCAGTGGCTCGCGTTCACGCCGCCGCGGGTGCCCGTCCTCGACACCCTCGACAGCGTGATCGGCTCGGAGCAGCCCGTCCTGCTGGACTGGGCCGTGGGTCTGCAGTTCCCGTGCCAGCGGCCGTTCGATCACTGGGCCGGTGTCGCCGAGATGCCGAACTACCGCATCCTCCCCGACCGTCCGCTCGCGGTGTCGTCGACCGACACGTGGCAGTCGGCGGACAACGGTGGTCCGCTCGGATTCACCGAGGTCCTCGCCCGTGCCGAACAGATTCCGACGTATCTGAAGAACGACTGGGCCCGCGACTGGGGCTCGCTGGAGCGGTACGTCCCGAACTACCCGGACGCGGTTCCCGCGGAGATCGCGACCAGCGAGGTGAACCGCTCGGGGCTCTGGAAGCCTGCGTCGATGCGCGTGTACGAGTAGCGTCCGAGGCTGCCGCACGGGTAACCATGTCGCGTATCCCTAGAATGCGGGAGTGACCATCGAGAACAGCGCGGACGCCTCGTCGCTCTCCCCGCGAGCCACCCAAGCGGTCAGGCGGAGTCTGACCCCGCGGCAGGAGGCTGCGAGTCGCGATGTGGACCGGCTCATCCGCGCCGGCCGAGAACTGCTGACGCAGGGTGCTCCCGCACGCGTCGCGGACATCGTCACCGCTGCCGGACTGTCGAACGACGCCTTCTACCGGTACTTCCGGAGCAAGAGCGATTTCGTCGACGCCGTGGTCGAGGAGGGCAGCCAGCGGCTTTTGAACTACCTGCGCCGGAAGATGGACGCGGCAGGAAGCCCCGAGGGCGCTCTCCGGGCGGGCGTCGCCGCGGTCCTCAGTCAGGCGGTCGACCCGAGCATCGGAGCCGCGACCCGCAATGTCGTCGCGGCGGGAGGCGGTCGTCCTCATGCGCCGAAGGTGCGCGAGGATCTCGAGTTCGCGCTCGCGGAGGTGCTCGCCGGACCGATCCGCGAGCTGGGCTCGACCGACCCCGAACGGGATTCGCGCGCAACGTCGATCCTGTTGCTCGCCTCGATGGAACACCTGCTCTGGCGAGACACCACCAGCTTCGATGCCGACGCAGAGGTCGAGCACATCGTCGGCTACGTGCGCCGCGCCCTGTCCGTCTAACCGGCACAGACGAATGCCGTAGTGGGCTGCACAGTGCGCGTGCAGCCCGCTACGGCATCGTTGTCACACGGTGGCCGTCAGAGCGGCAACAGGTGGTGCTTGCGCGGGTTCTTGAACACCGTCTTGTCGCGCAGCAGATTCAGAGCGCGCCGAATCTCGAGCCGCGTCGAAGCCGGGTCGATGACGGCGTCGATGTAGCCGCGCTCGGCAGCGATGTACGGCGTCGCCACATGCTCGTTGTAGAAGTTGATGAGCTGCTGCCGCACCGCGGGAGCATTCTCGCCCGCATCGGCAATCTGCTTGCGGCCGATGACCGCAACCGCGGACTCGGCACCCATCACGGCGATGCGGGCCGTCGGCCACGCGAAGTTGATGTCGGCGCCGAGTTGCTTGGAACCCATCACCGCGTAACCGCCGCCGTACGACTTGCGCACCACCACGGTCACCTTCGGCACGGACGCCTCGACGTACGAGAACAGGAACCTGCCGCCACGCTTGATGACGCCGATCTTCTCCTGCTCCACACCGGGCAGGAAGCCCGGAGTGTCGACGACGAAGACCAGCGGGATGCTGTAGGCGTCACAGACCCGGACGAAGTGCGCGGCCTTGTCGGCTGCGGCTGCGTCGAGCGCACCGGACAGATGGAGCGGCTGGTTCGCGACGACACCCACCGGGCGGCCGTCGACGCGGGCGTATCCGGTGATGATGTTGTGCGCGGTCTGCGAACGGACCTCGAAGAAGTCGCCGTCGTCGAAAATCTTCAGCAGGATGTCGTGCATGTCGTAGCCGGAGTTGTCGGCGTCCGGCATGAACGAATCGAGTTCGAGGTCGTCGGGCGTGATTTCCGGTTCCAGACCGGGATTGACGACCGGCGGCTTCTCCTGCGCGTTCGACGGCATGTAGCTCAGGTACTGGCGCACCCACTCGAACGCGGCCTTCTCGTCGGGCGCGACGTGGTGCACGTTGCCGTATTCGGCTTGCTTACGCGCGCTTCCCAGTTCGTGAAGGCTGACGTCCTCACCGGTGACGGCCTTGATGACATCCGGTCCGGTGACGAACATGTGGGCGTCTTCGGTCGCGACCACGACATCGGTGTTGATCGGGGCGTACACGGCACCGCCGGCACACTTGCCGACGATGACCGAGATCTGCGGGCACAGGCCCGACAGCGGCTCGGTGCGCTTCCCGATCTCGCCGTACCAGGCGAGCGACGTGACGGCGTCCTGCACGCGCGCGCCACCCGAATCGTTGATGCCCACGACGGGGCAGCCGATTTTGAGGGCGTAGTCCAGGACCGCGGAAACCTTGCGGCCGAACATCTCTCCGACGCTGCCGCCGAGAACCGTCTGGTCGTGGGAGAAGACCGCGACCGGCCTGCCCTCGACCGTGCCGTGCCCGACGACGACGGCGTCGCCGTAGAAGGCGTCCTCGCGGCCGGGCGTCTTCATCAACGCGCCGATCTCGACGAAGCTCCCCTTGTCGAGGAGCATGTCGATGCGCTCACGCGCACTCGGAATGCCCTTCTTCGCGCGCTTGGCGACTGCGATCTCGCCCGCAGGTTCCTGCGCGATCTCCAGTTTCTGGCGCAGCTCGGCCAGCTTTTCTGCCGTGGTGGTGGTCACTACTCGTTCAGCTCCTCGAGGCCTCGATGGCGGCCAGCTTACGGGTCAGGTCTGCCCCCACCTTGGCGATGTACGGCTCGTCGACGATCTGCAGGTGATCGCCACCCACCGACACGACTTCCAGATTCGCGACGACGTCTCCCCAGCCACCGTCGGGCTGCCGGGTGCCGAAAGCCGGCTCCAGGTCGATCGCGTCGTCGTGGTAGCGATCCGCCATGTAGAGAACGACATCGCCGTCGTAGGTTTCGAGTTCGGCGGTCTGGATCGCCCGGTTGTCGAGCCACGACGTGCGCTGGTGCTCGATGATGCCGCCGGGGATCTCGACACCGCTCATCTCGAGCAGGCCCATGAGGATTCCGATCTGGTCCTCGTCGGACTCGGCCTCGGCCAGAAGGTCGTACGGCAGCGGTGCTTCGATGCCGTAGGTCTTCTTCGCGAAGCGCGCGTAGCGCTGCCAGCGCTTCCTGATCTCCTCGGGCGTGTTCTCGACCTTCTCGCCCGCCATGACGGTGTCGATCAGTCCGACGACACGCACGTCCTTGCCACGCTCGCGCAACAGGCGCGCCACCGCGTAGGCGAGCACACCTCCGAGCGACCAGCCGTAGAGCACGTACGGGCCGTCGCCCTGGATCTCCTCGATGAGCGGCAGATATACCGCGGCGCGCTCTTCGATCGGTCCCTCGGTGCGTTCGAAGCCGTACATCGGCGTATCGGCGGGAAGACGCCTGAGCAGCGGTTCGTACGCCACGGTGGAGCCACCTGCCGGGTGGAAGACGAACACCGGCACCGCATCCGAGCCCTCGGGCCGCGGTCGCAGGGCGCGCACCAATCCGTCGATCCGGTCGGAGGATTCGAGGTATCCGCGGACGACATCCGCGAGTTTCTCGATCGTCGCAGCACCCCGCACATCCTCGACGGTGATGCTGCCTCCGGAACGCTCCGTCAGACGGGCCGCGAGCTTCTCGGCCTTCTCGTCGTCCAGCGTGGGAAGCGTGTTGAAGATGCTCTTCGCCGACCGCCCGGTAACCACCGCCCACGACGCGAACGTCAGGCGTTCGGCGGCGTCGCGCGGGGGCACATCGACGCCACCGTCATCGGTGGTGTCCAACGACGCGGTCTCGGCCGGAGCGGTCTCCGGCGCGGTCTCGGCCGGCGCGGCAGGCGCCGCGTCCTCCAGGATCTGCTCGGCTTCGGCGACGACCGTGGTGTCCTCCACCGAGGTCGGTGCCTGCTCGTCGGCCGCTGCGTCTTCTGCGGCGTCCGCCGCGCGCTCGGCAGCCTTGTCCGCGGCCTGCTGCTCGGCGAGTGCCGCGACTTCCTCGCGGTTCTCGACGGCGTACCGCAGGTACTTCGCGACGTCGCGCAGGCTCGCATCCTTCACCGCGGAGATCTGGAGTTGCGGAATGTCGAACTCGTACTCCACCCGGTTCTTGATCCGGACCGCCATGAGCGAATCGAGGCCCAGTTCGATCAGCGGAATCTCGACCGGCAGGTCCTCGGGCGCGTATCCCATCGACTCCGCGACGATCAGCGCGAGCCGATCCTCGAGGGTCTGCGAGCCGGCCGGATCCCATCGGTCGCCGGCGCTCTCGGCCACCTCGGCGGTGTCCTCGTCCGTACGGGTCGACACCGCGGTGGCGGCAACAGGTGCGGACAGCACCTCACCGGAGGTGACGACACCCTCGTGGACGAGCGTGAACCCGCCGTCGTCGAGAGCGTGTACCTGCAGCGACGCACCACCGGGATGGCGGGTGAGCGTGGTGGTGAGCGTCCCGGCTGCGGGCACCGGTGCGTGCGGCATCGACGCGGTGAGCGTCACGTCGGCGAGCACCTGCGAGGCCGCGGCCACGAGCAGCGCGGCGGGATCGGTGACGGCCGAAGCCTGCACCTCCCACACGTGCCGGCCGTCGGGGAGTGCGACGTGCGCACCGGGAACCCGGCTGTTGCCCGCGGAGCCGATGCGGGCCTCGACCCAGTACGGCTTCCGCAGGAACGCGGTCCGCGGGATCTCGGCGTAGTCCCCCTCGGGGAGCAGGCTGCCCAAGTCCACGGGATGCCCGTGCACATACAGCTGCGCGAGGGCGAGGAGCACGCCGAGCGACTCGTCTTCCTTGCGCTTGAGCGTCTGGATGAACTGTCCGTCCTGCACGCCCGCGTCGAAAGCGGTCGACGCGACCGACATGAGCGTCGCGGGATTGGCGTTGAGCTCCACGAAGGTGGTGTGGCCGTCGGACAGCGCCTGGCGCACGGCCTGCGTGAAGTACACGCTGTGGCGCATGCCCTTGGTCCAGTACTCGACCCCGTGAATGCCTTCGTGTCCCGGCCGGTACAGGGTTTCCTGGTCCACCGACGAGTACACGGCGACCTTCAGCGGGTGCGGCTCGATACCCGCGAGTTCGGCAGCGAGCTCACCGAGAATCGGGTCGACCTGCGAGGTGTGGCTCGCGCCCTTCGTCTGCAGGACACGAGCGAACTTCTCCTCGGCCTCGGCGCGGGCGACGATCTCGTTGACCTCGCCCTGCGGGCCACCGATGACCGTGTGGGTGGGGGCGGCGTAGACGCACACCTCGAGGTGCGGGAAGTCCGGGAGCACCGAGGTGATCTCGTCGGCGCTGTATTCGACGAGCGCCATGAGACGGATGTCGTCGCCCTCGAGCTGGCCTTCCGCCTCACCCATCAGCCGCGAGCGGGCGCAGATGACGCGCACGGCGTCCTCGAGCGCGAGTCCACCGGAGATGTACGCGCCGGCAGCCTCACCCATCGAGTGCCCGACGATCGCGGCGGGCTCGGCACCGTGGTGGCGCAGTACCGCCGCGAGGCCGATCTGGATCGTGAAGATCCCGACCTGCGCGGTCTCGACGTCGTAGTCCTGGCTGTCGTCGAGGAACTTCTCCGTCATGGAGTAACCGGACTCGTCGACGATCAGCTCGTCGACCTCGTCCACGGCCCGCGCGAACACCGGGTTCTCGAGATACAGCTGCTTTGCCATCTTCCGGTGCTGGGCACCGAAACCGGACAGCACCCACACCGGTCCCGCGGACGCGGGAGAGTCGGCGGTGAAGACACCCTGGGCCGGCTTGCCGGCGGCGACGGCGCGCAGACCGGCGATGGCCTCGGCACGGTCGGCAGCGACCACGACCGCGCGGGAGCGACCGTGATTGCGACGCGCGAGCGTGCGGGCGACGTCGGCGAGCGGAGTCGTGCTGCCCTGCTCGGTCTCGAGCCAGTCGGCGAGGTCGGCGGCGGCGCGGCGACGGCGGGACGGCATCGGAGCGGACACCGCGAGCACGACCGGCATCTCACGAGCCGGTTCCGCGGGGGTGCCGGCGATCTCGGAGACGGCGTCGGACACGATCTCGACCTCGGCCTCGGCTGCTTCCTGCCCGTCGGGGCCGGTGTATTCGTGCACCACGACATGCGCGTTGGTGCCGCCGAATCCGAAACCGGAAATGCCCGCGACCGCGCGTCCCGTGTACCGGGGCCACTTCGCACCGTCGGGAATGACCTGGAGATGCGCCTTGTCGAACGGAATGTACGGGTTGGGCGCGGTGTAGTTCAGCGTCGGAGGAAGCGCGTCCTCCTGCATCGCGAGCACGACCTTGATCAGGCCCGCAGCACCGGCAGCCGACTCGAGGTGGCCGAAGTTGGTCTTCGCCGAACCGAGGAGCACCGGCTTGTCGGCATCGCGGCCGCGGCCGACGACCCGCCCGAGTGCATCGGCTTCGATCGGGTCACCGAGCACCGTGCCGGTGCCGTGTGCCTCGATGTAGTCGACACCCGACGGCAGGATCTGCGCGTCCCGGTAGGCCCGGCGCAGCACGTCGACCTGTGCTTCCGGGTTGGGGGCCGCCAGGCCGTTCGAACGGCCGTCCTGGTTGACGGCCGTGCCGGCGATGACGGCGAGAATGTTGTCGCCGTCGCGCTCGGCGTCCTCGAGACGCTTGAGCACGACGAGACCGCCGCCCTCGGCACGGATCATGCCGTCGGCGTCGGCGGAGAAAGCCTTGATGCGGCCGTCGGGAGCCATGACGCCGAGTTCGTCGAAACCGAGGGTTCCGGCCGGCGCGAGCAGCATGTTGACGCCACCGGCCAGCGCGACATCGGCTTCACCGCCGCGCAGCGCACGCACCGCCTGATGCACCGCGACGAGCGACGACGAGCACGCCGTGTCGAGGGTGACCGAGGGGCCGTGGAAGTCGTAGAAGTACGAGACGCGGTTGGCGATGACCGCGGACGACGTACCCGTCAGCGCGTACGGGTGCGCAACGGACGGGTCGACCGAGGCCAGCAGCATGTAGTCGCTCGCCGAACTGCCGATGAAGACACCGACCGAACCACCCTTGAGGTCGCTCGGAGGAATGTGCGCGTGCTCGAGCGCCTCCCACGTCAGTTCGAGCGCGAGACGCTGCTGCGGGTCGACCATCTCGACCTCGCGCGGCGACATCGCGAAGAACTCGGCGTCGAAGCCCTTGACGTCGTCGAGGTAGCCACCACGGGTGTTGGCCTTGCGGATCGACTCGCGGACGGCCGGGTCGCCCTCGAACTCCGACCAGCGGCCCTCGGGAAGATCGCCGATGGCGTCCCGCCCGGACGAGAGCAGGTCCCACATCTGCTCCGGCGTCTCGATATGACCCGGGAAGCGCGTCGACACACCGACGATCGCGACGTCCTTCGACGCCCCCGACGGTCGCGCCGCATACAGAGACGCGTCGTCGTCGTCTTCGGGACGTTCCGGTTCGCCCTCGATGATGCGCGTTGCCAGCGACGCGATGGTCGGATGCTGGTACGCGATCGTCGCGTTCAGGGTGACGTCGAGAAGATCCTCGATCTCACCGCTCAAGGCCACCGCGTCGCGGGACGACAGTCCGAACTCCTCGAGCGGACGATCATCCGTGATCTGCGAGACCGGCTGGCCGGTCGTGTTTGCGATCCAGTTCCGCAGCCAGTCGCGCAGTTCCGCAACGGTCATTTCCATGTCAGCCATCAACCCACCACGCTACCCGGGAACAAGAACATTTCTTCACACGCTGTCGGGGAACGCCTGCTGCTGGTGACCACCGCGCAGCGTTCCCTCGATGTAGGCGGCCTTGCAGGCGCGCCGTGCGATCTTTCCGCTGGAAGTACGCGGGATGGAACCCGCGGGAACGAGCAGCACGTCGCGTGCCGTCACGCCGTGGCGTGCCGAGATCGCGGCGCGCACGGCATCCGCGACCGGCTGCGGGTCGACCTTGCCCGCACCCGGTGCGCGCTCGGCGACCACGACGAGTTGCTCGGACGAATCGTCCGCGTCGAACTCGAGGCCGGAGGCGGCGTTCTCGAACACCACCTGCGGAAGCTGGTTGGCAGGCACCGCGAACGCGGCCACGAACCCGGGGCGCAGCGCGGGGCTGGCCTCCTGAGCCGAGTACTCGAGGTCCTGCGGATAGTGATTGCGGCCGTCGACGATGACGAGGTCCTTGACGCGGCCGGTGATGTACAGCTCACCGTCGATGTACACGCCGTAGTCGCCCGTGCGGAGCCACTTGGCGTCGTCGGGGGTGCCCTCGGCGTGACTGCCCTCGGGAAGCCGCTGCGTGATCTTGTTGTGGAAGGTCTCGTCGGTTTCCTTCTTACGACCCCAATAGCCGATGCCGACGTTGTCGCCGCGCAGCCAGATCTCGCCGACGTGCTCGTCCGGAACCTCGGCGCCGGTCTCGGCGTCGACGATCGCGGCCCACTGGCTGATCGACACGAAACCACAGGACACCTGCGGGATCGCGTTCTCGGCGTCGCGGTCGACGCGCACGACCCGGCCGCGGTTGAGTTCGTCGCGGTCGACGTAGAGGACCTTCGCTTCGTCGCTGTGCTTGGTGGACGAGACGAACAGCGTCGCCTCGGCCATCCCGTACGACGGCTTGATCGCGGTCTTGGGCAGGCCGTACGGCGCGAACGCCTCGTTGAACTTGCGCATCGACGACGTGGTCACCGGCTCACTGCCGTTGATCAGCCCGATCACGTTGCTCAGGTCGAGGTTCTCGCCGTCCTTCGGCAGCCCACGTGCGGCGGCATGCTCGAACGCGAAGTTCGGGGCGGCGGCGAACGTGCCGGCACCGTCGGACACCGCAGCGAGCTCGCGGATCCAGCGGCCGGGCCGCGCGACGAACGCACGCGGACTCATGATCGTGATGTACTTCCCGCCGATCGCGGGCAGGATCACCGTCAGCAGGCCCATGTCGTGGAACAACGGCAACCAGGTCACGCCACGCGAGGTCTCGTCGAGCTCGATCGAATCGGCCATCTGGATGACGTTGGTGAGCACCGAGCGGTGGGTGATCTCCACGCCGGCCGGGACGCGGGTCGAGCCCGACGTGTACTGCAGGTACGCGATGTCGTCGGTGGAGACCGCGGGGCTGGTCCACGAGTCCGCGAGTGTGTCGGGGATCGCGTCGACGGCGATTACCCGGGGACGCTGCGCGGCGGGGAGGGGGCGGAAGAACTGCCGGACACCTGCGGCAGACGACGTGGCGGTGAGGATCGCGCTCGGAGTGCAGTCGCCCAGAACGGCGTGCAACCGGTCCGTGTGGCCGGGCTCGTCGGGATCGAACAGCGGTACGGCGATGACGCCCGCGTAGATCGCGGCGAAGAAGGAGACCACGTAGTCGAGGCCCTGAGGGGCGAGGATCGCTACCCGGTCGCCGGGATCGGTGACCTGCTGCAATCGCGCGGCGATGGCCTTGAGCCGGACGCCGAATTGGTTCCACGTCAGTTCGTGGACCTCACCGTCCCGTTCCCGCGAGTAGTCGATGTAGCGGTAAGCCGTCTCGTCACCGTTGGAGGCCACGTTCTGCTCGAGGTGATCGAGCAGCGTGTTCCCCTCCGGCAAGTTGATCCGGCCGTTTTCATCGATGAACTCTTCGAACCCGACGCTCAATTCCTTCTCCCTGTCGAAGCGATCCCACAACCACTCGACATGGTTGCGCCCCTAACTCTTTCTTGCGCTGCCAGATCATCTCCTCGAACACCGCGAACAGCATCTGTGTACGACTCACTGAAGGTGTTCATCGGTCCGAGGTCACGGATATGTTACAGATCGGCATCGCTTACCCACCCCACGAATACCGGAATCGACGGGACAGGCACTTCCGTCCCCTTCGGGAAGCCACCAACATACGACATCGCCGACCCGCTGTGCACATTCGGCGCCCTTTCCGCAGGGGTCCCGGGCCCGGTATGCGTGCCGGTGTCATCCCCCGACCTGCGCAGTACCCGCCTCGGCCCGCCCGAAACGTGCGCCCGGCGCGCCGACCCGATATCGACGCGCGGACGCGCGGAGGACGTGGCAGTGACGTGGATCATCGGAACGCGGCGGAGGCCGAGGTCGCCGGTGCGGGTACGCCCCATCGCCGGGCGGGTATTCGCCGCTCCGTCGCTGGCACCCATCGGACCTCTTCTCCTGTGGCAGTCATCGCGAACCGCGCGCCCCGGATCGGCCGGGCGTGTCGGCCGAGGGATGAGTCTAGAGGCCGACGGCAGGACCGTTGCACCCGGTGGTGACGACCGACACTACTGGCGAGTAACCCTCGAGGAACCTCACTCCTCGGCAGGATGCGGGGCGGATTCGATCAAATCGGTCGCCCACGACGTGATCCACTGCGGTGCGGTGGTCCCGTTCTCGTCGACGACATACCAGTTGTACTGCGCATGGATCGGGTTGTTCACGTACTCGAGGATGCGCGGCGCAGCAGTCGCCCAGTTCGACGGATTGAACGCGTTCGCAGGGGCGTCGCAGATGCTGTCGGTCGGCGCGCAGATCTGCACGGTGCGGTCGTCGAGCGCTCCGAAACCGCCCGGACGTTCGCCCGTCATGGTGATGCCCGGCAGTCGCAGTCCGGCGAGCGACAGTTCCGCGCCCACTCCCGCGACGGGGGCTCCGATGTCGGTTCCCGACACGCCGTCGCGCCGGCCGTCCGCGATCAGCGCGACCCCGAGGACACGATCCGCCGGAACCGGACCGTTGCCGGCACCGATCTGCGCCGCTACGTCACCCACGATCACCGCACCCTGCGAAAAGCCGGTGAGCACATAGCTCGTGAGCGGGCATTCGGCGAAGCGCTGCGACAGGAAATCTGTGGTCGCCGCCGTACCCGCGCCGCGGCTGTTGTTGTACGACTGCTGACCGTCCGGGGGAATGGCGATCGGATTCGAGAACTGAGCGACGTACGGGACGGTGTACACGTCCGCCCGCTGCGGATCGAACCGCTCCTGGAGCGGGCGCGTCACGTTGAGCATCAACGACATGGGATTTGCGGTCGGGTTGTAGGGATCGTCCCCGATCGCCGACTCCCACGTCCCCGGCACGCTGACGACCTGCACATCCGGGCACGACGCCGGCTGCGACTGCGTGTCGTCGGGACCCTGCGGTGGGGTCGGGCCCGGCACATCGAGCCGTCCCGCAAGCAGGTACCAGAGCACCAGCACGACGGCCAGGAGGAGCAGCGCCCCCAGAACCACGATTGTGCGCCCACTACGGCGCTGCTTCGTCCTGACCATCGTGCCGACCTTCCTAGCTGCAGTACGTGTCGCCCGCGACGGCGATGTAAGTGTCCGCGGTAGCAGCGGCCTGTTCCTCGGTGATCTCGCCGCCGGAGGTGACCGACTCGCTGCCGACCAAGGCGGTGACGAACGTCTTCACCTCGGACGGGGAGCCACCCTGCGCCTGAGCGCTGCAGATGTAGTCCGCGATGCTGATCGCGCCGGCCTCGTCGGACGGCTCGACACCCTCGGCACGCAGCGCGGCGAGGAACTCGTCGCCTTCCGCGGTGGGAGCGGGCGCCCCACCGGGTGCCCCGCCACCGGGGGCCGGCGTCGCGGCGGGCGGTGCGGACTCGTCACCACTCGCGGTGGTGCTCGAGGTCTCGCCCGCGCCGGTCTCGTCCGCCTCGTCGGTGGGAGACACCGTACTGGTCGACGTCGTCACACCGGTCGTCGTCGGTGTGCTCGTAGCGGTGGAGTCGTCGCTTCCGCAGGCGGACAGAACTGCGGTGGCGGCGATTGCCGCGGCGAGTGCGCCGAAGACGCGGGTGGAGCGCGAGCGGGTCCGTGCAGGCATGTGGTGGTGTCCTCACATCCGGTATCGAGCAGAACTGGAACAGGGTGTGCCCCAGGCTACATAGCGCACGCGCGGCCGTACGGAGCGCCTCGCTCCGTACGGCCGCGCGTGCGGGAGTAACAGTCCCCGGGCGGGTTACGGGTGCAGCGTAACCGCGTCGCCGTCGACGGTGACGAAGCCGTTCTGGAAGTTCTGCTGGACACCGCGTCCACCCTCGGCCGGGAACTCGTCGCCGACGGGATAGCCCAGGCGGCCGTTCTCGGCACCCTCCGCGGACCACGCGTCGAGGACCTTGCCGCGCACGGGCCACGCGCCGGTGGGCTGGCTCCAGTAGATGCGGCCGTTCTCGAAGTCGGCGACGCGGCCGTTGTCCTTGACGACCTGCTCGCTCGAGATCGGGAACCCGAGCACTCCGCCCTCGTAGCCGAGCTGACCGTACTTGTCCATGATCATGCCCTGGACCGCGTGCGCGCCGGTCTGCTCCGACCAGTACATCGCCCCGATCTCGAAGCCCTGCACGACGCCGCGACCGTCCGAGGTTCGCGCCTCGTCGAGGACCGGGTAACCGAGAGGGCCACCTTCCCAGCCCTGGCGCTTCCACTCTTCGAAGATCGCGCCCCGCACCGGGCGCGCGCCGTGTTCGGGAGTCCAGTAGATCGCGCCGTTGCGGAAGTGGTTGTACCGGCCGCGCCCGTCCGCGGTGCCGCGTTCCTCGGTGACCGGGTAGCCGAGCGCTCCCGCGGGTCCGCCGCTGCCTTGGTAGAGCCCGCCGATCGCGCCGGCGACCGGGACGGTCACTCCGTCGGACGAGAAGACCCGCCCGAAGCGGAAGTCCTGCACGGTGCCACCGGCAACCGGGTATTCGGCGGTGAGGCAGTCGCCCAGCCACGGGCCGGCAGCGGCAACGTCTGCGATGGCTCCGGCAGGCGCGCACGCCGGCTTCTCCACCTCGACACCGAGTGTGTTCGCGAGCTGCGGCCACAACTGGTGCAGCTCGAATTCCCAGTACTTCCACGCGTGGGTGCCGGAGGGCCGGTACACGATCTGCGCCGGGATACCGGTCTTCTTCAGCTTCGTCGCGAACGCCTGGGACGTCAGGCGCGACAAGATTTCGAGGCCCATGCCCGCGTAGTTGGTACTGACGCCGGGAACGCTCGACGGGTCGTCGTACGGACCGGCACTGCCGCTTCCGCTCGACACGTACAGGCTCACGCCTCGCAGCTTGTCGGCGAGGAGATACGGGTCGTGCGCCTCCCAGCCCTCGCCGCCGGGTTCACCCCACATCGCCTCCGAGTCGAACCCACCCGCATCCTGCATCGCGTAGTGGATGGCCTCGGGCATGCCGAGGGTCGTGGTGGTGAGGATGCCCGACAGCGATGCGGCGAACTGCGCGAAACCGGGGTTGCGCGCCGGGAGGAACATCGCGGCCGTGCCGCCCATCGAGAGGCCGACGACACCGCGCTTGTCCGTGCTGCGCCAGTCCTTCTCGAGGATCGGTGGGAGTTCCTTCGTCAGGAACGTCTCCCACTTGTAGTTCTGGCCGTTGTTCTGGTCTACCCAGTCCGAGTAGAAGCTGGACTGGCCACCGACCGGAAGGACGACGTTGACGTTCTTGTCGGCGAAGAACGCCTCGGCGTCCGTTTCGAGCGTCCAGCCGCTCTGGTCGTCGCGGGCGCGCATCCCGTCGAGCATGAACACGGACGGAAAGCGCTTCTCCGGCGCGATGTTCCAGTCGCGGGCGAGGAGCATCTGCACCTGGATGGGCGTTCCCATCGACGGGGAGTCGATCCACAGCGCCACGCGGCGGTCCGTGAGCCAGTCGACCGCACGCACCGTCGCACCCGACTGGTTCTGGCCGACAGGGTCGGCTTGGGTCGCGAGAGGTTGCGCGGAAGCGACCGGCACCGTGGTCATCCCGGCTGCGAGCGGTGCCACGAGCGCGGCTGCGAGCAGCCCGAGTGCACGCCGCTTCCCGCGTCCCACCGAACGTGTGCCGCTGCTCTCGGATCGTGCGCTGCCGCCCGATCTGCTCCGGTGACCGCCAAGCTGGGTTCGCATCTGCATCGCTCGCTTCCTGCGTTACCGGGCGCCCACACACGGGCGCTGCTGTGCCGGATGTCCCCCGTCCCGAACCTTGTTTGTACACGTAGGAGAGCCGGTCGCGGGGGTGCCGCGCTGTGACTGATGGGAAAATTGTTACAGAGAACGCAGCGCCGCCCACCACCGAACGGTGGTGGGCGGCGCTGTGAGGAGCAGTGCTACCGGATCTCTAGGGAGATCAGAAGGCGTTGAGCGCCTCGAGGATCTGCGGGCGAGCCTTCCACAGCTCGTCTTCCCAGTACTTCCATGCGTGGGTGCCACGCGACGGGAACTCGAAGGTCGCGGGGATACCGAGCGCGGCCAGCTTGACCTGGAATGCGCGGGTCTGGACCAGCGACAGTGCCTCGAGGCCCATGGCGTTCGCCGTGTTGTAGAAGCCGGCGAAGCCCTCCGGGTTGTCGTGCTGGCCGGGCAGGCCGCTCGCTGCGGAGATGTAGAGGGACAGGCCCTCGAGCTTCGGAGCGAACACGAACGGGTCGTTGCGCAGCCACGACGGGCTCCACGGCGGGCCCCACATCGCGTCGACGTTGAAGCGGCCGGCGTCGAGCATCGCGATACGGATGGCCTCACGCATGCCGGGAGCCGACAGGTTCAGGTAGCCCGACAGCGACGACGCGAACTTGAACTGGTCGCGGTGGTAGGCAGCCAGCGTCAGAGCGGCCGAGCCACCCATCGACAGGCCGAGGATGCCGTTGTTGCTGCGCGACACGCCACGGGTGGCGAGGTAGTCGGGCAACTGCTGGGTCAGGAACGTCTCCCACTTGTAGGTGATGTCCTGGCTGTTGAGATTGCTGGGCGAGTACCAGTCGGTGTAGAAGCTCGCCTGGCCGCCGACCGGCATGACCAAGCTGACGTTGTCGTTGCCGAACTGCTGGAGAGCATTCGTCTCGAAGGTCCACGCGTTGGCGTCGTCGCGGGCGCGCAATCCGTCGAGCATGTAGAGAGCCGCATCACCGCCACGGGCTGCCCACTGGATCTGAACCTTGATCGGGCCCATGTCGGAATCGACGAAGACCTCTTCGAATCCTCCGGCCGGTGCGCGGTGCGAGACCGGTGCACTCTGGGCCGGTGCGGCGACAGCCGCGGAGGTTCCGGCAACACCGGCGGCAACGGGCAATACCAGCGCCACGGCGGCGGTGCCGAGCAGGCGCCGACGAAGGCCCTGCGACAACCTGGGGACAAAACGCATGAACAATGCTCACTTTCTCGATCAGCGGCGTCCGCGTTCGCGTCCCCCGTGAATACCCGGCGTTCGACGACCGGCGGGCGGTCGCCACAAGTCACACTGCGGTCAAGACTGTAAAGGACGGCGTGATCTCTGACAAACCCCGATTTCTGAGGTCGTGGGCTTGCGCAGACCGACGTGCCGCGGCGACCGTTCTCGCCGTTATCCGACCGTAATATGCCGTGATACTAGCGAGACCTGAAGTTCAAGCCAACTCGGTCATCCACCCGCGGACGGCATCGGCAGGTCGCACCGCTGGATCTCGTACTCCGGTACCCGGTCGATCCGGTATCCCGCGTACTCGAATGCGTTCCGCAGATTCCGCTTGAACAGCGGCCAGGTCAGCTCGGCACCGGACGAATCCAGCAACTCACGCGTCTCGGGGCACGTGAGCGCGAGCTTGGCCATCGCCACCCACTCTTCGTCGAGGTAGCCCGGCAGCCAGGGATAGACGTCGACCACTCCCGACTCGGCCACCACCCAGTCCGGATACAGGATCTTGTCGTGTCCGATCCGGCCGTCTTCGAGTCGTTCGGTGTGTGCCGCGAGCGGATAGGCCAGGCCCATCTGATCGACCACCCGAACATCCAGCCCGACATTCATGCTCGTCATGCCCAGGTTCAGAAAAAAGACCGTGTGCCCCGCTCCGCCCGGCGGAATGGGTTCCGGGGGCGGGACGACGTCCCAGGCGTCGTACGACGGCGTGGGCAGCAGCAGGCCCCCGTTCGGCGTCTCGGCGATCGTGGAGACCATCGCGCGCATCCGCGGGTAGTCGAGGTAGTCCTCGGCGCGGATCGGGTGGAGGTGCCCGGTGTTGAGCGAGTAGAACGCCCGCTCGTCGACGATGCCCGATCGGCCGACCACCGCACCCTCCGGCATGCCGGTCGTGTTCGACGCGAACAGCGCCCACACCACCGTGCCGACCCAGAGCACCGCGACCGCGCCGGCCACGCGGGTCCGGGGATTGTTTCCGAGTTCGGACCGGTCGGGAACCCGGAGCGGGATCACCGCTACCGGCAGCAGCAGGCAGAACAGGGGCGGGAGCAGCACGCGGCCGTGCATGAAGTCGCCGCCCACGCGCAGTGAATACAGCAGGAGCAGGACACCGGACAGGACCACCAGCACGACCACGGCCGTGGGGGTGCGCAGTACTCGTTGTCCCGCCGTCAGCAGGGTGCGCACGTCGGTTCCCTTCGACAGGAACCTTTCACGGTTGCCGGCAACACCGGTACCGCGACCGCTGGACAGCATCACCGCGACGGTCACCGTGACGAGGAACAACAGCGGCAGCCACAGCAGATACGGCACGACCAGGTTGCCGAGGTAGTCGAAGCCCTGTGTCCACTTCGCGCCGCCCGCGTCCTTGGAGACCGCGGTGTTCGGGTACGGCAGGCCGTAGTAGCCCATGCGCCAGATCTGGTAGACCACCGGCACCAGACCCGCGACCGCGACCATCGCAGCGCGGATCCGCCAGGTCAGGCCGTCCGCGAGGAAGAGCAGAGCGAGGGTCAGACCCGCGACGATCGCCAATTCGGGGCGCACCAGCGGACCGAGCCCGGCGACGAACGCCGTGCCCAGGATCCCCACGGTCCCCGGCAGAGGCCGCTTCCCGGCGGGATCGGGCGTTGCCCACCGGACCATGAGCAACCACACCAGCGCGAGCCAGCAGATCACCAGGCAGGTCTCGAGTCCGGATGTCGCGAAGTCCCGGGCCGGCGGCACCGCGATGTAGACGAGCACACCGGCGGGCAACAGCAGAACCGTGCCGGTCGCGGCACGCATGCGCCACCGGTACAACCGCGCCGCGCCGAGCATCGCCAGGACCACCGCGGTCGTCGAGAGCACCAGCGCGAGGCCGAGTACGACGTACTCGAGGCGGATGCCGGTGAGCCATCCGGCGCCGTAGACGATGTACGTCCATGCCGTGGAGGTATTCGCCTCGACGCGTTCCCCGGCGTTGAAGACCGGTCCGTATCCGGCCAGCAGGTTGCGCACCGTACGCAGGACGATCAGGCCGTCGTCGGCGATCCACCGGCGGTCCCACGCGCCCCAGAACATCAGGAGTGCCGAGAGGGCCACTCCCCCGGCGAACACTCCGCGTGCGACACCGCGAGGCAGGCCGGGTCGGTTGGTGCCCGCTCGGCCTGCCGCGTTGTCGTCGACGTCGTTCACGACGTCAGAAGAGGTAGACAGCACCGCCGACCACCAGGATCCAGGCAACCGCGAGGAACTGCAGCACACGGTCCTTCAAAGCGATCTCTTCCGGCTCCCCGGCTTCGCCACCGTCCACGTCCACCGCGTACCGGAGGATCGCGACGACGAACGGCACCATCGAGATGGCGTACCAGTTCGAGTCCGCGCGGTTGTCCTGCTCGAACGCCCACAGGCCGTAGCAGATCACGACGGCGGTCGCGGCCACGGTCCACACGAACCGCAGGTAGGTCTCGGTGTAGTACTCGAGCGACTTGCGGATCTTGGCTCCGGTGCGGGTCGCGAGACGGAGTTCGGCGTAGCGCTTACCTGCCGCCATGAACAGCGATCCGAACGCCATGATCAGCAGGAACCACTGCGACAGCGGGATCTCCGCCGCGACACCGCCCGCGATCGCCCGGATCAGGAATCCCGACGAGACGATGCAGATGTCGAGCACGGCCTGATGCTTCAATCCGAAGCAGTACGCGAGCTGGATGCCGATGTAGACGGCCATGACCACCGCGAGCTGCCAGTTCGCGAGGAACGACAGCAGGATCGAAGCGACCAGGAGGCCCACCGCGATCATGTAGGCGAGTCGTATCGGCAGGATGCCGGCGGCGATCGGCCGGAAACGCTTCGTGGGGTGCGCACGGTCGGCTTCGACGTCGAGCGCGTCGTTGACCAGGTAGATGCCGGACGCTGCCATGCAGAACACGACGAACGCGAGCGCGACCGGCAACAGCACGTCGAGCTGGGTGACCGATCCCGCAGCCATCGGTGCCGCGAGCACCAGGACGTTCTTCACCCACTGCCGCGGGCGCATCGCCTTGACGATCCCTGCGGGCAGGGTCTTCGGGGCCTCCTTGACGGCGGCCGGTTCCTCGCTCATCGCTCTCCAAACTTCTTCTCTGCCCGCACCACGACGGCGGCGGACGCCGCACCCAGTGCCGCGCCGGCCAGGACGTCCGTCGGATAGTGCACGCCGAGAACGAGGCGCGACAGCAGCATGGGCGGCACGAGCACCGCGGGAAAGGGTAGCCCGGTGACTCGGGCGAGCAGCACGGCAGCCGCGGTCGTGGAGGTCGCGTGCGACGACGGGAAACTCAGCCTGCTCGGCGTCGACACGTTGACCTGCACCGACGGGTCGGACGGCCGGCGGCGGCGCACCACCCGCTTGATGACGATCGAGGCGGCGTGCGCACCGACGGCACCGACGGCAACGCTCGCCCACTGACGGCGGCGCTTGCGGTCGACCACGGCTCCGAGTCCGCCGACGGCGACCCAGCCGAGCGCGTGCTCACCGAAGTGCGACAGACCGCGCGCAGCGGAGATGGCGCCCGGAGTGCTGCCGACGGCAGCCTGCACGGTCTGCAGGATCCGTATCTCGGTGTCGGTGCTCTTCCAACGACCTGTGCGAGCGCACTCGGCCGGATTCGTCTCGCTAGTTACCGGCGCCGAAGACACGCTCCCACTCCTCCTTGCTGGTCAGGGCGGGAACCGCGTCCCGGTACCGCTTCTTCATTTCGGGGAACCGGCGCGCAAGTTCACGGCGCAGGCGAAGCGCCTCGGTCAGCAGGGCCTGAGCCTGTGCTCGGTCGCGCTTACGGTAGACGACGCCCCGGCCGTCCGCGGTGGTGACGGTCACACCGTCGACCTGGGACAGCAGGAACCAGCGCGCATCGATCGTGGGCACGTTGAGCTGGGGACGGTTGTGGTGCTCGGCGTTCTCCGGACGGAAATTGTGCAGCACACCCTTGGCGAGACGCTTGACCTTCGCGGCCGCGCCTTCGGGGATTCCGACCGCGCCGACCTCGGCTCCCGACGCCATCGGCAACTCTGTCGACGACGGCAGCACCACTGCGTCGGAGAAGTTCTTCCGCAGCGCGTGCACCTCACCGAGGGCGCGGGGCAACAGGTCGAAGAGCTGCTCCGGGCCGGCCAGGAAGTCTTCGATCGCCTTGTTCTGGATCGCAACCGTGGAGTACTCGAGGCACACCAGGTGCTTGACCGTGGCCTTGACCGTGTCCAGCACCAGGGCCTTGGAGTCGCCGTCCATGTGCATCGCGGCGACGACCAGGCGGTTGCGCAGGTGGAAGTACGCCTGCCAGTCGATGGCGTCGTCCTTGTCGCTCCATGCCATGTGCCAGATCGCGGCACCGGGCATGGTGACCGTCGGATACCCGGCGGCGCGGGCGCGCAGCCCGTACTCGGCGTCGTCCCACTTGATGAACAACGGCAGTGGCTGCCCGATGTCCTCCGCGACGACCCGCGGGATCATGCACATCCACCAGCCGTTGAAGTCGACGTCGATGCGGCGGTGCAGCAGCTTCGAGTTCTCGCGGTCGTGCAACGGCTTGGTCGCGAAGTCGTGGTCGTATTCCACGTTCGGAGCGGCACTCCACATGAAGTTCGCCCGGTTGATGACCTCGCCCATGGTGTGCAGGTGGCTACGTTCCTGCAGGTTGAGCATCTGGCCGCCGACGAGCATCGGCTTCTTCGCGAAGCGCGACAATGCCAGCGCGCGCAGCACCGAGTCCGGTTCGATCTCGATGTCGTCGTCCATGAACAGAATGAACGGCGAGTCGGTGGTCTTCAGCGCCTCGTACATGATGCGGCTGTAACCACCGGAACCACCGAGGTTGCCCTGGTCGTGGATGACGAGCCGGTCGCCGAACGGTGCGGCTGCCTCGGCGAAACCCGGTTCGTCACGAACCTTGCGGGTGCCCTGGTCCGGAATGATCACGGCGTC
Organism: Rhodococcus sp. DT1; assembly: GCF_049844875.1. Taxonomy (NCBI): domain Bacteria; kingdom Bacillati; phylum Actinomycetota; class Actinomycetes; order Mycobacteriales; family Nocardiaceae; genus Rhodococcus; species Rhodococcus sp. DT1. The sequence continues at coordinate 77,232 of NZ_JBNCLW010000004.1, forward strand.
GACGACATCCATGACCAGCGGGTCGGACGCGAGCGCCCGCAGTGCCTTCACACAGTCGGCGGGCCGGTTGAACGTCGGGATACCGACAGCGACGGACGCGCGGCCTTCGGCCTCCACCGGCGAGTACCAGCCCGCGGAGTGCAGCGTGACCTCGGTGTCGGTCGTGATGTCGAACCAGATCCAGCCGCCGTCCTCGAACGGACCGAGATCGGTCTCGAGTTCGACGACGACCTTGTCGCCGGAGAACTCACTGCCGGTGACGTGGATGCGACTCGCGTCGGCCTTGCTGCGGTAGATGTCGATGCGGCCGTGGCCGGTCAGCTCGAGGCGCAGCACCACCGCCGGCAGTGTGCTCCAGCGCCGCCAGTAGCTTGCCGGGAACGCGTTGAAATAGGTGCACAGCGACACCTCCGACTCGGCGCCGACGGTCAGGGCCGTGCGGGTCGTGGCGTGGGCACGACGGGCATTCGTCGGCGACTCCTCGAGGTACAGGGTGCGCACGTCGAGGGGTTCACCCGGCCGGGGCAGGATGATCCGCTGGAGAAGGGTCTTACCGAGCAGGCCCGGTTCGCTGATGCTCACGACGCGTCACCCGCGATCGGGGCACCCGACTCGAAGTGCGGCGCGAGGACATTGTCGAACATCGACAGCGCGCTGGCGATCGCCATGTGCATGTCGAGGTACTGGTAGGTCCCCAGGCGGCCGCCGAACAGCACGTTGTTCTCGGCTGCTTCCTTCTTTGCGAGTTCGCGGTAGGCGGTGAGCTTCGCGCGGTCCTCGGAGGTGTTGATCGGGTAGTACGGCTCGTCGTCGTCACCCGCGAAGCGCGAGAACTCACGCATGATGACCGTCTTGTCGGCCGGGTACGTCTCGCGCTCGGGATGGAAGTGCCGGAACTCGTGGATGCGGGTGTACGGCACGTCGGCGTCGTTGTAGTTCATCACCGGGGTGCCTTGGAAGTCGCCGCAGTCGCGCAGGACCTCGGTTTCGAAGTCGAGGGTGCGCCACCCGAGCTTGCCTTCGACGTCGTCGAAGTAGCGGTCCAGCGGGCCGGTGTAGACGACGGGCGCATCGGGGCTCGCGGCCCGGATCTCGTCGCGAACCTCGAACCAGTCGGTGTCGAGCCGCACCTCGATGCGGTCGTCCTTCGCCATGTTCTCGAGCCACGCGGTGTAGCCGTCGACCGGCAGACCTTCGTACGTGTCGTTGAAGTAGCGGTTGTCGAAGGTGTACCGGACCGGGAGCCGGGCGATGTTGCCTGCCGGCAGTTCCTTCGGGTCGGTCTGCCACTGCTTGGCGGTGTAGTCGCGCACGAACGCCTCGTACAGCGGACGGCCGATCAGGGAGATCGCCTTCTCCTCGAGGTTCTTCGCCTCGGAGGAATCGATCTCGGATGCCTGCTCCTTGATCAGGGCGCGCGCCTCGTCCGGCGTGAAGTAGCGGCCGAAGAACTGGGAGACGAGGCCGAGCCCCATCGGGAACTGGTAGGCCTGGCCCTTGTGCATCGCGTACACGCGGTGCTGGTAGCCCGTGAAGTCGGTGAACTGGTTGACGTAGTCCCACACGCGCTTGTTCGACGTGTGGAACAGATGGGCACCGTACTTGTGGATTTCGATGCCGGTCTCGGGCTCGGGTTCGGAGTACGCATTGCCGCCGAGATGGTAGCGGCGCTCGACGACGAGAACTCGCTTGCCGAGCTGCGTGGCGGCCCGCTCTGCGATCGTCAGTCCGAAGAATCCGGAGCCGACGACGATCAGGTCGTACTCACCGGTGGAGGGCTGGGGCGCTGATGCAGCAGTCACGGAGAACCAGGGTAAGCGACCGGGGTACGAACGCGCCGGTTCGGTCCGTCACCGGACCGACCGGACGCTCCGTTCACACGTATCGGTGCAGCGTGTCGCGCACGAACGCGGCACCGGCGGGTCCGCCGTAGTTCGCGGCGAACCGTTCGTCGGCCACGTACATGTCGGCGAGGCCGAGCACGTACTCCCGGCTGATGCCCTCCGGGGTGCCGTATCCGGGAGTGCCGGGAATCGAGGACAGCCACTCGACGTGACGGCGAGCGAGTTCCCGGGCTTCCGGGCCGGCCGGGTCCACCCCTGCCTCGGCCGCTGCGGTCCAGTCCGCGGACAGTTGCGCGGCGCGGCTCTTCCAGTCGCCGCGTTCGCCCTCGCCCATTCCGCGCCACCAGCGGTCACTGTTGTCGTACGCGTCCTTGCCCCATCGGTCGATCACCTCGTCGCGGTACTGCGTGTGATCGAAACCGTCGAACACTTCGTCTGCCATGAGCTCTTCTCCCTTTTCGGTCTTCGCGAGGGTGCTGCGCACCGCTTCGATGCGCCTCTCGAGTTGCCGCCGCTCGTGCTCGAGCAGTTCGAGGTGCGTCCGCAGCGCTGCCGTCGTGTCGTCGTGCCCGTCGAGGACCTCCCGGATCGCCGGGAGACCCAGACCGAGGTCACGCAGCAGGAGGATGCGCTGCAACCGGACGAGCGCGTCGGCATCGTAGAACCGCATCCCGTTGCTGCCGGTACGACAGGGGACGAGCACTCCGACGTCGCCGTAGTGCCGCAACGTGCGGCTGGTGACACCCGCGCTCCGGGCCAGTTCCTGGATCGACCATTCGCGTGGCATCTCGCCCTCCTTTCGGCACTTTTCAGGGTGCGTCTTGACGTTGCGTCAATGTCAACCCCTTCCTCGGACACACAAGAAGGGGACGGACCTGATCAGGTCCGTCCCCTTCCTGCGTTTCGCGGGCGGCTACTCGGTACTACCCGTACCCGGCAGCCACTCGTCGAGGAAGCTGGCGTCGATCACCTGCGCGCCGAGATCCGGCGTCCAGACGATGGCGCCACCGGTGAAGATGCGGAACTTGCCCAGTTCGTCGGGCAGCATCAGTTCCGGACCGACCGGCGTGCCGAGTACACCGTCGACACCACCGAGTTCGAAGAATTTCGCTTCGATGGGCGACGCGCCGTTCCCGCTGCCGAACGGATCGATACCGACTTCGGGTCCGGGCTCCGCGGCCGGGGTGGTCGGCGGGGCCGGCAGATTTGCGCCTTCGGCGATCGTGAACCAGTCCGAACGCAGACCCAGTTTGGCGCGGGCTTCGGCGCCGGTCGTCTCGATGGTGCGGTCGCTGCCGACGACGCGCACGCGGGTGACACGTCCACCGTCCGCGCCGAGGTTGTTGCGGGCAAGCACTTCGAACGCCTGGAGTTCGCCCACGCCGAACGCGGAGCCGATCTCCCCGGCCGACAGGGTCTTGGCCCAGGCCCGGTTCGGTGCCACCTTGTCCCCCGCGTCTTCGACGGGCGGGAAGACGCCTCCGGCACTGTATCCACCGGTCGACGCCGAGAACTCGCTCCGGACGACGGCGCCGTCCTTCATCAGAACGGTGCCGCGCGTGCTGCGGACACCGTCGTCGGTACGGGGGTCCTCGGCGTTCGATCCGGTGTACACCTGGCAGTCGGTCGAGTCGCAGGTCTGCCAGAGTTCGTTCCGCTTTTCGGCAAGTGCGTAGGAACGTGCCGCGACGGCCTGCGCACGGAGGGCTTCCGCGCCACCGGTGTCGGCCCAGCCCGGAAGTGCCTCGGCCGGGACGACACTGCGGAGATAGTCCTCGACGTGCAGTCGGTTCACCGTCCGGGGCGCCGCGCCGTCGAGCACCACTCCGAGGGCTCCGCGATACGGCGTGTCGCTCCCGCACAACCGGAGGTGTTCCTCCGCCGGGCGGTCCTCGCCGAGGTCGACGGGATCTGCCCAGGGCACATCGGTCGCCGCCTGCCAGAGCACTTCGCCGCTGCACCCGGTCGTGACGACGACGTTCGCACCGCCGCCGGGCGTGGGGGTCAGATGGGCAGCCTCACCGGGCGCCAGTTGTTGTCCTGCAACTCGGAGACCGGTCTCGGAATACACATCGAGTGAGCGGTCGTCCTGCCCCGTCAGGCGCACAGCGATCATCGAGTCGTCGATCGAACCGAGCGTGGTTCCGCCGTAGTAGTGCGCGATGATGCGCTCGGCCGTCCAGCCCTCCTGGGCGTAGCCGTAGGCCCCCCATTGCCCCATGCCCCGCCCGTGGCCGTGGCCGAAACCGGAGAAGGTGTACGGCGTGTCGGCCGACACCGCTTCGACGACGCCGACCGAATCGGAACGGTTCTGCACGAGCACGCCGACGCCCGAACCGACGACCAGAGCCGGCGCGAGTCCGATCACCGCGAGACGAGCAACGGAGGGCTGCCACCCGTTCCGCAGTGGTCGTCCGATGACGAATCGTCTCCGACGGATCTTTCCTCTGCGGCCGATGGATTGTGGTGCCATGGCGTTCCGCTCCCTCGTTCTCGCATTCCGGGACGATGCACGGACTCGTAGATCGCCGGATCGGACATTTACGACCGATCCTCAAGCTCAGGTTGAGGCTTAAGGTTGCCTGGGTCTAGTGTGACAAGAGTGACGGACCAACGCAACACAAGTCACAGCAGAAACAACAGCACCACAAGTTGCACCCGATCGCGGCCATTTCGCTCTCTCGAAGCGGTCCGCGATGGAGGTTTTCGACCTCTCGGAACCCCTCCTCCGACCGCAGATCTACACGAACAGGGAGTTGCAAACAGTGCCGCATCGCCGCCCTAAGCCGTCGATCGTCCTGGGTGCCGTCGCCGCCCTGGCCGTCGCCACGCCATTTGCCGTGTCCGGACTCACCGCAGGACCGACGGAAGTTCGCACCACCAGCGACTCCGTCGAATCCGTCAGCCCAGACATTGCGGAAGTGGTGCTCGCGTCCGTACCGGACCTGATCATCCCGCTCGAGGAACTGACCGGGCTCAACCTGCCCGACATCGGTCTTGCGGAGATCATCGACGGATTGCCGCAGATCACCACCACCCCGGATCCCGACGGCGGTCCCATCGCCCGTGTCGGCGCCACGGTCAAGGAACTCACCCGGGAGACTCCGTTCAGCCTGGTCGCACTGGCCGCCGACGACATCGCCGACACCGACGCGCTGATTCGCGCGCAGAACGGCGACGGTTCGTGGGGCCCGTGGTCGGTCACCGAACCCCTCGAGTCGAGCCGCAACGACACGTCCGACGACGCGCGACGCGGCACCGAGCCGATCTTCGTCGGCGCGACACGCGCGGTGCAGGTTCTCCTCACCCCGCGTCCCGGCCCCGAACCCGCGCTCGCCGGCGCGGAAGCACCGCCGGCCGAGACACCCGCCGCACCGGCACCCGCCGCACCGGCACCCGACGCACCGGCACCCGGCGCTCCGGCACCCGAGGCGCCCGCCCCGGTCGACGAAGGGCCGGTCCCGGTCGCCGAAACAGGCGGCGCGGCACCGGAACTCGGTTACGTACCCGCTTCCTCGTCGAAGCCGTTGCGCAGCCAGGAACCCGTGCTCGCGGCTGCGGAAGGCGTCAGCGCGGTCCTGATCGATCCGGGTACCGGCGAGGCCGACGGCCGGCTCGACGACATCGCGGCGCCGCTCGGCACCTCGGGCCTGAAAGTCATCGGCAGGTCGCAATGGGGTGCCGACGAGTCGCTGCGCTGCCAGAGTGCGACGTACGACGACTCCCTCGGTGGCGCCACCGTGCACCACACCGCGGGCAGCAACAACTACTCGAAGGCGGAGTCCGCGGGCATCGTCCGCGCCATCTACGCGTACCACGCGCAGACACTCGGCTGGTGCGACATCGGGTACAACGTGCTCGTCGACAAGTACGGACAGATCTTCGAAGGTCGTGCGGGCGGTCTGGAACGCAATGTGCAGGGCGCCCACGCGGGCGGCTTCAACGAGAACACCGTCGGCATCGCGATGATGGGCGACTTCTCCACGGCCGCACCGCCGGAGGTCACCGTGCAGAATGTGGGCAACTACCTCGGCTGGCGGCTCGCCGCGGCCGGTCTGGACCCCAAGGGCCGCACCACCATGTACTCGGAGGGCACGTCGTTCACGCCGTACCCGCGGGGTGCAGCGGTGGATCTGCCGATCATCTTCGCGCACCGCGACGTCGGCAACACCAGTTGCCCGGGCGACGGCGGCTACGCACAGATGAACAAGATCCGCGACATCGCCGCGGCCGCCGCCAAGGGCGCGCCGAGCGCGCCGCCGATCGTGGTGAACAATCCTCCGCGGGATGCGGGTCCCGTACCGGGCACCGGCGCGCTGCCGCCCGGCTCGGCCGAGACCGCCACGAACGTGCAGGATCTGGTCGCAGAACTGATGCGACTTGCCGAAAACAACCCGCTCGCCCGGAAATGGATCGCGGAAGGCGGCGAAACCGGCCGTCTCGGCACGGCCGTGTCGCCGATCGCACCCGCCAAGGGCGGCTTCGAGCACGCCCGGTTCGTCAACGGCGCCCTCTACTCGTCCCCCGGTGGAGACGTGTGGGCGGTGCTCGGCGAGATCTACAAGGCGTGGCAGGAATACGGACTCGACACTGGTGAGCTGGGGTTGCCCACCAGTGACGAGTACCGGGTGCCGGACGGCTGGCGTTCGGACTTCGAGTTCGGTTCGCTGATCTTCAACGAGGCCACCGGGGTCGTCACCAAGGTGCTGCGCGCCTACAACGACGCCTACGAGCAGTCGATGCAGGATCAGCCGGCCGACATCGCGGTACCCGCACCCGAGGGTGCGCCCGCGCCGGAACCGGCACCCGAACCGGTGCCTGTGGGCTGAGTCCCGCGGTTCACCGGTAGCTACGAATCACTGCCACCAGCGTTCGAGGATCCGCGCAACACCATCCTCGTCGTTGGTGGCAGTGATTTCGTCTGCCACCGACTTCGCGTCGGGATGAGCGTTCTCCATGGCGACGCCATGGCGGGCCATCGACAGCATCGGTATGTCGTTGGGCATGTCCCCGAATGCCACGATGCGGTCGTCCGAGATGTCGAGGTGACGGGCGAGCTCACGGAGCCCGGATGCTTTCGTCACGCCGGCTGCGGAGATCTCGACCAGGCCGTTGGTCGTCGAATAGGTGACGTCGACCAGTCCGTGCAACTTCGGCGCGATCGCCTCGGCCATCTCACGACTCGTCGCTCCGGCGAGCCGGATCAACAGCTTGACCGCCGGTTCGGCGATCACTTCGTGCTCGGCGAGTTCGGTGTTGTCGGGGTTGAGCCAGGCATGTTCGTAACCCGGGGAACTGACGAACTGCGGAGTGGCGGCGTCGTGCGCGCTCTCCCCCACACGCTCGGCGGCAAGACCGCAGCCTGGAAGCACCGCAGCGGCCACCTCGGCGACCCACGCGAGCTCGTCGGCCCGGAGCACCGCAGCGCTGAGCACCCGATCGGTCGCACTGTCGTAGAGCACGGCGCCGTTCGCACACACCGCGAGGGGAGCAAACCCGAGCTGCTCGACGACGGGCGCGATCCACCGCGGTGGACGCCCCGTGGCCAGAACGAAGGGCGTACCGGAGTCGACGACCGCATGCACGGCAGCCCGAGTGCGGTCGGACACCTGCTCGGACTTGTCGATCAGGGTGCCGTCGACATCGGTGGCGACAAGGCTCGGGCGCTGTGAACTCACTCCGTCATTGTGCCGAAACGCCGCGGTCGCCGCTGTCCGGCCCTTCGCGCTCGGTCCGCTCGCGTTCCTTGCGGGCCCGGCGTTCCGCCGCGACACGCTCGTCCTCGGCGGTTGCTTCCTCGAGTGTGGGCGCCGAACCACCGAGACGGCGCGGCACCCAGTAGGCGCCGGGCTCGTGGTGATAGGCGTCCTGCACCTCGTGGAGCATCTGCTCCATCGTCGCGTGCAACTGCTCGGTCATGGCCGACGCCGGCAGATAGGGGGGAATCGGAGCGCCGACCTTGATCGTGATGGGCGTATTGGTGCGGCCCAGACGCTTGGGATGACCCTTGGTCCACACCCGCTGCGACCCCCAGATGATCATGGGGATGACCGGCACACCTGCCTCTTCGGCCATCCGCGCCGCGCCCGTCTTGAACTTCTTCAGTTCGAAGCTGCGGCTGATCGTCTCCTCGGGAAACACTCCCACCAGTTCTCCCGCGCGCAGCGCTTCGACTGCGAGGCGGTAGGAGTCGCCGGCGTCACCACGGTCGACAGGGATGTGCTTCATCGCGCGCATCATCGGCCCGGAGATCTTGTTGTCGAAGACCTCTTTCTTCGCCATGAAGCGCACGTAGCGCTTCGCGGGACGGGCGGGCAGACCCGCGTAGGTGAAGTCCATGTAGCCGGTGTGGTTGATCGCGATGACCGCACCTCCGGTCGCGGGGATGTGCTCCTCCCCGGTGACGGAGAATTTCAGTCCCTGGCCTGCGAACAGAGTGCGCGCGACGCCGATGATCGTCCGGTAGAAGGGTTCCACGTCGGCCAGCGTAGCCGGGCGGCCGATACGGTGCCGCACCCGTGGCCCCGGCGGGCTGCCGCGTGTCTCCACGGCCTCTCCACATACCCTGGAGGTACATAGGTCAGCACGTCAGGAGGCAACGAGTGCAGATCACCAGCGTGGGCCACGCCGGGTTCCACATCCGGACCGAGGCAGGCTCCATTCTCTGCGATCCGTGGGTCAATCCCGCTTACTTCGCGTCGTGGGTACCGTTCCCCGACAACACGAGCCTCGACTGGGATGCCCTCGGCGACGTCGACTACCTCTACGTCTCGCATCTCCACAAGGACCATTTCGATCCCGGGACGCTCGGTGAGCACGTCCGCAAGGACGCCACCGTGCTGCTGCCCGATTACCCGGTGCCGGATCTGCGCCGCGAACTCGAGGCGCTCGGTTTCACGAAGTTCTACGAGACCACCGATTCGGTCAAGCACCGGATCAGCAAGGAAGGCATCCGGGACGCGCCCGACGCTCCCCTCGCACCCGGCGAGCTCGACATCATGATCATTGCGATGCGAGCACCCGCGGACGGCCCGATCGGCGACTCCGGGCTCGTCGTCTCTGACGGCGAGACCACCGTGTTCAACATGAACGACGCGCGGCCGATCGACATGGACCCGATGCACGACGCGTTCGGTCACATCGACATCCATCTGCTGCAGTACTCGGGCGCCATCTGGTATCCGATGGTCTACGACATCCCGAAGAAGACGAAGGCCAACTTCGGCAAGCAGAAGCGCCAGCGCGGCATGGACCGCTGCCGCAGCTACATCGAGCAGGTCGGCGCGACCTGGATCGTCCCGTCCGCCGGTCCGCCGGTCTTCCTCGACGACGAACTGCGCTACCTCAACGACGACCACGGCGACGAGGGCAACATCTTCCCCGACCAGAAGGTGTTCCTCGAACAGTTGCGCATCAACGGCCGCGACGGTGGCCTGCTGATGATCCCGGGCTCGGTCGTGGACCTCGCCGGGAGCGAGAAGATGACACTGGCCCATCCGATCCCCGAGGACGAGGTCGAGGCGATCTTCACGAACAAGGCCGCCTACATCGAGGACATGGCTCAGCGCTTCGCGCCGGTCATCGCCGCGGAGAAGGCCACGTGGGCGCCGGCCGACGGCGAGCCGCTGTTGCCCGCACTCAGGGCGAAGTTCGAGCCGATCATGGCGCAGTCCGATCTCATCTGTGACGGCATCGGCTACCCCGTCGGCCTCGTGATGGGCGACGAGACCGTGGTGCTCGACTTCCCCAAGCGCATCGTCCGCGAGCCCGTCGAGGGAGAAGGCAAGTACCGCTACGGATTCCGCATCGCGCCGGAGATCGTCCGTACGGTGCTACGCGACGACGAGCCGGACTGGGTCAACACGATCTTCCTCTCGACACGCTTCACCACGTGGCGGGTCGGCGGGTACAACGAGTTCCTGTACACGTTCTTCAAGTGCCTCACCGACGAGCGCATCGCGTATGCGGACGGCTGGTTCGCGGAGGCGCACGACGACTCGGCGTCGATCGAGCTGGGCGGTTACGAGATCCAGCGGCGCTGCCCGCACCTCAAGGCCGACCTGTCGAAGTTCGGGGTGGTGGACGGCACCACGCTCACCTGCAACCTGCACGGCTGGCAGTGGGATCTCGAATCGGGGCGGTGCAAGACCTCCAAGGGCCACGAACTGCGCAGCAGCAAGGCCTGACGGGCACCGCCCCGCCCGATTATTCCGCCGCTCGCCGCTGTCCGGCCCGGGCTGCCGGCCGTGCACCGGCCGGCAGCAGGGCCGCCGCGGCGAGCGCGACAGCTCCCGCGGCGATCAAGGCGTACGGCCACCATTGCCGTGCCGCGACACCGGCTTCGTCGACACCGGCGGCAACCTGTTCCGACGTACCGTCGGAAGTCGCCGAGGACGGTCGCGCGGGGAGCACTCCCGTGGCCTCGCTCACGTTCTCCGAAATCCCCTTGACGACGTTGCCGACCGGCTCGACTCCGCCCACGAGCTGCCCCGTGCCGTCGACGAGCTGACGGCCGCCGTCGTCGAGCTGCATCAGCCCGTCGCGCAGCTGCCGGGACCCGTCGGCGGCCTGAGACATTCCCGCGACGAATTGTGCGTCGGGCGAGGTCAATTCGTAGGACAGCTGCCGAGCACCGTCGCGCAGTTGCCCGAGTTGGTCGAGTGTGTCCGGTCCGAGACCCTGGCTGTTCAGCATGTCGACGAGGGAACGCAGTTCGTCGGCGGTACCAGCCGAGACCGGATCACCGCTCATGGAGAGTGTGTCGGCGACGACGGAGAGCCGTGCCGTCACCGATCCCTGCATCTCACCGAACCCGCTGAGCCGCGTGACCACCTCGTCGACGCCCGACGAGATCTGCGACGCGCCGTCTCCGAGTTGCCCCACTCCGCCTTCGAGTTGGCCGAGTCCGTCCGCGAGCTGCTTACCGCCCTCGTGCGCCTGCGTGAGTCCGTCGGCGAGTTGTTGTGCGCCGACGTCGAGTTGGCGGCTTCCGTCGGCGAGTTGTCCCACTCCGCCGTTGAGCAGGGCCAGCGGGAGACTCGCCTGCTGCAGGGTGTCCCGGGCGGCGGCGACCGCGGCGGCATCCGGCGTGTCACCGCTGCCCGCGGTCTCGGCGACGACCGTCACCTGCGGGTCGTCGGTGTAGGCGAACACGGAGCCGGTGCCGACCATGACGGCACCGGCGGCGATGAGGGAAATAGGGAGAAAACGGGCATACATGCTCCGTAATCTAGGCGGACGAGTTAAGGGCTTCCTGAGGGCTCCCCCTTCGCGGCGGAAGGAAGCATCCGGCCGGCCACGGCTCCCAGGACGAACAGTGGCATCGTTGCCGCCGCGACGAGGATCGCGACGGGCAACCACACCGAGCCGAGGGCGAACCCGGTGAATATCGCCACCGACACCATCTCGCTCGTGACGCCCACGACGGACGACACCGTGGCGCGGGCGCGGCCCGACATCGTCTCCTGGAGTCGGGCTTCGGCCACGATCGCGGTGTGGTGCAGGGCGCCGTAGCCGAGACCGATGGCCACGAAGCCCCCGACGCCCCCTGCGAGAGCGCCCAGGGCCAGGGCCAGCGCGCCGATCGTCACGATCACGCCCATCGCGCGGCCGCGCATCTGCGCGCCGCGTCCCGCCGTTGCCGCGCCGACGACCTGCCCGACGACGGTGAGCGCGACGAGAACGGGTACGAATTCCGTACTCGCGCCGTCCTCCCGGGCGAGCAACCCGAAGTACTCGTCGAACGCGAGACACGCGAGCAGCGCAGCGGTGAGAACAACGGCGCGACAGACGGCGGAATCGGTGCGGACCTCGTTCGTGCCGTCGCGCAGGCTTGCGAGGTACCGCGCCGCGAGGGTGTCGCCGGGGCCGTCGATCTCGTCGGCCTCCATCGATTTCGGCGCGGCCGGGAGTGTGAACACCAGCAGCGTGCCGGCGACCGTGATCGCCACCGACGTCCATCCGACGAGCGCGTAACCGCCCAGGCCGAACAGCGGGGCCGCAGACAGCGTCGCGGCGAACACGCACACCATCTCCCCGGCGGCGGCATAACCCATCACGGCTGCGTACCGGTGTTCGCCGCCGCGCGCGGCCAGTCCGTCGTAGACGAGTGCTTCGAACGTGCCGGATTTCAGCGACTCACTGAGGCCCCACAGCGCGAAACCGGCGGCGAATCCCCAGTACGTCGGCCACACGAGCCACATCGTGAAGGCCGCGGTGAGCAGGACGCCGCTTCCGGCGAGGAGTGCCCGTCGCGACACCGTGTCCGCCCAGGCGCCCGACGGCACCTCGGAGACGAACGCGACCACCGACCAGAGGACGAACAGGGACGAGATGCTGCCGGCGCCGAGTTCGTGATCTTCGAACAGCAGGACGTACAGGCCGTAGAACGGCACGAACTCCCGGATCGAGGCGTAGGCCACCGCGCGGACGAACACTGCACGGACCGATATCGCCCGGCAGGACGGGGGATCGTGCGGTTCGGATCAACGTCGTCGGCGCATGATCCCAGGGTGCCACTCGTCCCCGGTGCCTGTCACTCCCCCTTTTCCGGCATCGGATACGGTCGGACGGTGACCGAGGAGAATGCACCCGAGCGCTCGCGCACCTACACCTGGGACGATCCGGCACCCACCGCCGCCGCCAATCGCGACATGCACGGCCTCGACTTCCTGCGCGGCATGATCGACGGTTCCATCCCGCAGCATCCGACGTCGCGGACCCTCGGTTTCGCCGTCACCGACGCCCGCGAAGGGTTCGTCGAGGTGTGCATCGAACCTCAGGAGTTCCACGCCAACGCCGTCGGCAGCGTGCACGGCGGCGTGCTCGCGGCGATGTTCGACACCGCCATGGGACTGAGCGTGTCGAGCACGCTCGAGGCCGGAGTGGGGTACACGACGTTGGACCTGCAGGTCCGGTACATAAGGCCGATCCAGCCCGGACAGTCCGCCGTGCGTGTCCACGGGTTCTGCGAGTACACCGGGCGTCGCACCGCGACCGCGCGGGGCGAGGCGCGCGACGCGGACGGCCGACTGATCGCCACCGCGTCCTCGACCTGCCTGGTTCTGCGCTGAACCCGACGCGTCAGGGTTGGAGCGCCTCGGTTCGTCGCGCCCGCAGCTCGAAGGGTCGACATCGAGGCGCCCTGCGCCGACGATCGGTGTACCCGCCGCGTAGGAGGACGACATGCATGCCAGGCGCATCACCACCAACCTTCATGTATCCGACGTCGAATCGGCCAAGGATTTCTACCGCGACTACCTGGGGTTGAGTACCGAAGAGTTCGACATGGGCTGGGTGGCCCGCTACACCGATCCCGACAGCGGAGCGCACGTCCAGCTCGTCAGCGGTGACGCCACCGCACCGGAGGATGCGGTGATGTCCGTCCACACGGACGACGTCGATGCCGCATACGACGAAGCCCGGCAGGCCGGCTACGAGATCGTCCACCCTCTCACCACCGAGGAGTGGGGTGTGCGCCGATTCCTGGTCCGGGCACCGGATGGCAACGTGATCAACGTCGTGCGTCACCGCGAGTGAGCGCGCGTAACCACACCTTCGACGAGTGAGCCCGAGCGGCTCAGCTCAGACGACGGGCTCGAGCACCTCGCGCCCGACGAAGGGCACCAGCGCCGCCGGCACCTTCACCGAGCCGTCGGCCTGCTGGTGGTTCTCGAGCAGCGCGACGAGCCAACGCGTGGTCGCGAGCGTTCCGTTGAGGGTCGCCGCGATCTGCGGCTTGCCGTTCTCGTCGCGATACCGGACGTTGAGCCGGCGGCCCTGGAAGGTCGTGCAGTTGGACGTCGACGTGAGCTCGCGGTAGCGCTCCTGCGTGGGCACCCAGGCTTCGCAGTCGAACTTCCGGGCCGCCGACGATCCGAGGTCGCCACCGGCGATGTCGATGATCCGGTAGGGCACGTCGATCGAGGCGAGCATCTCGCGCTCCCACGACAGCAGACGCTGATGCTCGGCAGCGGCGTCCTCCGGCTTGCAGTAGACGAACATCTCGACCTTGTCGAACTGGTGCACGCGGATGATGCCGCGCGTGTCCTTGCCGTAACTGCCGGCCTCGCGGCGGAAGCACGAGGACCAGCCCGCGTACCGCTTCGGGCCCTTCTCCAGGTCCAGGATTTCGCCCGAGTGGTAGCCCGCGAGCGGAACCTCGGACGTACCGACCAAGTACAGATCGTCCTCTTCGAGGTGGTACACCTCGTCGGCGTGCTGCCCGAGGAACCCGGTGCCCTGCATGACCTCGGGACGCACGAGCACCGGCGGGATCATCATGGTGAAGCCGTTCGCGGTGGCCTTCTGCGCGGCGAGCTGCAGCAGGCCGAGCTGCAGCAGAGCGCCGTAGCCGGTGAGGAAGTAGAACCGCGCACCCGACACCTTGGCTCCGCGTTCCATGTCGATCAGCCCGAGCGACTCACCGAGCGCGAGGTGATCCTTGGGCTCGAAGTCGAAAGTGGGCAGCTCACCGACGGTCTCGAGGGTGATGAAATCGTCCTCGCCACCGGCGGGGGCGCCCTCCACGACGTTGGAGATCGCGAGGTGCGCGCGCTCCCGGGTCTGCTCGGCGGCGTTCTGCTCGACCTCGAGTTCCTTGACCTTGGCGGCCAGTTCCTTCGCTCCCTCGAGAAGCGCGGCCCGCTCCTCCGGGGCGGCCTGGCCGACCTTCTTACCCAGAGCCTTCTGTTCGGCTCGCGCGTTGTCGCCGGCGAGGACAGCCGCCCGGCGCGCCGCGTCGGCCTCGAGCAGAGTATCGACGAGGCCCGGATCTTCGCCTCGGGTGCGCTGCGATTCACGCACGACATCGGGATTCTCGCGGAGGAACTTGAGGTCGATCACGACTGGAAGCCTACCGCTGCCACAGTTCCAGGTAGTCCTCGCGCCCGAACATCTTGGCCGTATCGATGGCGGTGGGATGCCCGAGCCGTGGATCGGCACCGGCTTCGGACAGAACCCGGACGACGTCTTCGGCTCCCTTGAACACGGCGCCCGCCAGCGGCGACTGGCCCTTGTCGTTGAGGCGGTCGAGATCTGCACCCCGCTCGGCCAGCACCCGTACCGCATCCGCATGCCCGTGGTACGCGGCGAGCATGACCAGCGTGTCGCCCGAACCGTTGGTGAGGTTCGGGGGCACCCCCGCGTCCACATACTCGGCAAGGGTCGCGGCATCGCCGGCGCGCGCCGCGTCGAACATAAGCTGGGCGATCTCGAGAATTCGCGGATCTATAGGCTCATCGGTCATGATCCGACGCTACCGCCGGCCGCACGAACGGGCATGATGGAACGTGATGGCCGAAGAATCTGAGCAGCAGCCCCACCGACGCCCGCCTTCCGCGAGGCTGACCCGACGCGCGCTGATATTCGTCGCCGTGGGCGCTGTGCTCGCGGCGGTCGCGACGTTCGTCGTGGCGGGTTTCGAGGGTTCCACCGACGGCACCACCGACAACGGCCGGAGCGTGGCGACCACGGGCGCGGTGGCGGGCGAGGCGTTCGGCACCGCCTCCACGGGTGACTGCCTCACCTGGACCGCTCTCGACGCCGGCGATCTCACCAAGGTCGACTGCGAGCAGACGCACCTGTTCGAGGTGGTCGCCGACATCGATCTGAGTACGTTCCCGGGTGCCGAGTGGGGGCCCGGTTCCCGATTCCCGTCGGTGATGCGGTTCACCGCGCTGCGCGACGAACTGTGTGTCCCGGCGGCGATGGACTATCTCGAGAGCCGATTCGATCCGGTCGGCAAGTTCAGCGTCGGTCTGATCAATCCCGGCGAGGCCGGATGGGCCGCCGGAGAACGAACGCTGCGGTGCGGTCTGCAGTTCTCGTCGACGACGGGCAATCTCCTCCCCATCGAGGGACGGGTGGCAGAGCAGGACCAGTCGCGGGCGTGGGACACCGGAGTGTGCATCGGCATCAACAACGGCATCCCGGCCGACCCCGTCGACTGCGCGAAACCGCACGCGTTCGAGGTCGTCGCCACCGTCGATCTGTCGTCGCAGTTCCCCGAGGGTCTCCCCAGCATCGAAGACCAGGACAGGTACCTCGAGGAGACGTGCACGCGACTGGTCGGCGAATACCTGGGCGACCCGCAGGCGCTCCGCAACAAGACGCTGACGTTGTTCTGGGACAACCTCGGGTACGACAGCTGGCTCGCAGGCAGCCGTAAGGTCAACTGCTCGATCGGCAAGCAGGTCGAAGGCGGCGGATTCGCATCCATCACGGGATCGGCGAAGGGTGACATCCTCATCGACGGCCAGCCGCCGGTGGCGCCGGAACCGCTGCCCGAGGGCAGGTCGCTGCCGAGTCCGCTGCCCGGCGCCGTTCCCCTCCCCGGTCAGTGATGGGCGTACACATGAGCGACGAGCATTTCGAGGAGCTCGTCTCGGAGGCGCTCGACGAGATCCCGGCCGAACTGGCGCGCGCGATCGACAACGTCGTGGTGCTCGTCGAACCGCGCCACGACGAGGAGCCGGATCTGCTGGGTCTGTATCAGGGGATCGCGCTCACCGAGCGCGACAGTCATTACGCGGGCTCGTTACCGGACACGATTTCGATCTACCGGGACGCCATTCTCGATATCTGCCGGACGGACGACGACGTCGTCCACGAAGTGCTGGTGACGGTGGTCCACGAGATCGCGCACTACTTCGGCATCGAAGAAGAGCGCCTCCACCAGCTGGGCTGGGGGTAGGCGCTCTCCGGCCGGTCCGACGGGCTGGTTACTCGGCGCGGTGTGCGTCGGCCTTGACCAGGCTCGGGTTCTTGGCCTTGCGCTGCATGAAATGCGGGTTGATCGTCGAGATCACGAGCAGGATCAGGGTGCCGACGGTCACGACAGCGATCGAAAGCACAACGACGATCATGCCGAAGAGTTCAAACATCCCGGTTACCTCCACTTTCGATGTCACGACGAGGCACGCGACACGCGCCGCCCCGTCGTACCTTAGCCTCTGCCGCTGCGCCGCCGGGGACCGGCACCCGGGCGCACCCCAGCTGGAGCGGAATCACGAACAGTCACTGTTGACCGTTTAGTCGGCGGACTCTACGCTCGGACCCACCCCACCGAGAGGCGAACCCACGTGACGCATCCCGCCCGCCCGGCAGTGATCGGCCGATGGCATCACCTGATCGAGACGAACGACCTCGACGCGCTGGACGCGCTCGTCGCCGACGACGCCGTGTTCCTGTCACCCGCCGTGTTCACCCCGCAGGAAGGTAAGGCCAAGACGGTCGCGTACCTCCGGGCGGCGCTGACCGTGTTCGGTGGCGACACCGGGTTCCACTACGTCGGCGAGTGGTACGGGCCGAACTCCGCGGTGCTCGAATTCGTCGCCGATCTCGACGGCGTACACGTCAACGGCGTGGATCTGATCGAGTGGGACGACCGGGACCGGATCGTCGGGTTCAAAGTCATGATCCGCCCCGTCAAGGGCCTGCAGGCGCTGATCCCCCGCATGGCGGCACAACTAGAGCAAGCCTGACCACTCACCCTCGAGGAGTTACGTATATGAGTCTGCCGCCGATTCTGAAGGATCGCCTGCGCCTGCCCGTCGTGGCATCGCCGATGTTCATCGTGTCCAACCCCGATCTCGTGATCGCACAATGCATTTCGGGTGTCGTCGGGTCGTTCCCGTCGCTCAACGCCCGCCCGCACTCGCAACTGCGCGAGTGGCTGACCCGGATCACCGACGAACTCGCCCGGTACGACGCCGACAATCCCGAGACACCGTCCGCGCCGTACGCGGTGAACCTCATCGTGCACCGGTCCAACGACCGCCTCGAAGAAGACCTCGCGACGATCGTCGAGTTCCAGGTGCCGCTGGTCATCACCTCGCTCGGGGCACGCACCGACGTCAACGACGCGATCCACTCGTACGGCGGCATCGTCCTGCACGACGTCATCGACAACCGGTACGCGAAGAAAGCCGTCGAGAAGGGCGCCGACGGCTTGATCGCGGTCGCCACCGGCGCCGGCGGACATGCGGGCACGCAGTCTCCGTTCGCTCTCGTCCAGGAGATCCGCACCTGGTTCGACGGTCCGCTGCTGCTGTCCGGCGCGATCGCGCACGGCAATTCCATTCTCGCCGCGCAGGCTGCCGGTGCGGATCTCGCGTACATCGGGTCGGCGTTCATCGCGACGACGGAGGCACACGCCCAGGACGAGTACAAGCAGATGCTCGTCGACTCGTCGGCCTCGGACATCGTCTACACGAACCTGTTCAGCGGCGTGCACGCCAACTACCTCCGGGGCAGCATCAGCCGCGCGGGCATGGACCCCGACAACCTCGCCACCTCGGATCCGTCCGCGATGAACCTGGGTGACGACAAGACCGAACCCGGCGGCACCGCGAAGGCGTGGCGCGACATCTGGGGTGCGGGTCAGGGCATCGCCGTCATCGACCGGATCGCTCCCACCGCTCGCGTCGTCGAGCGACTCGCCGACGAATACGCCGCGGCCCGCAAGCGGCTGTCGCTCTGACGACCCTCCGGGTTCGTCCGGCACACACGACAGCGTGGCATGCCCAGGCATGCCACGCTGTCGTCGTCTGTGGGGTGCGACTCAGAGAGTCGTGTACTGCGTGAGCTTCGGCGCTCCGGCCAGGAGCGGACCGAGATCGGTGATGGCGCCCTCGCCCGCGCGGAACTTGCGGTAGGCGGCGTCGTGCTCGGCCGAACGCCACTTCTCCACGACGACCCAGCGGGCCTCGTTCGTCCGGTCCACCAGAATCTCGATTCCGTCGCAACCGTCGAACTCGCGGGTCTCGCCGAGCACCCGGCTCATCACCGCTTTGGCGTCGTCGAGCGCGTCGGCCTTGAATTCGAGTTCGAGCAGGGCGGTGAGCGCCATGAAGAGTCCTTCCGTGCAAACGTGTGCAGTGCCGTACTGGTGCCGCTCACATTTCCCGATTCACGAGAACGGCGCAATACCGATTCGGAAATGACACTTCCCCCGGGCGCGTAGTCTGTCAGCGCGCAATCGCCGGGAGGACGAAATGCTCGAGCAAAGGTGCGAGATCGCCGGGCAACGGGTGGAGCGCCGGGTCGAGCCAGCGCATCTCCTCGATCTCCGCCGCGCTGCCCGTAATGCCGACGAACGGGTGCTCGAACACCGTCCCCTCGATTTTCCAGCCCGGTTCGTTGGCCGCATCCGCCAGAAACACCCCGATCCGTCGCAGCGAACCGAGGTCGAGCACCGCCCCGACTTCTTCCGCGCACTCCCGCACCGCAGCCTCGGCTGCCGACTCGCCGGGTTCGGGCTTTCCACCGGGAAGCATGAACCGGGACGTGTTGCGCTTGCGTACCGTCAGCACCTGCCCGTCGGCGTCGCGGAGCACCACCGCGCTGACACGGATGAGTTTTTCGGGGGAATCGGACACCCGCCCATCCTAGGAACCACGAGACCGAAGCCGCCCGCGGCACACGCACCGCGGTGGGAACTATCGGGCGGCGAGGACGGAACGGGCGCCGCCGAGGGACTCGGCCGATGAGATCGGGACGTTGCTCCGGTCTGTCCGAGTAACGCCCGGCCCACTTCCTGCTTGTGCGGGCTTTGCTTCCGGAAAGCGGACGGGCACGAAGCTTGTCGAGAAGGAGCCGAGACCATGGGACACACGCAGCAACGTCATGAGGGTCGTCGACGCCGAGATTGTCGAGGCTGCCGGCTGTTCGAAAACCGTGGCGGCAGTCGCCGCGCCGGAAAGCTGAGCGGCAGATGACCACCGTCGGTGCCAACGGAGTCGATCTGGGTGTCGAGTCCTTCGGTGACCCCGATGCGCCACTCGTCCTGCTCGTCGGCGGGACGACGATGCTCTCCTGGCCCGATGGACTGTGTGAGCACCTCGCCGCGGGCGGACGTCGCGTCGTGCGGTACGACCTGCGCGACAGCGGTGAGTCGACGACGGCGGACCCGGAGACACCCACCTACACCCTGCGTGACCTCGCCGCCGACGCGGCGGCCCTCGCCGACGCGCTCGGCGGCAGGCCTGCGCACCTTGCGGGAATCGGGGTCGGTGGGATGGTCGCCCAGCTCGCTGTGCTCGAGCACCCCGGCGCGTTCCGGGCACTCACCTTGGTGGGTACCCGCGCGGTCGCGCCCGGCAAGTGCGACCCCGACCTCCCCGACCACGACCAGGCGACGATGAATCGACTGTTCGCGCTTCCGATGCCCGACTGGACCGACCGAAACGCGGTGGCGGAGTTCGCCGCTGCCGGCGCGGAGATCCTCGGCGACGCCCCCGTCACCGCACGCGCGACCGCCGCGCGCATCTGGGACCGGACACCCGGCACAACTCCCGCGATCCAGATGGCCAACCAGCTCGGAATGGTCTTTTCCACGCTCGACTGCACGCCCCGCTGGCGCGAGCGCCTTTCCCGGATCCATGTCCCCACGCTGGTCGTACACGGCCGGCGGGACCCGTTCTTTCCTCTCGGCAACGGCGAGGCCATCGCGCGCGAGATTCCGGGAGCACAATTGCTGGTGCTCGACGACGCTGCCACAGCGGTCCCCGAAGCGGCGGTCGAGGAGGTCGCCGAAGCGATGCTCTCGCTGACTTCGGACTCACGCCGACCATGATCGCCAACGCAGCCGAGCGATGGTGATCACCGGTCCCGGTGGTCGTGTCGACCGGTACTGCGGATATTTGCGCACCAGGGCATCGAGGCCGGTGGCGCCCGCATCGGTGTCCGCGGCGTGGACCGTGGCGATGCCGTCGATGCGAATCCACCACAGCTGTGACCAGTCGTCGCTGTAATGGTCGACGAGCACACTCACGCGGGGGTTCGCTGCGATGTCTGCGAGGCGACGTAGCCGCCGGGTGGTCTTCGGCTTGTCGTCGACGCAGGTGTGAATCGCATCGCCGTCGAGGGCGAACACGATCGGGACCAGGTGCGGTTCGCCGGACCCGTCTGCGGTGGCCAGGCGGGCCACCCGGGCTTCGGTGACGCGGCGGCGGACGTCCATGTGCCTCACCGTAGCCCGGCCGAGCCGGTATGCCGGTCCTTCGATCGACTCGGCCGGGCTGCGGATCAGAACATGCTGTAGCCGCCGTCGATCACCGTCGCGCTTCCGGTCTGGAACGCCGATGCGTCGCTCGCGAGGTACACGGCGATACCCTCGAAATCCTCCGGCCGCCCCCAGCGACCCAAGGGCACGCGGGAGATGACGTTGCGGTTGAACACGTCCGAGTCCTGCAGCGGCCCGGTCATATCGGTCGCGATCCAGCCCGGCAGCACACTGTTGACCCGGATGCCGTAGCGCGCGAGTTCGACGGCGCACCCGTTGGCGAGCGCGAGCACCGCGGCCTTGCTCGCGCCGTACGCCTGGTTGCGTCCTGCACCCTGCAACGCTCCCAGGCTCGACGTCACGATCACCGACCCGCCGGTGCCTTGATCCACCAGCACCTTCGACGTCTCCCGCAACGTGAAGTACGCACCGTCGGCGTTGGTGCCCATCACTTTCCGGTACTGCTCCGTCGACGACTCGTGGAACTTCTGCAGTGCCGCACCGATGCCCGCATTGACGACCACCGTGTCCAGACCACCGAATTCGCCGACGACGGATGCGACACCGTCGACCACCGCGTGCTCGTCGGACACGTCGACCGAGCGCGTCGTCACGCGGACACCGAAGCCGCTCAGTTCGTCGGCCGCGCGTCCGAGTTTGGCGGTGTCTCGTCCCCAGAGCGCGATGTCTGCGCCGGCACGTGCGAGACCCCGCGCCATACCGAGGCCGAGACCGGCGGACCCGCCCGTCACCAGCGCCCGTGTGCCTGTCAGGTCGAACATCGAGATCCTCCCGGCGGGTTCTTCCGCGAGGTTCAGCGCGGCGCCATGCGGATGGCACCGTCGAGACGGATGACCTCCCCGTTGAGCATCGGGTTGGACACGATGTGCGCTGCGAGAGCGCCGTACTCGGAGGGGTCGCCGAGACGCGCGGGATGCGGAACCTGCTGTCCGAGAGACGCTTGCGCCTCCTCCGGCAGAGAGCCGAGCAACGGGGTCTTGAACAGGCCGGGTGCGATGGTGACGACGCGGATGAGGAGCGAGGCGAGGTCGCGTGCGATCGGCAGGGTCATGCCGACGACGCCGCCCTTCGATGCCGAGTAGGCGGCCTGGCCGATCTGGCCGTCGAATGCCGCGACGGAGGCGGTGTTGATGATGACGCCGCGCTCGCCGTCGACCGGTTCCGTCTTGGCGATGCGCTCGGCGGCGAGGCGGATCACGTTGAACGTGCCGAAGAGGTTGACGTCCACGACTTTCTTGAAGGCGTCGAGCGGGAACGCGCCCTTCTTGCTCACCGTCTTCATGGCGTTGCCGATCCCGGCACAGTTGACCGCGACGCGCAGGGGGCCGAGCGATTCGGCGAGGTCGAGCGCCTCCGTGACCGCGGCCTCGTCGGTGACGTCTGCCGCCGCGAAGCGGACCCGGTCGCCGAGTTCTTTGGCGACGGTCTCGCCGTTGGACGACGGCAGGTCGATGATGACGACCTGGGCGCCGTCGGCGAGCAGAGCCTTGACGGTGGCGAGGCCGAGCCCGGAGGCACCACCGGTGACGACGGCGACGCTGTCGTTGACGATCATGAAAAGCCTTTCGCTGTGGGGATTTCGGACGAGAGATTCGGTACGGCGGTGGGTCAGAGACGTTCGATCACGGTCGCGTTGGCCATGCCCGCGCCCTCGCACATGGTCTGCAGGCCGTAGCGGCCGCCGGTCGCCTCGAGGGTGCTGACGAGCGTGCTCAGCAGGCGCGTACCCGACGAGCCGAGTGCGTGACCCAGTGCGATGGCACCGCCCCACGGATTGAGCTTGGCCTCGTCCGCGCCGAACTCCTCGGCCCACATCATCGGGACGGGCGCGAACGCCTCGTTCACCTCGTAGGAGTCGATGTCGTCGATGGACAGGCCCGACTTGGCAAGCACTTTGTGGGTAGCCGGGATGGGCGCCGTGAGCATGAAGAGCGGGTCGTCTCCGGCGACGGCGAACGAGTGGAATCGTGCGCGCGGAGTCAGGCCCAGCTTGGTCGCGGCTTCTTCGCTCATAATCAGAACGGCCGACGCACCGTCCGTGAACGGCGACGAGTTACCGGGGGTGATGAGCCACTGTGCTTCGGGGAAGCGTGCGGCGTACTCGTCGGTGCGGAAGGACGGACGCAGCCCGGCGAGTGCCTCGACGGTGGTCGACGCGCGCACGGTTTCGTCGACGCTGTGCACGACCTGCTCGCCGTCTGCGTTCGTGACGGTGATCGGGGCGATCTCCCGGTCGAAGTTTCCTGCCGCGATCGCGGCGGCGGCGCGCTGGTGCGAACGCGCGGAGTAGGCGTCGACGGCGTCGCGGTCGAAACTCCACTTCGCGGCGATGAGTTCCGCCGAGATCCCCTGGTTGACAAGACCTTCCGGATACCGGGCGGCGACGCCGGGGCCGAACGAGTCCTGCCCGATCGAAGACGTGCCCATCGGGAGGCGGCTCATCGACTCGACACCGCACGCGATGACGATGTCGTACGCACCCGCGATGACGCCCTGCGCCGCGAAATGCGCAGCCTGCTGGCTCGATCCGCACTGACGGTCGATGGTGGTGGCCGGAACCGAGTCCGGGAAACCCGCCGACAGCAGTGCCGAGCGCGAGATGTT
The DNA here is from genome assembly GCF_049844875.1 of Rhodococcus sp. DT1. Classification (NCBI taxonomy): domain Bacteria; kingdom Bacillati; phylum Actinomycetota; class Actinomycetes; order Mycobacteriales; family Nocardiaceae; genus Rhodococcus; species Rhodococcus sp. DT1. The sequence continues at coordinate 100,704 of NZ_JBNCLW010000004.1, forward strand.
GAGCGCCTGCTCGCCTACCTGCTGCACGCAACCGCCGATGACGTCGTCGACGAGGACGGGGTCGAGGTTGTTGCGCTCGACGAGCGAACGCAGGACGTGGGCCAGAAGTTCGACGGGATGCGTACCCGACAGCGCACCACCGGGCTTGCCTTTGCCGACGGCAGTGCGGACCACGTCGACGATGACGGCCTGTGCCATGACGTTCCTTCCGAGGGGTTCGAGCAGGGCCGGCCGGAGTGCGAGGAGTGTGGAGCGCCCCACTCCCAACCGTGTACCTATCGATCGCTAAAGACTTACCACGGGGTCAGCACGCGGTCAACGAACTCGGTACCCAGCGGACGACACGCAGGTCTGATAGGGAGAGAAGAGGCTTCGCCGCTGCGCGCCGTCACCGCAGGCAGTCGGCCACCACACCGAGGAGAACCGCATGAGCACCGACCCGCCCGGAGTCACCTCGAGCGTCGGCAACGGCATCCTGCGCGTCACGATCGACCGTCCCGCCCGGATGAACGCGGTCGAGACCGACACCCTGGTCGCCGTCGCGGAGGCTTTCGACAGGCACGGCGGCGACCCCACCGTCCGCGCCGCGATCCTGACCGGAAGCGGACGGGCGTTCTGTTCGGGCGCCGACATCTCCGGCCGTGACCTGACCGCTCCTCCCACGCCCGACACCATCGACGCCGCGAACCGGGTCGTCGCGACGATCCGGGATTTTCCGCGACCGGTTGTCGGGGCGGTCAACGGCGTCGCCGCCGGCGTCGGTGTGTCACTCGCACTTGCGTGCGACCTCACGGTCGCGAAGGAATCGACCTACTTCCTGCTCGCGTTCGCCAAGATCGGCCTGATGCCCGACGGTGGTGCGACGGCGCTCGTCGCAGCGTCGATCGGTCGTGCCCGGGCCCTGCGGATGGCGATGCTCGCCGAGCGACTCCCGGCGCCGGAAGCACTCGCGTCCGGCCTCATCGCCGATGTCTACCCCGACGACGAATTCGACACGGCAGTCGAGGAATTGATCGTCCGGCTCGCAGACGGCCCGTCTGTGGCCCTCGCGTCCACCAAACGGGCGATCAACGACGCGACGCTCACCGAACTCGGCAACGCGTTCGGCCGTGAGCGCGCAGGTCAGCTCGATCTGCTCGCGGGCCCGGACTTCGCCGAAGGAGTGTCCGCCTTCCAGGACAAGCGCACCGCGGACTTCCGGCGTCGCGCCTGACCGTCAGAGCGGATCGCGGCGGGCGCCGACCGTCTTGAGGGCGATCGCCACATACTTCTTCGCGACCGCCTCGGGGCTCAGAGTGCCCTCCGCGTGGTACCAGCGCGGGATCGATTGGCACATCCCGAGCAGCGCCCGGGTGGTCTCGGCCGGGTCGTCGACGTCGAAGTCGCCCGTCGCAGCACCCTCCTCGACGATCTCGCGCACCAGGTCTTCGATGCCCTTGCGCACCGCGCGGTACCGCTGACGATTCTCGGGACTGAGATAGCGAGCCTCACCTTCGAGCGCGGCGAGCGCGGACCGCATCGTCATCCGCAGCACGATCGCCTCGATCACGTTCGCCAGTCTGCGCACCGGATCGCCGGCACCCTCCGCGTCGGCGGCGTGCGCTCGGGAGAGAACATCGCTGGTCGACAGCTCGAGCAGGGCGATGAGCAGGCCCTCTTTGTTCTCGTGGTGGTAGTACAGCGCGGGCACGGTCACTCCGACCCGCCGCGCGATCTCGCGCACCGACGTCCCGTGGAACCCGGTCTCGTAGAAGGCGTCGAGCGCTGCGGACAGGATCGGGCTGAGGTCGAGCGGCTGCAACGTCCGCCAATCGGAGTGCGCGTTCTCCCCATCCGGCACGACCCGACCCTCGAGCGGGTCGACGGCGTCGTCGGTGGAACCATCCATGTACCGCACCCAACCTACCGATCGTTACTTCATCCGGACGGCTCGACGATACCCGGCGGTTCGTCCGCGAACGATCGACACCGCGGCACGTCGCTCCGCCGGAGGGACGGGATGCGCGCCTGCATACGAGCAGTGGGCGAGAGCGATATCGATTGCGAGAGTCCGCGTGAACTGCGCGTTCTCAGCCCATCGGGTCGTCGGCGCCGGCGCGGTGGGTGTCGCGGAACGGGCCGGTGAACGTGCCCCACCGCACACACTCCCAGCCCCCGCCCCGCACCGGCACGAGTTCGACGGTCTCGGTGTTGGCCAGATGATTGCTCGTGGCGAACCCGCCCGGCACTTTGCCGAGGTACGCCGCGACGAGACGGATGGCTGCGCCGTGGCTGACGACGACGACGTCCCCCGCCCCTTCATCGAGATGGTCGGCGCGCAATGCGTCGATCACCGGCACGAACCGGTCGAGAACGTCGATCGCCGATTCGCCGCCCGGCACCCGCGTGCGCAGGTCGCCGCTGTGCCACTCCTCGTAGACCTTCATGAACAGGGTGTGCGACTCCTCGTCGCTGCGATCCTCGAGATCACCGACCTGCACCTCGTGCAGGCCGTCGAGGACCGAGGTGTCGAGCCCGACGGCCGGAGAGACCTGCTCCGCGGTCTGCCGCGCCCGGATCGCCCGCGACGCCACGAGAAGCGACGGGCCGCGCTCGACGAGATTGCGGCCGAGGCTCCGTGCCTGCTCGATTCCCAGTTCGGTCAGTTCCGCACCGGGCAATTTGGTGTCGAGACGCCGTGCGACGTTCGCCACCGTCTGGCCGTGCCGGGCCAATATCAACTTTCCGCTCACCGCTGTTCCTCTCCGCGGCGCAGTCGCTCGAGCCACTGCGCATCGTCGTCGTCGGAGACGGGAGGCACCCCGTGCTCGGACACTGCCGGCCACGAACCGAGGAACCGTACCTGCGCGAAACGGTGCAGGGCCTTGAGTGCCTCCGCGACGAGCGCGTCGTCGATATGGCCCACCCAGTCCAGATGGAAGAAGTAGGTCCCGTAATCCATACGGGTGGGGCGTGATTCGATGCGGGTGAGATCGATTCCGCGGGTCGCCAGTTCCGTCATGGCCCTCACCAGCGAACCCGGAACATTCGGCAGTTGCAGGACCACCGACGTGCGATCGCAGCCGGTGCGCTTCGGTACCGGCCCGGGCCGCGAGACGAGCACGAACCGGGTGCGGGCACCCGCGAAGTCCGCGACGCCGTCGGCCAGCACCGCCAGACCGAGCCGTTCACCGGCCAGCGCCGTGGCAACCCCCGCGTCGACCTTCCCGGATGCGACATCCTCTGCCGCCCCCGCGTTCGAGGCCGCGGCGACGATCGCGGCGCCCGGCAGATTGTCGGCGATCCACTCCCGCACCTGGGCCGCTGCGACGGGATACGCACCGATGGTCGCGACATCCTCGCGAGCGACTCCGGGCCGCGCGACCACCGTGAAGGCGATGTCGAGTTCGGTTTCGGCGACGATCTGCAGCCGAGAGCCGAGGGCGAGTCCGTCCATCGTCGGCGGCACCGAGCCTTCGACCGAACTCTCGATCGGCACGACCGCTCCGTCGACCTCGCCGTCACGCAGCATCTGCAAGGCCGCGGGAGGGCTGGCGGCGGAGACCCGCTCGACCGGCGCATCGAAGGCACCGAGTTCCTCGAAACGGGCGAGGGCCATCTCGGTGAAGGTTCCCGACGGGCCGAAATAGGCGATACGTGGCACGCCTACGAGGTTACGCACCCCGAGTCTGCGGATTGCGGTGTCGGGCCGGTGCCGTTCAGCCGGCCGACAGCCCCAGTTCGCCGAGTTCGCGCGCGACCCGGCCGGGGTCGTCGACTTCGACGGCCAGAAGAATCTCCCGCAGTGCGGACGCCGCTTCGGGGATCAGCCGTCGCAACCAGGACACGTCGGGTGACGCGAGGGCCTCCCGGATGTCGAAACCGCTCAGGGCCGCCGCGGTCCCGGACAGCAGCGCCACCACGTCCTGCGTGCTGGTCGCGCGGGCGACGTAGCCCGTGTCGGCGTGGGCGAGGACCGCGAGGAAGTCGGAGACCGCGCCGAGGCCGTGACCTGCGGGAAGACCCGGTACATGTCCGGCTTCGGTGAGTGCGCGTGCGGTGTCGGCGAGCGTGTCGTCGGGTCCGTCCACGTATACGGCCAGCGGTGCGGGTGCCGTGACTGCGAGGACATCGTCGAGGACGTCGGGAGTGCACCCGATCTGGTAACGCACCGGTCGCCAGCCCGCCGGCGCGGGGGGCGGACCCGACGTATCGAGTTCGACGACGAGGTCGCGGCCCGGAGGGACGGTGATCGCGCGGGCCGGGACGATCGGAGGCGCGAACAGCGGTCCGGTGACCTCGCGGTCATCGTCCGGCGAGTCGTACCGTCCGGTCAGCAGCCCGTCCAGCAACCCGCGCGGCTCCTCGCGGGACGGCGGCATTCCGAGGGGAAGGGGGATCGGCACGCATCCCAGATTAGACCCGGGACCTCTTGCCTCCCCGAGGACGATGACTTAGGTTTGCCTCACCTACATAGCCAGGAGGGGTTGTCATGCACACCACCACGTCCACCGCCGTCCCCGCACCCACCACGGCCGAACGCGTGCGCACCGCCCTCATCCGCGCCGACACCTCCCGCCTCGCTGTCGACGGCTGCGATCCCGTCCCCACCACGATCCACCACCTCCATACCGACGACGACCTCGCCATCGTCGTGCCCGCGCACAGCCCCGCCGCCGCACTCACCCGGCATGCGGGCAGCGCGGGACTGCCCGCGGTCCTCGAACTCGCCGACCACTCACCGCTGGCCCTCCGCAACCCGGTGCGCTCGCTCATCTGGTTCAGCGGCACCCTGCACCCGGTCCGGGACCCTCGCCTGCTCGCCGCGGAAATCGCGGAAACCCTGCCTCATCCGGAACTTCTCGACGTGGGCCACGGGTCCGAACTGCTGCGGCTGAGCCTCGATTCCGTCGTCGCGGCGGATACGACCGGCGCGGAGGCCGTGAACGTCGTGGATGTGCTCGACGCCGCGCCCGACCCGTTCGCCGCACTCGAGACCGCGTGGCTCGAGCACCTCGAAGAACAGCACGCGGACCTGGTGATGCGCATCGCCCGCCGGATTCCGGAAGCCCAGAGAGGGGGACGAATCCGTCCGCTCGGCATCGACCGGTACGGCGTGCGGCTGCGGATCGAATCGGGCCGCGGCGACCACGACGTCCGCATCCCGTTCGACGAACCGGTCGATGACCCCTCCGGGCTGAGCCGGGCGTTGCGCCTGCTGGTCGGATGCCCGTTCCGGAACGGCCTGCACCCTCGCCTGCGCCGGGAGGACTTCGGATCACGCTGACGCTAACTGTGGTGACCCCCGCGCTCGAACTCGATGATGATCATCAGCCTCCGGCACCGTCCGGGCGGCCTCACCGTCGATCGTTCGAGCCCGAGGGAAGTACATGTTCCGCCTACGTCACGCCGGATTCACCACCGCAGCCGCATTCGTCCTGACCGCGGTCGTCGCGTGTGGTTCGGGGCCGGCGGGCGGCGGTCTCTCGCCCGACAGTCCGCTTCCGACCGACATCCCCGCCGGGACGAAGATCGTCATCGCCGACCAGGGCGAACGACAGCAGGTCGCGCTGGCAGCGTCCGGCAACCTCGACTCGCTGCCGTTCGAATACGAGTTCGCCACGTTCCAGGGCGCACCGTCGATCCTCGAGGCATTTCGCGCCGACGCCGTCGACGTGGCGTGGGCAGGCGAGATCATGGCTGTGCAATCGCTCGTCGCGGGCGACGACGTGCGGGTGATCACCGCTGTCCAGACCGACAACAGCCTCAACTTGGGCGTCGCGCCGGGCTCCGACATCGACTCGCTGGCCGCACTGTCGGGCAAGCGCATCGGCTACGCCGAGGGCACCTCCCAGCAGGCGTTCGTCCTCCGCGCGCTCGACAAGGCCGGTCTCGACGTCGACGATGTGACACTCACGCCGATGGCACTCGCCGACTTCCCGGACGCGCTGCGATCCGACCAGATCGACGCCGCACCGATGAGCGAACCGGTGTTCTCCCGGTACATGCAGACCCCGGGCGCCACCGCCCTGCCCCGCGACGAGATCGCCGACCTCAGTGACGGGATCTCCTACCTGTACTCGAGCGCGAAGGCACTGTCCGATCCCGCGACAGCGGCCGCGATCCGCGCCTACGTCGGCGCGTACATCGCCTCCGTGGACTGGGCGAACGACAACCGCGACGCGTGGATCGACGAGTACTTCGTCAAGAGCCAGGGCCTGACCGTCGAGGACGGGCGCCGCATTCTCGACGCCAACGGCCCGACGACCTTCCCGAGACTCGACGAGAACCTCGTCGCCACCCAGCAGCACACCGTCGACGTGATCGACGCGGCCGGCGAACTGCCACGACCCGTCGAGGCAGCCGAAGCATTCGACCTGCGCTTCGACGAAGTAGTTCAGGCCGCGGTAGCCGACGCCGGCGCCGGACACGTTCGCAACTGATCTCCGAGGGGACCTTTCTCATGACGCACCGCCAGCTCAGCCTCAACGCCTTCATCTACCCGACCGGCCACCACGAAGCATCGTGGCGTCACCCCGGGAGCGCACCCGAGCGCATCTACGACGTGCACTACTTCCAGGAACTGGCACGTGCAGCCGAAGCCGCCAAACTCGATGCGGTGTTCTTCGCCGACGGGCCCGCGCTGCGCACCGAAGTGCGGTACCGGCCCGACTACGGCCTCGAACCGATCACCACGCTCGTCGCGATGGCCACGGTCACCACGCATCTCGGCCTGATCGCCACCGCGTCGACCACCTATTACGAGCCCTACAATCTCGCGCGGCTCTTCTCGTCGCTCGACCACATCTCCGGTGGCCGCGCAGGATGGAACATCGTCACCACCGCGTCCGATGCCGCAGCGGCGAACTTCGGCCTCACCGACCATCCCGACGTACGGCAGCGATACGCACGTGCACGCGAATTCGTCGACGCCACAGTGAAATTGTGGGATTCGTGGGAGGACGACGCCGTGGTCGCCGACAAGGCCGCGGGGGTCTACGCCGACCCGGACAAGATCCACCGCGTCGACGTGGAAGGTGAGTACATCAGCGTTCGCGGCCCGTTCAACTCGGCCCGATCCCCACAGGGCCGGCCGGTCCTGGTCCAGGCCGGATCGTCGAACGACGGACGCGATTTCGCCGCGAACTATGCCGAGGCTATTTTCACCGCACACCAGCGGATCTCAGATGCGCAGGCGTTCTACCGAGACATCAAGCTCCGCGCGGCGGACGCCGGACGCAATCCCGACCACGTCAAGATCCTCCCCGGCCTGAGCCCGTTCCTCGGCGCGACCGAGGCCGAAGCACAAGAACTGCACCGCGAATTCAACGAACTCACCATCGTCGAGTACGGACTCGGGCAACTACAGAAGATGGGGCGGATCGACGTCTCCGGACTGGACCTCGACGCCGTCGTGCCGGCCGAACTCTTCGCGGGAGCCGGCGACATCACCGACAACGACAACAGCCGGCGTCTCGTCTTCGCCAAGATCGTCGAGCGTGAACAGCCGACGCTGCGTCAACTGCTCCACAAGCTTGCCGGAGCGCGCGGGCACAACGTCGTCGCCGGAACCCCGGTGCAGATCGCGGACATCATCGAAGAGTGGTTCACCCGCGGTGCGGCCGACGGGTTCAACATCATGCCGCCCCAGTACCCCCAGGGACTCGAGGCGTTCACCAGCACCGTCGTCCCGATCCTCCAGGAGCGCGGACTGTTCCGCACCGAGTACACCGGTACCACCTTGCGCGACCACTACGGCCTGACCCGGCCGGAAAGCCAGTACGCACGCACTTTCGCGAGTTCCGGGACGGCCTGACTCTCCCCCGACGAAAGGACAAGCCACATGAGCGTGCCCACTGTCGACCTCCGGCGATTCGGGAGCGGCCTCGCCGGGGACGGCGCCACCGACCAGAAACCGGACCTGGACAACGAGCCGGGTCTGCCTCCTCGGCGCGGCCGTAGCCGCCTCGCACCCGGACGGCCGATCAAGTTCGGCCTCGCCATCGGACCGACGATCCTGCTGGCCGTCTGGATCGTGGCGTCGGCGACCGGGCAACTCGACCCGAAGACACTGTCGGCACCGTGGACGGTGGTGACCACCGCCTGGGATCTGATCGCCGACGGACGCCTGCAGAGCAACCTGCTCACCTCCGTGCAGCGTGCGGTGATCGGCGGCGTTCTCGGTGTCTTCTTCGGGTTGCTGCTCGCTCTGATCTCGGGCCTGTCCCGGATCGGTGAAGCGCTCCTCGACGGCCCGGTGCAGATCAAGCGGTCGATTCCGACGCTCGCACTGATGCCGCTCGCGATCCTGTGGTTCGGCATCGGCGAGGAGATGAAGATCCTGCTCATCGCCCTGTCGGTGTTCGTGCCCGTCTACATCAACACCTATTCGGCACTGCGCGGCATCGACTCCCGCTACGTCGAACTCGCCGAGACACTGGACCTTTCGCGCGCGCAGTTCGTCCGGCGGGTGGCCCTGCCCGGCGCGCTCCCGGGGTTCTTCACCGGTCTCCGCATGGCGGTGACGGTGGCCTGGCTCGCCCTCGTCGTCGTGGAACAGGTCAACGCGACGAGCGGTATCGGGTTCCTCATGTTCCAGGCCCGCACCTACGGGCTCACCGACATCATCATCGTCGGCCTCGTGGTCTACGCGATCCTCGGCTTCGGCAGCGATCTGCTGGTCCGCTCGGCAGAAAGGAAGGCGCTGGCATGGCGCAAGACGATCGGAAGCTGACGGTCCGCACCTCGGGCCTGAGCCGGGGATTCGACGGGCGCGCAGTCCTGCGCAACGTCGACCTCGAGATTCGCGAAGGCGAGTTCGTCGCACTGCTCGGCCGGAGCGGGTCCGGCAAGAGCACGCTGCTGCGCGCCCTCGCCGAACTCGACCACGGGGTGCCCGGGTCGGGGGAGATCGACGTGCCGCGCAAGCGAGCGGTCGTCTTCCAGGATTCCCGGCTGCTGCCGTGGGCCCGTGTGCTCGCCAACGTCACCCTCGGACTCACCGGCACCGACGCGACGGAACGTGGCCGGACAGCGCTCGCCGAAGTCGGCCTCGCCGGCCGGGAGTCGTCGTGGCCCAACGAATTGTCCGGCGGTGAACAACAGCGGGTCTCGCTTGCGCGGTCGCTCGTCCGCGAACCCGAGTTGCTTCTCGCCGACGAACCCTTCGGTGCACTCGACGCGCTGACGAAAATCAAGATGCACGCGCTGCTCCAGGAGTTGTGCGCGGTCCACCGGCCGGCGGTGCTGCTGGTCACCCACGACGTCGACGAAGCGATCGCGCTTGCCGACCGCGTGCTGGTGCTCGATCACGGTTCGCCGGCGGTGGAACTGACGATCGATCTGCCACACCCGCGAGCGGCGCACCCCCTGCAGACGGCGGAGTATCGGCGGATTCTGCTCGAGGCGCTCGGCGTCGAGGTCGCGGCGTGAGCTAGGCCGAACGAGACCGCCGCGGTCCGGCACAGTGACACCGCCGCGGTCCGGCACAGTGACACCGCCGCGGTCCGGCACAGTGACACCGCCGGGGTCCGGCACAATGACACCGGTGACGACGCTTCGTTCCTGGCTGAGCCCGCCGGCGCAGAACCCCGCCACGCCTCTCGATGCCCCCGCACGCCGCGCGCTGTGGATCGAGATCGCGATCGTTCTGCTCGTCACGTTCGGGCTCAGCGGTCTCTCGTCGATCCTGTCGCTGCTCGAGGCGGCGCTCGCACCGGAGCCGTTGTCGGACCGGACCGTTGCGCTGAACAGCCCGCAGTCGTCACAGCAGTTCATCGATCTCGCCCGTCAGCTCCTGGGCATCCTCCGGCTGTCCGCCTGGGGAGCGCTGGGCCTGTACCTGCTCTGGCGCAGCGGCTTCGGCCCGAAAGCCGTGGGTCTGGCCCGTCCGTATCTCCGCCGGGATGTACTGCCCGGTGTCGGGCTCGCCGCCCTGATCGGTTTCCCCGGCCTGCTGCTCTACCTCGGCGCGCGCGCGGCGGGACTGAACCTCACGGTCGCGCCCAGTGTGCTGGCGGACTACTGGTGGCGCGTGCCCACCGAGGTGCTGTGGGCAGTGGCGAACTCCGGTGCCGAGGAGATCCTCGTCGTCGCGTACATCCTCACCCGCCTGCGGCAACTGGGCTGGTCGGAGAACTCTTCACTGTTCGCGTCCGCAGTGCTGCGTGGCAGTTATCACCTGTACCAGGGCCTCGGTGGCGGGTTCGGCAACGTCGTGATGGGTCTCGTCTTCGGCCGGTATTGGCAGCGCACGGGCAGGTTGTGGCCCCTGGTGATCGCCCATGCCTTGATCGACACCGTGGCATTCGTGGGATATCAGGCACTCCGAGGACACGTGTCCTGGCTGCCGTGACCGTACAGTTGTGCGAGTGAACGGCGATCCTCGCGACCCTCGGAACAGGCCGCGGCCACCGCAGGGACCTCCCCCGCAGCGGCCCGCGCCGATCCGCCGTCCCGTGCCTCCGCCCCGGGCGACGCCGCCTCCCGAGGGAACACAGGTGATTCGCCGCGACGGACGACGACCCGCACCGCCCCCGCAGGCGTGGTCGCAGGCCCCCACGCCGACGTACCGTCCCCCTGCCCCGCCGCCCCCGCCGCGGCGCCAGCCACCTCCCCGCGTGCCCGCGCCGCAGGAGGAGGCGTCACGCAGTCGCGACTGGGCGCCCACGCAACGGCCCGAACGAATCGCCGACGAACGCTCTCGCGGCGGGACTCCGCCGCCTGTTGTTCCGCCGGTGCGGCGCAAGCCCGCCGCGCAACCCGAACCACGACGACCACGCCCCGGCGCCGGACGACGCACGATGCGGCGCCTGGGTGCGGTGCTGGCCGTACTCCTCGTCGCCGTGATCGGCGGGACGATCTACCTCGACGGCACGCTCGACCGCGTCGACGCGCTCGCCGCGTACGACGGGCGCGGGGGCGACACCCCCGGCACCAACTGGCTGCTCGTGGGCTCCGACAGCCGGATCGGCCTCACCCCGGAACAAGAACAGGAACTCGCCACCGGCGGCGACGTGGGTACCGACCGGACCGACACGATCCTGCTCATCCACGTACCGAGCGGCGGAGGCGCGACCACCATGGTGTCGCTGCCCCGCGATTCCTATGTGGACGTGCCGGGCTTCGGGCGGGACAAGCTCAATGCGTCGTTCGCACTCGGCGGACCCCAGTTGCTCGTACAGACCGTCGAAGGCGCGACCGGCGTGCACATCGACCACTACGTGGAGATCGGCTTCGGCGGGTTCGCGTCGATCGTCGACGCGGTCGGCGGAGTCGATATCTGTGTCCCGTACCCGATCGACGATCCGCTGGCCGGTCTGTCGCTCGAGGCAGGGTGCCAGGAACTGAGCGGACCCGAGGCTCTCGGGTTCGTGCGCACCCGCGCGACACCTCTCGCCGACCTGGACCGGATGAACAACCAGCGGCTGTTCCTGTCCGCTCTTCTGGGCAAGGCAACAAGTCCCTCCACGTTCCTCAACCCGTTCCGCGCGGTGCCGCTCGCGACGGGTGCCGCCGGATCCGTGCGGGTCGACGAGGACGATCATCTCTGGGACCTCGCGCGACTGGCGTGGGCGATGCGCGGTGAGACGTTGACCGCGACGGTGCCCGTCGGAGGATTCGACGACGTCTACGGCATCGGCAACGTGTTGCTGTGGGACCGCTCCCGCGCGGCGCCGTTCTTCGATGCGTTGGCGAAAGATCAGCAGATCCCGGCTGAATTGCTGACGCCCGGACCCTGACATTGCGGTCTCCGCGGCCCGATATTCTCGCGAAATTCGGGGCGGAGATATTCGGCCAGGCAACCCTGAATTGACCAAGGCAAGCCGAAGCTTTGAAGAGTCAGCCTAGCCAAAGCTTGGATGAATTATCACCTGACCTGCATTAACGTCTTGATCATGACGACAATGGGCGAAACGCACAAGACCAAATTCCATTCGCTGCTGCACGACCAGATCCGCAACGAATTCAATGCGTCGCACCAGTACATCGCCATCGCGGTTTTCTACGACAACACCGATCTTCCCCAGCTGGCGAAGCACTTTTACGCGCAGGCAGTGGAAGAACGCAACCACGCCATGATGATCGTCCAGTACTTCCTGGACCGGGACATGGCCGTCGACCTCACCGGGGTCGACGCCGCACAGTCGATGTTCGACAACGCGCGCGAACCGATCGCGCTGGCTCTCCGCCAGGAGCGGTCGGTGACCGACCAGATCGTCGAGCTGGCGCGCACCGCGCGCGACGAGGGCGACTACCTCGGCGAGCAGTTCATGCAGTGGTTCCTGCAGGAGCAGGTCGAAGAGGTCGCCACGATGACGACGCTGCTCACCGTCGCCGACCGCGCCGGTTCCAACCTGTTCAACCTCGAGGATTTCGTCGCGCGGGAGCTCAACTCGAAGGCCCGCGAACTGCGCGGCAACGCGCCGACCGTCGCCGGCGGCAGCATCTGACGCGACCTGCAGCCCACAGGGCCCGAATGCCACAGTTCCCGGATCACCGGCGAACTGTGGCATTCGGCTTTGCGGGGGACTTCTCTCGGCCCCGGAAAAATCAGCGCAGGGTGATCTGACGACTGCGGATTCCGTCGCGGGAGCGCAGCTCGGCAGTGGTCAGCGGCTCGTCCACGGCCAGCGCGGCATCGAGGCGCGCGCCGAGTTCGAGTGCGGGTTCCACCCATTCGTCGGCGTGCTTCTCCCGGTCGAGATCGAAAACCGGAACCAGCAGTCCGTGCGTGCGGAACGACCCGGCGAAGCGTGATCCCTCCCCGAGGTGGAGGCCACCGGCCGCGTGCACGCGCGACAACGCGGCCATGAGCGCGTCCTCGTCCTCGGGCCGAACCCAACGCAGGTGTGCCTTCTCGCCGGGATCCACCCACCACGCACCGACCAGCCCGTCACCGTTCAGACGCGCCGAGGGCAACACCGCGCTGTTGGCGTGCTGCACGGTGTGCGCGATGTCCTGGCTCGGCTCGACCCCGGCCGGAATCCACCAGTTGAAGTCGTTGTGCACGGTGATCGGGGGAACAACATTCGCGTCGAGCAGGTCCTGCAGCCGCGGGGTGTCGTCGTCCACGGTCGCGGTCTGCAGCGACGATCCGGGCTCGGCCGTGCGGGCCCACTCGATCGCGGCGGCGAGTTCCCCGGCCGGGTCCGGGCCGTACCCGCTCGCGAGCTGCAAGCCGACGTACGCGACGGTCTCGTCGTCTTCTTCGCGGACCAGCGCCGCGACGCCACCCGGAAGGATGGTCGCACCGACGATCTTGCGTCCCTCATCGGTCAGCGGCAGGTCGACCAGTGCGGACGGAACGAACTCGCGCAGCGCGACGAGGTCGCATTCGAATGCGAGGCCCTCGAACGGTCGCGTGGACGCGGCGACCGCGGCTTCCCGCTCCAGTCTCCGCTGCTCGAGCTTGGCGGCGCGGTTGGCACCGGGCTTGGGTCCACTGTTTCTCTTGCTCTTCTTGGCCACGGCGCCAAACTACACGCCCGGCCTGCCCGCCCGATCTATACGCCGTGAGCAGCGTCGAGTTGCAGCTTGGTACGGCCCGGATGGTTGGTGGCCACCCATCCGACGCCGAGTTCGCGGCACAGCTCGACGTCTGCGGGGTCGTCGACGGTCCAGCAATACGTCGCACGGCCCGACGCAGCGGCACGGTCGACGAGATCCCGGTGCTCCCGGAGCGTCATGATCGACGGGCCGATCGCGGTGGCGCCCACGGTAGTGGCAGCACTCCCCCGCAGATACCGGGAGGTCTCGCCGAGCAACACGGTGGGCAGCAACGGAGCTGCCCGGCGGATCCGCCATACCGCGCTGCCCGCGAACGACATCACCACCACGCGGGAGAAGTCGGCCGACGCAGGCGTCGCGAGCCCGAAGCTCGCCAGCGCGTCGAGCAGCTTCGCCTCGACCAGCGCACCGTACCGGACGGGATGTTTGGTCTCGACGAACAGTTTGACCGGCACACTCGTCCAGTCCATGACGAGCTCGAGCAAACGGTGCAGGGTGAGCAGTTCCGCAGGTTCACCGGGCTTGCCGTAGTCGTGCTCGGACAGTTCGGCGAGAGTCATCTCGCTGACGACACCCGTTCCGTCGGACGTGCGGTCGATCGTGCGGTCGTGGATGCACACGAGGTGCCCGTCACTGGTGAGCCGCACATCGCACTCGAGTCCGTCGGCGCCTTCCGCGAGGGCCAGTTCGTACGCGGCGAGAGTGTGCTCGGCCTTGGCCGCCGACGATCCCCGATGTGCGACCACCCGAGGGCGATCCACGGCGCTCACGTGCTTGCCACCGGTTGGGGTACGTCGTCGCGCTCGTCCTGGGTAGCGGCCGGAGTGTCGTCCTGCGACAGGGACGCCGTGTCGGCCGGGCTGCCGGCGGTCGCGGCGCGCGGCACGATCGGGGCAATCGGCGCGTATGCGGGTCCGGTGGCGTAGGTGAATCTCCGGTGGCGCAGCGGCCTGCCCCAGATGTCCGTTCCCTCGAACAACCGCACCACGTGCAGCGTCGTGAGCGCGACCGCCGTGGCCAGCGCCGCAGCGAACGCCGCGAGCAGCACGCCGTCCGCACGGGCCTGGATCGTGTCGCGCTGACGCCACAGCACGACCACGACGAACATCACCGCGTCGAGTACCCACAGCACCCACCAGATCCGGATCGCCCGGAGAAGCCTGGGGTCGCGACCGGCGATCTCGGTGAGGAGCACTCCCGGCATCGCGAGGTTGACTCCGGGCACGACGACACCGAGCAGCACCGTCGGCGACGGCCGGGGATCGACCTCGCCGCGTTCGGCGAAGACGCGCCGGCGTAGTTCGAGCAGGCGCACCGCGCACGCGACGGCCGCGGCGAGCGCGACGAACGGTGCACCCACCTGCGTCGCCCACACGGCGGCGTCGGAGACCGCGAGAGCCAGCGGGTCGACGAGTCTGGTCCGGTTGAACACCAGCAGTCCGTACCGGAACGCCTCGGCGAGAGCCGCGAGGCCGAACACGACGGCGGCGCCCACGAGGAGTGTCGGCGCGAGATCGGAGATCGTCTCGCTACGGCTCGGTTCGTACTCGGTGTCGACCGGCCGCGGATCTGTCAGTCCCCAGCGCGGTATCTCCCGGTATCGCGGCGTCGGAGCCGTCCCGCGCGTGCGCGTGGGCTCAACGGGACCGATCGGTACCGCCGGGCGCGCGACCCAGCGAAAGTTGCGGCGCGACGGGGGAACCGGAACGTCGGTGGAGACGGGCGAGAGCAGGACGCCACGGCAGGATGGGCACCACTGCCGGGGCTGATAGGTCACCGGCCAGCGGTTCTCGCACCGAACACAGATCTGGTAGGCGGCCATCAATAGATCTTCGCGGGTTCATCACCGTCGGAAACCAGGGGAAGACCGCTCTTCTGCCACGCCACCATGCCACCGTTCACCTGGATGGCGTCGTACCCGATGCGGTTGAGGTACTGGACTGCGCCGAGCGAGCGTCCGCCCTGGCGGCAGACCACGTAGACCTCGGCATCGATGTCGATTTCCTCGAGTCGTGCTGGGACGTCGGCCAGCGGAATGTGGACCGCGCCGGGTGCGTGTCCGAGCGCCCATTCGTCGTCTTCGCGTACGTCGAGGAGTACAGCGGCGGCGTTGGTCTCTGGCACCTCGTCCACAGACACGGTGGGGACGTCGGAAAAACTCACGATTCCAATAGTGGCACGTGCTGCGGGGCGATGCAGCCGAGGACGCTTCACTACGCGCTCGTGTCACCTCCACACACCGCAGGTCCTGGAGTTATCCACAGTTTCCACAGGTTCATCCCCAGGCTCTACCGGAGGTGGGGATGCCCGGCTCGAGATACGTCACATCGTCGGTCGTTCGGTACGAAACCCGGGAGAGGGGGGCACCTGAAATGATGCATTCATGGAACTACGAATCTTCACCGAACCTCAGCAGGGCGCCACGTACGACGATCTTCTCGCCGTCGCACAGACAGCCGAGCGGCTCGGTTACGGCGCATTCTTCCGTTCCGACCACTATCTCGCCATGAACGCCGACGGCCTGCCCGGCCCCACGGACGCGTGGATCACGCTGGCCGGACTCGCGCGCGACACCTCGACGATCCGGCTCGGCACCCTCGTCACGTCGGCCACGTTCCGCTATCCCGGTCCGCTCGCCATCTCCGTCGCACAGGTCGATGCGATGAGCGGCGGCCGTGTCGACTTCGGTTTCGGCGCAGGATGGTTCGAGGAGGAGCATCTCGCCTACGGCATCCCGTTCCCGTCCCTGAAGGACCGTTTCGACCGGCTCGAGGAGTCGCTGGCCGTCATCACCGGACTGTGGGACACACCCGTCGGCGAGACGTTCTCGTACGAGGGCACGCACGTGCGGATCCAGAACTCACCGGCGCTTCCGAAGCCGCAGCAGCAGCCCCATCCGCCCATCGTGATGGGCGGCGCCGGCAAGAAGCGCACACCCGCCCTCGCCGCACGGTACGCCGACGAGTTCAACGTGCCGTTCATGTCGGCCGAGGACACCGAGGTGTTGTTCGACCGTGTGGCAGGGGCATGCCGCGACGCCGACCGCGACCCGGCCACGCTCACGTACTCCAATGCCCTCGTGCTGTGCTGCGGGCGCGACGAAGCCGAGATCGCCCGCCGCGCCGAACGGATCGGCCGGGAGGTCGGCGAGCTGCGCGAGAACGGTCTCGCGGGCACCCCCGCGGAGGTCGTCGAGAAGATCAAGAGCTACGCGGCGGTCGGCTCGCAGCGCATCTACCTGCAGATGCTCGATCTCAGCGACCTCGAACACCTCGAGCTGGTCGCGGCGGAGGTCATGCCGGCCGTGCGCGACCTGTAGCCCTCACAGCTGGAAAACGGTGGCTCAGTAGCTGCTGGTGGAGCCGAGGAACGCCTCGATCTCCCGGTTCCACCGGCGGCGACGGGTGCGCTCGAGTCCCCACCGCGCCGACTCGAACATCGTGATCGCCAGCGCGACCGACAGCGCCCACAGGAACACACCGGCGCAGACGGCAGAGACCTTGGCGGCGGCCACCGTGAGCGGAGGGTCGGCGAGTTCACCCGAACGGGCGTCGACCCACACCGTCACGTCGCCCCCGGTAACGGACCAGCTGTCCACCGGAACCACGGCCCGGCGCTGCTCGTCCCCCCACTGCCAGGTGGCCGACGCGGGGGCGGTAACCGACGACGCGACCTCTCCCCCTCCCGGCGCGGCAGGGTCGGGCGCGGACTCGAGGGTCGCGGAGACCGGGGTGCGTTCGGTGCTCTGCTTCTCGGCGAGCGCTACCCAGGACTGCCACGATCCGGCGCCGACGACCCCGGCGACCGGAATCGTCAGCGCGAGGGTGGTGAACAGCACGAAGAACAACCACGCTTCGATGCGGTCGGCCCGGCGTACGAGCGGATTCCCGCCGCGCCGGCTGCGGCGCATGCGCTCGAGGTAGTCGCCCGCGCACGTCGAGGTTTTCACGGTGACCGGTCCTCCCCCTCGGCAGTCGTGTTCTCCGAGGATGCGACGGTCGTCGGCGGATTTCAAGACGCGACGACCGATTCGCGCACCCCGGACTCACGCTCCGGGAGGTGCCGGGAACGGGATCAGGCGCCGAGCCCCACCGGGCAGCTCACGCCGGTTGCGTGCACCGGGCAGTAACCGTGGGGATTCTTCGCGAGGTACTGCTGGTGGTAGTCCTCGGCGTAGTAGAAGTGCGTCAGAGGTGCGATCTCGGTGGTGACAGCGCCGTAGCCGGCTGCCGCGAGCCGCTCGCCGTACGCTTCGGCCGTCGCCTCGGCCATCTCGATCTGCGTCTCGTCGTGCGTGTAGATCGCCGAGCGGTACTGGGTTCCCTGATCGTTACCCTGCCGCATCCCCTGCGTCGGATCGTGGTTCTCCCAGAACTCCTGCAGGATGCGCGCGTAACCGATCACCTTGGGATCGAAGACGACGAGCACGACCTCGGTGTGACCGGTCCGGCCCGAGCACACCTCTTCGTACGTGGGGTTGGGGGTGTAACCACCGGCGTACCCGGCGGCGGTCGAGTACACGCCGTCGAGTTGCCAGAACTCCTTCTCCGCACCCCAGAAGCACCCCATCCCGACCACGGCGGTCTGCAGCCCCTCGGGGAAGGGGGGAACGATGCGATTGCCGTTGACGTAGTGGGTCTCGGGAACGACTACGGGCTCGGAACGCCCGGGTAGTGCGTCCTCGCGGGCCACCATCTGCGACTTGGAACCTGCACGGGCCAGAATCTCGTCGAACCAGGACATGTCCCGATGCTACGCGCGGGGCCCGGTGGTGGCCGGTTCCGCGGCCACCGTGCGGGCCGGGGTGAGCCACCGGGTGCTGATCCAGCGCGCGGCGGGTACCTCGACACCGCGGTAGACCACTTCCGACACGAGGGCGCAGCCGAGCAGCACGCACACGATCGCACCGGTCTGCCCCACCACCCCGACCGTGTTCTCGTAGATCCGGTACATCACCAGGGTGTGCGTGAGGTAGATGGCGTAGCTGCGGGTCGCGACCCAGTCGACGACCCGGAGATGCGCGAAGCGGCCGTTGTAGCGGGAGACCAGCACGACGCATGCGAACACCACGGTGATGGTCCACAGGTAGCGCGTCCCCGCCCAGTACACCTGGGTGTCGGTGGCGAGCACGATCACGTGGACCTGCGCCAGCAACGCCAGGACGAGCCCGCGGCCGGAGATCAGTCCGGCCCATCCGAGGTAGGCGATCTGCCCGAGGAACACCGTGGGGAGCGTCGCCGCGATCCGGGAGAGGAAGGGCACGCTGTACGGCTCCGGGATGTACAGGTTGTAGATGAGCACCAGCATGCACAACACGGCCCCGAAAACGGGAATGATGAGCGGGTTGGCGCGCAGGAGCGAGCGGCCGGCGACGCAGTACAGGTAGAAGACGATCTGCACGGCGAGCGTCCAGGCGACTCCGAGCACGGCCACCTGCGGCTTCAGGAAGAAGGCGCCGAGGATGAAACTCAACGCGGCCTCGGAGTTCGAGACACCCGTGTGACCACTGAACATGCCGTTGATACCGAGCCGGACCAGCACGATCGCGGCGAGGATGCAGACCCAGAACGCGGGAACCAGGCGCGCGGCGCGGGCGATGAGGAAACGCCGGGGTGATTGCCGCATGGCGGACCGGGTGATGAGGAGCCCGGTGAGCATCATGAACGCCGCGACCCCGACGAACGACAGATGCTGGTTCAGCCCGGCCCCGTCGACGAAGACCCGGTACACGAGGTCGATGCCCCACCATCCGGTCCCGAGGTCGTCGATCAGATAGAACGAGATGTGGGAATAGACGACCGCGAGCACTGCTGCGAACCGCAGCAGATTGACGCCCGGAAGATCCACGCGAGGTGCGTCGACCCCGTTCGCGGGTTCGTTCAGGAAGGGCCGATACACCGCCCAATGTTAAGGTTCCGCTCTCGAGCGTCACCAATTGGTCCAGCTCGACCGGGGTTTCTGCTGGTCGCGGGAGATGTCCTCGCGGGAAACGGCGATTCTCGTCGCTGCCGCCCCGAGCCTCGTGGGCGTACGTCCGAGTGACAGCTGTGGTTGCGCAGGGTGTACTTATGAGTTGGGGTGGAAACCACACGGTGTGGGTAATCCACACAAGTGTTGTGGTGAAACCCGCAAGGCACGGAAACAACCGCACGGGCCCTACCGGGCTCGCAAAGAAGGGACCCTCGTGGCTGAGTACACACTTCCGGAACTGCCCTACGACTATGCAGCGCTCGAGCCGCATATCTCGGCGAAGATCATGGAGCTGCACCACGACAAGCATCACGCGACCTACGTCGCAGGTGCGAACACCGCTCTCGAGAAGCTGGCCGAGGCGCGCGAGAACGGCACGCTGGCCGCTCAGGCAACCAAGCTCGAGAAGGATCTCGCCTTCCACCTCGGTGGCCACACCAACCACACGGTGTTCTGGCAGAACCTCTCCCCCGAGGGTGGCGACAAGCCCGAAGGCGAGCTGGCCGCGGCGATCGACGACGCGTTCGGTTCGTTCGACAAGTTCCGCGATCACTTCTCCGCGAACGCGAACTCCATCCAGGGCTCCGGCTGGTCGATCCTGGCCTGGGATTCCATCGGGCAGCGTCTGCTCATCGTGCAGCTGTACGACCAGCAGGGCAACATCCCGATCGGCCTGACCCCGCTGCTCATGCTCGACATGTGGGAGCACGCCTTCTACCTGCAGTACCAGAACGTGAAGGCCGATTACGTCAAGGCGTTCTGGAACATCGTGAACTGGGCCGACGTGCAGGCTCGCTTCGACCGGGCACGCACCCAGACGGCAGGTCTGATCGTCTAGAGCCCGAGGCTCCGATCGGCTGAGCCGAATCGGCTGCGCCGGATACGAACGGAGGGACGCCGCAGCGCGGCGTCCCTCTTGCCGTATCCGGCCCCCACCCGGACTGGCACTCGGCACCTCTTGTGTGCAAGCACGAGAAGTGGGCATTCTTCGTCTACCGGCCATAGGGCCGGGAACCGGCTTGCAACGGCGCGACCGGACCGGCTCGAGTGGATCGGGGTGGGTTCGATGACGGACTACGCACACGGACGGATCGAACTCGCCGCATTTCACGCGGCAGGAGCGCTGCGCGGTTTCGTGGGGGGGGGGGGGGGGGGGCCCCCCCCCCCCCCGGGGGGGGGTTTTAAAAAAAAAACAACCCCCCCCC
>NZ_JBNCLW010000004.1:121376-566277 GCF_049844875.1 Rhodococcus sp. DT1
TTTCGGGCGGGCGGTGGGGGTGGGGGTGTGGTGTGGGGCGGGGGGGGCCGCCCCCCACGACCCGGGAGTGGACGCAACTGCTCGCGCTGACGGTGCGCGTGGCATCGTTGCCCGGACTGCTGCCCACCTCGACCGTGTTCGGGGTCAAGGAGGAGTTGCCCGACGATCCGGAGCCCGGAACGGTCGGATTGCTGATCGCCGAGGGGCCCGTCATCGGCGCCGAAGCCGTGACGCCGGAGCGATTCGCGGACTGCCGGCCGTCGGCGCTCATCATGTTGCATCCTCCGTCGGAGACGACTCCGACGCTGCCCGAGAATGCGGGTGCCGCGTCGGGGTGTGTGTTGTTGCCGGGCCTCCCCCACCTGGGCCTCGACCACCGGGCAGCCTGGGTGGAAGCGGAGCCGGACGGTACCGTGACGTCCCTGGTGAGCAGGGTCGGAGTGAATCCGAGCAGTGATCCCGACACCGCAATTCTGGCGATGCTGCTGGCCGCGTGACCCGCACCCGCACAAGAGAGTTCGGTTCTCCGAAACTGAGCATGCCCTTTACCGATGCGCTGTCGGGCCGGTATCGTTTGCTTCGCGAAGGGGAGTAGCCCCCAATCGCCGAGTCGACATACTGGCGGCGCCGCGCAGGCGGACCGCCCGGCACGGCGAACCGGACGGTAGTCCGGTGGGCGAGACCTTCGGCCGTCGGCGCACCGTGCCCGACGTCCGGAGGAAGCCCAATTTTCCTCCAGCGGGTGAGGAGGAATGCCGATGTGGTCCGCCGTCGTACTGAGCTTCGCAGTCATCTTCGTGGCCGAACTGGGCGACAAATCCCAGTTGATGGCCATGACGTTCGCGTTGCGGTACCGCTGGTGGGTCGTCCTGACCGGCATCCTGTTCGCCACGACGGCCGTGCATCTCGTATCGGTGGCCGTCGGGCACTATCTCGGCGTCGCCATTCCCCCCGTCGCGATGTCCATCGTCGGCGGCCTCGCGTTCCTGTTCTTCGGTCTGTGGACGTTGCGAGGAGATTCGCTCGACGACGCCGAACAATCGAAGGCCGGACGCGTGGCGCGTTCCGCGTTCCTGGCCGTGGTCTCGGCCTTCTTCCTCGCGGAACTCGGCGACAAGACGATGCTCGCGACCATCACCCTCGCCGCCGACAACGACTGGGTGGGCGTGTGGATCGGATCGACCGTCGGCATGGTTGCCGCCGACGCACTCGCGATCATCGCCGGTGCGGTGCTCGGCCGTCACATGCCGGAGAACGCCATCCGGCTCGGCGCGTCCGCCTTGTTCTTCGGGTTCGGCGCGTGGATGCTCGGCGACGGACTCGCGCCGGACTCGGCCGTGGTCGGTCCGGTCGCCGGAGGGATCACCCTCGTCCTCGCCGCTGCGGGGGCGGTCGTCGTCGGGAGGCGGGCGGCACGCCGGACGACTGCGGAGGTTCCGGCTCCCGTCGAGCCCTGATGTCCACCCGGCTTCCCGGCGTGACCAACGACACCGCGTGAGCGCCGAACATCCGGGCTCCTCTCGCTCCAGAAGAGTATGCTTGCCGATAGGCAAATACTTTGGGAGTTGAATGACACCACCGATGGGAAGCACACACTTCGACGACGACGACATCCACCGCCTGCGCATCGCCCTCGGCCGGATCGCCCGGAGCGTCGGCCGGTCCGCAACCGACGAGGGGCTCACCCGGTCCCAGTCGTTGCTGCTGACGACCGTGGCGAAGCACGGGACGATCGGGGTGCGCGAACTCGCGGAGCACGAGGGACTCAACCCCACAATGTGCTCGCGGATGGTCGGCAAGCTCGAAGAAGCCCAACTCGTCACGCGTTCCTCCGACGCCGGCGACAAGCGCGTCGTGCGGATCCACATCACCCCGGCGGGGGCGCGGCAGTCGGATGAGCTACGCGCTCGCCGGACGGCGATGTTCGCCCGGCACCTGGCGGAACTGGACGACGACCGACTCGACGCACTCCACGACGCCCTGCCCGCCCTCGAAGCACTCGGTGAGCGCATGTGCCGGGGACGGGAGGTGCGTGAGTGACCGTCATCGACGACATCCGCGGACAGACGTTCGCGGCCCTCCGCGGGCCCAACTTCCGCCGCTACATCGGCGGTCAGGCGATTTCACTCGTCGGCACATGGATGCAGACCATCGCCCAGTCGTGGCTCGTCCTCCAGCTGACCGGCTCGGCCACCGCCATCGGCATCGTCCTCGCCCTGCAGACCGTGCCGATGCTGCTCCTCGGGCCGTACGGCGGGGTGATCGCGGACCGCACCGACAAGCGCCGGCTCATGATCGGGCTGCAGAGCCTCATGGGTGTGCAGGCACTCGTGCTGGGTCTGCTCGTCGTGACCGGCACCGTCGAGTTGTGGCACGTCTACGTGCTCGCCGTACTGCTCGGCCTCAATCAGTGCTTCGAGAACCCCGCACGGCAGTCCTTCATGCTCGAAATGGTCGGGCCCGACGATCTCCGCAACGCGGTGAGTCTCCAATCGGTGCTCGCCTCGTGTTCCCGCATGATCGGCCCGGCTGTCGCGGGCATCGTGATCGCCGCAGGTGGTATCGGACTGTGCTTCCTGCTCAACGCGGCAAGCTTCGTCGCCGTCGTCACGTCGTTGCTGACACTCGACGTGTCGAAACTCGTGCCCTCACCGCCCACAGCCCGCGCGCGCGGCCAGCTACGCGAGGGACTCGCCTACGTGCGGCGCACATCCGATCTCGCGGTGCCTCTGCTGATGATGGCGCTGGTGGGATGCCTCGCCTTCGAGTTCCAGGTCGTGCTTCCGGTGCTTGCCGACCAGACGTTCGACGCGGGTGCCGAGGCGTACGGCTTGCTCACCGCGGCGATGGGTGCGGGATCGGTAGTCGGCGGTCTCGTGGTCGCGACCTGGGGGCACACGGGCACCAAGCCTCTCGTCCTGACGGCGCTCGCATTCGGTGTCGCAATGGCCGTAGCCGCAGCGTCCCCGACCATGCCCATCCTGGTGGCGACGATGGTCGTCGTCGGCGCTCTGAGCGTGACCTTCACGTCCACCACCAACAGCACGCTCCAGCTCACCGCCGCGCCGACCATGCGTGGCCGGGTGATGGCCCTCTGGTCCGTCGCCTTCCTCGGCTCCACCGCGATCGGCGGTCCCATCGCCGGCTGGGTCTGCGAGCAGGGCGGCGGGCGAGCCGGGCTGTTGCTGGGCGCGGGCGCGTGCCTCGTCGCCGCCGCGATGGGTGCCGCGGTGATGCGCCGACGGGCTGCGATCGAACTGACACCTGCACGCTAGGGTTCGTGACGGACCACACACGCGTGCCGCAAGGCCCGGACGAGGAGTTACGAACAGTGGAAATTCAGGGATCTGCCGCACTGGTGACCGGCGCCGCATCCGGCCTCGGTGCCGCCACCGCCCGTCGCCTCACCGACGCGGGGGCCACCGTCTTCGGTCTCGACCTCGAACAGTCGATCGAGCGCGTCGGCGACGCGGCACCCGAGGGCGTCACGCTCATCCCCACCGACGTGACCAGCGCCGAGGGCGTCCAGTCCGCGATCGACCGCATCGTCGAGTCGGGACTGCCGCTGCGCACCGTCGTCAACTGCGCCGGCGTCGGCTGGGCCGGCCGGATCCTGTCGA
Organism: Rhodococcus sp. DT1; assembly: GCF_049844875.1. Classification (NCBI taxonomy): domain Bacteria; kingdom Bacillati; phylum Actinomycetota; class Actinomycetes; order Mycobacteriales; family Nocardiaceae; genus Rhodococcus; species Rhodococcus sp. DT1. The sequence goes on from NZ_JBNCLW010000004.1 coordinate 124,997, forward strand.
AGAACGGGCCGCACGACCTCGAACTGTTCCGCACGGTCATCACCGTCAACCTGCTCGGCACCTTCAACGTCATGCGCCTCGCCGCCGATGCGATCGCCAAGACCGAGCCGGTCGACGAGTCCGGCCAGCGCGGCGTCGTCGTCAACACCGCGTCCGTCGCCGCGTTCGAGGGCCAGGTCGGGCAGATCGCCTACTCCGCGTCGAAGGGCGGCGTGCACGGCATGACCGTTCCCGCAGCGCGCGACCTCGCGCAGTACGGGATTCGCGTCAACACCATCGCGCCGGGCATCGTCGACACCCCGATGCTCGCCGGCGTCACCGAGGAGTACCGCAAGGGCCTCGAGGCGGGCGTGCCGTTCCCGTCGCGCCTCGCACAGCCCGCCGAGTACGCACAGCTCGTGCAGATGATCGTCGAGCACGACTACCTCAACGGCGAGACCATCCGCATGGACGGTGCGCTGCGCATGGCGCCGCGCTGATCCGCGACGCACAACGCTTCCCACGTCGGCGCGGTGGAGTCACGTACTGCGTGCCCACCGTCGCCGCGTGCGGGCGGCCGCGTGCGGTCAGAGATCGTCGATGTGCGGAATCTCGAGGACCGCACGATCGGACATCCACTCCCGCAGGATCTTGGTCGCGACCACGTCGTCCTCGTTGTACTCGAGCAGCCGCGCGCGCTGACTCGGATCCGGCTCGCCGTCCAGCCCGACGGCCTCGCGGTACCAGCTCATCGACGCCTCTCCCCCGGCTTCGTCGTCGCGCCAGTGGTGACCGGCGATCGGGGCGACCTTCTTGAGCCCCTTCCCGTTCGGGCACACGAACTGGTCGGTGACGGCCTGGTAGATGTCCACCCATTCGGATGATCCGATGAACGCCTTGATCTCCGCTTCGGGCGGCACACCCGGAAAACCGCGGAACCGCCGCGCCGACGACAACAACCACTTGTCTTCCGCCGACCTCGAATAGCAGTAGGCCGCAAAGGTTTTCCCACGGCGCTCGGCGGTACGCCGCTGGTCCGACAACCACGCCCAGAACTCGGCGAACGACCGCGCCTCGTCGTCGGTGGGTACCGGCACCCAGGTCGCGAAGGGCCGGTACTCCGACTGCGATCCGGAGTTGAGCAGCGTCCCCCACAGATAGGCGCCGTGCTCGTGAAAGCTCTCCATGTCGACATCGACCTCGATGTCGGCGCGGTGGACGTGCACATGGCGGTACCGGCGGACGAGGGGGGCGCCCGCGAGCCACGCCTTCGCGATCACCACCGCATCCTCGAAGGGGCCCTGGGGCCAGATCTCGGGTGGTTCGCCTTCCCAGCCCGCTAGACCGTCGATGGTGTGGACTCCGAGTTCCCTGAGGACCTCGGCGCGCTGACCCGACGCCACCAGCGACACGTCGCGTTCGCGGGTGAGTTCGGCCCGGCACCGATCCCACCACGGGCACGTCCTGCACTCCCCGATCTGCGACGGTTTCGTCGGCGTCCGGCCGCGGGCGATCTCGACGCGATCGGTCAACCGGGCGTCGTACTCGTCGAGGACCGTGCTCAGATCGTGCACCAGAATGCAGTCGCCGCCGTACCCGATCGCGCCGCCGACCTGCCCGGGACTTGCGAGACCGTGCCGCTCGAGCATCCGGTACAGGTGCGCGAGGCGCATCTGGTCGCGGACCTGGCTGCGCACTTTGCGTGTCTGGTCCACCACCGGCTTCCACTCGAACAGCCCGGTGGTCGTGGCGCCCTGACCGGGATCGGTGACCTTATGGTTCACGACGATCACCGGGATGTAGCCCCCGCGCACGGTGTCGCGCAGCAGAATCTCCGACCTGCCCCGGCGTCCGGTGTCGACCTCGACGGGCAGCACCGCACCCCAGATCCGGTCGGCTCCGGCGCGACACGCCTCGAGAGTCTGTTCTGCGCGCTGCGACATCGAGCCGTCTGGGCCGATGAGCACCCAGCCCTCGGGGTCCGCCTCGAACAAGTGCTGACGGATCGCCTCACGGTGGGCGGCGGCCGCCTCCTGGCGCTGCCGCGCACCCGCGTTCTCGGCCGCACCTGCAAGTTCGTGGGGGAACGAAGCGTCCAGATACACCCGGTGGCGGCACCGCGTCAGCGCACTCGCCTCGAGGGAAACGGGTGTTCGCCGCACATCACGGGTTGGCTCCACAACTGTCCAGGGTATTCGCTGCGCACGGATCGCCTCGCACCAGCACCGTCACGTTAGGCTGACGCGGGGCGCCGGAGCGTCGTGTCGTACCGAATGGAGGGTGCTGTTCGATGGGGTTGTTCACACGGAAACGTCGCGCCACTCGCAAGGCGGAAGCCAAAGCTCTCAAGCACAGGGCGAAGCTCGAAGCGAAGCTGGTGGCGAAGAACCAGCTCAAGAACGACCGGCGAGCAGCGAAAGCGCAGCAGAAGCTGAGCAAGAAGCTGGCGAAGTCGCAGGTCAAGCTCGATCAGGAACTGCTCAGTTCGCAGGCGAAGATCGAGAAGGAACAGATCGCAACGCTCAAGGCACAGAAGAAGGCCGCAGAGAGCCAGGGCCTGACCGCAGCGAAGGTGCGCCGGTACCTCGGTGTCGCCCGTCTGCTCGCGCCGGTGCTCGTTCCGATCGTCTACCAGGTGGTCACGGCGCTGCGCGGTCAGCTCGACGCGCGACGGGCACAGCAACTCGGTGTCCCCATCGACGAGCTCGGCTCGTACACGGGCCGCGGTGCACGACTCAGTGCCCGGATCGCCGGCGCCGAACAGTCGCTCACCAAGATCGAGTCCCTGCACCCGAAGGACGCCGAGACGCAGAAGTTCGCCGCGGCGATCCGCGGTCGTCTCACCGACCTGACCGCGGCGGTGCAGGCTGCCGAGCAGATGCCCGCGGCGCGCCGGAAGTCGGCGCACGCCGCGATCTCGTCCGAGCTCGACGGCATCGAGGCCGATCTGCTCGCCCGGCTCGGGGTCCGCTGACCCGAACGTGAACACGAACCCGGCCCTCCTCGGCAGCACCGCGGGCATCACGACCGCGGCGCTGGCTGCGGCTGCGCACGGCGCGGCCGGTGGCGGTGTGCCCACGGGCCCCGCCTCGGCACTGCTGCTCGCAGTCGCCGCGGGGGTCGGGATCGTGGGTGCGTACGTGCCGACGCTGCCGCCGATCGCACTTCTCGCCGTCGGGCAACTCGGCACCCACGCCGTTCTCTCCGCCCTCACCGAGGGCCACCCGCACACGTCGGGATCGATGTTCGCCGCACACCTCGTGGCCGTCGCAGGCTGCGCGGTGCTGCTGGTCGCCGCCGCCCGGCTCTTCGACGCGTGCAGTACCGCGATCCGGGCCGTGACACTCCGGCTCGGCGGCGTACACGTGCCGGCGTCGCTCGCCCCGACGAGAACGACCGACCCGCTCGTCTGGGGTCGCGCTCCCCCGGCGATCTCCCGGAGAGGTCCTCCGGTCGCGCGGTGACGCGCAGCCGTATTCGTTCTCCGAGAAAGATCCACCCATGAAGACATCACCTACCCGTGCCCTCGTCGGCGCGGGCGCCACTGCTGTGCTGATGCTGGCCGGTTCCGGCCTCGCGTCCGCACATGTCACGGTCGTCGCACCGGGCGCGGAGCAGGGCGGTTACACCGTGCTGACGTTCCGTGTGCCCACCGAATCCGATACCGCCGGAACCACTGCGGTGTCGGTCGGCCTGCCCGGCCTGAAGTCGGCACGCACCGAACCATTGCCGGGCTGGTCCGCGACGATCGAGAAGGATCCCGAGACCCAACTCGCCACCGGCGTCACCTGGACCGCGGATCCGGGAGTTGCCGTCGGTCCGGGCGAGTTCCAGCAATTCGTGCTCTCCGCCGGGCCGCTCCCCGACGAGGCGGAAGTGTCGTTCCCCGCGGTACAGACCTACAGCGACGGCGAGGTCGTCGCCTGGGACCAGGTCACGACCGGGGACACCGAACCCGAACGTCCTGCTCCGAGCCTGACGCTCGCGGGCAACGGCGACGGGCACGGCGGCGGAGCACACACCACCGGCACCGACTCCGGCACCACGTCGGAGGACTCCGGCACCGATGTCACCGCACGGTGGCTCGGCGGCATCGGTCTCGTCCTCGGTGCGCTGGGCGTGGCCCTCGGCCTCGGCGCCGTGATCCGGGGACGGCGCTCATGAGACGCCTCTTCGTCGTTCTCGCCGCGTTGTTCACCGCACTGGCGCTCTCGGCCGGTCCCGCGGCGGCGCATTCCGTGGTGCTGTCGAGCTCGCCGGAGGACGGTGAGCAGATCGCGCAGGCACCCGAGCGGGTGAGCGTGACGTTCAACGAGCCCTTGCAGGAGCAGTTCGCGGCGATCACCGTCGTCGGCCCGGACGGCAACCTGTGGTCCGTGGGCGACCCCGCCGTCGAAGGTTCCACGGTGAGTGTCGCCGTGGACGGACTCGGTCCGGTCGGCGAGTACACCGTGGCCTTCCGGGTGACGTCCGCCGATGGGCATCCCGTCAGCGGTACCCGGACCTTCACCCTCACGCAGGAGGGCACCGGCGCGCCCGGTGAGCCGGCGTCCGGTACGTCCGAGACGGCCGACGGGAACGAGAGCGGCGACAGCGGGCCCGCCGTGTGGTGGTTCGTCGTCGCCGGTGTAGTCGTGATCGCCGGCGGACTGGTCTTCGCCCTTCGCAAGCCGAAGGCATGATCGGATGATCTCGGTGCGCCGGCGGTGGCTTCTCGGTGCCGCCGTCGGCGTACTCGCCGGCACCGTCGCCGGAGTGGCGTGCGGCTGGATGCTCGCGACCCCGGAGGCCTCCAGCTGGGTCCGGGCGCTGTCGGTGGGCACGGGATCGACCGTGCTCGGTATCGCGGTCCTCGCTGCGATGATCCGCGGTGAACGTCGGCCCGGAATCGAACCCGACGACGTGTGGCGCGCGATCGCGACGTCGAGCGGAGTGTGGCTCGCGCTCGAATCCGTCCAGCTCGTCCGGGAGGCCGCGTCCGCGGTCGCCGTTCCGGTGGGCGACCTGCGCGCCGGCTTGTTCGCCGAATACCTCGCCACTGCCGGTTCCGGGCGCGTCGAAGCCGCCGCCTGGGTCTGCGTCGCCGCGTGCGGCATCGTCGCGGTGGTGGCGTACCGGCGGTCGGCGTCGTGGTCCACCGCACCGGTACTGGTGTTCGCGGCGCTGGCGCTGATCGCGCGGCCCGCGACCGGGCACATGGCTCAGCAGACACTCGGTTCCCTGCTCAATGCCGCGCACGTCCTGGCCGCGGCCGTCTGGTTCGGGGTGCTGGCCGCATTGGCCCTCCTCGTGCGCAGACGCGGTACGTGGGCTCAGCTGCTCCCGCGCTACTCGGCGCTCGCACTGCGGTGCGTGGCGATTCTCGCGGCGACGGGCGTCATCGACGCTGCTGTCCGGATCGGGTCGCTCAGCGGACTGTTCGGCACCGGCTACGGACGCATCGTGCTGGCGAAGACCGCTGTGCTCGTGGCGTTGCTGGTGCTGGCGTGGACCTGGCGCCGAACGTGGGTGCCGGACGCGGTGTCGCACCGCATCACCGCCGAGGAGTCGCTCCGCAACGCAGTCGTGGAGGTGTGCGGCATCGCCGTCGTCTTCGGCCTCGCCGCTGCCCTCGCCACCGCCTCCTGAACTACCGCCTCCTGAACTACCGCTTCCTGAGTTACCGCGTCCCGCGCGACCGTCACTGCCCTGAGCGGGCGGCGCGGCGGAGGTCACCGACGAGCGACCGGAGCGCGTCGTCACGGTCCGATCGGGCGCGGAGAACCGCGGACGGATGGATGGTCACCACCACCGATGGATCCTGCCCACCGCGTATCTCGTCGGGCAGGCGCAGCACTTCGCCGCGGTGTTCGGTGAGCCTGAATCCGTTGCCCAGCAGCGCTTGCGCCGCGCTCGCGCCCAGACACACGACCACCTCCGGGCGTATCGCCTCGAGTTCGGCCAGCAGCCAGGGGCGGCACGCCGCTATCTGGCCACCCGACGGCTTCTTGTGGATGCGGCGCCTGCCGTTCGCCGAACGGTCGAAGCGGAAGTGTTTGACGGCGTTGGTGACGTAGACCGAGCCGCGATCGACACCCGCCTGCTCGAGGGCCTTGTCGAGCAGATACCCCGCCGGTCCGACGAACGGCTCGCCGGCGCGGTCCTCCTGGTCTCCCGGCTGCTCGCCGACGAGGAGCATGCGTGCGCTCTCGGGCCCCGCTCCGAAAACGGTTCGGCCTGCGGCCTTGTACAGGTCGCATCCGCGGCAACCGCGCGCCGCCGCCGCGAGTGCGGGCACCTCGCTTGTCTCGGGCAGGTACTCCTGGGCACCGGGATAGCTCACCACGACGACGGGATACCCCCGGACGCCGCCGATCCACGCGCGCGGCGACACGAACGTGCGGGATGGTGGTGAGCGGCGTGCCCCATCAGCCGGGCACCACGGGTTGCTGCCCGGCGACGCGGCCCAGGCCGACGGCGACACAGACGGCGGTGATCGATCCCGCAGCCATGATCGCCGCGAGCACGACGACCTGGAATCGTCCCGCTTCGAGCGGGGAGAGCCCGCCGAAGATCGCACCGACGAACGCACCCGGGAGTGTCACCAGGCCGGTTGTCTTGGTCTGATCGATCGGCGGAATCATCGCCGCGTGCACCGCGAGCCGTGCGTGCTCGGCCGTTGCCTGCCGCATGGTCGCGCCCAGCGCGAGCCATCCCTCGACTTCCAGCCATCGATCGACGACGAACTCGTGGAACCGCCGGCCTGCGAGACCTGCGACGGTCATCGCGTTGCCGATGACCATGCCGCCGAGCGCCAGCGCGTACCGCGGCGTCGCCGCTACCGCTCCGGTCACGAAGATCACCGCGAGCGCGACACCGATTCCCAGCAGCATGGCCCCGGCGACGATGGCCAGGACGCGCACGCCGCTTCCGACCCGGCGCGCGGCCGTCCATGTTCCGACCGAGAACATGACGAGCAGAACGACGCCGACCCACGCCCCGTTCGTGATGACTCCGGTGAGCACGACGCTGACGATCGCGAGTTGCAGTGCGCCACGCGCCACCGCGTACAGAGACGCGAACCTGTGCGGAACCCCAAAGACCCACAACACCGACGTGGCCACCGCTGCGAGCGCGAGGACACCGATCAGTGTGCGGAGGAGCACGTCAGGGTCGTCGATCATCGGATCGAGCGTATCCACCCGGACATGCCATCGCGATGCCGTGCGCGATACGGTCGATGCATGGCACGCAAGTCCGCTGTTCGCCGTCACGAACCCGAGTCCGACGACTACCTCTACGAGCCCACCGAACGGAGGATCCGGGGTCAGTTGTTCGATCGGACGATCGTCGACAGCAGCCGGGCTCTGCTGGTCTGGGCGCCGGGGAAGCCGGTGCCGTTCTACGCGTTCCCCCGCGACGACGTCCGGCTCGATCTGATCGCGGCGTCGCTGTCCCCGAGTCGCAGCCGACCGGATGTGTGGCAGTGGTACGACGTCGTGATCGACGAGCAACGCGCGTATTCGGTGGTCTACCAACTCGACGTCGACGGTCTGGACGATCGGCTGATCTTCCAGTGGTTCCGGCACGGGGAGACCGGGCCGGGTGACGAGGTCGACGAAGGCGAACGCTGGTTCGAGGAGGAAACCGAAGTGTTCACCCATCCACGCGACGCGCACCATCGGGTCGATGCTCTGCGCAGTTCGCGCCACGTTCGGGTCGAGATCGGCGGCACCGTGGTCGGCGAGACGCGCAATCCGGTGCTCGTCTTCGAGACGGGATTGCCCACCCGCTACTACCTGCCGCCGGAGGATGTCGATTTCTCCGTCCTCGAGGAATCCGAATGGCGGACGAGTTGCCCCTACAAGGGGACCGCGCGGTACTGGTCGTTCGTCGGCCAGCCTCCCGCGGAGAACGTGGCGTGGTCGTATCCCGAACCGTTCGCCGCGGTCGCCGATATCGAGGGCTACCTGTGCTTCTACGACGACGCCGCGGAGATCACCGTCGAGGACTGACCTGCGCATCGCACGCGGTAATGTTGTTCTCACGTCGAGAGAACTACATTTGCAGATTCTTATATTTGCACTAATGTAAAACTTCATGACTGCAGCGGAGCCCAGGGGCCAGGACGCGAAAGGTTCCCATCGCGAGCGCAAGCGGGCCCGCACGTGGGCCGCAATCCATCTCGCCGCGGCCGAATCCGCCGCCGTGCACGACCGCCTCTCGGACGTGACCGTGGAAGCGGTCGCGGAACGGGCCGAGATTTCGCCTCGCACCTTCTTCAACTACTTCAGGTCGAAGGAGGACGCCGTCCTGGGCCAGCAGGCTCCGGTGATCCACGACGACATCGCCGACGATTTCCACATCGAGGCCGGCGACGACCTCGTCGAGAAGGTCGCGTTCCTGTTGCTCGCGGTGTTCCGCACCTCGGTCCACCGCCTCATCACGTACGGCGAATACGTCACGTTGCTCGACCGCCACCCGGAACTGGCGCGCCGGCGCCTTCAGCACATCGATGCCGTGGAGGCACTCGTCGCCGACCTCGTCACCGCACGTCTCGCCGAGTCGCAGGCGCCCAACACATCGCCCGGCGGACACGGCGGGCACACCGTCGAGGAGACAGCCCTGCTGATCGTGACGGTGGCCGGTGCCGTGATGCGCACCGCGATGGCTCCCGTGCTCGACCTTCGGAACGGGACCGAGGGCGACGCGGACTCCGTCCTCCGCCGCACCTGCGCACACTTCAGGGAGGTCACGCGAGCATGAATGCCACCGCCACCACCGCCGCACCGCGCAGCCACACCGAATTCGACCGCCGCGCAATCACCTTCATTTTCATCGGGCTGATGGCGACGATGCTCGTCGCCTCGCTCAACCAGACCGTGCTCAACCCCGCACTCCCCACCATCGTCGGCGAACTCCACGGTGTCGACAAGATGCTGTGGATCGTCACCGCGTACATCCTCGCGTCCACGATCACGATGCCGATCTACGGCAAACTAGGAGATCTGTTCGGCCGCAAGCCACTGCTGCTGACCGCCCTGACCATCTTCCTGGTGGGCTCGACCATCAGCGCGTTCGCGGGAGATATCACGTGGCTGATCGTCGGCCGCGCCGCCCAGGGTGCGGGCGGCGGCGGACTGATGGTGCTGTCGCAGGCCACTGTCGCCGACGTGATTCCGGCCCGGCAACGCGGAAAGTACCTGGGCATCATGAGCAGCGTCTTCGCGGTGTCCTCGGTCGCCGGTCCCCTGCTCGGCGGCTGGTTCACCGAGGGACCGGGATGGCGGTGGGTCTTCTACATCAACCTCCCGCTGGGCGTACTCGCCTTCATCGCGGTGGCGTTCTTTCTCCGGCTACCCCGCACCCGCAACTCGCGGCCCCGCATCGACATCGCCGGCATGACGGTCCTGTCCCTCGCCACGACGCTTCTCGTCTTCGTCGCGACCTGGGGCGGCTCGCGTTACCCGTGGACCTCTCCCGTGGTGCTGGGTCTCATCGCGGGCACGCTCGCCACGGCAGTTCTGTTCCTGTTCATCGAAAGCCGTGCGGCGGAACCTATTCTCCCGCTGCACCTGTTCCGCGACCGCAACTTCGACGTGAGCACCCTCGCCGGTCTCCTCAACAGCATCGCGTTGTTCGGTGTCGCGGCATACATGCCGACCTACCTGCAGATGGTGGCGGGACGGAGCGCGACGGTCGCGGGCCTGCTCATGTTCCCGATGATGGGATCGATGCTGATCACCTCGACGCTGGCGGGACGTCTGGTGAGCCGGACCGGCCGATACAAGGTGACGCCCATCGTCGGCTCGGTGCTTGTCGCGGTGGCGATGCTGTTGCTGTCCCTGCTCACCGTGGACACACCGATCTGGGTGCTGTGCTGCTTCCTCGCCGTGCTCGGGGTCGGACTGGGCGCATCCATGCAGATCATGGTGCTCGTCGTGCAGAACTCGTTCCCGGTCGAAGAGGTCGGCACCGCCACCGCGGGTAACAACTACTTCCGGCAGATCGGAGCGACGCTCGGTTCGGCCGTGGTCGGCAGCGTGTTCGCCACCCGCCTGAATGTGCTTCTCGCGGAACGGGTCCCGGAAGGGGGCCTCGCCGCGGACGACGCCAATTCCCTCACTCCGGCCATGGTGCACACCCTGCCCGACGCCGTGCAGCAGCCGATCCTCGAGTCCTACAACGACGCCCTCACACCGATCTATCTGGCGATCGGCCCGTTGGCGATGGTGGCCGCGGTACTACTGTGCTTCGTCGTCGAGAAGCCCCTCGCGACCACCATCACGCGGCGTACGGACCCGGCCGTCAACGACCCGGCAGCCACCCCATCGCCTTGACGAGCGGGGGCAGCATCTTGGCCCAGATCTGCCTCGGAAGCCCGCGCGGGCCGTCGAGGTTCAGCACCCGGGTGACGGCCACGGTCTGCGACTCGGTGTACTTGAGAAGCCCTTCGGCACCGTGCCGGCGGCCCACACCGGAGATGCCTACGCCACCCATCGGAGCATCCATGCTGCCCCACGCCGGCGCGTAACCTTCGTCGACGTTGACGGTGCCGGCGCGGACCTTCGCCGCGATCTCTTCACCCTGCGCCTTGGTCGCCGCCCAGACGGAGGCATTGAGCCCGTACTCGGTGTCGTTCGCACGCCGGATCGCTTCGTCGACGTTGTCGACCGGGTACACCGACACGACCGGACCGAAGGTTTCGTCCCGGTAACACTCGGCGTCCTCGGGAACGTCGGTGAGCACGGTCGGTTCGTAGAACAACGGACCGAGGTCGGGGCGGGCCTTGCCGCCCGCCACCAGCGTCGCGCCCTTCGCCACCGCGTCGTCGACGTGGCCCGACACCGTCTTGACCTGGGTCTCGTTGACGAGGCAGCCCATCTCGGTGTCGAAGTCGTAGGACGCGCCGAGCTTGATCGCGCGCACCCGGTCGCCGAACATCCGCAGGAACTCCGGAGCGATCGACTTCTCGACGTAGATACGTTCGATGGAGATGCACAACTGCCCGGAGTTCGAGTAGCACGCGCGCACCGCCGCGTCGGTGACCTTCCGCAGGTTCGCTCCCGCGGTGACGATCATCGGGTTCTTGCCACCGAGTTCGGCGGAGAAACCGATCAGGCGCCGGCCGGCCTGCTCGGCGAGCAACCGGCCCGTCTGCGAGGACCCGGTGAACATCAGATAGTCGGAGTTCTCGACGATCGCCGTGCCCACCACCGATCCGGGGCCGGGCACCACGGCGAACACATCGCGTGGCACACCCGCCTCGTACAGCAGTTCGGCGACTGCGAGAGCGCAGTACGGCGTCTGACTGTCGGGCTTGAGCACCACCGCGTTGCCCGCGAGCAACGCGGGAATCGCGTCGGACACCGCAAGGGTCATCGGATAGTTCCACGGCGCGATGACGCCGACGACACCCTTCGGATGGTGCAGCACGGTGGTCTTCGTCAGGACGGGAAGCATCCCGGTCGCCCGGCGGGGCTCGAGCAGTTTCGGAGCGACGTGCGCGTAGTGCCGCGCCGTCATCGAAATGTCGAGCACCTCCTCCTGCGCGGACGTGCGGGACTTACCCGTCTCCGCCTGAGCCATGTCCATCAGCTGGTTTCGCCGCGCGTACACCAGTTCGCGGTAACGGAGGATGATCTCCGCGCGCTCGGTGACGGGCATCCGCGCCCAGGACGCCTGCGCAGTGCGGGCACGATCGATCGCGGCCTTTGCGTCGTCGGCGGTTCCGACGGGGACGGACGCGATCTCCTTCCCGGTGAACGCCTCGACGACAGGCCGCGTGGGCCGGTCCGCCGCGTCGGGAATGGCGATGAGATCGGCGAGACGTGCGAAGGTCGCAGCGCTCGGAGCAGGCATAAGACACCCCTACCGGTGAGTAGTTCTCGGAGTTACACCAAACGTACCCTCGGAAGGTGGTCCCTGTCACAAGCGCCTACCTCCGCCCGGGTCGTGAGTTACCCGGCGAAACCGGGCATCCCGCGCGCCCCGGCTTCCTAGACTGGGGCATATGACCACATCGAAGGGCATATCCGATGAGAAGGTCGATCGAGCGAAGATCGAGAACCGGGCGCCCTCTGTGGCTCACATGTTCCTCGACCGCATCACCGCGTCTCCCGATGCCGAGGCCTTCCGGTTTCCGATGGGCGCGGAGGAATGGATCGGGGTCACGTGGGCGCAGACGGGCGAACGCGTACGCCTGCTCGCGGCGGGCCTCATCGCGCTCGGCATCCAACCCGAGGACCGGGTGTCTCTCGCGTCGACCACACGATACGAGTGGGTCCTCGCCGACCTCGCGGTGATGTGTGCGGGCGCGGCCACGACCACGGTCTACCCCACCACGAACGCCCACGACGTCGCGTTCATCGTGGCGGATTCGGGAAGCCGGATCGTTATCGCCGAGGACGCCGACCAGGTCGGCAAGCTGGTTCAGCACCGGGACGAACTGCCGGATGTCTCCGCGGTGGTGGTCGTCGACGGCCACGGTGACGGCGACTGGGTACTCGGTTACGACGATCTCGAGGACCGCGGACGCACACTGCTCGCCGAGAACCCGAACGCGGTGTCCGACCGGATCCAGCGGATCCGGCCCGATCACCTCGCGACCCTCATCTACACGTCGGGTACCACGGGAAGGCCCAAGGGTGTTCGTCTGCCGCACTCGGCCTGGACCTATGAGGCCGCCGCGATCGACGCCATCGGCCTCCTCGGTCCCGACGACCTCCAATACCTGTGGCTTCCGCTGTCGCACGTGTTCGGGAAGGTGCTGCTGACCCTTCCCCTCCAGATCGGTTTCCCGACAGTGGTGGACGGACGAGTCGACAAGATTGTCGAGAACCTCGCGGTCGTGCACCCCACATTCATGGGGGCGGCGCCACGGATCTTCGAAAAGGCGCATGCCCGAATCGAATCCATGATGGAAGACGAAGGCGGCGCGAAGAAGAGGATCTTCGACTGGGCCGTCGGCGTCGGACTGAAGATGTCCCGGGCCCGGCAGGACGGCAGGTCCCCTGGCACGCGCGACAAGCTCGGCTACGCGCTCGCCGACCGACTCGTGTTCTCCACCGTCCGCGAGCGGTTCGGCGGCAGGTTGCGCTTCTTCATCTCCGGTTCCGCGCCGCTCAACCCGGACATCGGCAGGTGGTTCGATGCGGTGGGTATCCCGGTGCTCGAGGGGTACGGGCTCACCGAGACCGCGGCCGCGTCGTGCGTCAACCGCCCGGACTCGAACCGGATCGGCACGGTCGGGCGCCCGGTGCCCGGCACCGAGATAGCGATCGCCGACGACGGCGAGGTGCTGATCAAGGGGCCGGGCGTCATGACGGGCTATCACAATCGTCCCGACGCGACGGCCGAGTCGCTCACCGAGGACGGCTGGTTCCGCACCGGCGATATCGGCAGCATCGAGGACGGTTATCTGAGGATCACCGACCGCAAGAAGGACATGTTCAAGACCTCGCAGGGCAAGTACGTCGCACCGTCCGCGACCGCGGCGACGTTCAAGGGAATCTGCCCGTACGCGTCGGAGATCGTCGTCTACGGCGAAGGCAGGCCGTACTGCGTCGCGCTGGTGGGCCTGGACGCGGAGACCGTGACCGAGTGGGCCGGCAGGAACGGGCTCGACGGGGCGAGTTTCGCGGAGATCTCGCGGCACGAGAAGACGCGCGGCATGATCTGGACGTACATCGAGGAGCTGAATCTGCAGCTCAACCGGTGGGAACAGGTCAAGAAGTTCACGATCATCGACCGCGAACTCACGGTGGAATCCGGTGACCTGACGCCGAGCATGAAGTTGCGCCGCAAAGTGGTGGTGGACTCGTTCTCGGACAGCCTGGTGGGTCTGTACGACTGAGGGCTTATGCTGTCGATATGAGTAGTGCACGACCTAATTTGTTTCAGCGCCTCGGATACATGGTCGGTCGCACGTTGCCGCCCGAGATGCGCGAGTGGGTTCGCAACGACATCCTCGGTCCCGGGGGCGCGCGGCGCTATCTGCTGCGCTGGAACCTGCCGATCATCCCGCCGTTGATGCTGTTCCTGCTGATTCCGGGCCCGGTCTGGATTCCCTTCGCGATGATGCTGCTGCTGTTCCTGCCCTGGGTCTACTTCTCGGCGGCACTCATGCCCGTGTGGCAGCGCCATCGCTTGCAGCAACACGGAATCGATCCCGAACTGCTGAGCGAGAAAGCCCGTAACCGGGCGGCCCGGGAACGCGAGGACTACGAGCGTCGCATGGGCCGGGCCGTCTGAGCCTCGGCTCCACCGTGCGCCGGCCTACGACAGCACTTCCACCAGCGTGGTCTCGCTGTCGCCGGTCATGTACTTCTCGACCTTGTCGAGATGGTGACGCCAGAAGGCCTGTGCCCGGCCGGGTTCGCCCGCGCGCAGTAGTGCGACGAGTTTGCGGCTCGCGCGCAGCGCGACGGCCGCGCCGGGCCGGTCCGGCTCGGCGCGAGAGGAAATGTACAGGGCGGCATGAGCATCCATGATGTCGAGGAGCATGCCGGCCAGCGTGTTCAGCGTCTCGTTGCCGCCGAGTTCCATGACCGTGCGATGCACCTCGGTGTTCGCCTTCGCGAACGCGTGTGGATCGTCCAGGAAGGCTTCTCCCCGGTCGACCACGGCGGCGAGTTCGTCGATCCGCCCGTCGGGATCGGCCGCGATCAAACCCACCGCCGCGACCTCGAGTTCGGTGCGGGCGCGGTAGACGTCGGCCAGGGGGACGCCGCGGTATTGCAGCAGCAGGCCGGCATAGCGGGCTGCGGTGGACCTGTCGGGCGCCTGCACGCGGGCGCCCCCGTGGGCCCCGCGCAGAACGGTGATGATGCCTTCCGACTCGAGTATCCGGAACGCTTCACGCAATGTCGGGCGCGAGACGCCGAACCGCTCCATGAGCGCGGCCTCGTTGGGAAGCGGCTCCCCGGCTTCGAGTTCTCCGGTGATGATCTGGCGGCGAAGATTCGCCGCGATCAGTTCCCCGGCCTTGGGCACACGCACGATCGTCGAACGTCCGTCGAGTGGCATGTCCCCGTCCTGTTCTCCCGGTCGGTCGTTCACCCGGCATAAGTGAACCTTTGTGAAGGATACAAGGATCTAACGCTTTGGCCTGCGAAGAGATTAATCATCGATCTGATTGCGGCGATCCCGGTCGCCGCCGTCCGGACGGCCCGCCGCCGTCCCTTTATCCTCAGCACATGAGCGAAGCCACTGCCCACGCATTCACCGCAACCGCCGACCTCGCCGACGAGATCGGTCCGGACATCCGTAGCTGCGACACCCAGTTCATCCAGTTCGGTGGCCGCAGCGAGTTCGCGGGCCCCGTCACGACGATCAAATGCTTCCAGGACAACCTGCTCGTCAAGCAGACCCTGTCCGAGCCCGGCAACGGCGGCGTGCTCGTCGTCGACGGTGGCGGCAGCATCCACACCGCGCTCGTCGGCGACATCATCGCCGGCCGCGGGGTCGACAACGGCTGGGCCGGCGTGATCGTCAACGGTGCTGTCCGGGACTCCGCGATCCTGCGCACGCTCGACATCGGGGTCAAGGCACTCGGCACCAATCCCCGTAAGAGCACTCAGACAGGGTCCGGCGAGAAGAACGTGCCGGTCGAGATCGGCGGCGTGACGTTCAACCCCGGCGAGATCGTCTACAGCGACCACGACGGCGTCGTCGTGCGCGCGGAGAACTGACTCGATACGCAGGTCAGGTGTCGCGCACGACCCGCGCGCTCATCCCGCCGATCTCGACCACATCACCGACCTGGAGCTGACGGCCTCGTCTCACGTCGACTTCACCGTTGACGGAGACCAGGCCGTCGGCGATGACCTCCTTGGCCTCGGCACCCGATTCGATCAGGCTCGCCAGCTTGAGGAACTGGCCGAGTCTGATCGACTCGTCACGGATCGGTACTTCGAAGACATCGGACATGCCAGCCATTGTCCAGCACACTGGTTCGATGAGCCGTCCCGCCATCGTCTGGTTCCGACGCGACCTCCGGCTGCGCGATCTTCCCGCCGTCCTTTCCGCTACCGACATCGCGCAGCAGGGCGTGGCGTTGTTCGTTCTCGACGACGCCCTGCTCGGTCCGTCCGGGCCGCGCCGGCGTGCCTTCCTCATGGCGTGCCTGCGTGCTCTCGACGACGATCTGTCCGGCCGCCTCCTCGTGGTGCGAGGTGATCCGGCAGAGGCCGTGCCTGCGGTCGCCCGCGCCTTCGACGCGTCCGAGGTTCACATCAGCGCCGATTTCGGCCCGTACGGGGCACGGCGCGATGCGCACGTTGCCGAGGCGCTCGAGGGTGTGGCACTGGTGTCCACCGGATCGCCGTACGCGGTGTCGCCGGGGCGCATCACGAAACCCGACGGCACGCCGTACAAGGTGTTCTCCGCGTACCGGCGTGCCTGGCTCGAACACGACGTGCGGCCACCCGCAGCGACCGACGCCGGGACCATCGACTGGATCGACCCGGCGGGCACGCCGGGCCGCACAGCGATCCCCGACGCCGGCGACATCGCGCTTCCTCCGGCCGGGGAACGGGCCGCCCTCACCCGCTGGCGAGAATTCCTCGCCGACGATCTCGAGCGGTATGCGACCGACCGGGACCGCCCCGGTGCCGACGGCACGAGCAGGTTGTCGGCCCACCTCAAGTTCGGGTGCATTCATCCCCGCACCCTGTTGCACGACCTGCGCGACCGCTCCGGCGCCGGGACCACCACGTTCCGCAGCGAACTCGCGTGGCGCGACTTCTACGCCGATGTGCTGCACCACCGTCCCGACACTGCGCGGCGGAACTACAACGAGACGTTCGACGCTATCCGATACGACACCGGCCCCGACGCCGACACGCTGTTCACCGCGTGGTGCGAAGGGCGGACCGGGTTTCCGATCGTCGACGCCGGTATGCGCCAGCTACTGGCGGAAGGCTTCGTCCCCAACCGGGTCCGGATGATTGTCGCGTCGTTCCTGACCAAGGATCTGCACATTCCGTGGTGGCGGGGGGCCCGGCACTTCATGACGCACCTCGTGGACGGCGATCTCGCCTCGAATCAGCACAATTGGCAATGGACCGCGGGGAGCGGAACGGACGCCGCGCCGTACTTCCGGATATTCAATCCGACGGCGCAAGGCGAAAAATTCGATTCCGAGGGTGATTACGTCCGATGCTGGGTACCCGAACTCCGGAGTGTCGTGGGCAGCCGGGTGCACACGCTGCCGGACGGCCCGCCTGAGGGATATCCCGCGCCCCTGGTGGACCACGCTCACGAACGCCGGGTGGCGCTCGAACGGTACGGGGAAATTCGATCGACGAATCGACCCATCCACCGGTCGGGTCGCGCCGAATGAGAAACAGGCGGACCGTCCGCCTCCGACAATAAGGAGACACCGTGCTGCGAGATTTCGTCGAGACTGCATTCCTGGCCATCCATACCCCGCTGGTCGAGGGCTACCTGTTCCTCCTCAGCGTGCTTCCAGCCTGACCGGAATGCGGCGCCGGGAGTGCCGGCGCCGCACACCGGATCCCGACAATCGCGGCGCCACAGCGGCGAATTCAGCCCGGAGGAAACATGGGCATCGAGTACAGCAGTATCGTCGACGCCCCCCGTGACGACGTGTTCGCCTGGCATGCCCGCCCCGGCGCTGTTCATCGACTGATTCCGCCCTGGCAGCCGATGAGCGTGGTGTCGGAAGCCGATTCGCTCGCCGACGGGCGTGCCGTCCTGGGCCTCCCCGGTGGCCTGCGCTGGATCTCCGATCACCAGCCCGAAGGTTACGACCCCCCTCACCGTTTCGTCGATGCGCTCGGTCGTGACAGCTTGACGTCCCTGCCGCCGAACCTGATCCGGTCGTGGCGGCACGAGCACCGGTTCGACGTCGTCGACGAATTCCGGACCCGCGTGACCGACAAAGTGGACACACCGGTCCCGGAACGCGTTCTGACTCAGACATTTCGGTACAGGCACCGCCAGCTCGCCGACGATCTCGCCAGCCACCGCCGGGCGCACACCGAGGGAGTGTGTCCCCGCACGGTCGCGGTGACCGGCTCGAACGGCGTGGTGGGCAGCGCATTGACCGCTTTCCTGAGCGCCGGCGGTTACCGGGTGGTGCGCCTGGTGCGCCGGCCCGTTCACGGGCTCCGGGAAAAGCAACTGGATCAGGAAAGACAGTGGGATCCGATCGATCCCGCGCCCGATCTGCTCGAAGGCGTCGACGCCGTCATCCACCTGGCGGGCGCCTCGATCGCCGGACGCTTCACCGAGGCGCACAAGGCAGCCGTCCGCGACAGCCGGGTCGCGCCGACCTGGCGACTCGCCGAACTCGCCGCCGGCACCAGCAACGGGCCGGCGACCTTCGTGTGTGCGTCTGCCATCGGTTTCTACGGATACGACCGGGGCGATGCGCCTCTCGACGAACAGTCTTCACGCGGGGCAGGTTTCCTCGCCGACGTCGTCGCCGAGTGGGAATCCTCGACGCAGCCCGCGGAGAAGGGTGGTGTGCGAGTGGTCCAGGTTCGGACCGGGATCGTGCAGACTCCGCGCGGCGGCACCCTGCAACTGATGCGGCCGCTCTTCTCCGCCGGCCTCGGCGGCAGACTGGGCAACGGCCGGCAATGGTTGTCGTGGATCGATATCGACGATCTGCTCGACATCTATCACCGTGCGCTGACGGATCCGTCCGTTTCGGGACCGGTGAATGCGGTGGCTCCGCAACCGGTCCGCAACGAGGAGTACACGCGGACGCTGGCGAGCGTGCTCCATCGTCCCGCGTTGCTGCCCGTCCCCGGTCTCGGTCCACGACTGCTGCTGGGAGACGAGGGCGCACGCGAGGTCGCCGGCGCGAGTCAGTTCGTCGTTCCCAAAACGCTCCTCGACATCGGGCATCGATTCCGCAGACCCGACCTCGAGTCGTCGCTGAGGCACCAGCTCGGCCACATCCTGAACGGGAAGTGACGGGCGCGATGACCGCCGGCCGTGTCCTCGTCACCGGTGCCACCGGATACATCGGCGGACGGCTCGCGCCGCGACTGCTCGAAGCCGGTTATCGGGTACGGGTACTCGCGCGCAGTCCGGACAAACTACGGGACGTGCCGTGGGCCGACGATGTGGAGATCGTGCGCGGTGATCTCACCGACCCCGCGTCTCTCCGCGAGGCGTGCCGGGACGTGGATGTCCTGTACTACCTGGTCCATTCGATGGGGGGCCGAGACGAATTCGTCGAAGCCGAGCGGCGGGCTGCGGAGAACGTGGCGGCCGTTGCGCGCGAGTCCGGGGTGTCGCGCCTGGTCTACCTCGGAGGTCTGCATCCCGAATCCGGGCAATTGTCACCACATCTGAGCTCTCGCGCCCAGGTGGGACGGATCCTCCTCGAATCAGGTGTTCCCACCCTGGTACTCCAGGCAGGCGTCGTGATCGGGTCGGGGTCGGCGTCGTTCGAGATGATCCGGCACCTGAGCAACCGCCTACCGGTGATGACCACACCGCGCTGGGTGAACAACCGGATCCAGCCGATCGCCGTGCGCGACGTTCTGCACTATCTCGTCGCGGCCGCCGACGCACCCCTTCCCCGCAGCGGGACCTACGACATCGGCGGTCCCGACGTGCTGCGGTACGGCGAGATGATGCAACAGTATTCCGAGGTGGCAGGCCTGGTGCGGCGACGCATCGTCGTACTTCCCGTACTGACCCCACGACTCGCCGGTCTGTGGATAGGGCTCGTCACTCCGATCCCGCCGGGGCTCGGCCGGGCACTCATCGAATCGCTGGGTTCCGACGCGGTGATGCGAAATCACGACATCGACGCCGTGATCCCTCCCCCGCCCGGCGGACTCACCGGATATCGCGAAGCGGTGCGTCTCGCACTGAGCCGGCTCGAACACGGTGAAGTGGAGACAAGCTGGTCGAGCGCGTCCCCCGTGGGCGCACCCGCAGATCCGTTGCCGTCCGACCCGGACTGGGCGGGCGAGGTCGTCTATATCGACGAACGCTCCGTCGAATCGGACACGTCGGCGGACCGGGTATTCGCGGTGGTCGAGAGCATCGGCGGCGAAAACGGCTGGTACTCGTTCCCGCTCGCGTGGACTGTGCGCGGGTGGCTCGACCGGTTCTCCGGAGGTGTCGGCCTCACCCGAGGGCGCCGCGATCCGAAAAAATTGCACACCGGCGATGCACTCGATTTCTGGCGGGTCGAACGTATCGAGCGCCCCGAACTCCTCCGATTGCGCGCCGAGATGCGGGCACCCGGTGGCGCATGGCTGGAATGGCGGGTCGAACAACTCGCGGCCGACCGCACCCGACTCACGCAACGAGCGATCTTCTTTCCCAAAGGTATTGCCGGGCGACTGTATTGGTACTCGCTGTTGCCGTTCCACGGCATCATCTTCCGCGGCATGCTCGAGAACATTGCGGGCACGGCGTCACGATCGGGTTCCTGACCGGATTCGCGAACGGAAAGGAGGGCCTGCCTTCACGGCAAGCCCTCCTCCCTCCCCGACCGGTACTAGACGGTGCAGAGCGGTCTGATCTCCTGCATCCCCTCGGTCGTCGGCGACGTCAGCATCAGGCACGCGTTGTACCCGCTGTTTTCGACGACGCGCCGGATCTCCTGCCATGCAGCAGGATCGACCACCGGAGAACGCGACAGCACGAACCCGGACAGGCGTGTCGAATCACCGACGAACGCCCACGAGTAGTCGTCTGCCAGGTAGGTGACGATGTAGTTGGTCGGCCCGTCCAGTGAATCCTGGGACGGTACTCCGGGGAACGACACATGCAGCTGCGCAGTGTCGTTCACCCGTGCATTTCCGACGATGCCGCGACGCTCACCGGTCACCGTGGTGCACGAATTCTCCACTCGGACGTTACGTTCGTCGAGCAACGTGTAGTTCGCCGTGGTGTCGCGCACGCAGTCGATGTTGAACGGCGCCGGATTCGCAGCGAGCTGATACCACTGTCCGACATACCTGTTCACGTCCAACTGCGGGACGGGTGTGAGCGGCGCGGCCTGAGCCGGCGCCGCAAGAACAGCCGCACCCGCGGCGGCGATGAACGCCGCCGCGAGTCCCCGAACGCTGCTTCGGATTTTCCGCATCGATACCTGACCTTCCCGAGGGTGAGTTGGAGAGAGCACTTACTGCGGGGTCAGGACGCCGTCGATCAGGTAGACCACGCCGTTCTCGGTCTCGATGCCGCCACAGATCACGTTGGCGCCGTTGACCGTCCACATATCCTCGGAACCGGCTACCTCGACAGTCCCACCCTGCACGGTGGTCTGGGTGCCCGCGACGTCGTCGATGGTGAGCTCACCCGGAACCACGTGGTAGGTCAGGATGTCCGTCAGCATCCCCGAGTCGGTCTGCAGCGTTTCGATCGTGGCGGGGTCGAGAGCCGCGAACGCTTCGTCGACCGGTGCGAAGACGGTGAATTCGCCGCCGTCGAGCGTTTCGACGAGATTGACATCGGGGTTGAGCTGGCCGCTGACCGCCTGTGTCAGCGTGGTGAGGATCGGTACGTTACCCGCGGCCTCGGTGATCGTCTGCGTCGAGAGTTCTTCGACGGACGAGGGACCGGTCGGATTCGCCTCGACGTAGGCGGCGCAACCGGGGCCGACGGGACCCGCTGCCGCAGCCTGCGCCGAGGTGCTTTCCGTGGTCTCCATTGCCGAACCGGTGGTCGTGGTCGCTGCCGAGGTGTCCGACGCAGTGTCGGAATCGTCGGACGTACAGGCCGCGACACCGAACGCGGACATCGCACCGATTCCGATGACCGCCAGGCTCTTACGTGTAGCGATGTTCATAGCTGAAATTCCCTTCGTAAGCCGTGGCCTGGACGACCACGCCGATCGATGTGTCAGGGGTCATTCGCTACCAGTGTGAAGGCGGATGGGTCGGGGCGTGGAGTTTTTCCTTCGACGCCCCGGACCAATCCGGGATGCGTGCTGCAACGAACGACATTCATGGAGATTCTTCCGGGCCGTTCACGGGCCCACGTGCTGGTGCTTCCGGGCGGCAGGCCTGTCGGTACCGAGGCGCCGCGCCCGTGGCATGCGTCCGAGCTCCGGATGACGGCGTTCACCCACACGCTGGGCTCACGCCTACGTCCGCATCACATCACCGTCGAGCAGGTGCGTTACCGCTACAGAGGATGGAACGGCACGCATATGAGTCCGGTCCGCGATGCCCTGGAAGCGCTCGACCGCGCCACCCGGCGGGGCCACACCCGGATCGGGCTCGTGGGCCACTCGATGGGCGGGCGGGTCGCCGCGCACCTGGCCTCCCAGGGCGGGGTGGAATCCGTCGTGGCCCTGGCACCGTGGTGGCCCGAAAACGACTCCGAGCACATACCCATCGGCCGTCATCTGCTCGTCGCGCACGGCACCGAAGACCATGAGACGGACCCGCGAGCCACGCAGAGTCAGACGATGGCCGCCCGCGACCGCGGAGTGAACGCGCGCTGGCGTCCCTTGCCCGGAGCCGGACATTTGCTACTCACAGACCCCGGCTGGTGGGCCAGAACGACCGCAGATTTTCTGGTGTGCACTCTCACCAGCGAGCCGTTGACCTCACCTGGAGACGATCATGCTTCCTGACACCCCACGGTCCGCTCCTCTGCCCGGCGGTGGAATTGCGGTGCCGGCCGCCGCCGGCGCCGCGGTCCGGCGCTCCCGTATTTCGCGGCGGTGACGGCGGTGCTGTACTCCGATGTCTTGAGCCGCCGGTTTCGCCCGGCTAGGCTTTCGTTCGATGAGCGGACTGAGCCGATGACCGGCGTCGGTAGAGACACCGACACCCTGGGGGCGCTACTCACGCGCGTCGCCGCACAGGACCAGGCCGCGTTCGCCGAACTCTACGACGCCACACGGGCACGGGTGTTCGGCATGGTCCTGCGAGTCCTGCGCGATCCCGGCTACAGCGAGGAGACGACGCAGGAGGTCTACCTCCAGGTGTGGCGCTCGGCCGGCAGCTTCGATACGAGCCAGGGATCCGCACTGTCGTGGATCATCACGCTCGCGCATCGGCGGGCCGTCGATCGCGTACGCAGCGAGCAGTCCGGCGCCGACCGGGAGTCGCGCTACGGCTCGGCGACGGTGGACTCCGCCTTCGACTCCGTGAGCGAAGAGGTCACCCAGCGTGACGATCGCCGGCGTGTCACCGACTGCCTGGGCTCGCTCACCGATCTCCAACGCAGATCCGTCGAGCTGGCCTATTACGGCGGATACACGTATCGGGAAGTGGCCGAAGAACTTTCATCGACGCTACCCACCGTCAAGTCGCGGATCCGCGACGGACTACTCCGATTGAAGACCTGTTTGGGGGTGAATTCTGATGGCGCTCGACGATGATCGGGACCTGCTCGACATGGCGCCCGTGATCGCCCTCGACGCACTCGCACCCGACGAGCGGGACGAGGTAACGGCACGGCTGGACGACGCCGCGCCCGAAACGGTCGAGCGTTTCACCACCGACCTCCGGGACGCCCGGGAGACACTCGCCCAGATGTCCGCGGCCACCGCGACCGAGCCGCCCGCCGGATTACGGGGCCGGGTGCTCGCACTCGTCGCCGCGGAGAGCGCCACCGACCGTCCCGCCGAGCACGGCGGCGCGGAGAACTCCGGCCCGGACATCGGGAATTCGTCCACCGACGTCATCTCGCTCGACGAACGACGCCGGCAGAGCAGGCGGCGGAACTTCCTGCTCGCCGCGGCCGTAGCCGTGGTCGTGGCGCTCGGCGGTGTCGTCGTCGCGAACCAGTGGACCCAGACGACCGACAGCCCCCTCGCCGAGCGGGTGCTCGCCGCCGAAGACGTCCGCACCACCACCGGCACGCTCGAGGGCGGCGGCGTGGTGACGGTCGTCTTCTCCGAGGACGCCGGCGCCGGCGTGCTCGTGATGAACAACGTCGCACCACCCGCCGACGGCACCGTCTACCAGATGTGGCTGATCGGGCCGGACGGACCGGAGTCCGCGGGCACGATGACCCCGGCGGACGTGGCACCGTCCACGACCGCGCTGCTCGAGGACATCTCGGGCGCCACCGCCCTGGGATTCAGTGTGGAACCCGCCGGTGGATCCACCGCGCCGACGTCGATATTCGCCGAACTGCCACTGGGTTGACGCGATGTCACCTACGGTCCGCGACGACGACCGTGGCGTCCGACTCGTCCGAGAAGAGCACTCGCGGGCGGTACCCCGCCTGCGTCAGCATCTTTTCCGCGGCGGGAGCCTGAGTCGCTGCGATCTCGATCAACAGATGCCCTCCGGGTGCCAGCCAGCGCCCTGCCTCGGCGGCGAGTCGCCGATGGATGTCGAGCCCGTCCTCGCCCCCGTCGAGCGCGACACGCGGTTCGAAGCACCGCGCCTCACGCGGCATCGACTCGAGTGCTCCCGACGGGACATAGGGGGCATTCGCGACGAGCACGTCGACGCGTCCGAGCAGGGAGCCTGGCAAGGACGCGCACAGATCACCCTCGAGCACCCGCTCGCCGGGCAGATTGAGCCGCGCGCACCGCACGGCGACAGGATCGATGTCGGTCGCGTACACCTCGCACACGCCGAGCATCGCCGCGAGTGCGGACGCCACCGCACCGCAACCGCAGCACACGTCCACCACGACCGGGTTCGGGGGAGCCACCCGCGCGGCGCATCTCGCCAGGAATTCCGTACGACGGCGGGGGACGAATACCCCGGGCGACACCGCGACCCGCATGCCGCAGAACTGCACCCACCCGAGGAGATGCTCGAGAGGCGCTCCGGCAATTCGTCTCGCGACGAGAACATCCAGTTCCCGCTCGGAGGTTGCGGCGTCGGTGAGCAGGCGCGCTTCGTCTTCGGCGAACACACATCCGGCCCGGCGCAGCGCCGCGACGACGGCGGGCGAGGGCACCTGCTGCGGCGAGTTCGGCTGCGGCGGTATCGGCTGTTCGAAAGCCATGGTGAACCCTATCGCGCGGCGTCAACCGGTTTCCGTGGATGGATCGTCGGCGACGGGGGTACTCCCGGTCGTGTGAGCAGAGCTGCCCCGGTGCGCGCGGACGAGTTCGACGAGCAGGCGGCGCAACGTCTCCGGATCGGAGACCGACAGCGGAGACGCGGTGTTGTCGCCGACAGCGGCGTTGTCGTCTCGCTCGAGTTCGAGCACCCGGCGGTATTCGGCAGCACCGGCGGCCGTGATCCGCACACGCATCCGACGCTCGTCGGCGGGATCGACGGAGCGGGAAGCGAATCCGCCACGCACGAGATGATCGACGGTGCGGCTCATCGTCTGGTCCGTCACGCGACACGCCCGCGCCATTTCTCGTTGGGACATCGGTTGCGCCGCAATCGAATGCAGCGCGATAACCCCGGCATGGGTGAGCCCCCGCTTGCGAAGCTGCTGCTCCCACGCCTGTTCGACGAGGCGGGCAGCGGTGGAGAGCAACCGCCCGGTGGGCCACGCCTCGAGATCGTCGGGTCCCGCATCGTTCAGCACGCTGAATAATCTAGTATTCGGATATTCGCTCACGCCAGGAGGAATCTTGAGCACTGCAACCGCACCACCGCGAAAGACCGGTCGCTGGAGGTGGCTGCTCCCCGCCCTCCTCCTCATCGCGTGGCTCGTAGCCGCAGGCGGAGGCGGGCCGTTCGCCGGCAAGCTCAGCGAAGTCGCGTCCACCGACGCCAGTTCGTTCCTCCCGGCCTCCGCCGAGTCCACCCGGGCCGACGAGCTCTATGCGCAGTTCAACAGCAGCGAGTTCATCCCGGCGATCGTGGTCGCCGAACGCGACGGTGCGATCACCCCCGAAGACATCGAGTTCATCGCGTCCGAATCGGCCGGTCCGCCACCGATCCCGTCCGAGGACGGCAGCGCGGTGCAGATGATCGTCCCGATCGATGCCTCCGGGGAGGTAGGGGACGCCGTCGAGGAACTGCGTACGGCACTGGAGAACGCCCCTGAGGGGTTGACCGTCCACGTGACGGGACCGGCCGGCCAGGCCGCCGACCTGTCGTCGGCCTTCGGGGGCATCGACGGTCTGTTGCTGCTCGTCGCCGGCGGCGTCGTCCTCGTCATCCTCGTGGTGGTCTACCGCAGTCCGATCCTGCCGTTCGTCGTCATCATCTCGGCGGTGTTCGCACTGGCCCTCGCGAGCCTGGTGGTGTACCAGCTCGCCAACGCCGACATCATCGCGCTCAACGGGCAGAGCCAGGGCATCATGTTCATCCTGGTGTTCGGCGCCGCCACCGACTACGCACTGCTCCTCGTATCCCGATACCGCGAAGAACTCCGGATGGAGCAGGACAAGTACACCGCGATGCGCGCGGCGCTCCGTGGGTCGATCGAACCGATCGCCGCGTCCGCGGGCACCGTCATCCTCGGCGTCCTGTGCCTGCTGCTCTCCGACCTGAACTCCAACCGCGGCCTCGGTCCGGTCGCGGCGATCGGTATCGCCGCGTCCTTCCTCGCCTCCGTCACCTTCCTGCCCGCCGCACTCGTTCTGCTCGGCCGGACCGCGTTCTGGCCCACCCGGCCCAAGTACGAACCCGGCACGGACCAGGACGACATCGACAGCGGACACCGCTTCTGGGGCCGTGTCGCCCGATGGGTCGGCTCCAAGCCCCGCCCCATCTGGATCGTGTGCACGCTCGTGCTCGTCGCGTTCGGCATCCTCGCTCCCCAGTTCAAGGCCAGCGGGGTCGCGTCCTCCGACGTGTTCCTCCTCCAGACCGACTCGAAGTCCGGCCAGGAGGTCCTGGGCGAGCACTTCGACGCCGGCACCGGATCGCCCACGATCGTCGTCGCGCGTGAATCCTCGCTGGACGCAATCGTCGACGCCACGGCCGGGGTCGAAGGTGTCACGGAGGCCCGGCCCGTCACCGGACCGGGCGACGTACCTGTCGTCATCGACGGACTCGTCGCGGTTCAGGCCACGTTGTCGGATCCCGCCGACTCGCTCGCCGCAGAACAGACCGTCGAAAGAATCCGCGATGTGACCCACGCCGTGCCGGAGGCGGATGCGCTGGTCGGTGGTCCCACCGCCGTCGACCTCGACACCAAGGACACTGCCACCCGGGACCGGACCCTCATCATTCCGGTCGTGACCCTGGTAGTGCTGCTGGTGCTCATCGTGCTGCTGCGCGCCGTCGTCGCGCCGATCCTGCTGATGCTCACCGTGATCCTGTCGTTCGCGGCCACACTCGGCGTGTCGTCGCTGTTGTTCAATCACGTATTCGGTTTCCCCGGTGCGGATCCGGTGGTGCCGTTGTTCGGCTTCGTGTTCCTCGTGGCCTTGGGTATCGACTACAACATCTTCCTGATGACCCGAGTCCGAGAGGAGACCAAGAAGGTCGGTACCCGGCAGGGCGTGTTGCGCGCACTGACCGTCACCGGCGGCGTCATCACCTCGGCGGGCGTCGTTCTGGCCGCGACGTTCTCGGCGCTCGCTGTGATCCCGTTGCTGTTCCTCGCACAACTGGCGTTCATCGTCGCGTTCGGTGTGTTGCTCGATGCCCTGCTGGTCCGAGCGCTCCTCGTGCCCGCGCTGTCCATCGACATCGGCAAGAAGATCTGGTGGCCGAGTGCGCTGTCCCGGACCGAGCCCGACGAACACGCCGCGACCGACGACGACACGCCCGGAGTGACCCCCACACCCGAATCCGGACGAATTCGATAGGGATGCACTCCAAGTGACCGCGCTCCCGCCGGTCACTCGGAGGGTTCCCGGCGCCGTGCACCGGCCGTAGCGTTACGGTCGGTGCATGTCTGCGGATCCCATAGCGCCGCCCTCGTCGTCGCCGTCACCGTCGCCCTCGGCGGCCCGGGAACGGCGTACCCCGGAGCCCCACCCGTCGCTGTCGGCACGCCTGAGCAGTCACCTCACCGCCGTTCCGCACATCGCCGGGCTGATCCTCGGCGTGTACGCGATCGCGATGGCCGCGTGGTCGATTTCGCCCACCCTCCGGTTTCTGATCCGCACGCCGCGCGAATACATCGACGAGTACTACTTCGACGCCCCCGACACGAGTCTCGCGCTCGCACTGGTCGTCGGACTGCTCGCCGGAGCAGTCGCAGGGCGTAAACGCATCGCGTGGTGGATTCTCACGATCTACCTCGGCGGCTTCACGATCACCAATCTCGTGTCCGCGATCGTCGAGAGCGACGCCACGCACCTGGTGGCCCTCGTTGTGCATCTCGCGGTGGTAGCCGTCCTGCTCCTCGCGTACCCGGAGTTCTACACCCGGGTCCGGCGCGGCGCGGTCTGGACGTCGGTGGGTGTGCTCGCCGGCGGACTGGTCGCCGGCACCCTCGCCGGATGGGGTCTGGTCGAACTCTTTCCCGGCACCCTGCCGCCCGCCGACCGCTTCCTGTGGGCACTGAACCGTGTCACCGCGCTGGGATTCATCGACAACGACCAGTTCGCTGGTCGCCCGCACGGATTCGTCAACACGACCCTCGGTCTGCTCGGCGCACTGGCTGTGCTCGCCGCCGTCGTGGTGCTGTTCCGGTCCCAGCGCTCCACCAACGCCCTCACCGGATCCGACGAATCGGCGATCCGAGGGCTCCTGTCCCAGAGCGACGACTCGCTCGGCTATTTCGCGACGCGGCGCGACAAGGGGGTCGAATTCGCGCCGAGCGGCAAAGCTGCGGTGACCTACCGGGTCGAACTCGGAGTCTGTCTCGCGAGCGGCGATCCCATCGGGAATCCGGAAGCCTGGCCGCACGCGATCGACGAATGGCTCGACCTGGCACGCGCCTACGGCTGGACACCCGCTGTGCTCGGCGCCGGCAGGGAAGGGGCGACGGCGTATCACCGTGCGGGACTGAACGTTCTGGAACTGGGAGACGAGGCAGTGCTGTCCACGGACAGTTTCACTCTCGCGGGTCGTGAGATGCGTCCCGTCCGCCAAGCCGTCAATCGGGCGCGGAAACACGGTGCGACAGTGCGCATCACCCGCCACCGGGATCTGTCTCCGATCGAGATGTCCGCGGTCGCTCAGCGCGCCGACGCGTGGCGTGACACCGAATCCGAGCGTGGGTTCTCCATGGCCCTCGGGCGCCTCGGCGATCCGATCGACGGCGACTGCCTGCTCGTCGAGGCAGTGGTCGACGGGTCGGTCGTCGCGATGCTGTCGCTGGTCCCGTGGGGCTCCGACGGAGTCTCCCTCGATCTGATGCGGCGCGATCCGCACGCCCCCAACGGCATCGTCGAGTTGATGGTGTCCGAACTGTGCTCCCAGGCACCGGAATTCGGGATCCATCGTGTGTCCCTCAACTTCGCGGTGTTCCGCTCCGCATTCGAAGAGGGTTCACGCCTCGGAGCCGGGCCGATCATGCGAATGTGGCGGTCGATCCTGCTGTTCTTCTCGCGGTGGTGGCAACTCGAGTCGCTGTATCGCTCCAACGTGAAATACCGGCCCGAGTGGGTACCGCGGTATCTGTGCTTCCGCGAGACACGGGAGATCCCGCGGGTCGCGCTCGCCGCAGCCGTTGCCGAAGGATTCCTCACCCTGCCGAGCTTCGGCCGTCGTACCACGCGCACCCACACCGGCACCCATTCGTCGTTCCCCCACAACGTCGACTCGGCAGAAGCACTGCACGACGACGGAAGCGCACCCGACTCGGCGCCGGGCGACACCGACACCGTGGACGCCCGCAGCGATACCCGTCCGGAACAGGACCGGGTGCGGAGGGCGACCCTCGAACGCATCATCGAGCACGGGGTGGACCCGTATCCCGTCGCGATCCCCCCGACGCACACCGCCGCCGAAGCACGTAACGCCCTCACCGGCACGCGTGTCGTCGTCGCCGGACGGCTGATGCGCATCCGGGATTTCGGTGAGGTGCTGTTCGCGGTTCTCCGCGATTGGTCCGGTGACATCCAGATTCTCGTCGACAGCCAACGCGTTGCCGGACAGCGCTTCCTGTTCGATCTGGGTGACCTCGTGGAGGTGACCGGCCGAATGGGACGCAGCCGGAGCGGGGAGATCTCGGTGCTCGCCGACTCGTGGCGAATCGACGGCAAGTGCCTGCACCCCCTACCCGGCAAGTGGCACGGGCTCACCGATCCCGAAACCAAAGTGCGGCAGCGTTACCTCGACCTCGCGGTCGACACCGGGGCGCGCGGCCATCTCGCCGGCCGAAGTGCGGTCGTGCGGTCGCTGCGCGAGGAACTACAGTCCCGCGGATACCTCGAGGTCGAGACCCCGATCCTGCAGGCGGTGCACGGCGGCGCCAACGCGGCGCCGTTCGTCACGCACATCAATGCCTACGACACCGACCTCTACCTCCGGATCGCCCCCGAGTTGTACCTCAAGCGACTGTGTGTCGCGGGCATGCCGAAGGTGTTCGAGATCGGACGCGCCTTCCGCAACGAGGGTGCCGACTTCACACACAATCCCGAGTTCACAATCCTCGAAGCCTATGAAGCACACAGTGATTACGAGAAGATGCGGGTCGTCGCCCGCGAACTGATCCAGGCCGCCGCGCGTGCGGCACACGGCCGCGAGGTCGTCCTGCGCCCGAATCCGGACGGCACATCGACCGAGATCGACATCTCGGGAGAGTGGCCCGTCACGACGTTCCACGATGCCCTCTCCGAAGCACTCGGCACGTTCGTCGATGCACAAACGCCCGCCGACGTACTGCGACGCCTCTGCGACGAGCACCGGATCGCCTACAACCCGTCGTGGGACGCGGGCGCAACCGCGCAGAAGATGTACGAGCACCTCGTCGAGGCCCGCACCGAATTCCCGACGTTCTACACCGACTTCCCGTCGTCGGTGTCACCCCTGACCCGGCCCCACCCCCGTAAACCGGGTGTCGCCGCGAAGTGGGATCTGGTGGCCTGGGGAGTCGAACTCGGCACGGCCTACAGCGAACTCACCGACCCGGTCGACCAGCGTGCCCGTCTCACCCGGCAGTCGCTGCTCGCCGCCGGCGGCGACGAAGAGGCGATGCAACTCGACGAGGACTTCCTGGAAGCGCTCGAATACGCGATGCCGCCTACCGGCGGACTGGGTATGGGTGTCGACCGGATCGTCATGCTTGTCCTCGGCGGCAGCATCCGCGAGTCGCTGGCGTTCCCGTTCGCGAGGCCGCGCCGGTCCTGACAGGCGGTTTCACGTGAAACCGCCGCACCTGGCATCGTGAAGTCCGTGCAGCTACTTCTGATCCGCCACGCTGAGCCGAACAACGCGCGTTCCGGCAACGGCCTCCCGGTCGACCCGCCGCTCACGGAGGGCGGACGACGGCAAGCCGAGCGTCTCCCGGACGCGCTCGCGCCGTACCGGATCACGCGGCTGTTCTCGAGCCCCCAGCAGCGCGCGGCCCAGACCGCGGAACCGGTTGCCGCGACCCGGCAGCTCGAGGTCGAACGGGTGGAGGATCTCGCCGAGTACGACTACGGCCTCGACCACTACCTCACCATCGAGACCGCCAAGAATGTCGCGTCGGACGCCTACGCCCGAATCCGTGCCGGCGAGCTACCGGACTTCGTCGACGCGGAACTTTTCCGCACCCGGGTGCTGCGGGGACTCGACCATGTCGTGGCCTCGTGCGACCACTCCGACACCGCTGCGATCTTCGTGCACGGCGGAGTGGTCAACGTGGTGCTGCAAGACCTGCTCGGTCTTCCGCGACCGCTGATGTTCCCGATCGAATACACGTCGGTCACCCGCATCCTGGTTTCACGCACGGGAACTCGCCGGGTCGCCTCGATCAACGAGACCGGCCACGTGAGGGACACCCTGCGGGTGTAAATCGGTGCCGACCCAGCCCCGGTTACCGCCGGGTGCGCGGAGTGGCCAGGCGCATGACGACCCGGGGCGCGCCGCCGAGGGTTCCCCGCACGGGCGCGACCTCGACGAACCCGGCCTTCTCGAACATCGAGCGCAACCCCGGGTAGGTGAACACGGCATCGACCTTGTCTCCGGTATCGAGGGGATAGCCCTCGACGACCTCGGCGCCGTGCTCACGTGCGAACGCGATCGCTCCGAGCAGGAGTTGCTGTCCGATACCCCTGCGGCGCCGCCGCCCCTTCGTACGGAGACAGAAGATCGACCACGGATCGACCCCGTCCACCAGTGGATAGGTCTCCGTGTCCTGCAACGCGGCGACCCGGGAGCGGGGTGCGACGCCCGCCCATCCGACCACCTCTCCGTCGAGATACGCGAGGATTCCCGGGGCCGGACGGTGAGCGCACATCTCGAACACCCGCTCCCGGCGCTCGCCGGCGTCCAGTCCGGCCGCCTCCGCGCCGAGGCGGTAGGTGAGACACCAGCACGCCAGGGCGTCCGGCCGTCGCTTGGGACCCAGCATCTCGGTCACGTCGTCGAAGGCCCGCTGTGTAGCCGACCGGAACTTCATGACCGTCGACTCGGCGCTCATAGGCTCGGCGAGGTCTCGGCTGCCTTCTCCATGGTTCCCACCGTAAACAGATATCCCGGCATGCCTGCGCCGGTTTTACACTCCGGTTATAAGGCGAGCGTGAAGCGTGACATCGAACGACTCCGCGCGCCGGGGTGCCGTTCGTCTCCCCACATGGCCGCGCCGGTTGTGTCGCCCGTCGGGTAGGAGAGGAAGAACCCTGTTCCGGGTGCAGACGCCGCCGACCCGGTTGGTACGGTCACCGCCGGAGGTGGCACCGGATGGATGCGGACAGGATCGACGAGCTCGTGCAGAACGGGCTCAGCACACAACACGAACTCGAGGCGGTCCTCGGGGCACCGCATCCGGCGATCGTCGACAAGGCCCGACCGCATCTGACGCCGCTCATCCGCAACTTTCTGTCGCTCGCCCGCTTCTTCACCCTCGCGACCGCCGATGCCGCGGGCAACTGCGACTGCTCCCCTCGGGGCGACCTCACGTCTTCGGTGCTGGTCCTCGACGACCACACGATCGTGTTGCCGGACCGGCCGGGAAACCGGCGCGCCGACTCCTACCGGAACATCCTCGAGAACCCGCACGTGGGTTTGCTCTTCTTCGTCCCCGGCGACGAAGAAGTTCTGCGGATCAACGGCCGTGCCACTCTCTCGACCGACCCCGAGCTTCTCGAGAAGCTGTCGCTGAGCGGGAAGCCGGCTCTGCTCGCGGTGATCGTCCGCATCGACGAAGTGTTCCTGCACTGCGCCCGCGCGATGCTCCGCGCGAAGCTCTGGGACGCGACGACGTATCCGAAACACGAACTCGTCCCCAGCATGCGCGATATGCACGCCGAACTCGTCTCCATCGACGTCCCCGCCGACGCCGAAGCCGGGAAGCGCGAACTCTATCGCGAATACCTGTACTGAGGTCGTGCCCGGCTCACGCCTTGGATGCGATCCAATCCCGTAGCCAGCGGGTCGCGGTGGTGCCACGTTCGTCGACCGGGTGGTTCGAATAGTCCTGATGGATCTGCGATCGGTAGAACTCGCGGATCTGGGCCTCGCGACGCCCGTTGGCGTCGGGCGTGAGGTGTTCGAGCAAGGGCGTGGAACAGTACAGGTCGCCGCACGCCGGGATCGTCCTCACCGGACGACGGTGACCTGCCCGCCGCCGATGTTCGTCACGAAGACGTTGCCCGTCCCGTAGTCCACATCGGTGCCCGGTACCGATCGGTCGACCACGCTCGCTCCGGTCCCTGCCGGAGGATCGACCACGGCGATATCCGGACCGAAAAGGTTGGTGACGTAGACGTTTCCGGTGACCGGATCGGTGATCACCGCGCCGGGGGGTGGCGGAACCGATGGGGGCAGCGGTCCCGGGTCGCCGTCCGTGACGGTGACCGCACCGGTGCCGATGTTCGTCACGAACACGCCGTCGGTGCCCGCGTCGACCGATATCTCCGGCATCCCGGGATCCGGCGGGGGTGTGCTCGGCGCCGCGGGTTCCGGTGTGACCGACCGGCGGTCGACGGCGACCGCGCCCGTTCCGAAGTTCGTCACCGCGACGTTGCCGACGCCCCCGTCGACGCGCATCTCGACGAATGCCGTCGACACCTCGGTGCGTCCCGCAACCCGGCCCTCCGGGTGGCTCACGCTCACCGTGCCCGGGCCGACATTGGTGATGCAGGCGTTGCCGGTGCCGCCCTCGACGCCGAGAAGCCGTGGGCCGTCGAAGCCGAACACGGCGGGGACAGGATCGGCCCCGTCCACCGAGACGATTCCGCCGGCGTTCTGGATGCACGCTCCCGCCGGGTCGGCAGCGGCGGCCGGAGCCGTCGAGACACCCGCCCCGGCGATGCACGCACCGACCGTGAGGAGCGTCCATCGCCGTCGCGAAACAGTCATGGGCAGAACGGTAACCGCTCCGTCGCCGGTGAGCGGAAGAACGACGGTAACTCGAATCGGCGACGTGTCTACACCGCCCGCCGGCACACCCTGGTTACAAACCGACTGCGTCCTCGGGCCGCTCGGCGGTTCGCCACCCGGGGATCTCCGCACCCGACGCCCACGTGGAGTGCGTGCCCGAACTGACCCGTTCCGGAAGACGAATCCGGGCGACCGGGCCGTCGGCGAGACGCTGTGCGTCGAAGACGAGGCACTCGGACAGATCACGGTTCATGTCGACGGTCATGGTGACGAGGTATCCGTCGTCCTCACCCGAAGACCCGATCCGCGGCGCCATCACGGTTTCGCTTCCGAACACTCCCTCACCGAGCGCGTAGTGCTCCTCGGCGCCGGTCAGCGAGTCGTGCTTGACGAGGCCGTCGAACAGGAACCACCCGGGCAGGCCCGTCGCCGCATACGTGTAGCGGTGCGGTACTCCCGTGTGTACGGGACTGATCATGCCGAACTCCGTGACCCGTTCGGAGAGGCGCTCTTCCGTGACGCCGCCGGTGCGCAGGTTCAGGCGCCACCGGTGCAGGTGCGTGCCCATTCTGTCGAGAGCGAGAAAGCGGAACATGCGCTGGTAGATCGACCCGTTCCCGGTGTCCTCCGGCTCGGGTGTCTCCTGGTGGAACCCTTCCAGGACGATCTCGTCGCCGTCCTCGTAGGCATTCGTCCAGTGCAGGACGTAAGTGGGAGCCGCGTCGAACCACCTGATCTCGCTCCCGCCGCCGCGCCGCGGGAGCACGCCGAGGCGCATCGGAATATCGGGGTGGAAACGCGAGACGTACTTACCCGCCGCGAGAGCCTCGGGTATCCAGAAGAGCGGGCAGTCGTTGAGGATGGCGTAGTTCTCGGTGAAGGCCATGTCGTGGGGTAGCCGAGGACCGGGCAATTCGATGTCGGTGTAGTGCACGAGTTTGTCGGACGAGTCGACGACGCCGTAATGCATGTACGGCGCGTCCGTTCCGTAGTTGAAGAAGAGCATCTCCCCGGTACGGTGATCGACCTTGGGATGCGCCGACACTCCGAGATTCGACGGGAAGTCGCCGCCCCACTCCGCTTTGCCGACGGTCTCGAGCGACATCGGATCCACCCGGTACAAGTCGCCGCACTGCCAGAAACTGGTGAGTGCAACCCCGTTGTGCACGGTGACATCCGTGCTCGATCCGTCCTTCATCCTTGTGCGCGCACCCCAGCCGTCGGTGCGTTCCGACTTCGCCGGATTCTCGGCGATTCCCGCCCAGAGCGCGCGACCGGCTTCCTGCTCGGCGACGAAGCCGTCCGTCTGGACGAAACGGTTCCGGTAGAACGCCTTCCCGTCGCGGAAGCCGACGACATGCACCATGCCGTCACCGTCGAACGGGTGGTAGCGGCCCTGCTGGGCAGGGTGCACCGGATTCTCGGTGTTCCGGATGTACACCCCGTCGAGATCGGCGGGCAGTTCCCCGACGACCTCGAGATCGTCGGCGCGGTGCTCGGTGACCTGGGGTCGCCACGGCCCGGTGCGATAGGGGTGATCGTCGTCGGTGGGCAGCGTCGACAATGCGCGGCCGAGAATTTCGAGGTCCATCGATGCTCCTTCGGCTCAGCCGATGATGAGGGATACGGAAGTGGTGGTGCTACCACCGAAGTTGAAGGTGGCCGCCCGTCGGGCGCCGTCGACCTGGTAGGCGCCGGCGGTGCCCGTGACCTGGCGATGGCAGTCCAGAGCCATGCGCACGCCCGTGGCCCCCACCGGGTGTCCTCCGCCCAGGAGTCCCCCACTGGGGTTCATGGGCATCCGGCCGCCGATCTCGAGATCGCCGGCTTCCACGGCGCGCCAGCTTTCGCCGGGCGGCGTGAGGCCGAAGTGGTCGATCGCCACGTACTCGCTGATGCTGAAGCAGTCGTGCGTTTCGATCAGGTCGAGTTCGTCCACACCTCCGATTCCGGCGCGCCCGTATGCGTCGGCGACGGTGTCGGCGAGGTGCGGGAACATCAAGCCGCCGCCCGAACTGCGTGCGAGCTTCTCGTCGAGGGAGAGCCCGACGGTGCGGTGACCCCAGCCGAGAATCCGGGAGCGGGGGGCCGCGTCGAACTCCGGATGCCGGGCGACGTACCGATCGCTGACGAGGACCACGCCTGCTCCTCCGTCGGTGAGGGGGCCGCAGTCGATCTTGCGCAGGCTGCCCTCCACGAGCGGATTGGCGGTGTCGTCGGCCGTGAACGATTCGGGGGAATAGGACCGTGTCCGGGTCTGCGCGCGAGGATTGCTCCGGGCGTTGCGGATATTGAGTTCGGAGATGGCCCACAGGTGCGCCGGGTCGAGTCCGTACCGGGTCGTGTACTCGCCGGCGATGCGATCGAACATGTAGGGCCACATGAATTTTGCGTCCTGGCCCTCTCGTCCCACCCACGCGGCCGGACTCATGTAGTTCGTGCCGATATCGCCCGGCACGGTCTTCTCGAGTTCGACACCGAGGACGAGTGCGCAGTCGTAACGCCCTGATTCGAGGTCGGCCATCGCGGCGAGAATCGCCAGAGAGCCCGACGCACATGCTCCCTCGTGCCGGCTCGCGGGAACGTCCCACAGTTCGGGGATCATGGACGCCGGCATCGCCCCGAGGTGACCCTGCCCGGTGTAGAGCTGGCCGAAGGCATTGCCCACGTGGACGACGCCGACCTCGCTCGCGTCGATCCCCGCGTCGTCGAGCGTGCGGCGCGCGACCTCGGCGGTGAGATCGCCGATGTCGAAGCCTTCCTTGGTGACGTTGCGGGCGAAGTCGCTCTGATAGCCGCCGGCGATCCACACCTGAGCTGATGTCATGTCGTCTCGCTTTCGAGATCGGTTCGACGGGTCGGTGGAGGTCTTGGGAGAGTAGTTCCGCGACGGTGAAGCCCGCCGTCCCCGTTTAGTACAGTTATTGAAGCATCTTGGTGTGAGCCACGCAACGACGGATGCGCACCGGAGGAGGTTGGCCCGTGACCCGAAGCAACACCGTGCCGAGCGACCGGACTGCGACCGTCAATCCGGTCGCCGCCACGCTCGATCTGCTCGGCGACCGCCTCACACTCGCGCTGCTCGGACACGCGTTCGTGAGCGGCACGACCCGCTTCAACCAGTGGCTCGAACTCACGGGTGCCCCGTCCTCGGTGCTGACCGACCGGCTCCAGTCACTGGCAGCGGCCGGTGTGCTGGAACGCTCTCCGCAGTCGGCCGGCTCGGATCGGCACGACTACCTGCTGACCGATCTGGGGACCGCCACCTGGCCGATCCTGGTGTGCATCTGGAGCTGGCAACGGGAGTGGACACCCGAAGGTGCGTGGCAGCCCGACCTGGTGCACGACGTGTGCGGGCACCGTGGTCCCGCCGTCATCCGCTGCGGATCCTGCGGCACTGTCGTCACCACCCACGACACGGACATCGAGATGGATGCGGAAGCGATCTGGACCGTGACCTCCGGTGCCCGGCGGCGCTCCACCCGCGGGCCCGCCGGCAAGAACGTGTCGGCAGACATGCAGTTCAACGCGGTGATGGAGGCTCTGGGTGATCGCTGGAGCGGCGCGATCACCGGTCTCGCACTGGCCGGAGCCCGCCGGTTCGGAGAATTCCGGTCGGCGCTGGACATCTCCCCGACGACGCTCACCGATCGCCTCGCCCGCCTGTGCGCCGCGCAGATCCTCGGCCACCCGTCCGGTACCGACCGCCAGTACCGCCTGACGCACCGCGGTCGTGCGCTGTTCGGTGTGTTCGTCTTCCTGATCCGGTGGTCCACACAGGCCTTCCCGGAGGCGCCCGGGCCGCTACGGATCCTGCACCGCGAGTGCGGCGCGATCCTGCATCCGGAACTTCAGTGCAGGGGGTGCGACGGGCCCGTGGACCGGCACAGTGCCCGGATCGAGCCGATGTTGCCCCATCCCTGACGCGGGCCTTTGGTCCCCATCTTGACACCGAGCGACGTCACCCGGTATCACTTCGTTAGCTGTAGTGACTCGGGTCACGACATTCAACGAGTCGGAGCAAATCTGTGAATCGGAGCAATCCCCCGTACATCTACGACGCCGTCCGCCTCCCCCGTGCCCGCGTGCGCAAGAGCGGCGGCACCCTGGCGGGCGTACGTCCGGTCGAGCTGATCGCCCGGCTTCTCACCGCACTCGACGAACGCTGCGGTGCATCCGAGGTTGTGGACGACGTGCTCCTCGGAATCAGCACAGCCACCGGAGAACAGGCCGGCGACCTCACCAGAGCGGCCGTGCAGTGGGCGGGCTGGCCCGATCACATCCCCGGCGGCGTCGTCTCCCGGTTGTGCTGCTCCGGGCTCGATGCCATCGAAAGCGCAGCCGCACGGGTGGCCGCCGGTACGGCGCGCGCGGTGGTCGCGGGGGGCGTCGAATCGATGTCCCGGGTGCCGATGTTCTCCGATTCGCCCCCGATCGCTGTGGACCCCGAACTCGGTGAACGCACCGGGTTCGTCACCATCGGGGTGTCGGCCGATCTCACGGCGGCACGGTACGGGTTCACCCGCGAGTTGCTCGATGCCTACGCGGTCGCCTCGCACGGGCGTGCCGCCACCGCGCCCCCCTCGCCGTCACTGATCAGCATGAAAGTCGGCGATACCGAACTCGATTCGGACGAGGGCCCGCGCCCCGGAGTGACACTCGACGATTTCGCCGCGCTGCCCGCACTCTTCGGAGAAGACGCCGGGTGGGAGCGGGTCGCCCGCCGGTTACCGGATTCACCGCGCCCGGCGGCGGGACTGCACACAATCGCCACCGCCCCTCAGCTGGCAGACGGAGCCTCCGCGATTCTGATCGGTGACGCCGAAGCCGGTGCGGCCCTGTCGATGCGGCCCCGCGCCCAAATCGTCGGGACGGCGCAGAGCGCGGTCCGCTCACCGCTCCTGACCGCTCCCGTGGTCGCCTCGAACCGGGCGCTCGCACGTGCCGGCATCACGGCGCAGGACCTCGACGTTGTCGAAATCAACGAATCCTTCGCCGTGACACCGTTGATGATGATCGAGGAACTGCACCTCGACCCGGCCCGCGTCAATGTCCACGGCGGCGCTCTCGCCGTCGGACATCCGCTCGGGGCCACCGGCGGCATTCTCGTGGCTCACGCACTCGACCAGCTCGAACGCACCGGAGGCGAGCACGCGCTCGTCACCATCCCCGCAGCCCTCGGTCTCGGCACAGCCCTGGTGCTCCGCCGGCTGTGAGCGATACCCGCGACCACTTTCCCACCCGGACTTCGCGAAAGGCCCCCTGATGTCCACACCGCTTTCCCACCCGCCCACCGCACGCGCGTGTCATCCCGACGCCACAGTCTCCGAATACCTGGAACGGGGCTGGTGGCAGGACGAGACGCTCCCGGACCTCTTCGATTCCTGGGTACAGCGCAGGCCTTCGCATGCCGCGACCACCGACCCGGCCAATTTGGCGGATCTCACCGGGGCACAGCCCCGGTCGCTGACGTGGCAGGAACTCGACGAGTTCGTGCGGCGGGTCGCAGCCGTATTCCACGCGCGCGGAATACGGCAGGACGACACGGTTGCCGTGCAGATGCCCAATTCGGTCGCCCTCACCGCCACCTACCTGGCACTGTGGCGCCTCGGCGCCGTGGCGACCCCGATGCCCGCGTCGTATCGCCGTCACGAACTGTCCGGCATCGTCGATGCGTGTTCTGCCGTCGCCGTCGTCACTGTGGGTAGACTCGGCGACCGCTCGCTCGCCACCGAAGCGTCGGAACTGGCCTCCGGCCACCGGACCCTCGGCACCGTATTCGCTTTCGGACCGCACGTGCCGGAACAGGCCGTCGAGATCGACACCGCATCGGTGCCCACACCCCATCTCGACGAGGCCGATGCCTATGCGGCCGCAGTGGTGCGC
Source organism: Rhodococcus sp. DT1 (assembly GCF_049844875.1). Taxonomy (NCBI): domain Bacteria; kingdom Bacillati; phylum Actinomycetota; class Actinomycetes; order Mycobacteriales; family Nocardiaceae; genus Rhodococcus; species Rhodococcus sp. DT1. The sequence continues at coordinate 165,094 of NZ_JBNCLW010000004.1, forward strand.
ACGGTCAACGACCGGGTCACCGTGTGCTGGACGAGCGGTACCGAGGCGGCGCCCAAGGGCGTACCCCGGTGCCACGCCGATTGGCTCGCGGTGGGCCGAGGGGTGCAGGACGGCCTCGAAACCACGGAGGATTCCGTGCTCGTGAACCCGTTCCCCTTGGTGAACATGGCCGGGTTCGCAGCGGCGTTGCTGCCCTGGCTCCTCGGTGGAGGTCACCTCGTCCACCACCACCCCCTGGACATCGCGGTCTATCTGGGCCAGATCCAGCACCACCGGGCCACCCACACCACCATGCCCCCGGCGATCCTGACGATGCTGCTCAAGAACGACGCCCTGCGCGGCAAGTTCGACCTTTCGTCGCTCACGCGCGTCGGGGCGGGTGGCGCACCGCTGCCGCCGTCCGTCGTGGCGTCCTGGCAGAACGACCACGGGGTCGAGGTGATCAATTTCTTCGGATCCAACGAGGGCGTGTGCCTTCTCGGTGCACCGGGCGATATCCCGGACCCGACCGTCCGCGCGCAGCATCTGCCCAACTACGCGGCGCCGGACCGGTCCTGGGTGGTGCGTCTGAGCCGCAGCACCGAGGTACGCCTCATCGATCCCGTGACCGGCGCCCTGGTCGACACCATCGGCGGCCGCGGCGAACTCCGGTTGAAGGGGCCCACCGTCTTCGCGGGTTACCTCGAGGGCACCGCGACGTCGTCCCCGTTCGACAAGGACGGCTTCCTCTGCAGCGGTGACGTTTTCGAGTTGTGCGGTGAACACGGCGAGTACCTGCGCTTCGTCGACCGCATCAAGGAGATCGTCATCCGGGGCGGTATGAATATCGCACCGGCAGAGATCGAAGGGCTGCTGCAGGACCACCCGGCGGTGGCCGAAGTCGCGATCATCGGTATCCCCGACGAAGTACTCGGCGAAAAATGCTGTGCGGTCGTGGTTCCCACCGCCGGCGTCACCCCGACACTCGACGACCTCACGGCGCACCTTCGCGCGCGGGACATCGCGTCGTTCAAACTGCCCGAACGCATCGAACTCGTCGACACCTTGCCGCGCAACGCGGTAGGCAAACTGTTGCGACGCCACATCCGCACCGACCTCCTGGAATCCCTATGAGCATGTCCACAGCACCCCACCCCACTCCGATCGACGTTCCCGCGCGCGTGCGCGTCCCGGTAGTCGCGGCCCCGATGTTCCTGGTGTCCGGCCCGGAACTCGTCATCGCGGCGAGCGCGGCCGGAATCGTGGGCTCCTTCCCCACGCCCAACTGCCGCACGACCGCCGAACTCGACCGTTGGATGGGGACGATCTCCGACGGTGTCGCCGCCGCGGGACCGGATGCCGCGCCGTGGGCGGTGAACCTGGTGACCCACCGCTCCAACCAGCGTCTCGAGGAGGACTTGCGCCTGGTCGCCGAGCATCGCCCGCCTGTGGTCATCACGGCTCTGGGGTCTCCGGAACCGGTGATGGAGACGGTCAAGGGATACGGCGGACTGGTGCTCGCCGATGTGGTGTCCGTCCGGCTCGCCCGGAAAGCCGCCGGCTTCGGAGTCGACGGACTCGCGTGCATCTCGGCGGGAGCCGGGGGGCACACGGGCCATCTCTCCCCGTTCGCGTTCGTCTCCGCCGTACGGCAGTTCTTCGACGGGCTGCTCGTCATCGGCGGGGGCATCGCCGACGGCTGGGGTGTGGCAGGTGCCGTCGCGGCCGGCGCCGATCTCGTCTACATGGGCACCCGGTTCCTCACGGCGACGGAAAGCATGGCGTCCGCCGACTACAAGCAGATGGTCGTCGAGCACGGACCGGACGATCTCGTCGTCAGCTCCGGCATCACCGGGACCAGCGCCTCGTGGTTGCGTCCCAGCCTGGTTGCGAACGGTCTCGATCCCGACGCCCTCACCGCACCGGCCAGCCGTGACTACAACGCCGGTGCGGACGTGCAGGGGCGGTGGAAGAACATCTGGGCCGCGGGCCAGGGTCTGGGCCTGATCGACGGTGTCACGCCGGTGAAATCCATCGTCGACGACCTCGCCGCCGAATACGCGGCCGCGACAAGCCGCTTCGCAGGCCGGACTCTTCGGTAGGTCCGGGAAGAGACAAACGGGGCCGCACACTCTCGTGTGCGGCCCCGCTTGTCGTTCGGCAGCGTCAGCGCTGCGGCATCGTGCTGGTGGTGATCGGAACGGGAAGCGCCGTTGCTCCCTCGAGGAATCGATCCACTGCCGCCGCGCATGCGCGACCCTCGGCGATGGCCCACACGATGAGAGACTGGCCACGCCCCATGTCGCCGGCGACGAACACGCCGTCGACATTGGTGGACCACTCCTCGGAGCGGGCGACGTTGCCGCGCTCGTTGAGGTCAACACCGAGATCCGTGAGCAGGCCCGGCTTCTCGGGCCCGACAAAGCCCATCGCGAGGAGGACGAGATCGGCTTCGAGTTCGAAGTCGCTTCCCTCGACCTTTTCGAAACGGCCGTTCACCATGCGCACCTCGTGGGCGCGGAGACCCGTGACCTTGCCGTCCTCGCCGACGAACTGCTCGGTGTTGACGGAGAAGACGCGGTCGCCACCCTCTTCGTGTGCCGAAGAGATGCGGTACATCAACGGGTACGTCGGCCACGGCGTCGAGTCGGCGCGCTGCTCCGGCGGGCGCGGCATGATCTCGAACTGGCTGACGCTCACCGCACCCTGACGGTGTGACGTACCGAGGCAGTCGGCACCGGTGTCGCCGCCACCGATGATGACGACCTTCTTACCTTCCGCCGTGATGGTCGGCGCGGGGAGGTCACCGAACTGGACACGGTTGGCGATCGGCAGGAACTCCATCGCCTGATGGATCCCGTCGAGTTCGCGTCCGGGAATGGGCAGATCGCGCGCCACCGTCGCACCGCCGGCGAGGACCACGGCGTCGAACTGCTCGCGCAGTTCGTCGGCCGTGATGTCGACCCCGACATTCACTCCGGTCCGGAAGACGGTGCCCTCGGCCTCCATCTGTGCGAGACGGCGGTCGATGAACCGCTTCTCCATCTTGAACTCGGGAATGCCGTAGCGGAGCAGTCCGCCGATGCGGTCGGCCCGCTCGAACACCGTGACCGTGTGCCCCGCGCGCGTAAGCTGCTGCGCCGCAGCAAGTCCTGCCGGACCCGACCCGACGACCGCCACCTTGCGACCGGTGAGCTTCGACGGCGGCACCGGCTTGACGCGGTTGTCCTCGAAGGCCTTCTCGATCAGCTCGACCTCGACCTGCTTGATCGTCACCGGATCCTGGTTGATGCCCAGGACACACGACGCCTCACAGGGTGCCGGGCACAGCCGCCCGGTGAACTCCGGGAAGTTGTTGGTGGCGTGGAGGCGTTCGATGCCGTCCTCCCACTTGCCCTTGTACGCCAGGTCGTTCCACTCGGGAATCAGGTTTCCGAGCGGACAGCCGTTGTGGCAGAAGGGAATACCGCAGTCCATGCAGCGACTCGCCTGGACCTGGAGGGTCTCGAGCGGGAAAGGCTCGTAGACCTCCTTCCAGTCGAGCAGCCGGAGGGGGACGGGACGACGGACCGGAGTCTCGCGCGACCCGTGCTTGAGGAAGCCGCTTGGATCACCCACGAGCTGCCTCCATGATCGCCTCGTCCACGTTCCCACCACGAATGGTGGCGTCCTTGATAGCCATGAGCACCTTCTTGTAATCGCGAGGCATGACCTTCGCGAAGTGGCTGACCTGTTGTGACCAGTCGGCCAGGATGCGGGCTGCAACGTCGGAGCCCGTTTCGTCACGATGCCGTTCGACCGCGCCCTTGAGCCAGACGAAGTCTTCGCCCTCGAGATCCTCGAGGTCGACCAGCTCGGTATTCAGGTTGTCCTCGAAGTCCTTGTCCGGGTTGTACACGAACGCGACGCCACCGGACATGCCCGCACCGAAGTTGCGGCCGGTCTTGCCGAGGATGACGACCTTGCCACCCGTCATGTACTCGCAGCCGTGGTCGCCGACGCCTTCGACGACGGCCGTGGCTCCGGAGTTGCGGACTGCGAAACGCTCGCCTGCGACACCGCGGATGAGAACCTCACCGCCGGTGGCACCGAACAGGATCACGTTGCCGGCAATGATGTTGTCTTCCGGCACGAATCCCGGTGCGGCGTCGAGCGGGGGACGCACGACGATGCGGCCACCCGACAAGCCCTTGCCGACGAAGTCGTTCGCGTCCCCGTACAGGCGCAGCGTGATACCGCGAGGCACGAAGGCACCGAAGCTGTTACCGGCCGATCCCGTCAACGTGATGTCGATCGTGCCGTCCGGCAGGCCGTCCTTGCCGTACTTCTTGGTGACCTCGTGGCCGAGCATCGTGCCGACCGTGCGGTTGACGTTCGCGACGGCCGTGTCGATCTCGACGGGCGTGCCGGACTCGAGAGCCTGCTGCGCCTTGGCGATCAGGTCGTTGTCGAGCGCCTTGTCGAGTGCGTGGTCCTGTTCCTTGGTGCAGTGCATGTCCTGCTCGCCGTAGATCGGCGAGGTGACCTTCTGCAGCAACGGCGACAGGTCCAGCTTCGACGCGCGGTAGTGGTCCACGGCCTTGCGGGTGTCGAGGCAGTCGACCTGCCCGATCGCCTCGTCGAGACTGCGGAAGCCCAGCTCCGCGAGGTACTCGCGCACCTCTTCGGCGATGTAGAGCATGAAGTTCTCGACGAACTCCGGCTTGCCGGTGAAACGCTTGCGCAGCACGGGGTTCTGCGTCGCGACACCCACGGGGCAGGTGTCGAGATGACAGACGCGCATCATGACGCAACCCGAGACCACGAGCGGCGCGGTGGCGAAACCGAACTCCTCGCCTCCGAGCAGCGCCGCGACGATGACGTCGCGGCCCGTCTTCATCTGGCCGTCGACCTGCACCACGATGCGGTCGCGCAGACCGTTGAGCATGAGCGTCTGCTGGGTCTCGGCCAGGCCGATCTCCCACGGTGCGCCGGCGTGCTTGAGCGAGGTCAGCGGCGACGCGCCGGTGCCACCGTCGTGACCGGAGATGAGCACCACGTCGGCATGCGCCTTGGACACGCCCGCCGCGACCGTGCCGACGCCGAGTTCGGACACCAGCTTCACGTGGATGCGGGCTTCCGGGTTGGCGTTCTTCAGGTCGTGGATCAGCTGGGCCAGATCCTCGATGGAGTAGATGTCGTGGTGCGGCGGCGGCGAGATCAGGCCGACACCCGGCGTGGAACCACGCACCTCGGCGACCCACGGGTACACCTTGTGCGGCGGGAGCTGTCCACCCTCGCCGGGCTTGGCGCCCTGCGCCATCTTGATCTGGATATCGGTGCAGTTCGTCAGGTAGTGCGACGACACACCGAACCGGCCGGACGCGACCTGCTTGATCGCCGAGCGCCGCCAGTCGCCGTTCTCGTCCGGCGTGAAGCGGTCGGGATGTTCGCCGCCCTCACCGGAATTCGATCGGCCGCCGAGACGGTTCATCGCGATCGCGAGAGTCTCGTGGGCCTCCGACGAGATGGAGCCGTAGCTCATCGCACCGGTGGAGAACCGCTTGACGATCTCGCTCGCCGGCTCGACCTCCTCGAGAGGCACGGCGGGGCGCAAACCGGTCTTGAACTCGAACAGGCCACGGAGCGACGCGAGCTGCTGCGACTGGTCGTCGACGAGCTTCGTGTACTCCTTGAACACCTTGTACTGACCGGTGCGGGTGGCGTGCTGGAGCTTGAACACCGTGTCCGGGTTGAACAGGTGGTACTCACCTTCACGACGCCACTGGTATTCACCGCCCACCTCGAGCTCGCGGTGCGCGTGCTCGGACGGCCGGTCGAGGAATGCCGACCGGTGACGGGCTGCCACGTCGTGGGCGATCTCTTCGAGGCCGACGCCCCCGAGCTGCGACTGCAGGCCGGTGAAGTACTCGTCGACGAGGTCCTGCGACAGGCCGATGACCTGGAACAGCTGCGCGCCCGTGTACGAGGCGAGCGTGGAGATGCCCATCTTGGACATCACCTTGAGGACGCCCTTCGACGCGGCCTTGATGTAGTTGGCGATGGCCTTGTCGAGGGTCATGCCCTCCGGCAGGTCGCCGTTCTGCAGCAACTCGTCGATGCTCTCGAACGCCATGTACGGATTGACCACGGCCGCACCGAAACCGCACAGCGCGGCGATGTGGTGCACCTCGCGGGCGTCGCCCGCCTCGACGAGCAGACCGACCTGCGTGCGCGTCTTCTCCCGCACGAGGTGGTGGTGCACCGCGGAGGTGAGCAGCAGCGACGGGATCGGCGCGAGCTTCTCGTCGGACTCGCGGTCCGACAACACGATCAGGCGTGCGCCCTTCTCGATGGCCTGGGACACCTGCGCGCGAATGCTCGCGAGCGCCCGCTCCAGACCGGCTCCGCCTTCCGCGACCGGGTACAGGCCGCGGATGATGACGCTGCTGAAGCCCGGGAACTGCTTCTCGTCGTTGACGTGGATGAGCTTCTGCAGATCGTCGTTGTCGATCACCGGTGCGGAGAGCAGGATGCGCCGGCACGACGCGGCGGTGGGGTCGAGCAGGTCGCCCTCGGGCCCGAGCATCCCACCCATACTGGTGACGATCTCTTCGCGGATCGCGTCCAGCGGCGGGTTGGTCACCTGCGCGAACAGCTGCGAGAAGAAGTCGAACAGCATCCGCGGCCGCGACGACAGCACGGCGATCGGTGTGTCGGTGCCCATGGAACCGAGCGCCTCACCACCGGTGGCAGCCATCGGCTTGACGAGGAGGTCGACCTCTTCGTTGGTGTATCCGAACACCTGCTGCCGCAACACGACCCGCTCGTGCGACATGTAGGTGTACTTCGACTGCGGCAGGTCTTCGAGACGGGTGACGCCGTTTTCGACCCACTCCTGGTACGGGAGTTCGGCGGCGAGTTCGCGCTTGATCTCCTCGTCTTCGACGATGCGGCCCTTGGCCGTGTCGACGAGGAACATCCGGCCCGGCTGCAGGCGCCGCTTGCTCACGATCTTCTCGGCGGGGATGTCGAGCACACCCACCTCGGACGCCATCACGACCAGACCGTCGTCGGTGACCCAGGCGCGCGACGGGCGCAGACCGTTGCGGTCGAGCACCGCACCGATGACGACACCGTCGGTGAAGCACACCGACGCGGGGCCGTCCCACGGCTCCATGAGCGCGGAGTGGTACTCGTAGAACGCACGACGGGCCGGATCCATGGCCGTGTGCCGTTCCCACGCCTCCGGGATCATCATGAGCACCGCGTGCGGCAGGCTGCGGCCACCGAGGTGGAGAAGTTCGAGAACCTCGTCGAACCGCGCGGTGTCCGAGGCGCCCGGGGTGCACACCGGGAAGATCTTCTCGAGCTTGTCGCGACCGCCGAAGATGTCGCTGTTGATCAGTGCCTCACGTGCACGCATCCAGTTGGCGTTGCCGGTGACGGTGTTGATCTCGCCGTTGTGTGCGACGCGACGGAAGGGATGCGCGAGAGGCCACGACGGGAAGGTGTTCGTGGAGAAGCGCGAGTGCACCAGACCGAGAGCCGACTCGACGCGCTCGTCCTGGAGGTCCACGTAGAAGCCCTTGAGCTGCGGCGTGGTGAGCATGCCCTTGTAGACGAAGGTCGACGCCGACAGGCTCGGGAAGTACACGGTCTCGCGGCCGGGGCCGTCCTCGCCGGGGCCGTGGTGGCCGAGTTCGTGCTCGGTGCGCTTGCGCACCACGTAGGCACGGCGCTCGAGGTCGATGCCGGTCAGGGCGCGGGCGCCCGACGCGACGAAGATCTGGCGGAAGGTCGGCATGGCATCGATCGCCATGGAGCCGAGTTCCGACTCGTCCACGGGTACCTCACGCCAGCCGAGGACCTCGAGGCCCTCTTCCTCGACGATGCGGTTCACCTGTGCAACAGCCTCATCGGCGGCTTCCGCGCCCTTGGGCAGGAAGGCGATACCGGTCGCGTAGGCACCTTCCGCGGGAAGGTCGAAGTCGACGACAGCGCGGAAGTACGCGTCGGGAATCTGAATGAGGATGCCGGCGCCGTCGCCGGTGTTCTGCTCCGCTCCCGCAGCACCGCGATGCTCCAGGTTGACGAGCGCGGTGATCGCCTTCTCGACGATGTCGCGGCTTCGGCGACCGTGCATGTCGACAACGAACGCGACGCCACAGGAATCGTGCTCGTTCGAGGGGTGGTAGAGCCCTTGAGGCCCGGGGAGAAGAGTCATACCTAGCCTTCGTTGCGTGCGATAGCACCGACGACCAGCAGCGCTGATGGCCATCTACTGCCGTAGACGGGTATCGGCCGGGTGTCCCGATACCTTCGACACCGCCAGTATCCGCTCATCCGCGACGGTGCGGGTGCCTTTTGTCGGCAGCACGAGACGGGTCTGGCGACCGGTGGGACATCGTGGGCCCACCGCTCTGGAGGAAACGATATGCCAGGTCACCGGGGGTAATGCAACATAGGCTGCCCTACCTTGAGGCTGACCTGCGTAAATGCCCCGTTGACACGCCTGTGACGAGCCGTTCACATAACCGCGGTTCGCTGCAGAACGGCGTCGAGGATCCTGCCGATGCCGGTCTGCGGGTCCGTCCCGTCGTCCTCGGAGGTGAGGCGGTGGAGGATCACCCCGTCGACGTAGTCCACCACGATCTGCGCGGCCGTCTCGGGGTCGTCGGCGCCGAGCGCGGCGAGGATTTCCCTGCCCCACGCCCGCAGTTCTCCGCGCCTCGCGCCCACCGACGCGCGCATCGCGGGGACCGTGGTCGACTCGACGAACAGTGCCAGTCGCGCGCGGGTGCGCACCGCGTCCGGACCGGTCGCGTAGAGCACGTAGTCCCGCAGCAGAACCTCGAGGCCCCGCCGGTCCGGTGCCGTGCCGTCCGCCGTCAGGGCCGCCAGATCCTGGCGATCACGTTCGAGGAGGCGATCGAGTACGCCCTCGACGAGTGCACCCCGGGTCCGGAAGTAGTTCGACGTCGAACCTGCGGGAACACCCGCGCGTGCGTCGACGCGGCGATGGGTGAGGGCGCGCACCCCGTCTGCTCCCAGAACCTCGATGGCGGCGTCGAGCACAGCGGCACGCTTGTCGGTCACGGTCCCAGCATAAACCGGCTACTACACATGTAGTGACACCGCACTACAAACGTAGTAGATTGCGGTGCATGAGCGGGACACACGCAGGAAAGGCCGCGATTCTCGGTGGGGGCATCGGCGGGCTCACCGCTGCGAACGCGCTCGTCCGCTTCGGCTGGCACGTCGACGTGTTCGAACGCGCCGAGGGCCTTCCTCCCACCGGAACCGCGCTGGGACTGTGGCCCGAGGCACTTGCCTCGCTCGGAGTGGCCGGTCTCGGAGGCGAGGCCGAGAAACGCGGAGTGCTGCAGACCTCGGGGTGGTTCCTGCGCTGGGACGGCCGGCCTATCGCGCGCCTCGAGAATCTCCGGCGGCCCGCGGTCCTCCTGTCGCGGCCGCCGTTGCTCGAGCTCCTGTCCGCCGGGTTACCGGATGGCACAGTGCACTTCGGTCACCCTGCGGCGGCGGCACCGGATCTCTCCGGATACGACGTCGTGGTCGGCGCCGACGGCATCGGGAGCGCCACCCGCGACGCCCTCTTCGGGCCGCGGTTCCGGCCGGTCTACACCGGATTCACCGCATGGCGAGGGTGGGTCGACGGGCGGGCCGCCTCACTGAGCGAAAGCTGGGGACCGAACGCGCTGTTCGGGATCACACCCCGCGACGGCGACCTCACCAACTGGTTCGCGGCCGTCCGCGCGCCGGCCGACTCGACCGGCGGTGTTCCCGACCTCCGCGAGCGTTATCGCGAGTGGCACCCCGCGGTCCTCGACGTACTCGATCGCCTCGACCCTCCTGCGGTGCTGCATCACGACCTGTACCAGTCGCCACCGCTGCCGTCGTACGTCCGCGGCAAGGTGGCCCTCATCGGTGATGCCGCACACGCGATGGCACCCAACCTCGGCCGCGGTGCCTGCGAGGCGATCGTCGACGCCTCCGCGCTCGCCGTCCTGCTTCGCGACCATTCCGTCACCGAAGCCCTGCATCGCTACGACCGCGCGCGCCGGCACCGCACCCAGCGACTCGTGCGGGCCTCCCGGATGCTGGCCGGGGTCGCGACCGCCACCCGGTTCGCCACCGCGCGCAACGCGGCGATCCGCGCCACCTCGAGATTCGCCTGAACGCGCCGGGTTCCCCCGAACCGAGCCCACGGCCCTCCGCCGGGTCGTAGCGTTCGGGCGCATGAGCCCCGAATTGGAAGGGCACGGTGGCGATCACGCCGCCGCTGTGGCCCGCGCACACGGTGTGGAGACGATGTTCACCCTCTCCGGCGCCCACGTCTTCCCCCTGTACGACGCCGCGGTGAAAGGCGAGTCGCGGATGCGGCTCGTCGACGTGCGGCACGAGCAGACGGCGGTGTTCGCGGCGGAGGCGACCGGCAAGCTCGACCGGCATCCGGGCCTTGCGGTACTCACCGCCGGGCCGGGCGTCACGAACGGGATCAGCGCCGTCACGCAAGCTCACTTCGCGGGCTCGCCGCTGGTCGTACTCGGCGGCCGCGCCCCCAATGCGCGCTGGGGCACCGGAAGTCTCCAGGAACTGGATCAGCCCCCGTTGTTCCGGTCGGTCACCAAGCTGTCGGAGACGGCGCGCACCGTCGGCGAAGTCGGCCCGACGGTGGATGCGGCGTTCACCGCGGCCGAATCCCCGCATCGCGGACCGGCTTTCGTCGACGTCCCGATGGACGAGTTGTACGGGCGGGTGACGGCGCCGCGGCCGCAGGCGCATGTGCTTCCCCGCCTCGAGCCGGATGCGGAGGACCTGGCCGAGATCGCCCGGCTGCTGACCAGCGCGGAACGGCCCCTGCTCGTCCTGGGCACCGACGTGTGGGCGGACGGCGCCGAGAACGCGGCCCTCTGGTTCGTCGACGAACTCGGCATACCGGTGATCACCAACGGCATGGGACGCGGCATCGTCCCCGGCGGTCATCCGCTGCTCGTCAGCAAGGCACGGAGCGCGGCGGTCGGCACGTGCGATCTCGTGCTGGTCGTGGGCACCCCGCTGGATTTCCGGCTGGGGTACGGACGATTCGGAGGCCGCGACGGCGGGCCGGCGGCCCAGGTCGTGCACATTGCGGACTCCCCCGGCCAGATCTCGGCACATGCCGAACTCGCGGCCTCCGCGGCCGGGGATCTCACGGCGTGCTTCGACGGCATTCTCTCGGCCTTGTCCGCAAGGCCGGATATTCGTGCGTGGGCGGACCGGTTGCGCGATCTCACGCTCGAGGCCGCCGCTCGGGATACCGCGCTGTTGTCCGCCGACTCGGACCCCATCCATCCGGCCCGCATCTACGGTGAGCTTCTCCCGCGTCTGGCCGACGATGCCGTCGTCATCGGGGACGGCGGTGACTTCGTGTCGTTCGCGGGAAAGTTCGTCGAGCCGCGAAAGCCGGGCCTGTGGCTCGATCCCGGACCGTACGGATGCCTCGGTGCCGGTCTGGGCGCTGCGATCGCGGCGCGAATAGCGCGGCCGTCGAGCCAGGTCGTGTTGCTGCTCGGCGACGGAGCCGCCGGGATGTCGCTGATGGACGTCGACACCCTCGTGCGGCACCGGCTGCCGGTGGTGATCGTGGTGGGGAACAACTCGGCGTGGGGACTCGAGAAGGGGCCGATGCAGATGTTGTACGGGTACGACGTCGCGGCAGACCTCACCCCCGGCACCCGCTACGACCAGGTAGCGGTCGCGTTGGGTGCCGGGGGTGAGATGGTCGCCGATCCCCGGGCGATCGGCCCGGCCCTCGACAGGGCTTTCTCGTCGGGGATCCCCTATGTGGTGAACGTTCTCACCGACACGGAGGCGGCCTATCCTCGCGCGACCACGGGCATCTGAGAGGCCCGTAAACAACAACTGGCCGCAGCGATGAACATCAGCTGCGGCCAGAGGTAACGAAAGAATAACGCGGCGCTTTCGAAACCGTAAGTCGCGCTCAGGTGAACTCTGTCACATTGCGGTTCGTTCCCAGACTCGGTGGGTACCGAGCAGCTCCAACACCGCACCGACAGCGTCTTCCGGACCGGTCGCAGAGACCACGCCCGGTGCCGCAACGCCCTCGAACAACGCCTGGCCGTCACCCCACGCGGCGACTGCCTTCTGGTGCCGGAGAGTCTCGTCGACGAGGACCCGAGCCCGTGGATCGGATGCGGGGGTGGCGAAGAGAACCGCGTCGAACTCGACGGACCGTGCGGTGAGGAACGTCCGGGAGATCGGGACCACACCGCCGAGCTTTCCGCCGTGCGGTGCGATGACCAGCGGGACACAATCCGCGCCGTCGATCGCCGTCACAGCAGCCTGCACCTGATCGAGGTCGCTGGTGTCGTCCGCGACGATACCGATGATGCGGCCCTGAACCGGCCACGTCTTACCCACCTGTGACAGGGCCGGGCTCGGGGCAGGATCGACGAGTTCGATCGTGGGTGCGGGAGCCTCGAGACCGAGCCCTGCTGCCACTGTCGCGCACAGATCGGCGTCGATGTTGGCGAGGATCTGGAGCTGGCGCTCCTTGATCGTCTGCTCGTAGCACTTGCCGAGTTCGAAGGTGTACGCGTACGCGACGTGTTCCTTCTCGATCTCCGACAGGCTCTTGTAGAACTGGCGGACCTGCGAGTAGTGGTCGTCGAAACTCCGCGACAAGGCGCGTTCCTTCTGTGCCGCCTGCAACTCGACCGGGAAGTCGATGAAGGCGCCTTCGTCGGCACCTGCCGCGAACGGGCACCCGGCATCGAGGGAATTCGGCTTGTACGGCGCGACGCCCTTGTGTACCGCGTGCTGGTGGAACCCGTCGCGCAGCATGTCGTTGACGGGGGCGTGCGGGCGGTTGATCGGAATCTGACCGAAGTTCGGCCCGCCGAGCCGGGTGATCTGCGTGTCGAGGTAGGAGAACAGGCGCCCCTGCAACAGCGGGTCGTCGGTGACGTCGATACCGGGCACGAGGTGGCCGGGATGGAACGCGACCTGCTCGGTCTCCGCGAAGAAGTTGGTGGGGTTGGCGTTGAGCACCATGGTGCCGATGATCTGCACCGGAGCGAGCTCTTCCGGCACGATCTTCGTCGGGTCGAGCAGATCGATGCCCTCGAAGGTCTGTTCCGGATTGTCGGGGAACACCTGGACCCCGAGATCCCATTCCGGGTATGCCCCGGCCTCGATGGCGTCGGCGAGGTCGCGGCGGTGGTAATCGGGGTCGAAGCCGTTGATCATCTGGGCTTCTTCCCACACCAGCGAATGCACGCCCAGACGTGGCTTCCAGTGGAACTTGACGAGAGAAGTCTCGCCCGCGTCGTTGATGAGCCGGAAGGTGTGGACGCCGAAGCCCTCCATCATCCGGTACGAGCGCGGAATACCGCGGTCGGACATGTTCCACATCGTGTGCGCGGTGGCCTCGGTGTGGAGCGAGACGAAGTCCCAGAACGTATCGTGCGCGCTCTGTGCCTGCGGAATCTCCCTGTCGGGGTGCGGCTTTCCGGCGTGGATGACATCCGGGAACTTGATGGCGTCCTGGATGAAGAACACGGGAATGTTGTTACCGACCAGGTCGAAAGTGCCCTCGTCGGTGTAGAACTTGGTCGCGAATCCACGCGTGTCGCGAACGGCGTCCGCCGAACCTCTCGAACCGAGGACGGTCGAGAACCGCACGAAGACAGGAGTTTCCGCGCCCTTCTTCAGGAAGCCGGCCTTGGTGACGGTGGTCGCTGCACCGTTGGCGCGGAACACTCCATGGGCGGCGGCGCCGCGTGCATGGACTACCCGCTCGGGAATGCGTTCGTGGTCGAAATGGGTGATCTTTTCGCGGAAGTGATGGTCCTGCAGAAGAACAGGTCCACGTGCCCCTGCCTTGAGGGAATGATCGGTATCGGTGAGACGCGCGCCCTGCGCGGTGGTGAGGAACGCGCCGCTCTGGGCGCGGGCACCGTCGATGTCGACCTTGTTGCCCGTTGCGGTCACGCCCGCCGGCTGCTGCTGGTCGGGCTTCGCCTCGGGAGTGTCAACCGGTGTCGTGGGTTCTGTGAGCTGTGGCTCGATGGACGCGGGTGCGCCCGGAACCTTAGGGGGTTGCCCTGCCATATCGAAAACTCCGATCGGTAAGTGCGCCTTGGACTCTACGAGTACCCGAACAACCCCGTGACAAACCGATTCGGCGCGGTCTCAATCCTGGGGGGTCCCCTGGGTCTCACCGAGCATCTTCTGTATCTCCGCTTCCGTGCGTGTCTTGCCTAGTCCGGCCGCCGACAGCACGCCGGAACCGTTCTCCACTTCGAGCACGGCGAGAAGGATGTGCTCGCTCCCCACGTAGTTGTGCCCGAGGCGCAGAGCCTCCCGGAACGTCAGCTCGAGTATCTTCCGGACCTGTGCGTCGTACGGGATCAGTTCGGGCAGCGGCTCACTCGACGGGGCAGGCAGGGCGCTTGCGATCGAAGTGCGCAGCGCCTCGAGATCGGCCCCCTGGGCAACGAGCGCCTGCGCAGCGAACGAGTCTGTGTCGGTGAGGAGACCGAGAGCGAGGTGCGCCGGGGCGATCTCGGGGTTGCCCGCGGCCCGGGCTGCGTTCATCGACGCCATGACGACGTTCTTGGCACGGGGCGTGAATCGGGAGAACCCCTGCTCGGGATCCAGGTCGTTCTCTCGCTTCGGAACGAATCGCTTCTGGGCGGCCTGTTTGGACACGCCCATGCTGGCGCCGATCTCGGACCACGACGCACCCGAACGTCGCGCCTGGTCGACGAAGTGGCCGATGAGGTGATCCGCGATGTCGCCCAGGTGATCTGCGGCGATCACGGCGTCGGAGAGTTGGTCGAGGACGTCGGGATGGACTTGCTTGATTCCTTCGATGAGGTCGTCGAGCCGAATGGGATGGGTCGGTCGTAGGAGTTCCATGCGTCAACGCTAGGTTGACGATCCGGGCTCGTCAACCCCTGGTTGACGACCGTTCCGGCTCAGGTAGCGGGGCTCAGGCGCCGCCCTCCGGTTATCGTCGAGTGCATGACGCGACGAGTGAGTGTGTGGGGCGGCGGGTTCTGGCTGAGCGGAAAGACCCGGGAGGCTGCGCTCGACGCGGCCCGTGAACTCGACGATCTGGGCTACGAGCGACTGTGGACGTCGGGTGGATTCGGCGAGGGCGTTCCGCCCGTGTACGGCGAAGTCCTGAATGCGACGACGCGCCTCGGCGTCGCGAGCGGCATCGTCAGCATCTGGCATGCGGAACCGGCCGACGTTGCCGCGACCGTCGCGCGCTTCGAGGAGGAACACCCGGGCCGGTTCCTGCTCGGCGTGGGCACCAGCCATGCTCCCGTCGTCGACGCGAAGGCTGCGCACACCTACACCAAGCCGTACAGCCACATGGTCGAGTACCTCGACGCGCTCGACGCCGCCCAGCCGCCGGTTCCCGCCGAGCGCCGTGTCCTCGCGGCCCTCGGCCCGCGCATGCTCGCCCTGTCGGCGGCACGAGCGGCCGGCGCTCATCCGTACTTCGTTCCTGCCGAACACACCGCACAGGCACGCGAAATCCTCGGAGCCGGTCCGTTGCTCGCCCCGGAGGTCGCCGTCGTGCTCGAGAGCGACGAGGACACCGCTCGTGGCATCGCGCGCGAATACATGCGCGGCTACCTGTCACTGCCGAACTATTCGAACAACCTGCTGCGTCTGGGGTACACCGAGGACGACGTGGCCGGCGGAGGCAGCCACCGGCTGATGGACGCGCTGATTCCGTGGGGCGATCTCGACCGCGTCGTCGCCGGCATCGACAAGCATTACCGCGCGGGCGCCGACGAAGTGGCCATCCAGGTGCTGACCGCCGATCCCAACGCGTTCCCGGCCGCCGACTACCGCGAACTGGCAGCGGCACTCATCAGCTGAACGCCGTCCCGCGGAGCGTCAGTCCGTGCGCTCGAATCGGTCCGGGAGCCGGAGGTAGAGACGGTCGACGAGCGGAAGCAGCGCAACGGTGATGCCCGTGACGACGAGCACACCCAGCGCGAAACCCGAGAGCACGTCGTGCACGTAGTGCACGCCGCCGGCGACCCGGGAGAATCCCAGCAGCACCGCCACGGGCGCAACGAACCAGATGATGCGCGGGACGGCCAGAACGCAGGCGGTCGCCAGCGACGCGGCGATCACCGAGTGGTTCGACGGCCACGACCAGTCGCCCACTTCGGGGCACTCCAGGACGGTCGTCACGTCGAATGCCCGGCACGGCCGGGGCTCGGTGATGACGAGTTTGACGAGCTCACTCGTCAGGTACGCCACCACGGCTCCTGCGCCACCGGCCACCATGATCCGGAGCGCGCGGCGGTCGCGCAGCCAGGACCGCACCGCCAGCACCGCAAACGTCGCGACCAGTACCAGCGGCCCCTTCTCCGCGACCACACCCGCCAACTCCGCCAGCGGCGACGCCCCGATGGTGCGGGCGATTGCGGTGTACAACTCCTCGTGCAGAGGGACAGCCGCCAGTGCGAGGACAGCCAGGACGACGGCGGTGAGCATCGCACGCCGGAGCGTCGCCCGGGACAAGCGCGTACGAACGGCGGGTGAAGCCTCGGCGAAACTCATGGGCACGACGCTATCGCGGCCCTGCACCGAGGCGTAGACCGGCAGGCGACCGCGATGCCGTGGCCCGACCGATCGCTACTCGGCCGTTTCCAGGGAGTCCTCCTCCGCGTAGTGCGCGAGAAGTTCTTTTTCGCCGTCGCGCTTCGGGTACACGAAGAACACCAGCAGAGCTCCGAGGACCACGATCACGATCGCTGCGGCGTACGCACGATCGTCACCGTCGAGAAAGGCGGTGCGGGCCGCGGACATGATCTGCTCCGCATATTGCGGGTTGCTCTCCGCGACATGCACAGCACCGGCAAACGACTTCTCGAGGGCTGCCTGCGTTTGCTCGCTGACGGACTGAGCGTCCGGTGCGCTTGCGATCGTCGCCGCCCACGAAGCGGTGTAGCCGGCGGTCAGGAGTCCACCGAGAGTCGACTGCATGATGGCACCACCCAGGTCCCGCTGCAGATCCGAGGTACCCGACGCCATTCCGGCCCGTGAGACCGGAACCGAACTCGTGAGCGAGTGGGAGGCGGGTGTCCCTGCGAGGCCGATGCCCGCACCGATCAACATGAATACGAGGGCGATCGACCAGTAGCGGGCGTTCTCGTCCCACAGCACCAGCGCCAGGACCAACGCGAGCGCAATCGGCACGTATCCCGACAACAACGTGAACCGCGAACCGTACGCCTCCACGAGTTTCGCGGACTGCGGCGCCACCAGCACCATCACCGCTGCGGCCGGCAAGGCAGCCGATCCCGCCGCCAGCGTCGAATAGCCGAGAACGTTCTGCAGATACTGCTGGCTGACGTACATCGATCCCATCAGCGATCCGAACACGATGATGCCCGCCACCGCCGCGACCCAGAAGATTCGGCGGCGCGCGACCCGCAGGTCGAACAGCGGGTTCGGCGCCCGAAGCTGGCGGATGACGAACACGGCCCCGGCTGCCAGTGCGATCACACCCGCGGAGACGGCGGTGGTCTGCATACCGCTCACCGGCGCGAAGGTGATGCCGAGAACGAGCGACCCCACCATCACGACAGACACGACCCCGCCGAGGTGGTCGACCGGAGCGGTGGACTCGTTGACGTGCCTCGGGACGAACACGATTGTCAGGAGGAGGGCCGCCACCGCCAGCGGAATCGTCACCAGGAATACCGATCCCCAGTAGAACCACTCGAGCAGTGCTCCTGCCACGAGCGGACCGAGCGACGTGAGACCACCGCCGATGGCGGACCACAATGCGATCGCCCGGGTCCGCGCCGCACCCGACCACAACGCGGTGATCAAGGCCAGCGTCGTCGGGAAGGCCAGCCCGGCGGATACGCCACCGAGCACCCGCGCCAGAAACAACACCTCGGTGTTCGGTGCCAGACCGGCGAGCAGCGAGATCGGCACCGACAACGTCATACCCAGCACCAGCATCGTTTTTCGGCCGTAGCGGTCGCCGACCGCACCGAGATAGAGCACCGACCCCGCCAAACCCAGCGAGTATCCGACCGCGATGAGGTTCAGGTCGGTCTGGCTGGTGTCGAATGCTTTCCCGATGTCGGGCAGGGCCACATTGGCGACGGCGAGATTGAGATTCGCGACCGCCGCGACGAGGATGAGCGTTCCCAGCACCAGTGGCGCTCGGGCGGGCTTATCCGTCGTGGATGGGAGCACGAGAAACAGTGTGCGTCCTGCGACTCCGCATGCGCGCTTTGTTCGGCGAAGTGGCCCGTCCACGCCGAAAACTGCCCCGGAGAGTCACCGGGAACGAACGATTTTGTGCGCCAACGGTTTGATCCTGACAAAACGGGTATAACCACCTCGGCAAAGAAGCAGTATGGGCTAGTCAATCTCTCTACCGAAGTCTCAAGGAAGGACCCGCGCGATGCTCGGACTCGGAATCCTCGGCTGGATCATCATCGGTGGTTTGGCCGGTTGGATCGGCAGTAAGTTCATGGGCACTGACGCCCAGCAGGGCATTCTCCTCAACGTTGTTGTCGGTGTGATCGGCGGCCTGATCGGCGGCTTCCTCCTGAAGCTGTTCGGTGTCGATGTCGAAGGCGGTGGGCTGATCTTCAGCTTCCTGACCTGCCTCCTCGGCGCAGTGATCCTGCTGTTCCTCGTCAAGGCTGTTACCGGTCGTCGCGGCGGCGTCCGCCGCTAAGACTCCGGGCTGTCCCGCGAGGCGACGGCGACGACGCCGTACCCCGAGCGACACACAGCTCAGGCCTACGAAGATGCCGGACCCCACGGGTCCGGCATTTTCGTTCGTTCTGCCACACCCCGACGTCGTTTCGTGGCCTGCCGGCTCGGGTATTTCCGAAGACATGAGTATCGAAGACGGACCCGGCGACACCCTCAGCCCGAGCGAGGGTCTCGACGCGGACGAAGTACGCAACGACGACGGCGACGAAGTTGTCGATCCGCCCGAAGGATGGAGCGAAGCCGACAAATTCGGCACCACACAGCGCGAAGAGCAGGAAGGCGAATCGCTCGACCAGCGGCTTGCCGAAGAAGAACCCGACATCGAGCCCGAAACACCGCCGGAGGTACCGGTCGCGGTGATGCCGGACGACGAACTCACCGAGGACCTCGTGGACGAGGTCATCGATGAAGATGCGGATGAGGACGACGGCACCGTCAAACATGCGGAAGTAGTCGACGGGGTCATAGTCGAGGATTCCCGCGTGGACCGCGGCCAGATCGACGGTAGCCCCGAAGACGGCGAGTCGATCTTCCCCATCGTCGAGTAACAAAGGCGCAGATGCTCCGCGTCCCCGGCGGGCGCGGGGCATAGCCCTGCAGCCTCGCGGGGCCTTACGTGCAGGACCGTGACCGAGCGGTCGGACACCGAGCGGTCGGACTCAGCCGGACGATTCCGCTTATTCTGCGTCGACAGCCTTCTCGAGGGGAATCGGATGATCGTCGATGCGGCCGCAGCAGGGGGTATCGCCCTCATCGAGCTCGGCATGGTGCTCACCCCCGGGCCGAACATGGTCTACCTGACGTCCCGCGCGATCGGACAGGGCCGACGCGCCGGCCTGGTGTCGTTGGCGGGCACGGGGGTGGGATTCCTCTGCTATCTGCTGATGGCAGTTGCCGGTCTGTCTGTCGTGTTCGGCGCGGTCCCTGCGGCGTTCACCGTGCTGAAACTGGCCGGCGCTGCGTATCTCGTATACCTGGCCTGGGGAATGATCCGCCTCGGCGGACGTGGCCTGTTCTCCCCTCGCGAACTGGATCCGGTAAGCGATCGCCGGCTCTTCGGGATGGGCCTTCTGACCAACCTGCTCAACCCGAAGATCGCATTGATGTACGCCGCGCTGCTCCCCCAGTTCGTGTCTCCGGAATCGGGCCCGGTGTGGCTGCAACTCCTCCAACTCGGCGCGGTCCAGATCGTGATCGCAGTCGCTGTCAACGGGATGATCGTGCTCGGAGCGGCGAAGATCGCGGGTTTCCTGTTCGCCCGGCCGCGCGTGATGCTCGCCCAGCGATGGGCTGCCGGGACACTTTTGGCGGGTTTCGCAGTGAAGACTGCGCTCGGCAAAGGACCTGCGCCCGCCTGAGACTGCGCCGCCGCAGCCGGTAACGGGGGAGAACCGTCGATACTCACGAATTCGAACCCATCGCAGCCTCGCTCACATACTATCGGTTTGAATACGACGATATATCAATCCTACGGTTTGTTTTCGTTTCCGCGGAGTAGGCCTGCGGATACGTGCCTCGGCTCACTACCTTGAAGAAACCGGATCCACATCGGCCGGAAGGAAACGCTGATGTCCGATACTCCGAATCCAGGCAACACCGGATCACCCGGCCCCGGCTATTACCGCGACCCATCGGGAGTGATGCGCTGGTGGGACGGAGCCCGGTGGACCGATAGCGTCCAGAACAGCGGTCCGTCCCCGTCTGCGCCCCAGCCACCACCCTCTCGGCCGCCGGAGAAGTCGCACACGCTGCGCAATGTCCTGCTCGCGCTGATCGCGGTGTTCGTGCTGGCAATCGGCGGGTGCGTCGCTCTCCTGGCGTTTGCGGGAAACGAGGTCAACGAGGCGATCGAGTCAGCAGAGGTGGACGACGCTGCTCCGGGCGGCCCCGACAACCCGCTGACGATTGCCGAGGGGCAACCGTTCGAGGTCTCCGGATTTCAATATGCGCCCGGATGGTCCGTTACCCAGGACACGCTCGGTAACGCACAGGTGGAGGGTCTTCGAGTCACGAACGCGCGGGACGAGACGGACAGCGCGATCGTAGAAATCAAGTTCATGAACGGAAGCGAAGTGGTGGCGCTGGTCAACTGCACGACGGAACAGATTCAGGTGGGGCAAACCACGTCCCTGAACTGCTTTGGTGCCGACGACTTTCCGGCGACGTACGACCGGATCACCATCAACGACGCCTTCTGATCGGGTTCCTGCGGTCGGCGAGCTCAGGACACACCTCGTCGGCATCGACCAGCCACTGGATGGTGTGTGCCTCGAGGACCGACTCGGGATGTGCGCGAGGGAGATCCACCTGTGGCGAGCGGAAGACCGGCTACGCCGAACTCGGCGATGAACGGATCGCCTGGATGCCAGACGATCCCGTGCCGATCACGGACCCTGCGATGAACTCACGCTATGGCGGGGTGACCCGCGTGGTCAGCGCACAGGAGCGCTGCTGCGTCCGTGCTTTCGTCCGCTCAACTCGGCATCGAGCGTCGCTTGCGCCGCGCGCATCTGCTCGGCGTACACCGGGTCTTGCATTCGCTGCCACATCACGTCCTCGGGTACGTCCTCGACGTGGCATGTCACCCACCAGATGTTTCCGAACGGATCCTTGATGCGTCCCCCTCGCTGACCGAACGCGCTGTCGCTCAGCTCTGTGACCACCTCGGCCCCGGCGGCGACCGACTTGGCGAACGTCTCGTCCGCATCCGGAACGAACACACGCAGCAGACTCGGCATGGTCGGCCACTCCGGGCGGCGGTCGAAGGCCAGGACCACTGTGTCACCGACCCGGATCTCTCCGTGCCCGATCGACCCGTCCTCGGTCTCGACCCGGGCGAGTTCCTCGCCGTCGAAGGCCCGCGCGACGAAGTCCAGGAAAGCGCGGGTGTCGTCGGTGACCACCCAAGGGGCGACGCTCGTGTAGCCGGCCGGGGCGGAGTTGCGTTGTTCGGACATGGGCGGTTCCCCCTCGACGCTGTTTCCCTGCGGTCGTGGGCAACGCTATGTACGAAAGAGGTCGGATTCGGTCCTCGATGCTGCGGTTTCGGAATCTGCGATCCGAAAGACTGCGCGAGGACCAGGAACGTCAGGACATCGCAGCGTGGGTCGGCAGTCGTCGAGAGACCGGGGTCACCGGGGGCGCAGCCCGCGAGATGCCGATACACGCACTCCGCGGCCCTTTCCGAACGAAAAACGAGGCCCCGATCTCTTTCGAGTTCGTGACCTCGTTCGTGTGCAGTTCGTTGGAACTGCTCCTGGTGGGCGAAGGGGGACTTGAACCCCCACGTCCCGAAGGACACTGGCACCTGAAGCCAGCGCGTCTGCCATTCCGCCACTCGCCCGAGCAACGCAGAAAACAGTAACACAGCTCCTAATCAAACAACGATTCGCCTGGTCAGGGCGAAAACGGAGCCTCACGGGACCCCGGCGCACTACCGATCGGAACACGCAGGGGGTGCCACCCGGTCCAAACGTGGAAAAAGTGGATACCATGCAGTTGCACGATCTGCATCACGACACGCGGAGACCTGAAAGGGGGTCGCAATGGGCATCGCCCAACGATTCGAACGCAAGCTTCAGTCCGCTATCGGCGACGCTTTCGCCCGCGTGTTCGGCGGCGGCGTGGTTCCTCAGGAAGTCGAAGCTGCGCTGCAGCAAGAGGCGACCGACGGCGTCCAGCAGCTCGATCGAGGCCATACCCTGGCCCCGAACAAATACGTGATCACCATCAGCGAATCCGATCATGAGGCCCTCGCTGCCGACCGGGACTTGACTGTCAAGGCCTTCGCGCGTCACCTTGATGACTTCATCCGTGAACAGGGATGGCAGACGTACGGTGACATCCAGGTCGTCTTCGAGTCGTCGTCGGCACTGCACACAGGGCAGTTCCGGACTCGCGGCTCGGTTGATCCAGATGTGGGGCGCTCAGCGGCGCGCGCCCCGGCTCCGCGGAACCCGCAGATCCGCCCAACAGTGACACCCGAACCAGGAGTTGGCCCCATGACGCAGAACCCCGGCTACGAACCGAGCCGTGACCCCGCCGAGGCGGAACCGCAGTACGCACGCAACGGTCACGCGCACGTCGGCCAGGATCAGCGTTACGCACAGGGCTACAACAACGGCGCGGGCTACGCAGGTAGCCAGGCCTACAGCGACCCGCAGCAGGGCGGTTACGACAACCAGCCCCAGGGTGGCTACGGCGACCCGGCCCAGGGCGGATACGACCAGCAGGCCTACAGCGATCAGAACTACGATCCGCAGGGCTACCAGCAAGGCTATTCCCAGCAAGGCGGCTACGACCAGCCTGCCGGTTACGACCAGCAGGGCGGGTACGACCAGCCTGCCGGTTACGACCAGCAGGCCTACGGCGCGCAGCCCCAGGCATACAGCCAGGACTACGGCCGCGACGGCGCTCAGCAGTACGGGCAGCCCGGCTACGACGATCGTTACCAGGCTCCGCAGCCGCAGGGCGGCGGATACGACCAGGGCTACGCCGACCAGGGTTACCAGGCTCAGCCGTACGGCCAGCAGGGCTACGCCGAGCCGGCATACGACCAGGGCTACGCGGCAGCAGAGCCGGCGTACGACCAGGGTTACGCGGGAGGTGGCTACCAGTCCCCCGCCGCCGGTCGTGTGCTGACGGCCACCCTGCAGCTCGAAGACGGCAGCGGCCGGTACTACCAGCTCCGTGAGGGCAGCAACATCATCGGTCGCGGGCAGGACGCACAGTTCCGTCTCCCCGACACGGGTGTCTCGCGTCGTCACATCGACATCCGCTGGGACGGCCAGGTCGCGATGCTTTCCGATCTCGGATCCACGAACGGCACCACCGTCAACGGCGCGTCCATCCAGGACTGGCAGCTGGCCGACGGCGATATCGTCCGGGCGGGCCACTCGGAAATCCTTGTGCGCATTCTCTGAGCTGCGGATATCCAGGGCCTACGGGGTCCGTCGACACCGTCCGACGCGTGTACTGCGCGTCGGACGCTGTATCGAGTCGGCCGTGTCCGTATTGTGAGTGACCGCAGCGCACCGGACGGCATATGCCGGTCGACCGAGCCGAAGGAGGATGAGCCGTGCAGGGGTTGATTCTGCAACTGACCCGGGCGGGTTTCCTCCTCCTGTTGTGGTTGTTCGTGTGGTCCGTGCTGCGCAGTCTGCGGTCGGACATCTACGCGGGAACTGCTCGACCGTTGCCTCGGTATTCGCCGAAGCAGTCGATGCTCCCGTCGCTGGGCCGCAACAAGACCGCCAAATATCTCGTGGTGACCCACGGTGCGCTCGCAGGCACCCGGATCACCCTGGGCACCCAGCCCGTCCTCATCGGCCGCGCCGACGACTCGACGCTGGTGCTGACCGACGACTACGCCTCGACCCGGCACGCCCGGTTGTCGCCGCGGGGATCCGACTGGTACGTCGAAGACCTCGGGTCGACCAACGGCACGTATCTGGATCGTGCGAAAGTCACCACCGCTGTCCGCGTCCCTCTCGGTACGCCTGTCCGAGTGGGTAAAACCGTGATCGAGCTCCGCCCGTGACCCTTGTATTGCGTTATGCCGCCCGCAGCGACCGCGGCCTCGTCCGATCGAACAACGAGGACTCCGTCTACGCCGGCGCACGTCTGCTCGCGCTTGCCGACGGTATGGGCGGGCATGCGGCCGGTGAGGTCGCCTCCCAGCTGATGATCGCCGCGCTCGCGCATCTCGACGACGACGAGCCCGGTGGTGACCTCCTCGGAAAGCTCGATTCCGCGGTCCGTGAAGGCAACGCCTCTATCGCCGATCAGGTGGACGAGGAACCCGAACTCGACGGGATGGGCACCACCCTCACGGCCATCCTGTTCGCCGGAAGCAAGCTCGGACTCGCGCACATCGGCGACTCCCGCGCCTATCTGCTGCGCGACGACCAGCTCACCCAGATCACCCGTGACGACACGTTCGTGCAGTCGCTGGTGGACGAGGGTCGTATCACTGCCGAGCAGGCCCACACCCATCCCCAGCGTTCGCTCATCATGCGCGCCCTGACCGGCGCCGAGGTCGAGCCGACGCTGACCGTCCGCGAAGCGCGGGCCGGCGACCGCTACCTGATCTGCTCGGACGGCCTGTCGGATGTCGTGAGCGACGAGACGATCGCCAACACGATGCGCGAGGGCACCCACGACGAGTGCGCCGACCGGCTCATCGAACTGGCGTTGCGCAGCGGTGGCCCCGACAACGTCACCGTGGTCGTCGCCGACGTGATCGACCTCGACTACGGGCAGAGCAAGCCGATTGTCGCCGGCGCCGCGTCGGGCGACAACGACGAGGACACTCCCCCTCCGAACACCGCTGCCGGACGCGCCGCCGCGATGCGCCCGCCGCGCGCCGCTCCGAAGCGTGTGATCGTCCAGGCGCCCGAGACGCCCCCGAAGAAGCGCAGCCGGCTGTGGTGGCCCGTCGTCATCCTCGCGCTGGTCGCGCTCCTCGCGGTCGGCTTGGTCGTCGGCCGCCAACTCGTCCGCAACAACTACTACGTGGGCGACAACAGCGGAGCGGTGACCGTCCTGCGCGGCCTGCCCGGAAACGTCTTCGGGTATTCGCTGCAGGAAGCCGCCCTCGTCGGATGCCTCACCGACGACGGCACGCTGACCCTCACCGCACCCGGTGATGCGCGGTGCCGGGTCATGCTCGTCGACGATCTGTGGCCTGCCGCGCGTGAACAGGTTCGCGCGGGCTTGCCGTCGGGCTCGCTCGAGGACACGAGCGCTCAGATGGAACGTCTCGCCGAGATGGATCTGCTGCCCGTGTGCTCCGTCGAGGAAACACCCCCGACCGAACCCACTCCGGCACCGCCGGCGACTCCGGCACCCGGAACGGACGGCACTGCCGCACCCGGCGTTCCTCCCGCCGAAGCTTCTGCGCCGGCACCACCGGCACCCGGGGTCGACGGTCAGCCGCTCCCCGCGCCCGAGACGACCGCGCCCGAGGTACCGGCGGCACCTCCTGCGCCGCCCCAGATACCCGGCCAGAACTGCAGGGTGGGCGCCTGATGTCGGTGACCCATGGCGCGGGGGCCTTCCCAAGTCCCCCGGGTGGCTTCGCTCCGGCACCGGTTCAGTCGACAGGTCGTAATACCGAACTTCTCCTGATCCTGGGTGCCATCGGCATCACCACGGTGTCGCTGATACTCGTCGAGGCGAGCCTCGAGCAGACGATCACCCCGGATCTCCTGAAGTACGGCGTGACGTACGCGGCGCTGTTCCTCGTCGCGCATCTCGCCGTGCGCCGGTTCGCCAAGTACGCCGATCCGTTCCTGCTGCCGATCGTGGCGTTGCTCAACGGACTGGGCCTGGTGCTCATCCACCGGCTCGACCTCGCCGACCAGGAGAACGCCCGCTACATGGGGGTGGAAGCGCCGTCACCCGATGCCACCCAGCAGGTGCTGTGGACCGCGCTCGGAATCGTGCTGTTCATCGCGGTCCTCGTGTTCCTGCACGACTACCGTCTGCTCGCGCGGTACAGCTACACCCTCGGCCTGATCGGACTGGTCGCGCTCGCGATTCCGGCGCTGCTGCCGTCCCGGTTCTCCGAGGTCAACGGCGCGAAGATCTGGATCAAGCTGCCCGGATTCAGCATTCAGCCGGGTGAGTTCGCCAAGATCCTGCTGATCATCTTCTTCGCGTCGGTGCTCGTCGCGAAACGCGATCTGTTCACCACCGCCGGCAAGCATTTCCTCGGCATGGACTTCCCCCGGGCTCGTGATCTCGGCCCGATCCTCGCGGCCTGGGTTCTCTCCATCGGTGTGATGGTGTTCGAGAAGGACCTCGGTACGTCGCTGCTGCTGTTCACCACCGTTCTCGTGATGCTGTACATCGCGACCGAACGCGTCGGCTGGCTGGTGATCGGCTTCTCGCTGCTCGCGGTCGGGTTCTATTTCGCGTACCAGATGTTCGGCCACGTCCGGGTGCGTGTCGA
Source organism: Rhodococcus sp. DT1 (assembly GCF_049844875.1). Taxonomy (NCBI): domain Bacteria; kingdom Bacillati; phylum Actinomycetota; class Actinomycetes; order Mycobacteriales; family Nocardiaceae; genus Rhodococcus; species Rhodococcus sp. DT1. The sequence continues at coordinate 191,807 of NZ_JBNCLW010000004.1, forward strand.
GACGTGGCTCGACCCGTTCGCCGATTACAACAACACCGGCTACCAGATCTCCCAGTCGCTGTTCGGTCTCGCGACCGGCGGTGTCGCGGGTACCGGTCTCGGAAGCGGACGGCCGATCCAGGTGCCGTTCGCGAAAACGGACTTCATCGTCGCCACCATCGGTGAGGAACTCGGTCTCATCGGGCTCGCCGCCATCCTGCTGTTGTTCCTGATTCTGGTCATCCGGGGCCTTCGCACCGCCCTGGCGATCCGCGACAGCTTCGGCAAGCTCCTCGCCGCCGGCCTGTCGTTCACCCTGGCGGTCCAGCTCTTCGTGGTGGTCGGAGGCGTGACGAAGTTGATCCCCCTGACGGGCCTGACCACACCGTTCGTGTCGTACGGCGGTTCGTCTCTGCTCGCCAACTATCTACTCCTGGCACTGCTGATGAAGATCTCCCATGCTGCCCGCGAGCCTGTGGTTCCGCGGAAGAAGGCCACGCCGATCGCGGACGCGCCGACGGAAATGTTGGGGCGCGAATGAACGGTCCGCTTCGTAAGGTCGCGATGGCGGTGATGTTCATGGTCGTCGCTCTTCTCGCCAACGCCACGTATGTGCAGGTCATCAAGGCCGATGACCTGCGCACCGATCCGCGCAACTCCCGCGTGCTGATCGACGAGTACTCCCGTCAGCGCGGTCAGATCGCCGCGGCCGGGCAGGCGCTTGCCGTCTCGATCCCGACCGACAGCCGCTACAAGTACCTGCGTGAATATCCGGCGCCGCCGAATCAGCCCATGAGCCCGCTCGCCTACGCGCCTGTCACCGGCTTCTACTCGATGCAGTACGGCAGCACCGGACTCGAGCGCTCCGAGGATGCGCTGCTCAACGGGTCCGACAACCTGCTGTTCGGTCAGCGATTGTTCGATCTGGTCTCCGGGCGCAATCCCCGTGGCGGCAACGTCGTCACGACGATCGACCCCGTCATGCAGCAGGTCGCGTACGACGAACTGACGAGCAGGGGCTACACCGGTTCGGTCGTCGCGATCGAACCCAGCACGGGCCGGATCCTGACCATGGTGAGCACGCCCAGTTACAACCCCAACCGGCTCTCCGGACACGACGGGGCGGCGACGTCGGCGGCGTGGGACGAACTCAACGCCGATCCCGACAAGCCGATGCTCAACCGCGCGATCTCGCAGACCTATCCGCCGGGTTCGACCTTCAAGGTCGTCGTCACGGCCGCGGCCCTCGAGTCCGGCGTCACCCCGGACACCCAGCTCACCGCTGCCCCGAACATCACCCTGCCCGACACGGCGACCACCCTCGAGAACTACGGTGGTGCCGCGTGCGGTGGCGCACCTACGGTGACGCTGCGTGAGGCGTTCGCACGCTCGTGCAATACCGCCTTCGTCGAAATGGGCATCGCCACCGGGCGGGAAGCCCTCGTCGACCAGGCCGAAGCGCTGGGAATCGACGAAAACATGGAAGTGCCACTGCCGGTCGCGCCCAGCACCATCGGGCCCATCCCGGACGGGGCCGCTCTGGGCCAGACGAGCATCGGGCAGCGCGACGTTGCGCTCACCCCGCTCGAGAACGCGTCGATCGCCGCGACCATCGCCAACGGTGGTGTCCGGATGGAGCCGTATCTGGTCGAGCGTCTGCAGGGTCCCGATCTCGCGGTACTCGAGGAGACCACACCGGAGTCCCTGGGCCAGGCCATTGCGCCGGAGGTCGCCGCGACCCTCACCGACCTGATGGTGGGTGCCGAGGACTTCGCCGGAGGCCAGGGCATCCCCGGTGTGAAGATCGCGTCGAAGACCGGGACCGCGGAGCACGGCAGCGATCCTCGCAACACCCCGCCGCACACGTGGTACATCGCGTTTGCGCCGGCGCAGCAACCCACTATCGCCATCGCGGTGATCGTGGAGGACGGTGGCGACCGTGCACTCGCCGCGACCGGCGGCTCAGTGGCCGCGCCCATCGGACGAGCCGTGATCTCGGCCGGGTTACAGGGAGGCTGACATGGCTTTGAGCAACGGCGCCATGATCGCCGACAGATATCGACTCCAGCGCCTCATCGCGACCGGCGGCATGGGACAGGTGTGGGAGGGACTCGACACCCGGCTCGACCGGCGCGTCGCGGTCAAGGTGCTCAAGGCCGAACTCTCGGGCGACGAGGACTTCCTCGCGCGCTTCCGGTTCGAGGCGCGCACCACCGCACAGCTGAACCACCCGGGCATCGCCGGGGTGTTCGACTACGGCGAGACCACCGACACCGAAGGCCAGTCCATCGCCTACCTGGTGATGGAACTGGTCCACGGCGAACCGCTCAACGCGGTGCTTTCGCGGGTGGGCCGGCTTTCGCTTCCCCACGCCCTGGACATGCTCGAGCAGACCGGGCGTGCGCTGCAGGCCGCGCACAATGCCGGTGTCGTGCACCGCGACGTCAAGCCCGGGAACATCCTCATCACGCCCACGGGGCAGGTGAAGATCACGGACTTCGGCATCGCGAAGGCCGTCGACGCGTCTCCGGTCACCCGCACCGGCATGGTGATGGGAACCGCCCAGTACATCGCCCCGGAGCAGGCTCTCGGGCAGGAGGCGACCTCCGCGAGTGACGTGTACTCGCTGGGCATCGTCGGCTACGAGGTGCTGTCGGGTCGCCGCCCGTTCCTCGGCGACAGCGTGGTGACGGTCGCGATGAAGCACGTCCAGGAGACACCGGCTCCGCTGCCGAACGATCTCCCGGCCGAGGTGCGCGAACTCATCAGCATTGCGATCTCGAAGGACCCGCTCCAGCGCTATTCCAACGGCGGCGAGTTCGCGAACGCGGTGGCCGCGGTGCGCTCGGGCCGGGCTGCGCCTCCGCCCGGCAACGTGCCGCCGGTGACCAGCGCGAATCGCGTCCTGCCGCCCGGGGTTCCGGGCACCTCGGCGCCGACTGCCGCCACGCGCGCGCTCGATCCGAATCAGTACTACTCCCCGACCGCCTACACCCAGCCGCAGACCGGTGCGCTGCCCCCGACAGCGGGACAGCCGCCCGTCTCGGGACCGCCGACGACGGGTGGGCCGGCCGGCGACGGTGACGGCGGCAAACGCGGGCCGAGCCCGACTGCGTTGGCGTGGGCCGCGGGTGCGGCGATCCTGCTCGCCCTGGTGACGCTGGGGATCGTCTTGTTCGGCGGGGACGACGAGGGAACGCGAACACCCGGACCGTCGCCGACGACCCAGATCACGACGACCCGTCCCTCGACGACCACGACGACGCGGCCCCCTCGGACCACCACGATCACCCAGGAAACCGTGCCTGCCCCGGCCCCGGTCGAGACACCGACTTTCGACGCACCCACCACGACCGTCCCGCCGACCACCACGGTGCCGCCGACGACGGATGCTCCCACCACGACCGTCCCCACAACCACGAACGCGACAACCACACCCACCACGACCACGGTGACGGCGCCGGACGCCGGCGAGACCGACGGTGAGGCGGACGGAGACGCAGACGGCGGGGACCCAGATCCCGAAGCCAGCAACGGTACGAACAACGCACCGCCGGACACCCAAGGAACGTCATGACCACACCGCGCAAGCTCTCCTCTCGGTACGAGCTGGGTGAGATCCTCGGCTTCGGCGGCATGTCCGAGGTACACCTCGCGCGGGACACACGGCTCGGCCGGGACGTGGCGATCAAGGTTCTGCGTGCGGATCTCGCGCGCGATCCCACGTTCTATCTGCGTTTCCGTCGCGAAGCACAGAACGCCGCGGCGCTCAATCATCCCGCGATTGTCGCGGTCTACGACACCGGCGAGGCCGAGACCGATGCCGGGCCGCTGCCCTACATCGTCATGGAGTACGTCGAGGGCGACACCCTGCGCGACATCGTTCGCCGCGACGGCCCGATGGCACCCAAGCGCGCGATGGAGGTCATCGCCGACGTCTGCGCAGCGCTGGACTTCAGCCACCGCAACATGATCGTGCACCGGGACGTCAAGCCCGCGAACGTCATGATCAACAAGGCCGGGGCCGTGAAGGTCATGGACTTCGGCATCGCCCGTGCGTTGTCGGACGCCGCCAGCCCCATGACGCAGACCGCCGCCGTGATCGGTACGGCCCAGTACCTGTCGCCCGAGCAGGCGCGCGGCGAGCAGGTCGACGCGCGGTCGGACGTGTATTCCGTCGGCTGCGTGCTGTTCGAAATCCTCACCGGCGAACCGCCGTTCAAGGGCGACTCTCCCGTGGCGGTCGCATACCAGCACGTCCGGGAGGATCCGCCGCTGCCGTCGTCGGTGAATCCGTCGATTCCGCACGAGCTCGACTCGGTGATCCTGAAGGCGATGGCGAAGAATCCCGCCAACCGCTACCAGTCCGCAGCCGAGATGCGCAGCGACCTGATCCGGGTACTCAACGGTCAGCGACCCAGCGCTCCGATGGTGATGACCGACGAGGACCGCACCACCCTGCTCGACTCCGCGGATACGAATCCGGGACGGCACGCGCGAGTGGCGCCGGCCGCCCCGGCGGGTGCTGCGGGGAGCAGTGATTCCGGTGGAGGCGGCGGGTCGGTCACCAAGCGCGTGCTCCTCGGTCTCGTCGCGCTGGTGGTCGTGGGCATCGTGGGTGTGTTCCTGTGGTCGCTCGGTCCCGGTTCGACCGCCGCACAGGTGGCGGTCCCCGATGTCCGGAACCTGACCTCGGATGTGGCGGAGAACCAGCTGCAGGACGCCGGTTTCCGGGTGTCGATCCAGCAGAAGAACGATCCGGTGGTGGCACGTGGCAACGTCATCAACACCCGGCCCGTCTCGGGTACGCAGGTCGAAGAGGGATCGACCGTGACACTCGAGGTGTCGAGCGGGCCGGAGCAGGTGCAGATCCCCCGCCTCACCGGAATGTCACAGCAGCGGGCCGCGCAGGAGCTCGCCGCCGTGGGTCTGCGTCTCGGCTCGGACGTGCAGCGAGCGCCGTCGGACGCCGACGATGTGGATCTCGTGGTCGGACAGAGCCCGGCCGCGGGCGCGAGCATCGAGCGTGACGGCGAAGTCACCATCACGCTGGGAAGCGGACCGGAACAGGTTCGGGTGCCCAACGTGGTCGGTCAGGCCACCGCCGTGGCCACCGGCAACATCGAAGGTGCCGGCTTCGAGGTCGTCGTCGAGCAGGTCGACTCGAGCGAGCCGGACGGCACTGTGGTGTCGACGAGCCCCGCGGGCGGCGCGTCCGCAGCACAAGGGTCGACGGTGACGATCAAGGTCTCCAACGGTGACCGCGTCGAGATGCCGGTGGTCACCAACCGCTCGGTGTCGGAGGCGCTGTCGGCGCTGCGGAGCGCCGGGTGGACCGGCTCCGCGTCGGATCTCGTGCAGACTCGTGAAGCCACGCTGTCCCCGGACCTGGTGGGCACCGTGATCACCCAGGCGCAACCTCCGGGCTCGGAGATTTCCAAGACCCAGACGATCACGATCGGTGTGGGAGTTCTCGGTATCCGCTGATCGCTCCCGCCTGACGACGAAGGTCCCGGACATCATGTCCGGGACCTTCGTCGTAGTGCGTGCGGGTCAGGCAGCGCCACCGTCGAGCGCGCGTGCCATTTCGGCCTCCAGCTGCGCGACGAGAGTCTCCTCCGGCGCCTCGCCGCACATCCCGAGCCAGTTCGCGAGCATCCGGTGACCACCTTGGGTGAGCACGGACTCGGGGTGGAACTGCACGCCGTGGATCGGCAACTCGGAGTGGCGCAACGCCATGATGACGCCGCTCTCGGTGTGACCGGTCGCCTCGAGCTCGGCTGGCATGGTTTCGGGAAGGACGGTCAGCGAGTGGTAGCGCGTGGCGGTGAAGGGACTGGGCAGGCCCGCGAGAACACCGGTGTCGTTGTGCCGCACGACGCTGGTCTTGCCGTGCAGCAGTTCAGGGGCCCGGTCGACCGTCGCGCCGAAGGCGACCCCGATCGACTGGTGTCCCAGACATACGCCGAGCAGCGGAGTGCTCGTGTCGGCGCACGCCTTGACGAGGTCGATGCTCACGCCCGCACGCTCGGGGGTGCCCGGTCCCGGGCTCAGCAGCACACCGTCGAAGTCCTGGGCGACACGGGCCAGGGCGCCGGGCGCGGTGAGCCGGTCGTCGTCGTTGCGCCACACGTCGGCCGTCGTGCCGAGCTGCCCGAGATACTGGACCAGATTGAAGACGAAGCTGTCGTAGTTGTCGACGACCAGGATGCGCATGCCACGAGAGTACCCACAGGTCAGCGGGCGGGCGCGCCCCCGGTATAGGCGGGAACGGACTTGTCGTCACCCGCGGTCTGCGTGTAGCCCAGCCCGTAGCGGGTCGCGTACTGCTTGTACAGCCGGATACCCGGTTCGGCCCCGAGGGCAGCCTCGAGACGCGACCGGTCGCCGAGGGCGGTGATGACGTAGGGCGGGGAATACGTGCGGCCGTGGAGCAGCAGAGTGTTGCCGATACAGCGCGGCGCCGACGTCGCGACGATCCGCTGGTCCTGCATCGAGATGGCCTCGGCGCCGCCGGCCCACATCGCATTGAGCACGCTCTGGACGTCCTGCTGGTGCACCACGAGGTCGTCCGGCGACGCACCGGACGGATACTTACCGTCGGCGTCGCGCGACGCATCGGTGAGGGTCACCGTGATCCCCGGTCCGCGCAGAGCCGTCTGCCCCGCCGGATCCGCGACGGCGGAAAGTTCGTCGAGCACGGACGCGACGTCGCCGTCGGTCGCGGCGACGCGGGCCTGCACCTGCGCGACCTGCTGGGCGAGGTCGTCACGGGTGGTCGCGAGGTCGTCGGTTCCGGATTGTGCGGCCCGGACCAGATCGGACAGGCGCGGCGAGTCACCGACGCGGAGTTCGTTGCCGTCGGAGACGCCGCGGGTGGTACCGATCAACAGACCGCCCACGAGGCACACGGCCAGGGTCGCGGAACCCCAGGCCACTCGACGCGGCCGCCACTCGGACACCTCACCCCTCCGTTCCGGCCTTACGTTAGCGTGAACAGGACAGCGTTAGCGTATACAGCACAGGTAGCTGCCCAACTTACTCCGCTCGTCCGGCACGGGCGGAGTCGCAAGAACGAGGACACGATGCCCAAGTCGAAGGTACGTAAGAAGGACGACAGCGCGGCCCCCAGGACGGTGAGCCGCACACCGGTGAAGGTGAAAGCTGCGCCGTCGAGCACCCTCTACGTGTCGGTGATGCTCGGCCTCATGATCATCGGTTTGCTGTGGCTGGTGGTGTATTACCTGGCCGCAGAACAGATTTCGTGGATGAATTCGCTGGGTGCCTACAACTTCCTCATCGGATTCGGGTTCATGGTGGCCGGGCTCGTCATGACGATGAGATGGCGCTGAAATCGCGCCTCGTTCTGTGGATTACATCTTTGTTATTCATCCCCACCTGGGGATAACCCTGTGTACAAAGCGATGTGAGGGCTGACGTGAGCGCCGAGAACACACCACGGTGGTCCACTCCGCCCGGCGCCGTCGTGGCCCTTGCTGCCGGAGGCGTCGCGCTCGCGGTGGCGGCTGCGACGGCGGTCGATGCGGCCGGACGTGTCCTCGTGGGGGTCGCGGCCGCACTGGTGCTCGCATTCGCTGCCTCCGCCTGGCGCCAGCGTCCCCGCCTCGAGGTTCTACCCGAATCCTCGGGACTCGCCGTGACCCGGCTGACGGGACGACGCGAGTACCCGGCCGCGGCGCTGCACCGCGTGCGACTCGTGGAGTATCCCCGCATGGGCAGGCGGGTGCCCATGCTGGAAATCGACACTATTGATCCTCGCGACGGCTCCGAGAGCCTGATGATCTTCGGTCGCTGGGATCTGGGAGCCGACCCCCGCGAGGTGCACGAAGCACTCGGCGCGCGGGGGCTGGCACCCGATCACAAGCCCAGCTGAGCCCGTAAGCGAAGAACCGCGACCACGACCACCGCCACGACGAGGATGGCGACCGCACCGAGTGCGACCCATCCCGTGCGAGTCGCCCGCGCGCGATCGTTGCCCGCACGGAGCGATTGCGGCCCGTACAGCAGTGCCGCGGTGGCGGCCGCACCTGCCACCAGCCCGCCGAGATGTCCCCACAGGGAGATCCCCGGGATCGTGATGCTGATGACCACATTCAGCGCGACGACCGCCAGCACCGGAGCGGGACTGCGGCGGAGCCTCATGAGGATCACCGCTTGGGCGCCGAGCAATCCGAAGACCGCACCGGACGCGCCGGCCGTGACGGCCCCCGTCTGCAGGAGCATCACCGCGGCGGAACCGCCGAGGATCGAGATCACGTACACCGACAGGTAACGGGCGCGGCCGAGAACCAACTCGGTGTCGCGGCCGATGATCCAGAGCGCGAACATGTTGATCGCGAGATGCATCAGGCCGAAGTGCAGGAATCCGCTGCCGATAATCCGGATGTAGTCACCGTTGGCGGCGATCGCCGGCGGCCACAGAGCCCAGTCGAGAAACAGCGGTGACGACCGCTCGTTGTTCATCACGCTGCCGGACTGTGCGGCCGTGACGAGGAAGACCAGGACGTTCAGCGCGATGAGCGTGTACGTCACGATCGGGGTCGTCTTCGCCGAACGTGCGGGCGCACCCGCGATGGTCCGGGCCTGCGGGGTGGACCGGGCGGCCTCGGCGACACAGTCCACGCAGTGCTGGCCGACCGCGGCCGGACGCAGGCACTCGGGACAGTACGGACGCCCGCATCGAGTGCAGGTGAGCAGAGTGGGGCGATCGGGGTGGCGGACGCACCTCGGCTGGGGCTGCCGGCCACCACCCTCGGCCGCAGGACCCCAGCCGGGGTTCGTCATGGCACTTCTCTCAGGAGATGGTGATGCTGTTGATGACGACCTCGTCGACCGGACGGTCGGCGCGATCGGTGCTGGTCGTGGCGATCTCGTCGACGACCTTCTTCGAGTCGGCGTCCACGACCTCACCGAAGATCGTGTGGCGACGGTTGAGGTGCGGCGTCGGGCCGACGGTGATGAAGAACTGCGAGCCGTTGGTGCCCGGGCCCGCGTTTGCCATGGCGAGCAGGTAGCCGCGGTCGAACTGCAGTTCGGGGTGGAACTCGTCACCGAACTGGTAGCCCGGGCCGCCGCGACCGGTGCCGGTGGGGTCGCCGCCCTGGATCATGAAGCCGTCGATCACGCGGTGGAACACCGAACCGTCGTAGAACGGTCCGCTGGACTCGCCCTTCGCGTTCGCGGACTTGTATTCCTTGGTGCCGGTGGCGAGTCCGACGAAGTTTTCCACGGTCTTCGGGGCATGGTTGCCGAAGAGCGCGATCACGATGTCTCCGCGGTTGGTGTGGAGGGTGGCGGTTGCTGTCTGATTCGGTGACGTCATTCCCCTATGGTGCCATTCCTGGCTTCGGGGCCTACGCGGTCCTTCCCCTGTCGGCACCGCACGACAGACGGGAACACGTGCTGCGGTATGGAAGAGTGGGACGTATGACGAAGGTGAGCGACTCCAGCACCCGCAGCGGTTCCCTCCCCGACCTCGTATATCCCCTGGCACAGACGGGAAGCCTGAGCGACGCCCTGCATGTCGCCGGCGAGGGCGCGGTCACCCTGGCGCAGGGATCCGCGGCGGCAGGCCTCGTGCTCTCCCGCCAAGGGCTGGAACTGACGAAAAATGCCGTCGAGCGGGTCCAGGACGCCCGCCGGGAGAAGGCCGCGCTCGCCGCCGCACCTCGTCGGCGCACAGCGCCCCGCCCGGGACGCAAGGCACTCGTCACGACGGGCGCGCTCGCCGCGGTCGTGCTCGGCGCACTCGCGTTGTACCGGAGTCGGCGGCCGGCGCACCCGCCGATCGCGCCGGAACCCCCGCGCGTACGTCCGGCGGCAGGTGACACGACTCCCGCCACCGACTGATCCTGCCGCGAGCGCATCTCGAACGAGTGAGCGCTCGGAGACCCGCACTCGTGCGGGGCCCGGCTCACCGGTGGGCGGGCATCCCCGGGACAGGGGGCATCCCCGGGACAATGGGATCCGGCACGGCGGGCGAGTCGGCCGGCATGCCACCGTATTCGCGTTCGGCGCTGCGTATCTCGTGATCGACGATGCGGCACGAGACGAAGTACAGAAGCACGACGAGTGCGAGAAGAACGGGTACGGACGCAAGTAGGGCCATGGTCGCCTCCAGTTCGATCCGAAGATCGACGAGGGTTGACGGGCGGACGCGTCGGCGGTGACTACTCGAGAGTAGGCCTGTATCGCGCACCCGGCATCTCGAGACACCGCAGCCCCGGGTGATCTGTTTCACACCTCCGGTGCACGTCCTGCGATTACTCACCGGTATCGGTCCGTCCAATCCTGTGACGTGCGACACAGAAGGGTGAATACTCGCCGGTAGGCAAGCCCTTCTGGAGGCAGACATGGCAGAAACGCGCGTCACCGAACAGCAAGCCCGTGAGGTCGCCGAAGAAGCACGAGAAGCGGACTGGACGAAACCGTCGTTCGCCAAACACCTCTTCCTCGGCAGGTTCACCCTCGATCTCGTCCATCCCTTCCCCCGTCCCACACCCGACGAAGACGCCCGCACCGAAAAATTCCTCACCTCGCTGCGGAACTTGTGCCGGGACATGAGCGGCCCGACCATCGAGCGCGAGGCACGCATTCCCGACGACTACATCCGCGGGTTGGCGGAACTCGGGTGCTTCGGCATGAAGATCCCCGAGGAGTACGGCGGCCTGGGCCTGTCGCAGGTCGCCTACAACCGGGCTCTGATGCTCGTCGCGTGCGTACACCCCAGCCTGGGAGCGTTGCTCTCGGCCCACCAGTCGATCGGTGTACCCGAACCGCTGAAACTGGCGGGCACCCCGGAGCAGAAGAAGCGGTTCCTGCCGCGCTGCGCGCGCGGCGCGATCTCGGCGTTCCTGCTGACCGAACCGGATGTCGGTTCCGACCCCGCACGACTCGCCACGAGTGCGGTTCCGGTCGAGGACGGCCGGGCGTACGAACTCGACGGCGTGAAACTGTGGACGACCAACGGTGTGGTCGCCGAGTTGCTCGTGGTCATGGCGCGGGTCCCCAAGAGCGACGGGCATCGCGGCGGTATCTCCGCGTTCGTCGTCGAAGCCGATTCGCCCGGCATCACCGTCGAACGCCGCAACTCCTTCATGGGCCTGCGAGGCATCGAGAACGGCCTGACCCGCATGAACAAGGTGCGCGTTCCCGCCGAGAACCTCGTCGGACGCGAAGGCGACGGCCTCAAGATCGCCCTCACGACACTCAACGCCGGACGGCTTGCCATCCCGGCGATGTGCGCCGGAGCCGGCAAGTGGGCGCTCAAGATCGCCCGCGAGTGGTCGGAAGCCCGGGTGCAGTGGGGCAAAGCACTCGGCGAACACGAGGCGGTGGCCGCCAAGATCTCGTTCATCGCGGCGACCTCCTACGCACTCGAGTCCGTGGTCGAACTGTCCGGCCAGATGAACGACGAGGAGCGCAACGACATTCGCATCGAGGCCGCGCTCGCGAAGTTGTGGGCCAGCGAGATGGGCTGCGCCATCGCCGACGAGTTGATCCAGATCCGCGGGGGCCGCGGCTACGAGACAGCCGAGTCGCTCGCCGCACGCGGTGAGAGAGCCGTGCCCGCAGAACAACTCGTCCGGGACCTGCGCATCAACCGCATCTTCGAGGGCTCGAGCGAGATCATGCGGCTACTGGTGGCCCGAGAGGCAGTCGACGCACATCTCCGTGCCGCCGGCGACCTGATCGACCCGAAGGCGTCTCTCGAGACCAAGGCGCGCGCCGCGGCGAAGGCGAGCGGCTTCTACGCCAAGTGGCTGCCCTCGCTGGTGGCAGGAAAGGGCCGCCTTCCCGGAGCTTTCACCGAATTCGGCATCCTCGCACCACATCTCCGGTTCGTCGAACGTAGCTCGCGCAAACTCGCCAGGTCGACGTTCTACGGCATGGCCCGGTGGCAGGGCGGTCTCGAGAAGCGTCAGAACTTCCTCGGCCGCATCGTCGACATCGGTGCCGAACTGTTCGCCATGTCGGCCAGTTGTGTGCGCGCCGAACGTCAACGCGCCGACGGCCATCCGGGTGCCGATGCCGCATACGAACTCGCCGACGCCTTCTGCCGGCAGTCCCGGCTACGGGTAGAGGCGCTGTTCGACGGATTGTGGAGCAACACCGACGATTCCGACCGGAAGCTCACCCGCGGTGTCCTCGACGGTCGCTACAGCTGGCTCGAGAACGGCATCCTGGATGCGAGTGAAGGAACAGGCCCGTGGATCGCGGAATGGACACCGGGCCCGTCCACGGAAGAGAACGTGGCTCGCCGGATCATCGACACCAGAAACGTCGTGTAGGCGCAGAACCACAACGGCCCGCCCTCGTGACGAGGGCGGGCCGTTGCGTTCGGGGTCGCGTCAGAAGGCGCCGCAGTTGGACGGCGCGGGTGCGTCACGCAGACGCGCGTCGAGGTACTGGACCGCGTTGGGCAGTCCCGTGAGCAGCGGTACAGCGTGGTTGATCACGAAGCCCGGCAGGATCGGCGGCGTGAGGTTCGCGTCGAACTGGACGGTGGCGCCGTTGTCGCACCAGTCCAGCGCGAGCTGGCGACCCTGCCCGTAGGGAACCGTGTCGTCCTGCGTGCCGTGCTGGAGAAGCACCGGGATCTGCGGGGTCAGGCGGCCGATGCGCTGCTCGTCGATCGCTTTCTGGACCTGGGGAAGCCGGCCGACCACCACGTCGAGAGGTTCACCGGTGCGCGTGAAGTCTTCGGTCCGCTGGAACGCAACAGTGGCAACGGTTTCCGGAACACACTGGTTCGCCACCGCGGCGAGCATGGCGCGGCCGCGGTCGTTGATCTCGGCCTCGACCTCGGAGCGAATCTCCGGGTATGCCTCGATCAGCCCGTTGATCGTGTAGCCCACGGCGCCGGTGAGGAGCGTGCCGTCGATCTGCTTCAGCGTGGCCAAGAGATCGGCGGGAGGCGCACCGACGTAGGCGCCCTTGAGGTTCAGTTCCGGGGCGTACGTGGGAGCGAGTTCGGCTGCGGCCCCGCTCGCACCGCCACCCTGGGAGTATCCGTACAGCCCGACGGGACTGTCGGGGGTAAGGCTCGTTCCGGGAAGATTCAGCGCCGCCCGGACCGAATCCAGCACCGCGTAGGCCTCGGCAGCCCTGTTCACGTATGTGTGGTGCCCGGGAGTCCCGAGTCCGTCGTAGTCCGTCACCACCACCGCGATGCCCTGGAGCAGCAACGCATTGATCGACAGCAATTCGTACTCGGTGAACAGATCGAGCGGCGGGTTGTACTGCACCAGCGCACCGAGATTGCGCGACGGAGCGCACTGGTCGCCCTGTCCGTGCGTGCCGACCGCCACCGCGACGAGAGGGCGAGGTCCCTCACCGTTCCACACGGTCGACGGCTCGAGGTACGTGCCGCTCACCGCATTGGGTGCGCCCTTCGCATTGTTCGAGCGGTACAGCAACCGCGTCCCCTGCGCGGGGAACACACCGTCCCCGGTCGGAACCCGGATGGCAAGATCGGACGGTTCGCTCCGGAGGATGTCTCCCGGGCTTCCCCCCTGCTCCAGCGCGGGCGGCGTGTAGAAGTCGCCCTCGGCGTGTGCCGTCGCCGGCGCCGCCAGAAGTCCCCCCACGAGCGCTGCGGATGTCAACGCCGCTGCCGCCCACTTCCGGGTCCTGCTCGTTCCCATATTTCCTCCACCACATCCCGGACCTAGGCGTGCCTTCGGTCACATGGTACGGACTGTAACACGTACATTACCGACCGGTAAGGCGATGCTCGGGCGCAGGACACGAGGTGAGACGGCCCCGGAAACCCGGTCGCGGAAGCTCGGTGCGTGCTCGGTTTGCACCCGCAGGAAGGGATGACAGTTGCGCGACGACCGGTATGTGGTATGTCCTGATCATGACGATCGGGGTCGCGGCGCGGCACAACCACACGGAGTGGTGCCGGTAGCAAGATGGACCCGGATCGACAGACGAGGGGAGAGTCATGGCAATCGGGGTGGGGCTCCGAATCGGAAGGGTCGTGTCCACAGCGGTGGTCGCGTCCAACGAACCCGGCACTCCCGACCCGGTGGTCATCGCCCGCGACACCGTTCTCCATATCGGCCGGGACGACTCGACCTTTCTCGGTGGCTCCGCGCGGGCCGACGACGAGGTCCGGACGCTCAGCGGTTTCCTCTCCCGCGTAGGTGACCCCGCAGGACTCTCGGCGAGCGACGGGCGCGTCTACCGCGCGGAGGACGCCATGGCGACGGCCATCCACTGCCTGCTCACCGAGTGCCATCCCCTGCCGACGTTCGGCGGTATGGACAGGGACAGCGACCCCGGATACACCGCCACCTACCCCTCCCACTGGGACCCCGCGACCGTCGCAACCCTCCGATCCGCGCTCGACTTCGCCGATCTCCGGCACGTCGATCTGGTGTCGGACGCGCAGGCTGCGGCCACCTGGTATGCCTCCGAGATCTCGGAAACGCCCGGTCAGCTCGTCGGGGTTTATCACGTCGACGACGTGGGTTCGACTGTGACGCTGGTGCGCTCGGGTGTCCCCGTCGGCAAGGCATTCCGGGTTCCCGTCAAGAACGCACCGTCACCCGCAGCCCAACTCGCGTCGGCACTCGGTTCGTTCGGATGGTTGTCGGACAATCTCGACGCCGTGGTCGTCATGGGTGACGGACTCGTCGCGCGTGATCGCTCGCATATCCAGGAGATCGCCAACAGCCTCGCGACCAAGCTGATGGTGCGTAGTCTCGTCGGACCGGGGCCCGAGCAGACCGCGGCGCTCGGCGCGGCGATTCTCGCCGCTGGTTTCACTCCGGCGCGCGAGACGAAGAAGACCCGGATCGGTCTGCCGCCCTCCTACGATGAAACGGACGTGCTCACCGGTGGCCTCGCACGTCTGAAAGCCATCGAGGATCTGTACGAGACGGAGAACTCCGCCGCTGCGGTCGCGGTGACGGTAGAACCGGACACCGCAACCCGCCAACCTCCCCAGCCGGTGCGAAGCCAGGCCGACACCGTGCGGATAGCCGCTGCCGTGCTGCTGGCGGTGCTGGTCGTGGTCGTCGCCGCCGCGGTCCTGATCTGAACCCGCGCGGAATCCCGATCACGGTCGGGATCTAGCGAGGACTTCCGTCTCCCCCGTCGGCGATCGACGCCAGTTCGGCCGCGTCCTCCGCACCGAACTTCTCCTCGAGCGATTCCGGTGAGTAATCGAGATCGATCTCCTCCACCGGGCGACCGCGAGCAGATTCGATGGCGCCTAGACGCCGCTCGGCCCGGTCGGCGGCGTAGGAGACGAATTCGTCGGGATCCAGCCCGTACGGCTGCTCGTCGAACTGATCGTTGACCCACCCGATCATGCCGAGTGCCATCGGAAGCAACTCGTTCATACGCTGTTGCACCACAGCCCAATTCGAGTCGTCTGCCGCGACGTGCCGCCGGCAGGTGAAGGTGCCCCACGCCATGTGCCGGCGCTCGTCGTCACCGATACGCCGGACCAGTTCCTGCATTCCGGGAAGGATGCCGCGCGTCGTGCAGACCTTCTGCCACGCGTAGTAACCGGTGAGCGCGAGGCTCCCCTCGATCACATGGTTGTAGGTGACGCTCGCGCGTACCTGGTTGGCCGGCGACGGATCGGACTCGAGCAGTCGCAGCGAGTTCGGCAACTCGTCGTAGAACAGCTGCCGGTAGAACGGATTGTCAGCGACATAGGGATGTAGATCGGAGGTGAGCCCCACCGAGTCCATCCACAGCCGGAACACCTGCAGGTGCTTGGCCTCCTCGAAGCAGAACTGCGTCAGATACATCTCGTCGCCGATCCGCCCCTCGGCCTCCATCGCACGCACGAACGGCTGGATGTCCTGGGTGACGGCTTCTTCTCCCGCGGCGAACTGCGCGACGAGGAATGTGGAACTGCGGCGCTGCTCGGAGGTGAGCGCCTGCCAGTCGGCAGCGTCGCGCGAAAAATCGAGATCCGCAGGATCCCAGAATTTCGCGTTGCCCTTCGCGAAGAGTCGGAGCGGGAAGGCGTCCCAGTTGAGGCCGCCTTCCCGCAGCGACGCGAACCCGAGACGTGTCTGTGTGCTTCCGGTCACACCCCGAGGGTAACCCCGCCCCGGGCGTCCCGGAAGCATTCGCCACCGGCACGTCCGGCGCGAGTTCACCCGGCCAGGAGCGTGTCTCCCGGATAGCCCTCCGGACCGAAGCCCGGTGGAACGACGAACACCGCGGATCCGACGGGGGTGATCCACGGATTGAGCGCATCATGCTCGGCGAGGCGCTGCTGTACGGGGACGAACTGACGGTCCACATCGACCTGGTACGCCGCGAACAACAGCCCTGCGCCGTCGTCGTCGTAGTTGTATCCCCGACGCAGGAATTGCTCGTCGGCGGTCCGTGGCCGCGCCCTCGCCACGTGCGACTCCGGTGGGATCACCGGAATCCCGTACCGGTCCGTGGCCTCGAAATCGGCGTCGTCATGCTCCTCGGTGCCGGTGAGCGGAGCACCGTTCGACAGGGTCCGGCCCACCGCGAGCTCTCGTGCGGGCCGGTCGAGTTCGTCCCACGTGTCGAGTTCCATCCGGATCCGGCGAAACACGAGCGAGGTTCCGTCGCGCAGCCACTCCGGTTCACCGGGGTTCCAGACCTGCCGCCCGAAGTCCGGGCTGCCCGGCGCCGGATTGACGGTGCCGTCCACCTGGCCCATCAGATTCCTCATCGTCATCCCGTCGGGCCTGGCGCCTACGGCATGCCGGAATCCCCGCTGTACCCAGCGCACGGTGGCCAGCGATCGCACGTTCTTGGTCAAGGTGCGCGTGGCGTGGGAAACCACCACGGGATCGTCGGCACACACCTGCAGCACCAGGTCCCCACCCGACCACCGGTCTTCGAGGCGATCCACCGCGAACTCGGGAAGGGGACGTAACCACGCCGGACGCCGGTCGGCCAGTCCCGCGGCGTCGAACACCACCGGTCCGAATCCCACGGTGATCGTGAGCCGAGCCGGATCCACCGCGAGTTCCGGTTCGGTGTCCCCCAGCGCGGGCCGTCCGGCAGTGAGGCGCCGTATGTCCTCCGCCCACACCTTCATGATTCCGGCCAGGCCCGCGCGGTCGACACCGCTCGCGAGATCGAGTGCGGCGAACGAGGCGAACGCCTGCGGCGGGGTATCGATCCCGGCTTGGTGACGGCCGTGGGGGTCGATTGTGGCCGCGCCCATGCGCTCGGGCGTCCGGGATGCCACGGCTGCGCCACCACCGACCGCCGCGAGACCGGCCGCCCCTACGGCTGCCAGTCCTCCACCGAGTAGATGACGGCGGCTGAGCTCAGCCACCGTGACCCGCCCCGGTTGTCGCCGGCTCGTACTCCTCCTGTGCCCCTGCGAAGTCGCGGACCTGCGCGGTGAAGTCCTTCACGGATCCGTCCTCGAATTCCAGGGAGAAGGTGACGTCACTGCCGGGCCTGATCGGTTCGACGATGTCCATGAGCATCAGGTGGTCGCCGCCGGGAGCGAGGCTGTGGGTGCTTCCGGCTCCGATCACGAGGCCGTCGGCCATTTCGCGCATCACCATCGCGCTTCCCCCGTCCGGGGCCATCTC
This sequence comes from Rhodococcus sp. DT1, assembly GCF_049844875.1. NCBI lineage: Bacteria > Bacillati > Actinomycetota > Actinomycetes > Mycobacteriales > Nocardiaceae > Rhodococcus > Rhodococcus sp. DT1. The sequence continues at coordinate 209,368 of NZ_JBNCLW010000004.1, forward strand.
GTGCAATTCGGTACGGCTCGCGCTCGGGCTCGATACTGCGACCACATGCAGGTCCGTATCGGCCGTGTTGGACAACTCGGCAAAGGCGCCGGTCATGCCCGAGTCGGCGGCCTTGACCCAGGCATCCGACACCGTCAGCGCCTCGGCGGCAGTGGGCGGCGCATCGGTCGATCCGCAGGCGGTGAGCACGGCCAGAGCAGCGGCAACTCCCGCAACGGCCACGGTACGAACAGTTTTTCTCGTCATCGGTAACTCCAGGAAAGTGGGTTGGCGCGCGAGGGCGCCGACCGCCGTAGGAACGGTGGTCAGGGAGGGAAAAGGAGGTCAGACCGTGACGAGCGGTGGTCCACGGGTCGAGACTCCCGTGGCGAAGACCTGCATCCGGCGCACCGCGGGGCGGTACCCCACGGGGAGTGCGGCCCGAACGGGCAGAGAGGAGGAGGGTCCGTGGATCGCGGCGATGCGGCGCACCGCGTTCAGTGCGAGAGCGCTACCCCGTTCTGCGCCGCGTATCAGGGCGGACGCAACGAGGACCGCTGCCAGGTGAGCAGCAAGCATGCCCGGTCCGGGGAGATGAAAGTGGCCGCTGCCCAGCGACAGTGCGATATGACCGAAGACCTGCCCGGCGAGGAGTAGCGGTACGACCGCCACCCGGGTGCCCGCCGCAACGGCGCCCGCGATCACGGCGACGGAGAGAAGAACCGTGAGGGCGGTAGTGCCCGGATATGCGCCCTCCGCAACGGCGTGCGCGACGATCGCGACCACCCCACAGGTGCCACCCACGAAGCCACCGCGCATGCGCGCGAGAAGCTGAGGGTCGGCGGCCATGCCCCCGATGATACGTCTCGTACTACAGAGCGTCGTATGTGATGCAGCACTGTCGCGCCGGGTTTCACGTGAAACGCACGCAACCCGCAAGTACGACGAAACCCACCCCCTGAACGGAGGTGGGTTTCGTGTTGCTGTGGAGCCTAGGAGATTCGAACTCCTGACATCTGCCTTGCAAAGGCAGCGCTCTACCAACTGAGCTAAGGCCCCGTACGCCGACTAGCGACTGGGTACCTCGTGCCACTCGTCCTCACTACGCAGCATGCGAGCAAGTCCGACGACCGCCAGAAAACCAGCTCCCACAGCGATCAGGAACTTCATTTCTGGCTGCCTTTCGGGCACGGGGAGTGGGCCTAGGAGGACTTGAACCTCCGACCTCTTCGTTATCAGCGAAGCGCTCTAACCGCCTGAGCTATAGGCCCTCGAACCGGATGGAACACTACCCCACCGACGCCGGATGATTCAAATCGCCTCGACGGGGCAGCATTCCTGCAGGTCAGTCCGGGTCTGCGAGCGTTACCTGAACGCCACCGACGAGGTCGGTGCACAGGTTGTAGATGAACGCTCCGAGGGTCGCGAGAGCGGTCATGAGAACCATGTTGGCCAGGCCGATCACGGTCGCGTACCCGAACACCTGGCCCACCGTGACGAGTCCCTCACTGCCCGCATCGCTCACGATGTCGGTGAACGCGCTGTTGAGCCTGTCCCACACGCCCATCCCGGCGAGCACGGCGTAGAGCAGACCGACCGCGATCATCCACACGAAAAACAGCGAGACGGAAATCACGGACGAGATCTTCAGCATCGACCACGGGTCGATCCGCCGCACCTGCACCGTGGCGCGTAGTGCATCACCGGTGTCGACACCCGCGGGGGCCGGGGCAATCGCCGTCGGACCCACCTTCGGGGTCTCCCCCGTTGCCGGCGCGACAGGCGTCGGATGCTTGACGGCGGAGAGATCGGGCAGATCCTTCGCAAGATCCTTGCGCTCGATATGCCGCGTGGGCCCGTCGATGACCGCGGCTTTCGCCTTCGCCGCAGCACGGTCGTTGCTCGCGCGCTCGTTGGTGGTGCGCGTAGCCGACGCCGAGGAACCGGAGTTACCGGAGTTCATCGCGGCCGCTGCCGTACCCGTCACGACCGGACGGGTCGACGGTGCCGGATTCTGAGCTGCGGCAGGCTTGCCGGCGGGAGGCTGGCCACCCGTCGACGGCCGCGAAGCGGAGGATCCGCCGCCTGCCGCCGGCCCGGACTTGCCGAGACCGGGGCCGACTCCGGGCAGGTTGGTCTGCGGCGTCTTCTGCGGCGAAGAACCGCCCTGCGCGGTCCCTTGCTGGCCGCGCTGCCACGGCGGGGTCTGGCCACCCGGACGCGCCGTCTGGTTGGCGGGCCTCGCCGAGCGGGACTGATCGCCGCCCTGCGACGACTGTGCTGTCGCAGCTCCGGACGGTGCCCCGCCCTGGTTCCCGGTGCCCGGATTTCCCGCGCTCTGGTTCCCGGCGCCCTGGTTCGCCTTGGGAGCCTCCGGTTGCGGCGCTGCCGCAGCCTGACGAGGCTCCTCGCTGCGTACCTGCGACTCGCTGCGCACGGACTCCTCGCGCTGTGCGGGCTTCGCCGTACCGGCCGCCGGACCCTTACCTTCGGACTTCGGCGTCTCGCGGGCCTTCTCAGGGGCCTTCCCGGAAACCTCCGCCGGCTTCGACGGAGCGGATTGCCCAACCGGGCCACCGCTCTGCGGAGATCCGGCAGGCTTGTCCGCCGCCGTGTTCTGGGGCGACCGTTCCTGCTGCGGAGCCCGGTCCTGCGGTGCCCGGTCCTGCGAGGATGCCCCCTGCGGAGCCGGCCCCTGTGAAGGCGCCGCACCGGATGAAGCGGACGACACCTCCTGCCCATTGCGATCCTCGGGTTTCCGGCCGGGTTGCCCCTGGCCGTTTCCGTTGGGTCCCTGGGGAGTGCTCACTTACGACTCCTTAGCTCCGGATACGTCTGCGTCGTCCAGCTCGTCGGCATTGCGGGCGATCGCCAACAGCGTGTCGCCCTCGGCGAGGTTCATCAGGCGCACACCCTTGGTCTGCCGACCAGCCTTGCGCACCTGCTTGGCGACAGTACGGATGACACCACCGTTCGAGGTGATCGCGTACAGCTCGTCATCGTCCTCGACGATCCGAGCACCGACCAGGGTGCCACGCCGGCGGTCGTACTGGATGGTCAAGACACCCTTGCCGCCGCGGCCCTGAACCGGGTAATCCTCCATCGGAGTCCGCTTCGCGTATCCACCGGAGGTCGCGACCAGCAGGTAGGTGCCTTCCTTGACGACGTTGAGCGACAGCAGGCTGTCCTCACCGTTGAACCGCATGCCCTGGACGCCGGAGGTTGCGCGTCCCATCGGCCGCAGCGCTTCGTCGGTCGCGGAGAACCGGATGGACTGTCCCAGCTTCGAGACGAGCAGCAGGTCGTCGTCGGCGGAGCACAGAACCGCGCCCACCATTTCGTCGTCCCCGCGCAGGTTGATCGCCACGATGCCGCCGCTGCGGTTGGAGTCGAAGTCCGACAGCCGCGACTTCTTCACCAGGCCGTTGCGCGTCGCGAGCACCAGGTACGGCGCGTCCTCGTAGCTCTGCAGGCGGATGACGCCCTGGATCCGCTCGTCGGGCTGGAAGGCCAGCAGGTTCGCGACGTGCTGACCGCGTGCGGTGCGGTTCGCCTCCGGCAGTTCGTATGCCTTCGCCCGGTAGACGCGGCCCTTCGTCGTGAAGAACAGCAGCCAGTCGTGCGTGGAGGTCACGAAGAAGTGCTTGACGATGTCGTCCTGCTTGAGCTCAGCGCCCTTGACACCCTTGCCGCCGCGCTTCTGCGACCGGTACAGATCGGTGCGGGTGCGCTTGGCGTAGCCCGTCTCGGTGATCGTGACGACCACGTCTTCGCGAGCGATGAGGTCCTCGTCGGTGACGTCACCGTCGGCGGCGACGATGCGTGTCCGGCGATCGTCGCCGTACTTCTCGGCGATCTCCTTCAGCTCGTCGCGGACGATGGCGCGCTGCCGCTCGGGCTTCTCGAGAATGTCCTTGTAATCGTCGATCTCCCGCTCGATCTCTGCGAGGTCGTCGATGATCTTCTGACGTTCCAGAGCGGCGAGGCGTCGCAACTGCATCGCGAGGATCGCATCGGCCTGGATCTCGTCGACCTGGAGCAGGTCGATGAGGCCGCCACGCGCGATATCGACGGTCTGAGACCTGCGGATGAGTGCGATGACGTCGTCGAGCGCGTCGAGTGCCTTGACGAGGCCGCGCAGGATGTGGGCCCGTTCCTCGGCCTTGCGCAGCAGGTACCGCGTACGCCGGACGATGACCTCGACCTGGTGCACGACGTACAGCCGGATCATCTGGTCCAGGCGCAGTGTGCGCGGCACACCGTCGACGATCGACAGCATGTTGCAGCCGAAGCTCGTCTGGAGCTGGGTGTGCTTGTACAGGTTGTTGAGAACGACCTTGGCGACCGCGTCACGACGGACGGTCACGACGATGCGCATGCCCACACGATCCGACGACTCGTCGTGGATGTCGGAGATGCCCGCGATCTTGCCGTCGCGAACCTGTTCGGCGATCGAGGTGATGAGGTTGTCCGGGTTGACCATGTACGGCAACTCGGTGATCACGATGGTGGTGCGGCCCTTGGCGTCGTCTTCGATCTCCACGACACCGCGCATCTTCACCGAGCCGCGGCCCGTGGTGTACGCGTCGTGGATGCCCTGGGATCCGGTGATCAAGGCTGCGGTCGGGAAGTCGGGTCCCTTGATCCGCTCCATGACTGCGGCGAGGGTCGTTTCCTCGTCGGCTTCGTAGTTCTCGAGTGCCCAGTAGATCGCCTCGGCGACCTCTCGGAGATTGTGCGGGGGGATGTTGGTCGCCATGCCCACCGCGATGCCACCCGAACCGTTGATCAACAGGTTGGGGATACGGCTGGGGAGAACTGTCGGTTCCTGGGTCCGGCCGTCGTAGTTCGGCTGGAAATCGACCGTGTCGTGGTCGATGTCGCGCAGCATCTCCATCGCGAGCGGGGTGAGCCGGCACTCGGTGTACCGCATGGCGGCCGCACCGTCGTTGCCGCGGGAACCGAAGTTGCCCTGTCCGTCGACGAGCGGGTACCGCAAAGCCCACGGCTGCGCCAGGCGCACCAGGGTGTCGTAGATCGAAGAGTCGCCGTGCGGGTGGTAGTTGCCCATCGTCTCGGCAACGGCACGCGCCGACTTCACATAGCCGCGGTCCGGCCTGAACCCGTTGTCGAACATCGCGTACAGCACGCGACGGTGGACGGGCTTGAGTCCGTCACGCACGTCGGGCAGAGCACGCCCCACGATCACGCTCATCGCGTAATCGATGTAGCTGTTCTGCATCTCCAGCTGGATGTCGACGGGCTCGATGCGGTCGTGCCCCGGCCCCTCCGGAGGCAACGTGGTGTCGGTCATGAGCTCCTTCTTCTACTCGGCTCGAACGTCCGCCCGCGGTCTTCCGCCCGGCAGACGTCTCGCAACCACACGAGTCTATAGGTGCAGGTCACCCCACGCCGCGAAGGACAGGCACTTTCCGCTCACGTCTCCGCAAGGGAGAGGTAGATCACACACGAAAGCGCCGTCCTGCACCACGTCATGTCCCACTTCCCGCGTCGGTCCGGAGATCGATCAGGTCCTCGTGCCGGTCCTTCTCGTCCTCCGGTGCGAGCACCAGTGCGGTGATCGGCACAGCCAGCACGATGATGCCGAGAATGAACGCGGGGAACAGAAACGACAGGACGCTCATGCCGCTCGGTTCCGGGGCTCCGGGGTCGACGACCACGTGCACCCCCGCCATTCCGGTGTAGTGCAGCGCGACCACGGCCGAGGCCATGACGAACGCGGCCATCAGACGGATGTGGACCCTTTCGGCGCTCCGCGCGAGAGCAAGCGCAAGCGTCGACGCGACCACACCGATGCCCACCGACAGGAGAACGAACCTCGCATCGTGGTCGATGGTGCCCTGGACCCTCATCGCGGTCATCCCGATGTAATGCATGAGGGTCACCGCGAGACCCATCACCAGGCCGCCGATTCCCGGACGGACCCCGCGCGGAAGCCGCTCGAGCACCGCGGAGCGGACAGTCACGATCCAGATCCCGAGCATGGTGGTCGCCACCGCCGCCAGCACCGAGAGCACCGTGGGTCCGAGGTGGTAGCGAATCACGGTTCCCGGCACGGAGAACCCCATCATGCCGATGAAGTGCATGAGCCAGATCCCCACGCCGCCGATGGCGAGGGACGCCATGGGCAACCACCAGTTGCCCCCGTTGCGTCCCGAGTCCTCGTGCGACCTGCGAATGCAGGACAGCCCGGTGTAGGACCCGGCTACAGCGGTCGCGTAGGCCAGCACGAATACCCACGGCCCCATCGAGAAATGGTGCACGCCGGACTGTTACCGCGTGGGGGTCCGGAACGTCTCCGCGTTCCACTCGTCGGCTTCACGCTCGAGTTGCGCCGCGACGCGGTCCGGGGCGAGCAGCACCGCGACAATCGGAACGACCAGCATGAGCAGTCCGGCGACGAACAACGGGAACAGAATCGCGAACACCTCGATGCCGGCGGGTGCCGGCACCGTCGCGTCGGGAGTCACCCGGATGGACGCTGCAGCGAGAAAGTGCACGACGACCACTGCGGCGCCGCCGAGAACCCCACCGACCAGCCGCTTGGGCCATGTGTCCGCGTGCTGCACCAGCCACATCAGACCCGCGGCCGTCACGAACGCGACGAGCACGCCGGCGCCGACGAAGATGAGGTTGAAAGAGACCTCGCCTTGGGTCCGGACCGACCACATGATCACGTAGGGCACAGCGGCGAGTCCGGCGCCGAGTACGAGAGCAGCCGGCTCCGTCCTCGACGAGGAACCATCCGACGGCGACGCGATCAGCAGAGCCATGAACACCGTCACCAGCGCGAGCAACATCGAGAACACGATGGTGACCAGGTCGTACCGGACAACGCTGTTCTCCACCGCGAACCCGGCCATCGGCAGGAACTGTGCGAGCCACACACCGACTCCACCGAGGACGAGGCATGCGACCACCAGCCAGAATCGGCGAACGCGGTCGCTGCCCGCGGTACGAACCTTCCGGACGCTGGTGACCCCGACGAACACCCCGATCGCCGAGGTGAGGTACGCCAGCAAGATCACCCATGGACCCATGGTGAAAAGCTGGAGTCCCTCAACCACTAGGGGGCCACCGGCTGGTGGAGCTTCCGCAGCGCGTATTCGGTGACGGTCACCAATGCCTGCTTCGCCGATTCACGGGAACGAGCGTCGATCGACACGATCGGGACATCGGGTGAGATCGCCATGGCCTGGCGGATGTCCTCGAGCGGGTAGCGCGGCGCGTCGTCGAACTCGTTGATCGCGACGATGAACGGAAGGTTCCGCGCCTCGAAGAAGTCCACGGCCGCGAAACTCTCGTCGAGCCGACGCGTGTCGATCAGCACGATCGCACCGATCGCGCCTCGGATGAGGTCGTCCCACATGAACCAGAATCGGTGCTGGCCCGGAGTACCGAACAGGTACAGCACGAGGTCCTCGGCCAGACTGATACGGCCGAAGTCCATCGCCACCGTCGTCGTCGCCTTCTGTGGCGTCGCGGTGAGATTGTCGACCCCGTCGCTGGCGTTCGTCACGAGCGCTTCGGTGCGGAGGGGGACGATTTCGGACACCGCCCCGACCAGCGTGGTCTTTCCGACACCGAAGCCACCCGCGATCACGATCTTGGTCGAGGTCACGCGCTTGGTGGCGCTAGAGTTCGCGAAGTCCACTGAGGACCCTTTCAATCAGCTCACGACGCTCCGCGTCGCTCGAATCGTCTTTCAGCGTGGCCAGGATCTGTACGTGTCCGGCTTCGACAAGATCGGCAACGAGGACGCGTGCCACTCCCAGCGGCACGCCCACCCTCGCCGCGATCTCGGCAACCGAGGGCGACTCCTTGCACAACTCCAAGATCGTGGCGTTGATGTTGTCCAAGTCACGGGCCCGAGGGTCCGTGCCCGGGATCGCCTGGATCAGTGCTTCCAACGCCAGTTCGACCGCAGGACTCGTACGTCCCGAAGTCAGCGAGTAGGGCCGTACCAGGCTGGGCTGATCCGGCACCGACTCAGGCTTGCGCGATTCCATGGCCACCTCGACGTCAGGACCCCTGGCCGACCCGCGGGGTTGCCTCGACCGAGGCACCCACCCGGTCCACCAAGAGCGCCATCTCGTAGCCGACCTGTCCGATATCGCACTCCGACGCGGTCAAAGCCGCGAGGTGCGAACCGTCACCGACACTCATGAGCAGCAGGTAACCGTGCTGCATCTCGACGACCGACTGGAGAACTCCGCCGCCGTCGAACAACTGCGAGACACCGTTGGACAGGCTCGCGAGGCCGGAGGTGACGGCAGCGAGCTGCTCGGCACGGTCGACCGGAAGGTGGGCGCTGGCAGCCATCAGCAGGCCGTCGGCGGACACGAGTACGGCATGCGAGACACCTGGAACTTCGCGCGCAAAGTTGGAAACCAACCAGTCCAGTGGACGGGCCACGTCGGATCCATGATCAATGTTCATCGAACTCCCTGTTCATTGTTCTCGCGATTGCTGGTATTCGCCGAGGTGCGACCGTTACGGACGCCCTGCTGGTGGCGACTCAGGTTCGCCCGAATGGCTTCCGGGTCCCGGCGTCGGATCGTCTTGGGCAGCTCCCCGGTGGCGGGAGCCCTCACCGCACCCGGAACGAGGCGGTGACCCGGCTCGCGCCTCGGAAGGCCGGCCGTCGTGTGTTCTTCCACCGATACTTCTGCTGCTCGCTGTGCTGCTTCCCATCCTGCGTCGGCAGCCGAACGCCATTCCTTCCTCCGGCGGTCCTCCGGAAGACTGGTCGGATCGACAAGCCAATCCGACATCATGTTGGAGAAGATCGGCGTGTGCGGTGCGGGCTGCGGTCGGAGCCCGACCGAATCCGGCCTGGGCTGGAAGAACGACGCCGTCTTCGCGGAGTTCGTCCGGTAGCGATGGCGAGCGGCGTTCTGCGCGTCGCTCTGCGGCGCCACCGATCCGCCGTCGGCAATACTCGCCGACGGGATTGGCGTCGGACCCGCCAGTGCGGCAGCCGAGGGTTCCTGCGCGGTGGCAGGACGCGGCGGAAGACCGGGGGTCGCCCCGGGCCGGCGACGCGGAAGTCCTCCGGCCGGTGCGCTGTCCGGGCGAGGTTGCGGCCCACCGGCAATGCCGGGCGTAGCACCCGGACGACGCTGCGGCAGCCCGTTCGGAGCCTCGTGTTGCGGCTGCTGCTGCGACGGCCGGAGATTCTGCGAATGCTGCACCTGCGAATGCTGTGCCTGCGAATGCTGGGGAGCACGCTCAGGAGTCGTCTGCTGCTGCGGCGACGGGGCTGCGCCGCGTCCCTGCAGTCCGGGTGTAGCACCGGGCTGACGCTGCGGGAGCCCCGACGGACGGGTTCCCTGCTGCGCATCCGGACGCTGCTCCTGCGGGGCAGGTCCCGAACGGACCGGAAGGCCGGGAGTATTACCCGGTTGACGCTGCGGGAGGCTCGAAGCTTCTTGTTCCCGAACAGGTTCCGGCTGCTGCCGATGTGTGGACGGCTCGGCCGCCGCGTGGCTGCCGGTCCGTTCGGCCGGACGCTCGTCCCGTGCCATCCGACGATCGCGCTCGTCCTGCTGAGGACGATCCTGACGAGATTCCTGTCCGGCCTGCGCCTCCCGCTCCTGACGACGAGCGTGTTCGTCCTGCCACACGCGGTCCTGAGCGGGACGGTTCTGACCGTGCTGGCCGCGGGGAGGAAGCGCCGAGACGAATGCTGCCGCGGCGTCGGGCTGGATCCTGCGCGGAGCCTGCTGCGGCTGCGGCAGACCGGAGGTCGCGCCGGGCTGACGCGTCGGCAGACCGGGAGTCGCGCCGGGCTGACGCGTCGGCAACCCGGGAGTGGCACCCGGCTGACGCGTCGGCAACCCGGGAGTCGTACCCGGCTGACGGGACGGAAGACCCGGTGCCGCTGCGCCGGGGTTGCGGGTAGGCAGACCCGATGCCGCTGCGCCGGGGTTCCGGGTGGGCAGACCCGAGTTCGAACCCGGCTGGTTCGAACCCGGCTGGCGCGGAGGAAGCCCCGGTGCTGCGCCCGGCTGACGCGTCGGCAGACCGGAGCGGTCGCCCTTGCCTTGCTGAGGCCGGCCCGGAACACCTGATTCGCGGAGTGCGGACAATTCGTGCGCACCCGTCGACTCGCGCGGAGCCGCGGCACGAGATGCCGGCGCGAAGCCCGCACGCTCGTCGTCGCGGGAACGCTCGTCACGACCCGGTGCGGAATCACGGCGGGCACCCTGACCCGGATCTCTTCTCTCCGAAGACCGCTCGTCCTGCGCGTAGTACGACCGGTCGGGCGCCTCGATGCGGATCGGCTGCGACGGCGGGTTGGACTCCGCGTCGGAACGGTCGTACGCATCGACACGGAGCGGCTGCGACTGCTGATCGGACTGCGGCTGCGGCCGGGGCTGCGGTTGCTGATCCGACTGCGGCCGCGGCTGCGGCTGCTGCGGCCGGGGCTGGGGCTGCGAGGGCGGCTGAGACTGCGACCGCGCCGGTTCGTATTCCTTCTCGCGGGAAGGCGGCGGCAGCTGGGGAGTCTCCTGCGACGACGGCGAGGACAGTGCCTCGGGTGCAGACTCGGGCTCCGCGTCGATGATTCGCGGTTGCGGACCCGTCTGGGACAAGGCGAGCGGCGAGACGAGCAGCACATCCGGGATGTGAACGCTCGCGGTGATGCCGGGGTTGCGTGCGGTGTCGAAGGTCGGGCGCAACCGCACGGTGAGGCCGTGACGCTCGGCGAGCCGCGACACCACGAACAGACCCATGTGGCGGGCGGTGTCGGGACCGACCGCGCCACCGCTCGTCAGGCGCTCGTTGATGATCTCGAGTTCTTCCGGCGGTATACCGATGCCGCGGTCGGCGATCTCGACGAGCAGTCCACCGTCGACGGCGCGCGCGAAGCTGAACGTGACGGTGCTGTCGGGCGGGGAGGCCCGCAACGAGTTGTCGACCAATTCTGCGAGGAGATGCACGATGTCGGTTGCTACCGCACCGCTGAGCGCACCGTCCGGTGTCGAACCGATCTGGACCCGCTGGTAGTCCTCGACTTCGGACATCGCGGCACGCAGGATGTCGCCGAGCTGTACAGGCGCCGAGTGACCGCGGCGGATGCGCGTGCCGGAGAGGATCAGCAGGTTGTCGCCGTTACGGCGCATACGAGCCGCAAGGTGATCGAGCCGGAAGAGGCTCTCGAGACGGCTGGGGTCCTTCTCCTCGTACTCGAGACGTTCGATGAGTCCGAGCTGCTGCTCGACGAGGGACTTGCTTCGCCGGGCCAGCGTCTCGAACATGTCGTTGATCTGGAGACGGAGGTGGGCCTGCTCTCCCGCGAGACGCAGTGCCTGGCCGTGCATGTCGTCCACCGCGCGCGCCAGCTGACCGATCTCCTCGGTCGTGTGGACGGGAACGCGGGTGAACTCGATGTCCTCGATGCTGTCGCCGACCTTGATGCGGTCGATGGCCTCGGGCAGCTCCTGACGGGCAACCTTGAGGGTCCCGTACCGCAGCCGGCGGATGGGGCCGACGAGAGACCGGGACACGAGCAGCGCGAGGACGAGAGCGGCGAGCAGAGCGGCGAGCACGATCGCGGTGTCGCGCAAGGCCGCTGCACGGGTCTCCGCGGCACGATCCTGAATGGTCGTCGTGATCTGCTGCGCTGCAGCGTCGATGATGCCGCCGTACACGTCGACGCTGTGCAGCAGCGACGCTCGGACGTTGAGGATCGGGAGCGGGCCTTCGCCGGCAGCCGCGACCATGTCGGTGCGTTCCTTGACGCCGGACCGCAGGTCGGCAATCTGCGCGTCGGCCATCGGGTACGACCGGGAAAGAAGTTCGAGCATCGCAAGCTCGCCGCCGGACGCGGACACGAGCGCGGTATCGGGCTGTTCCGGGTTCTCGAGGATCGCGAGCACACCGAGCACCTGTCCGAACAGGTATCGCTGCGAGTACCAGGCGTTGACGAGTTGGTTGCCGTAGTCGAGGATCTCGCGGTCGTCGACACCGTCGAGGACCGCTTCGACGATCCTGTTGAGGTTGTCGCGCACCTCGCTGGTGACGGCGGCGATCTCAGCGATCGCGACGGGCCCGGCCTGCATCTTGGTGTAAAGCGTTTCGGCGCTGGCGATCGTGCGGTCGAGGTCCGAGACGAGCGCCTCGTCGAACTCGGGGCTTGCCGCGATCGTCTTCATCGTGACGAACGTTTCCCCGAGTGTGTCCATCTCCTCGGGCGTGATCGTTCCCGCTGCCGCGCTACCGGTCGCCGTCGCAAACGCCGTCGAGAAGTCGACGATGTCGGGCACGACCGCGACCTGATCGGCCGCGGAGGAGAAGTGCACCGCATTGGACAGTTCGTTCTCGACGCGAAGACCACCCAGGACCATCGCCACTGTCACGGGGACAGCGAGGACGGCGGTGACCTTCGTGCGAAGACCCCACCCCTCGATGTTCCACCACCGCTGCCGGGGCGGCGATTTGTCACTCATGGATTACAGCTCTCCTTCCACCCCGTTCGCGCCAGGCGACGAGCGCCAACCGGCGCACCGCTCGAAACTGAGTGCGTTTTCGATCGATGCAGTCGAACGAGACGTTCCTGGGTGAGGGCACCATAGCGGTACATACAGGGAATACGGAAGGCGCACGCTCGTACGCTCCTGCGAAATGCACCCGACCCCCTGTACGGCTGCCACACATGGCGGTGGCCCAATGGACTGTACTAGCGGGTAGCCAGCCAGCGCGACCAGCGTGTCACTGTCACATGTCACATCATCGGGACCCCTAATGTGATGTCTCTCACAAAAGGGATCCCGATGTGGTCAGATTTCGCTCAGCGCCCGCCGAGCGGCCCCGCGTCAGACGTCGAGGAACCGTACGTCTTTGGCGTTGCGCGTGATGAAGCTTCTGCGTGCCTCCACGTCCTCACCCATGAGGACGCTGAACAGTTCGTCCGCGGCGGCGGCATCGTCGAGCGTCACCTGACGGAGAACGCGAACGGCCGGATCCATGGTGGTCTCCCACAGTTCCTTCGCGTTCATCTCGCCGAGGCCCTTGTAGCGCTGGATACCGTCGTCCTTGTTGATCTTCTTACCGGACTCGAGACCCACCTTGAGCAACGCGTCCCGCTCCCGGTCGGAATACGCGAACTCGGGCTCGCTCCGCTGCCACTTGAGCTTGTACAGCGGCGGTTGCGCCAGATAGACGTGACCGTCTTCGACGAGCGGCCGCATGAACCGGAACAACAGGGTGAGAAGCAATGTCGCGATGTGCTGGCCGTCGACGTCGGCGTCGGCCATCAGCACGATCTTGTGGTACCGCAGCTTCGCGATGTCGAACTCTTCGTGAATGCCCGTGCCGAAAGCCGTGATGATGGACTGGACTTCGGCGTTCTTGAGCACCCGGTCGATGCGGGCCTTCTCGACGTTGATGATCTTTCCGCGCAACGGGAGGATCGCCTGGTACATCGAGTCGCGGCCCGACTTCGCGGAACCGCCGGCCGAGTCGCCCTCCACGATGTAGATCTCGCACTTGCTCGGATCCTTGGAGCGGCAGTCGGCGAGCTTGCCCGGCAGACCACCGATATCTGTAGCGCTCTTGCGCCGCACCAGTTCTCGCGCCTTCCGGGCTGCGAGACGGGCGTGAGCGGACGACACTGCCTTCGTCACGATCGTCTTCGCGTCGGCCGGATTCGCCTCGAACCAGTGCGAGATGTGCTCGTTGCACGCCTTCTGTACGAACGACTTGACCTCGGTGTTGCCGAGCTTCGTCTTGGTCTGTCCTTCGAACTGCGGCTCGGCGACCTTGACGGAGACGATCGCCGCGAGACCCTCACGGATGTCGTCACCCGTCAGGTTGGGATCCTTCTCCTTGAGAAGTTTCTTGTCCTTCGCGTACTTGTTCACCACGGTGGTCAGGGCCGCACGGAAGCCTTCCTCGTGCGTACCACCCTCGTGGGTGTTGATGGTGTTGGCGAAGGTGTGGACGGACTCGGAGTAACCCGAGTTCCACTGCATCGCGACCTCGAGTTCGTGGCCCGTGCCCTTGGCCGTGAAACCCACCACCGAGTTGTGGATCGGCGACTTCGTGCGGTTCAGGTGGCGCACATAGTCTTCGAGACCACCGGGGTAGTGGTAGACGCGAGTCTTGACCTTCTGGACCTCGGGCTTCTTGGCCTCGAGTTCCTGATCCTCGGCGGTCTTCGGCGCGTCCGCGGTCTCGAGGACGACCTCGTCGGTTACTTCCTCGGGAAGCACGCGCTCGTCGGAGAGCGTGATGGTCAGTCCCTTGTTGAGGAACGCCATTTCCTGCAGGCGGCGCGCGACCGTCTCGAAGTTGAAGGTGGTCGTCTCGAAGATGTCCGGGTCCGGCCAGAACCGGACAGTGGTGCCGGTCCGTGTCGACGGCTCACCCTTGACCAGCTCACCGGGCTTGGAATAGGTGTACGTCTGTTCCCAGTGGTACCCGTCGCGATCGATCTCGACCTCGAGTGTGGTCGACAGCGCGTTGACCACGGAGATGCCGACACCGTGCAGACCACCGGACACGGCGTACGCATCCGAGTCGAACTTGCCGCCGGCGTGCAGCTGGGTGAGGACGACCTCGATCGTGGGAACGCCCGACGAGTGCATCCCGACCGGGATACCGCGGCCGTCGTCGACGACCTGCACGCCACCGTTCTCGAGAAGGGTGACCTCGACCTTCGTCGCGTACCCGGCCATCGCCTCGTCGACCGAGTTGTCGACGACTTCCCAGATCAGGTGGTGCAGACCACGCTCTCCGGTGGAACCGATGTACATACCAGGGCGCTTGCGTACCGCCTCGAGTCCTTCGAGGACGGTGATGGACGACGCACCGTAGTCTTTGTTGCTCTTGTTCGACTTCTGGGCAGCCACGGGTGGGTAGCTCTCCTTCTCCGCCTCGGCCCCGCACAACGCGCGCGGCATTCTTCATCCATCCTACGTGCCCGACCCTCGTATGCCGGGGGCGACACAGAATGCGGTTGCTTACCCCGCTGATATCCCCGCAGCGGGCCTCGCGCGCATCAACACACGTAATTTCCTACGTCGGGTTCATTCCGCGCTCGTGATGCTCGCGGGCGACCTGGATCACCCATACGTATCGCGAGGACCACGTCCACGGACATGCCGCTCGCCCTTGCGCCAACTCGGCGCCGTGGGTCCGCTGATGCGCAGTTCCTTCACCACGCCGTGGCCCACGGCCGCGGCGATCTTCGCCAGGATCTGCGATTGCATCATCCGCAACTGGGTTGCCCAGGCCGTCGACTCGGCCGAGATATGCAAGATGCCGTCGCGCAGTGTCGTCGGCTGGGCGTGGCCGGCGATGTCCTCGCCCACCACACGAGCCCAACTGCCGAGGACGGTGCCCTCGGATACGTGCGTCGACCAGCCTCGTTGCTTGGCTACCGCGCCGGTGAGAGCGCCCAGAGGCTGCGGATCCCGGTCGTCTGGTCCGGGGCCGGACCAGCCGCGGCGACGCCGGCGAGGACGCAGGTTCCCGCGCGACGCGCGACCCTGTCCCACTGCCTTGCCGCTGGCCTTGGCCGCTGCTCGAGCTTCCTCGAGCGCGCGCCGTGCGAGGTCGACACCCTTCAGTTCCGGTTCGCCGGACGGCGAACCGTCCTGTGGCCGTGACTCGTCACTCATCGGACCTCCCGACCGATTGTGCGTCTGCCCATTGCACCGATCCCAGCACAGAGATCCGACCGTGGTCGGTGTCTTCCACCTCCACGGGGAACCGCGCGCCGCTCAACTCGTCCGGCACGTCCTCGGGAACAGCCGCGGTGATCAGTACCTGCTCCGCGGTCGCAGCGACCTCCGCGAGCGCAGCGCGGCGACGGCGATCGAGTTCGGCGAAGACGTCGTCGAGCAACAGCACGGGGTCGGTACCGTCCGTACGGAGCAGAGCGAAGGCGCCGAGCCGGAGCGCGAGCGCGAACGACCACGATTCGCCGTGACTCGCGTATCCCTTCGCACCGTGCTCGCCGAGGATCAACTCGAGATCGTCGCGGTGCGGGCCCACCAGGCACACACCGCGTTCGATCTCCTTGTTCCGCGCTTCTGCCAGACGGTGCAGGAACACGGTCTCGAGGAATTCACGGTCGTCCGGTGCGGGAACGCGGGCCGGATCGGAGAACTCGTCGGGCAGTGCATCACCGAGGCTGCTGCGATATCGCAGGCGGGCGGGACGGGATTCGGGCGCGATCGAGCGGTATGCCTCCGACACGTGCGGGGCCAGAGCGTGCAACAACTCGAGCCGGGCCGCAAGCAACTCCGATCCGTGTGCGGCGAGGTGCCCGTCCCAGACATCGAGGGTCGCCAGCGCACTCGTACCGTCGGTCGAGCGCGTGCCCCGGCGCAGCGCGCCTCCGGCTGTCTTGAGCAGCGCCGAACGCTGCCGCAGCACCTTGTCGTAGTCGGCCCGGACGCCGCTCATCCGGGGATAACGGGTGGTGAGAAGTTCGTCGAGGTACCGGCGCCGGTCACCGGGGTCACCGCGGACGAGCGACAGGTCTTCGGGCGCGAACAACACGGTCCTCAGAATCCCCAGAATCTCCCTGGGGCGACGAGCCGGCGACTGGTTGATGCGGGCGCGATTCGGCTTGCCCTCGTTGATCTCGATGTCGATGCCCAGCTCACGACCCGCATTGACGACCTGCGCACCTGTGAATGCACGTGTCGTACCGGCGCGCAGCAGCGGTGTGTCGGACGCGACCCGGTGCGACGACAGGCTCGACAGGTATCCGAGAGCCTCGAGCAAGTTCGTCTTGCCGTGTCCGTTGCGGCCGACGAAGACCGTCGCTCCTGGCGACAGCTCCACGGAGACGGCTTCCCAGGAGCGGAAGTCGCGCAACGAGAAGGTGCGAACGTACACGGACCGTCCAAATCTGGCGCGCCGGTCAGCCCGGCAGGCGCACCGGCATCAGCAGATAGGTGTAATCGCTCTCGGGAGCAGCGAAGGTACCCGAAGCGTCGGGCGACGGTTCTTGCTCGAGTGCGGGCCGGAGCACGGCGGGCCGGCTCGCGGTGGTGAACCCGAACGAGACCTTGTCGGTGTGCAGCGACGTCAAGCCGTCGAGCAGATAACCGGGGTTGAACGCGATGACCAGCGGTTCACCGTAGAACTCGGCGGGATGTGATTCTTCGGCGCGACCCGCATCGTCGCCACCGGCGGACAGGAGCACGCCGCCGTCGGTGAACTCGAGTCGGACCTGAGCGCCACGTTCGGCAACGAGCGCGACACGCTTGATCGCCTCGACGAGCGGAGCGATCTCGACGGTGGCCATCGCTGTGTGCTCGTTCGGCAGCAGCTGGCGGAACTTGGGGAATTCGGCATCGAGGAGCCGCGTGGTGGTGCGGCGGCCGTCGGCGACGATGCCGAGCAGACCTTCGGCGCCCACCGACGAACCGCTACCCAGTGCGAGCTGCACGGGCGAATTCGACGACCCGCCAACGGTTTTCGCAGCCTCCGACAGAGTCTTCGCCGGTACGAGCACTGCGGCCGTGGTGGTGTCCGTGGTCGGCATCCACTCGAGTTTGCGCACCGCGAGGCGGAACCGGTCGGTGGCGGCGAGCACCACGTCGGTGCCGTCGATCTCGACCCGGATGCCGGTGAGCATCGGCAAGGTGTCGTCCCTGCCCGCTGCCACCGCGACCTGGCTGATGGCCTCGGCGAACAGGTCGCCGGCGAGCGAGCCGGTCTGCTGGGGCAGCTCGGGGAGCTGGGGATAATCCTCGACGGGCATCGTCGGGAGCGAGAACTTTGCGCTGCCGCACGTGATGAGTACACGCGTGCCGTCGAGAACCACGTCGACCGGCTTGTTGGGCAGCGAACGGGTGATGTCGGCGAGCAACTTGCCCGACACGAGGGCCTGGCCGGTGGTGATGACTTCGGCCGCCACGTGGACCTGCGCCGAGACCTCGTAGTCGAATCCCGACACGGTCAGGCCCTGCTCTTCGGCTCCGAGGAGGACACCGCCGAGGACGGGCACCGGAGGTCGTGACGGCAGACTCCGGGCAACCCACGCGACAGAGTCGGCGAAGTCCTCGCGAGCAACACGAAACTTCATGCTTCCAAGCTCCATCGCCCGGTGGATCCCTTCGATCGTGGTCTCGACAAGTCGTACGAAGTCTGACACAAGGCCCCGACTCCGCGGGGCGGCGTCGGGGGATGCGGCTCCACGGTATGCCTTCCCTGGCTGGTTGGAAAGCTGGGGCCGGGAGAGGGCACCTCACTCGAGACGCCTGTGGAACAGCTCATCCACACACCTGTTTTTAAATAGTATTTCTCAGAAGAACTCACAGAAGTAGTAATAGGTCCTGTGCAATCTGTGGACCGATCGACGTCTAGGCTGGTGGGGTGCCCTTCTCGAGGCGCCGCACTCGAGGATGAACTCGAGGACTACTCGAGGATGGAATGTGGACTCCTCGAGAGTGTTAGTCCTCTGTCCACCGTCCGTCCACAAAGATCCCATGTTGTACACACCCTTGTCCACAAGTGTGAGTACCCGGACTTTCTCGAGATGCGGGACGGAAACAGGACAGGGAGCGCCCGTGTGGGCACTCCCTGTGGACAGCTTTCTGCGGCGAGGACTACCGCTTGGACCTCTGCTTGATCCGCGCGGTGAGTTCCTGGACCTGGTCGTACACCTTCCGGCGTTCCGTCATCTCTTTGCGAATCTTCTTGTCCGCGTACATAACTGTGGTGTGATCGCGTCCGAACGTCTGCCCGATCTTCGGCAGTGACAGATCCGTCAGTTCTCGGCAGAGATACATGGAGATCTGCCTGGCCTGCGCGAGTGGACGCGCCTTGCCCGGACCGCACAGGTCGTCGATGGACGTACCGAAGTACTCCGCGGTCACCGCCATGATGGTCGCTGCGTTGATCTCGAGAGCCGTCGAATCGGGCATCAGATCACGCAGCACGACCTCCGCCAGCGTCAGATCGAGCGGCTGGCGGTTGAGGGACGCGAAGGCGGTGACGCGGATCAGCGCACCCTCGAGTTCGCGGATGTTGCGTTCGATCCGGCTGGCGATCAGCTCGAGGACGTCATGGGGAACGTTGAGCCCGTCCATGCGCGCCTTCTTGCTGAGGATCGCGATGCGCGTCTCGAGTTCGGGCGGCTGGACATCGGTGATCAGGCCCCACTCGAACCGGGTGCGCAGGCGTTCCTCGAGGGTTGCCAGCTGCTTGGGAGGACGGTCCGACGAGACGACGATCTGCTTGTTCGCGTTGTGGAGCGTGTTGAAGGTGTGGAAGAACTCTTCCTGGATACCTTCCTTGCCCTCGATGAACTGGATGTCGTCGACCAGGAGGATGTCCGTCTCCCGGTACCGCCGCTTGAACGCGACCTTGCGGTCGTCGCGGAGGCTGTTGATGAAATCGTTCGTGAATTCCTCGGTGGAGACGTACTTGACCCGCATACCGGGGAACAACCGCTGGGCGTAGTGACCGGCGGCGTGCAGCAGATGGGTCTTGCCGAGACCGGACGCACCCCAGATGAACAGCGGGTTGTATGCCCGGGCCGGGGCTTCGGCGATCGCGACGGCCGCGGCGTGGGCGAAGCGGTTCGACGCGCCGATCACAAAGGTGTCGAAGGTGTATTTCGCGTTGAGGCTGCTGCTGCCCATGGAGGGCGTCTCGGGAGGTGGCGGCTGCGTGAAGTAGGACGGCCACGATTCGCGGACGGCGGTCAGTGCCTCCCGGTCGTCGTCCACTTCCTCGTGGTCGCCGGGCTCGCCGTCGAGCATGTCGTGGTCGCGGGCTGTGGTGTACCTCCGCCGGAGGTGCCCGATGCCTTCGCCGGGAGCCATGCCGTCGCGGGAGGAGCGACCGTCTCGAGGCGAACCACCGTCTCGAGATCCCGCCGGCTCGCGCCGGGCATCGCGGGCGCGGCTCTCTCCGCTGCGGGTATCCCCGGCGCCCCGGTCCTCGGGAAGGCCCTCGAGGGGCAGAGTGTCGCGGGGTTCCGCGTACGGATCCTCCGCGGGGTCGTCGATGCGTTCGCGCGGCTCGACCCGAACGCCCAGTCCTTCCACGCGATGACCCAGGTAGCGGGTGAGCACCCGGAGAATAGGTTCGCGCAGGTCACGCTCGATGGATTGCTGGGCCAACGTGGACGGGACCGACAGCAGCGCGAAACCCTGGGCCAGCGTGATCGGCTTGACCAGCGCAAGCCACGCCTTCTGGCTCTTGGTCAGCACTCCGTCGTCCGCTGTCAGCTCGGCGACGACGTCCGCCCACACATCGGCAAGCGCGTTCGGCTCGTCGTTCACGTAGCTTCCTCCCACAGGTCGACATGATTTCCACACGATTATCCACAGGTGTGGACAACCGGGGGGGACGACCCGGTGGATGTCTGCAGAAGTGGTGCAACTGTGTGCACAGGTGAAGTGGAAGACCTGATTCGAGGGGCCCGTCGGTGTGCCGACGCTTCGTGATCAGTCTGGCACACGAGATCGGCTCCGCGCGGTGGCGCTGTGCGGCGCGTCAGGAGCGACGGCACGCGACCGGCGGCCGCGCGCATCGTCTATGGACGTGCGGCGAATGGGCAAGACGGCCTATGCGCTGCGGGTTCGCTGACGAAGCCATGCGAGAGAGCGTAACCCACCGTGACGTGGGACACAGGGGTGTTCGGGCCCCGACTTTCGACGGATGTGCACCGCACCCGGGACCGCGCGGGCACAGAGACCGCAGTTTGATTTCGCGTCGGAATCCGCGTAGCCTCGAACAGTCACTCATGCAGAAGTGATAGATCCGTGCTGCACTCATTGCGCACGGGTCGTGCGAAAATCCGTACACGTTAGACCGATGGCGCCTGCCGGCGTCACATATATCTCGAGGAGTGTTGACCGTGGCTAAGGGCAAGCGGACGTTCCAGCCGAACAACCGACGCCGCGCGCGCGTCCACGGCTTCCGTCTCCGGATGCGGACCCGTGCGGGTCGCGCGATCGTGACGGCGCGTCGCCGTAAGGGCCGCGCCGAACTCACCGCCTGATCCCGTAACGGGAGCTCGGGGTGTTACCTGAGCCGTATCGACTGCGGCGCCGCACGGACTTTTCCGATACCGTCCGTCGCGGTCGCCGTCAGGGGCGGCGGGACCTGGTGATTCACGCTCTCGAGCGTGATAGGTCCGAGTTCTTGGTGAGTGTCGACGGTCCCCGTTTCGGGCTCGTCGTGAATAAGGCTGTCGGGCCGGCGGTGATTCGACATCGAGTCGCACGCCGGCTTCGTCATATCTGTGCCGGCCTCGTCGAGCGAGTACCCGAGAACACCGACCTCGTGCTGCGTGCTCTTCCGGGCTCGGCGACCGCGGATTCGCGGGAACTCGACAAGCAGCTCCGGTCGGGTCTGACCAGGCTCGGACTTCTTCTCGACGCATCTCCCACCGGCGAGGAGCAGTCCTGCAGCGTCCCTGCCGAGAGTGCAGGCGTCCACGCCGATGCCGGGAAGCCCGCATGACCGCCCCGAATGCGAGCGGAAACACCATCCGTTCGGCGCCGGCAAGGGCATTGATCTTCTGTATCGAGCTCTACCGCACGTACGTGTCGCCTACCCGGATGCCGACGTGCCGATTCGTTCCCACCTGCAGCGAATACGCGGTCGAAGCGTTGCGCGTGCGAGGGTTCGTGGTCGGCACGGCGCTCACGTTGGTGCGGCTGCTCAAATGTGCTCCCTGGCATCCTGGAGGATGGGATCCGGTACCCGAGCGGA
Organism: Rhodococcus sp. DT1; assembly: GCF_049844875.1. Lineage (NCBI taxonomy): Bacteria > Bacillati > Actinomycetota > Actinomycetes > Mycobacteriales > Nocardiaceae > Rhodococcus > Rhodococcus sp. DT1. The sequence continues at coordinate 231,064 of NZ_JBNCLW010000004.1, forward strand.
GTCATCGGTCGTCCCACGTGGGTACCTGACCGGAGCGAAGACCTGAGACCGACGCCTCTCCGTGGCGACATGGACGACCCGAGGAGTACATAGAGCCGTGCTCGACTTCATCTACTATCCCGTGTCCTGGATCCTCTGGGTCTGGCACAAAGCCTTCTCGTTCGTCCTTGCTCCCGACAGCGGCTGGACGTGGGCGTTGTCGGTGGTGTTCCTCGTGTTCACCCTCCGCGCCATCCTGTACAAGCCGTTCGTCAAGCAGGTCCGCACGACCCGGCAGATGCAGGAACTTCAGCCGCAGATCAAGGCGCTGCAGAAGAAATACTCCAACGACCGGCAACGCCAGGCACTGGAGATGCAGAAGCTCCAGAAGGAACACGGCTTCAACCCCCTGATGGGTTGCCTGCCGGTCCTGCTGCAGGTGCCGGTCTTCATCGGTCTGTTCCACGTGCTGCGGTCCTTCAACCGCACCGGTACCGGCTTCGGCCAGCTCGGCCTGACGCCGGAAGAGAACGCACGTGTCGGCAACTACGCCTTCAGCCCGGAAGATGTCGAATCCTTCCTGAGCGCGCGTCTGTTCGGTGCCCCGATCTCGTCGTGGATCACTCAGCCGATCGCCTCGCTCGAGGCCTTCGCGCCGTTCGGTGACATCCCTTCGCGGTGGCAGATCGCGGCGGTCGCCGTTCCCCTCATGATCGTGGCCGGTATCGCCACGCACTTCAACGCCCGCGCTTCCGTCGCCCGCCAGAGCACTCAGGCTGCCGCGAACCCGCAAGCCGCGATCATGAACAAGCTCGCGCTCTACGTGTTCCCGCTCGGTGTGCTCGTCGGTGGTCCGTTCCTCCCGATCGCCATCATCCTGTACTGGGTGAGCAACAACGTGTGGACGTACGGCCAGCAGCATCTCGTCTTCCGGAAGATCGATCAGGAAGAAGAAGAGAAGCGGGCAGCGGCGCTCGCACGCCGCAACGAGAACGCCCCGAAGCCGGGTGCCCGTCCGAACAAGGCGAAGAAGAAGAAGGGCGCCGTCGCTGCGGCGGAGAGTGCTCCTGCCGACGGTGCGGCCACCGACGTGACGCCCGAGGTCTCGCTGACCAAGGACGTAGACGCTCAGGCGAACGGCAACTCGACGCCCACGTCCGGTCCCGGATCATCGGCCCCGAAGCCGGGTAGCCGTCCCAAGAACTCCAAGCGCAAGCGGCGCTGACCGAAGTAGAAGAGAGCTGATCATGGCCAGTGACCTGGACAAGGCACAGGAGGACATCGAGGTGACCGGCGAGGCGCGCGAGCCTGAACTCGACACCGACGTGGTCGACGACGAGGACTTGATCGAAGAGGGGGAAATCGCCGGCGACTATCTCGAACAGTTGCTCGACGTGCTCGACTTCGACGGCGACATCGACCTCGACGTCGAGGGTGACCGGGCCGTCGTGAGCATCGACGGCGGCAAGGATCTGAGCAAGCTCGTCGGAACCAACGGTGACGTTCTCGACGCCCTCCAGGAGCTCACACGTCTCGCCGTGCAGCAGGCCACCGGGGAACGCAGCAAGCTCATGCTCGACATCGCAGGCTGGCGTGCGGGCAAGCGTGCCGAGCTGACCGAGCTGGGTACCTCCGCCGCGAAGCGGGTCCTGGCCGGCGGCGGTCGTGAGGAACTTGCCCCGATGACTCCCTTCGAACGCAAGATCGTGCACGATGCGGTCGCGAAGGTCGACGGGGTCTCCAGCGAGAGCGAAGGCGCCGAACCGCATCGGCGCGTTGTGATCGTGCAGGATTGAGCCGTCCGCTTTCGGCTCGAAGAGGGACCCTGAACACTCGGGGTCCCTCTTTTTATTCGATGGAGGCCAGCGGGACCGGCACCGCCGGCACGCCGTCGGCACGAGAGGATGTTTCACGTGGAACAAGACGAGGCAGGATTGCTGGCCACCGCCCAGCAGATCTTCGGCGAGAGATTCGAGCTTGCCGAGCGTTACCATCGCTCACTGTCGGTCGACGGAGTCGAGCGCGGACTGATCGGTCCGCGTGAAGTGTCCCGACTGTGGGAGCGTCACATCTTGAATTGCGCGGTGTTGGGCGAACTCATCCAGGAGGACGAGGCCGTCGTCGATGTCGGCAGCGGAGCGGGCTTGCCGGGTATTCCGCTGGCGATCGCTCGACCCGATCTGAGAATCACACTCGTCGAGCCGCTCTTGCGACGCACGGTCTATCTGGCGGAATTTGTGGAAGCCAACGGTCTCGACAATGTCTTGGTGGTGCGAGGCCGCGCGGAACAGCCGAGTGTGCTTCAGGAAGCCGGCGGAGCCGACGTGGTCACGTCGCGGGCGGTCGCGCCGCTCGCGAAACTCGCCAAGTGGTCCCTCCCCCTGATCCACGAAGGCGGCCGCATGCTCGCGTTGAAAGGTTCCTCGGCGCACGAGGAGATCGAGCGAGACCGAGCCGAGCTTGCCCGCCTCGGTGCCGGCAATCTCGAGGTGCTCGAGTGCGGCCGCGATGCGCTTCCGGTTCCGACACTCGTTGTGAAAGCGGAGCGCATGCCACGTCCTTCGCGGCGGAGAAAGAACAAGTAACTGTTCCACGTGAAACGAGCCCCTCACTCCCCTCGCGGAGTCGAGGGGCTTGTTTTGTTCGAGCCGGCGCCGGACATCTCGAGTACCGATCGACCGGGATGCCTCTCGAGCTCGAGGCAGTCCCTCGAGTACTGAGTGGCATCCGGAAGTGTTCGGACGGCGTCAAGGGTCGATTTTGTTCCCGTGTGGGCGGGTACCGGGACCCCTTCTCTTTTCGTCACTGTGACGCCAGAAGTGGGACCGTGCCGTGTAAAAGTTCTCCGGATGAGGGAAACGCTGTGGCACAACGTCTTACGGTGACAGAATTTCAAACACGTTGCGCAACAAGTTATTCGGCTAATCGAAAGTGAGCAATACCCGTATCTCAGCGACCCAAGCGACACGTGTCGTAGTTTCACGTGAAACATTCCCCACTCCCCCGGCCCGCAATGTTCCACGTGAAACAAAGAAGCGTTGTTTCACGTGGAACGTCCTGCGGTGTGATCGCGTGGCAGCCACATAGAATGCGGGTGGAATACTGAACCGACCGAGGAAGTGGACGTGAGTCGACGCGTCGAAGCCACGACCAATTCTTCGGACATGCCTCGCCTCCTCGTTGCTCGAACAGGCCGCGTCCCGTGCGCCGTGTCCCCGGAGCGAAGAGGATGTAGCGTGCGGACCGTGCGGATCAAACGTTTAAGGAGCGTTCTATGACGGGTGGATCTGAATCCGCTGTTTCACGTGAAACCGAGGCGATGAACGACGAGTTCTCACCCGTCCCCTTCGATGGGTTTTCCGCGATGGATACGCCGATCGGCGCTGCGGCACATCGCGCGAGTCAGGTGCTCCACCCGAGCGATGCAATTGCTCTCCCGAAGCCGCACGAGCGCCGCGTGTTCACGATCGCGAATCAGAAGGGTGGGGTCGGCAAAACCACGACCGCGGTCAACCTCGCCGCCGCGCTGGCGGTCCAGGGTCTGACGGTGCTCGTCGTCGACCTCGACCCTCAAGGCAACGCGAGTACCGCGCTGGGAGTACCTCATCACTCCGGCGTTCCGTCGAGTTACGAAATCCTCCTGGGCGAGGTCCGCGCCGTCGACGCCGTCCAGCAGAGTCCCCACAGCGAGCGCCTCTTCTGCATCCCGGCGACCATCGACTTGGCAGGCGCCGAGATCGAACTCGTGTCGATGGTGGCTCGCGAAAACCGTCTCCGGAACGCACTCACGAAGGACGCGCTCGGGCCGCGCGAGTACGACTACGTCATCATTGACTGCCCGCCGTCACTGGGCCTGCTGACGGTGAACGCTCTTGTCGCAGCCAAGGAAGTGCTCATCCCGATTCAGTGTGAGTACTACGCCCTCGAAGGTGTCGGGCAGTTGCTGCGCAATATCGAACTCGTGCAGTCGCACCTCAACCCCGACCTTCATGTCTCGACGGTGTTGCTCACGATGTACGACGGCCGCACGAAGCTTGCCGATCAGGTCGCCTCCGAGGTGCGCGCACACTTCGGGTCCGCGGTGCTGCGGTCCGTCATCCCCCGGAGCGTGAAGGTTTCCGAAGCTCCCGGCTACGGGATGACAGTTCTCGACTACGATCCGGGATCGCGCGGCGCGATGAGTTACCTCGATGCGGGTCGCGAGCTGGCGGCACGCGGGATACAGAAGAAGCAGGGGAACGAATGAGTGCGACACGCAAGGGCGGGCTCGGACGAGGCTTGGCTGCTCTCATCCCGACCGGTCCACCGGTAACTGCGCCGGCCACGACAGCGCCCACCTCGACGACCACCACCTCCACGACCACCGAATCGACGACCAGCGCATCGGCACCGGCCGCTCCCGCGCCGCCCGTGAAGCCTGCCCCCAGTCGACGTGCCGGTGCGTCACCGGGAATGTCCTCGTCGCCGTCCGGACTCGGATCCGCCGCAGCGGACCTCATCATTGGCGACGGGAAGCCTGCCTCTCCCGAATCCACGGCGCCGGACACGGAAGGCGACGAGGGTGCGTCCGCCGAGGTCGATCAGGGTCAACTCCCCTCTCCCGCCGGGGCGGTGTACCTCGAGATCCCGATCGACCGAATCGACCGGAACCCGAAGCAGCCCCGTCAGGTCTTCGACGAAGAGGCACTGACCGAACTCGTCCACTCGATCCGAGAGTTCGGCCTGATGCAGCCGATCGTGGTGCGGCGAGCCGACGATGACCGCTTCCAGATCATCATGGGCGAGCGCCGGTGGCGGGCCTCCCAGGAAGCGGGACTCGACACGATCGCCGCGATCGTCCGGGACACCGACGATCACGCGATGCTGCGCGATGCTCTGCTCGAGAACATCCACCGTGTGCAACTCAACCCCCTCGAAGAGGCGGCCGCGTATCAGCAGTTGCTCGAGGAGTTCGAGGTCACCCACGAGGAACTGGCGACACGCCTCGGACGCTCGCGCCCGGTCATCACGAACATGATCCGGTTGCTCAAGCTGCCCATCCCTGTCCAGCGGCGGGTCGCTGCGGGCGTGCTGAGCGCGGGTCACGCGCGCGCCCTGCTCGCGCTCGAAGCCGGTGCCGACGCTCAGGAAGCACTCGCGATGCGGATCGTCGCCGAAGGGATGTCGGTACGCGCGACCGAGGAAGCGGTCATGCTCGCGAACCGCAGTGGTGCTCCCACGCCGTCGCCGTCCTCGAAGCGGAAGCCCATCCAGATGCCGGGGTTGCAGGATGTCGCCGAGCGTCTGTCCAACTCCTTCGACACCCGCGTGACTGTGAGTCTGGGGAAGCGCAAAGGCAAGATCGTGGTCGAATTCGGGTCTGTGGACGATCTCGAACGTATCGTGACCATGATGCAGACCGACCGTGAGGTCGGCGCGGATCCGACCGATCGGGCCCGCCAGTCTTGACTTCCCGAGGGGGGTCGGACAAAAGTCTGTGAGAGAAAGACGTGGAGGCGAAGGTATCCCGTGTCGACGCGAGTCACGCCGCTGTCCTTGAGTGCGATCGAGCAGTTGCCTGCGCACCCGAGGCGGTGTGTGTTCTGGGAAATGGATCCGGCGCCCGCCGGTGATGCCCGCAACTTCTGCGATCCCGAATTCGAGAAAGAAGCGTGGCTGTCCATGGTCATGCTCGAGTGGGGGTCGTGCGCACAGGTCGCCACGTTCGGGGACACCGACGACAAAGTGGCAGGGGTGGCGTTCTACGCGCCACCTAACATGGTTCCCCGGGCGCGACTCTTCCCGACCTCACCCGTCAGCGCCGACGCGATTCTGCTCACCACGATGCGCATCGAGCCTCACGCGTCCGACCTGGATGTGGGTGCCGATCTCATCCGCGCCGTCGTGACCGATCTGGTCCGCCGCAACGTCCGGGCGCTCGAAGCGTTCGGGGTGCGTCCGCAGGAGGACGACAGGCCGTCGGCGGGAGACGTGCCCAGCACCACCTCCGCGCGGGAATGCTCCCCTGCCGAATGCATGATCGGTGCCGACTTTCTCGAGGACATGGGCTTCGAGGTGGTCGCCCCGCATCCTCGCTTCCCCCGATTGCGGCTCGAACTCGACCGCGACCACGGATGGAAGGAAGAGGTGGAAGCGGCTCTCGAGCGCCTGATCGAAGCGGCCTCACTGACCGTGGAGGATGTCACCGGGCGCACCGCGGTGGGTGTGCCGTAAAGGTGCCGGCGACCGCGGTGCCGAGTCCCCGGCAGCGAGTCAGCGAGTTTCGGTGATGGAGAGTTCCTCGGCCAGCAGTTCGGCGAACGTGTAGGTACCGGTGGGCTGATCGTCCTGCCCGAGCAGATACAGGCGCTTCACTGCGACCAGGATTGCCTCGGCAATGACGTCACGGGTGCGCGGGTCGGCGAGCAGTGATGCGTCGTGCTCGTTGGTGAGGTAACCGAGATCGATCTGCACGGTGGGCATATTCGTCAGGCGCAGCAGGTCCCAGGTGCGCCCGTGGCTGCGGCAGTCCTGCAGCGAGGTTCGTGCGACGATCTCGCGCTGGATGAACCCGGTCAGTACCTGACCGATCATGGATTCGGAACCGTGCGAGTTGCCGTAGTGGAAGCTGGCGATGCCACTCGCGTGCGGGTTCGAACTCGAATCGCAGCGCAGCGAGATCATGAGATCGGCACCGAACGCGTTGGAGGTGCCGGCGCGTTCGACGTCGGTCGGATCCGCGTGGTACGGGCGCGAGAGGAACGTCTCCATGCCGGTCGCGGCCATGCGGCCCTCGAGGCGGCGCGCAAGATCCCACAGGATGTCGGCTTCCGAGATGGGCCCGTGCGCGCTCGGCACGATGATGCCGTGGTGGGTGCCGCCCAGACCGGGATCGATGACGATGCGCTTACCGCTCAGCTGGGGGCCCGACCGTCGTACGATCTCCTCCTCGCTGATGGCGTGAGGCGATCCGCCCGACACCCGGGTACCGAGCAACTCGAGTGCCCGCAACGTTTCGGGTCCACAGATTCCGTCCGCGGCGAGACCGATCTCGCGCTGGAACGAGCTGAGTCCTTCGTGGGTCTTCTGGCCGAAGTAGCCGTCGACGCGGTCCACGTAGAACCCCAGGTCCTGCAGCCGGGTCTGCAGCGCCGCCACGTCGTCGCCGTACAACGGCGCCGACAGCTGGTACATCAAGGTTCGGGCGCCGAGCCGATACGACGCCTCCTTGAGGGAGCGGTACGTGGCCGCGCCGACGATCCCGTCGACGAGCAGACCGCGCTGCTGCTGGAAGGCGCGCACGGCGCCGTCGAGTTCGCGGTCGAAAACGACGTCGGACCCCATCCAGCTGTCGGAGGAGTCGGGACGGGCGTGCAGGAAACCCAGACCGGCCAGAGTGCTCCGAATCTCGGCGACTGCCGGGCCGTGGTCGCCGTGACGAAGAGGGCGCATGCGTTGGGCCTTTCCGTGCTGACCGGATTGCGCCCGGCACGGGGCAGGGCAGCATCGAACGGAATTATCTCAGATGCGCCGGGAGCCGGGGCCCGGGGCGGCGCATCCGAGAATCGATCCTCGGGACCGTACTACAGGACGTCCGCGAGGTCCCGAAGCAACGCCGCCTTACCCTTCGCCCCCACGATCGTCTTCACGGGCTTGCCGCCGGAGAACAGGATCATGGTGGGGATGGACATGACCTGGTAGTCGCGGGCCGCCGACGGGTTCGCGTCGATGTCGAGCTTGGCGATCGTCAGCTTGTCGCCGTGCTCACCCGCGATCTCCTCGAGAACCGGAGCAACCATCTTGCACGGACCGCACCACGTGGCCCAGAAGTCGACGAGCACGGGCTTGTCGGCCTGCAGCACATCCTCGACGAACGAGGAATCGGTGATGGTGACGGTGTTGGTGTCCTTGACGGCCACGGCTATCTCCTGGTGTCGCGTGTTATCGGGGGGTGGGTGGGACGGTCAGACCTGGGCGGGCACGATCGAGGGCGGTACCTCGTGGCGTGCGACGAGCCAGCGCTCGGCGTCGATCGCCGCGGAACAACCGCTGCCGGCCGCGGTGATGGCCTGACGATAGGTGTGGTCGACGAGGTCTCCGGCCGCGAAGACACCCGGCAGGGACGTCGCAGTGGTGCGGCCGACGACCTTCACGTAACCCTCGTCGTCCAGTTCGACCTGTCCCGCGACGAGTGCGCTGCGCGGATCGTGTCCCACGGCGACGAAGAGTCCGGTGACGGCGAGATCGCTGCGCTCGCCGGTGACAGTGTTCTCGACGGTCAGCGACGAGACGCTGTTCTCTCCCAGGACCTCGAGGACCCTCGTGTTGGTGAGGAAACGAATCTTCTCATTCGCCTCGGCGCGCTCGAGCATGATCTTCGAGGCACGGAACTCTTCGCGGCGGTGGATGATGGTCACGCTGCGCGCGAACCGCGTCAGGAACGTGGCTTCCTCCATCGCCGAGTCGCCGCCGCCGACCACTGCGATGTCCTGATCCCGGAAGAAGAACCCGTCACACGTGGCGCAGGCGGAGACGCCGCGGCCGAGGAGCCGCTCCTCCCCCGGCACACCGAGGTAACGGGGTTCGGCGCCCATGGCGAGCACGACCGCGTGACTGCTGTAGGTTTCGCCGTTCGCGACCACGGTCTTGACCGGGCCGGCGAGATCGACGGCCTCGACGTCTTCGGTACGGATGTCGGCACCGAAGCGGAGCGCCTGCTCGCGCATCTGGTCCATCAACTCCGGACCCATGATGCCGTCCTTGAAGCCCGGGAAGTTCTCGACCTCGGTTGTCGTCATCAGCTCGCCGCCGAACTGCGTTCCCTCGAAGACGATGGGCGAGAGTTCTGCGCGGGCGGCGTAGATCGCGGCGGTGTATCCCGCCGGGCCCGAACCGATGATGATGAGGTCGTGAATGGTGGGCGAGGTCGTCATTCGGCGGAGGCCTTCCGGTCGGCGGTCGGGGCTGTCGTAGATGCCACGTGCCGAGAGACCGGCGCGGCAGCATACACAGATGTCAACACCAGGGTAAACGGTGTTGTTCCCCTCGCAGCGTGCGTCATGCCACAGCGGGTGCGCGCCCGCCGCCCGGAGGTGTCAGACCGCGCCCGGGACGTCCCGGAGGGTTTCCCGGATCACACATTTGGTTCCGGTGTAGATGGTCGGCATGCACTTGTTGCAGTGAATGCACAACCCTTCGTCCGCGGTGTGGTTGCGGAACTTGTCGACCAGATACGGGTCACGGAGCAGCGCCCGGCCCATGGCCACGAACTCGAAGCCTTCGTGCAGGGCGTTGTCGATGGTGTCGATGCGGTTGATGCCACCGAGCAGGATCAGCGGCATCGACAGTTCGGACCGGAACTGCCGGGCCATCGGGAGGAAGAACGCTTCCTCGAACGGAAGTTTCGGGAAGAGCTTGGGTCCGTACACCTTCAGGCCCCAGCCGATGACCTTCGGCTGTGACTGCACGAACTCCTTCATCGGAACGTCGCCGCGGAAGAAGTACATCCCGTTGAGCAGCGAGCTGCCACCGGTCAGCTGCATCGCGTCGATGGTGCCGTCGGACTCGATCAGCTTGGCCATGGGCAGCGACTCGTCGAGCCACAGTCCCTTCGGGACGCCGTCGGTCATGTTGAACTTGGCGATGACAGCGACCGAATCCCCCGCCGCAGCGCGCACGGCGGCGAGGACACGCCGGGGAAAAGCGGTGCGGTTGGCGATGCTTCCGCCGTAGCGGTCGGTCCGCTTGTTGAGGTTGGGGCTCATGAATGAGCTCAGAAGGTAGTTGTGCCCCAGGTGTACTTCCAGCGCATCGAATCCGGATTCGACGGCATATCGCGCGGCCGACGCGTAGTCCTCCACGATCGCGTCGAGTTGCTCGAGTGTCGCGCCGCGGACGAGACCCATCGCGGGGGCGCTGATCCGGGTGGAGGGGGCGGTGGTGCTCATCCCGTTCGACAGCTGGTTGGCGACGAGCCCGGCATGCCCGATCTGCGCGGACGCGAGTGCGCCCTCCCGGTGGACGGCCTCGGTGAGCCGGGTCAGCCCGGGCACGGCGTCGCGGTCGAGGACGAGGGTGTCGCGGTGGACGCGACCCGCGGGCGAGACGGAGCAGTACGCCACAGTCGTCAACGCGGTACCGCCGCGTGCGACTTCGGCGTGGAAGTCGACGAGTTTGTCGGTGACCGCACCCTTGGGCATGACACCCTCGAACGTCGCGGCTTTGATGATGCGGTTGCGGAGCGTGAGAGGCCCGAGGCGGGCGGGTTCGAAGACGGTGGATCGCGGCGAAGTCATGACCCTACTTTCGATGCCAGTGGTATCGTAATAGGCCGACTATAACCCCGATCACACACCAGGCACTGTCTGGTCCCACTCACACGAGAGCCCATGCCAGCTGCACCTGCGGGACGTCCGAGAGATCCTCGAATCGACAGTGACGTCCTCGCCGTCACCCGCGAGATGCTCGTCCGGGACGGGTGGGACGGCCTCAGCATGCGGGCGATCGCGGCGCGCGCAGGAGTCGGGCGAGCCGCACTGCCGCGCAGGTGGCCGAGCAAGGCGCACCTGGTGCTCGATGCGCTGCTCGGCTCGGCACCCGATCTGGCGCCGTACGACGGAATCGACCGCAAGGGCTGGATCGAATGGGTCGTCGCGGGGAGCAACGAACTCTTCTCGAGACCCGAGGTTCGCGCCGCCCTACCCGGACTCCTCGCGGCGCTGCGTGACCACGAGGACCTTCGCAGCACACTGTGGCGAACCTTCAGCGGTCCGAGTACTGCGCTGTTCACCGAGAACGGTGACGGGGACGCGGAACTCGATGCCCGGGCGGCGCTCGTGATGGCGGCGGGGACCGCACTGTTCACCGGGCTGATCGCCGCGGAGGACGACACCCCGGCGCTGCGCGCACGGATACTTCATCTGCTGCTGACCATCGCCGAGTGACGACACACGCCGAGCGCCTATCCGATGGTATGAACCGCCAGGGTAGCGGGAGTGTTTGCGTCACAATCGGTTCCGACCATCACCGCGGTCAGTTGCGGAGGGTGCGGTCCACCGAGGAGCAGCAGGACCGCGTCACGTTCGCGGAATTCCGTCTGCCGCGATCCCAGCAGAGGGGAATCCGAATCGAAACCGTTGGCTTCCAAGCAGTCCCGGAGCCGAACCGTATCCGAGAGAGGGCCGAGCGAGGTCGTGCCGACAATCGAGCGTAGCTCGGCGGGCTCGAACACGGAGTCGCTCTCGTGGGCGGCGTAGGCGTCGCTACCCGCGTCGTCGTCTCCCCCGGGCGCCGAGTGGAGCAGGACGAGTGCGAACACGCCGGCGAATACCGCTGCCGCCGCAACCCCGGCTCCCGCCAGCCATGTTCGGGCAGGTCGTCGCTGAGCAGTAGCCAGAGCAGCGTCGATCCGGGCGGCCACCGCAGGAGGAATCGGTTCCGCCGGATCACTGTCGCGGAGCGCGCCGAGACGCGACTCCACCGCGTCGAGTCGTGCGAGTACGGCCGCGGCCTCCGGGTCTGCGCGTACGAGAGGCCAGAGCTTGTCGGCCGAGGCGTCGTCGAGCACGCCCGCGTGCAAGTCGGCGAGCAGGTCGTGCGAGTACGGCGGACGTGGTATCTCGTCCTCGTTCATGCGCGTTCTCCTCGCGGGTGGGTTGTCCTCACCAGAGTAAGACGATCCGGACTCGTGTTCGGTTCCCTCACTCCCGTAGGTCGCCGAGAACGACGGCGAGTTTGCGACGTGCCCGCGCACACCGGCTCTTGACCGTCCCCTCAGGTACTCCCAGCCGGCGGGCCGCTTCTCGCACCGAATATCCCTCGACGTCGATCGCCACGATCGCGGCACGCTGATCCGGCGGAAGTGTGAACAGTGCTGTCTTCACATCGAGGGCAAGCTCCGTGTCGTGGATGGAATCCCGCCCCGTACGAGGAGTTTCGGAATCGTCGGGAAAGAGTGGAACCGTGGGCCGAACCTTGTTGCGCCGGATGCGATCCAGGCACGCGTTCACGACGATGGTGTGCATCCAGCTACGGACCGCGGCATCCTCACGGAAGTTCGCGGCCATACGATGCGCGGACAGGAGAGCTTCCTGAAGCGAGTCCGCCGCGTCCTCCGGCGAGTAGCTCGTACGCCGCGCCACCTGCCACAGATGGTCGTAATGGCGCGACAGCAGTGTCGCGAACGCCTCCCGATCGCCGGCCGCGTGTGCCGACAACAAGGCTGCGTCGGACACGAACGTGCCCGGCACCTCTGTGAGCACAGAGTCGTCGGGCACGGCGATTTTTGCGATCCCCCCGAAAATTCGCACGCGCGGATGGTAGCCGATCGCACGGCGATTGCCCCGGCTTGCGCTCGGGGCGATCCGGTTATTCCGAGCCGATGAACTCGATCTCGGAGATCGAACTCTTGTTGCTGCCACCGTCGGAGCTGAGCCCGGTGATCCACAGCAGTACGTGCGTGGTGCGGCCGTCGGCGTCGAGCGGAATCTCGGTCTCACCGGATCCGAGTGTCGCCTGGCCGATCACCTGCGTCTGGTCCAGGGACGTCGAATCCGAGGGCGCGCTGCGGATTTCGAGCACGGTCCCGGGCGACTCGGACGTGACCTTCGCCGACGAGAGGGTCGCTGCGTCCTCGAGCGTCACCAGCAGGCCCACCCCGCTCTTCAGCGACGGGAAGGGATCGAAGTACGCGTCGGTGCTCCACGCCGTGGCAGGGTCGCCGTCGATCGCAAGCGACGCGGACGCCGGAGAATCGGGGGTGCCCTGCGGCGAGAACACCGTCACCGCGGATGCCGGCACCGGTCCCCCGGCTGCGGCGGGAGCCGCCTCCTCCGACGCGGACTCGGGTGCGGCAGGTGCTTCGGCGGTCGGTGTGAGACCGAATTCCTGGCTGGTGAGCGGCGCATCGCTTGCGTCGCCGGCGAGCAGATTCGTGATCCACCAACCGATCAGCGAGAGCAGCACGACCGTCGTGATACCGAGGCCGATCAGCGCGACGAGCATGCGCTGGGAATGCTTCTTCTTCTGTTCGAGCGCCTCGGGGTCCGCCAGGGCATGGCTTTCGGTCATGTTCGCGCGCTGGCCGATACGGAGCGCGGGAATCATGTCGGTCTTCTGATCGACCACCGACGCCTGGTCGAGGATGTGCTGCACCGTTGCCGCGGTGCGGATCCCGCCGTCGGTGTTCAGAGCGCGCACGGCGACCGCCGAGATCTCGAACGGAACGTCGGGGCGGAGCACCTTGGGTTCGACGGGTTTGCCGTCGGCGCCGCGGTCGGCTTCCGGCATGCCACCGATGGTCGCGCCGCTGTGGTGCGGTGCCGGGGGCCGTCCCGGAGCGGGCGGTTCAGCGAGCGGCCAGCGGCCGGTGATCAGCCCGTACAGGCTGGCTCCGAGACCGTGCACATCGGAGACGGCATCCGCGTCGGAGAAGGTTGCCGGGAACGCCATGACCGCGTCGCCGGAGACACTGATCCGGATGCGGTCGGGGTGGTCGATCGACAACGCGCTGCCCGCACGGTGCGAGGCCTCTGCCGCTGCCGCGAGGGCGCGGACGGCTCGTGCAGCGCCCAACGGGGACGGCTGCGTGGTGGACATCTCGCGCAGCGAACGACCGGGCGTCCACTCGGCGACGACGATGCCGCCCGAACTACCCCGGACCACGTCCAGGACACGTGCCAGTCCGGGCGAATTGATCCGGCCGAGCCGCAGCGTCCGGGACAGGATTGCCTGTGGAGAGTCCGGCCCGGTGCCGTCGGCAGCGCTCTGGTCGGCGTCGACGAACGTCAGTGCGACCTCGCGGTCGAGTTTGACGTCGAGTGCCTGCCAGAACCGGAGCCCGCGTGCGCCACCGTGGGGCGAGAGCAGTCGGTACCGGCCACCTGCCACGGACGCGCCGGCGATGAGTTCCGGTCCGCGCATGGTGCGGCGGGGCGCCGACCCAGGAACCCGGACGGGCGGAAGCTGAGGAGAGCCGATCGGTATGACCCCGGTGTCGTGGTGGGTGTCGCGCGGCGGACTCGGCGGCGTGGGCCGCTGATCGTTTCCGGCCGGCGTCGATCCTGCCTGCTGTGACGCGTCGATCGTGGACCTGCCGGCAGCGTGGTCGTCGCTCACCCTCACTCCTTCGTTGTCGACTCGTCCACTTCCGGTGCGGAGACGAGGATCGCCCGTGGGGGCCGCGAAGTAGCGCGGACCACGGCGCCCGTGTCGAATCTGCTGTTGACCAGGGTACGGGAGTTGTTGCTGCGCCTCGACGGGACGGGGCACGTCTCTGATCGCGGGCATGACTTCGGTGATCGCGTCGTACGGTCCGACTCCGTAGTCGCCGTAGTCGATGCGCGGCAGTACGACGGTCTTCTCGAAGTCGGACTCCGGGTAGGCGTCGTAGCCGAAGCGGCGGCGGGTCGGGAAGGCACCGGTATCGGCCGGCGAAGTGGCCGTGGACTCCCCGAGTTCGGCTTCGGGCTCTTCCGTGCCGCCACCGCGCACCGCGGCGATCTTGCGGCGTACGGCGGCCTCGATGGCCATGATCTCGGGAACCTTGAGCAGATACATGCCGACGAGCGCGACGAGCAGCATGAGGATGCCGCTGATCGCGACACGCACCATCGAGCCGAGGCCGCCGAAGCGGTCCGCGAGGGCGTCCAACTGCAGGAGTCTGTCGGCGACGAGCACGACGACCGCCCCGCCGGCCGACGCCAGCACCACGTGCCAAATCGTGCGGCCCACGTTGGCCATCCGCAGGTCGCCCAGGGTGCGGTGCAGCAGGAACCCGCCGATGAACGCACCGCAGGTGAACGCGAGACCGGTCGCGACACCGAGCAGGACGACGACCTGCTGGTCGTTGCTTGCCACGACCGGAGCGAGCGCCGACAAGCCGATCTTGACGGCGGTGATGCCGAGAATGATCCACGTGGGGGTCCAGGCCTGTTCCCGCGCGTAGAAGACCCGCAGGTGGATGAGCACGAGCGAGTAGGGAATCAGGGTGAAGGCGGACCAGCTCACGGCCTGGCCGAGCAGGGACGCGTTGCCCGCGCCGAAATTGCCGTAGCCGTACAGGGCGGTCCCGACGTGCGTGCCCGCGATCGTGAGGAACGTGACGATCGGGATCAGCGCGATCATGGTCATTCGGGTCGCGACCGACAGGTCGTCGACGACCGCGGGAGTGTCGCCCTCGGCGGCGTTGCGGCTCAGTCTCGGCATGATCGCGGTGAGCACGGTGACGCCGAGCACGCCGTACGGCAACTGCAGCAGCAGCCAGGCGTTGTTGTAGATCGCGGGGCCTGCGGCATCGGCGCCCGACGAGATGTTGGTTGCGAAGATCATGCCGATCTGGCTGATCAGCACGTACAGCACGATTGCCGCAGCCATCCCGCCGAACTGGCGCAGGCGGTCGTCGAGGCCCCACAGCGGCTTCAGATTGATGCCTTCGCGGCGGAGCGCGGGGATCAGGCACATCGCCTGGGTGATGACGCCGAGAAGCACACCGAGGCCGAGTACCAGCAGCTTCGGGTCGCTCATGCGCACCGGATCGAGGGTGATCTCCCCCGGCATCAGGTAATAGACGACCAGCACGACGAGCACGACGACGTTGTTCGCCACGGGTGCCCATGCGCCGGGCTTGAAGACCTGCCGCGTATTGAGAATGCCCGTGAACAGGCCCGACAGCCCGTAGAACACGATGGCCGGCAGCAGCAGGTACGACAGGGCAGTCGTCAGTGTCGTCGACACCTTGCCGGAGTCGTCGAGGAACACGTGCGTCGTGAGCAGCGGCGCGGCGGCGACCGCGAGGATCGTCGCGCCGCCGAGCAGCACGACGGCCGCGGTGAACAGGCGACGGACGAATGCCTCGCCGCCGTCCGGGTCCTCTCGTTCCGCCCGCACGAGCACCGGCACCACGATCGAGGTGAGGACCGCGCCGAGGACCAGCTCGGAGATCATGTTCGGGATCTGGTGGGCCACGGTGAACGACGACGCGACGCTCGCACCCAGCAGCGTGAGGATCAGCAGTTGCTTGAGGAACCCGGTGATCCGGCTGACCAGGGTGGCGACGGCAATGGAGCCGGTGGCCGCGAGCAGGCTCGGAACCTTCCGGCCGGTGGGACCGGCACCGGTGACGTCCGGTGAAGTCGTCGGTGACTTCACGTCGTCGCGGGTCGCGTTCCCCGTCATTCTCGTTCGTACCCTTCGTCGGCTGGATCCGGTTCCCCGCGGAACCGGTGCAGAAGCCGCCTGCCCGCCAGGAACAGCAGGAGCGCTCCCGCACAGCCCGTGACGATGGCGAGAATCCGGCCATACGCATTGGAACGTACCGTCACGTTCGTCGGACTGCCGAGAGACAGGCCGGATTCCGTGGTGAGCGAGAACTCCAGTTCGAGCTTCCGCGAGTCGCTGATCTGAGCGGGCACCGTCAGGGTGCGGCTACCGCGCGGAGGCAGCTGGGTCGGCCCGATATCGGTGATCTCCATCGCCGAGGGCGCGTCCACGTGCAACCGCACTGTGATGCCCACGGGCAGATCGTTGCGCGCCACCAACAGTAGGGGACTCTGTTCGGAGGTCAGTGTGTACACACCACCCGGTGAGAGCACTGTCACTCCCGCGAACATCCCGTCCACGGCTTCTTCGACTTCCACCGCGCGCAGAGTCGCGGCGTCAACCGCCTGCTCGGGGTCTTCACCCCGCCGCCCCGCCGACGCCATCGCGCGCAGCAGATCCTCCCGCAGCGGTGTGAGGAACTCCTGCGGCGTGAGCTGGGCCTGGGGATCCTCGATCAACGCTGCCTGCAAAGCATCGAGCCGGGGCGTCTGCTCGGCGGCAATCCGGACCACCTCTGCCGGCACACCGTCGGTGACGGCTTGCTCCGGATAGTCGAGCACGGAGGTATTCGGGTCGTCTGCGGTGGCTGCTGCCGCGGCGACGAACTCGGTGAAGGGACGAGCCGTCGCCGTTCCCGAACGGATGAGTGACGAGATCATGGACAGCGTGGCCGACGCCTCGTCCGGGGACGGCGACCAGACCTGCGGCGGAGCGAACAGCACCGAGCGGCCGGGTGCGGGCAGCGGCACTCCCGACGCCGCGTCCACCGACGGGGCCAGCGCCGGAAACGCCAGCGCACCGAGCGCGTCCTGGAGCCGCGCGGTCGCGGAGTCGTCGGCGAGGTCGTAGCGCGCGGCCTTGGTCACGAACGAGGGGGTCGACGGCGCGTCGCCCATGCCCGCGAGTGCCGCCGAGGCCGCGGCGTCGAACAGGCCGGCCGTCAGCCCGTCGACTCCCGACACCCGGACACTGTTGCGCGGGGATGCGCCGCTCATGGCGGCGCGTCCGTCGTCCACCGCGGTGTCGGCGAGTACCGCCGTGACCGGACCGTCCGCGGCGACGAGAAGCCCGGCGTTCTCGGTGAGGACACCGGAATCGGGCCACACGACATCCGGAAGCGACGTGGTTCCGAGGATCGTGTCGACAAGCGTGCTCGGGGACCGCAAGGCGGGCACGGTCAGCGAGGGATCGTCCAGTTCCGCGAGCGCCGTCAGGTCCGCCTGGGCGAACGGCACCGCCACCGTGCACATGGAGGTCGCGAGTGCCCGGATGCGGCCGAGCCACGCGATAGCCGCCTCGGTGCCCGTTCCGGGGCTCGCGGCCCCCATCGGATCGGCCGGGTCGTCCACCACGAGATAGTCCCGGGTCATGTTCGCGACCGTGACCAGCAGGTCGGGGTCGATCGCCAGGCACATGCCTTCGGTGACCCGCGGATCGGTCTCCAGCGATTGTTCGGCAGCGCGCAGCAACCCGTCGAGCCGTCCTCCTTCGGCCAGCGACGTGGCGAGCACGTCATCGACGAGCCGGGCGGGTTCCGTCGCGGATCCGGGAACACCCGAGGCCAGCCGCGGCGTGTCGGCCAAGGGCCACAGCATCGAGACGGCGACGGGGCGCGACACCTCGGGTGGAACGGCGGGAAAGCTCTCGGTCTCGCTGCTGGGCGCCGTTCCGGTGGTTCCGCCCGATGGCGTGGACGCCGACGTTCGCGGGGAGCTGTCCTCGCCTGCGGGCACTCCCAGCACGGGCAGCAGGAAACGGGCATCGTCCAGACGGGCCTGGCCGCCGTATTCGGGCGAGCCGTTCACGTTGACGAGCAGCGGGTAGACACCGGGGGTGTCGATGCCGAGCGACGGTTCGAGTTCGGAACGCAGGGGCAGCTCGATCGTGAACTCGGCGCGGTCGCCGCGGTCGAGCCGGTCCGTGACCTGCTCGAATTCGCCCACGGTGTCGAAACCCCCCTGATCGAGGGAGAGCGAGGTGCGCAGGGCGGCGGGGTCGGAGATGACGGGTGCGCGCTGAAGCCGCACCCAGACGTCCTCGACATCGCGGTCGCCGACATTGGTGACGGTGCCCGTGACCTCGACTACCGATTCACTTGTGAGCGACACCACCGACGGGGTGACCTCGTCGATGCTCAGAGCGAGGAACTCGGTGTCTTCGGAGTCCGGCTGCGCCGCCGCGGGTGCGGGGATCGCCACACCGATCGTTGTGAGAACGAGCGTGAGCACGGCCAGAACCGCGGCACCCGTTCGGGAAACCACCGCCGTCATCCGAGATGGGCCCCCGGTTCGTCGGTGCGGGGACGCGATTCGGGATGCATCTCCGCAATGAGCTGGTCTGCGACGTCGGCGAGCTTACGTTCGTCGGCGTAGGCGAGCCGGGACCGGAGTTCACGGAGCGGAACCCACGCGACTTCGGTGACCTCGACATCCGCGTCGGACAGTTCACCGCCGAGGTAACGCAGAAGGTAGTGGTGCACCGTTTTGTGGACGCGACGGCCTTCGGTGACGAACCAGTAGTCGATGCTGCCGAGTTCGGCGAGCACCGTGCTGCGGACCCCGGTCTCTTCGTGCACCTCGCGCATCGCGGTCATTTCGGCGGTCTCGCCGCGCTCGATGTGCCCCTTCGGCAGCGACCACAGCAGGCGGCCGCGACGGTCGGTACGCCCGATCAGCGCGGCACACAGCTTGTCGGGTGGACCACCGAGTCCGTCGACGACCAGCCCGCCGGCCGAGGTCTCGCGGACGGTGCGCAGTCGAGGGCCGGGTGCGCCGGGTGCTCCGCCCTGAGCAGCCTTTTTCGCGCTCGTGCCACGACGCCGCGAGCTGCGGCGGTTGCGATTGGCACGTTCGGCGGGCGACACCTAATAGATAGTAGATGTACCGCCGTCGGTCCCGGCTCAACCACACGAACGCCCTGCTCGGTAAGGTGCAAAGACGTGAACTCACCCACCGCAGACCTCGACCGCCGAACCCGGTTGCTCGCCGGAGCCGACGTCACTCTGCGCTCGTTGTCCGATGTCCTGGCCCCACTCGGTGCGCGGTTCACCGAGGCGGGCCATGAGCTGTATCTCGTCGGAGGGAGCGTCCGCGACGCGCTTCTCGGCCGGCTGGGCACCGACCTCGACTTCACGACGGACGCGCGCCCCGAGAAGGTCCAGGAACTGCTGCGCGGGTTGGTGGACCATCAGTGGGACACCGGCATCGACTTCGGCACGGTCAGCGCGGCAAAGGGATCCGAACAACTCGAGATCACCACGTTCCGCAGCGACGCCTACGACCGTGTCACCCGCCATCCCGTCGTCGAGTACGGAACGAGCCTCGAGGACGATCTCGTACGCCGTGACTTCACCGTCAATGCGATGGCCGTTCGGATCGGTCCGGACGGTGCCGGTGAGTTCGTCGACCCGCTCGGTGGGCTCGACGCGTTGCTCGCAGGTGTTCTCGACACTCCGGCTCGGCCCGAGGACTCGTTCGAGGACGACCCGCTGCGCATGTTGCGGGCGGCCCGATTCGTCTCCCAACTGGGCTTTTCGCTCACCGAGCGGGTCCAGACGGCGATCCGCGAGATGGCGGACGAGATCCTGCGCATCAGCGCCGAGCGGGTGCGGGCCGAACTCGACAAGCTGATCCTGGGTGACCATCCGGTCGACGGCATCGAGTGCATGGTGGAGACCGGACTGGCGGAGCGCGTGATCCCCGAGATCCCCGCGATGAAACTCGAGATCGACGAGCATCACCAGCACAAGGACGTGTACTGGCATTCGCTCACCGTGCTCACTCAGGCGATCGATCTCGAGGACGGCGACCCGGACCTGGTGCTGCGCTGGGCGGCGCTGCTCCACGACATCGGCAAGCCCGGCACCAAGCGCAACGAGGCCGGCGGCGGCGTCAGCTTCCATCACCACGAGGTGGTCGGGGCGAAGCTGGTGCGCAAGCGGATGCGGGCCCTGAAGTACCCGAAGCAGATGATCGAGGACGTCGGCCAGCTGGTGTTCCTGCACTTGCGCTTCCACGGGTACGGCAAGGGGCAATGGACCGACTCGGCGGTGCGGCGGTACGTGCACGACGCCGGGGACCTCCTCCCCCGGCTCCACAAGCTGGTTCGGGCCGATTGCACCACCCGCAACAAACGGCGCGCCGCGGCACTGCAGGCCACCTACGACGATCTCGAGGTGCGCATCGCGCGACTGGCGGAGGAAGAGGGCGTCGCGAAGGTCCGCCCGGATCTCGACGGCAACGCGATCATGGAAGTTCTCGGCATTCCGCCGGGCCCCGAGGTGGGCAGGGCGTGGAAGTTCCTCAAGGAGTTGCGCCTCGATCGCGGTCCACTCGATCGCGACGAAGCCGAGGCCGAGCTCCTGAAATGGTGGGAGCAGCAACCGAAGTCCTGAGCGTGTTGCCGGCACCTCACACCTCCTCCCGACACCCGTGAGCCAGATGTCACAGCGTGCTCATCCCATGTGACGCGTCCGAAACACCGAGTCCGCAGCATGGAAGTCGTCGTATCGGTGACGGCAACGGCGTGCCCCTCGGTTCACTTCCGGCGGACGCGGTGCCGGGTAGGAGATTCGGATGCGGGATGACATCACGACGGTGAAGACCGCGTGCTCCTACTGCGGTGTCGGGTGCGGCATGGTGCTCGACGTCGCCACCGATCCCGATACCGGTGCCCGCAGGGTGGTCAAGGCGTACGGCGACAAGGAGCACCCCACCAATCGGGGGCGCCTGTGCACCAAGGGTGCGACAAGCGCGGAGATGCTGGCTGCGGCGGGCCGTCTCGAGACCGCGTACGTGCGTGACCGCCGCGGCGGCGCTCCTTCGCCGGTGCCGGTGGACGCGGCCGTCGCCGACACCGCACGCCGTCTCACGGAGATCATCGGAACCCACGGACCCGATGCGGTGGCGTTCTACGTCTCCGGACAGATGTCGCTCGAGGCGCAATACCTCGCGAACAAGCTCGCCAAGGGATTCGTGCGCACGAGCCGGATCGAATCGAACTCGCGGCTGTGCATGGCCTCTGCGGGCACCGGCTACAAGCAGTCGCTCGGTTCGGACGGGCCACCCGGCTCGTACGAGGACTTCGAGCACGCCGATCTGTTCTTCGTCTCGGGTTCGAACATGGCCGACTGTCACCCCATCCTCTTCCTGCGGATGATGGAACGTGTCCGAGCCGGGGCCAAGCTCGTCGTCGTCGATCCTCGGCGCACCGCCACCGCGGACAAAGCGGACCTGTTCCTGCAGATCGCGCCGGGTACCGACCTCGCACTGCTCAACGGCCTGCTCCACCTGATCGTCGAGAACGGGCACGTCGATCGTGACTTCGTCGAGGAGTACACCGAGGGCTGGGAAGCGATGGAGGAGTTCCTCGCCGAGTACCCGCCCGCTCTCGTCGCCGGCATCACCGGCCTCGAGGAAGCCGACATCCGCACGGCTGCACGATGGATCGGCGAGGCCGGCGAGTGGATGAGTTGCTGGACGATGGGGCTCAACCAGAGCACCCACGGCACCTGGAACACCAACGCGATCTGCAATCTCCATCTCGCCACGGGAGCGATCTGCCGCACCGGAAGCGGCCCGTTCTCGCTGACCGGTCAGCCCAACGCGATGGGTGGTCGCGAGATGGGGTACATGGGTCCCGGCCTGCCGGGCCAGCGCAGCGTGTTGTCCGGCGACGACCGGGTGTTCGTCGAGGAGCAGTGGGCGCTACCTCCCGGCACGCTGCGCGCCGAAGCAGGCACCGGCACCGTCGACATGTTCCGGGAAATGGCACAAGGAACGATCAAGGCGTGCTGGATCATCTGCACCAACCCGGTGGCCTCGGTCGCGAACCGGGCGACCGTTCTCGAGGGTCTCGAGAACGCGGAACTCGTCATCGCCCAGGACGTGTTCCTCGAGACCGAAACGAATGCGTACGCCGACATCCTCCTTCCGGGTGCCCTGTGGGCGGAGTCCGACTACGTGACAGTCGGATCCGACCGCACTCTGAACCTGTTGCAACAGGCCGTCGAACCGGTCGGAGAGGCACTGCCCGACTGGCAGATCATCGCGCGTGTCGCCTGTGAGATGGGGTTCGGTGACGGCTTCACCTACTCGTGCGCCGAGGAGATATTCGACGAGATCACGCAGTTCTGGAATCCGCAGACGGGGTACGACCTGCGCGGCGTGACATACGACAGGCTGCGGCACGGCCCGGTGCAATGGCCGTGTGGCCCCGGCCGCACCGACGATCGCAGTCCGGTCCGGTATCTCAACGACGGAGACAGCCGGACGCTGGTGGTCCGCGACGACGGATCCGTACCGGAACTGGCCTTCGCGACACCGGACGGACGAGCCCGGTTCTTCCCCCGTCCGCATCTGCCCACAGCCGAACTGCCCGACGACGACTACCCGTTCGTTTTCAATACCGGTCGCGTACAACACCAATGGCACACGCTCACCAAGACGGGCAAGATCGCCAAGCTCGGAAAACTCGACCCCGGACCGTTCGTGGAGATCAGTCCCGAGGATGCCGCGCGGTTGTCGATCGTCGACGGTGACGCGGTGGACATCGCATCGCGGCGGGGGCGCGCCGTCCTTCCGGCGGTGGTGACCGATCGGGTGATGCCGGGAAACTGTTTCGCCCCGTTCCACTGGAACGACCTGTTCGGGAACGATCGCGCGATCAACGTCGTGACCAACGACGCCGTCGATTCCGCGTCGCTCCAGCCAGAATTCAAGTTCTGCGCGGTCGCCGTGACGAAAGTCGCGGCAGCACCTGTATCCCCTTCCCTGCCCGCCGACGATTCGGTCGTCGGACGGCTCGCGGAGACGCTCGGAGTCGGCGGTATCCCCGCTCCCCTGTTCGGCGACGACGAGAAACGCTATCTCGCAGGTCTTCTCGCCGGTCTGCGGTCGTCCGATGTCACCGCCGCGCCGTCGCTGCCGGCTTCGGCGCCGTTTCCCCCCGCGACCCGGGCGTGGCTCGACGGACTGTTCGCGGGGATGTACTCGCAGAGCGCTGCGATCGACGCCGGCTCCGATGCCGCGGCCGGGGACCGGAACCCGGAACCGCCGGTCGTGGTGGCGTGGGCGTCGCAGACGGGGAATGCCGAAGGATTCGCGCACACCTGCGCCGAGCGTCTTCGTGCCGCGGGACGTGAGGCCACCGCGGTCGGGATGGGGACGCTGACCGTCGCGGATCTCGTGCAGATACCGGAATTGCTGGTGGTGACAAGTACGTTCGGTGACGGCGACGCGCCGGACAACGCTTCGGCGTTCTGGAAGAGCTTGAACGGTGCAGACGCACCGTCGCTCGCCGGTACCCGCTATGCGGTACTGGCTTTCGGCGACTCCAGTTACGACGACTTCTGCGGGTACGGACGCAAGGTGGACGACCGGCTGGCCGATCTCGGAGCGACCCGGATGGTTCCACGCGTGGACTGTGAACCGGATTTCGAGGACCGCGCGAACGAATGGGTGTGCTCGGTCCAGAATCTGGTGGCCGGTGACGCGCCCGCGCAACCTGTCCCGCCGCGGGCATCCGTGTACAGCCGCAAGTCCCCGCTCGTCACCCGCCTGACACGCAACATCGCACTCAGTGGAGCCGGATCGTCGAAGGATGTGCGGCAGTTCGGATTCGAGCTGTTCGACCCGGAATTCGAATATTGTGCGGGAGATGCCCTCGGGGTGATGCCGACCAACTGCCCCGAGGCCGTCGAAGAATGGATGCAGGTCACCGCGCTCGACGCGGAGGCGCCCGTCGAAAGCGTCGATCGTCCCACCGTCCCTCTCCGGGAGGCCGCGGCTCGGTACCTCGACATCACCAGGACCACTCCCGAATTGCTGCGCTTCGTGCAACGCCAGAGCGGGAGTCCGGAACTCGCCAAGCTGCTGCGACCCGGAAACAAGATGGAATTGCAGCGGTGGCTGTGGGGGCGGCAGGCGATGGATGTCATCGCCGAATACCCGTTCAAGGCACCGCTCGACGAGTGGCTCGGTGTGCTCACGCGGCTTCAGCCACGCAGCTACTCGATCTCGTCGAGTCCGAAGTCCAACCCGCGGGAGGTGCAGCTCACCGTGTCGGTGGTGCGATACGGCTTCGAGGGCCGCGACCGGGCCGGCGTGTGCTCGGGCTTCCTCGCCGACCACAGCAAGGGCGTCGACATCCCCATCTTCGTGCAGCGGAATCCGCACTTCCGGCCACCACCCGGCGATACTCCGATGATCATGGTCGGGCCGGGAACGGGGATCGCGCCGTTTCGGGCCTTCCTCCACGACCGCCGCGAATCCGGGCACACCGGTCGCAGTTGGCTCTTCTTCGGCGACCAGCGGTCGGACACCGACTACCTGTACCGCGACGAGATCGAGAAGATGCACGCCGACGGGTTCCTCACCAAGCTGGACCTCGCGTTCTCGCGTGACCAGCGACAGAAGGTGTACGTGCAGGACCGCATGCGTGAGCAGGGCGCCCAGCTCTGGAGATGGCTGGAGGACGGCGCTCATTTCGCCGTCTGCGGGGACGCCGGGCGCATGGCGAAAGATGTCGACGCGATGCTCCGCGAGGTGGTGCAGACCCACGGCCGGCTCGACCAGGAGGCGGCAGCGGCATACGTCGATCGTTTGAGTGCTGAGAAGCGGTACGTGCGCGACGTCTACTGAGAAGGTTGATACAACCGCATCTGCGGACGTATCGTCCAATTCGTGACTTGTGTGCGGAACATATCGTGACGACTTTCCGTATCCGCGACGCCGCACGCCTGCTCGGTGTCAGCGACGACACCGTGCGGCGCTGGATCGACCAGGGCGCCCTTCGTGCGAGCAAGGACGACACCGGCCGCAAAGTGGTCGACGGCAGCGAACTCGCGGCGTTCTCGCGGGCCCAAGCCGACGCGGCACCGGATCTGCTCGGCGTCGGGAGTTCCGCCCGCAACAAATTCGTCGGTCTCGTCACCCGGGTCGTCTCGGACCCGGTGATGTCGCAGGTCGAGATGCAGTGCGGGCAGCATCGGGTCGTATCTCTCATGAGCACCGAAGCGGTGCGGGAACTCGGCCTCGAACCGGGCAGCGTCGCGGTCGCGGTCGTCAAAGCGACAACCGTCATCATCGAAACACCCGGAGGGTCCTCGTGAGGCGCGTGCGCGCAGGATGGATCCTGGTGGCGTCCGTGGCACTGGCTTCGGTCGCCTGCGGTTCGGAACAGAGTGATCGGAATCCGTCGGGTGACGGTGTGACGGGCACTGTCACGGTGTTCGCGGCAGCGTCGCTCAGGGACACGTTCACCGAGATCGGCACCGCGTTCGAGCAAGTGCACGACGACGCCGCCGTGGTGTTCAACTTCGCAGGGTCGTCGGACCTCGCCGGCCAACTGGCGCAGGGCGCACCCGCCGACGTGTTCGCGTCCGCCGATACCGTCACGATGTCCCGCGTCGTGGACGAGGGTCTCGTCGCCGGTGATCCGGTGCTCTTCGCGGCCAACACGCTCACGATTGTCACCGAGCCGGGGAATCCGAAGGGCATCACCTCGTTCGACGACCTCGGCCGCGACGGCGTGTCGGCGGTCGTCTGCGCACCCCAGGTGCCGTGCGGCGCCGCCACCGTGCGCGCCGAGGAGGCGACCGGAACCGAACTGTCGCCGGTCAGCGAGGAATCCTCCGTCGCCGACGTGCTCGCCAAGGTCACCTCGGGACAGGCCGACGCCGGACTGGTCTACGTCACCGATGCGCGCGCCGCGGGCGACGCCGTCACCGTCGTGGCGTTTCCCGAGTCCGGGGACTCCGTCAACTCCTATCCGATCGCCGTACTCGAAGATTCCCGGAATCCGGACGCCGCCCGCGCGTTCGTCGATTTCGTCGCCGGACCCGAAGGACTGGAGATTCTCGGGGAAGCCGGGTTCGCCGGTCCATGACGGCGGCCCGCACCCCGACCGGTCTGCCGGCGTGGATCTATCTTCCGGCGATCGCCGGCGGCCTGTTCGTGGTGCTGCCGTTGGTCTCGATCGTGCTCTCCGTCGACTGGTACCGCTTCCCGGAACTGGTCACGTCCGAGGCATCGATGCAGGCGCTCGCGCTCAGTGTGCGGACCGCGTTCACCAGCACCGTGCTGTGCATCGTATGCGGTGTGCCCATGGCTGCCGTGCTCGCACGCAGCACGTCCCGCGTGATGCCGGTGCTCCGTTCACTGGTCCTGCTGCCGCTCGTGCTGCCACCCGTGGTGGGTGGGATCGCGCTGCTGTACACCTTCGGCAGACGCGGCCTCATCGGTGAGCACCTCGAGGCGTTCGGGATCCGGATCGCGTTCTCCACCACCGCTGTCGTGCTGGCACAGACCTTCGTGGCGTTGCCGTTCCTGGTGATGAGTCTCGAGGGAGCGTTGCGTACCGCGGGCCGACGGTACGAGGCGGTGGCGTCGACGCTGGGCGCCCGGCCCACTACGGTCTTCCGCAGGGTCACCCTGCCGTTGGTGCTGCCGGGACTCGTCTCCGGTGCGATCCTGGCGTTCGCGCGGGCGCTCGGGGAATTCGGCGCGACTCTCACTTTCGCGGGCAGCCTCCAGGGCGTCACCCGCACCCTCCCTCTCGAGATCTATCTGCAGCGGGAAACCGATCCCGATGCCGCCGTGGCGTTGTCGCTGCTCCTGGTCGTCGTGGCAGTGCTCATCGTGGTGGCCGCACGCGGACGCCGGGCAGGTGGCGACTGGTGAGCGAACTGCACGTGCACGCACGGGTGGACGCACGGTCCGTCGACTTCGACCTGGACGTGGCATCGGGCAGCGTGGTCGCGATCCTCGGTCCCAACGGTGCCGGGAAATCGACGCTGCTGAACCTGATTGCAGGACTGGTTCTTCCGGACGAAGGCCGGATCGAGCTCGGTGGCCGGATCCTCACCGACACGTCGGCGGGTGTCGCGGTGCCGCCCCATCGCCGGTCGGTTGCCCTGCTGGCACAACAGGCTTTGCTGTTCCCGCACCTGACCGCTGCGGGCAACGTGGCCTTCGCACCGCGCAGTGCCGGAATGAGCCGCCGCGCCGCGCATACCGAGGCGTTGCGCTGGCTCGACGCCGTCGACGCTGTGGCGTTCGCCGACCGCAAACCGCACCGTTTGTCGGGCGGGCAGGCTCAGCGGGTCGCGATCGCCCGCGCTCTCGCTGCCGACCCGCAGTTGCTCCTGCTGGACGAACCCATGGCCGCGCTGGATGTCGCTGCGGCGCCGGCGATCAGGTCACTGCTGCGCCGGATACTGCGTGAGGACCGGCGCACGGCGCTCGTGGTCACACACGACCCCCTCGACGCCCTGGCCCTCGCCGACCGCGTCGTGGTGGTCGAATCGGGACGTGTCGTGGAACACGGCGCGGTGCGGGACGTCCTCACCCGGCCACGGAGCGCTTTCGCCGCACAGATCGCCGGGATGAACCTGATCGCCGGCACGGTGACAGCGGATGGCGTGGAGACGGAGGTCGGTGCCGTGCACGGCGTCGTCGACGAGGAGTGCGTACCGGGAGATGTGGCCGCGGCCGTCTTCTCCCCCGCCGCGGTCGCGGTGTACGTGGACGAGCCACACGGGAGTCCCCGCAATGCGTTCGAGGTGACCGTCACCGAAGTCGAGGCCCGGGGCTCGACGGTGCTGGTGCGCACCGGAGTCGCCGGTCTGGCGGCCGAAGTGACGCCCGCCGCGGTTGCGGATCTCGGTCTCGAGCCGGGCTCGGCCGTGTGGTTCGTCGTCAAGGCCATGGAGATTCGCGTTCATCGCGCCGCGCTTCCGGCCCTGCGGGGGTCGTGACTAGGTCCGCGACCGCCCGAGTGCGAGAACGCCGGCCAGGGCGAGCACGTAGATCAGCCCGCCGGCCAGGGCAAGTCCCGGGCTGCGCCCGTCCGGCGCGATCAGGAAGGCCGACGCGGCGATCGCGGCAAGGAACGCCAGGTTGAACACGGTGTCCTGCAACGCGAATACCTGCCCGCGACGTGCGTCGTCGATCTCGATCTGCATGGCGGCGTCGCCCGTCAGCTTGATGGTCTGTCCCGCGACCCCGAGGAGGAAAGCGGCGATCAGCAACGATCCCGTCGTCAAGGAGGTGACGAACGCGAACTGCACGACCGCGGCGGCGAGCAATCCGGCGGTGACCGCACGAGGTCGCCCGAGCCGTGGGAGGAGGAACGGTGTGAGGGCGGCGGCGAGGAGCATTCCCGCCGCCGTGCAGGCCACCGCGGCACCGAATCCGGCGAGCCCACCGGGTAGGTCCGACGGGTTGTCGGCGTTTCGCAGGACGAGAAGCGTGATGAGTGTGTTCAGGCCGAACACGATGCGGTGGGCCCCGATACCGAGCATCGCGGCGGCGACGCCGGGATGCTCGGCCACGGCGCCGGCGCCGGTACGCAAACCCGCGAGCACCGCGCGTACCGGGGACCGGGGACGTGCGCCGTCGGGCCCGAGCGTGTGGCGGGCGAACCCTCCGGCGGCGACCGCGCCGACGATCGAACCACTGACGCCGAGCGCCACCGCGACACCCGACCCGGTGTCGCCCGCACCGACGGCACCTATCGTCGCGACCGCGACCGCGGCGCCCGCAGCTGCGACCACCGAACCGGCTGTCGCCAGAACGGAATTGACCGGTACAAGCCATGATCGGGCCGCGACGTGAGGTAGTGACGCCGACACCCCGGCGAGAACGAACCGGCTCACCCCCACGGCGGCCAGTGCGAGCAGCATGAGCGGCAGTTGGGGTCCTCCGGCGAGCAGCACCACCGCGGCGGACGCGACGAGCACACCTCGCGCCACGTTGGCCCACAACAGGACGAGCCGGCGATCCCAACGGTCGAGCAGTGCTCCGGCGAAGGGCCCGATCACCGAGTAGGGCAGCAGGAGAACCGCGAACCCTACGGCGATGTCCACCGGGTTCGTGTGCCGTTCCGGGTTGAAGAGGATCGCTCCACCGAGGGCGGCCTGGAACAGACCGTCCCCGAACTGCCCGGCGAACCGGACGGCTGTCAGTCGCGCGAGTCCCGGGGAATGCCGTAGCGCCGTCGCGGTCGATCGCCACGCCTGTTTCTGGGAGTCCCGCACACACGCGACCCTATCGATCGCGACTTTGCGCGGATGTCCCGCCCGGCGCGGCAGGGAGCAGCGCTCACATTTGTTTGCGGTGCTTCCGGTAGGGCAGGCTGGGCGGCGTGACAACACCCCGCGCCCGGGCTCGTGCCCGCACGATGGCGGACATCGTGGCCATCGGCCGTGAGCATCTCGCCGCCGGTGGCGCCGAGGCCCTGTCGTTGCGGGCGGTCGCCCGCGATCTCGGGGTGGTCTCCTCGGCCGTCTACCGGTACGTCGCAAGCCGCGACGAACTTCTGACCCTGCTGGTGATCGATGCCTACGACGAACTCGGTGATGCCGTCGCCGCCGCCGTCGATGCCGTAGACCCCGCCGACCACCGGGCACGCTTCTTCGCGTTGGGCCGGGCGGTGCGAGCCTGGGCGCGTGCCGAGCCCGCCCGGTACGGCCTGATCTTCGGTACCCCGGTGCCCGGCTATCACGCACCCGCCGAGCGGACCACCCGACCGGGGACCCGCGTCGTGCTGAGTCTGGTGCGCATCCTGGTCGAGGCCCACCGGGCCGGGGCGCTGGACGAGGCGCTGGACGCGGCGACGGAAGTCCGCACGACCGCCGGGCTCGTCGGAGATCTCGATCGCATCCGTACCGAGATCTCCGCAGACCTGCCCGACGACGTTCTGGCGCGCGGTCTGTTCGTGTGGCCGGCGCTGTTCGGTGCGGTGAGTTTCGAAGTGTTCGGCCAGTACGGCACGGACACCTTCACGGACCCGGAGTCGCTGTTCGACCACCACCTCGCGCTGCTCGCCCGGACAGCCGGGTTCCGCCCGACATCGCGGTGACGCCGGTGACAGAATGTCTCTCGTGGCGCAGCACCAGGAGGAACCCGAGGACCGCACCGCACCTGTGACTCCGAAGGTGCGGCCCGGAAGTCTCCTCGTCTCCGCCACAGACCTCACCGAGCCGACGTTCCGCCGCAGCGTCGTCTACGTCGTGGAGCACACCGCCTCGGGAAGTTTCGGCGTCGTCCTCAATCGCATCAGCAATACCTCGGTCGACGCGATGCTGCCACGGTGGGCGCGGCTCGCGGCGGCGCCGAAGGCGTTGTTCGTCGGCGGCCCGGTTCACCGGAGTTCGGCATTGTGTCTGGGCACGGTCCCGGTCGGAATGTCCGTCGACGGTGTGCCCGGTATCCGACGGGTCGACGGGCGCGTCGTGATGATCGATCTCGATTCGGATCCGGCCGTCATCGCCCGGCACGTCGAAGCCGTGCGGATCTTTGCCGGGTACGCGGGATGGAGCGGGGGTCAACTCGACGGGGAGCTGCGCAACGACGACTGGATGGTGGTCTCCGCGCTCCCCTACGACATCTTCACTCCCGCGCACGTCGACCTCTGGGCGCGGGTCCTGCGCCGTCAGCCGCTCCCGCTCGCGCTGCTCGCGACGCATCCGATCGAGATCGAGCGGAACTGACCGACCGTCAGGTGGACGGTTCCGTCAACCCGGTGGGGTCGGTGGATACTGCGGCGCCGCGTCGATCCGCGAGGGTGTTGAGTGCCCCGGCCAGCTCATCGGCGCGTGCCGAGGTGACCGTGAAGACGTGGCCCGACGCCGTTGACACCGCCACAGCCGGTCCGGTGGTGGTGACGAGGCCGTATCTGCCGCGCCCCTTCACCCGCAAACCCCAGCCGCCCCAGTCCTGGAAGGGCCGGGTCTCGGTGACCTCGGCCCCGACGATCTCGTCGAGGTCGTAGACCACCGCATCCGTCGCGAGGTTGCGCACCCGGATGCCCTTCTCGTCCACGATCACGGTGAAGCGCAGCAGGCTCACGGCGAGGACGGCGACCGGAACGACGACCGCCGTCGGCCACCAGCTGTCCGTGGCTGCGCACACGAGGACGGTGGGCACGAGGATCGAGCCCAGCAGGACGACGGTGGCACCGGCGCCGATACCGACTCGGTCCACCAGGGGTGATTCGACCGGTCCGCGGGGCAGATCGGGTGCGGGCGGCCGTGATGCGGGTGTGCGTTCGCGTCCGTCGCGGAGCAGGGCCGCACCGAGCCATCCGACGGCGACACCCGCGACCGTGCCGACCGCGATCGACCAGGTGGGAAATGCTGTCTGTGTCGCGTCCGCGACGTCGAGCTGGGCGCCGAGCACGGCGACGAATGTCGCGACCATCACCCCGGTGACCCCGAGACCGATGACGAGCATGTAGCGCCGCATCAGCAGCAACGACCGGGCGAGCGCCGCGATCGCACAGCAACCGCCCCCGACCATCACGACGAGCAGCGCCATCGTCCACGCCGACGAGCCGACCGGTCCGAAGCCGTCCGGGCGCGATCCGGTCCAGTGCGTTGCCACCTCGGCCGGTAGCCGTGGCTCCCAGAGACGGGCGAGAACGATGATCGAGGCGGCGGCGAGTACCGGAACCACGATGCCGAAGACAACACCGACAGGATCGATCACGCGGGTCTGCGACACGGCCTCACTCTGCGACACGGCCTCACAGTAGAGGCTCGGAGCCGTTCTGCGTTGCCGGCGACGCCGGCGCCGGGATCTGTCAGGCGCTCGGCTCGCACGCCCCGCGCAGGCTGCACGCACCGCAGGACGAGCCGCATCCCTCGGATTCCGTGGGCTTCGTCGCCGCCGCGACCCGCGCACCGACCGCACCACCGGCACCGGCGGTGACGAGCGCCGCCCCGACGGTGACGACGATCGCGATGATCGCCGCGACGGTCGGCAGGGTCAGGCAGGCGATACCGCCCACGGCGAGTAGGACGGCAGCCCCGAGCATGCTGGGGGCCGCAACCTTGTTGGCCAGCGCGAACGTGGTGTCGTCGCGAAGAGAGTCGGGGGTGCGTACTCCGGCCCAGCGGTTACGCGGCAACTTCCCGGCCAGCGCTGCGACACCGACCGCTCCGACGACGAGAGCGAGCAGGAAGAGCAGAAGGGCGACGATCAGCACTCGGTCAGGATACGCGTCGGCGGAAGGCGCCGGTGAGGTCGGGTTCGGGCACGTTCTACCCTGGTAGGAGCCCACAAACGCCGGCCGAGTAGATAGCGATCACCGTGACCCGTCCCGATCAGACCTCCGCACAGCCGCACGCTGCCGCACAGCAGCAGTCGTCCGACGCCACCCCGAAGCATCGGTATACCGCCGAACTCGCGGGGCAGATCGAGCAGCGCTGGCAGGAGCTGTGGCGCGAGCGCGGCACCTTCCACGCCGCCAATCCCGTCGGCGCGCTCGCCGGCGATGTGCCGGCCGACAAGCTGTTCGTGCAGGACATGTTCCCCTATCCGTCGGGTGCGGGCCTGCACGTCGGCCACCCGCTCGGCTACATCGCGACGGACGTCTACGCGCGTTATCACCGCATGCAGGGCCGCAACGTGCTGCACACACTCGGCTACGACGCCTTCGGGCTGCCGGCGGAGCAGTACGCCGTCCAGACGGGGACCCATCCCCGCACGACCACCCAGGCGAACATCGCCAACATGCAGCGCCAGCTCGGGCGCCTCGGACTCGGGCACGACGAGCGTCGCTCCATCGCGACCACGGACGTGGAGTTCTACCACTGGACGCAGTGGATCTTCCTCACCATCTACAACGCGTGGTACGACCGGTCGGCAGGGAAGGCCCGCCGGATCTCCGAACTCGAGGCGGAACTGGACGCGGGTGTCCGCTCCCTCGAGGACGGCCGTGACTGGTCGACCCTGTCGGATGCCGAGAAGCAGTCCGCTCTCGACGGCTACCGCCTCGTGTACCGCTCGGATTCGCTGGTCAACTGGTGCCCCGGCCTGGGCACGGTGCTCGCCAACGAGGAGGTCACCGCGGACGGCCGTTCCGAACGCGGGAACTTCCCGGTGTTCCGGAAGAACCTCCAGCAGTGGATGATGCGCATCACGGCGTACTCCGACCGGCTCATCGACGATCTCGAATACCTGGACTGGCCCGAGAAGGTCAAGTCGATGCAGCGCAACTGGATCGGGCGCAGCCACGGCGCACAGGTGAAGTTCGGTGTGGCCGGGCATGATTCGGATATCGAGGTCTTCACGACCCGGCCCGACACGCTGTTCGGTGCCACCTACGTCACTCTCGCACCCGAGCATCCGCTGGTCGACGAGATCGTCGCCGCATCCTGGCCGGAGGGTGTCGATGCCCGCTGGACCGGTGGCGCCGCGTCCCCAGGTGACGCCGTCGCCGCGTACCGCGCGTCGATCGCGGCCAAGTCCGATCTCGAGCGGCAGGAGAGCAAGGAGAAGACCGGCGTCTTCGTCGGCGCCTACGCGGTCAACCCCGTCAACGGGGAGAAGCTGCCGGTCTTCATCGCGGACTACGTCCTGACCGGGTACGGCACCGGAGCGATCATGGCGGTGCCGGGCCACGACCAGCGTGACTGGGAATTCGCGACCGCCTTCGGGCTGCCGATCCGCGAGGTCATCACCGGTGGCGACATCGCGGAGGCGGCATATACCGGCGACGGTGTGCTCGTGAACTCCGACTACCTCGACGGTCTGGCGGTGCCGGACGCGAAGAAGACGATCATCGCGAAGCTCGAGGAGTCCGGGGCGGGAGTCGGAACCGTCCAGTACAAGCTGCGCGACTGGCTCTTCGCGCGCCAGCGCTACTGGGGCGAACCGTTCCCCATCGTCTACGACGCACAGGGCGAGGCTCACGCGATCCCCGAATCCATGCTGCCCGTGGAGCTTCCGGAGGTCGAGGATTACGCTCCCGTCTCGTTCGATCCCGACGACGCCGACTCGGCCCCCTCGCCTCCGCTCGCGAAGGCCACGGACTGGGTGAACGTCGAACTCGACCTCGGCGACGGTCTGCAGCGCTACACCCGCGACACCAATGTGATGCCGCAGTGGGCAGGCAGCTCGTGGTACCAGCTGCGCTACATCGACCCGCTCAACAACGAGGAGTTCTGCGCCAAGGAGAACGAGCAGTACTGGACCGGGCCGCGCCCGGATCTGTACGGGCCGAACGATCCCGGCGGCGTCGATCTGTACGTGGGCGGCGTCGAGCACGCGGTGCTGCACCTGCTGTACGCGCGTTTCTGGCACAAGGTGCTGTTCGACCTCGGATACGTGACCTCGTCCGAGCCGTACCGGCGCTTGTTCAACCAGGGATACATCCAGGCGTACGCCTACACCGACGCGCGCGGTGTCTACGTCCCGGCCGAGGACGTCGTCGAACGCGACGGGAAGTTCTTCTGGACGGGTCCCGACGGCGAGCAGGAAGTCGCCCGCGAGTACGGAAAGATGGGCAAGTCGCTCAAGAACTCCGTTGCGCCCGACCAGATCTGCCACGACTACGGTGCCGACACGCTCCGCGTCTACGAGATGTCGATGGGCCCTCTGGACCAGTCGCGTCCGTGGGCGACCAAGGACGTCGTGGGTGCGTCCCGCTTCCTGCAGCGTGCCTGGCGACTGGTGGTCGACGAGGAGACCGGCGACGTTCGGGTCACGGACGAGACGCCCGGCGACGAGACGCTGCGTGCGCTCAACAAGGCCGTTGCCGGGGTGTCGGACGACTACGCGCACCTGCGTGACAACACTGCGATCGCCAAGCTGATCGAGTACACCAACCACCTGACCAAGCAGTACCCGACGGGTGCGCCGCGCAGCGCGGTCGAACCCCTCGTGC
This sequence comes from Rhodococcus sp. DT1, assembly GCF_049844875.1. Classification (NCBI taxonomy): domain Bacteria; kingdom Bacillati; phylum Actinomycetota; class Actinomycetes; order Mycobacteriales; family Nocardiaceae; genus Rhodococcus; species Rhodococcus sp. DT1. The sequence continues at coordinate 266,008 of NZ_JBNCLW010000004.1, forward strand.
TCATGCTCGCTCCGGTGGCGCCGCACCTCGCCGAGGAGCTGTGGTCACGGCTCGGACACACGGAATCGCTTGCGCACGGGCCCTTCCCGACCGCAGACGAGAAGTGGCTCGTCGAGGACTCCGTCGAGTACCCGATCCAGGTCAACGGGAAGGTGCGCAGTCGCATCACTGTGCCCGTCGATGCGAAGCCGGATGCGATCGAAGCCGCCGCGCTGGCGGACGAGAAGATCGTCGAGATGCTCGGCGGCGCCGCACCCCGGAAGGTGATTGTCGTACCGGGCAAGATGGTCAACGTCGTGAAGTAGACGTGTTCACGTAGGCGACGAACATGTGCCCGGCAGCTCGCACGAGCTGCCGGGCACTGTCGGTTTCTGCTACTTGGACTGCCTCGAAGCCGAACGCCGCGAGGACTTCTCCGCGTCGGCGAGGTTCCCCACCTTCTTGGCGTCCTGCTCGGCCTTCTTCGACTCGAGTTTCTTGGCGACGGCATCCTCGAGCGCGATCTTGGCCGGTTCGGATGCCTGCTTCTCGGCCTCTCGAACGGCCGCCTGCTGCTTCCGCTTCGCCGCTTCGGCGGTCTGCTGCTGCTTCTCGGCCTGCCTCGTGGCCTGCGCGGTCTGCGCTGCCTTCTTCTGCGCGGCCTCCTGTGCGGCCTGCTTCTCGCGCTCGTCGCGCTGGGCTCGCGCGTGCTCCACGTCGCGTTCGCGTTTCCGTCGCGCCTCCTCGCGCTCGTCCGCCGCGCGTTCGTGCGCGCGCCGCAATTCCTCGTCCGCAGCCCGCCTTTCGTCGGCCGCCTGCCGGTCGAGTTCTTCGGCGCGGATCACGGCCTGCGCGCGTTCGTTGGCGAGCGCCCCGCGTGTGGCGATGTCCTCATCTCCCACCACACTGCCGACAATGCCGTCGAGCATGCCGAGGCCGCGCTCGTACATCAGGCGCGGTGCCGCGTCGGACGGGAGGAACTGCAACTGTTGTTCGATCACGCCCAGGGGGAATCGGGCGATGCGATATTGCAGTCGCAGAACGCTTTTGGGTAAGGCGGTCAGATTCATGGGCACATCTCCAGTCTCCGGTTCTGTGGGCCGTACGAAGTCGGGGTCTCGTCGAACACGATTCGCAGGGTCGCCGTTCCGCGTCAGCGGTCGTGCTCGTCCAGCGCGTGTTCGAGAGCCTCGGCCCGGCGGCGTTCCTGTTCCGCCTCGAGGCGTGCGCGCTCGGCATCGGTGACGGCTTCTGCGTGTTCCGCATGGGCGTCGCCCACGTCTGCGGCAACGTCGGCCGCTTCCGCGTTCTCTCGCGCCCGGGCACGCTGTTCGGCGAGGGCCGCGTCGCGTGTCGCCTGCGCGTGCTCGCGCGCCACCTGCTCTTGCCGCTCGCGTTCGGCCTCGTACTTGCGCATCTCGGCTTCCTGTTGCGCACGGGTCTCCGTGGCGTCCGCTCGGCGTTCCGCCGCCGCACGTTCCTGGCGGCCGGCCTCGTGCACAGCGTCGAGATGGTCGGTGGCCTGCTTCGCTTCGGCGTCCGCCAGCTGTGCGGACGTGTCCGCCTCCTTGCGCTTGCGAGCCTCCTCCTGCTCGAGGCGGCCTTCGGCGGTCAGGGAGTCGTTGCGGGTGAGTGCACCGGCTACTTCCTTGAACTTGCCGACCACGGATTTCCTCAACCCTTCACGGGCTTTGTGCGATGCATCCTCTTCGGCCACGGGAACTCCTTCCGATGGGTCCACGAGAAAGTGGCTTTCGGCGGGATAACCGCGAATGACACGCTTCAATCCTGAACCGACCGGACAATTCCCTGTGTCGTTACCCGCCCGTGCGGCCTTCCCGCAGGTGGCTGTGTACGAAATCGAGCACGTCGCCGAGAACTTCGTCCCGGTTGGTCTCGTTGAAGATCTCGTGTCGCGCGCCGGGGTATACCTTCGACGACGAAGCGCTGCCGGCGAAGGTGGACCACCCGCTCGCGGTTCCGTCGAACGGCACGAGGCGGTCGTCTTCTCCGTGCAGCCACAGCACGGGCACGGTCTCGACCGGGCCGGCCGCTGTGACGAGGTCCAGGCACGCCTTCAGGGCTTGCACGGTGACCCGCTTGAACGGTCCGTGCCACACGAGAGGATCGTCGATGTACGCGCGTCCCACCTCCGGATCGCGAGAGAGTGTCGCGGGATCGATAGGGGTGTCAGGGATTTCGTCGGCTTCCAGCAGTGCGTCGACGACCGGCCACGTACCGAGGACCGGGCCGGAGAGAACGACGGCGGCGAGTTCGTCTCCGAATCGCTGCGCGTACCGCGCGGCGATCATGCCGCCCATCGAGTGTCCGATCAGGGCGACGGGAAGCCCCGGGTGGTCGCGCCGGGCGGTGAGATCGAGGCGGCGGAAATCGTCCACCACGAGTTCGAAATCGGGCAGAAAGACGCGCTCGCCGTCGCTGAGTCCGTGACCGGCATGGTCGACGGCGTACACTGCGGCGCCGTCGTCGACGAGTCGCGCAGCCACATGGTCGTAGCGGCCGGCGTGTTCTCCGTAGCCGTGGCACAACAGCGCGATGTATCGGGGCGTCGCCGTCTCCCATTGCCTGGCCGCGAGCGTGCCGGCGTGTCCGTCGAGGGTAAAGGCGAGGGTCTCGGGCATCGTGCTCCTGGCGTCGCGGGTCGAACCGTCGGTGGTGGGGTAAGCATGGCACGACTGTGGCCCAGGACTGCGTGATCACAGCCTGGTCGGAACGCGCGTCGTGCTCTAGCCTCCAACGTGGAACACGTTCCAGAAATCGAGAGGGCTCACCTATGGCACCCACCCGTGACGCGATCCGCGCCACCGTCGAGAACTATGTCCGGTCGGTCGCGAAGGGAACGGTCGACGACGTGCTCGCGCTCTACGCACCCGGCGCCACGGTCGAAGACCCGGTGGGTACGCCGGTGCGCACCACCGAGGCCGAAATCCGCGAGTTCTACGGTGTGATCGAGCCGATGACGCAGACGGGCGAAGTACTCGAACTCAAGATCGCCGAGAACAACGCGGCGTTCCTCTTCCGGCTCGTCACCCACCTCGGCGAGCAGGATCTGGTCATGGAGGTCGTCGACGTGATGACGTTCGACGACGAGGCGCGAATCTCGAGCATGAAGGCGTACTGGAGCCAGGAGGATATGAAGACCGTTCCGGCGTCCTGATGGCTTCCCTCACCGTCGACGTCGACGGTTTCACGTGGAACATCGACGACAGCGGCGCCGGCCCCGCCGTCGTCCTGTGTCACGGCTTCCCGGGTCTGGGCTACAGCTTCCGGCATCAGAGTGCCGCGCTTGCAGGAGCCGGATATCGGGCTATAGCGCCCGACATGCCGGGGTACGGCGGCACCGATCGTCCGGCCGGCGTCGAGCAGTACACAGCCGTCGCGACCGCCGACCGACTCGTCGGACTGCTCGACGCTCTCGGGATCGCCCGCGCGGTATTCGTCGGCCACGACTTCGGTGCGCCCGCCGCGTGGACCACGGCGCTGCGTCATCCCTCCCGCGTCGCCGGTCTGGTCCTGCTGGCCGTGCCGTACGCGCCGGACAGGCTCCGTGCCCGCCCGACGGAGTTGTACCGGAAGATGGCGCGACAGCATTTTCTGCACCTGCACTATTTCCAGGAACCCGGCGTCGCGGAAGCGGAACTCGATCCGCGGGCGCGCGAATTCCTGCAGCGGCTGTTCTTCGCTCTCTCCGGTGAGTACCGGTACCTCGACGTGTGGAATCACCCGTCCGAGGGGAACGGCTATCTCGACGTGCTCCCGCAGGCACCTGCCCTTCCGTGGGCGTGGCTCTCGGAGGAGGAACTCGACACGTATGCCGCGGTATTCGACCGCACCGGCTTCGGTGGCGGGCTGTGCTGGTACCGGGCGTACGACGCGAACTGGCTCGCCTCGGCTCCTTACGAGGGCGCCGACATCACGGTGCCGACGCTCTTCGTCGCGGGCGACCGGGATCCGGTCATCACGATGTCCGGTCCCGGAGCGCTCGAGCGGATGAGCGCCGCGGTGCCCGACTTGCGGGGCATCCATCTTCTCCCCGCAGCCGGACATTTCGTGCAGATGGAACGGAGTGCGGAGGTAGACGCTCTGCTCGTCCGTTTCGTGTCCGACGTCGTCTCGCCCGCGGGAAGTGCCGAATAGCCATATCTCCGTATGCCATCGCCCTAACATGGCGACGTGGCCACCGACACAGTGCGTGGATTCGGGCTGGTGCTCGCGCTCACCGCGACACTCGTGGCGGGCGCGTGCACATCGCGCGGCCCGGAGGAACCTCCGACCGTGCGACTCCAGGTGGCGACGTCGCAAGGTGAATATCCGTGGACCGGCCTGCTGCTCCCGGCGCAGGCGCCCGTGGCCGTACCCCCGCCCGCACGCGATGTCGTCGAGACGGCCGGCGACCCGGTGGCGGCGGAGGGCGCGGCGCCCGCGGTGTCGGGCGACCGGGCCGCTCTCTATGGCGGGAGCCTCGAACGAGATCTGTGTGACCGGAATGCACTGGTAGACACGCTCGAAGGTGACCGCTCCAAGGCAGACGCGTGGCGGGAGGTCCTCGAAGTCCCCGACATCCGGGGGTATATCGCCAAGCTCACCCCGGTGCTGCTCCGCGCCGATACGCGTGTCACCCTCCACGAGTACGAAGACGGCGTGGCACGACCCGTCCAGTCCGTACTCGAGACGGGGACGATCGTGCTCGTCGACAACCGCGGAGTCCCGAAGGTCCGATGTGCCCGCGGAAATCCCTTGTTGTCGCCGGTGCTGACAGAAGGTGCCGAGCTCGAGGGCCGAAGCTGGTCCGGACTGAATCCCGAACGGTTGTTCGTCGTTCAACCTGCGGCCCAGCCCATCGAGGAGTTCCGGGTCGTCGACATCATGACCGGTGGCCTCCTGCCGATCAGGATCGGAGAAGGCAAGCAGGCGCCCGCACCCCCTCCGCCACCGGAGGTCTCGCCGACGGAAGCCGAACCGTCTCCGTCGCCGGAGCAGCGTGCACAGGAGCAGCGACCGCAGCCCGCTCCGGCACCCGAACCTGCAGCGCCCCCGGCGGCACCGCCACCCGCCGAGCCCCCGGTGTTCGTGCCGGCTCCTCCGCCGCCGGCGCCTGCCCCACCAGCGGCACCCGAGCCGGCTCCGCCGCCGGCGCCTGCTCCGGCTCCGCCTCGTGCGCCCGCCCCGCCACCTCCGCCGCCGCCCCCTCAGATCCAGATCCCGATACCCGGCGCACCGCCGGTCATCATTCCCCTACCGTTCTGAGGCATTCCGGCTCACCACGGGCGGAGCACGATCTCCGTGGGCTGCGCGTCGCGCGGGGTCTCGATCGCCTGCCGCACGGCCCTGGCCACCGTGCTCGGCTTCAAGAACTGCTCCGGGTCGTACTCGCGACCTTCGGTGGCGACGATCGCCCTTTGCATGTCGGTGTCGATCCGGCCGGGGTGGACCGAGGTGACGCGCAGTAACGGCTCCTCGAGCCGCAGCGCGTCACCGAACGCGCGGAGCGCGAATTTACTCGCCGCATACGCACCCCAGCCCGCATTCGCGCGGAGACCCGCTCCCGAATTGATGAGCACCACATGCCCGTTCGCTGCACGCAACGCAGGGAGCAGCAACCGGGTGAGTTCGACGACGGCGACGACGTTGCTTTCGAACGTCTCGCGCCATTGGCCGGCGTTCCCGTCGGCGATCGTTCCGAGTTCCGCGATTCCGGCGTTGTGTACAAGAACGTCGAGCCGCTCGATGCTCGCCGTGGTCCGGGCAACGGCATCGTGGTCGAGGAGATCGACCGGCCACGCGGTGGCGGCCGGAAGTTCGGTGAGCACGGCGTCGAGGGAACCGCGACTGCGCCCACCGACCAGGAGATCGTGTGTGGGGGCGAGTTCACGGGCGATCGCGGCACCGAGGCCGCGGCCTCCGCCGGTGATGAGAGCTGTTGGACGCATGGGTCCACACTATGAGCCGCGCGGGGGCATGGCGATCGCGGCAGGACACGGCCTGCTCAGCGCACCGCCAGGATTTCGGCGAGCCGGCCGTCGCGCGGCGTCGACACCACGGGGTCACGGGGGAACCGCAACTCCAGGAATGCTTTCGGTCGTGAGAGCAGATGTTCGCGGAGAAGATTCCGGACGCGGGTACGGGTGTGCACGTCCCCACTCGCCCGGACGCCCGTGATGTCGATGCCCGCCCGGCGGCACAGCGCGACGGCGCGGGGCAGATGGAACGACTGCGTCACGATCAGCGCGTGCCGGACCCCGTAGGTCTCCACCGCCCGGCGAGCGGTGTCGTAGGTGTCGAGACCGTACGGATCGGTGACGATCTGCTCGCGATCGACGCCGTGCGCAACGAGGTACCCCACCATTGCCGCGATCTCGTCGCCGGACGTACCCGCCGCGTCGCCCGACACCACCACGGCCCGCACCCGACCGCTGTGGACCAACTCGGCGGCCGCGTCGAGCCGTCCTCGCAGGTACGTCATCGGCGCCCCCGCACGCACCCGGGCGCCGGGCACGATCACCACGGGTGCAGGGGGCGCATCGGCGATGTCCACCATCAAGCCCTGCGCCTGCGCGCTCACCTGGGACGACACCCAGGCGAGCGCGGACAGACCGCCCGCAACGGCGACGGCAAGAGCAAGCGGACATTTCGGCATGGCCTCCACCGTACGGACCCGCGTTGCCACAATGGAGAGATGGATCCGGTCACAGCCCTTCGTGAGGTCGCGTTCTATCTCGAACGCGAGCACGCCGCTACCTACCGCGTCCAGGCCTTCCGGCACGCGGCCGACATCGTCGCCGGACTCGACGACGTGGCGCGGTCCTCGAGGCGACGCCGGGACAACTGGACGGAACTGCCCGGCATCGGTCCGAAGACCGCAGCGGTGATACGCGAGTCCTTCGACGGCGTTCCCGAGTATCTCGCCCGGCTGCGCGAGGAAGCCGAACCCATCGGGAGAGGCGGGCAAGAATTGCTCGCGGCGCTGCGCGGTGATCTGCACACCCACACGGACTGGTCGGACGGCGGCAGCTCGATCGACGAGATGCACCGCGCCGCGTCGTCGATGATCGGGCACGAGTACTACGCGCTCACCGACCACTCCCCCCGGCTCACGGTCGCGAACGGGCTCAGCGCCGAACGCCTTCTCACTCAGCTCGAGGTGGTCGCGGAGATCAACGAGAAGGGCGAGGGCGCACGGATACTCACGGGAATCGAGGTCGACATCCTCGACGACGGAACGCCCGACCAGGACGAGGGCCTGCTCGCGGAACTCGACGTGGTGGTGGCCAGCGTGCACTCCCACCTCCGTGCCGACCGTGACGTGATGACGAAGCGGATGCTCCGTGCTGTCGAAAACCCTCACGTCGATGTGCTGGGGCACTGCACGGGCAGGCTCGTCACGGGAGGTCGCGGGCAGCGTCCCGAATCGAAGTTCGACGCCGAGAAGGTGTTTGCGGCGTGCCGCGACCACCGCACCGCGGTGGAGATCAACTCCCGGCCGGAGCGCCGCGATCCCCCGTCACGCCTGATCGATCTCGCGCTGGCGACGGAGTGCCTGTTCTCCATCGACACCGACGCCCACGCACCCGGGCAACTCGCGTGGCTGGGCTACGGTTGTGAGCGCGCTGCCGAGCGGGGCGTCGAACCGGATCGGGTGATCAACACGTGGTCCGTCGACGACCTTCTCGCCTGGACCGAAGGGTAGGAACCCGGTGGAACACGTCGATGTGCTGGTCGTCGGTGCCGGTCTTTCCGGAATCGGTGCCGGATACCGCCTGCAGACGCGGTGCCCGGACCTCCGGTACGCAATTCTCGAGAGCCGCGACTCCCTCGGCGGAACCTGGGACCTGTTCCGGTACCCCGGAATCCGATCCGACAGCGATATGTACACACTGGGTTACCCGTTCCGGCCGTGGCGAGGGGAGAAGTCGATCGCCGACGGTGCGGACATTCTGCAGTATGTACGCGACACTGCCGACGAAAACGGAATCGATACTCGAATACGGTTCGGGCACAAGGTGACCGAGGCATCCTGGTCGTCGGAGCATGCGCGGTGGACGGTGCGTGCCCGGGTCGGAGACCGGACCGTCGAGATGTCGTGCTCGTTCCTGTACCTGTGCAGCGGCTATTACAGCTACGAGTCCGGGTACCTACCCGAGATTCCCGGGCTGGACGACTTCGTGGGGACGGTCGTCCATCCCCAGTTCTGGCCGGAGGATCTCGACTGGCACGGCAAGCGGATCGTGGTGATCGGTAGTGGCGCGACAGCGATGACCCTGGTGCCCGCGCTCGCGGAACGGGCCGAACACGTGACGATGTTGCAGCGCTCGCCGTCGTACGTCATGTCTCTTCCGGCGCAGGACGGGTGGGCCCGCCTCCTGCACCGTTACCTGCCCGGCGCCGTCGCCCACCGCGCGGTGCGGGCGAAGAACGTGGTGACCAATCTCGGTTTCTACCAGTTCTGCCGGCGGGCACCGTTTCTCGCGAAGCGCGTGCTGCGCACGCTGACCGCGCGCCGGCTCCGTGACAAGGCGCAGGTCGATCCTCACTTCACGCCGTCGTACGATCCGTGGGACCAGCGCCTGTGCGTGGTGCCGGACTCCGATCTGTTCGAGGCGCTGGGAACCGGCGCGGCAGAGGTCGTCACCGACCACATCGACACGGTCACCGAGAAGGGTGTCCGATTGCGTTCGGGAACCGAACTCGACGCCGACATCCTGATCCCGGCCACCGGCCTTCGTCTGGTACCGGCCGGCGGGATCGCGATAGCCGTCGACGGCGAACCGGTCGATCTTTCCTCCACGGTCATCTATCGCGGCACCATGCTCGACGGCATCCCGAACGCGGCGTTGTGCATCGGTTACACGAATGCGTCCTGGACGCTCCGTGCCGACCTCGCATCCTTGTACGTCTGCCGGGTGCTCGGATACATGCGCCGCAAGGGATACCGGATCGCCGTACCCTCGTACACCGGTGACGGGCAACGCAAACCGCTGCTCGGATTGAACTCGGGGTATATCCACCGCGCGGAAAACACGCTGCCCGACCAGGGTTCCCGCAGCCCATGGCTCATGCGCCAGAACTACCTGCTCGATCTGCCCACCATGAGATGGGGCCGGGTCGACAGGTCCATGCAGTTCAGGTGATCCGGATTCTGCCCGGTCAGGGCGTCTCGACCCTGCCATCGGGGTAGCGCGCGAAGCGACCGGATTCCGCGGGATGCACCGGGCCGTCGGACTCCCACGGCCAGCCACCGAACCCGGTGCGCCGGTAGTCCTCGAAAGCCTTCCGGACGCCGTCTTCGTCGTTGAGCACGAACGGCCCGTACGACACTACGGGCTCACCGATCGGGCGACCCTGCATCATCAGGATCTGCGTCCCGTCGCGTCCGCCCCGGAGTACCACCGGTGCCGACGCGTCGACCAGCGCACCGTGACCGGATTCCACTGCGGTACCACCGATGTCGACCGGGGAACCGCTGTAGACGTACAGGACCCTGCGGGTGTCGGTGCCCGCGGCGGGCGGAAGGGTCCACTCCGATCCGGCAGAGAGGTCGATGTTCCAGATCGCGACGTCGGATTCCGGCCGGGACGCCCACGACGCCGGCGGTGGCGGTGGCGGCGTCGCGTCACCGAGCGCGCCCGCGAGGACGCGGACGTGCGTGGATCGACCCGATGCGTCGGTCGCGACGACGGTGGGCGTCACCTCGTTCCAGAGCATCGCGAAGTGAGGTTCCGCGGTTTTCGACTCGCGGGGAAGGTTGAGCCAGATCTGGAACAACTCGAGGGGGTTGGGACGGTCGCGGTGCAGTAGGGGGAACATCTCGCTGTGCACCACGCCGTTGCCTGCCGTGAGCCACTGCGTATCGCCCTCGCCGAAGCGCGCGGTGGCGCCCACGGAGTCGGAATGATCGATGACGCCGGTCCGGACGAACGTCACGGTCTCGAAACCGCGATGCGGGTGCTGCGGGAACCCCGGGACGGTTGTGCCGTGGTACATGTTCCAGCCCTCGGGATTGCCGAAGTCCTGACCGAGCGGACGGCTGGTGAGCGGAGCGTCGGGACCGAGGTCCGAGTTGCCCGCCGGGTAGGCGTCGACGTGGTGGGCGACGAACAGGAACGGATCAATCGTCTGCCAAGGGGAGCCCAGAGGGAAAACCTGCAATACAGGCGAGTCCACGGAAGTCATGATTCGTGCAACCCCTGCGTCTTCCCGTTTGTTCCTGCGTCCACCGGTGTGCCGGACTTCCGGACCGGGGCCTCACTGTCGTCGATCACTCGCGAACCGGCCGCGAACCGCCGTACCTGGGTGTCGTCCCACAAGTGGGCAGGGACCGCACCGCCGAGCAATTCCCTTGCCAGCGAAGGGGTATCGGACAGGGGCGTATCACTTCCCGCGATGATGATGTTGCCGTACCGCCGGCCCTTGAGCATCGCGGGATCGGCGATCACAGCCAGGTGTTCGAACACGGACCCGATCGTGGCGGCCTCTCGCCGCGCCGTGGTCAGGTCGCGGGTGTCCCCGCAGTTGACGACGTAGATGCCGCCGGGCGAGAGCACCCGCCGCGCGTGACGCGTGAATTCGACCGTCGTCAGAGCAACAGGCGTCCGGTCGAAGGCGAACACGTCCCGCACCACGAGGTCCCTGCTGTCGTCCGAGAGGCCGGTCAGGACCGCGCGGGCCTCCCCCACCCGGATCCGGAGCAGCGGTGCGCGCGGAAGATCGAACCACTCGCGTACCAGTTCGGCGAGCCGGCCGTCGATCTCCACGACCACCTGGCGTGCGTCGGGATACACGGCTGCGAAATACCTCGCCATCGTGCACGCGCCGCCACCGAGATGCAGCGCGCGCAGCCGGGTGCCGGTGGCGAATCTGCTCTCCACGAGCAGCGCGATCCAGCGCATGTACTCGAACTCGAGCAGGGTGGGATCGCTCAGGTCGATATGAGAACTCGGAACCCCGTTGACCTCGAGCACCCAGCCGTCGGGCAGATACCGGTCCTTGACCAGCTCACATGTACCGGTGTCGATGTCGTACAGACCCTCCACGGGTCCCTTCGCGGCATCTGTCGTTTTCACCCGGCGCGGCGTCGATGCAGCCCGGCCACCTCGCTGCCTGCCCATACTTCGAGCCTAGTCCCGCATGTATCGCGCGTGTTACACAGGCGTGCCCGGCGTGCGGATCGGCGGGGAAGCCGGAGAATGAGACGATGCCGGACCGAGGATTCACCCCGACTCAGCTCGCCGCGCGCGCCGCCTACCTGCTGCGCGGCAACGACCTGGGATCCATGACCAGTGCCGCACCCAGGCTGTATCCGCACATGTGGAGCTGGGACGCCGCGTTCGTCGCGGTCGGGCTCGCGCCGCTCAGCGTCGAACGCGCCGTCGTGGAACTCGACACCCTGCTGTCGGCGCAGTGGAAGAACGGCATGATCCCGCACATCGTGTTCGCGAACGGTGTCGACGGATATTTCCCCGGGCCGGCGCGATGGGCCGTGTCCGAACTCGCGGACAACGCCCCGGTGGGAGTGGAGACGTCGGGCATCACACAACCCCCTGTGCACGCGATCGCCGTGCAGCGCATCCTCGAGAACTCGCGGCGGCACGGCCGCAGCACACGAGCGGTCGCGGAGGAGTTCCTGGACCGCCGGTGGGCCGATCTGATGCGGTGGCACCGGTGGCTCGCCCATGCCCGCGACCTGGACGGTAACGGCCGCATCGCGCTCTACCACGGGTGGGAATCGGGCATGGACAATTCGCCGCGGTGGGATCTCGCCTACTCGAACGTCACCGCCGGTAACGTTCCGCTCTTCCGCCGTGAGGACCTCAATCACGTCGCCGATCCCGCCGAGCGTCCCAGTGACGGCGAGTACGCCCGCTATCTGTGGCTGCTCGAGGAGATGAAGGCGGCGCGCTACGAGGACGACGTGCTCGCCAAGACGATGAGCTTCGCGGTGGAGGATGTGTTCGTCAGCGCGATCTTCTCCCTGGCGTGTGAAGTTCTGGCCAATATCGGCGAGGAACACTCCCGGCCCAACGCCGATGTCCGCGACCTGTACGGCTGGGCCGAACGGTTCCGGCACGGCGTCGTCGCGACGACCGATCCCCGCAGCGGCGCAGCGAAGGACTTCGACCTTCGTAGTGGAAAATGGGTAGCCACAGACACTCTCGCGATGTTTGCTCCGCTTCTGTGCGGCGGTCTCGACCGGCAGGCGGAGCGGGCGCTGCTCCGGACCTTCGAAGGCCCGAAATTCTGTGGCCACCCCGATCTCCGTTACGCGGTGCCACCGTCGGCCTCGCCCGTCTCGGGAGCGTTCCGGCCCCGCGAGTACTGGCGAGGCCCCGTGTGGCCCGTGATGACGTGGTTGTTCTCGTGGGCGTTCGCCCGGCGCGGTTGGGCAGAACGTTCGAACATGTTGCGGGCGGAGGGGTTACGCCAGGTCAGTGACGGTTCGTTCGCGGAGTACTACGAACCGTTCACCGGTGAACCGCTGGGCAGCATGCAGCAGTCCTGGACCGCTGCCGCCGTCCTGGATTGGCTGGGGTAGCGCGCCGCAGGCCCGTCAGGTGCCGATCCGTCCCCCGTCGGACTTCCATGCTGCGACGACAGCCGGCCGGGGTGCGGTGTTGCCGCCCTCGGGCCAGTGCGATGCGGGACTGTCCCACGATGCTTCGTCGGTCTCCCCCGGATGCTGAACACACACGACCACCCGGTCCGCGTCCACGATCGGGCCGCAGGTCTCGGCGCCGATCGGCACGGTGAGGAATTGTTTCGTTTCGCCGCGGCGCGGCCCGTCGAGTACAACGGCGAACAGGCCGTCGTTGGAACCGAGAGCGTTACCGTCCGTGGAGATCCACAGGTTGCCGTGGGGGTCGAAGGCGAGATTGTCGGGGCACGAGATGGGACTGACCTGCGCCGGGTCGAATCCGCCGAAGTAGGTGTCCGCCTCGTTCGGGTCACCGCACACGAGCAGCAGATTCCACGTGAACGATGTGCCCGCGTGGTCGTCGTCGATCTCGAGAACCTGGCCGTTCTTGTTGTTGACGCGCGGGTTGGCTTCGTCGGCGGGGGCCGTACTGTCTGCGCCGCGCTTGGTGTTGTTGGTCAGTGCCACGTACACCTTGCCGGTCACCGGGTTGGGCTCGAAGTCCTCCGGCCGGTCCATCTTGGTCGCACCGACCTTGTCGCCGGCGAACCGGGTGAAGACGGCCACCTCGTCGGCGCTCATGCCGTCCACCAGCGAGACTCCCCGACCGTCTTCCTCGGCGCGCAGCAAGGGAATCCACCGGCCTGTGCCCGAAAATCGGCCGCCCTCCGGGGGTGTGCCCGACCCGTCGATCGCGCCGGGGTGATCGCCGGTGAGTTCGGCGACGTACAGCGTCCCGGCGTCGAGCAGAGTCATGTTGTGCCGTACTGCGGCCCGGGAGTTCCCGGGTTGCATCTTCCGCGACGAGACGAATTTGTACATGTAGTCGAAACGCTCGTCGTCGCCGCTGTAGGCGACCACTGTGCCGTCGCCCGTGACGTACACGGTTGCGGCTTCGTGCTTGAAACGCCCGAGCGCGGTGTGCTTGACCGGGACGGAGTGCGGATCCCACGGGTCGATCTCGACGATCCATCCGAATCTGTTCACCTCCTGGGGCTCGGATGCTATGTCGAATCGCGTGTCGAAGCGTTCCCACTTCCGTTCGGTCTCACCGCCTTCCAGTCCGTACCGCGCCAGTCGTTCGGCGACGACAGGGTCGGTGATGCGTTCTGCGTTCGCAAAGTACTGGTTGAAGTTCTCCTCGCCGGACAACACTGTGCCCCATGGTGTCAGGCCACCTGCACAGTTGTTGAGGGTGCCCGCGACGCGCGTGCCTGTCGGGTCCGCAGTGGTTTTCAGCAACTCGCTTCCGGCGGCGGGTCCGGTGAGGACGAATTCGGTGGTTCCGGTGATGCGCCGGTTGTACGGTCCGAATGTTGGTGTGAGACGCCCGGTCCCGGGCTCACCCTGGACCTGGACGACGGACAGTCCGTGGTTGGCCCAGCCGATCCGCACCTGTTCCTCGGTGGGGTTCTCGGCGTCGTAACCGGCGAACATGAAGGGCTCGGTGGTGTACTCGTGGTTGACGACGAGCAGATACGTGTTCGGTACCCCGTCCACCGGGAGCAACCCGGCGAAGTCGTTGTTGAACCCGAACTGCTTTTCCTGTGCTGCCGCCGTCTGGCGATCGATGTCGAACGCGGGAGCGCCGGGCAGAACGGCATCGCCCCAACGGATGACCACCGCGGATTCGTACCCGGCCGGTACCGTCACGGCGTCGTCGGTGTTGGGTGCCACCGCGGCGAAGTCCGTTCCGGTGGCCGCGGGTCCGAGATCTACCGCACGGGGGCCGGCGGTGGGTTCTGCACCGCTGCTCGCGGCCGCGGAGTCGTCCGCACAACCGGCGAGGGCACCTCCGGCCCCCACTGCGAGAACGGCCATTGCGCCGCCGCGCAACACCCCGCGGCGTGTGAGCGAGGTACGCACGACATCGCCGAAATAGGTACCGCCGGAGGTGTTCGGCACGCTCTGCGAGCATGCGTCGCCACATTTGTACAGGCAGGTGATGTTCGCGCGGGACGAACTGCCGTCGTGCGTCGGGAACAGGGGCAGGTGCGTGCGGGCCACGGGCGTATCTCCTCGGTTCGGGGGGCTCCGAGCACCGTAGGAGTCGTACACGATCGGCAGGGAACGAGAAGATGAACGGGTAATGAGCGTTGTGCGCCTTCAGGATCCGTCCGGAGCGATGCCGTCCGCCGCGTCGTCGTTCGTGTCGACCGCACCGGGCCGCGTGTCCAGAAACGGTGCTACCCGCCGGGTGATCGCCTCGTTGTACGCCGCCGGCGCCTGGATCGGGTTGGCGTGCCCGATGTGTCCGAGCTTCGACACGAGGAGCGTTCCGCCGGGTCCGCCTGCCTGGTCGAGGAGAATCCGCTGCGTGTAGTCGACGTCCACGACCGGGTCGTCCTGCGCGAGCCGGGGCCGCAGGAAGACGACGGCGGGACGGACCTTGTCGTCGCGGGGTTCGGCGAGTGCCTGCAGATTGTCGGTGGCGCCCGACGCGACGATCGCGCGGAATTGTGCCTCGATCAGTCCGTTGCTCGCGGCATCGTCCGACAAGATCTTGTCGCGCAGCACTTCGTCGACCACGTTCCGCAGTTCGGTGGTGTCGATCCGCCGATACCAGCGGTCCGAGGGGACGACGAAACGATCCTGCCGTGCGGCGACCTCGACCGTCATCCGCATCAACCGGCTTTCGCGTGCGCCGGGCAGCCAGCCGATCCAGCGGAGCAGGTCTTCCCCCGCATTGCGGCTTTCGGCCCGCACCGCGTGGAGGTCCACCGGAGTGCAATCCAGGATCACGCCCCTCACCTCGAGCGGTGATTCCTCGTACAGGTGCTGCGCGACTTCCAGCGCGATGATGCCGCCCATGCTGTGCCCGACGAGGACGACGTTCTCCACGCCCGACCACCCGGCACGCTCGAGGATCAGATCGCTGACGACAGCGGTGTCGAGACCGCTGTTGTCGTATTGGACCGACCACACCTGACCGATTTCGCTCAACGCCGGTAACGCCTCGGCGGTCGGGGTCGCATCGAGGTTGCCCAGGCCCACCAGATCGACCACGGCGGTATCGAGATCGTCTCGCTCCGCCGCGTCGTAGACCTGATGGATCTGCGGTTGTGTCAGGGCAAG
Source organism: Rhodococcus sp. DT1 (assembly GCF_049844875.1). Lineage (NCBI taxonomy): Bacteria > Bacillati > Actinomycetota > Actinomycetes > Mycobacteriales > Nocardiaceae > Rhodococcus > Rhodococcus sp. DT1. Next base: position 281,711 of record NZ_JBNCLW010000004.1, read on the forward strand.
CTTTTCCCGAACGGGTGCGACGTCCCACGTCCAATACAGGGTGGCCAGCACGATCAGTGGTACGAGCACGTACACGAGCCGGGCCAGAATGATGCGCGCGCGGCCGAAGCGGGTCCCGCTGTGGCCGAGCCGAGTATCGCGCATGCGCCGGCGCCGGCGGTCGTCGTCCCAGTCGTCGGAGGTGCACGGTGGAAGATTCGGTAGATACGGCATGCACCATCCATGGTAGGTGCTGAGGCGTGTGCGCCACGTAACAGCACCTACCCGTGGGTTTTTCAGGCCGTGGGTTTTTCAGGCGAGACCGGCGCTCGCGTCGCGCCAGGCGATCGCCTCGACCAGGGGCGCGAGGTCGTAGTCCGGCCCTCCGATGCCGACGGTGAACTGGGTGATGCCCTGCTCGACGTAGAGTGCGGCCTTGTCGACGCCGGGCCAGTCCGTGGACCGCTCGATCTCGTCGGGGCTACGGCCCAGATCAGCACATCGTTGTGCGAGGATGTCGGACTTTTCGACGTGGGTGTCGAACTCGCCGAAGCTGTGCCAGATGTCTGCATACTTCGCGACGAGCGGAAGGGTCTTCTTCGGTCCGCCACCACCGATGAGGATCGGGATGTGCCGCGTGGGCGGTGGGTTCAGCTTCTCGAACCGGGACGTGATGCGGGGCAGGTATTCGGCCAGGAGGTCCAGGCGGGAGCCTTTCGTGCCGAAGTCGTAGCCGTACTCGTCGTAGTCCTTTTCGAACCAGCCGGAGCCGATACCGAGGATGAGACGGCCGCCGCTGATGTGGTCGACCGTACGGGCCATGTCGGCGAGCAGGTCGGGATTGCGGTAGCCGCCTCCGGTGACCAGTGCGCCGATCTCGACGCGTTCGGTCTGCTCGGCCCAGGCACCGAGCATCGTCCAGCATTCGAAGTGGGCGCCGTCGGGATCGCCGTAGAGCGGAAAGAAGTGGTCCCAGTTGAAGACGATGTCCACGCCGGCGTCCTCGGCGCGGAGCACGGTGTCGCGAATGACCCTGTAGTCGGGTTGTTGCTGGGGCTGCAGTTGAAGTCCGATACGAATGGTGCGCGTCATCGTTCCACCGTAGGACGGCATCGCCGACTCCGCACTGTCAACTGGGTGCTCAACCGTGCGCCGGGATCTTCGGCATCCCGGGGTATTCGTCCTCGAGTCCGCGGAGAAACGATTCCAGGAGGAGTTCGAAGCTGTCCACATCGATCTCGGCCGCGTACTCGCGCAGCCGATGCGCCTGAGAGAGATGCGGATATCGGGTGCTGTAGGTCTCGGCGTGCGGGTCGAAGCTGCCCGCGAACGACGTGATCGCCGAGCCGATGACGATGTACTTGATCGACGCTCCGATGAGCGTCGCGGTGCGCGGGGGCCAGCCCGCGCGGGTCAGGCCTCCGTGGACGGCGTCCGCATGATGCAGGGCGGTGGGACGTTGGCGTGGACTCGACGCAAGGAAGGGGACGAGGTTGGGATGGACGGCGAGCGCCGCCCGATACGAGCGCGCCCAGATCCGCAGTCCTTCCTGCCAGTCCTCACCCTCGAATCCGCTCACATCCACCGTCTCGGCGATGCCGTCGGCGATGTCGTCGAACAGCTCGTCCTTGTTCGCGTAGTGGCTGTAGAGCGAGGGTGCGCGCACGCCGAGTTCGGCAGCGATTCTGCGCATGGACACGGCAGCGAGGCCGTACTCGTCCACCAGCGCGAGCGTGGTGTCGCGAATGAGTGATCGGTTGAGCAGGGGCGTGCGGGGTCGTGCCATGGAAGGTCCTTTTCGACGCCGATCTGGACGAACTAACGATGTAAGGTTAGTTTTGCATTGTGTTGGGCGCCACAATCCGCAAAACGTGGATCCGGGCGTTCATGAGCCATTGCCACCACCCGTGACGGAAGGCCCCCATGAACCTGAAGCTCACCGAGGAGGAGCGCGCATTCCGTGACGAGCTGCGCACCTTCTTCACCACCGAGATCCCCGCCGATGTCCGCTCGAAGGTCGCCGCCGGCAAACCTCTCGGCAAGGACGACTTCATCGCGACTCAGCGCATCCTCCACGCTCGGGGCCTGGCCGTCCCGAACTGGCCTGTCGAATGGGGTGGTCAGGATTGGACCCCCATGCAGCGCAATATCTGGCTCAGCGAGATGCAACTCGCGTCGGTGCCTGAACCGCTGCCGTTCAATGCGTCGATGATCGGTCCTGTCATCGCGCAGTTCGGTTCGCAGGCCATGAAAGAACGCTTCCTCCCCGCCACCGCCAACCTGGATATCTGGTGGTGTCAGGGATTCTCCGAGCCCGAAGCAGGGTCGGATCTCGCTTCGCTCAAGACCCGCGCGGTGCGCGACGGTGACGACTACATCGTCAACGGACAGAAGACCTGGACCACACTCGCCCAGCACGCCGACTGGATCTTCTGCCTCGTCCGCACCAATCCGGACGTGAAGAAGCAGGCCGGTATCTCGATGCTGCTCATCGACATGAATACACCCGGGGTCACCCGGCGGCCGATCAAGCTGATCGACGGCAGCCACGAAGTCAACGAAGTGTTCTTCGAGGACGTGCGTGTTCCCGCAGAAAACCTTGTCGGCGAAGAGAACACGGGCTGGACACAGGCCAAGTTCCTGCTCGGCAACGAGCGCACCGGGATCGCCCGTGTCGGCGCGACCAAGGTCAAGCTCGCTCGCGCCAAGAGCCTCGCGGCGGACATCGCGGTCGGAGACGGCACTCTGCTCTCGGATCCGCTCTTCGCCTCGCGTCTCGCCGAACTCGAGAACGAACTGCTCGCTCTCGAACTCACACAGCTGCGGGTGGTCGCCGGATCTGCGGACGGTAAGCCCAATCCGGCATCGTCCCTGCTGAAGATCCGGGGCTCCGAATTGCAGCAGGCTGCGACCGAGCTTCTCGTCGACGTCGCGGGACCCGACTCGCTGCCGTCCGGCGCCTCGGACATCGATTCGCCGGAGTGGGCGCAACTCACCACCCCCGCCTACCTCAATACCCGCAAGGTGACCATCTACGGCGGTTCGAGCGAGGTACAGCGTTCGATCATCGCTTCTTCGATTCTCGGACTGTGAGGCCCAGGACATGAACTTCGAACTCGACACCGAGCAGGACCTGCTCCGTAAGACCGTCCGCGACATGCTCACTGCGGCATACGACGTGGAAGCCCGCAACCGGGTCTCCGGCAGCGACCTGGGGTGGAGCCCCGAGGTGTGGAAGCAGCTCGCCGAACTGGGAGTGCTCGGGCTGCCTTTCGCGGAGGAATACGGAGGCATGGGCGCCGGCCCGGTGGAGGTCATGGCGGTCATGACCGAATTCGGGCGCACGCTCGCACCCGAACCGGTACTCGCCGCGGTGTACCTGCCGGGTGGTCTCGTCGCCGAACTCGGCAGTGACGCACAGCGTTCCGAACTTGTACCGCGGTTGTCCGAAGGCGATCTCCGGCTGGCTTTCGCGCACGACGAGCCCGGTAGCCGGTGGCCCACGGTCGATGTCGCCACCACCGCGGCCCGCGACGGCGACCGGTGGTTGCTCTCCGGTCGTAAGAACCCTGTGCTGCACGGAGATTGTGCCGATATCGTCATCGTGTCCGCGAAGCTTCCCGACGGTGGCGTGGGCCTGTTCCTGGTCGACGCCGGAGCGGACGGCCTCTCGCGCACCGTCTACCGCACGAACGACGAACGCCGCGGTGCGCAGATCGTGCTGGACGGCGTGGCGGCGCAACCCCTCGGTGACGCCGTCGACGCGTCCGCCGCGATCACCGCCGCCGTCGTCCGCGCGCAAGCCGCGCTGTGCGCCGAAGCGGTCGGGGCAATCGACGCGTCGGTGCAGCTGACGACGGGATATCTGAAGCAGCGCAAGCAGTTCGGTGTTCCGCTGTCGATGTTCCAGGCGCTGACACACCGCGCCGCCGACATGTACGTCCTGTACGAGCTGGCGGCCAGCATGAGCCTGTACGCAACGATGGCGCTGGCGGACGGTATCGTCGATCCGATCATTGCGTCGAGGGCGAAGTTGCAGGTGGGCCGGACCGCACGCAAGGTCGGGCAGGAGGCGGTGCAGATGCACGGAGGCATCGGTGTCACCGCGGAACACTCCATCGGCCACTACCTGAGCCGACTCACCGCGATCGAGCACACGCTCGGCACCATGGACGATCACCTTCGGGTGCTTGCCGGCGGCGTGACGTCCTACGACCGGGTCGAGATCGCCGGAATGTGACCGCTGCGTCCGGGCGGACAGCGCACGAGACGGATCTCGTCCTGTCAGGTGCGCTGTTCGCCTCCGGTGATCCCCGTGGCACGCAACACGAATACTGCTTCCGCGCCGATGATCTCACCGACCAGCGTGAGGAAGCGATCGACGAAACCGGCGCCGTGAGCTGCTTCAGTGGGATCGTCGGGATCCTGGGGATCGAGGTGGTGAGCGAGTTCGTGCAGAACCACGAGTTCACGGAACGCCCAGGCGCGATTCGCGCGATGCTCGGGCAGGGCGATCGTGGCGCAATCATTTTCGTAATGCGCAGCGGTATTCCCGGCGCGTACACGGATCCGGACGGGCACCGCGGCGCGAGGCCAGCGGGCACGCACCCAGTCGAGCGCGAGTACGGCATCGACGTACCGCTGCACCGAATCGAGGGACGCGAACCGCCGCTCGACGGGCAGCGTCACACTCGATCCGGCCACCTCGACCGTGCGCAGACCGCGCTCGTCGGCGAGATCGAACATCCGGCGCACCATCGACTCCGCGTCGTACACCGCCGACTTGCGGATGTCACGAACCCGGGTCATTTCTCCAGCCTCCTCGGCGACGACGGGAGTTCGGGTGCCGTACCCAAGCGAGCCGCGCGACCCGCCCTGTCGCCGGCACGCTGTGCATCGGTCGAGCGTGCCGACGGAGCACGGTTACCCCGCCAGCTTCCCCGGGCCTGCGACGTGCTGCGGTAGAAGTCGCGCAATTCCACGGCTTTGCCGCGCAGCACGAGCGCGGTCCCGGGAGACGACGACTCGGCGTCCTTCTCGATTTCCTGTTTGGTTTCGGCCAGTCGTGCACCGATGCGGGCCGCGAACGCCGACTGGAAGTTGAGCCTCGCGGTGACGGGAGCGATCGGCTTGCGTACCCGCGTTCTGACTTCGCGCCCGCCGCGCCGTTCGATCACGGTACGGACCGTCGACTCGCTGCGGTAGGTGCCGGACCGCAGATACGCGTCGGACGCACGGACCATCTGCACGAGAAGCGACGAGTACAGCGCCTCGCACACGTCGATGTCGTCGGCGAAGCCGTAGGCGAAGATCACCGTCGACGTGGTCGTGATGTCGCACTGCACGTCGTTGGCCGCGGCGATGGCCAGAAACAATTGCGCGTAGGTGCGCAGACCCTTCTTCCCGACCTCGCCGATGGTCACCAGTCGCTGCACCGGGGTGGCGCGACGCTCCTTGGCGCCCGCGTGCGCGCGTGCCACCGCGAGGTCGACGGAGGCGGCGGTCGCGAGTCGCTGCGCGGCCGCCAGGAAGGCGTCGGCTTCGTGCGCGTTGTCCGTCGACTCGGCCTGTCTCAGCAGGCCACCGATCCGGGTCAACATCTTGTCCGAGCTCACCAGAGAAGGGTAGGCCGTCGCACCGACGCGGGGTGCTGACCTCAAAGCGCTGCGGGATCTCCGTGAACAGCCCAAGATCGGCAGGATGGACGTCGCAGTCGATTTTGTCACCGCGGTCAACGACCGGTTCTGGTATGCCGTGATCGCCTTGCTCATCGGATCCGGTCTGTATTACACGATCCGGTCGCGGTTCATCCAGATCAGGCTGATTCCGGACATGCTGCGCTCGATCGTGGAGAAGCCCGAGCGACTCCCCGACGGGGAAGAAGGCATCTCCGCATTCCGGGCCTTTTCGATCTCGGCGGCGTCCCGCGTCGGTACCGGCAACGTGGCGGGGGTCGCCATCGCGATCAGCCTCGGCGGCCCGGGTGCGGTGTTCTGGATGTGGGCCATGGCGCTCATCGGAGCGTCGACGGCGTTCCTGGAATCGACCCTCGCGCAGTTGTACAAAGTGCGTGACAAAGGCGCATACCGCGGCGGACCCGCGTACTACATGCAGTACGGGCTCGGTAAGCGCTGGATGGGAATGATCTTCGCGGTGATCATCACGATCACCTATGGGTTCGTGTTCAACGCGGTGCAGACCAACTCGATCGTCGATGCGGTCGCCGGTTCGGTCGGTGACAAGACCTTCGGTCTGCAGGTCGTCGTGGGAATAGGGGTCGCGTTGTGCGTGGCCGCCGTGATCTTCGGCGGGGTCCGGCGGATCTCGGCGGTGTCGCAGATCGTGGTTCCGGTCATGGCGACCGCATATCTGGTGATCGGTGTGGTGGTCGTGATTCTCAACGTGGGCGAGGTGCCGGGGATGTTCCGGCTGATCTTCGAGAACGCGTTCGGAATCCGGGAGATCGTCGGCGGCGGATTCGGTGCCGCATTCATGAACGGCATCCGCCGGGGCCTGTTCTCGAACGAAGCCGGCATGGGGTCGGCACCCAACGCCGGCGCCACGGCGTCCGTCTCGCACCCCGTCAAGCAGGGACTGGTGCAGAGCCTGGGCGTGTACTTCGACACCTGGCTCGTCTGCTCGATCACCGCGTTCATCATCCTGCTGTCCGAGCCCGAGTTCGGCGGCGGTCTCGAGGGTGCCGCGATGACCCAGAACGCACTGTCGCTGCAACTGGGCGACTGGACGGTGCATTTCCTCACCGTCATGATCTTCTTTCTCGCCTTCACCTCCGTTATCGGCAACTACTACTACAGCGAATCGAACATCGAATTTCTCACCGGGACGCGCAGGGCACTGCCGTACCTGCGCAGCGCAGTGGTGCTCTGCGTGTTTCTCGGTGCGATCGGATCGGTGCCCCTCGTGTGGGCACTCGCCGACCTCTCGATGGGCGTGATGGCGATCGTCAACCTGATAGCGCTGATCCCGCTGTCCGGCATCGCCTACGCGCTGTTCCACAACTACACCGCACAGCGCAAGCAAGGACGCGATCCGGTGTTCCATCGCGGGGACGTTCCCGGCCTCCGCGGGATCCAGGTCTGGGGCGAGGACGACGAGTTCACACCGAGTAGCGGAAATACGCCACGAACACGGTAGATTCCCCTACCGCACAGACTGTGTTCCGCTTCGGAAAGGATCTGCGATGGCCTCGGTGACCTTCGACAAGGCGGTCTGCCTGTTCCCGGGCTCGACGACCCCCGCGGTCGATTCGCTGGATCTCGAGATCGAGGACGGGGAATTCCTCGTCCTGGTCGGCCCCTCGGGCTGCGGCAAATCCACGTCGCTGCGCCTGCTCGCCGGTCTCGAGGAAGTGCACAGCGGCCGCATCCTCATCGGCGACCGCGACGTCACCGCGCAGGATCCGAAGGAACGCGACATCGCGATGGTCTTCCAGAACTACGCGCTGTATCCGCACATGTCGGTCGCCGAGAACATGGGATTCGCCCTCAAGCTCGCGAAGCACCCCAAGAGCGACATCCGGGAGCGGGTCGTCGAAGTCGCCAAGATGCTCGACCTCGAACCGTTCCTCGACCGCAAGCCCAAGGCGCTGTCGGGTGGTCAGCGGCAGCGCGTCGCGATGGGCCGCGCGATCGTCCGCCAGCCGCAGGTGTTCCTGATGGACGAACCGCTCTCCAACCTCGACGCCAAACTCCGCGTCCAGACCCGGACGCAGATCGCACAGTTGCAGCGCCGGCTCAACACCACCACCGTCTACGTCACTCACGATCAGGTGGAGGCGATGACGATGGGTGACCGCGTCGCGGTCCTCGACAAGGGTGTCCTGCAGCAGTGCGCGTCGCCGCGCGTGCTCTACAACAAGCCCGCCAACGTCTTCGTCGCCGGATTCATGGGGTCGCCCGCGATGAACCTGTTCCGGCTCCCGGTGATCGACCGGGGCGTCCGGCTGGACGAGAGCTATGTGCCGGTACCGCGCGATGTGGTCGGCCAGGTCACCGAGTCGGAGGTCACCCTCGGCATCCGTCCCGAGCATCTCGAGATCTCGAACGACGGCCTGCCCATGGATGTCGACGTCGTCGAAGAACTCGGTTCCGAGGCGTACGTCTACGGGCGCGCGGTGGTCGGCGGCCGAGACCAGCAGATCGTCGCGCGCAGCGACTGGCGGAGTCCGCCCCAGAAGGGCGAACGCGTGCACCTGCGGTTCGACCCCGAGCAGGTTCACATCTTCAGGACGTCGGACGGGACGCGCATCGGCTGACCTCCGGAGGTGAGCACCGGCGAACCCCGACACTCGGCCGTCCAGGATGGGCGGAATGCCGACTTTTCCGGGTGGCGCGTGCCACAGTAGTGGCCGGTGTCGGTTACCTCCGCGTTACCGGCGATATTTTCCGACCTCGAATGGGGAGATAGTTGATGAATCTCAACACGAAGGCGATGCGTAGAGCCGCGATCGCCGCGACGGCGGCCACTGCGCTCGTCCTCGCAGGTTGCTCGTCCGACGACAACGCCGGCAGCGACGACAACAGCAGTGCTGCGCCGGCAGGCGGCCGCGGCCCGATCACGATCGTCGAGGGTCAGGATCCCCTGAACACGGCGCTCGAAAGCATCATCGCCGACTGGAACGCCGATCATCCGGACGAGCAGGTGACGTTCAAGCCGCTCGCGACCGAGGCCAACGACCAGTACGACGACATCGCGCAGCGCATGCAGGCGCGCAGCGACGAGTACGACCTCATCGCCGTCGACGTCACCAACACCGCGGAATTCGCGGCCAACGGATGGCTGCGGCCCCTCGAGGGCGACTTCGCGATCGACACCGAGGGCCTGCTGCCCGCGACGGTCGAATCGGGCACCTACAACGGCACCCTGTACGCCGCTCCCAAGAACACGAACGGTGCGTTCCTCTACTACCGCACCGATCTCGTCGACCAGGCGCCCGCCACGTGGGACGACCTGAAGGCCGAGTGCCCGAAGGCCGAAGAAGCCGGCATCGCGTGCTACATCGGCCAGTTCAAGAACTACGAGGGCCTGACGGTCAACGTCACCGAGATCGTCAACGGCTTCGGCGGCTCCTTCGTGGGAGAAGACGGTCTCGCACCGGCAATCGACGAGCAGACCGCCGAAGGCCTGCAGTTCATCGTCGACGCGTTCGAGGACAACATCATCCCGGCTGCGGCGCAGACCTACACCGAGGGCGAGTCGCAGACCGCGTTCGGCAACGGTGAGGCGATGTTCCTGCGCACGTGGCCCGGCTTCTACACCGACGGTGAGAGCTCCTCGATCGCCGGCAAGTACGGCATCGCCGTCCTCCCGGGTGTCGACGGACCGGGTGCGTCCACGCTCGGTGGCTACAACGTCGGCATCAGCGCGTTCAGCGATGCGCCGGAGACCGCGCGTGACTTCCTCGAGTTCATGCAGACGCGCCAGTCGCAGCTGTACTACGCCGAAGCGGGCGGCGCTCCCGTCCTCGCCGAGGTCTACGACGATGCGGCGATCATCGAGCAGTACCCGTACTTCACCACGCTGAAGGAAGTTCTCGAGGCTGCCAAGCCGCGTCCGGCGTCGCCGTACTACTCGGCCGTGTCGAAGGCGATCTCGGACAACTCCTACGCCGCGATCCGCGGTGAGAAGACCGTTCAGCAGGCGCTGGACGACACCCAGGCCGGCATCGCAACCGCCGGCAACTGATGCTCTAGGAGCAGTACATGGCAGAACCGCAGGTCGGTATTCCCGCGGATCCGCCACACGACACCGCGGTCGGGACCACGTCAGGTCCCGACCGCGGGCATGTCGGTGGGCGGCATCGTGGGCCCAACGCGCCCGTACCCGTGGTGAAGAAGCGACGCACGATCCCGATCTGGATGTTCGTCGCTCCGTCGATGATCGTCCTGGCCGTCATCATCCTGTATCCGCTCGGACGAGCGGTGTGGATGTCGGTACACGGTGACGCGAAGACCCTCGATCCCGAGACCGGTCGATTCGTCACCGGCGGCTTCGTGGGGATCGACAACTACACGCGCTGGATCACCCAGACCTGTGGGACTGCCACCGGCACGATCCCGTGTCCCCCGGGGACGCTCGGCTCCCAGTTCTGGCAGTCGATCTTCAATACGTTCTTCTTCACGGTCGTCACCGTCTCGCTCGAGACCGTCGTCGGTTTCGCGATGGCGCTGGTCATGGCCAAGTCGTTCCGCGGCCGCGGCCTGCTGCGCGCTTCGGTCCTGGTGCCGTGGGCGATTCCCACGGCCGTCACCGCCAAGCTGTGGTTCTTCATCTTCGCCAACGACGGTATCGCCAACAAACTGCTCGGCACCGACTTCATGTGGACCGCCGATCCCTGGCCCGCCCGTTTCGCCATCATCGTCGCCGACGTCTGGAAGACCGCGCCGTTCATGGCGCTGCTCATCCTCGCCGGTCTGCAGATGATCCCGTCGGACGTGTACGAGGCAGCGAAGGTTGACGGAGCCAACGCGTGGCAACGCTTCACGCAGATCACGTTGCCGCTGGTCAAGCCCGCGTTGATGGTCGCGATCCTGTTCCGCACCATGGACGCGCTGCGTATGTACGACCTGCCCGCGATCATGATGGGCTCCAATCCCGCGACGTCGACGATCTCGGTGCTCGTCGTGGACCAGATGCGGCAGGGTGCGAACTCGGCGTCGGCGCTGTCGACGATCACGTTCCTCATCATCTTCGCGTGCGCATTCGTCCTTGTCCGGTTCCTGGGGGCCAACGCCGTCGATACCCAGGAGAAACAGCGGAAGGGAGAGGTCGCATGACCGCCGCGCGCACGTCCAAGCCCCGGTTGCGCTCGTTCGGCACCTACGTCGGGGTCGCGATCATCGTGGTGTGGGGCCTCGCTCCGTGCTACTGGATGATCGTCACGGCATTGAGGGATCCGCGGGAGACGTTCAGCACCTCCCTGTGGCCGTCGAACCCGACGTTGCAGAACTTCGCGGACGCACTCGATCCCGCCGCCAAGGTCAACTTCTCGCGCGCACTGCTCAACAGCGTGATCATCGCGGGTGCGACCACCGCGATCGCCCTGCTCATCGGCGTGTTCACCGCCTACGCACTGTCACGGTTCGACTTCCGTGGCAAGTACTTCGTCACGGGCATCATCCTGGGTGCGTCGATGTTCCCGGTCGTCGCACTCGTCACGCCGCTGTTCCAGTTGTTCACCGACATCGGCTGGATCGGCAGCTATCAGGCCCTGATCATCCCGAACATCTCCTTCGTGCTGCCGCTGACCGTGTACACCCTCACGTCGTTCTTCTCCGAGCTTCCCTGGGAACTCGAAGAGGCCGCGCGGATGGACGGTGCCACCCGCGGACAGGCTTTCCGCCTCGTGATGCTGCCGCTGGCGGCCCCCGCGCTGTTCACCACCGCGATCCTCGCGTTCATCGCGACGGTCAACGAGTTCCTGTTGATGTCGCAGCTCTCGAGCGAACGCACCGCACCGGTGACGGTCGCGATGGCCCGCTTCACCGGAACCGACCCGTACGTCACCCCGTACGCGTCGATCATGGCCGGCGGCACACTCGTGATGGTGCCGCTCGTGATCATGGTGCTGCTGTTCCAGCGCCGGATCATCTCGGGTCTGACCGCAGGTGGCGTCAAGTCGTGAAACGTCTTCCGAAACGGCAGCGACTCGAGATGCTCCTGGGCTTTCTCACCGTCTTCACCGTGCTGGCGGTGGTCGGCGCGGTGGCCGAGATGCGTACTTCGGCGCCGGGGATCGTGCCGTCGCTGGTGCTCCTCGGCTTCGCGGTGGCGTGGTGGTTCGCGTTCCGGGCTTGGCGGCGCACCGGCTCCTGATCTGCTCGTAGATCATCTGTGCCGGGCACTTCCGTACCATTCCTAGTCGGGTGCGATTGCCCTGCCCGCCCGGATTCCGGAGAAAGTGATACGAGTGACTTCCTCGAACAGGCACACAACCGGCAGGAACGGTTCTAGAAAGTCCGCGCGCTCGAGTGGGTGGCGGATCGCGCGGTGGGTAGTGCTCGCCGTCGTCGCGCTTCTGGTGATCGTGCCCGCGGGGTTCTTCATGTCGTCGTACACGGCGACAGAGGTTCCGCGTCCGGCCGACCTGAAGACGAACCAGATCGCGCGGATCTATGCCGCCGACGACACGACCGAGATCACGCGGGTCGTGCCGCCCGAAGGGAACCGCGTCGAGATCACCATCGACGACGTGCCCGTGCACGTCCGCGACGCGGTGTTGTCGGCCGAAGACCGCAACTTCTACACCAACCCGGGTTTCTCGATCACAGGCTTCGCCCGCGCGGCCCGCGACAACGTCATGGGTAAGGAAAGCGCCGGTGGCGGTTCCACGATCACGCAGCAGTACGTCAAGAACGTCCTGGTCGGCGCGGACCGCACTCTCGACCGGAAGATGCGCGAACTCGTCATCTCCACGAAGATGGCCCGCGAATGGTCGAAGGACGAGATCCTCGAGGCGTACCTCAACACGATCTATTTCGGGCGCGGCGCATACGGAATCGCGGCGGCGTCGCAGGCATATTTCGGCAAGCCCGTCGGTGAGCTGTCGGTGTCCGAAGGGGCCGTGCTCGCGGGCGTGATCCAGACCCCGTCGACTCTCGATCCCGAGTACAACCGCCTCGCCGTCGAGGCACGCTGGAACTACGTGCTGGACGGCATGGTGGGTATGGGCGTGCTCGACGAAGGTGAGCGCGCCACCCAGGTGTTCCCGGACACCGTGCCGTCGAACTCGCTCGCGCTCGCGAGTCAGGCGACGGGACCGGAGGGCCTGATCCGGTCCCACGTCCTGCGTGAATTGTCTCAGGCCGGGATCAGCGAGCAGGTTCTCAACACCGAGGGCCTGCGCATCACCACGACCATCGACCCCGTCGCGCAAGAGGCTGCCGTCGGCTCCGCGCGCCGCACGCTCGAAGGCGAGAACCCCGACCTCCGCACCGCGGTCGTGTCGATCGACCCCCGGTCCGGTGCCGTACGCGCCTATTACGGCGGTGAGGACGGCGCCGGGTTCGACTACGCGCAGGCGCCCCTGCAGACCGGTTCGTCGTTCAAGGTGTTCGGCCTGCTCGCGGCACTCGACGAGGGGATCGGTCTGAACGCGAAGTTCGACAGCTCACCGCTGAAGATCGGGAACCTCGAGATCGGCAACGTCGAGGGCGAATCGTGCGGGCGGTGCACCATCGCGGAAGCACTCAAGCGGTCGCTCAACACCAGCTTCTACCGGCTCATGATGTCGATGAAGGACGGTCCGCAGAAGATCGCCGACATCGCACACCGGGCGGGAATCCCGAAGACCATTCCCGGCGTCGAAGGCACCACCCTCGGAACGACGAACGGGCCTCCCGAAGGCGGCATCGTGCTCGGCCAGTACGAGTCCCGGGTCATCGACATGGCATCGGCGTACGCGACGCTCGCCGCGTCCGGGACGTACCGCGCGCCGTACTTCGTGCAGAAGGTCGTCACGGCGGACGGTGTGGTACTTCTCGATCGGCCCGCCTCCCCCGCCGAACAGCGCATCGATCCCGCCGTCGCCGACAATGCCACGCAGGCGATGCTGCCCATCGCGGCGCACTCGCGCGGACATGCACTGGCCGGGGGCCGCCCCTCGGCGGCGAAGACCGGCACCACGCAGCTCGGCGACACCGGGCTCAACAAGGACGCGTGGATGGTGGGATACACCCCGTCCCTGTCGACAGCGGTCTGGATCGGAACACCCGACGCCGGTCCCATCACCAACAGCTGGGGCGGATCGATCTACGGGTCGAGCCTGCCGGCGGACATCTGGAAGGGCACGATGGACGGCGCCCTCGCCGGTACCGAGGTGGAGAGCTTCCCGTGGCCGGCACCGATCGGCGGTCAGGCCGGCGTACCGGCCGACCCGGGAATCGAGGAGCCCGAGTCGGAAGCCCCCGTCCCCGGGTTCCGGCTTCCGGATTTCTCGAATCTTCCGCCGATCACGATTCCGGCACCGCCGGTTCAGCTACCCGTGCCCGTCCCGCCGCAGATCGAGGTGTTCCCCGGGGTCACGATCCAGATTCCGGGGCTGTGAGCTCGTCGTCCGGCGTGAGGACGGCGGGCAGGAGCGTGCTGACGTAGTCGACCACATCGTCGACGGAGAGCCCCGGTTCGTGCAGCCGGTCGATTGCGAGGGATTCGACCAGCGACCACCATCCCCGAAGCCGCATCCGGGTGAGCGAGCCGTCCGCGCACCCGAGCGCGGAGATCACGCGATCGACCAGGGTGTTCTTCATCGAACCGTGGATCTCGCGGATCTGCGGATCGGACCCGTATCCGCCGTGGAAGAAGGTCTGGTAGTTGTCGCCGTGCCGGTCGATGAACGACACGAACGCCTGCAGAATCGCGCGTAGCGGATCGGGGTCGCCCGGGGCGGGTACCGCCGCGCGCAGCAGGCGGCGCGAGGCGGAACCGACGATCGCCACGTAGTAGTCCTGTTTCGTCGGGAAGTACCGGAACAACAGGCTGCGGGAGATTCCGGCGATGTCGGCGACACGATCGATGGAGAGCGCGTGGATGGGGCGCGTCGCGAGTTCCTGCAGACCGATCGCGACGAGTTGCCGGCGTCGTTCCTCGGGTGGCAGCCGTCGGCGTTTGCCGACCTCTTGTCGCGGGGTGCTCATCCGGTTAGCCTAACTGAGCATTGCTCATTACCGTTCCTACGGAAGGCGCACATGGATTTCGGACAGTCCGACCGCAGCCGCGACTATCTCGAGCGGCTCCGCACGTTCATCGCCGACGAGGTCGCGCCGGTGGAAGCCCGCCTGCACGCCGCCCGCGGCGTCGCCCAGGCCCAGCGCCAGGACACTTCCGGTGCAGACGCATGGGCGGTGAGCGACGAGTTCCGCGAACTCCAGCGTGCTGCCCGCGCCCAGGGACTGTGGAATCTCTTCCTTCCGGACGCGGAACTCGGCGCCGGTCTGTCGAACGTCGAATATGCCTCGCTCGCAGAGGAAATGGGACGCTCGCCGTTCTACTCCGCGGTGTTCAACTGCGCCGCGCCCGACACGGGCAACATGGAGGTGCTCTACCACTACGGCAGTGCAGCCCAGAAGGATCAGTGGCTCCGCCCCCTGCTCGACGGCGAGATTCGCTCCGCGTTCTGCATGACCGAACCCGGTGTCGCCTCGTCGGACGCGACCAACATGGCCGCGACCGCCGTGGTGGAGGGCGACCAGGTGGTGCTCGACGGGCGCAAGTGGTGGAGCACCGGCATCGGGCACCCGGACTGCAAGGTCCTGATCTTCATGGGGCTGACCGATCCGGAAGCTCACAAGTACCAACGGCATTCGATGGTCCTCGTTCCCGTGGACACCCCGGGCGTGACGATCGAACGCATGTTGCCGACGATGGGGTTCTACGACGAGCCCGCAGGGCACGGCGAGGTGTCGTTCACCGATGTGCGGCTGCCGCTCGACGCGATCATCGCCGGCCCCGGCCGAGGATTCGAGATCGCCCAGGGCAGACTCGGACCCGGCCGTATCCACCACTGCATGCGTCTCGTCGGCCTCGCCGAGCGCACTCTCGAACTCGCGTGCCGTCGCGGCCTCGAGCGCACCGCGTTCGGCAAACCCCTCATCGACCTCGGGGGTAATCGTGAGCGCGTCGCCGACGCCCGCATCGCGATCAATCAGCTGCGACTGCTCGTTCTCCACGCGGCATGGCTGCTCGATACGCAAGGTCTCGCCGGTGCCCGGTCGGCAGTCTCCGAGATCAAGGTCGCGGCGCCCCGCGTGACGCAGCAGATCGTCGATTTCGCGATCCAGATCCACGGTGGCGCGGGGCTGTCCGACGATTTCCCCCTCGCCGGAGCCTGGACGGCGGCCCGTGCGTTGCGTCTCGCCGACGGGCCGGACGAGGTCCATCAGGGATTGATCGCGCGCGGCGAACTCGGCAAGTACAAGCAGGACGGGGTACGGCAGAAGTGACGACTCTTCCCGACAACGCGCGCGATGTGCGTGAGGAAGACGCATTCGACGTCGCCGCGGTGGCGTCGTGGCTCTCCGAACATGCCGGCATCGACGGCGTTCCCGCGGTCCACCAGTTCGCGGGTGGCGCATCGAATCTCACCTATCTGCTGCGGTACCCGGACCGCGATCTCGTGCTCCGGCGACCACCGGTGGGCGCGAAACCGTCCTCCGGCCACGACATGGTGCGCGAGTACCGCATCCAGTCGCTGCTCGCCCCTGTCTACCCGTACGTCCCGACGATGATCGGCCTGTGCACCGACCACAGCGTCCTGGGCAGTGATTTCTACGTCATGGAACGCGTACCCGGAACGATCCTGCGCACGAATCCGCCGACGGATCTCGCACTCACGCCCGAACAGACCCGCGGCCTCTGCTTGCGGATCGTCGATCTGCTCGTCGAATTGCACAGCGTCGACGCGGCCGCGACCGGACTGGACGAGTTCAGCCGCGGCACCGGATATGTCGCCCGCCAGGTGGCGGGGTGGTCGTCACGGTACGAGAAGGCCCGCACCGACAACGTTCCCGACTTCGACCGGGTGCGGACCTGGCTCGATCGAGCACAGCCCGCCGACGTGGCGCAAACGGTCGTCCACGGTGACTTCCGCCTCGACAACGTCGTGCTCGACGAGACCGATCCGTGCACACCGCTGGCGGTTCTCGACTGGGAACTGGCCACCGTCGGCGACCCGCTGATGGATCTCGGTTCGTCCCTGGCCTATTGGGTGCAAGCCGACGACGATCCGATGCTGCTCGCGACCAAGCGGCAGCCCTCCGACCTTCCCGGGATGCTCACCCGGCAGGAGATCGTCGACTACTACTCCGAGAAAACCGGATTGCCGGTGGACAATTGGGGTTTCTACGAGGTGTTCGGCCTGTTCCGGCTCGCCGTCATCGCGCAGCAGATCTATTACCGCTACCACCACGGCCAGACCACCAACCCGGCGTTCAAGGATTTCTGGGTCATCGTCGGCTATCTCGATACGCGCTGCAACGCGCTGATCGACCGAATCGAAAGCGAAGTGCGATGAGCCGACCGGAACGACGCAACATCCTCATCACCGGTGCCAGTTCCGGCCTCGGTGCCGGGATGGCGCGCGAGTTCGCGGCGCGGGGACGAAATCTCGCACTCGCGGCGCGGCGCGTCGACCGGCTCGAGGCACTGCGTACCGAGTTGCTCGCCGAACATCCGCACATCACGGTGACGCTGCGTGCTCTCGACGTCGACCGGCACGACGACGTCTTCACCGTCTTCCGTGAATTCGACGAGGAACTCGGAGGTCTCGACCGGGTGATCGTCAACGCGGGTCTCGGCAAGGGACAACCGTTGGGCACCGGCTATTTTCGTGCGAACGCGCAGACGGCCACCACGAACTTCCTCGGTGCCCTCGCGCAGAGCGAAGCCGCGCTCGAACTCATGCGACCGCGCAACGCCGGGCACGTCGCGCTCATCTCGTCGATGAGCGCTCTCCGCGGAATGCCGAGGAACATGACCACCTATGCGGCTTCGAAGGCCGCGGTGGCGTCGCTCGGCGAGGGGATGCGGGCGGACCTGGCGAACACGGGAATCGGTGTGAGCACGATCTACCCGGGCTTCATCCGGTCGGAGATCAACGAGAAGGTGAAGAACGTGCCGTTCATCGTCGACACGGAAACGGGATGTCGCGCACTGGCGGCCGCGATCGAGAGAGAGCCTGCCCGCGCCTACGTGCCCGCGTGGCCCTGGGTGCCGCTGGGCTTCGCGATGAAGGTGCTGCCGCTGTCGGTGGTCCGCCGGATGGTGTGACGCTCCTCCGGTCCGAAAAAGCAGAATGTCACATTCGGGCAGTCGTCGTACTGCCCGAATGTGACATCCGGTAGAGCGTGAGAATCAGGCGTCGGCGCCGATGATGAAGGCCTCGAGCTCGTTACGAGCCTTGTCGTCCGCCATCTGGACCGGCGGGGACTTCATCAGGTACGCGGAAGCCGGAAGGATCGGTCCGCCGATGCCGCGGTCCTTGGCGATCTTCGCCGCACGGATCGCGTCGATGATGATGCCGGCGGAGTTCGGCGAGTCCCAGACCTCGAGCTTGTACTCGAGGTTGAGCGGAGCGTCACCGAAGGCGCGGCCTTCGAGGCGCACGTACGCCCACTTGCGGTCGTCGAGCCACTGCACGTAGTCGGACGGACCGATGTGCACGTCGCGGTCGTGGACCTTGCCGGCGAGGGGACCGGTGAGGTTCGACGTGACGGCCTGGGTCTTGGAGACCTTCTTGGACTCGAGACGCTCACGCTCGAGCATGTTCTTGAAGTCCATGTTGCCGCCGACGTTGAGCTGGTACGTGCGGTCGAGCACGACGCCGCGATCCTCGAACAGCTTCGCCATCACGCGGTGGGTGATGGTGGCACCGACCTGCGACTTGATGTCGTCGCCGACGATGGGGACACCCGCGTCGGTGAACTTCTTGGCCCACACGGGGTCGGACGCGATGAACACGGGCAGCGCGTTGACGAACGCCACACCGGCGTCGATGCAGCACTGTGCGTAGAACTTGTCGGCCTGTTCCGAGCCGACGGGGAGGTAGGACACGAGGACGTCGACCTCGGCGTCCTTCAGGACCTTCACGACGTCGACGGGTTCGGCCTCGGAGACCTCGATGGTCTCGGCGTAGTACTTGCCGATGCCGTCGAGAGTGTGGCCGCGCTGCACGGTCACGCCGGTCGGCGGTACGTCGGCGATCTTGATGGTGTTGTTCTCGCTCGCGAGGATCGCCTCGGACAGGTCGAATCCGACCTTCTTGGCGTCCACATCGAATGCGGCGACGAACTGGACGTCGCGCACGTGGTACGGGCCGAACTCCACGTGCATCAGGCCGGGGACGGAAGCGGTGGCGTCCGCGTCCTTGTAGTACTCGACGCCCTGGACCAGGGACGAGGCACAGTTCCCCACGCCCACAATGGCCACGCGCACCGCGGTGCTGTTCTCACCCATGGTCGGGTTCTCCTTCTTTGTTGCGTGCTGCTGTCGACTGCTCGGCGGCGATCAGTTCGTTGAGCCACCGCACTTCGCGTTCGCTCGATTCGAGGCCGAGCTGATGGAGTTGACGGGTGTAGCGGTCCAAGGTGCCGCCGGCCCGTCCGATCGCGTCGCGGAGCGCTTCCCTGCGCTCCTCGACCTGGCGGCGCCTGCCCTCGAGAATTCGCATCCGCGCCTCGGCGGGGGTGCGACTGAAGAAAGCGAGGTGCACACCGAATCCGTCATCGGTGTAATTCTGGGGTCCCGTGTCGGCGACCAGTTCGGTGAAGCGTTCCCGCCCCGCCGGAGTGAGCCGATACACGCGCCGGGCGCGTCGCTTGACGGTCCCGGGAACTCCCGAATCCTCTTCGATGAGCCCGTCCGCCTGCATGCGTCGCAGAGTCGGATAGAGAGACCCGTAGGAGAAGGCACGGAACGGCCCGAGGAGCCCGGTGAGGCGTTTACGCAGCTCGTACCCGTGCATAGGCGACTCGAGGAGGAGACCGAGGATAGCCAGTTCCAGCACGAGTCACCTCCTTGTCCGAGTGAACCAACCGATGGATACGACACAAAACTATATCGCGCCGATATAAACGACGATACGCCTTGGTGAAATCATCCGGAACATCCGTCCAGGTGGAAAGCGGTTCCCGGACGGCCCTCGGTTGTTGCGGGCACCTCCGGCGGGGCCGAGATTGCCGCGCGTCACAGGGTTGCTGTTACCACTCCGCACCCACCTGTCGCCCCGGCGCACGTACTCTGGGGTCCGTGCGAATTCAGCGGCAGGTGGTGGACTACGCGTTGCAGCGTCGGTCGCTGCTTGCCGAGGTCTACTCGGGGCGGCGCGGTGTGGCCGAAGTCTGCGACGCCGGCCCCTACCTGCTCCGGGCAGCAAAGTTCCACGGCAAGGGCAGCGACGTCACCTGCCCGATCTGCCGCAAGGAGCAGGTGACCCTCGTCTCGTGGGTCTTCGGCGAAAAGCTCGGCCCGGTGTCCGGGTCGGCCCGAACGCCCGAAGAGCTGACCCGCCTGGCCGCCAGCCAGGAGGAATTCTCGGTCCATGTGGTCGAGGTATGTCGCACGTGTAGTTGGAATCACCTGGTGCAGTCGTACGTCCTGGGGTCGCAACCGGCCCCGAAACGCCCACGTCGCCGGACGACGGGGCAGGACCGTCGCACCGCGAGCGAGTGAACGGGCGCCGGACGACGTGAGCGAACGCTGCCCGATGAAGTTCCTTCCCGCATACCGCCCGCACGAACCAATCCTCGCGTGCCCGTCTTCGGACGGGCATTCGAAGATGCGGCGTCACGCGTCGCGCAAACAGTTGGAGATGAGTACGTGAGTTCCCCCGACAACGAACCCGAGGGCAACAGGTCCGATCCGCCTCACCGGGACAACCCGGCAGGGCCGCCGCCGCAGCAGCGACCGGCGCCGCAAGGGGGACCCGCCCAGGGACGACCGTTGCCGCCTCAGCCGCGCCCCCAGGGCCGGCCCGGCCAGCCTCAGCCGCCGCAGTCCGGCGGCCGTCCGCCGTACCCTCCCCAGCCGTTCCCGCAGGGGCGGCCGCAGCAGCCTCCCCAGGGACAGCCGTATCCCCCGCGCCGGGGTCCCGCGCCGTCCAACCCGAACGCCCAGAACCCGAACGCCCTGCCGCCTCGCGGACCGGGCGCAGGTCCGGTGCCGCCGGGAGCGAACCCTCCGCAGCGCACCCAGCAGTTCCCGCCTGCTCCCGGCCACAACACTCCCCAGGGACGTGCGCCGCAGCGCCCGCCGCAGGGTCCCGACGCGGCACGCGGTCCCCAGGGCGGTCCGTCCGACCCCGGTGCGGCCACCCGCCGCGTGGCGTCCCCTGCCGGTCCGCCGTCTCGCTCCCCGCAGGACTCCCGGCCGACGACCGCTGTCGCGGGCGGTCCGCCCGGTACGCCGCCGCCCACCCGTCGCGGCAAGGGCGGCGGCGGTCGTGGTGGTGACGGAAGCGGCGGCGGCAGAAAGATCCCCTGGCGCACCATCCGTCGTGTCGGTTACGGCGTCGTGGCCGCGGGCATCCTCATCCCGTTGCTCGCCTTCATGCTCGCGTACGTGGCACAGGACGTGCCGCGTCCGGGTGAGCTCGTCACCAACCAGGCTGCGACGATCTACAACTCCGACGGGACCGGCGTCATCACCAAGGTGATTCCGCCGGAAGGCAACCGCCACGAGGTCGAACTCGACCAGATCCCGTTGCACGTGCGAAACGCCGTGCTCGCCGCGGAAGATCGCGACTTCTACTCCAACCCGGGCTTCTCGGCGTCCGGTTTCGCGCGGGCCGCGCGCGACAACATCCTCGGCCGCGAGAGCGCCGGTGGTGGTTCGACCATCACACAGCAGTACGTCAAGACCGCTCTGGTCGGCAACGAGCGCAGCCTGACCCGCAAGATGAAGGAACTCGTTCTTTCGGTGAAGATGGCGAATCAGTGGTCGAAGGACGACATCCTCGCCGCCTACCTCAACACCATCTACTACGGCCGCGGCGCGTACGGGATTTCCGCCGCGTCGAACGCGTACTTCGGCAAGCCGGTCAACGAACTGACCGTCGAAGAAGGCGCGGTCCTCGCGTCGTCCATTCAGCTGCCGTCGCTGCTCGACCCCGAGCAGAACCCCGAGGGCGCCAAGTCGCGCTGGACCTACGTGCTCGACGGCATGGTGGCCGCCGGCACCCTCAACTCCGCCGACCGCGCAGGCATGGAGTACCCCGCGTACGTCCCGCTCGCGGAACTCGACAACGGCGACCAGTCCTCCGGTCCCGAGGGCCTGATCAAGAACCAGGTCCTGCGGGAACTGGCATCCGAGGGAATCGACGAGACCCTGCTCAACACCGCGGGACTCGACATCACCACGACGATCGATGCGCAGGCACAGGCCTCGACACTCGACGCCGTGCGGTCCAACCTCGAAGGCGAACCGGAGGAATTGCGCACGGCCGTCGTCTCGGTCGATCCGCGATCCGGTGCGGTGCGTGCCTATTACGGCGGTGAAAGCGGTATCGGTTACGACTTCGCCAGCGCGGGCCTGCAGACGGGTTCGTCGTTCAAGGTGTTCGGTCTCGCCGCGAACCTCGATCAGGGTGTGCCGCTGTCCAAGACCTACGACAGCGGTCCGCTGACAGTCAACGGCATCAAGATCGGCAACGTCGAAGGCCAGTCGTGTGGCGAATGCACCATCGCGGAGGCGCTCAAGCGGTCGCTGAACACGAGTTTCTACCGGATGATGCTCGAGATGGACGACGGCCCGCAGGCGATCGCCGACATGGCACACAAGCTGGGCATCCCCAAGGAGGTTCCGGGTATCGGTGAGACGCTCACCGAGCCGAACGGAGCCGGCCCCAACTACGGAATCGTGCTGGGCCAGTACCAGTCCCGCGTGCTCGACATGGCATCCGCCTACGCGACGCTCGCAGCCTCCGGCCGGTACCACGAGCCGTACTTCGTGCAGAAGGTCGTCACGTCCGAGGGCGAGGTCCTGCTGGACCGCGGCAGCCCGGTCGGCGAGCAGGTCGTCGACGAGGTCGTCGCCGACAACACCACCGCCGCGATGATGCCGATCGCGGCCTACTCCAACGGGCACGCGCTCGCCGGGAGCCGCCCGTCCGCATCCAAGACCGGTACCGCACAGCTCGGCGATACCGGGTCGAACAAGGACGCATGGATGGTCGGTTACACGCCGTCGCTGTCCACCGCCGTGTGGATGGGAACCGAGGAAGGCCTCCCGCTCGAGAACAGCTGGGGCGGGATGATCTACGGCTCGGGTCTGCCGTCGGATATCTGGAAGGACTCGATGGACGGCGCTCTCCAGGGCACCGAGGTCGAATCGTTCCCGAAGCCCGGAGCGATCTCGGGTGTGGCAGGTGTGCCTTCGTGGACGGCGTCGGAAACGGCGAAGCCCACCACGACGGCGCCCGAAACCTCCCGCACCATTCCGACCATCCCGGAGATCCCGGAGATCACCACCCAGAACGTGGAGATCTTCCCGGGCGTCACGATTCCGGTACCGGGAGTCGCGCCGCAGACCACACGCCCGACCGTGCCCTCGCGTCCGGACTCCGGCGTCGAACAGGACGAGGAGGACTCCGGCGGAAACGTCGAGGACAACGCTCCTTCCGAGCAGACGACGCAGAACCGGGTACCGGGACAGAACGGGGCGGGACAGAACGGGCAAGCGGTTCCCGGCGCGCAGGCACAACAGCCCGAACTCGCACCGGCACGGTAAAAAAGTCGCGTGACGGTCGAAGGGGAGCGCAAGAACCGGGAACCGGTGTCACCGGGCCCACTCGCCGAGGACCGCCGATCGGTGGATTGGCGCGACACCCCGGGTCGTACAGACCCGATGGTGTCGCGCCTGACCACGGTGATCGGCGGTCCGGTGGGCCGGCACGCCATGATCGGCCGGACCCGCTTCTTCACCCCCGTGCGCGCGATGCTGCTCCTCGCCGTGGTGTTCCTCGCGTTCGGCTGGTTCACGAAAGCCGCGTGCATCCAGCAAGCGCCGATGGGCCCGGACGGCGCGCCGGGTCTCGACTGGAGCAACAACCGCCAGTACGTGGCGATGTGCTACTCGGACATCGTTCCCCTGTACGGCGCGGAGCGTCTCAGCGAAGGCGCCTTCCCGTACAAGACGTCGTGGGAGGAACCGGGCCCCGACGGGCAGATGCAGACCCGGTACATGGAGTACCCGGTGGTCGCGGGCATGTACCAGTACGCGTCCATGCGCATCGCGAAGGCGTGGGATGCGACGCCGTGGCTCCCCGGTGGTCTCCAGGTCGCGATCTACTTCAACGTCGTCGCGTGGGGCCTGGCGCTGGCGTGGCTGGCGACCGTCTGGGCGACCGCCATGTCTGCGGGGCGACGCGTGTGGGACGCCGCGCTGGTAGCAGCCTCGCCTCTCGTCATCGTGCACGCCTTCACCAACTTCGACGCGCTCACCACCGCGTTCGCCGCCGGCGGGTTGCTCGCCTGGGCGCGGCGCCGGCCCGTCCTCGCCGGTGTGCTGCTCGGCCTCGGGGCCGCGACGAAGTTGTATCCTCTGCTGCTGCTCGGCCCGTTGTTCGTGCTGTGTCTGCGTACCGGGAAGCTCCGGCCGTTCGCGAAAACCGCGGGGGCGACGGCGGCCACGTGGCTGGTGGTGAACCTGCCGATCATGCTGCTGTATCCGGCGGGCTGGGCCGAGTTCTTCCGTTTGAACTCCGATCGGGGCGCCGATCCCGATTCGATCTACAACGTGCTGCGCTCGTTCGTCGGCTGGCCGAACTGGGCACCGTCCACCCTCAACCTCGTCTCGCTGGTGCTGTTCGCCGCAGCATGCGCCGGTATCGGACTGGTGGCGCTCACCGCCCCGCGCCGCCCGCGGCTCGCTCAACTGTGCTTTCTGGTCGTTGCCGCGTTCCTGCTCACCAACAAGGTGTGGAGTCCGCAGTACTCGCTCTGGCTCGTCCCTCTTGCGGTACTCGCCATCCCGCATCGTCGTGCGCTCCTGGCCTGGATGACTGTCGACGCGCTGGTGTGGGTACCGCGCATGTACTACTACCTCGGTCCCGCAGAGAAGGGGCTTCCGGAACAGTGGTTCACCGCCACGGTGTTCCTCCGCGATGTCGCCGTGGTGGCGCTGTGCGCCGCGGTGCTGTGGCAGATTCGGCGGCCCGTCAAGGATCCGGTGCGATACGGGTTCATCGACGACCCGGTGGGAGGCGTCCTCGACCAGGCGCCCGACCATCCGCCCTCCTGGCTCCCCGATCGATTGCGGCCGTCCCACCAGCGTGTGGGAAAGCGGAAATCATCCAAATGGACTACGTCACCGGTCGCCTCCGGGTCCTAGGGTCGGAGGGGAAGTGAGGAGGTTCTGTGACGGCGGGCGGACGAGCACCGGTTGTGGGAGCCGGTCGTACATCTTCGAACTTCACGGCGTGCGATCTGGCCTGGTCGGTCGCCGCAGGTGACGCGGCGGCGCTTCCCGTGCTGCTCCGGGAGTTGCACCCGGCCGTGTCGGCGTACAGCAGGGCACGGGCGAAGCACGTGGGCTATTCCTTCTCGGACGCGGATCGGCTCGCCCTCGAGGCGTGCCGTTCGATTCTCACCGCACTGTCCGCGCCGTCCGGTGCCGACCGGCCGTTCCTGCGCCTCGCGTACTCCCTGGCGGCCGAAACTGCCGACACCCGCTTCGCGGTCCGGCGCGACGCGCCCCTCACGCGCCTCCAGCAGGACATTCTGATCCTCCGCACGATCGTCGGCCTCGATCCCGAACAAACAGCGGTAGCCATGGCTCTCACCCCCCGCCGCGTCCGCGTCGAGCAACACGCTGCGCTGTCGTCGCTACGCGCGGCATGACGTATCTCCCGCGCTTCGGACGGGTCAGATACGCAGGGCAGTGAACGGCGCGACCGGAATGTTGCGCACCACGAACCACAGTGCGATCACCGCGAGCGCGAAGTGCGGAGCCCAGCGGAACCTGCTCCAGCGCGGTCCCGCTGCGGTCCCGCGAATCCGGCCGACGGTCCACACCGCGAACGCCGCCAGCAGGCCCGCCACCGCGACGACGCCCAACGCGTTGTAGTGCAGCGCCGCCGGGATATCCAGGTGCACCAGCGAATACAGCATTCGCGACATCCCGCACCCCGGACAGTAGACGCCGAAGATCGTGAAGGTGGGGCACGGTGGGATCACTCCGCCCGGAGTGGTCGGGTCGGCCCAGACGACAGCCGCGCACGCACACGCCGCACCCGCCGCGACGAGTGTCGGGGCGGTCAGGCGCGCGAGCGCGGGTCGCACGGTGTCGCTCATGCCGAGTCCACGGGGGGTCGATCGGACCGCACTTTCGGGCGGTAGGTCCGCCCGAAACTGCGCGGACTGTCCTCGTAGATGTCGATCAACTCCCAGTCGAGTCGTCGACCGCCCGGCACGTCGAAGATGCGGGTGCCGTCGCCGAGAAACACCGGGGCGACGAAAACCTGCAACTCGTCGATCAGATTGTGCTCGAGCGCCTGCCGGGCGATATCCGCGCTGATGATCTGCACGTCCCGATCGCCCGCGATCTCCTGAGCGCGACGAATCGCTTCCACGATGTCGCAGTTCATCGCGACGACGGTCGGATCGTCGGCGAGTTCTTCCGGCCGGTGGGTGAGGATGAATTCGGTTCCCGACCAGGCGCCCCCGTAAGCCTGGGAGGTCACTTCGTCGCGTTCGTCCTGCTGCTCCTTCGCCGCGTCGTAGCCTGCGCGGCCGGAGATGATCACCGCAACATCCCCCGCCATGCGTTCCGTGGTGCCCTCGGCCATCGGTTCGGCCGCGGACAACCAACTCATGTCGTGCCCGGGACCGGCGATGAAGCCGTCGATCGAGCACGTGAATCCCCAAGCCACCTTGCCCATCTCTACTCCTTGCCGGTCGACGGTCCGGAGGTCACCGGTTCGCCCGCGCTTCCAGCCTTGCCCGTGCGACGGGCCATTCGTCGTCCGTCATCGAGAACAGTGCGGTCGTACGCCACGAGCCGTCTCGGCGCCGGCGGTGTTTGCGCAGCAATCCTTCGTGCCGGGCACCGAGGCGCGCGAGCGCCTCGCGCGAGCGATTGTTGAATTCGTCGGTGTGCCACTCCACACGCACCGCACGAAGGTCGTCGAAGGCATGCCGCAACAACAGCAGTTTCGCTTCCGTGTTGACGTGCGTGCGCTGGGCCGACGTCGCCAGCCAGGTATGGCCGATCGTGAGTTTGCGGTGTTCCGGTTCGAGCAGGTAGTACGACGTGGACCCGACGACCGCGCCCGTGTCCTTGTCGATCACCGCGTAGGGCTGCCGATCCGGATCGTCCACCGCGCTGCGGACGAACGATTCCGCGTCCGCGGGAGTGCGGATCACGGCAGCGGACCAGCGGAAGATCTCGTCGGGATCGTCGGCCGCCTCGAGCAGTCGCGGCGCGTGCGCGACTGTGAGCGGATCGAGCCGCACGCGCGCACCCTCGAGAGACGGGTGGTCGGACCAGATGTCGCTCATCGAACGCTTTCCGTGCCGAGGGCTTCCCGACCTCGCTCCGCGGGTGGAGTACCGGGCGGCGGACGCCGCGGTGCGCGCAGGAAGACGAAGAACAGTACGACCAACAGTATCGCGCGTCCCCACACACCGATCGTGGTGAGAACGAGAGGTAGTTCGATGTCGATCGCACCTCCGGTCGCGTAGAACCAGCGGAAGACACCGATACCGATCGCGAGGTCGACGAGGAGGTATGCCGCGACAAGCCGCCACGGAACCTGCAGCAGGACCAGCAGCGGCAACAACCACAGCGTGTACTGGGGTGAGTGGACTTTGTGGAAGAGCATGAAGCCGCACAACATCGCGGCCGCAACCGGCAGCCACGGATACGGGCCCCCACGGAGATACCGCCGGCGGCCGAGCCACAGGGCGAGGAGGAACGACGCGGCGATGAGCAGCGGAGACGCGACGGCGACGACCTCGTTGAATTCCGGTGTCACGCCCGTGCCCTCGTAACCACCCAGCAAAGGCCGCAGACCCCAGAACCAGACCGAGTTGCTCGTCCCGTCGGCGGCGCGGTTCTGCTGGAACGTGAACGACGCACGCCAGCCTTCGTACCCGAGGACGGCGAACGGAAGGTTGATCGCGACAGTCGTCGCCACTGCGGCGCCGGCGACCGCAAGCGCGCCCCGCACGTCGCGCACCGTGCCGGCCGCACGACCACCTGTGAACACGTAGATCATCAGCGGCAGGACGAAGATGCCCGGATAGATCTTCAGGCAGAACCCGACCGCGAGAAGCGCGGCCGCAAGAACGCCGCGCGCGCGCAACGACCAGCGTTCGACGCCGACCACCGCGATCGCCAGGACGGTGATCGCGACGACCGGGAGATCCCAGTTGAGGAACGCGTAGAGCACCAGTGGAGGTGTCGCCGACCACGCCAGCGCTGCCCATCCGGCGAGGCGCGCGAGCAGCCACGCCGTGAGGAGTCCGAACGGCGCGAGGAGCAGTGCGGACCGCAGCAGGAAGTCGGCGTCGGTATGGACGCCGATCGCGCCCAGCCACATCAGCAGACCGCTGAGCACGGGATATTCGACGGTGCTTCCGACGAGATTCCCGGCCGCGTCGATGCTGCCGTCGACGAAGGGGAACCGGTGGAGATTGATGCCACGTCCGAGCCACAACTGCTGGATGTCGGAATAACAGACGTGCGCGTCCTTGATGTCCTCGAAGCGGATCGTGCGACCGAGTTCGTCGAACGGTGCACCCGCGCAGCGGGCTTTGTTGAGGTATCCGAGCCAGAGCGCGATCGCGCAGGTCAGGACGGCGACGAGCGAGATCGTCCTGGGGCTCGTGCGCATGTCCTCACCCTAGGTCAAATCCGCTGCCCGGGACGGAGGTCGATTTCCCTGGTCAGGGATGGCTCATGTACCCTTCTTGGGTTGCTGACGCAACGACCCTCCTGTCACGGATCGTCCGTGACCGTTCACAGTCCATAGGAGGTGATGAGGTCTTATGCGTCATTACGAATTGATGATCATCCTGGACCCCAGCCTGGATGAGCGCACTGTTGCTCCCTCGCTGGATACGTTCCTCAATGTTGTTCGCCAAGAAGGCGGCAAGGTCGACAAGGTCGACGTGTGGGGTAAGCGTCGTCTCGCATTCGAGATCGCGAAGCAGAGCGAAGGCATCTACGCGGTTATCGACATCAGCGCGACGCCCGCCACGGTTGCAGAGCTGGATCGCCAGCTCGGCCTGAACGAGTCGGTGCTTCGCACCAAGGTTCTGCGCCACGGCAAGTGAGCCTGTCGGCGCCTGGCCGTAGGCTCTGGCGCATCAGGTCTCCACACACAGCAGGAGGAACCACATGGCAGGCGATACCGTCATCACCGTGGTCGGCAATCTGACCGCCGATCCCGAACTGCGTTTCACCCCGGCGGGTGCCGCGGTCGCGAACTTCACGGTCGCGTCCACTCCCCGCATCTTCGACCGTCAGTCCAACGAATGGAAAGACGGCGACGCTCTGTTCATGCGCTGCAATATCTGGCGCGAGGCAGCGGAGAACGTAGCCGAAAGCTTGACCCGGGGCTCGCGCGTCATCGTGCAGGGCCGGCTCAAGCAGCGCAGCTACGAAACGCGTGAAGGCGAAAAGCGCACTGTCGTGGAGCTCGAGGTCGACGAGATCGGCCCTTCGCTCCGCTATGCCACCGCCAAGGTCAGCAAGGCCGGTCGTGGTGGCGGCGGCGGAGGCGGCTTCGGTGGTTCTTCCGGCGGATCGGGCGGTGGACGCCCTAGTTCCAACGCGAACGTCGGCGGCGACGACCCGTGGGGCAATGCCCCGCAGGCCGGCTCGTTCGGCGGTTCCGGGGACGACGAGCCCCCGTTCTGATCCGACCTTCGATCGGAACATCCAGAAGTACGGAGAAAGACCATGCCTAAGTCGCCCGCGCGCGAGAAGGTTTTGAAGAAGAAGGTCTGCGCTTTCTGCAAGGAAAAGAACACGCAGATCGATTACAAGGACACAACGCTGCTGCGTAAGTACGTCAGCGATCGCGGAAAGATCCGCGCTCGCCGCGTCACCGGCAACTGCGTGCAGCACCAGCGCGATATCGCTGTTGCTGTCAAGAACTCCCGTGAGGTCGCTTTGCTGCCTTACGTCTCGACGGCTCGCTAGGAAAGGGAGGGAACACGATGAAGCTCATCCTCACCGCTGACGTGGACAACCTCGGTGCGCCTGGCGACACCGTTGAGGTCAAGGACGGCTACGGCCGCAACTACCTGCTGCCCCGCGGCCTGGCGATCGTCGCCACCCGTGGCGCCGAGAAGCAGGTCGAGGGCAT
Organism: Rhodococcus sp. DT1; assembly: GCF_049844875.1. Lineage (NCBI taxonomy): Bacteria > Bacillati > Actinomycetota > Actinomycetes > Mycobacteriales > Nocardiaceae > Rhodococcus > Rhodococcus sp. DT1. Next base: position 311,514 of record NZ_JBNCLW010000004.1, read on the forward strand.
CCGCCGTGCACAGGAAGCGCGCGCTGTGCGCGGCCTGGAGCACGCCAAGGAGCTCAAGACCGCTATCGAGGGTCTCGAGAGCGTCTCGCTCAACGTCAAGACCGCCGGTGACTCGGGCAAGCTGTTCGGCTCGGTTACCGCGGCCGACGTTGCCGGTGCCATCAAGGCTGCCGGTGGCCCGGTTGTCGACAAGCGCCTCGTCGAGCTGCCCAAGGCTCACATCAAGGCGACCGGCAAGCACCAGGTCGTCGTGAAGCTGCACCCGGACGTCGTCGCGAAGTTCACGCTGGACGTCGTGAGCGCCTGATTTCCGGTTCGAGGAGCCCCGCGCGATGGTTGCGCGGGGCTCCTCGGCATCTGTGCACAACCTGTGGATGGCGGGTGTGGGTAAACGCACCGGTGTGACTCGGGTCATATCGTTTCGGGAACGAACAGATGAACACGCCCGGGCGGCATTGTTATCGCGACACGCCGAAAATTCCTTCTTCCACAGGGCTGAACAGCCATTTTCCCTAGTTAACCTGCATCGTTATCAAATGTGAGATGCGTTCTCCCCAGGTTATCCACATCAGGTGCACAACCCTGTCCACCTGATTCCACAATCTATCCCCAACTGTGTGCACAACCCGATTTGGTCGCCCTCGAAATCGTCCCTAACGTCGAGCGCGCAACTCTCCCTCGTGGGGAGCTGCAACCCACTGCGGTGTCGGTGGGGACGAGTAGAACGTGGAGTGTTTCCCGGTGGCGCCCACCGGGAGTCGGTACGGGTCAACGGCCGGCGAACCACCGGGCGACGGTATTTGGACGGAAGGCGGCATCACGTTGGCTGTTGTGGACGATCGTGGCCATTCCGACTATCCGGGGCCCCCTGACGAAGACTCAGGTGGTGACTTCGGTCGCCAGCCCCCGCAGGACATGGTTGCCGAGCAGTCCGTCATCGGCGGCATGCTGCTGAGCAAGGACGCCATTGCCGACGTTCTCGAAGTGCTGCGCCCCGGCGATTTCTATCGCCCCGCCCACCAAGCCATCTACGACTCGATCCTCGACCTCTACAGCCGCGGCGAACCCGCCGACCCCGTCACCGTGTCGGCCGAACTCGACCGCCGAGGCGAGCTCAAGCGCATCGGCGGCCCCGCGTACCTCGTCACCCTGACCCAGACGGTGCCTACCGCCGCGAACGCCGGTTTCTACGCCGAGATCGTTGCGGAGAAGGCCATCCTGCGACGGCTCGTCGAAGCGGGCACGCGCATCGTCCAATACGGATATGCCGGCTCGGACGGTCAGGACGTCGCAGAAGTCGTCGACCGTGCGCAGGCCGAGATCTTCGATGTGTCCGAGCGGCGCACCACCGAAGACTTCGTGGCCCTCGAAGAACTGCTGCAGCCCACGATGGACGAGATCGACTCCATCGCCAGCCGCGGCGGCATCTCGGTCGGCGTGCCCACGGGGTTCGCCGAACTCGACGAACTCACCAACGGACTGCATCCGGGACAGATGATCATCGTCGCCGCCCGTCCCGGCGTCGGCAAGGCTCTCGCCCTCGACACCCCGCTCCCCACACCCACCGGATGGACCACCATGGGTGAGGTCCGCGTCGGCGACGAACTGCTCGCTCCCGACGGAAAGCCCACCCGCGTGCTCGCGGCCACCGAGATCATGCGCGACCGGCCCTGTTTCGATGTCGTGTTCTCCGACGGCACGGTGCTCGTCGCCGACGAACAGCACCAGTGGCGCACCGCCGACGGGGTGGTGCGCACCACCGGCGAACTCGCCGCCACCGTCGACGCCGGTCACGCGGTCCCCCACACCGATCCCTTGGCCCTCCCCGCGGCAGACCTACCGGTCGCACCGTTCACCCTCGGTGCGTGGCTCGGCGGGCCGCCCTCCGACGCAGAGGTACACATGCGGGTGGAAGGTGAAGGCGGGTTCACCGAAGAATTGATGTCGCTCGGGGCGCACATTCCCGTCGAATACCAGCGCGGCTCGATCGTGCAGCGCCGCGACCTGCTCGCCGGCCTTCTCGACGCCGGCGGTCGCATCGACGACGACGGCACCATCCGCTTCTCCACCGGGCGCGAGCGCCTCGCCCACGACCTCGCCGAACTCGTTGCGGGCTTGGGCTACGCGTGCACCGTCGACGACGGAGTGGTGTCGTTCACCGCCGACGACGACGTCTTCGTCCTTCCGAGCAAGGCAGTGCGCCACAAGGAATGCCGCACCGCCGTGGCTCGCGAACGGCACATCGTGGCCGTTCGCCCGGTCGCGTCGGTGCCCGTCCGCTGCGTGGAGGTCGACGGCGACCACATGTACCTCGCGGGTCGTGCGATGGTGCCCACGCACAATTCGACTCTCGGCATGGACTTCATGCGGTCGTGCTCGATCAAGCACGGTATGGCGTCCGTCATCTTCTCCCTGGAGATGGGAAAGACGGAGATCGTCATGCGCTTGCTCTCCGCGGAGGCGAAGATCAAGCTCGGCGACATGCGTTCGGGTCGCATGACCGACGACGACTGGACCCGCCTCGCCCGGCGCATGAGCGAGATCAGCGAAGCCCCCCTCTACATCGACGATTCACCGAACCTGACGATGATGGAGATCCGCGCGAAAGCACGGCGGCTCAAGCAGAAACACGACATCCGTCTCATCGTCGTCGACTATCTGCAGCTGATGACCTCCGGTAAGAAGGTCGAGTCGCGCCAGCAGGAAGTCTCCGAATTCTCGCGTAGCCTCAAGCTTCTCGCGAAGGAACTCGAAGTTCCGGTCATCGCGATCTGTCAGCTCAACCGTGGTCCCGAACAGCGCACCGACAAGAAGCCGATGGTCTCCGACCTCCGCGAGTCGGGATCGCTCGAGCAGGACGCCGACATGGTGATCCTGTTGCATCGCCCCGACGCATTCGAGCGCGACGACCCGCGCGGTGGTGAAGCCGACCTGATCGTCGGTAAGCACCGTAACGGTCCGACGGCGACGATCACCGTGGCTCACCAGCTGCACCTGTCGCGGTTCGTGGATATGGCGCGCGGCTGATTTCGCTGTTGAGATACGGCGAAGACTGACAACTCGATTTCCCTGGATTGACAACGCTTCGCCGGACCAAGCACCTTCACCGGTCCCAGATGCCGCTTCTGCAGACTCATCCCGTCACGAAATTGAGACTGGTCCAGTCGTTCCTGTCACTGCCCATTGTCCGTCTGCGTGATCGAGGACGTAGGTGAGGCCCAGTCCGCAGTCGATGCCGCACCACAGTCCGGCACCGACGTGGACCGTTCCGTCGTCCTGTCGCTCGACGGGCGCCAGTCCGACAATGACGCCGTCGTTGTCGACCCCGGTCAGGCCCAGTCGTGCGGACCTGGCCCGAAGCTGAGGTTCTGCGACGAACTCGACGGGTGGCAGATCGACGGCCTGGGCTGTGATTTCGTTTTTCAGATCGGCATCGAACTGCAGTCCGTCAGCGACGATCAACATTTCCGAGCTGCGTGATGCGGGGCCGTCGACGAGGTAGACATACCCGACCGGGGTCGGTGCTTTCGCGAACGGATTGTCCACGAGGATCAAGTGGTGCAGGGCGGCAGAGTAGATCTGTGACTGTTCGCTTGGTGCAGGTGGGCTGGTGGTCGGGTCGAGTTGACCCGGGCCGGCTCCGGTGTCCGTGCTCGAGCAGCCGGCCAGGGCAACAGCAAGGACCAGTGCGGTGGCCACCGCTCGAATTCCCATGACGCCGGACAGCATCGACAGCGGAGAGGTAACAGTGGGCATTCGCGGAGCACCTCCCTGGCTTTCGTGGGTGCGACCGGTTGTAAAGGTCAGCTGAAGAGTGCACCGACAGTGACGAGCATCGTCACCAACTCTGTCATCTGTCAATCCGTCAGTGCAGGCGGGAGCGGCGCTACGGTTACATTGATTCGAGCTGTCGGCGATCACCTGGTACACCGTCGGGCCACTGTTCAGCCCGTCGATCGCGGTGCTTCGTGACACCGGGAACCGCGCGCTCACCAGGGAATGGTGCCGGCGTCGTCGAAGAATCCGCCGCGGGGTCCGTCGTCGGGGAGGGTGGCGAGTGCGACGGCGATGGCGGCACCTTGCTCTGGAGATCGGGCCGAGTTGTGGCCGGTGAAGTCGGTGGCGACGTAGCCGGGACAGCACGCGTTGACGAGGATGCTCGTGTTCGACAGTGCTCGGGCGTACTGGGCGGTGATGCTGTTGAGCATGGTTTTCGACGGCGCATAGGCGGCCATCTGAGGTCCCGTTTGCAGCGCGAGGGACCCCATGTTGCTGGACACGTTGACGATGCGCGGTGAGTCGGATTGCCGCAGCAGTGGGAGAACAGCATTGGTGATCCGGATGACGCCGAACACATTGGTGTCCAGGACCTGCTGCAGGACATCGAGGTCCATCGTTGTCGGGTCCTGCGCGCCGTCATCGGTTCGGCCTCCGACGCCGGCGTTGTTGATCAGCACATCGAGCCTGCCTGCCTCGCGCGCGACGGTGGCCGCCGCTGCCGCCACGCTGTCGTCCGACGTCACGTCGAGAGCGACGCCGAAGACGTCGATTCCCTCGCTGCGGAGGCGAGCCACGGCCTCGGTGCGGCGGGCGTCGTCACGGGCCCCGAGTGCGACGCGGAACCCTCGTCCGCCGAGTCCGCAAGCGATCGCATAGCCGATTCCCTTGTTCGCGCCGGTGACCAGCGCTGTCTTGGTGGTGTTCACTCTTCGATCTTCGCCGCGTGGACTCGCGGCGTCCAAGACCGATCACCTCTTCTGTGATACCCGGTGAGTATCGAGGTAGCGTGGTGGATGTGTCCGATCTGGAGACGCGTGACTTCCGCTATTTCCTCGCCGTTGCCGACGAGTTGCACTTCGGTAGGGCGGCAGACCTGCTCGGCATCACGCAACCGCCGCTGTCCCGTGCGATCCAGCAGCTCGAGTCGAGGCTCGGCGTGAAGTTGTTCGAGCGCAACCGTCGTGGCGTCGAGCTCACCGACGCCGGACGGGTCCTGGTGAGCGAGGCGCACACGGTGATCGACGCGGTTGAGGCTGCGGCTCATCGGACCCGGCGAGCCGGAAGCCCTCGGGGACCACTGGTGCTTGCAACGAAAGCCGGTGCGTCCCTCGAGGTACTGCAACGGTTGCTCGGGGAGGCCGCCCAGCGCAGTGACGTTCCGGATGTCGAGGTACTGCTGTGTGAGGTCGCGGAGCAGGCGGCGCTGCTGCGCGGGGGCCGGGCCGATGTGGCGATCATGCACCGGCCGGTCGATGATCTCGACGGCTTCGACACCGAAGAACTGCTTGTCGAGGGGCAGGTGGCCATTGTTCCCGCGGGTCACTTTCTCGCGGCGCGGACGCAGGTCACGCTTGCCGAGATTCGAGACATCCCCGGTCTGCCGTTGGCCCGGTGGCCGAAACTTGATGGCAGCTACCCGGATGGTCCTGGTCCGGAGGTGCGTACTCAATCGGCCATCGCCCAACTCGTGGCATTGGGCAAGGCACTCCTGGTGATTCCCGCCTCCAGTCGTGCGTGGCAGTGGCCGCAGCATGTGGCGATCCCTGTCACCGACGCCGTCTCGATCACCACGGTGCTGGCGTGGCCGGCAGGGAGTCGTTCCGCGGGGATCGGGGCGTTTGGGCGATTGGCGGCCGAGGTCGGTAGGTCAGAGGAACGACCGTAGCCTGGCTGCATTTCCTTCGTCAGGCCCGAAAGCGTCGAATGACCGCTGTTGCCGTGAGTTCTGCACGCCGGGCAGTGTCGCCGACGCGGGTACACGATCAGCTGAAATGCTCCTTGTAGATCTGCCCGTGAACGGCAACGGTCCGGTCGACCATCCGCGACACCGTGAAGTCGGCCGCTGCCGAGAGATATGCATACGCGGTCGGGCGGTCCAAACCCTGATGGTGTTCGAGGAAATCCAGAGCGTTGACCACAGCCCGGCGCATCGCAACATCGAGGTCACTGCCCTGACCGTCGATCGCGCCGTCGGGATCGGACAGCCCGATGGGGATCCAAGACTCGGCAGTTTCCGCGAACGGACAGCGGTAGGCGACGCTCGGTGCGTCTCCCGATCCGTGTTTGCAGACGGTCAATCGGAAGATCGCGCGCAGTGAACCTTCCATCGCCGATCGGGACAGACACGCTCCGGCACGCCGTACGCACAGAGGTTCAGGGGAGCCTGCCGTCGAAGATCGGCCGCATGAAGGTGCGCTCGTAGCGGAGCACGCAGCCGCTCCGGTCCCGAATCGCGTTGGCCGCGCGGAACTCGTCGTCGGAATCGAACAACGCGCGGTACCGCTCGTACGCGGCGAGGGACTCGAACGAGAAGAGAGCCAGCGCACGGTCGCTGGCACCCTCACCGGGAAGGAAGTATCCGTGGTGGGTACCGCCGTGTTTGTCGACGAGCGCGATCCATGCGCGAGCGAACCTCTCGAAGTCGTCGATTTTCACCGGGTCGATCGTGTACTCCACAACGCACGTGATCATGACGCGAGGGTAATGCCGCAGGGGTGTACTCGGGCGGACGAATCACAATCCGGTCAGCGACTTCCACATAGGCGCACCGGCCCGTCACCACGCAGATGCTCTCCGGCCGTACCGGGCGACGTAGTGCCACACTTTCTTCAGATCCTGTGGGTCGACGTTCCCCACCCGAGCTGGTCCGAGTGAATACGGTGTGATCCACCCGTGCCGGGCGACCGAGCGAGCCACCTGGACCACCGCATTCCCTCGGTACTCCGGATGAGCCTCGGCTTGTTCTATCGCGAGTCTGTAACCGTCGTGCCACACAACAGCACAGGGCACCGTCCTTGCGATGTCCTCGAACCGAGTGCCTCGGTAGCTCGGGTCCAGAACGAGTGCCTCGACGTCACATTCGATGTTGATGGGTCCGTGCACATGGGCCTCGATGTAGTGGTCGAGCGGATCGTCGAACTCGGCAACCGCCGCGGCCTGCAGCAGATGACTCGATGTCTCCGCGGTCCCGAACAACTGTGGTTCGTGCACGCTGTCGGGAAAGCAGAACGTGGTGCGCTCGAGAGTGTGCTCAGCCAGCACGAAGTACGACGACCCGAACCGCGGCGAACCACCGTAACCATCGCAATGACGGTCGAGGGAGCCGTACTTGGGACGATCCGACGCCGGCCGGGAGTCGTAGACACCACCGAACATCCGGCTTTCCCACCGCCACCGATCACCGCCTTCGAATGCCGTGAGTCCACCATTGCCCGTATTCGTCTCGAACTGCGAGAGATAGGCGCCACGACGGGCAATTGCGGACAGCGTCGACAGCCCACGGTACGGAGCATCCGGATGAAAATGCATCGTCACCCGCATCGACCCGTCGATGCTCTCCCCCGCAGCCGACGCACGTACGTGGGCAACTGCGGCCTCGGCCGAATCCACCGCTCCCTCCATCCCCCACTCTCCCGCCGTGCGACGCTACAACTCCAACCACGCCGTTGCACAGTGCATTCTGACTCGAGCTGCCGCCCGCACTCCGATTGAACACGATTGCGCTGCACGCCACTCCGGGAGCAGCCGTCGATCAGAAACGAATGTCGAGGGCCGGCACGATCTCGCGCACGGTGCGCGACCCGACGACAATCAGAGGATCGTCTCGACCGCGCGTTGCAGGGTGTGTGCGCTGGCTTCGAGTGCGGCACGTTCCTGTTCCGTCATCGGGGGCTGATGCATCTGGCTTACTCCGGCGCGGCCGAGCACCGAAAGCAACGACATCGTGACTCGGTACTCCGGGTGGTATCCGGCGACGGTGAAGACGGCCTGCTCGTCGCGCAGAACCGCTTCGGCCAGTCGTGCGCTCACCGCGCCGATACCGTACTGGCTCGCGCCGATCCCTTCGATGATGTTGATGTTGGCATAGCGGATTTCTGCCTCCACCCGGTCGCGGATCTGCTGACCCTGCTCGGCCAGCAGGTCGAGTACCGGCACGCCCGCAGCGGTGGCCGACGACCAGAGCAGCACCTCGCTGGTGCCGTGTTCGCCGATCACGAAAGCCTGGATATCGCTGGGACTGACTCCGAGATGATCGCCGAGGTGGACCCGGAAGCGCAGACTGTCGAGCACGGTGCCGGTGGAGAACACCCGGTCGTGCCCGGCCAGCACACGGGTCAGGTCCGCCAAGGGGTCCGGCGGGTCGGTGACCACCATGATCGTGGCGTCCGGTGCTGCCGCGACGAGTCCGGGGATCAACTCCCGATATACCCCGGCATTGTGTTCGAGCAACCGCAGTCGGCCCGCCGGGTCGCTCCGGTCGGTCGCGCCGCCTGCGGCTTCGTTCTCGCCCGCTGTGACGATCAACAGATCCGCGCCGTCGAGGTCGTCTCGCTCCCCGGCGCGCACGTCCACCGGCGGAACCAGCGGCGTTCCGTAGCGCATGTCGAGCGCCACTGCCTGTGCCCGCTTCACGTTCTTGTCCACCAGCACGATTTCCCTGGCGGTCCCCCTGCCCAGCAGTGCAAGGGTGGTAGCCGATCCGACCGCGCCGACCCCCACCACGCCGATCTTCACGGCCGCCGCCGAGGACGAGGCGGATGGATCGGAACCGATGTGCAGCAGTGTGTTTCGCGAAGCCCGGGGATACTTGTCACGTTGTGGATCCTTGCCGTAGGTCTGCGCCTTCAGCGTGTGCGGAGGTGGTCCGCTTGCTCGGCATTCCGTCGAGTCCAGTACACACCGTGGTCACGGCTTCCGCAGTGAATCCCGCACGACCAGATCGACGTCGACGCCGGTCTTCCGGCGTGCCGGCACCCTGCGCGTGCATCCCGACAGCTGGCCGGTATACGAAAGGAAGCGAATGCGCTTGTAACAACGCCGCGTTCGGCCCCGATTCGTTCGGTGAAGGCTGTCACTACCACGTCAGGAGCGGAACATGGGATCGGTCGAGATCATCACGTGGCTTCAGGAGGGTGCGAGCCAGGGAGACCCCATCCGGGGGCCGCTCTACGTCATCACCTTTATCGCACTGGGCCTGTACAGCGTCCTCTTCGAGGGTGCCATCATCTGAGCCCGGCACTGTTCACCGTGTCAGGTGCAGCAGTTCGGGTCCAGTACGACGCGCAGCGCTTCGAGTGCGTCCGTTCGTACACGGTGGTAGACGTTCATTCCGTTGCGGGTGGATTCCACCATTCCGGCTTTCCGCAGCTGCCCGAGATGGTGACTGACGGTGGATTCCGCCAGGTCGACGGCCGTGGCGAGGTCGCATGTGCACACTTCGCCGGCGGGGTCGGTGAGCAGGATCGACATCAGCTGGATGCGGGTCGGATCCGCCAGCGCTTTGAGGCGGAGCGCCACTTCGAGTGCAGCGTTGCCGCTCATCGGGGCAGCGGACACCGGTTCGCAGCAAATCGGTGTGGTGATGTCGACGACGGGCAGTGCCTTGGGCATGGGAACTATTCTGCCGACCTCCTTGACATATGTCAAAAAGGTGGACCACACTGGAAGCCGCTAATTCGATGTATGTCTCACACGTGGAGGTTCCCATGTCCCGCGCTCAGCTCGCACTCAACGTCGACGACCTGTCCGAGGCCGTTGCTTTCTACTCGAAGTTGTTCGGTGCCGAGCCGAACAAGCTCCGACCCGGGTATGCGAACTTCGCCCTGTCGGAACCGCCGCTCAAGTTGGTGCTCCTCGAGAATCCCGGCAAGGGCGGTTCGTTCAATCACCTGGGCGTCGAGGTCGAATCCAGCGAGAAGGTGCACGAGGAGATCGCCCGGCTCACCGATGCCGGACTGTTCACCGAAGAGGAGATCGGCACCACGTGCTGCTTCGCGACGCAGGACAAGGTGTGGGCCACCGCCCCGGACGGCGAGAAGTGGGAGGTCTACACCGTGCTCGCCGACAGCGAGACCTTCGGTACCAGCCCCACGCTGCTCGCGGACGAAAACTCCGGTGCGGCAGCGTGTTGTGGCTCGGCCGCCTCGTCTGCCGCTACCGAACCCGTCGCCGGCATCGGCGCCGCCGCGGAGCAGCCGACTTCGTGCTGCTGACGCCCGAACCCCGGTCGTCCTCCCGGGTGTGTGTCCGGGAGGACGGGGGCTGCCGGTGTCCGGCGTGATTCAGGATGCGGTGGAGGCGGGGACTCGGACGAATCGCTTTCGCAGCGCGAGCGAGACGTACACGAGCGCAACGAGTACCGGCACCTCGATCAACGGGCCAACCACTCCGGCCAGTGCCTGTCCCGACGTGACGCCGAACGTCGCGATCGCCACAGCAATCGCCAGCTCGAAGTTGTTACCGGCGGCGGTGAATGCGAGCGTCGTCGTCCGCTCGTACCCGAGGCCCACGGCGGCACCGAACAGGTAACCACCGCCCCACATGAGAGCGAAGTACGCCAGCAACGGCAATGCGATCCGCGCGACATCCCAGGGCTGCGACGTGATCCGGTCGCCTTGGAGCGCAAAGAGAATGACGATCGTGAACAGCAAACCGTACAGCGCCCACGGGCCGATCTTCGGAATGAATCGGGTCTCGTACCACTCCCGGCCCTTGGCCTTCTCGCCGAAGTGCCGCGTCAGGAAACCGGCGACCAGGGGGATGCCGAGGAAGATCAATACCGATCCGGCAATCTGCCACGGCGACACATCGAGCGTGGTCTGCTCGAGCCCGAGCCAGCCGGGCAGCACCGAGAGGTAGAACCAGCCGAGCACGGCGAACATGACGACCTGGAAGACGGAATTGATCGCGACCAGCACGGCAGCAGCCTCGCGATCACCACACGCGAGGTCGTTCCAGATGATCACCATCGCGATGCACCGTGCCAGTCCGACGATGATCAAGCCCGTGCGGTACTCCGGCAGGTCCGGGAGCAGCAACCACGCAAGCGCGAACATCAGGGCGGGGCCGAGCACCCAGTTGAGCACCAGCGACGAGATCAGCAAGGTGCGGTCGCCGATGACCGTGTCGAGGCGGTCGTAGCGGACCTTCGCCAGCACCGGATACATCATGATCAGCAGACCCAGTGCGATCGGCAAGGAGATGCCGTCGATCTCGATGACGCTCAATGCGTCCCCGAGTCCGGGGATCATGCGGCCCAGCAGGAGACCGGCGACCATGGCGATGCCGATCCAGACGGGCAGGAACCGGTCGAGGGTCGACATCTTGCCGACGACCGGCGGACGTCCGGTGGTGGCGGTCACGAGAGTGTCTCCTGGAGTGGGTCGTTCGGCGAGCAGGACGAGGCGGGCAGCGCTCCGGATTCGATCGCCAGCACCGCGGACAGTTCTTCGAGAGCGGCGGGGACCACTCGGTAGTACACCCAGGTGCCGCGACGCTCACAGTCCAGCAACCCGGCTTCGCGCAACACCTTGAGGTGGTGGGAAATGGTGGGCTGCGCCAGGTCGAAAGCGGGACTGATGTCGCACACGCATGCCTCGCCACCCTCGTGGCTCGCGACCATGCTGAGCATTCGCAAGCGCACCGGATCACCGAGCGCTCTGAACATCCGGCCCAGGTCGGCAGCTCGCTCGGAGGACAACGGCTCACGCCCGATCGGCGGGCAGCAAGGCGCGACCACGCTCGACAACTGATTCGACATATGTCTATATTGACGTTCATCGATACAACGCGTCAAATGGGCCTCGCCGGAAAGGACCTACCATCTTGTCCACTGCTTCGGTGCTGTTCGTGTGTGTCAAGAACGGCGGAAAGTCCCAGATGGCGGCAGCGCTCATGCGCAAGTCCGCCGGCGACCGCGTGGGCGTCCATTCGGCCGGCACAGCGCCCGGATCGTCCCTCAACGCCTTGTCGGTGCAGGTACTCGACGAGGTCGGCGCACCGACCGCCGGCGAATATCCCAAGCCGATCGATCCGCATCTCCTGAGCGAGGTGGACCTGGTCGTCACCCTGGGCAGTGAAGCCCGCGTCGATGCGCCCGCCACCGTCGTCGTGGAGAACTGGAACACCGACGAACCGTCGGAGCGCGGTATCGACGGGATCGAGCGTATGCGTCTGGTCCGCGACGACATCGCCGCGCGCGTCGACGAACTCACCGCCCGGTTGCTCACGGCCGCGGACGGACGATAACCCGACTCGTTCCCGTGGGCCACCCGGGGCGAGCGTGAGTGAAATCTCGGTCTCGCCGTCGCCCGCGGGCGTTAGGGTTCGACCGTGCGCAGGAGATTCGGAACACCGCCGCCTCGTCGTGCGCTCGGGGTGACCATGTCGGTGTTCGACACGACTGCACAAGAATTGGGCTTCGCTCTCGACGCCGCACAACAGCGTGCGGCCGACGTCCTCGCGGACTCCGACCGGAACGTGTATCTCTGGGGTCCCGTGGGCAGGGGCAAGAGTTGGCTGATGGCAACCTATTTCGCCGCAGTACCGACCGACCGGAAGAAGCGCATCCACTTCCACGAGTTCTTCCGCGATCTGCACCTCGCCATCCGGCGACACCGCAGCAACCTTTCGGCCGCCTTGGACGAACTGCTGCACGACGTGGACCTACTGTGCTTCGACGAATTCCACGTTCACGACCCGGCGGACGGAAAGTTCATCGCCCGGTTGATGCCCGCGCTTCTCGACCGGCGCATCCGGGTAGTGCTGACCTCGAATTACGCGCCCCGGTCCTTGCTTCCCAACCCGCTGTTCCACGACGACTTCCTCCCCACGATCGAATTGATCGAGAGTTCCCTGGCGGTAGTCGAGATCGACGGTGCCCTCGACTACCGCACCACATCCCGGCACGAGGCGGGGTTCGCCGCCGGATGGTGGGTCTCGCCGGGAACGGCCGAACAACGTGCTCGTCTCGGGCTCCGCTCACCACACCCAGACGAGCGGCGAATCCTCACCCCGGCGGGCCACCCTGTGCATGTCCGCCGGGCCACGGGGCATTCTCTCTGGTTCGATTTCGGCGAACTCTGCGGAACCACCACCGCCCCGGTCGACTATCTCGCGCTCGCGGCGCACCACTCCGATTGGGTGATCGACGGTGTGCCGGATCTTCGCACCGTCGGGAGGGAACCTGCCCAGCGTTTCGCCAACGTCGTCGACGTGCTTTATGACCGAGACGTGACTCCGATTTTCCTCGCGGACACGTCGGTGGACAGCCTCGTCGGCGGTGCTCGGCTTCCCGTCGATATCGCACGGATCGTGAGCAGGCTAGGACAACTGGGAACTGCGGCACACGAACCGTAAGCACGTTCCGCCGACTTTCCGGATCGGGAGACGCCCGACCTCGTGTCGTTTACCGTCGAGCGATGAACGCCGACACCACGCGGTCCGCAGCCGTCCGGGTACGAGACGCATTCGAAAAGATCCTGGGTATCCCAGTGCCCGTGCGGGTTCGATGCTGGGACGGTTCCGTCAGTGGGCCGGACTCGCCCGCGACGGTGGTGTTCCGCAACCGCCGCGCGATCCGCAGAGTGTTGTGGTCGCCGGGCGAACTGGGACTGGTGCGCGCGTATATCGCCGGCGACCTCGAGATCGACGGCGACGTGTACGCGCTGTTGTCACTGCCCGGTCTCGTGAATCGGGTCGGGGCGTTCGATGTCCGAGACGCCCGCCGGGCACTCGGCGGTGTCTGGGAGTTGGCGCGTCTCGGCGGCGTCGGGCTGCGGCCGCGACCGCCCGCGGTCGAGGTACCTCGCCGGCGCGGCATCAAGCACAGTCGTGCCCGCGACGCGTCGTCGGTGTCGCATCATTACGACGTCGGCAACGCGTTCTACCGGATTTTTCTCGGTCCGAGCATGGTGTATTCGTGTGCGTACTGGGACGAGACGGCCGACGGTCTCGACGCGGCGCAGCACGCCAAACTCGATCTGGTGTGCCGCAAACTCGGTCTACGGCCGGGGATGCGACTGCTCGACGTCGGCTGCGGGTGGGGGTCGATGGCGATTCACGCTGCGCGCCACTACGGCGTCGACGTCGTCGGCGTGACGCTGAGCCGCGAACAGGCGGCGTGGGCACGGAAAGCCGCAGCGGAGGCGGGCCTGTCGGATCGGCTCGAGTTCCGTGTCCAGGATTACCGCGATGTCGACGACGGGCCGTTCGACGCGATCTCGAGCATCGGGATGTCGGAGCACGTCGGTGATGCCGCGCTGCCCACTTACGCCGCCACACTGCACGGACTGTTGCGGCCACAGGGTCGGCTGCTCAACCACGCCATCGCCGCGGTCCGCACCCGAGATCCCGGCGGTAACGACAAGCCGGGCCTGATCCAGAACTACATCTTTCCCGATGGCGAGATCCTGCCGCTGAGCCGCACCCTGGACGCCTTCGAGCAGGTCGGTCTCGAAGTGCGTGACAGCGAGGCATTGCGAGAGCACTATGCGCTGACGCTCCGGGAATGGGTGCGCAGCCTGCAGGAATCCTGGGACGACGCGGTCGCCTCCGTGGGCGCCGAACGCGCACGCACATGGCTGTTGTATCTCGTGGCCAGCGCCCTCGGGTTCGAGGAACCCGGGCGGCTCACCATCCACCAGGTGCTCGCGGTGCGACCGGCGGACGACGGTGCGAGCGGTGTGCCCCGGACGCGATCACAGTGGCTCGCCGCCGCGTCGTCGACGCGCGAGCCGGACGCTGCCGAAGCCCCCTGACCGCGTCCGGGACGGTTCGCAGAGGTCACGAAGGCGGAAACCCTCCGGTGGCGACCGGTCCCCAGCGCTCGATGCGGATGCGGATCAGCGACTTGTTCTGACGGGCCATGGCCTCGCGGTATTCGTTCCAGTCCGGGTGTTCCCCCGCGATACCCCGGTAGTACTCGACCAGCCCGTCGAGTGCGTCGGGCATGTCCAGGACTTCGGCATGGCCGTCGACCTGCACATAAGGCCCGTCCCAGTCGTCCGACAGTACACACACCGACACGCGGGGATCCCGCCGGACATTGTGGGATTTGGCTCGTTGCGGATAGGTGGAGACGACGATGTTCCCCTCGGCATCGAGACCACAGGTGACGGGCGACATCTGGAGACTCCCGTCCGCACGGAACGTCGTGAGGACCCCTCTGTGCCGTGGACGGAGAAACTCGAGAAGTTCGTCGCGCTCGACCTTGTCGGCAGTGGCTGTGCGAGGCATGTCGGACCTTTCACTCGGGGGTGTCGTCGTCCCACCGTGGATTCTGCGCCGGAAAGTATTGATAGGCAAGCTGTGACTTGCCTATAGTGGGGAGGTGGTCACCGTCTATCGTGCGCTCGACGACGAGACGAGGCGCATCATTCTCGACGAATTGGCAGCGAGCGACGGCAAGACACTGTTCGAAATCTGTTCCCGGCTCACGATGGAGCACGGGCTCGGCCTTACACGCCAGGCGATTTCGCAGCACCTCGGCGTTCTCGAGGCGGCCGGGCTGGTGGTGACCGAGCGCCGGGGCCGGTCCAAGTTCCACTACTTCAATTCGGAGCCACTCACCGAGATCACCAGGCGATGGCCCATCGGGGAAGGAAGAGAACCATGAGACTCGACATGACGAGCGTGTACGTCGACGACCAGCAGGCAGCCCTCGCGTTCTATACCGAAGTGCTGGGATTCACGAAACGCCACGAGATTCCCCTCGGTGACGACTGGTGGCTCACCGTCGTCTCTCCCGATGCTCCGGACGGTCCCGAACTGCTGCTCGAGCCGTCTGATCACCCCGCCGTGAAACCCTACCGGGATGCACTGGTGGAGGACGGAATTCCCCTGGCGCAGTTCACCGTCGACGATGTCGACGCCGAGTTTGCGCGGCTGACCGCACAAGGGGTGGTCTTCACGCAGCCGCCGACCGATATCGGCACGGTAATCGTCGCGGTCTTCGACGACACCTGCGGCAATCTCATCCAGATCGTCGCGCCGAAGCCGGAACCGGTGGGTGAAGCATCTCTTCCGCAGTGATCACTGCACCCCCAGTCGCACGGTCACCGGCCAGGTGATCCGCCGTCTCCGGGTCGGCTCCCCCCAAAGGCGGCGCAGGTCCGCCGCGAAAGAGTGGAGCAGCGGCGTCCGCTGGGCGGCTTCGACGGCACGCACGGCAGACCACGTCGAGATATAGCCGAGTGTGTCGTCCACGGTCCACTCTTGGTGGATCTCCATCGGCGGTGCCTGGACCTCCGTGAACGGAAATTCGATATCGGCGTATCCGCTGTCGACGAGTTGCCGTTCCGGAGGCCAGTACCGTCCGATCTCGAACCGGTAGAAGTCCTGGAATCGCGCGTCGAGGTCCGGGCCGAACTGCATCACGCCGTAACTGACGAGCGCGAGCACCGCCTGATCGGCCGCGATCCGGCGCACCTCGGAATAGAATGCGCGCCGATCGAACCAGTGTGCCGCCTGCGCTGCCGTGATCAACGCGGTGCTCCGGTCGAGAATCGGCATGTTCTCGGCGGCAGCGACGACATACCGAACCCCCTCGGCCTCACGAGCATTGCGAAGTTGATCGACGCTGGGGTCCGACCCGACGACCGTGTCGAAGTACGGGGCGAGCTGTGTTGTCAGCTGGCCGTTTCCGCAACCGGCATCGACCGCGAGCCCGTACGACGGAGCAAGGGACGCCAAGAACCTCGCCAGGTCGGCTGGGTACTCGGGACGGAACCGTGCGTACGCCTCGCCGCCCCGATCGAACCAGTTCTTCGGTGGCCCCTCCTCTGCCTCGGACACGCTCGTCCCCTTCCGTGGGTGGCCGGCGTGCCCACCAGCCACTAGTCGACCGCCCGGGCTGTGCGCCGTAAGGAAAACGTCAGGAACGGTACCTCGGGGCGTCAGGATTCCGCATGGATCCACGTCGTCGGCCCGGAGGAGTGCCAGCGTGGTCTGCGGGCGCCGACCGGCGCTCACTGCGCCGACGACAGGGGAAGACGACATGGCAGACACCGCGTATGTGGTGCTGATCCTCGCAGGATTCGTAGCGTGCTCGCTGGTGCTGCGCGCTCTGCGGTCGGATGGTGAAAGCCGATGACCTGGGCCGGAGCGACGAGCGTCGGGCTCGTCCTGATCGTCGCGGCACTGGTGATCTATCTACTCGCAGCGCTGCTCGACCCCGAGAGGTTCTGACCGTCCGATGAATCCTGCTATTGCCGCGGCACTGCACATCGCCCTCGTCGTGGCTGTTCTCGCACTGGCATACGTTCCGCTCGGTGACTACATGGCGCGGGTGTACACCACCGATCCCGATCTCCGTTCCGGAGACGGGCGGGTGGAGTCGCTGATCTACCGTCTGGGCCGGATCGATCCGCGCGCCGAGCAGACCTGGTACGGGTACGCGGGCAGCGTGCTCGGGTTCTCGCTGGCGAGCGTTCTGGGCTTGTACCTGCTGCAGCGCGCCCAGGGCTTTCTGCCGCTCGACCACGGACTGTCCGGGGTCAGCCCCGCGGTCGCGTTCAACACTGCGATCTCGTTCGTCACCAACACCAACTGGCAATCCTACGTTCCGGAAACCACGATGAGCCCCGTGACCCAGTCGGTCGGGCTCGCCGTGCAGAACTTCGTGTCGGCCGCGGTGGGCATGGCCGTTGCGATCGCCCTCATCCGCGGCATCGTGCGCACCGCACGGGGTGGCGAAATCGGAAACTTCTGGGTCGATCTCACCCGGGGCACACTCCGCATTCTGCTGCCACTCGCGTTCGTCATCGCTTTGATTCTGCTCAGCCAGGGCGTCATCCAGTCCTATCGCTCCGGGTTCGACGCGGTCGGTGTGGACGGCAACGGATTCACCACCGCCCTCGCGCCCGTCGCATCGCAGGAAGCCATCAAACTCCTGGGCACCAACGGCGGCGGCGTGCTGGCGGCAAACTCGGCCCATCCGTTCGAAAACCCCACTCCGGTCAGCAATATCGTCCAGATCATCGCGATCCTGCTGATCCCGGTGGCGCTCACCCGCACGTTCGGCACCATGGTCGGGAACAGGCGTCAGGGATTGACGGTGCTCGGGGTGATGGCGCTGTTGTTCGCTGCGATGCTCGCGTTGGCTTCCGCTGCCGAGTCCGGTACCCGTGGGGCTGCTGCCACGGCGGCCGGCGCAATGATGGAAGGCAAAGAGGTCCGGTTCGGTATCCCCGGATCCGTACTGTTCGCGGTGTCGACGACCGGTACCAGCACCGGCGCAGTGAATTCGGCACACGACAGCATGTCACCTCTCGGCGGCGGCACCGTGCTGCTGAACATGCTGCTCGGCGAGATCGCCCCCGGTGGGGTGGGCAGTGGCCTCTACGGGATTCTGGTTCTCGCGGTGATCGCCGTATTCGTAGGTGGCTTGCTCGTAGGCCGCACGCCGGAGTTCCTGGGCAAGAAACTCCGCAGACGCGAAATCACCCTCGCCGCTCTGACGGTTCTGGTGATGCCGGCACTGGTGCTGACCGGCACGGCCGTCGCCGTGATCCTGTCGTCCACCACCGGCTTCATGGGGAACTCCGGCGAGCCGGGTACGCCCGGGGCGATTCACGGATTCGGGGAAGTGCTGTACGCCTACGCATCCGCCGCCAACAACAACGGCAGTGCCTTCGGCGGTCTCACCGTGACCAGCGACTGGTTCCAGGCCTCGCTCGGGATGTGCATGCTCTTCGGGCGCTTCCTCCCCATCCTGTTCGTGCTCGCTCTGGCCGGGTCGTTCGCGGCGCAACGCCGGATCCCCGCGGGCGCCGGAACGCTTCCCACCACCGGCGTCGCGTTCGCGGGCCTGCTCACCGGCACGGTGGTCCTCGTCGCGGCACTCACGTTCTTCCCTGCGCTGGCGCTGGGGCCCATTGCCGAGGCCCTGCAATGACTTCGGCGTTCCGTCCATTCCGCTCCATCACGACTTACACCCTGGAGATGTCTCGGTGACCATCGAACTTCGACGCCCTCGGGAGGACGACGTAACCGCGCCCGCCCCCCGCATCGCCGGCGGTCTGTTCTCGCCCCGGCAACTGATCGAGTCCCTGCCGGGTGCAGTGCGCAAACTCGATCCCCGGCACATGGCACGCAACCCGGTGATGTTCGTCGTCCTGGTCGGTTCGGCGATCGCGACCGGTGCGGCGATCGTGGAGCCCACCGTGTTCTCCTGGCTGATCGCGCTGTGGTTGTGGTTCACGGTGCTGTTCGCGAACCTGGCCGAATCGGTCGCCGAGGGGCGGGGTAAGGCGCAAGCGGCGAGTCTCCGGAAGGCGAAGCAGAACACCGTCTCTCGCCGCTTGATGCCGTCGGGCTCGGAAGAGTCCGTACCGGCCACCGAATTGAAGGTGGGAGATCTCGTCGTCGTGGAGGCCGGTGAGACGATCCCCGGCGACGGCGACGTCATCGAAGGAATCGCAACCGTCGACGAGTCCGCGATCACCGGCGAATCCGCGCCGGTCATCCGCGAGTCGGGTGGGGATCGCTGCGCGGTCACGGGAGGCACCACTGTGTTGTCCGACCGTATCGTCGTGCGGATCACCGCTCCCGCGGGTCATACGTTCGTGGACCGCATGATCGCGCTCGTGGAAGGCGCGTCCCGGCGGAAGACCCCGAACGAGATCGCGCTCGACATCCTGCTCGCAGCACTGACGATCGTGTTCCTGTTCGCCGTCGTGGCCATCGGTCCCATGAGTGCCTACGCCGGTGCCGAGCAGGGACCGGTCGAGTTGATCGCATTGCTGGTCTGCCTGATCCCCACCACGATCGGTGCGCTGCTGTCGGCGATCGGTATCGCAGGGATGGACCGTCTCGTGCAGCGCAACGTGCTGGCGATGTCCGGGCGCGCCGTCGAGGCCGCAGGAGACATCGACACCCTGCTCCTGGACAAGACCGGGACGATCACCTTCGGCAACCGCCGCGCGACCGCACTGCACCCCGCACCCGGAGTGACGGAAGCCGAGGTGGCCGGCGCCGCGCGACTGTCGAGTCTTGCCGACACAACGCCGGAGGGACGCAGCATCGTCGAACTGTGCGCCGAGCAGTACCGTCTCGATCCCGAACTCACCGGGGTCGGCGCCGACGCGGAATTCGTGCCGTTCAGCGCGCACACCAGGATGAGCGGACTCGATCTCACCGACGCGGACGGCACGGCGGTGCGTATCCGCAAGGGTGCCGCCGACGCGGTCGGCCGCTGGACCGCACAATTCGGGACGACGGTGCCTGCCGCAGTCACCGATCTCGTGACGGACATCGCCCGCAGGGGCGGAACTCCCCTCGTCGTTGCTCGCGTGTCGGGCACCAGCGCGTCGGTCCTGGGTGTCGTCGAACTCTCCGACGTCGTCAAACCCGGTATGGCGCAACGGTTCGCACAGCTCCGCGCGATGGGTATCCGCACCGTGATGGTCACCGGCGACAATCCGTTGACGGCGAAATCCATTGCGGCAGAAGCGGGCGTCGACGACTTCCTCGCCGAAGCGACGCCGGAGGACAAGCTCGCGCTGATCCGCTCCGAACAGGAAGGGGGCCGGCTCGTTGCGATGACGGGCGACGGCACCAACGATGCGCCCGCGCTCGCCCAGGCCGACGTGGGCGTGGCGATGAACACCGGCACCTCCGCCGCCAAGGAAGCGGGGAACATGGTCGACCTCGACTCCGATCCCACCAAACTGATCGACATCGTCGAGATCGGCAAGCAACTGCTCATCACCCGCGGCGCTCTGACGACGTTCTCGCTGGCCAACGACCTAGCGAAGTACTTCGCCATCCTGCCGGCGCTGTTCAGCGGCATCTACCCGCAGTTGGCAGCGCTGAACATCATGGGGCTCGCGACGCCACAGTCCGCGATCCTCTCGGCGGTGATCTTCAACGCCCTCGTCATCGTCGCGCTCATCCCCCTCGCACTCAAAGGCGTGAGGTACCGCCCGGCCGCCGCATCGTCGCTGTTGGGGCGCAACCTGCTGGTCTACGGCGTCGGCGGCGTGGTGACGCCCTTCGTGGGCATCTGGCTGATCGACCTCGTCGTGCGTCTCGTTCCGGGAATCGGGTGAATGTCATGAGTCAAGGAAATTTCGTGGTCGGTTTCGTGCGGCAACTGAAGGCAGGTGTCATCGTGCTCGTGGCCCTCACCGCGATCGTCGGCCTCGCATACCCGGCTGCGGTGTGGGCGGTGAGCCGGATCGACACCCACGCCGCGGAAGGATCACCGCTGGCCGATTCGGGCGGGTGCGTTGTCGGCAGCGAACTCGTCGGAGTCGATCCCCAGGTGGCTGCCGGGGAACCCGATCCCTTCTTCCACCTGCGTGTCGTCGGTTCGGTCGCGGACGGCGATCCGTTCGCTCCGGGTGACCCGGCCGCGGCTCTGCCGTCCAACCAGGGACCCAGCAGCGAGGTGCTGGCCCAGTTCGTGGACGAACGACGCGCGGCGATCGCGGTCCGCGAGGGTGTCGCTCCCGAGGACGTCCCGGTCGACGCGGTCACCGGTTCGGGTTCGGGCGTCGATCCGCACATTTCTCCCGCGTACGCCGCGATCCAGGTACCGCGAGTCGCCCGAACGCTCGGTATTCCGGAAGATGACGTCCTCCGTGTCGTCGCCGACCACACCCGGGGACGTCAACTCGGATTCCTCGGCGCCGAGCGCGTCGATGTTCCCGGTCTGAACGTCGCGCTGGGCGCGACCGCCTCGGACTGTGCCGGGGACACCTCGGGTGGATGATGGCGAGATGACAGGTTCGGAGCACGCAGCATTCCCCGCCGCATCGCGCCGGGGAATGCTGCGGATCTATCTCGGTGCCGCTCCCGGTGCCGGCAAGACCTACGCGATGCTCGGTGAAGCGCAACGGCGTCTGGCACGCGGTGGCGACGTGGTGGTGGCGATCGTCGACACGCACGGGCGTGCGTGCACTGCCGAGAAACTGGCAGGCCTCGAGATCGTCCCGCCTCGACAGATCACCTACCGCGACACCGAGTTCGAAGAACTCGATCTCGACGCCGTGCTCGCGCGCCGCCCTGCCGTCGCGCTCGTCGACGAACTCGCCCATACCAACGTGCCCGGTAGCCGGCACACCAAACGCTGGAAGGACGTCGAGGAACTGCTCGACGCCGGAATCGACGTGCTCTCCACCGTCAACATCCAGCACCTCGAGTCCCTCAACGACGTCGTCGAGCAGATCACCGGTGTGGTGCAGCGCGAAACGGTGCCGGACGACATCGTCCGCCGAGCCGACCAGATCGAACTCGTCGACATCACTCCACAGGCACTGCAGCGCCGGCTCGCACACGGAAACGTCTACGCGCCGGAGAAAGTCGATGCCGCGCTGCACAACTACTTCCGCGAGGGCAACCTCACCGCGTTGCGGGAGCTGGCATTGTTGTGGCTCGCCGACCAGGTCGACCTCGCCCTGGCGAAGTACCGGGGTGAGCACGCGATCACTGCCACGTGGGAGGCGCGCGAGCGGGTCGTCGTGGCCGTCACGGGCGGTCCGGAATCCGAAACCCTCGTGCGCCGGGCCAGTCGCATCGCAGCGAAATCCAGTGCCGCACTGATGGTCGTGCATGTCGTGCGGGGCGACGGCCTGACCGGTGTGTCCGCGCCCCGGATGGGACAGGTTCGTGAACTCGCCGCGAGCCTCGATGCGAGCCTGCACAGCATCGTCGGCGACGACGTCCCGAGTGCCCTGCTCGACTTCGCCCGCGAGGTGAACGCGACCCAGCTGGTGCTCGGGACCTCCCGCCGCCCCAGGTGGGCGCGCATTCTCGACGAGGGTATCGGCGCCGCAGTGGTCCGGGATTCCGGAAAGATCGACGTGCACATGGTCACCCACGAGCACATCTCGTCGGCGCCGGGACTGGCACTGGCCGGCCGGCACGACCGTCGGCTTCTCTCGTGGGTCGCGGCGCTGTCCATCCCGCTCGCCGCCGCAGGCGTGATGGTGGTCGTCGACCGGGTCGCCGGTTTCACCGACCAGAACATCCTGTTCTTCGTCGTGGTCCTGGCAGTCGCGCTGTTCGGCGGCATCGGCCCGGCGATCGTCGCGGCGCTGCTGTCCGGTCTCCTGCTGAATTTCTTCTTCACCGACCCGCGTCACAGTCTTCTCCTCGCGGATCCGGGGAACTTCGTCACCACCGGCGTGTTGCTCGTCGTCGCCGTAGCGGTGGCGGCACTCG
The DNA here is from genome assembly GCF_049844875.1 of Rhodococcus sp. DT1. Taxonomy (NCBI): domain Bacteria; kingdom Bacillati; phylum Actinomycetota; class Actinomycetes; order Mycobacteriales; family Nocardiaceae; genus Rhodococcus; species Rhodococcus sp. DT1. Next base: position 334,458 of record NZ_JBNCLW010000004.1, read on the forward strand.
TGGATGCGGCCGCCGCGCGCACGAGGGAAGCACGCCTCGCGTCCCAGGAGGCAGAACTCCTCGCCTCGTTCGCCGGTGCCGTGTTGCGTGGCGCCGGTGTGCCGACGCTGCTCGAGAAGGTTCGGGAAACATACGCGCAGCAAGCAGTCGGTTTCGTACGCAGCGACGGGGACGGCTGGGAGGTGCTCGGATCTGCGGGAGCAGCGCCCCCGCTGTCGATCGATGAGGCCGACACCGTCTGTCGCATCGGCGACAAGCCGTACGTACTGCTGTTGTCCGGCCCACGGCTACGTGCACGCGACCGCAGGATCCTCACCGCTGTGACCGCTCAAGCCGCCGGCCTGGTACGGCAGGAAGAACTCGCCGCGGAAGCTGCGCAGGCGGCGACACTCACCGAAACCGACCGCTTGCGCCGACTGCTGCTGTCCGCGGTCAGCCACGACCTGCGTACTCCGCTCGCGGCGGTCAAGGCAGCGGTGTCGAGTCTGCGCAGCACCGATGTTGCGTTCTCACCGGACGACACCGCGGAACTGCTCGCGACCATCGAGGAGTCGACCGACCAGCTCACGCGCCTGGTCACGAACCTGCTGGACTCCTCTCGGCTCGCTGCCGGAGTGGTGGTGCCCGCGTCCGAGCCGGTGTATCTGGACGAAGTGGTCCATCGAGCACTGGTCACCCTCACGAGCAGTGGCCCCGACACCGCCCGCTCGATACGTGAGCGCGTCGAGGTCGACGTCGACGATGCGCAGGTGCAGGCAGACTCCGCGCTTCTCGAGCGGGCCCTGGCCAACCTCCTCGACAACGCGTTGCGCTACGCACCGACCGGCCCCATCCGCGTCGGTGCCACCTGCGGGAACGACCGGGTGACGGTGACGATCGCCGACAGCGGGCCAGGGCTCGCCGACAGCGAACACGACGACGTCTTCTCCACGTTTCCGCGGTCCGGCGACCAGCGGGCGGCCGGCGGCGCGGGATTGGGGCTGACGGTCGCCCGCGGTCTCGTCGAGGCGATGGGTGGGACCGTCACCGCGGCCGGCACTCCGGGAGGCGGCACCACGATGATGGTCGAACTCGCCGCGCGACGCGAGGACCACCGGTGACCCGCATCCTCGTGGTCGACGACGAGCCCCAACTGTTGCGTGCCTTGCGCATCAATCTGACGGCGCGGGGATACGACGTGATCACCGCGGCCGACGGACGCACCGCCCTGCTCGCGGCGTCCCGGCATCATCCGGACGTGATCGTGCTCGATCTGGGATTGCCGGATCTGGACGGCATCGAAGTGCTGGCGGGCCTTCGCGGCTGGAATACCGCACCCGTCATCGTGCTTTCGGCGCGGACCGATGCCGCCGACAAAGTGGCCGCTCTCGACACCGGTGCCGACGACTATGTCACCAAACCGTTCGGAATGGAGGAGTTCCTCGCCCGCATCCGCGCCGCCGTCCGGCGCGCTGCGACGCTGCCCGACCTGCCCGAACCGGTGGTCGTGACCGATGCGTTCACCGTCGATCTCGCGGCGAAGAAGGTTGTCCGAGACGGCGTCGACGTCCATCTCACCCCCACCGAATGGGGCATGCTCGAGATGCTGGTACGCAATCGCGGAAAGCTCGTGGGGCAGCGTGAGCTTCTCACCGAACTGTGGGGGCCTTCCTATGTCGGTCAAAACCATTATCTGCGTGTCTATCTGACGCAACTGCGGCGCAAGCTGGAAAGGGACCCGACTCGTCCGCGGCATCTGATCACCGAATCCGGGCGGGGCTACCGGTTCGAGCCTTGACCTGCCCTTCCCGGCGAGTTCCGGGCGGTGCAACCGTTGACCGGGACACGCTGTTGCCGGGACGTGGCGTTCGGTTAGCGTGGCCGGTATGACACCTGACCGCATCGAAGGACGCGGACCGCGGATGGCGGCCGCCGGACGCCTGCGATGACTCTGCGCCTCGGTATCACGAGCCCGATCGTGACCCGGGTGCCCGGAGTCGCCGGGGACTGGGAGGCCCACGCGGGCGTCGAAGACCTCGTCGCGATCGCCGAAGCCGCCGATCGCCTCGGATTCGACCACCTGACGTGCAGCGAACACGTCGCCGTACCGGTAGATGTTGCTGCGCAACGCGGTGCCACGTACTGGGATCCGCTGTCCACCTTGGGATTCCTCGCGGCGCGGACGCGGAGCATCCGGCTGGTCACACAGGTACTCGTGCTCGGGTACCACCACCCCCTCGAGATCGCGAAGCGCTACGGGACCCTCGACCGGGTCAGCGGTGGTCGACTGGTCCTGGGTGTGGGTGTCGGGAGTCTCGCAGAGGAATTCGCTCTCCTCGGTGCGCAGTTCGCCGGTCGTGGGGAGATCGCCGACGACGCGCTCCGCGCCGTACGCGCAGCCTGGGGACGCGAGCGGCCCTCCTACGCCGGACCGCACTTCGAGTTCTCCGGCATGGTGGTGGATCCGCACGGTCTCCGTACCGACGTGCCCGTGTGGGTCGGAGGCCGCACACACCGGTCGTTGCGCCGCGCGGTCGAACTCGGCGACGGCTGGGTTCCCTTCGGACTCGACCTCGACACCCTCTCCGAAATGCTGTCACGCGCTGCGCTTCCGGATCGGTTCGACGTCGTGCTCGGGACCGGCCGGCCCATCGACCCGCTGGGCGACCCGTCCCGCACCAGTGATCGGCTGAGACGGATCGGCGAGGCGGGTGCCAGCGTGGCAGGGGTGACGATCGCCGCGACCTCGGCCGCGCACTACGTCGAGCAACTCGAAACGCTCGCGGCGCTCGATCTGCAGGGCTGAACTCTCACAGGCCGAACGACTCGCGGACTTCTTCCGCCTTGGCGAGGAGCACGGCGCGTTCCCGTTCGTTGCCCGTGAGACGTGCTGCCTCGAGCAATTCTCCGCGAGCCTCCACCGCGCGGCCGAGGCGGCGTAGAAGCTCACCCCGCACGCTGGGCAGCAGGTGGTACCCGGCCAGCGTGCCGGACGCGACGAGGCGGTCGATATCTTCGAGCGCGGCGGCCGGACCGCGCGCCATGGACAACGCTGCCGCACGGTTGAGATCGACGACCGGTGAGGGAGCCACCCGGGCGAGAATGTCGTAGAGCAGGACGATGCGGTCCCAATCCGTGTCCTCGAAGGTAGCTGCGCGGGAGTGGCATTCGGCTATCGCTGCTTGAAGGCCGTACGGTCCCCTACCCCGCCCTATCGCGTCGGCCCTCGCGAGTGCGGCGAGACCGCGGTTGATCTGGGCGCGATCCCAGCGGGTGCGGTCCTGGTCGGCGAGCAGCACCGGCTCACCGGATGGCGTCGTGCGGGCGGCGAACCTCGACGCGGTGAGTTCCATCAGTGCGACGAGTCCGTGCACCTCGGGTTCGCCGGGAAGAAGTTCGGCGAGGACGCGGCCCAGCCGCAAGGCCTCGTCGCCGAGATCCTTCCTGATCCATTCCTCACCCGAACTGGCGACGTAGCCTTCGTTGAAGATCAGGTAGACGACTCCGAGAACTGCACCGAGCCGTTCCGGAAACTCCTCTCGCGCCGGAACTTCGAACGGCACCCGCGCGGCGGTGAGGGTCTTCTTGGCCCGGACGATCCGTTGCTGCACAGCGGCGGTGCGAGTGAGGAACGCTTTCGCGATCTCGTCGGAGGTGAGTCCGCCGACCACCCGCAAGGTCAGCGCCACTTGCGCGTTCCGGTTCAGGACCGGGTGGCATGCGACGAACATCAACCGCAGCACGTCGTCGTCGATGCGGTCGGGGTCCCAGGCATCGGTGTCGAATCCAGCTGCGTCGTCCCTCAACTCGCGTGCCAGAGCGGCATAACGCTCGTCGAGCCGGTCGCGGCGCCGCCACCCGTCGATGGCGCGCCTGGTGGCCACGGCCGTCAGCCACGCCGCCGGATTGCGGGGTACCCCGGTATCCGGCCACTGCTCGAGCGCCTCGACCAGTGCCTGCCCGGCGAGGTCTTCCGCGAGGTCGAGGTCACGGACGGTGCGTGTCAGCGCCGCAACGATCTTGGCGGAGTCCATGCGCCACACGGCCTCGACAACGCGACGTGCGTTGTCGGGCCCGTGCGACACCGGGTCGGTCATCGCGATCAGCCGACCACCGGCTTGTCGGTGCCCAACTGCTCGCGCCATCCGGCTTCCTTGCGGACGTACTCGTTGTTCTGGTCGAATTCGTCGGATTCGGTCACCCGGCGAACCTCGAGCTTGGAACCCGGTCCGAGCGGGCACCGTTTCGCCCACTCGGCGGCCTCTTCCTTGCTCGACGTCTGGATGATCCAGAACCCGTTGAACAGTTCCTTGGTCTCCCCGTAGGGGCCGTCGGTGACCAGGGGCGGATCGGAGTCGAAATCGACGACGAAGCCTTCCTCCGGGTCCGACAGCCCGTCACCTGCGAGAAGCACGCCCGCCTTGATCAGAGACTCGTTGTACCGGCCCATGGCGTTGAGCATCTCCTCGAAATCGATGTTCTTCGAGGCTTCGAGGGCGGCGTCGGTGGCGCGCATCACGAGCATGTATTTCATGGGATTCTCCTTCGATTCGGAGACCGCGTGTCGATCTCTCAACCTATACGTCGAACAGGCCGGTTATCGATCGACAACACCGTGGAGTTTTTCTGTCACGTTGCGTTCGGGGGCGGCCGTCGCCACGCGGACAACCCTCGTGACACGGGAGCGGGGGCGGACGATCGGATCGGCGAGCATGCGCGACGATGGACCGATGCGTTCACCTCTGCCGGATTACCTGACCGAAGTTCTCTCCGTATGTTCCGAGGGAAAGGGCGCGACGTCCGATCACATCCCCGAGCTGAAAAACGCGGACCCCGACCGCTTCGCGATTTCTCTGGTCACCGCGGAGGGCGTGACATATTCGGTAGGCGACGACGACACCGAGTTCAGCATCCAGTCGATCTCCAAACCCTTCGTGTACGGCCTCGCGCTCGAAGAGCGTGGCTTCGAGCGGGTACTCGACGCGATCGGTGTCGAACCGTCGGGTGAGGCGTTCAACGAAATCTCGCTTCAGCGAGATACCGGACGTCCGCTCAACCCCATGATCAACGCGGGGGCGCTCACCGCTCACGCACTGGTGGCCGAGAACAAGACACCCGAATACCGCATTCGTGCGATCCGCGATCTGCTGTCGTCCCTTGCGGGGCGCGAGCTCGAGGTCGACGAGGACATCGCGGCGTCCGAACTGGGTGCATCCTTCCGAAATGTCGCAATCGCGAACCTCCTGCGCAACTACGAGATCTTCCCGGATGATCCGGATGACATCGTCGCCGGATACGTCGGGCAATGCTCCGTGAAGGTCACCACAGCCGATCTCGCGATGATGGCCGCCACACTCGCAGGCGGAGGCATCCAGCCACGGACGGGCGAGCGGATTTTTTCCCGGTCCGTCGTCCGGCAGGTGCTGTCGGTGATGGCGACCTGCGGAATGTACGACGCGGCCGGCGACTGGCTCTCGACCGTCGGTATCCCCGCGAAAAGCGGTATCTCCGGCGGGATCATCGGAATCCTGCCGGGACAGTTGGGCATTGCGGTGTACTCGCCGCGACTGGACGAGCACGGCACCAGTGTTCGCGGCGTCGAAGCCTTCGAACGTTTGTCGCACGATATGAATCTGCACCTCATGGAGGCGCCGATCGTCTCGCGTTCGGTACTGCGGCGCCGCACCGTCATAGGTGAGGGCAGTGAGGCTTTCACCTTTCTCGAACTCCACGGCGACATCCATTTCACGAACGCGGAAGGCGTCGTGCGGGCACTTGTCGAGGAACCGGTCGAGACGCAGCGCGCCGTGTTCGATCTCACCCTGGTGCGTGCCGTTCTCCCGGTTGGCCGCAGGATGCTGCTCGAGATGATCCGGCGGCTGCACCTCGACGGAATCGACGTTGCGCTGGTCGATCCCGAGGAACAGTTGCCCGATCCCGACGCCGGCGACGGCTACCGTCCCCGGGTGTTCACCACGCTCGACGAGCTGCGCGACGAATTCGCAGGCTCTCCGGAGTGAACCAGAGGTACTCGAGGGACATCTGAGATCGCGCCGAACGGAATGTCGGCGCCGATGGTGGCGTGGACGCTGAGGAGTGAGCTACGGTGTCGTCCGGTGTGCCGCAAGGTCGGCGAAGAGATGTCGTGCCTACGAGAGAAGATTCAGCCAATGCTGTTCACCTGTGAACATGTCGTCGTGCCCGGCTCGGCCGGATTGGGCGGGTGACCCGGATGCTCACCCGATCCCCGTACCGCTGCCCCGGTGACGACAGCGTCATCCACTCCGCGTGCGCAGGCATGCTGTCGCACTGGTCGCGGCCGGTCGACGAACATATCGCGCGCACGTCGCTGGGCGAGACGTTCGTCCTGAGTGTCGGCGCGCCCGCCGCGCCGCCGATCGTCGTTCTGGCCGGCGGGGACCTTCCGGCTGCCGGCCTCCGAGTCCTCGCGGAGCAGCTGGACGACTCGCGCCGGGCGATCCTCGTCGATCTTCCCGGCCTGCCCGGCGGGAGTGCCCGTACCCGGCCCGCGGCGGAGATTCACGCGGCGTACGGCCGCTGGCTGATGGAGGTCTTCGACGCGCTCGGAATAGCGAGCGCCCCGGTTATCGGCCTGGGCTGGTCGGCATCTGTTGCCGCAGCCGCAGCCGACGTGGACCGAGTGGAGAAGCTGGTCCTTGCGGCGCCACTGGGCCTGGTGCCGCGCGCCCGGTGGCATCGCGCGCTCATTCCCGGGTTGCAGTGGCGGAACGAGCCGAATCTCGAGAACACCCAGCGTTACCTGCAGGCGCTGGCCGGGAGCGGCTATCAGCCCGACGATCCGACCTTGCGCTGGTCGTGCCGCGTCGGTGCGTATTGCACCTCGCTGACCGGGCTGCCGCGGATAGGACGGTCGGTACTTCAGCGCTGGCGTGGCCGCGCGGTCGAGATCGTGGTCGGCGAGCAGGATCCGCTGATCCAGCTGTCGTCGCTGCGAAAGCTCGCCGACGATATGGCGGTCGACCTTCAGGTGGTTCCCGGTGCCGGGCATCTCCTCGCGGTCGAAGCGCCCGCTCGGCTCGCCGAAGGGGTTTTTGCCCCGCGTTCGTGAGCGTCGGGCACAAGAACAGCGAGGTGTGACCTACGTCGCGTTCAAAACGGTCGGGTCCGGTGGTACACCCTTTGAGGACCCACGGCACGGACGGAAGGTCGATCATGCTGTTTTCTTCGCTGTTTCCCGTAGCGGGCCGTGTCAAGCCCGATTCGGGCGGGGCCGAGCCCGTGAACCCGGCATCCTCCGAGGATTCGCTTCGCGTCACGGTGTCCGCGCTGCGCGCGTGGGGTGACGAGGGAGATCACGGAAGTGGAATCGCAGGGCGCGCCTAGCGCCGACTCGAATCGTCACGGTGGCTGTTCGGTAGCAAGGTGCGGCGCCGGACTGCCCCCGACGGGCTTGCCTCAGTCCGGCGCCGCAGCTAGCAACACGACACGTCGTACCACGATGTGAGTGTCCCCGCTCCGCGGGCTGTGTAAACCGTAATGGAAGATCACGAAAAGGTCACGCGAAGCTGATACATCCGTTCGTGCGGTAGGAGATCTCGCCGTACGGCACGTGCCGGGCCCGGTCAGGAGTGGGCGCTCGCACACGTCACAGCCACCGAATGGGCACCTGTACGGGCCAGTAAACCGCGCAGAGGGCCACCGTCGAGCAGTTGACGCGTCACCTCTCGGTCGTCGAGGTCGTCGTCCTCCGCGCCCACCAGAATCTCCGGGCCGACGCCGCTTCGGGGTCCGTGCAGCAGTAGCCGCTCTTCTTCCACAACCCGGACCGGTACGTCGTCGCCGCCGTCCACCGCACCGACGGCGAGCGCGACATACTCCCTCTCCTGCTCGACATCGCGGCAGGCCATCAGGCGGGATCCCGTGAGAATCCGGTCCAGTGTCACGCCCGACGCCTCCGTCGCCACGTCGGAACGGCCGCGTCGTTCGTCTCCCGGGAGCATCACGCGCCGCGACGTCCAGCTGAAATACGCTTCACCGCTCGTATACATCGCAACTGCGCCTCCTCGACGACGCGTCGGGGCGAATGTCCCGTTCCTGGCTCCGTGTCTGTCCGAAAAGTGTGCACCCGACGTCCGACACGACCGGCGGCCCCCGCAGCGCCCGGCGGCCCCCGCAGCGCCGACCCGCGATCATTCCGTCGAAGCCCGCACACCCTCCGAGACCAGCACGCGGTACAACACCGCGAAAATCCCGAGGACGACCAGAGAACACACAGCCGCGAGGGCGGCGCCTCCGACGACGAGTGCATAGTCGCTCCGGGCGAGACCGTCCACGATCGGCCTGCCGACGCCACCGAAACTCACCGACGCCGCGATGGTCGCGGTAGCGACGATCTGGACCGCCGCAGTGCGCATGCCCACGAGGATCAGCGGCAGCGCCACCGGTAGCTGCGCACGGAGGAGCACCTGCATCCGGGTCATGCCCATCCCCCGCGCCGCATCCGTGAGCGCGGGGTCGACACCACGAATCCCCTCGTAGGAGTTGAGCAGCACCGGCGGCACCGCGAGCGCGACCAGCGGAACCAGAATCGGGACGAGCCCGATGCCGTAGAGCACAACCAGCAGCACGAGCAGCCCGTACGTCGGAAGTGCCCGGGCGGCATTGGCGAGGAGTGTCATGAGGATTCCGCCGCGACCGGTGTGCCCGGTCCACAACCCCAGGGGCAGCGCGAGCAGGACGGTCAGGACGAACGCCAGGAACGTGTAACCGAAGTGTTCGAGGAGACGGGCCGGAATCCCGGACGGCCCGGACCAGTTCGCGCCGTCACCGAAATAGTCGACGAGGTAGTACCACAGCGTCGTCACCGGGCCGCCCCTGCCGAGCGGTGCAGCCACGGGGTGACGAGCCATTGCACGAGAACCAGCACCGCGTCGGCGACGAGTGCCATCACGACGATCACCGCGATCCCGACCAGCGCGAGATCGAGCCGGTCGAGTTGCACGGAGGCTGTGAAGAGCGACCCGAATGCTCCCATTCCGATCAGTGCCCCGACACTCACCATGCTGATGTTGGCGACGACCGCGACCCGTAAGCCCGCGATGACCGCCGGCAGCGCAATCGGCAGGTCGACAGTGAGCAGCCTGCGGGGGCCCGAGAATCCCATCGCGATCGCGGATTGCCGCACACTGTCGGGGATCCCGCGTAGACCGTCGACCACATTCGGAATGAGTCCCGCGAGGGCGTACACGGCGAGCGGCAGGATCACGGTCGTGCGGCTGATGCCGGTGAACGCGATGAGCAGGACGAAGAACGCGAGCGACGGAATCGAGTACAGCACACTCGAAATCGCCAGAACCGGTGGGTACGACCGCGGCCAGCGCACGCACACCAGACCGAGGGGCAGCGCGACCACCAGGCCCAGGAAGGATGCACCGAGGGCCATCACCAGGTGATCCGACAGCAGTTCCCAGAACGTGCCGAGGTAACCCGGGATCCGGAGACTCACAGCTGCTTCCGCACCGGCGAGTCGGTGCGCTCCCGGTGTTCCCGGCGAACGACAGCGGCCACCTCTTCACTGCTCACGACGCCCAGCGCTCGCCCGTCCTCGTCGACCGCAACTGCGAAACCGCAGGGCGACAACACCGCAGCGTCCAGCGCGGCGCGCAGAGTGTCCTTCCCCGGCACGAATCCCCGTCCCGCCGGCACGAGGGTGCCGGAGGAATCGGAGGCATGCGGATCGCGCCAGCCGACCGGTCGTTTCCCGTCGTCGACGACGAGCATCCACCGGCCGTCGCCATCCCGAATCGGCATGTCTCCGGTGGACGTGATCCTGTCTGTGTGCAGCGGCAGACCGGCCGTGGAAAAGAACGACAGCAACCGAACCCCGCGGTCGACGCCCAGGAACCCGGCAACGAAGTCGTCCGCCGGGTCGCCGAGAAGCTCTTCGGGAGTCGCATATTGGGCGAGCACCCCACCCGGTCGCAACACGGCGACCCGGTCGCCGAGGGTGATGGCTTCGTCGATGTCGTGGGTGACAAGGACGATGGTTTTGGCGAGTACCGATTGCAGGCGCAGTAACTCTTGCTGCAACTCCTTGCGGACGACCGGGTCCACCGCCGAAAACGGCTCGTCCATCAGGAGAATCGGCGGATCGGCGGCGAGTGCGCGGGCCACGCCGACCCGTTGCTGCTGGCCCCCGGACAGTTGGGCCGGGTAACGGCGCGCCAACTCGTCTCCGAGTCCGACGCGGTGCAGGACCTCCATGGCGGTCGCCCGGGCCTGCTTCCGTGACGCCCCCATCAGGCGCGGCACCGTCGCGACGTTGTCGACGACGGTCCGATGCGGAAACAATCCGGCGTGCTGGATGACGTACCCGATCCCGCGCCGCAGGGTCTGCGGATCCTGGGATCGCACGTCCTCGCCGTTGACCAGGACGCGTCCGGCGGTCGGATCCACCATCCGGTTGATCATGCGCAGCGAGGTGGTCTTACCGCATCCGGAGGGGCCCACCAGCACAGTGAGAGTGCCGGTGGGCACTTCGAGGGACAGTCCGTCGACTGCCACGGTCCCGTCGGGATACTGCTTTTGCACATTGTCGAAAGTGATCACGGAGCACCCGGCCCTCAGTTGATGCCGTTGTCCTGCAACCACTCTTCGGCGACGACATCGATGTCGCGGCCCTCGGTGACGACCTGGCCGACCAACTCGATGAGAACGTCGGTGGTGAGGTTCTCGGACACAGCGTCGAGCGTCGCGACGTTCTCGTCGGTGAGATCTTCCCGGTGGACGAGCGGCGTGACGTTCTGTGCCCCGAATACGGATTCCGGATCGTCCAGTGCCACAAACGGTTCGGTACTGAGAGACGGATCGGTGGTGAAGATGTTCGCAACCTGGATGGTGTTGTCCCCGAGCGCCCGGATGGTGATCGGCCCGCCCGTGTCGGTGGGCACGAACTTCTGGAACTCGACGCCGTAGACGTCTCGGAGACCGACGACGCCCTGCCGCCGTGTCTCGAACTCGGGCGGTCCGCCGAGGGCGAGTTCGCCTGCAACCGGGGCGAGATCGGCGATGGTCGTCAGGTTGTAGCGATCCGCGGTCTCCTCCGTGACGACGAGTGCGTCCTTGTTCTCCCCCGGCGCCGACGCGAGAATGGAGAGACCTTCCGGAAGCGACTCCGCCAGAGCGGCATTGACATCCTCCGTGGTAGCCGCAGTGCTCTCGGGATCGACGCGGGCGAGCAGTGCCCCGTTGTACTCGGGCAGCACGGTGATGGCTCCGGAGGCGACCTGGTCGTAGTAGATCTCCCGGCTGCCGATGTTGAACTGGCGCGTCACCTCGGCGCCACTCCCCTCGAGCGCCTGCGCGTAGATCTCCGCGAGCAGCACATTTTCGGGGAAGTTCGCCGAACCGACGACGATGGTGCCACCCTCGCCGGACTCGGACGCGAGCGGATCGTCGGCGTTGTTCCCGGAACATCCGGTCACCGCCAGGGCAGCGGTGGCGACAACTATGGCGGTGCGAACGAAAGCTTTCACGTGGGTCTCCTCGGCGGTCGGCGTGTCGACTCTAACGCGCTCTCCTGCAGCACTGCCTGATTTGTCACCGATCGGACCCGCGTGGCTGCCGAACAGACAACGCCGGGCGACCGAATGGTCGCCCGGCGTCTCGCCGTACCGTCTCTGCCGTTCAGGTGGAGTGTTCGTCTCTCACGATGGAAGCCATCGCGCGGGATCACTCACCGTTGTTTCGCGAGACCCATCGTTCGTGCAGTTGCCCGCGCCGGATTCCGGGACTCGTACCGGGCGCGGAACCGGAGTTGCCGCTCGGCGGTAGCGGGCGCTCCCACGGATTCTCCACCGGTGCGCCGGAGTACGTGTCGTTGTTGTTCTGCTCGTATCCGGTGTAGTTGTCGTTGTTGTTCTGCTCGTATCCGGTGTAGTTGTCGTTGTTGTTCTGCTCGTATCCGGAGTACGTGTCGTTGTTGTTCTGCTCGTATCCGGAGTACGTGTCGTTGTTGTTCTGCTCGTATCCGGAGTACGTGTCGTTATTGCCTTGCTCGTACCCGGTGTAATTGTCGTCGTTGTTCTGCTCGTACCCGGAGTAGTTGTCGTTGCCGGGCGCCTCGTATCCGGCGTACGAGTTGTTGCCCGCCCGGGACACCTCGTTGCCGTTCTGGCCGGCACCCGAGTACGCCTCGCTGCCGTTCCGGCCCGCCGACGCATACGCTTCGTTGCCGTTCGGAGTCGCACCGGCGAACGACTCGCCGTTGTGGTTGTGCGACGCGCGCTGGTCGTACTGATCCGTGTACTCGGTGTTCGTCTCTCCGGGCGGAAGAGGAAGTCGGCGCGGGCGGTCGATCTGGAACGGGTCGGACTGGGTACCGACGCCCTTGAGCAGACGGAGCGGCAGATAGAGGCTCGCGGTGACGCCGGAGTTGGTCGACGAGTCGAACGTCGGACGCAGCCGCACGGTGATCCCGTGACGGTGGGCCAGTCGCGCGACCACGAACAGACCCATGCGACGCGCTGCGCCGGAGCCGGCTTCGCTGTCCGTCGCCAGCCGTTCGTTGATCTCGGCGAGTTCGTCGGCGGGGATACCGATTCCGCGGTCGGCGATCTCGAGCAACAAGCCGCCGTCGACGGCGCGCGAGAACGCGAACGCCACGGTGCTCTCCGGCGGGGAGGCTCGCAGTGCGTTGTCGAGGAGTTCGGCCACCATGTGGACGACGTCGGTTACGGCGGTACCGAGGAGCGAACCCTCCGGTGCGTTTCCGACGTTCACGCGCTGGTAGTTCTCGACCTGTGAGACTGCGGCACGGAGCACGTCACCGAGCGGGGTGTCCGGGATCCGTCCCATTCGCTGCCGGGTGCCGGCGAGGACGAGCAACGAGTCGCCGGTGCGACGCATACGGGCCGCGAGGTGGTCGAGCGCAAACAGGTTCTGCAGACGCGTGGGGTCGCGCTCCTCGTGCTCGAGCGAGTCGATGAGCGACAGCTGCTGCTCGACGAGGGTCTTGTTGCGACGCGCCAACGTTTCGAGCATCTCGTTGACCTGCCGGCGCAACTGCGCCTGCTCACCGGCGAGCCGCAGCGCACCCTCGTTCATGGTGTCGACGGCGCGGGCGACCTCGCCGATTTCTTCCTTCGAGTGAACGCTGACCGGAGGGAGTGACACCGTACCGATTTCTGCGCCGTCCTTGATGGCGGCGATGGCCTCGGGCAGGCTTTGCTCTGCGGCAAGAAGTGTGTCGTTTCGGAGGCGGCGAAGCGGGCGCACGATCGAGAAGGCGACCATCACGGCCAGGCCCAGCGCGACGGCCAGCACGATCGCAATTCCGATGGCGTTCTTGAGTGCTTCGGTGCGAGCTTCGCTGGCATGGTTGTCGAGGAGGCCGACGATGCGGGTGGCGGAGTCGCGGACTTCCTCGATGTAGACCATGAGGCTGGTGAAGATCGAGTTGCGCAGCGCTCCGGTGTCGCCGCTGGTGCTGTCCAGATTCGCCGTCAAGTTGCGGCGATTGTCCAGTTCCGCGACGAGCGCGTCGAGCGAACTCGTGTCGGCAATGTTGGGGTTGGACTCGACGGTTTCCCGCAGGATCGACATCTGCGCTGCGTCGACGCCGAGTGCGTTCGTCCACATCAGGAGAGCACCTTCGGTGCCGGCACCCAGTGCGGAGTACGCGACGACCTGGTCCAGCAGCGCCCACTGGGTCGTCCACATGTCGAGGAGGGTGGCGCTTTCCTGGAGGACATCGGGTTCGGGCGCGGTGGAGGACGCGGCACGGAACACCGAACTCACGCGGCTGATGAACGCCTGTGCGCGCTCGCTGGCGACCACGGGTGCCATCGATCCGGCGACAGCACTGTCGAGCAGGCTGTTTCCCTCGGCGAGCACCTTGTTCAGTGCTGCTTTGATCTCGGGCTCGAGGCTGATGTTCGCGATCTGGTCCGTGAGGACCGTCTCTGCTTCCCGCGCGATCGTCGCACCGTTGTCGGTGGGCAACCCGATGATCGTCGCGGCTGCGGCACCCGCGACGCCGGTGCTGTATTCGGCGAACATCGGCAGAATCGACACCTGCTCGGCAGCAGTGCTGAAGTGGCGGGAATCCTCGAACAGGCTGATGACGCGGAGCGATCCGAAAAGCGCGGCGGCGATGATGGGGACCGCCACGACGGCGGTGACCTTGCGCCATAGGCGCCAATTCTCGGGGGAATATTGCTGGAACTGCTGTTTGAGACTCATCGTGTTCGGCCCGAACCTCTCTTGTACGTACACCGGTCGGCCGGCCGAAGCGGATGACAAATCACATGGGCCAGGGCGAAACACGGGTCCGCCGCCGTCAGGACGTGGGTCAGCGTAAGTGTCGTACGACCGGCTCACAAGATCGAAAAGCAACTCGGATAGCTGCTATACATCTTTAGATATAGGCAACGGTGGTGGGTTACTATCCCGCCGGATATTGCCGTTACGCCGGGTTTCGGAAAGGGGGGTGCGGAGTGGACTTGAGGCGGGTGGATCTCAACCTGCTTGTCGTCCTCGACGTGCTTCTTTCCGAGTGCAACGTGACCCGCGCGGCCGAACGACTGAACATGTCGCAGCCGGCGACCAGCACGGCGCTCGCTCGTCTCCGGAAGCAGTTCGACGACCCACTGCTGGTGAAGAACGGCCGCACGTTGCGCCTCACTCCGCGGGCACAGGCCCTGATCGGGCCCCTGCGGAGCGTATTGCACACGCTGGAACGGTCGATACTCTCCGAACCGACCTTCGATCCGACCGTGGATTCACGCGTGTTCACGCTCATGACAGGCGATTACGCCGAGGTCACGTTGCTCCGCATGCTCATGCGGCGGGGGCACCCGGCCAACGTGCGATTCGATCTGCGTCCCCTCACCAAGGCGTCCCTCGCAGCGTTCCACCGGCACGAAACCGACCTCGCGGTGCTGCCGGAACACCTTCTCGACGCACCCGAGTTCGAGCGGTGCCGGCGCACCGAGGTCCTGACCGACAGATACGTGGGCGCCGTCTGGTCCGGGCATCCGTACATCGGGACGGAACTGAATCGCGACGTGCTCTCCCACTATCCGTTCCTGTCGTATCTGCAGTACGACGACGACACGGCTCTGGCGCGAGCGTTGTTGCGCGCCGGGATCGTGACACGGACGGGGGCGTCCACGACGAGTATCGCGGTGCTCCCCTTCGCGCTCGAACACACCGTGTTCGTCACGCTCCTGCCCGAGAGAATGGCTGAACGAATCGCGGGAGTGGCGTCCCTGCGGATCCTCGAGCCCGCCTTCGAATTGCCTCCGCTCAGCGAATATGCAGTCTGGCACGAGGAATCCGAATCGGATCCCGCCCACGTGTGGCTCCGTGCCCAAATCGATGCGTCGCAGCGACTACGCGTTCCCGCCGGGCAACCGGCCTGACCGAGGCGCCTCGGCCACGAATTCTCTCCGCCGATCCGCGTTTGTCGGATCGTCCAAACGACCGGAGACCACGTCTCGGGAAGTTTGTAGCGCGTACGGCACCGCCGGCTCCCTTCATCCGCGATCGTGGTGACGAGAGAGAGGAGTGCCGTGCCGTACACCTGTGCCGACTTCGATGCGCTCTGTGCCCGTGACGCAGCCGCAGCCCTGTCCGAGTGCTGTTCCAGCAGGACGTGGACCGAGCGACTCGTGCAAGGCCGCCCCTACCTGAGTCGCGCCGCGCTGCTGCGCGCGTCCGATGCGGTGACAGCGGCGCTGACTCGGGACGATCTCGCCGAAGCGCTCGCGGGGCACCCACGGATCGGTGAACGGTCGGACCACGCATCGTCGAAGCGCGAGCAGGCATCGGTCGCGAGCGCGGACGCACATATCCGCGATGCACTGGTGGCAGGTAACCGCAAGTACGAGGAGCGTTTCGGGCACGTGTACCTCGTGCGTGCCGCAGGACGATCCGCGGACGAACTCCTGTCGATTCTGCAGCGGCGCCTCACTCACGATTCCGAGACCGAGTGGCGCGAGACGCGAGCGACGCTTGCCGAGATCAACCGATCGAGACTCGAGTTGCTCGTCACCGACGATTCCGTCGAATCAGGAAAGGAAGGTGTGAGGTGAGCACCGTCAGCACCCACGTTCTCGACGCCACCCGTGGAGCGCCGGCCTCCGGAGTCGAGGTCACGCTCTCGTCCGCCGGAGCGGAACTCGCGAGTGCTCGCACCGACGACGACGGGCGAATTTCCGAATTCCAGGTTCCCGCACTGGAACCCGGTACGTACACGCTGACCTTCGCCACCGGCGAGTACTTTGCGCGGCGGCACACCGAGACCTTCTACCCGGAGGTTACCGTCACCTTCCGGGTCGGCGGTGCCGGCAAAGTCCATGTGCCACTGCTGCTGTCGCCTTTTTCCTACTCCACCTATCGAGGGAGCTGACCCGTGAGTGAACTGACCGGAAAGATCGTGCTGGGCGCCAACCGCTACGGCAAGGCGGAGAACCGCGTGGTAC
Organism: Rhodococcus sp. DT1; assembly: GCF_049844875.1. Lineage (NCBI taxonomy): Bacteria > Bacillati > Actinomycetota > Actinomycetes > Mycobacteriales > Nocardiaceae > Rhodococcus > Rhodococcus sp. DT1. The sequence goes on from NZ_JBNCLW010000004.1 coordinate 350,903, forward strand.
GGATCTATCGGGACACTGCCCGCCACGAGATCCGCGACCTCAACGTGTCGACCTGCCTCCGCGGAGACTTCGACGCGGCACACCTCGAAGGCGACCAAGGTGCGGTGCTCCCGACCGACACACAGAAGCAGACGGTGTACGCGTACGCGAAGAGCAAGGGCGTCGAGTTCGTCGAAACCTACGCGCTCGAACTCGCGCGGCACTTCGTCGACGACGTCGAACCAGTCCGCGCCGCCCGCGTCGAGATCGACGACTACGCGTGGCAACGGGTGACGATCGACGGTGTCGAACACGATCACACGTGGACCCGCACCGGACCGGAGGTCCGCACGGTTTCGGTGACGGTCGAGGGAACCGGGCGGGAGCGACGGGAGTGGGTGATCGGCGGAGTCAAGGATCTCGTCGTACTCAAGTCGACCGGATCCGAATTCTCGGGTTTTCTCACCGACCCGTACACGGTCCTGGAACCGACTGCCGACCGTGTGATGGCAACCAGTCTGGTCGCACAGTGGCGATTCACGACCGACGACGTCGACTGGGATGTCACCTACGCAGGTATCAAGGCCACGATGCTCGAGCGTTTTGCGAACCTTCAATCGAAGGCACTGCAACAAACTCTCTTCGAGATGGGCCGGGCAGTGCTGGAGAAGTATCCGGTGATCGCGGAGATTCGCATGTCGGCGCCCAACAAGCATCATTTCGTCTACGACCTCGAAAGATTCGGAGTCACGAACTCGAACGAGGTATTCCACGCCGACGACCGGCCCTACGGCCTGATCCAGGCGACGGTTCAGCGGGAGGACGCACCCGAGGCCGGAAGCGCGTGGGAGCGGTTCGTCGACTGGATGTGACGACGTGAGGGCGTCACGGAGTGGCGGTGGGTGCCGGTAGTCGCGGCACGCACCGCCACTTTTCGTTGTCACCGGGTGGCCGGGAGACTTTTTCGGACGCGTACCCATCCGTTCGTACCCCGGCTCCGAATCGCTGCCAGACGGTACCGGACCGTCTCCGTTCCGAAACGCGTCGGCACGGTGGCAGCGAGACGAGGTGGCCCACATGCGCGCACTGGTAGAAGCCGGTTTTCCGGCAGTTCACCCCGCTGGTCGAGTTCGACACGTGGTCGCTCACCGTCGTGCCGGCGTGAGATGAGGCCTCTCATGTCCCCTTCTGCCTCCGGTTCCCCCCGGCATCACGGCCCGTACACCTCGGGTATCGGGTTTCTGCAAATGTTCATGGACGCCCAACGGGTGGATCCCGCCGTGTCGGCCGACTCCGTCGAGGACTCGGGTAAGGACACGAACGCCCCGGACGAGCGGCGGCAGCAATGAGTGTGGTCCCGCCGCATCGGCCCCGCGGTACGAGGATCGCCGTCGGGGTGAACCGCACGGACGTGCGTGAGGACGAGTCGACCGGCGTGCGTCGATGAACCGCGTCGTGTGGGGGATCGTCGCGGGCGCGCTGCTCGCCCAGATCGTCTATCCCCTCGTCTCCGGCACGTCGAGGGATGCCGTCACCGTGGCGGTGGTGCTCCTGCTCGCCGCCGCGTCGGTGGTGCATGCCGCCGTCACACGGGGTCCCGTGTGGGCCGTGGTGCTGGTCGCCTCGACCGCGGGACTCGGTCTCGTGTCCGAGATCGTCGGCACTGCGACCGGGTTCCCTTTCGGAAGCTACTTCTATGCGACCGGACGGCTCGGGCCCGAGATCGTGGGCGTTCCGGCGGTGGTCCCCTTGGCGTGGACCGCCGGCTTCTATCCGATCTGGTGTGCCGCGTCCTACGTCCTCCGGCATTCCCCGGTGCCGCCGGACAGGCGAGCGTTCGGGCGGGTCCTCATGGTTGCCGTGGGGATGGTGGGGTGGGATCTGTACCTCGACACCCAGATGGTGACCGACGGTCAGTGGACCTGGACCTCGGGCAACGCCGGGTTACCCGGCATTCCGTTCATCCCGTACACCAACTACCTCGGCTGGTTCGCTACCGCTCTGATCATGGCGATCGTCGTCGACAGGGTGGGAGGACGCGCCGAGTCGCCCAGGACGAGTGGCCGGCGAATCTCGGATGCGGCACCGCTGGTGCTGTTCCTCTGGACCTGGCTCGGATCGGCATTCGCGCACGCGTTCCTGCTCGAGGGCGACGAACTGCGCTATTCCGCGCTCTACGGGTTCTGTGTCATGGGGGTCGTGGGTGTCCCCGTGGTGGCCATGCGCATTCGACGAGCCGGAAAGGCCACGGTGAAGACATGATCGCAACGACTATGCCCGCTCCGGGAGAGAAGAGCCGAGGAATGACCAGCGCGATACCCAGCCGAGTCGATACCGTCGTGCCGACGGGTGGCCGATCATGAAGACGATCCCCGGGCCCGTCGATTCCGTGGTCGTGGTGGGGGCAGGACTCTCCGGTCTCGCTGCGGCGCTGTACCTTACGGGCGCGGGTAAACGCGTCACCGTGCTCGAGCGCGACGACACTGTGGGTGGCCGGGTCGGGACCTATCCGGTGTACGACGACTCCGGCAACCCCCTCTACACCATCGACAACGGCGCCAGCGTGCTCACGATGCCGGACCTGATCTCCGATGCGCTCGCCGCGGTCGGCGAGTCGTTCGATTCCACGACTCCCACAGTCGAACTGAGCGCACTGTCTCCCAGCTACCACGCTCGTTACGCCGACGGCAGTGCTCTCGACGTGTACGCCGATCCCACGGAGATGTCCGCCGAAGTCGAAAAAGTCTGCGGTCCAGGTGAAGTCGACGGGTATCGCCGATTGCGAGGCTGGCTCGCCAGCATCTTCGATACGGAGTTCGACCGGTACATCGCGTCGAACTTCGATTCGCCTCTCGACCTCGTCGGCTCGCGCGCAGCGCTGCGCGACACCGCCAGGCTGGCATTGATCGGCGGTTTCGGCCGCCTGGGCTCCCGGATCGCCTCGTTCGTCCGGGACGATCGGCTACGCCGGATCTTCACCTTCCAGTCGCTCTACGCCGGGGTCGCCCCGTCGAAAGCGCTCGGTGTGTACGGCGCTATCGCCCATATGGACACCTCGCTCGGGGTCTACTTCCCCGCGGGCGGAATGTCGGCTGTCGCAGAGTCCATGGCCGATGCGCTCACCCGTCACGGCGGAGCGCTCCACACCTCGGCCGAAGTGTCGGAACTGGAGATCCGCAACGATCGCGTGACGGCCGTCCTGACGTCCGACGGTCGCCGTGTCGAGTGCGACGCACTCGTCCTCACCCCGGACCTCCCGATCGTCGACCGCTTGCTCGATCGGGCCGGTGTGACGAGCAGCGGCAGGAAGCGGGGTTATTCCGTCGTGTCGCCGTCCGCAGTCGTCTTCCACGGCACCGTTCCCACCGAGGTCACGCAGTCGTGGCCGTCGAGCGCGCACCACACCATCGATTTCGGCGAGCAGTGGGCGGAGACCTTCGCACGTATCACCGCCGGTCCTGGCCGTGGACAGTTGATGGAGGACCCGTCGTTGCTGATCACCCGCCCGGCGGTCACCGACCCCGCCTTGCGGATGGTGCGTAACGGTGTCCTCAGCGAACCGGTGTCGATCTTGGCGCCGTGCCCGAACCTCGCGTCCGCGCCCATCGACTGGAACCGCCGCGCCGTGCCCTACCTGCGAGAGATCCAGATCGTCCTCGAGCAGCGGGGTTACTGCGGCCTGACCGCTGCGATGGTGGTCGACCACCTCGATACCCCGCAGACGTGGCGCGACAAAGGCATGCTCGAAGGCAGTCCGTTCTCCTCCGCCCATGTTTTCCGCCAGACCGGACCTTTCCGGCGCAAGAACATGGTCGGCGGCGTGGACAATGTGGTGCTGGCGGGCTCGGGTACCACCCCCGGCGTCGGAGTACCCACCGTGCTCGTGTCGGGGCGCCTTGCCGCCGAGCGGATCGTCGGATCGGCGACGAGCGAGCGGCCGCGTCGGACCGCCGTCACACAGTCGGTGCGCTCCGAGGAGGTAGTCGAGCATGGGTGAACTCGCCGGAATCGATCCCGGACTGCACGAGGCGTACCGGGTGTGCCGCGAACTGAACGAGCGCCACGGGAAGACCTATTTCCTTGCGACAAGGCTCCTTCCGGCATCCAAGCGTGCGGGCGTACATGCTCTCTACGGGTTTGCGCGGATGGTCGACGACGTCGTCGATGTCGAGGTCGACTCCGATCGGGCGGCCGCCGCGAAGGTCGATGCCTTCGAGGATCGGATCCGGGCCGCTTTCGGTGGCGCACCTCTGGGGCGGAGCCGGCCCGATCTCGTGCTCGGAGCGCTGGTGGATACCGCCGCGCGGTACGACATTCCGCACAGCTACTTCTATGCCTTCCTGCATTCGATGCGCATGGACATACCGGGGACCGTGATGTTCCGCCCGCGCTACCGCACGATGGACGAGTTGTCGGAATACATGTACGGATCCGCGGCCGTCATCGGTCTGCAGATGCTTCCGATCCTGGGTACGGAGACGGATCGGGACAAGGCTGCGCGGCCGGCCGCCGCACTCGGCGAAGCCTTCCAGCTCACGAACTTCATCCGGGATATGGGCGAAGACCTCGACCGCGACCGGATCTACCTGCCGACCGACGAGTTGAAGGCTTTCGGTGTCGACGAGGATCTTCTCCGATACTGCCGGACGACCGGCCGGAACGATGCCAGGCTCGAGCGGGCACTCGCGCACCTGATCGCGCACACCCGGTCGGTGTACCGCGAGGCAGACCCGGGGATCGACATGCTCGATCGATCGGTACGCCCGGGGATGCGCACAGCGTTCGTGCTGTACCGCGACATTCTCCGGGAGGTCGAGGACGGCGGATATCGTGTACTTCATCAGCGGGCACGCGTCTCCCGGCGGAGGCGCCTCGCCGTCGCCGCGCCACGATTGGCGGAGGCCGGATGGACCACCTTCCGTACGCGCGCGAAGACAGCGAAGAGCGTGGGTCAGCTGTCGAGCGGAGAGCGGACCCACTCACGACGAGGAACGGACAGAACAGGAACACCATGGAGCAAGTAGTGCTGCTCGACGAGGCGGGGCGCGCCGTCGGCACCGAACCGAAGGCAACCGTCCACACCGCGACGACGCCGTTGCATCTCGCTTTCTCCGCGTACGTCTTCGATGAGAACGGCCGTCTGCTCATCACCCGGCGCGCCCTGGAGAAGCGGACGTGGCCCGGGGTATGGACGAACAGTGGTTGCGGTCACCCGGCGCCGCAGGAGCCGCTCGAACTGGCCGTCCGCAGGCGGCTGGGCCAAGAACTCGGTATCGAACTCGACGACGTCGGCGTTGTGCTCCCGTCCTTCCGATACCGGGCGGTGATGGACAACGGGATCGTCGAGAACGAAATCTGCCCCGTCTACCGGGCCCTGTACCGGGGATCGCAGCCGGCTCCCGACCCGGCCGAGGTGTGCGGCGTCGACTGGGTGGAGTGGACCGCCTTCGCGGACGCGGTGGTGGACGGGACCCGCGACGTGTCGCCGTGGTGCTACGAGCAGGTGCAGCAACTCCTGCAGCTCGGCGCCGATCCCCTTCGGTGGCCGGTTGCGGACGCCGCAGATCTACCGCCCGCTGCCCCCGACCGCCTGAGCGGGGATCTGCCGCGCCTCGCCTAAGCCTCCTGCACCTGCAGCATCCGGAGCGCCAGGTAAACGTCGAGCCTGTCATCGATCTGGGACAGATCGCGCCCGGTGAGCTTCTCCACCTTGCCGATTCGGTACCGGACCGTGTTGAGGTGCACGTGGATTCGTTCTGCGGTGCGTCGCCACGAGCCACTGCACGCGAGGAACACCTCGAGGGTGGAGAGAAGCCCGCTATCGGTGGACAGGTCGTGATCGAGCACCGGCCCGAGGATCCGTTGAGCGAAATCGTGACGCAACCTGTCCGGTACCGCGGAGAACAACTCCGCCGCCGAGTCCATTGCTGCCGTGCGCACGGACACCGGTTCGCGAATGTCACCGTCGCCCGTGGCGAGCGCGGTGGCGGTGGCGACGGCACCCGCCAGCGACCCGAGCGTGCACGTGGCGCTCGTGCCCACCCGCAATCGCGTGCGCTCGAGCGCCGGGACGACTCGGGCGAGCCGCCGACGAAGCACTGCGTGAACCTCGTCGGCGTCGCCGGCGACGGTCAGGACGACCCGGTCCCCGTCCAGCGCGCTCACGCACCCCGGCAGTGCGTCGCAGAGCGTGTCGCGAAGCGCCCGTAGCCGTTCGGCGGTGGCCGCAGCGGCCCGGTCGTCGTGGGACACCCGGCGCGCGACCACCGCGACAAGTGGACGTCCCGAATCGAATGTTGCTGCCGCAGTGGACACCAGCCCGGAACTGTCTCCGGCGTCCCAGGCGGTGCGCCGGCGTTCGTCTCGGCGAACCCGGTCGAGTGCCGCCACCGTGGCGAGTTCCCGGAACGCCTCGAGGCAGTCCGCGCGCGCGTCGCCCGTGTGCCGTACCACCAGCAGCCAGCAGGATGTGCGGTCGCGAAGGCCACCGCCCACGGAGAGCACCGTGTAGTCGGCGGTCGCGTGGGGAAGCCGCTCGGCGGACAAGGCCGCCGCGACGAGCCGGTCCACGATGTCGTCGTCGAGGGGTGCCGCGCCGGCGAGAGGCACTCCGGTGGCGGTGAGCAGCCACGCCTGCGCCCCGAATTCCTGGGCGGTGCGGTCGAGCAGGTCGCCGATGCTGCGACCGTCGGCGACCGCTTCGAGCAACCGCCGCTGCCGCGCGAGTCCGTTCTGCAGACGGTCCATGCGCGCGCCGGACATGCGTGCGGTCATCCGCTCGATGATCCGGCTGAACGGCACGTCCGCGGGGACCGAGAGCAACGGCAGCCGATGCCGGGCGCACGCGGCGACCACGTCCTCGGGCACCTCACCGAGCAGGGCCTCCCCCGCGGCGAGCGCAGTCACGCCCACGCGCGCGAGGTGTTTGACGAACAGATCCGAGTCTTCGGCAGACGCCCGCCACACCAGCCCCGAGAACACCAGCGACCCCGCGCTGACGTACCGGGTGGGGTCGGGCATATCGGTGGTACAGGTTCGCAGTACCGGCCGTTCGAGCATCGCGGGGTCGCCGTGGAGAACCCGGATTCCGAGTTCGGCATCGTCGAGTACATCGTGAAGAAGCACTGCACCACCTCCGTGCGCGGGCCTTTGGACGATCGCACAATACGAAGCGGGCATTTCGTTGCGGTTTCGTACACGGTGCCCGGGGTGTTGCGTCTCGAGCAGGAGTTCACTGGTAGGTGCCCGCCGACGTGAGGAGCAACCGTGCACACTCGCCCTACCACCCGACCGATCGTGATCCGTGGTGCGCACGTGGTCACGATGGATGCCGGTCGCGCCGAATACCGCAGCGGTCACGTCGTGGTCGACGGAAACAGGATCGTCGCGGTCGGCGACGGCGAACCGCTCGGGTACGACGACGCGCAGATCGTGGACGGCGCCGGATGCATTCTGACTCCCGGGCTCGTCAATACCCACCACCACCTCTACCAGTGGATCACCCGCGGTCTGGCCGTCGATCACACGCTGTTCGAGTGGCTGACCACGCTGTATCCCATCTGGGGCGGCATCGACGCCGATATGGTGCATGTCGCGGCGAAGGGTGCCCTCGCGCACCTGCTGAAGACCGGATGCACCACCAGCACCGATCATCACTACGTCGTCCCCCGCGACGGGGGTGACGTCTTCGGGGCCGAGATCGCCGCGGCGGCAGAGGTCGGTATCCGGTTCCACCCCTGCCGCGGTTCGATGGACCTGGGCGCGAGCGCGGGGGGACTCCCGCCGGATCACATCGTCGAGGACCTCGACGCGATCCTCGCCGGCAGTCAGGACGCCGTCCAGCGGTGGCACGATCCGTCGTTCGATTCGATGCTCCGCGTCGCGCTGGCCCCGTGCTCCCCGTTCTCCGTGACCGGGGAACTGCTGAAACAGTCCGCGGTGCTCGCCCGCGATCTCGGCGTCCGCTTGCACACGCACCTTGCGGAAACCCTCGACGAGCAGGACTTCTGCCTCGAGAGGTTCGGGTGCAACCCCGTCGAGTACATGGAATCTCTCGGCTGGACTGGGCCGGATGTGTGGTACGCGCACGCAGTACATCTCGACGACCGCGACATCGGGGTGCTCGCGGCCTCGGGCACGGGTGCGGCGCACTGTCCGACATCCAACGCGCGTCTCGGTGCGGGTATCGCGCGCGCCGCCGACCTCTACGCGGCAGGAGTTCCGCTCGGACTCGGGGTCGACGGCGCGGCGAGCAACGAATCGTGCTGCATGCTCGAAGAGGCCCACCACGCCGCGCTGTTCGCACGCGCCCGGAGCGGACCGCGGGCAATGACCGTTCGGCAGAGTCTCGCGCTCGCGACCATCGGCGGTGCGCGCGTCCTGGGTCGTGAGAACGAGATCGGCTCTCTCGAGGTGGGCAAGCTCGCCGATCTCGCTCTGTGGCGGCTCGACACACTCGCTCATTCCGGGATCGCGGACCCGGTCGCGGCGCTCGTACTGGGGTCGCAGCCTCCCCTGGATCTGCTTCTCGTCAACGGACGCGAGGTGGTACGCAACGATCGGGTGCTCACCGTCGACACCGACGTCGTCGCTCGCGGCGTGGCGGACGCGCACACCCGCCTCGTCTCCAAAGCGGGGTAACGCCATGGATCTGCACACCGTGACGGACTACACCGTGGCGCGGACACGTGAGGATCTCACCTGGGGACCGGGCACGGCGTTCGTCGGAGGCGGCACCTGGCTGTTCTCGGAACCGCAACCACACGCGCGTCGCCTCGTCGACCTGTCGGGGCTGGGCTGGCCCGCGACGGTGATCGACGACGCCGGCCTCGAAGTGGCCGCGACCTGCACGGTCGAGGAACTCTCGAGACTCTCCGAGACCACGACGTGGCAAGCCGCACCATTGTTCGGGCAGTGCGCCGACGCCCTGCTCGCCTCGTGGAAGATCTGGAAGCGTGCCACCGTCGGCGGCAACATCTGCCTGTCGCTGCCCGCCGGTGCCATGATTTCCCTCGCGGTCGCGCTCGACGCCGACGCGGTGATCTGGTCCCGAGGGGGCGGTGAGCGACGACTGCCGGTGGCGGAGTTCGTCACCGGCGTCGGCGGCAACCTCCTGCACGACGGAGACATCCTGCGCAGTATCCGTATCGAGGCACCGAAGCTGTCCTCACGCACCGCATTCCGGAAGATCGCCTTGTCTCCGCTGGGCCGGTCCGGTGCCGTGGTCATCGGTCGGCGCGACGCCGACGGTGCGTTCGCCCTGTCGGTGACCGCTGCCACCACCCGTCCCCACGTGCTGAGGTTCCCCGATCTGCCCGCTGCGGCGGACCTCGAGGCAGCACTGACCTCTACCGTCGCCGCGGACGCCTACCACGCCGATGTCCACGGGACCCCCCAGTGGCGCAGGGCGGTCACAGCCGTTCTGGCACAGGAAGTCCGGGAGGAGTTGTCATGAGACTGACGGTCAACGGTGACGAGGTCGACGCCGCTCCCCGCCCCGGGCAGTGCCTGCGCACGATGCTGCGAGACCACGAACACTTCGAGGTCAAGAAGGGCTGCGACACGGGTGACTGTGGCGCGTGCTCGGTGCTCGTCGACGGTGAGGCGGTGCATTCGTGCGTCTATCCCGCCGTCCGGGCCGAGGGGCGCGCGGTCACCACGGTGACCGGTCTGGGCACGCCCGACGACATGCATCCCCTGCAACAGCGGTTCGTCGACGCCGCCGGGTTCCAATGCGGATTCTGCACCGCCGGCATGATCGTCACGGCCTCGACGTTCACCGAGTCCGACCTCGACGACCTTCCGCGCCGGCTCAAAGGAAACTTGTGCCGCTGCACCGGATATCGTTCCGTCGACGATGCGCTGCGCGGCGTCGGCAACGTCGGGAAGACATGCGGAAAAGCTTTCGGTGCATCCCATCCCGCACCTGCGGGCCCGCGGGTCGTCACCGGTACGGAGCCGTACACGTTCGACACCGTCGTCGACGGCGTGCTGCATATCGCGACCCTCGGCAGCCCGCACCCGCACGCCCGGATCGTGTCCATCGACACCGTCGCAGCGGAACAACTGCCGGGCGTGCACGCGGTCCTGTGCTGGCGCGACGCCCCCGAGTTCGCATATTCGACAGCGAGACACGAGAACCGGGAAGAAGATCCGGACGACACCTACCTCTTCGACCGGACGCTTCGATACGTCGGGCAACGGGTTGCGGCGGTCGTCGCCGAGACGGAAGCCCAAGCGCAGGAGGCCTGCCGGCTTCTCCGCGTGGAATACGAGGTCCTGCCCTTCGTGCTCGACCCGGACGAGGCCGCGGCACCCGGTGCCCCGCTGCTGCACGGTGACAAGGGGCCGGAAGCGCGGATCGCCGATGCCTCCCGCAACCTCATCGGAGAGGTGCACGGCGGGTGTGGTGACGTCGAAGCCGGCATCGCCGCGGCTGCGGCCGTGGTGCGCGGGCGCTGGCAGACGCAGCGCGTCCAGCACACCCATCTCGAAACACACGGCGCCGTCGGATGGCTCGACGACGACGGACGGCTGGTGATCCGCAGTTCCACCCAGGTTCCGTTCCTCGTCCGGGACGAACTGTGCCGGATCTTCGGGCTCGAGCGTCACCGCGTCCGGGTGTTCACCGCCCGCGTGGGTGGGGGATTCGGCGGAAAACAGGAAATGCTCGTCGAGGACGTCGTCGCGGCGGCCGTCCTGCGCACCGGACGCCCGGCGCGGTGGGAGTTCACCCGGGCGGACCAGTTGACGGTCGCGCCGTGTCGTCATCCCATGCGGGTCGACGTCACCGTGGCCGCGGACGCCGACGGGATCCTCACGGCCCTCGCCATCGACGTCCTCAACGACGGCGGCGCGTACGGCAACCATTCGGCGAGCGTGATGTTCCACGGGTGCGGCGAATCGGTCGAGGTGTACCGCTGCCCGAACAAGCGTGTCGACGGCCGGTCGGTGTACACGAACAACCGGCCGTCGGGCGCGTTCCGCGGATACGGTCTCGGACAGGTGGTGTTCGCGGTCGAGTCCGCAATGGACGAACTCGCCCTGGAACTGGACCTCGACCCGTACGAGTTGCGGCGCCGCAACGTGGTGGTTCCCGGCGACGAACTGGTCGCCGCCCATCCCGAGGGCGCCGACCTCGGGTTCGGAAGCTACGGCCTCGACCAGTGCCTCGACCTCGTGCGCAGTGCGATGTCGCGTGCGGACGGGCCACCCGCGCCGGAGGGTCCACGGTGGCGAGTCGGCGAGGGAATGGCGTTGGCGATGATCGCGTCGAACCCGCCAGGCGGGCACATCGCCGACACGTCGATCGAACTCCTGCCGGACGGTACGTTCGTCGCCCGGGTCGGTACCGCGGAATTCGGGAACGGTACGACGACCGTGCACACACAGATTGCCGCGTCGGTGCTCGGGACCGAGCCGGACCGGATCCGCGTCGAACAGTCGGATACCGACGTCACGACGCACGATACGGGCGCGTACGGATCGTCGGGAACGGTCGTCGCGGCGAAGGCCCTGCACGCCGCGGCCCACGCGCTGCGCGGCGATATGGCGAAATGGGCGGCGGAACTGACCGGCGAATCACCCGACGACGTGGAGTTCACGGCCGGCGGAGCCCAGGTGGGCGGCACAGAGGTGCCGTATGCGGACCTCCTGGAGGCGGCGGGCGGGACCCTGCGCGCCGAAGGCAGCCACGGCGGGCTCCCCCGCTCGTTGTCGTTCAACGTGCAGGGGTTTCGCGTCGCGGTCGACATCGGCACCGGTGAAGTGCGCATCCTGCAGTCCGTCCAGGCAGCCGACGCGGGTGTCGTCGTCAACCCCGAGCAGTGCCGGGGCCAGGTGGAAGGTGGTGTCGCCCAAGCCATCGGCGTCGCGATGTACGAAGAACTCGTCACCGATGCCAGCGGCACCGTCGTCACCGCGACGCTGCGGAACTACCACATTCCGCAGTACGCAGATGTGCCCCGCACCGAGGTGTACTTCGCGGACACCTACGACACCATGGGGCCGATGGGCGCCAAGTCCATGAGCGAGGCGCCGTTCAATCCCGTTGCCCCCGCGCTCGCCAACGCGGTCCGGCGCGCGATCGGAGTGCGGCCACACGAACTACCGCTGTCCCGGGACCGGATCTGGTCACTTCTTGCGGCACCCACTGCACGCTGAACGACTTCGGCGCCGACGGCGGGACGTCCGGTTCAGGACCACCCCGACCACGAGCGCCACGGCGGCCACCACCCCCACCGGCACGAGCCGCTGGATCACCGAGCCGCGCGCGAACTCCATGAGATCGAGAGCCTCGGCCTCGGGTTGCGGATCGGCGGTCGCGTGCGCCGCGCTCGAATTCGCCGTTCCGGTGGCGGCATCCGCGGGCGGCGCCGGAGCGACGGCACCGGGTGTGGCCGCGGGTGCCGGTGTGGCGGTCTGCGCGGCGTCACCCGCCACGGGTGCGACGAACCCCGCACCGGCCGGTGTCGTGTCGGGAGGTGTCGGAGCCACCGCCGGCGCGCTGGACGGTACCGATTCGTTGGGAGTCGATTCGCTCGGCGTCGAGTCCGCGGCCTCCGGTCCCAGTTTCTTCGACAGACAGGACGCGAACTGTTCGAGGATCTTCCCGCCGACATCGGAGATCATCCCCCGGCCGAACTGAGCAGGCTTGCCCGTGACCGTCATATCGGTGTGGACCGTGCCGTCCGTACGGTCACCGTCGCCGGTGAGAACGATCGTGATGGTCGCGCTGACCGTGCCGTTGCCGCGCGTGTCCTTCGCGTTCGCCTCGATGACCGCCTTGCGGGCCTGCTCGTCCTTTTCGACGTATCGTCCGGTGCCCTTGAAGGTGAGCGCCACCGGCCCGAGCTTGACCTTCACCGTTCCCGTGAACGTGTCCCCCTCGGTCCCGGTGAGCTTCGCCCCGGGCATGCACGGTGCGACCTTCTCGGGGTTCAGCAAGGCGGTCCACACCTCTTCGACGGGTGCTGGAACTGACAGGGTGTGATCGAGTTGCATTGCGTCCTCTCGGATAGTGAAGGTGTCGGAAACGTCAGATTCCCGTTGCTGTCGTCACCGCCCGGCGAGTGAGCACCTGCGCCAGATGGCTGCGGTACTCGGCGTCGGCGTTTCCGTCGGTCATGGGGTCGGTGCCGTCTGTCGCGCGCTCCGCAGCCGCCCTGATCGTGTCCGCCGTGGCGGGCTGCCCGACGAGCGATTCTTCGACACCACGCGCCCGGATCGGCACCGCCGCCATGTTGGTCAGAGCCACCTTGGCGCGTTCGATGGTGCCGCCCGCGACCGACACGGTCGCGGCGACGCCGACGATCGACCATTGTTGTGCTGCGCGATGGAACTTTTCGTACCGGGCGGCCCACTCGGTGTGGTTCGGAATGCGGATCTCCGCGAGGATTTCCCCGGCGTCCAGCGCAGTCGTGAAGTAGTCCTGGAAGAACTCTTCCGCCGTCAGGGTGCGAATGCCCGCGGGGCCGACCACCCGGAGCGTCGCGTCGAGAGCCACGGCCGGAGCGGCGAGGTCACCGGCGGGATCGGCGTGCGCCAACGACCCGCCGAGCGTTCCCCGATGCCGGATCTGGGGGTCCGCGACGGTGGCCGTGGCCTCCGCGAGCAATCGTGCGTGCCGCGCGACGAGCGGGTCGTGCAGAACTTCGTGGTGCGTGGTGGTCGCGCCGATCACGATCTCGTCGCCCTCCTCACGGATGCCGCGCAGTTCGGCGACGCGGCCGAGGTCGACGAGCGCCGACGGTGCCGCCAGACGCAACCGCAGGACCGGCATCAGGCTTTGGCCGCCTGCGATGATCTTCGAGTCCTCGCCTGCATCGCGCAGTGCCGTGACCGCCTCCTCGAGGCTGGTGGGCCGGAAATATTCGAACGCGGCCGGAATCATTGCGTGCCTCCCTGTGTACTCGTCCCGTCGCTGCGGGCAGAACGAATGGCATGCCACACCCGCATCGGAGTGCACGGCATCGTGATGTCGCGGACCCCGAACTGCCGTACGGCGTCGAGCACCGCGTTCACCACGGCCGGCGTCGACGCGATGGTGCCGGCCTCGCCGACTCCCTTGACGCCCAACGGGTTCCCCGGAGCCGGTGTGTCGGTGCGGTCGGTGGTGAACGACGGCAGATCCACGGCCGTGGGAAGCAGGTACTCGGCGAACGAGCCGCTGAGCAACGTGCCCGACTCGTCGTGCACCGCTTCCTCGTACAGTGCCTGGGCGATGCCCTGCGCCAGACCTCCGTGCACCTGGCCCTCCACGATGAGGGGATTGACGACGTGCCCGATGTCGTCGACGCAGACGTATTTCCGGATGCGGGCGTGACCCGTCTCGGTGTCGACCTCGATCGCGCACAGGTGGGTGCCGTGCGGGAACGAGAAGTTGTCGGGGTCGTAGGTCGCCTCCGAATCGAGGTTCGGTTCGATCCCGTCGGGCAGGTCGTGCGCGGCGAACACGGCGAGCGCAATGTCCGTGAGCCCCACCGACTTCTCGGTTCCCTTGACCCGGAACTGTCCGTCGGTGAAGTCGAGATCGTCCTCCGCGCACTCCATCAGGTGTGCGGCGATCGGCCGCGCCTTGGCCACCACCTTCTCGGCCGCCTTCACCACTGCGATTCCGCCGACGGCGAGGGACCGTGAACCGTAGGTGTCGAGACCCCGTGGGGACGTCTGGGTGTCGCCGTGCAGGACCTCGATGTCCTCGAACGGGATTCCGAGTCGATCGGCGACGATCTGGCTCCACGCCGTCTCGTGTCCCTGGCCGTGCGCGGACGCGCCGGTGACCACCTCGACCTTGCCGGTGGGCAGCATGCGGATCGCCGCGTGCTCCCATCCTCCGGCCCCGTACGACAGCGAACCGAGGACGCGCGACGGGGCGAGTCCGCACATCTCGGTGAACGTCGATACCCCGATGCCCAGTTGCACCGGGTCCTTGCGCTCCCGGCGCTCGGCCTGTTCGCGTCGCAGACCGTCGTAGTCCAGCAGTTCGAGCGCTTTCGCGGTGGCCGCCTCGTAGTTGCCGGAGTCGTAGGTCAGGCCCGCGACGGTGTCGAACGGGAACTCCTCGTGCGCGATCCAGTTCTTCTTCCGGAGTTCGATCGGGTCCATCGACAGTTCGACGGCGAGTTCGTCCATGATGCGTTCGATCGCGAAGGTGGCCTCGGGGCGGCCCGCACCGCGGTAGGCATCGGTGGGCACCTTGTTGGTGAACACGTTGGTGCAGGTGAATCGGTAGGCGTCGAACTTGTAGATGCCGTTGAACATGAACGCCCCGAGGATCGGGACGCCGGGCGTGACGAGTCGCAGGTACGCGCCCATGTCCGCCAGCAGGTCCACCTTCAGCCCCGTGACCGTGCCGTCGCGTCTCGCCGCGATGGTGAGTTTCTGGATCTGGTCGCGGCCGTGATGCCCGGCCATCATCGATTCGCTGCGCGTCTCGGTGTACTTGAGGGGCTTGCGCAACCGGCGCGCAATCAGCAGGGTGAGCACCTCTTCCGGTGTCACCTGGAGTTTGCCGCCGAATCCGCCACCCACGTCCGGGGCGATCACCCGCAGGGTGTGCTCGGGGATACCGAGTGTCATCGCGAGCATCAGTTTCAGGATGTGCGGGACCTGCGTGGACGACCACATCGTGGTCTGCGAGGCAGTGGGGTCGACGACCACCGAGCGCGGTTCCATGAACGCCGGGATGAGCCGCTGCTGGCGGAAGGTCCGCTCCACGACGACCTCCGCATCCCGGAGGGTGTCGTCGACGTTGCTCCCGCTCCCGGCTTCCGCAGAATCGAACACCCACGTCGCGCTGCGGTTGGTGCCGAGGTCGGGGTGGAGCACAACGGTGTCGTCGGCGGCGGCCGCGAGGTCGAGCACGACCGGCAGGTCGTCGTAATCCACATCGATCGCGTCGAGTGCGTCGTGCGCTTCGTAGTAGGTGCGGGCGACCACGACCGCCACGGCCTCCCCCGCGAACCTCACGGTGCCGACGGCGAGCGCGGGTGCGGGCGGCGTCAGCATGTCCTCGGTGATCTGCCAGGCACACGGCAGGCTGCCCTGTTCCTCCGCGAGATCCGCGCCGGTGTAGACGGCGACGACACCCGGTTGCTTCTTCGCTTCGTCCACATCGAGGTGGGTGATGCGTGCGTGTGCGAACGGGCTACGCAATATCGCCGCGTGCAGCATGCCGGGGAGCACGATGTTGTCGGTCCAATGGGTGCGGCCCGTGACGAGGTGCTCGTCTTCCTTGCGGCGGCGTGCCCTGCCGAGTTCGGATTCGGTACGTGGTTCGGCGGTGCTCGTCATCGTGTGCCTCCCTGCGTTGCCGCCGGTGCCTCGCGCAGGCGCTGCGCGGCGTCCTGTGCAGCGGCGACGATGTTCTGATATCCGGTGCAGCGGCAGAGGTTTCCCTCGAGGCTGTGCCGCACCTGTTCGTCGTCGGGATCGGGGTTGTCCGCGAGCAGGTCGATCGTCGCCATGATCATTCCCGGCGTGCAGAACCCGCATTGCAGAGCATGTTTCTCCCGGAATGCCTCCTGGACGGGATGCAGGGAACCGTCGACGGACAGTCCTTCGACGGTCGTGACCTCCTGCCCGTCCGCCTGTACCGCGAGCACCGAGCACGACTTGACGCTCTGCCCGTCGAGCAGGACGGTGCACGCGCCGCAGTTGCTCGTGTCGCAGCCGACCACCGTCCCGACTTTTCCCAGCCGGTCTCTGAGATAGTGCACGAGCAGAAGGCGGGGTTCCACGTCGTCGGTATAGGGCGTTCCGTCGACGGTGACAGTGATGCGCATCGAACCTCCAGTGCATGACGCGAGCGACTCCGGTGATACAGATCACTGCCACTTTGCGTCACCGGAGGGGCACGATGGCCCGAATCGACGAAATCGGTCGCCACGGTTCGGGTGGACCAGGAAGACGAGGAACTCGCAGATGGGAATCGCAGCGGTAATCGGCCCCGAACGGGCGCTGTCGGTGACCGAGGTCGACCACTCGCCCCTTGCGCCGGGCGAGGTCCGCATCGACGTGGCGTACTGCGGAGTGTGCGGGTCGGATCTGCATCTGTTCTTCGACCCACCGGACCCGCTCACCGGGCACGTGCTGGGGCACGAGTTCGCCGGGGTGGTGAGCGAAATCGCCGCCGACGTGCGCGGATGGGCGGTCGGTGACCGGGTGACGGTCCGGCCGATCGACGAGTGCGGCGACTGCACAGCGTGCCGGAGCGACGACGGGGTGTGTCTCACCGGCGTGGTTCGAGGGCCGGGCCTGGGCCGGCCGGGCGGCCTCGCCGAATCGGTCACGGTCCCGTCCCGAATGCTGCACCGGATCCCCGACACCGTGTCCTTGCGCGACGCGGCACTCACCGAGCCGCTTGCGGTGGCGGTCCGCGCGGTCGGGCGGGCCGAGGTCGCACCGGGCGACGGGGTCGTGGTGTTCGGCGCCGGTCCCATCGGCCTGCTCGCCGTCGAGGTTCTCCGTGCCAGGGGCATCACCGACGTGCTGGTGGTCGAGCCCCACGATGCGCGCCGTGCGCTCGCGGGCGGATCGGGCGTGCGGACGACGACGCCCGACCGGGTGCTCGAGGACTCCGCCGCGTTGTTCGCCGACGGCCCCCGAGCGGTACTGGAGTGCAGCGGAAATCCGAGTTGCGCACAGGATGCCGTCGACATCCTCGGATACCAGGGCCGTCTGGTGATCGTGGGGATTTCCGGGGCGCCGTCCGAACTCCTGCTGATGCGGGTGGCGATCTTCGAGACCGCGATCGTCGGTTCGACCGCGTACAGCGAGCGCGACTTCGGCGAGGCGCTGGCGCATCTTGCTGCCGGGCGCATCAGGGTCGACGCGCTCGTGACGTCCGTTGTCGGTCTCGACGGTGCCGATGCGAAGCTGCGCGAACTCTCCGGCGGCACCGGGGCGGATATCAAGGTGCTCGTGCAACCAACCGATCGTGGGTCACACGACCCGCGACATTCGACCTGAGGAGAACAGTCCGTGAGCCGATTCGACGGCAAGATCGCTTTCATCACCGGTGTGGCCCGAGGTCAAGGGCGGGCACATGCCGTCCGGCTTGCGCGTGAGGGCGCGCGAATCGTCGGCGTCGATATTGCGGGCCCGCTGCCCGGGGTGCCCTACGAGTCCGCAACGCTCGACGATCTCGACGAAACGCGCCGACTCGTCGAGGCCGAAGGCGGGAAGGCGCACTTGGTGCAGGGCGACACTCGTGATCTCGAGGTGCTGAAGGAGATCGCGCAGGAGGGCGTGGCACGATTCGGTGGCCTCGATGTCGTCGTCGCCAATGCCGGAATCTGCATCCCGGAGACGTGGGACGAGATCAGCCCCAACAGTTTCCGCGACACCCTCGACATCAACGTCACCGGTACGTGGAACACCGTCACGGCGACCGCACCTCACCTCATCGAGCGTGGCGGTGGCTCGATCATCCTCATCAGTTCACTGGCCGGTGTGAAGATGCAGCCGTTCATGGTGCATTACACGACCAGCAAGCACGCGGTGACCGGGATGGCCCGCGCCTTCGCAGCCGAGCTGGGCCGGCACAACATCCGTGTCAACAGTGTTCATCCGGGTGCGGTGAACACGCCGATGGGCTCCGGCAGCATGCGCGAACGGATCGCCGAAACCGCGGCGACCAACCCCAAGCTCGCGTCGATGACCACCCCGTTCCTCGAGAAATACATGGCCGAACCCGATGAGATCGCGGATATGGTGGCGTTCCTTGCCTCCGCCGAATCGACGTTCGTCACCGGACAGCGTCTCGGCGTGGACGGCGGTGCTCAGTACTTCTGACCGGCACCAGGCTCGAACATCACAAGTACTCGTGCGACCGGGTGAGGGGCCTCACGACGCCTCGCGCATCGTGAGCCCGCCCAGTTCGACCGTGTACGTCTGCGTCGCTTCGTCCCACCGCACGGCATAGCTGGTCGGGTAGAGGCCCGCGCGCTGGTACGCGGCGGGCAGAGGTAGTGGTTCCTCGATCGTGGGCCGGGACGCGAGCCACTCCCAGGTCATCATGGGTTCGATGAACGCCTGCTTGCCGTCCCACGACCCGTAGAGCACCGACTCGGTGAAGTGGTGCTCCGTCTCGGTGGTGTCCAGCCAGTGCAGTCCCATGCCGGGGACAGTCGCTGTCAGCGGATTCCCGTCCGGTGCGTACCCCTGGGGCAGATACCGGGGGTCCGGGAGACGGGGGGCGGCCTGGAAATAACCGGGGGCGAGCGGGTGGATCGACTCCACGGTGGCCCTGTCCAGCAGATAGAAATGCACGTCGAAATGCGGTACGTCGAAACCGTGTTCGGGGTTGTGGCCGCGAGAATTCCAGTCGACCGTGACATGGTCGAACGGCGTCGAGTTCGCCTCCGCGGGCAGGTCGAGCACGTACGCCTCGGTGACGGGCAGCACGCCATCGGGCAGGCCGTCGAGTGCGGCCGCGTCGAGTCGCACACCGACGGTGGCAGGGGTGCCCTCCGCGTCGAGGGTGATGTAGGTGCGGGCGGTGCCGGCCCCGACCGGGCGCGCCGGCCCTTCGGCCGCACCGGAGATGCCGTCGCCCACCGCGGGCGCGGGAGCGACGGCCAATCCGACGAATCCCACGGTGACGATCACGGCAAGATGGCGAACACGCGGCCGAATATTCATCCGGGGCCCTCGATTTCGGTCGTGGGGCGGCATCGTGTGGATCCTACCGAGGTGCCGATGACGACGAGACGAAGTAGACCGATTCGTGATGCGCGGGCACGGTGGGTTTTAGGCGCACATTATGCCGGTGGTGGTGATGCGCCACATGGCCGTGGGCGGAAACGCGGTGCGAAGTCTATGATCTGGCCGACAGCGCCGACGGCCGCGGTGGTTGGTTCCTCGTACCGAATACCTGAAGGGCGCAATGCAGTCCGATAACGAGACTCGACCCACCGCAGCCGAAGTCCCCCCACTCTCCGACGCCCGATTCCGCCGATTTGCGGCAGGAAACGTGATCAACAATGTCGGTGAGACCGCTTTCGTCGGAGTTGCTCCGCTCCTGCTGGTCCAGGTCTACGGCCCGGCCGCAGTTGCGCTCTCGGTGGTGGCAACCGCGGTGTCGGGTCTCCTGGCGCCCTTCGTCGGCGCGGCGATCGACATGCGCGGTTGGCGCATGTTCTTCTTTATCGGCCTGGCAGCCCAGTCCGCGTCGATTCTCGCTGTTGTCGCCTCGCTGGCCGTCGGCCGGCTTCCGCTCGCTCTGCTGGGAATCCTCCTGGTCGTGAACGCAACCGCGAGCATCAGCTATCTCTCGGCATGGAAAGTGGGCCTGAACGAACTCTTCCCGGACTTCCGCCGTCGTGCCCGAGGCACCCTGAACACGCTCTTCTACATGACGGGCGTGATCGGCCCTTTAGCGGCGTTCGGCATTATTTCGGTGAACGGTGTGACCCTGTTCCTCGTCTTCTACGCCGTCACGTCGGTTGCCCCTGTTGCGGCTCTCCTGTGGATCGACCGGGGACGGCCACGTATCGTGTCGCGCGCCGACGGGACCGCCATGGCGGCTCTGGCGGCGGGCGTGACGGCTATCCGAGGCTCGACGGTGCTGCGGCGGTTGCTGCTTCTCAGGTGCCTGGCTTCGGCGCTGCCCACGACGCTCATCGGCGCGATCATCGTGCTCCGGTTCGAGTCGTATGCTGCCGCACCCCTGCTGATCTTGGCTGTCTCCAACGTCACGGTCTATGTGGGAAATCAATACGTCAGCCGAATGGCGAACTTTCCGGAAGCCAGAATTGTGCTGGTGTACGGCACGCTGGGTCTTGCCGGAATAGCGATCCTGAACATCGACAACCTGTATGCATTCGTGATCGGGGTGGCGATTTTCGGAATCGCGACCGGAGTCGGACTCTCGCACTACGTCCTTGCCGTCGTCGTGTACTCGCCCACTCAGGTGTACGGATCGATAGGTGGCGTGTTCGGTCTTGCGTCGAGCGTTCTCGGTATCGCGGTGGGGCTTGTGCTGTCGATGGTGGACATGATCGGCCTCACGGCGTTCTATCTCATCCTGACGTTGCTGGCACTGGCCACTTTCGCAGCGGCAATCCGCTATATCCGTACCCCGGAAATATCTTCGACGGCTCTCGTGAGCGAACAATAGGACACGATTTCCGATCACTCCTCGCAGGCAGCGGCAAGTCCGCGGAGCATCCCTTGCCCGTGCACACCACCGGGGAAGTTCAGAGCCCCTGAGCGGCGCCGCCTACGGGTCGGGCCGGTTCCTCGTGGGTGTGGATCGGTCCGTCGGTCTCCCCGAGTCGCTGCCCGCCGCCACCCCACCGCAGTGCAATGATCTCGGCAGCGATCGACACCGCCGTTTCCTGCGGCGTCCGGGCACCGAGATCCAGCCCGATCGGTGAGGACAGGCGCGCGAGGTCGTCGTCCGTCATCCCCGCTTCACGCAACCGGGTCATCCGGTCGTCGTGCGTCCGGCGCGACCCCATCGCGCCGACGTACGCCACGTCGAGCCGGAGCGCGACCTCCAGGAGAGGCACATCGAACTTGGGGTCGTGGGTGAGAACTGTGATCACGGTGCGCTTGTCGATCCGCCCGGCGTCGGCCTCGGCGGCGAGATAACGGTGCGGCCAGTCCACGATCACTTCGTCCGCACCGGGGAAACGCGCTTCGGTTGCGAAGACGCCGCGCGCGTCGCACACCGTGACCCGGTACCCGAGGAAAGTTCCCAGATCTGCCATCGCTGCGGCGAAATCGATTGCGCCGAACACGATCAACCGGGGTGGCGGCTGGAAGACGTTGACGAACACCGACATTCCCTCGCCGCGACGCTCACCGTCGGTGCCGTAGTGCAGTGTCCCGGATCGTCCGACGTCGAGCAGGCCACGTGCGTCGTCGGTGACGGCATCGTGCATCCGGGAGGACGGCAGCGTCCCGGCGTCTCGGTCCGGCCACACCACCAGGCGTCGCCCGAGCACCGCCGGATCGGGATGTTCGGTGACCGTCGCGATCGCCACCGGTTCGCCGCTGCGTACCGACTCGACGACGTCGGCGAAGGAGGGAAATCCGGCGCTGTCGATCCGTTCGACGAAGACATCGATGATTCCACCGCACGTCAACCCCACGCTGAACGCGTCGTCGTCGGATACCCCGTACCGCTCGAGCACCGGCGTTCCGTCACCGATCACGTCCTGGGCCAGCTCGTATACCGCGCCCTCGACGCACCCGCCCGACACGCTGCCGGCCACCGTGCCGTCTCCTGCGACCAGCATCGACGCTCCCGGCGGGCGCGGCGCGGACCGGAACGTCGATACGACGGTGCCTACCGCGACGGTCTCGCCCGCCCGGTAGCGGCGGTCGAGTTCGTCGAGAACCTCACGCACGATGGACCTCCTCGAGCAATGTTTCCAATGTCGCGAGGCTGTGTCCCGCGAGCAGACGATCGATGTGTGGCAACGCCACCGAGATACCCGATTGGATCGGTTCGTACCCGGCGTGGCCGGCGTGCGGATTGACCCACAGGACCGCGTGCGCGAGCCTGCGCAGTTGTGCCAGCTGCTCTCCGAGCAGTACCGCGTCCCCGCGCTCCCAGCCGTCCGAGAAGATGACCACGACCGCGCCGCGGGCCAGCCCACGGCGTCCCCAGCGGTCGAGGAAGGCGCGCAGTGTGTCGCCGAGCCGAGTGCCTCCGGCCCAGTCGGGCACGGTGCGCGCGGCCGCGGCGAGGGCATGCTCGGGGTCGCGGGCGCGCAGCGCCCGGGACAACCGGGTCATGCGTGTGCCGAGCGAGAACACCTCGGTTCCGCCGGGGTGGTAACGGGTGACGACGTGCGCGAACCGCAGCAGCGCGTCGGCGTACGGAGCCATGGAGCCCGACACGTCGATCAGCAGCACCACCCGGCGCGGCCGCGTCGCCCTGCGGTGTCGCACGGGCCGTACCGCCTCGCCACCCGCGGCGAGCATGGCCCGCAGGGTGCGTCGCGCGTCCACCTGCCCGGCCCGCGAGGGTCGCCTCCGCGCGGCGGCCCGCACAGGAGGACGGGGCCGCAATCGTGTCAGCATCTCCGTCAGGTGAGCGCGTTCGGCGGGTGTGAGTTCCGCGATGTCGCGATGCCGCAGCATTTCGGTGTCGGTGGCCGCGACCTGCAACTGGGGAGCATCCTCGCCCGTGCCGTCCACTGGTCCCGGCGTCCGGGTCAGCGCGGCGATCCGCGCGGTGCGGGTGCGCTGCCCCCGGGTCCGCGACACGCTCGGCACGGCGCCTCCGAACCAGCTGCGGAAGGCCGCGTCGTAGCGGGGTAGATCGTCGGGGTCGCGGCACAACGTCGCCCGTCCCGCCCAGTAGACCTGCACCGGATCGCCGATGTCGAGTTCACCGAGCGCCCGGACATACGTGTCGGTGGCGTCCGGAGTCACGGGCATGCCGGATTCCGCGAGCGCGCGGGTGAACCCGGCGAAGCCCACCAGCGTGCCGTGCGCCGCGGTCGTCATCCGGCGAGAACCCGGTCGAGACCGGCCCGCGTGACGCGCTCGACGTCTTCCCGGTATTTCAGGACGGCGCCGAGCGTCGCTGCTGCCGTTGCGGCGTCGAGCACCTCACGGTCGAGTTCACGCAGCGCGCGGGCCCAGTCGAGGGATTCCGCCACCCCGGGCGGCTTGAGCAGGTCGTAGTCGCGCAGCGCGTGGACCGCGTGCGCGACCTGCGCGGCGAGGGAAGCGTCGATATCGGGCAGGCGGCGACGCAGGATGGCGATCTCGCGGTCGAGGCCAGGGTGTTCGACCCAGTGGTACAGGCACCGGCGTTTGAGTGCGTCGTGCACCTCGCGGGTGCGGTTGGAGGTGAGTACCGTCAGCGGCGGCACCGCCGCGCGAATCTCTCCGAGTTCGGGAATCGTCACGGCGTTCTCGTCGAGCACCTGTAGCAGCAGTGCCTCGAATTCGTCGTCTGCACGGTCGATTTCGTCGACGAGCAGCACACACGGTGCGCCGGTGAGGGCTGCCAGCAGTGGCCGCGTCAGCAGGTAACGCTCGGTGTAGAGGGACCGTTCGGCGATGTCGGCGTCCAGGGCACCCCCGCTCGCGGCCTCGAGAGTGCGCAGGTGCAGCAACTGCCGGGGAAAGTCCCAGTCGTAGAGCGCCTGCGACGCGTCGATGCCTTCGTGGCACTGCAACCGGACGAGGGGCAGGGCGAGCGCCTCGGCCAGCGCCGTCGCGAGGGAGGTCTTCCCGGTGCCGGGTTCGCCCTCGCAGAAGAGTGGCCGGCCCATCCGCATCGCCAGAAACGCCGTGGTCGCGAGGCCGTCGTCGGCGAGGTAACCGGTCGATTCGAGCGCCGTCACCAGGTCCTCGGGGGACCGTACCTCTGTCACCGCACCTGCCATGAGCTGAGCCTAGGACACCTCGGCGTGCCGCGACGGTGACTCGGAGTCACGGGGTGAGGCCCTGGTCCACGAGGCTCCCGTGCACGCGTAGCCGTGAGATCCCGCCGTCCGGATATACGTCCAAGCGTACGAACGACAGCGGCATGTTCGAATCCACGCGGAACCGGTGCCGGCAATCGGGGAGCAGCGCGGTCTTCGGGAGGAGTTCGACGAACGCCGATGCGTCGGCAGGGTCCGAGCCCTCCGGGAGGCCCGACAGTCGTGCCCACCCGGGCGCGTTGCCGACGTAGTACGACGTGTCGATCTCTACGTGGTCGACCAGTGCGGTGCCGGCCAGGCGTACCACGACGTAGTCGTTCCCGTCGTCGCGCCGTCGCGCGTTCTCCCAGCCACCGCCCATGTTCGCAGCCCTGCCGGGAGCGATGATGTTGCGCGGCGACGAGTAGAAACGGTTCGAGCAGTCCGCGATGTCGCCGCCGTTCTCGAGTGCCGCGAGATCGATCGTGCCGGTGAGGAACGTCGGGTCCGGGCGGACCTCCCCGTGGACGCGGAAGCGGGCGACGCCACCGTCGGGAAAGATGTTGAGACGCACGTGGGTCCAGCGTCGCTCGCTGTCCACGGCAAACGCGTTCGCGGTGTCACCGAGCAGGGCTACCTTGTCGACGACGGGTTCCCAGGGGGCGTCGAGGAGGTCGGCGACACCGGGATATCCCTCGAGGCGTACGGCGTCGACCGACGCGAACGGCGGGAAGTTGCCGGTGAACCACGCCGTGTCGATCACCACGCCTCGGATCACGCCAGGGACACCGAGTCGCACGATGGCGACATCGTGCCCGGGTTCGCGCCGCCTGCGGGTTTCCCAGCCGTCGTACACCTTTCCCTTGTGCCCGAAGGCGGACAGATCGTGCAGGGCCGGACCCGGCGCGATGAGATTCTCACGCTGGGCGAACAACTCGTCGTTGGCGTACATCACCGAGCCGGTCAGTTCGCGGGAGGCGAGGTCGGGAAGTTGCCGGAAATCGGGCGATGTCATCGAATGTCCTTCCGGGACAGCAGTCGAGCGCGAGGAGCAGGGTCGTGGCGGCGATCACCGGTGACCGTGAGGGGTTCGCCGGCCAGCCATGTCTGCCGCACGACACCCGCCAGCGCCATTTCGGCGTAGGGGGTGACGGCGTTGCGGTGGTGGAGTTTGTCGGGGAAGACCACGAACGCGTCGTCGGGGGCGAGGACGCACAGGTCGGCCGTGTTGCCGACGGCGATGTCGCCGCGGTCGGGTAGTCCGGCCAGGGCGGCGGTGTTGCGGGCCATCCACCGCGTCACGTCCACGAGGGAGTGTCCGCGCCGCCGTCCTTCCGACCACACGATCGGCAGTCCCAGTTGCAACGAGGAGATTCCGCCCCACGCTTCCCCGAAGTCGCCGATCCCCAGTTTCTTGAGTTCGGGGGTGCACGGCGAATGATCGGACACGACGCAGTCGATCGTGCCGTCCGCCAAGCCTCGCCACAGGCCTTCGCGGTTGGTGGCCTCCCGGATCGGCGGGCAGCATTTGAAATGTGTCGAGCCGTCGAGGATTTCCTCACTGAACAACGTCAGGTAGTGCGGGCACGTCTCCACGGTGATGCGAACTCCCGCGTCCTTCGCTGCGGCGACGAGCGGCAGGCTCCCGGCGTCCGAGAGGTGCAGAATGTGGACGCGACACCCTGTTTCGGCGGCACCGTCGATCACCTGCGCGATCGCCCGTGCCTCGGCGACGGGCGGGCGCGAGTGCAGGAAATCGGTGTAGCGGCGACCCGACGGGGCGGGCTGGGCGTCGAGTGTGGGGCCGTCCTCTGCGTGGACGATGAGGAGGCCGTCGAATCCGGCGATGACGCGCATCGCTGCGATCATCTGGTCCCGGTCCAGCGGGGGATATTCGTCGAGGCCGGAATACGCGAGGAAGCATTTGAAGCCGTATACGCCGGCGTCCCAGAGGGGTTCGAGATCCGCGAGATTGCCGGGGATCGCGCCACCCCAGAACCCGACATCCACGGTCACCTGGCCGGTGGCGACTTTCTGCTTGACGGCGAGCGCAGCCACGTCCACGGTCGACGGAATGGAATTGAGCGGCATGTCGATCAATGTGGTGACCCCACCGGCGGCGGCGGCCCGGGTTGCGCTCGCGAATCCTTCCCACTCGGTGCGGCCCGGGTCGTTGACGTGCACGTGGGTGTCGACGAGGCCGGGGAGCAGCGCTTCGTCGTCGGCGAGGATCACCTCGCGTGCCCCGGGCACGGGTGCCGCATAGTCCTCGACGGCGGCGATCCGCCCGTTCCGGATGACGACGGCGCACGCACGCTCACGATCGCCGACGACGGCGCGGCGGGCCCGGATGACGGTGGTCATTCGAATCGTCCTTCCTGCGGGGCGAAGCCTGCCAGTGCTCGTAGTCGCTCCGGCGTGATTCCGGCGTGCTCGTGCACTTCGGCGTCGGTGAGGGCGCCGCAGCCGAGGCCACGATGGAGGAACGACGCGAGTGCCCTGGCGGTGGCGGGTTCGTCGAGGAAGCCGCTGTCGGTGCGGGCCGAGTAGGCCGCGATCCGTTCCGCTGCGGACGGGAACGAGCGGCGGTAGAACGCGAAGGTCGCGGCATAGCGGGTGGGCAATTGTGCGGGATGGAGGTCCCAGCCCTGGTAGAAGCCTCGGCGCAGCGACCGATCGACGAGCCGGGCGTGCAGCGCCCACGCGGCGCGCACCTCGTCGGCGGTGCCGACGGGGAGCCGGTTGGTCGAGCCGTCCGACAGGTGCACGCCGGTGCCGGCCGCGGCGACCTGCATGGTCGCCTTGGCGTGGTCCGCGACCGGGTGATCCATCGCCTGGTATTCGGCGGCGATGCCGCAGGCCGCCGAATAGTCGTAGGTGCCGTAGTGCAGCCCGGAGCATCGCCCCTGTGCGGCGTGGATCATCGTTGCCACCTGCGCGGTGCCGTCGGGTCCGCAGACGGCCTGCGGCGTCTCGATCTGGATCTCGAAGCGCAGCGGCGAGGTGAGCCGGTGTGCGGTCTCGAGAAATTCACACACGGTGACCATCGCCGCGACCTGTTCCGGTGCCGTCACCTTCGGCAACGTGACGACGAATCCGTCAGGGAGACAACCGTCGTCGGCAAGCTCTCCGATGAACATGTCCAGGGTGCGTACCGCGCGTGCCCGGACGGCAGGTTCGAGACATTTCACGCGGATGCCGGAGAAGGGGGTCGGGTCCGTCGTGGTCCGCAGCGCTTCGGCGGCGCGCACGAGATGGGCGTCTTCGTCGGCGTCGCGTGCACCGGGTGCGATGCCGGATTGGGGGAAACCGTCCTCGAAGTCGATTCTCAGGTCTTCGATGGGTTCCGTGGCGAGTTTCGCTTCGACCAGGGGGAGGACGGCGCGGGCGAGAGCGGGTTCGACACCGATCAGTTCCGCGAGATCGTCTGCTCCGGAGATGTACCGGGAGAACATGTCCCGCGCCTGCGCGCCCCAGGAGCGCACCGTACCGGCGTCGTACCGATCGACGGGAACGTACACGGTGTGGACGGGTTGCCGAGCAGGTCCGAGTCCCGGGTACGCCGCCGCGTAGCGGGCATCGACGGCGCCCAGCGCAACATCGAGCGAGTCGAGCAACCGCTCGCGTCCGTCTGCCATCCGGTCTCCCCGTGTCTGCTCGGGTGTATCCACCCTTGTATACGTGCTCCGGGCGCAGACGGTAGTGCTCTCGGATCAACCGTTCGATTACCCCGGGTAACGACTGCGTTACGTGCCTTCCGGTGTGCCGGGGCGCACGGTGAGGATCTGCGACATCGTGCCGATCGGGCCGGACGTGTCGTGCAGCACGGTGCTCGTCAGGCCGATCCCGTCGGCTCCGAACGAGACCGAGGTGTCGAAACCGACCCACTCGCCGCGGGGTTCGGCGAACAGGTGGACGGTGAGGTCGAGGTTGGGGAACGCGACCTTCTGCGGATCCGCCCGCACCGCCATGCCGTTCGCGATGTCGAACAGTCCCGCGGCGGCGGCGAGGGTGCTCACCTTGTCGTCGTCGACGAGCGTGATCGGTGTGCGAACCCAGAAGGACGCTCGCCCGGGCCCGGTGCTCGTCCGGCGAACCTCGACCGACTCGATGAAACCGCCCGGCCACACGGTGGTGGGATCCCACGGTTCGGTGTCCTCGGGCGGTGCGATGCGCGACAGCGTCGAACCTGTGAGTTCGGCGGTGGGCCGCGGCTGCATGAGCCACGCGCGCGCCCGCACGACGGTGCGTCCTCCGTGGCTCAGTGCGGCCTCGACCAGTTCGATCGTGCGTCCCGGCCGCAGGACCTCTACGGCGGTCTCGACCGGGCCGACGGGCACGGTTCCCAGGATGTCGTACGACAGGCGGGCGATCACCAGTCCGTCGTCGCGGCGGGCGTCGCGGTCGGATTCGATGACGTGGGCGAGCAGGCCCAGTGCGGGGGCGATGTGCTGTTCGGCCTCGTTCCACGCGCCGCTCACATGGCGGGTCGCGCGAAAAGACGCGGGGCCGAGTCGTTCGAAATAACTCATGAGTCCTTCGTGGGTGTCGTCGGTCGGAGGAGTGGCGCGGCGTCGAGCGCCGAGAGGGCCATCAGGCGCAGGACGGCACGGGTGCCCTCGGGTGAGCGCGGGTCGGCGCTGTGCGGCGTGGAGTTGATCAGGCCGAAGGTCGCGTGAGCCATCGTGCGTGCATCCGATTCGGCCAGACCCGGTGTGATGCGGCAGAGAATCCCTACCCAGATTTCGACGTAGCGGCGCTGGGTGACGCGCACTTCGCGTCGCGCGTCGTCGGGAAGCGAATGCAGTTCACGGTCCTGGACGCGGATGAGGTCGGGGTCCCCGAGGGCGAAGTCGAGATGGAAGTCGACGAGCCTCTCGAGCGCGTCACGCGGGTCGGTGGTGTCGGCGACGACCGCGGTGCCGCCGGCGAGCAGCCGTCGGCTGATGTCGACGAGGAGTTCGACGAGCAGGGCGTCCTTGTTGGGGAAGTGCCGGTAGACGGCGGGGCCGCTGATGCCCACGGCCGCGCCGAGGTCCTCGAGCCGGACCCCGGCGAACCCACGCTCGGCGATCAGGCGCGCGGCGGCACGGAGCAGCTGCGCGCGGCGCTCGGCTTTGGCGAGGCTCCGCCGGGTCGGCGCGGGAGGCGCCGCTTCTTCGGCAGGCTCATGCATGGCGGCAAACTCCACTCGTCTGTGATCTGGACAACTCGGTTAATCATAACTAACCTAGATTTCAGTTAATGGCGATTAGTTCAATCAACCGAGGATGGTGTCCGTGACGACCGCTCAGGCGATCTCGACAACCAGCCGCGACCAGCACGAACAGCTGGTCGGAGAGCTCCGCGACAGGCTTGCCGCGGCAGCGCTCGGCGGCAACGAAAAATCCCGTGAGCGGCATGTCTCCCGCGGCAAACTGCTTCCCCGCGAACGCGTCGACGGTCTCCTCGACACCGGCAGCCCGTTCCTGGAACTCTCACCGCTCGCCGCCACCGGCATGTACGGCGACGAGTGCCCCGGCGCCGGCATCATCACCGGAATCGGCCGGGTGGCCGGTCGCGAATGCGTGATCGTCGCCAACGACGCGACCGTCAAGGGCGGCACGTACTACCCCGTCACGGTGAAGAAGCACCTGCGGGCGCAAGAGGTGGCGTTGCAGAACAACCTGCCCTGCCTCTACCTCGTCGACTCCGGCGGCGCGTTCCTTCCCCGGCAGGACGAGGTCTTCCCGGACCGCGAGCACTTCGGCCGCATCTTCTACAACCAGGCGACGATGAGCGCCAAGGGCATTCCGCAGATCGCCGCGGTGCTCGGGTCGTGCACCGCCGGCGGCGCCTACGTGCCCGCGATGAGCGACGAAGCCGTCATCGTCCGGAACCAGGGCACCATCTTCCTCGGCGGCCCCCCGCTCGTGAAGGCTGCGACAGGTGAGGTGGTCACCGCAGAGGAACTCGGTGGCGGCGACCTGCACTCGAAGGTCTCGGGTGTGACCGACCATCTCGCCGAGGACGACCGCGACGCACTCCGCATCGTGCGCGACATCGCCTCCACCTTCGGTCCCCGGGCGGAGCGGCCGTGGGACGTCGAGCCCACCGTCGAACCCGAGAAGTCCCCGGAGACGCTGTACGACGTGGTCCCCACCGACTCGCGGATCCCCTACGACGTGCACGAGGTCATCTCCCGCATCGTCGACGGCTCCGGCGGTGCCGGCGGTGCCGGCGGTGCCGGCCGGGGGTCCAGCAGCTTCCACGAGTTCAAGGCGGAGTACGGCAAGACGCTCGTGACCGGATTCGCGCGCATCCACGGGCACCCGGTGGGCATCGTCGCAAACAACGGCGTGCTCTTCGGCGAATCCGCCGTCAAGGGAGCGCATTTCATCGAACTGTGCGACAAGCGCTCGATCCCGCTGCTGTTCCTCCAGAACATTTCCGGCTTCATGGTCGGCCGCGACTACGAGGCCGGTGGCATCGCCAAGCACGGCGCCAAGATGGTCACCGCCGTCGCGTGCGCCCGGGTTCCGAAACTGACCGTCGTCATCGGCGGCTCGTACGGCGCCGGCAACTACTCGATGTGTGGCCGTGCGTACTCGCCGCGATTCCTGTGGATGTGGCCCAACGCGCGCATCTCCGTGATGGGCGGCGAGCAGGCCGCGTCGGTGCTCGCGACCGTACGGTCCGACCAGCTCGACGCCTCGGGCAACCCGTGGACCGCCGAGCAGGAAGAGGAATTCAAAGCGCCGATCCGCGCGCAGTACGAGGAGCAGGGCAACCCCTACTACTCGACGGCCCGACTCTGGGACGACGGCATCATCGACCCTGTCGATACCAGAAAAGTTCTCGGACTGGCACTTTCGGTGTGCGCCAACGCGCCCCTCGAGCCGGTCTCCTACGGCGTCTTCCGGATGTGAGCGACATGAGCGATACGAATCGGATCGATACGGTCCTGGTAGCCAACCGCGGTGAGATCGCCGTGCGCGTCATCCGGACCCTGAAGGATATGGGACTGCGCTCGGTCGCGGTCTTCAGCGAAGCCGACCGCGACGCGCGGCACGTGCGCGAGGCCGACACCGCCGTTCTGCTCGGTCCTGCGGCGGCACGCGAGAGCTACCTCGCGATCGACAAGGTCATCGACGCGGCCGTCGCGACGGGTGCGCAGGCGATCCATCCGGGATACGGGTTCCTCTCGGAGAACGCTGCATTCGCCGCCGCCTGCGCCACAGCGGGTATCGCATTCCTCGGCCCGTCGGCGCATGCCATCGAGACGATGGGCGACAAGATCACCGCGAAGAGCGCGGTCTCGGAATTCGGGGTTCCCGTCGTGCCCGGCATCTCGCGGCCGGGACTGACCGACGCCGACTTGATCGCCGGAGCCGACGAGGTCGGCTATCCGGTGCTGGTCAAGCCGTCCGCCGGTGGCGGCGGAAAGGGCATGCGTCTGGTCACCGATCCGGCGGACCTTCCCGCCGCGCTCGCGTCGGCCCGTCGTGAGGCCGCGTCGTCGTTCGGTGACGACACGCTGTTCCTGGAGCGGTTCGTCCAGCGCCCCCGCCACATCGAGGTGCAGATCCTCGCCGACACGCACGGCAACGTCGTCCACCTGGGCGAGCGCGAATGCAGTCTGCAGCGCCGCCACCAGAAGGTCGTCGAAGAGGCTCCGTCGCCGCTGCTCGACGCGGTCACACGCGCCCGCATCGGTGAAGCGGCCTGCAACACCGCCCGCAGTGTCGACTACACCGGTGCGGGCACCGTCGAGTTCATCGTGTCCGCAGACCGGCCCGACGAATTCTTCTTCATGGAGATGAACACCCGCCTGCAGGTCGAGCACCCCGTCACGGAAATGGTGACGGGTCTCGACCTCGTCGAATGGCAGGTCCGGATTGCCGCCGGTGAACCGCTGGGGTTCGGCCAGGAGGACATCACCCTCAACGGTCACGCCATCGAAGCGCGCATCTACGCAGAGGACCCGGCCCGCGGCTTCCTGCCCACCGGCGGCCATGTCGCCGACGTCGTCGAGCCTTCCGGACCGGGAGTGCGGGTCGATTCCGGCGTGCAGGCCGGCACGATCGTGGGCAGCGATTACGACCCGATGCTGGCCAAGGTCATCGCCCACGCCGCCGACCGCGCGGGCGCACTGCGCCGCCTCGACCGGGCACTCGCCGACACGGCCGTCCTGGGCGTGGTCACCAATGTCGACTTCGTGCGTTTCCTGCTCGCCGACGACGAAGTCGTCGCCGGTGCCCTCGACACCGGCCTGCTCGACCGGCGTCTCGAGGACTACGCCGCCCCGGGTACGTCGGACACCGCGTTCGTCGCGGCTGCCGCACACCTCTGGTTGCAGCACTGGTCGGCCGCGAACTCCGACCCGTGGTCGGTGCCGGACGGCTGGCGCGTCGGTACCCACCTGCCCGCGACCTTCCGTCTCACCTCGGGCGATCGCACCGTGCACGTGGGGTTCAGCGGAACGCCCACCGCCGGAGCTGCGAGTGTCGAAGACGGCGAACGTAGTTCGGTGTCCGTGACGCTCGACGGATCTGTGCTCGCCGTCGTGCTCGACGGACGCCGCCACGTCTTCCGCGTGGCCGAGTCCGACGGCGCGATCTGGCTCGCCGACGGCCACGGCAGTGTCTCGGTCCGTGAAGTCGCGGAGGCAGGGGTACGCGGGGACGACGCGCACGCCGGCAACGCCGACATCACCAGCCCGATGCCCGGCGCGGTCATCGCCGTCGCGGTGGAATCAGGCGCCGAAGTCGCTGCCGGAGAGACGATCGTGGTCGTCGAAGCCATGAAGATGGAGCATTCGCTCACCGCGCCGGTCGCCGGCACCGTAGAGCTCTTCGCCGCTGCGGGTGAGCAGGTCAAGGTCGATCAACTTCTCGCGCGGGTCACCCCGCACGCCGATACGAAAGAGGCAACGGAATGACGGAATATCTGGCAACCGGGCAGCTTCCCGACGAGTACGAGCAGCTGCGCAAGACGGTCGCCGACTTCGCGCGCACCGTCGTCGCGCCGGTCGCGGCCAAGCACGACGCCGAGCATTCGTTCCCCTACGAAGTGGTCGCGGGCATGGCGGACATGGGTCTGTTCGGTCTGCCTTTCCCCGAGGAGTACGGCGGAATGGGCGGGGACTACTTCGCTCTGTGCCTCGCGCTCGAGGAACTCGGCAAAGTCGACCAGTCGGTCGCGATCACGCTCGAGGCCGGCGTGTCGCTCGGCGCCATGCCGATCTACCGGTTCGGTACCGAGGCGCAGAAGCAGGAATGGCTTCCGCAGCTCGCGAGCGGCCGGAACCTCGCGGCCTTCGGCCTGACCGAGCCCGGCGCGGGTAGCGACGCGGGCGGGACGAAGACCACCGCGAAGCTCGACGGTGGCGAGTGGGTCATCAACGGCAACAAGCAGTTCATCACGAACTCCGGCACCGACATCACCTCGCTCGTCACCGTCACCGCGGTCACCGGCGTGCGGGACAACGGCAAGAAGGAGATCTCCACGATCCTCGTTCCGGCCTCCACTCCCGGATTCACCGCCGAACCCGCCTACAACAAGGTGGGATGGAACGCGTCCGACACCCATCCGCTGACGTTCAGCGATGTGCGGGTGCCCGAGGAAAACCTGCTGGGCGAACGCGGCCGCGGGTACGCCAACTTCCTGCGGATCCTCGACGAGGGCCGCATCGCGATCGCTGCACTGTCCACCGGTGCCGCGCAGGGCTGCGTCGACGAGTCGGTCAAGTACGCCAAGGAACGCGAGGCATTCGGCAGCCCGATCGGCAGCAACCAGGCAATCGCGTTCAAGATCGCCCGGATGGAGGCGCGTGCCCACACGGCGCGCACCGCGTACTACGACGCCGCCTCGGCGATGCTCGCGGGCCGTCCGTTCAAGAAGCAGGCCGCGATCGCGAAGCTCGTGGCGTCGGAGGCGGCGATGGACAACGCCCGCGACGCCACCCAGATCCACGGCGGCTACGGATTCATGAACGAATACGCCGTCGCGCGGCACTACCGCGACAGCAAGATCCTCGAGATCGGAGAGGGCACCACCGAGGTGCAGCTCATGCTCGTCGGACGGGAACTGGGACTGTGAGCGACACGGCGCCCGCGGAGAACGCGAAACGCATCACGCAGCGTGGACTGTGGTTCGAAGAATTCGAACTCGGCGCGGTCTACGAGCACCGGCCCGGCCGCACCATCACCGAAGCCGACAACGTTCTGTTCACCACGCAGACCATGAATACTCAAGCGCTGCATCTCGATGCCGCGTATGCGGCGGGCACCGCGTTCGGGGAGCGGCTGGTGAACTCGATGTTCACCCTGTCGACCATGATCGGTCTCTCCGTCGCGCAGCTGACGCAGGGAACGATCGTCGCGAACCTCGGTTTCTCCGAGGTCTCCTTCCCGAAGCCGTTGTTCCACGGCGACACGCTGTACGTGGAGACCAAGATCCTCGACAAGCGTGAATCCAAGAGCCGCCCGGGCGAAGGCATCGTCACCCTCGAGCACACCGGGCGCAACCAGCACGGTGACGTTGTCGGGATCGCGGTCCGCCAGACCCTCGTGCAGAAGAGGCCCACGACATGACATGGACACTTCCCGGCCCGGCGTGGCTGTTCTGCCCGGCCGACCGACCCGACCGCTACGCCAAGGCTGCCGCCCGTGCCGACGTGGTCATCATCGACCTCGAGGATGCCGTGGCGCCGGCCGACAAGCAGGCCGCGCGCGACGCACTCGTCGCCACACCGCTCGATCCCGAGCGCACCGTGGTGCGGATCAACCCGGTCGGCACCGAAGACCACGGACCCGACCTCGAGGCACTGAGCCGCACGCCGTACACGCGGGTGATGCTGCCGAAGTGTGAGAGCGGCGAACAGGTGCGATCCCTCGCGCCGCTCGAGGTGGTCGCGCTCGTGGAGTCTCCGCTCGGCGTGCTCGCGGTCGAGAGCATCGCGCAGGCCGACAACACCATCGGAATGATGTGGGGCGCCGAGGATCTCGTGGCGGGACTGGGTGGCAACTCCAGCCGCGCGCCGGACGGGCTCTACCGCGGGGTCGCCCAGCACGCCCGTGCGGTCACGTTGCTCGCGGCGAAGGGCTACGCGCGCTGGGCACTCGATTCGGTGTACCTGAACATCAAGGACACCGACGGTCTGCACGACGAGGCACTCGACGCCGTAGCGGTCGGATTCGACATCAAGGTTGCGATCCACCCGGGCCAGATCGACGTGATCCGCCGCGCCTACGCACCCACGCCGGACGAAGAGGCCTGGGCGAGACGGGTACTCGACGCGGCCGGATCGGAGCGCGGGGTGTTCGACTTCGAGGGCAAGATGGTCGACGCTCCGGTATTGCGCCACGCCGAACGGCTGCTTCAGCGTGCCGCCGCGAGCACGCCGTCGTGATCCGGAGGCGTCAGCGCGTGCGGTGACGTAACAGCTGGGTGAGGCGGTGTGCCCCACCGAGCAACAGAGCCCCGACGTCGGGTGTGCGATCGGCACGGAAGCGACTTTCCACGCCGGTCAGGCTCAGCGCCCACGTCGGGGCTCCTCTGTGGTCGAAGACGGCCGCGCCCATTCCCCAGCTGCCCTCGACGATCAGTGCGGGATTGACGGAGTAGCCGGCCAGGCGTGTCGCGGCGATCCGCTCTTCGACGGCGTCGCGCGAGTGCTGTGCCCCCCACGTGGCCGTGAGGTCGACGCGGGAGAGGTAATCGTCGATGTCCTGGTCGGACATGTGGGACAGGATCGCGAGCCCGGCGGACGCGACCCCGAGCGGAAACCGGATCCCGATGTGCAGCACGTGCGAACGCAACGGAAAGCTGCCTTCTTCACTTGCCACACACACCGTTTCGTCTCCGCGACGGGCGGACAGGAACGCGCTTTCCCCGGATTCGCGGGCGAGGTCGCGAAGCACGTCTCCGGCCAGGTCGGTGATGTCGTATCGGGTGGCTGCCACCGAACCCAGCAGGTACAGCTCGGGCCCGAGCGACCATCGGCCCGACTTCGGGTCCCGGTCGACCAGACCTTCGTCGGCGAGCGAGCTGAGGAGCCGGTGGACGGTCGGCCGGGCAAGCTCGGTCGCCCGGGCCAGGTCCGATGTCGAGGCCCCGTCCGGTTCGTACGACGACACGGCCCGCAGCAGCGCGCTCACTCTGCCGATCAGCTGTCCTTGGGCGGTCACGGGCTTATCCTACGTCCACTGAATGAACGAATTCTGTCCGCGTGTCCGGATAGCGAGCAATTTTCGTATTCTCGGCGTGCTCACTTGTGAATCTCACCTGCAGCAACTTTATTGATGGGACGAGAAGGACGACGTTCATTCAATGGACGTCGGCGGCCCGACGAGGTCGCGGAATCCCTGACCCGAGAGGTGTGCGTTGGCAACGAAAGTGTTCCGGTCCGCGGTGGAGGCCGTCGCGGACGTGACAGACGGTTCGTCCCTTGCGGTGGGCGGGTTCGGCCTGTGCGGCATCCCCGACATTCTGATCCAGGCGCTCGCCGAGGCGGGCGTGACCGACCTCGAAGTGTTCTCCAACAACTGTGGGGTCGACGGCCACGGACTGGGAATACTTCTCGGCGACAAGAGAATCCGCCGGGTGACCGCGTCGTACGTGGGCGAGAACAAGGAGTTCGCCCGTCAGTACCTTTCCGGGGAACTCGAGGTGGAATTGACGCCACAGGGCACGCTCGCGGAGAAGTTGCGTGCCGGTGGCGCGGGCATTCCCGCGTTCTTCACCCCGGCCGGCGTCGGAACCCCGATCGCGCTCGGCGGGCTGCCGTGGCGGTACGACGCCGAAGGAGGCGTCGCGGTGGCGTCACCGGCGAAAGAGGTCCGTGAGTTCCGGGGCAAGAAGTACGTGCTCGAGGAGTCGATCACCGCGGACTTCGCCCTGGTGCACGCCCTCAAGGGGGACACCGAAGGGAACCTGGTGTTCAACAAGGCGGCGATGAACTTCAACCCGTTGGCCGCCATGGCCGGGCGGGTGTGCATCGCGCAGGTCGAGGAACTTGTCGAGCCGGGCGAGATCGATCCCGGCGAGGTGCACCTGCCGGGGATCTTCGTCGACCGGATCGTGCACACCGGGGCGCAGGACAAGCAGATCGAGAAGCGGACCGTCAAGGCAGGAGCGGCATCATGAGCGTCGAGGTCGAACGGGCAGTGGGCTGGACGCGCACGCAGATGGCGGCCCGTGCCGCGCAGGAGCTGGAACCCGGCGAGTACGTGAACCTGGGGATCGGGCTGCCCACGCTGATTCCGAACTACCTGCCCGACGGGGTGCAGGTCACCCTGCACAGCGAGAACGGCATCCTCGGTACCGGCCCGTATCCCGAGGAAGAGGCGATCGACGCGGATCTGATCAATGCCGGCAAGGAGACCGTCACGGTCAACGCGGGCGCGGCGTTCTTCGACTCTGCGCTGAGCTTCGGGATGATTCGCGGCGGGCACATCGACACCGCGGTACTCGGCGGCATGGAGGTCTCGGCCACGGGCGATCTGGCGAACTGGATGGTGCCGGGCAAGATGGTCAAGGGCATGGGTGGCGCGATGGATCTCGTGCACGGTGCCCGCAAGGTCATCGTGCTCATGGAGCACACCGACAAGACGGGCAAGCCGAAGATCGTCGAGCGGTGCTCGTTGCCGCTGACCGGCGAGGGCGTGGTCCAGCGGATCATCACCGACCTCGCGGTCATCGACGTGACGGACGCCGGGTTGGTCCTGCGCGAATGCGCACCGGGTGTGACGGAAGAACAGGTGGCCGCCGCGACCGGCGCGCCGCTCACCGTCGACCTCGCATGACATCGCCGGTGGTTCCGGTGCCGGTCATCCGGCGCGGAACCACCGGAAGAGCGACCGCCTCCGTGCCGGTCGTGTGCCGCTGGACGGGGGATCCGAACGGCCTTCCTGGGCAGCGAGGAGGGCGCGCCGGGCTTCTTCCCGGCGTGCCTGCCTCCCGGCCCGCCAGGTTTCGACCACTGCGTCGACGTCCACCTTGTGGACCGGGATCGGTAGCTGACCAGGCTGGAGCATGTATTCCACCACCCGCCGGTTGAGCCCCGCGACGATCTCCCGGACCGACTGCTCGGACGGCACGTTCGCCACGGTCTCGGGTAGCCGCTCGATTTCCCGGCGCAATTGGAGGGGCAGCGGCAGCAACGCCTCCGTCGCGAGTCCCTGCCGGGCGAGGTAGGCCTTGACCCACCACAATTCGTCGTCGCCGTGATCGGGGATGGGTTTTCCCGCACCCGGGAGGTCGTCGAAGTCGCCGCGCTCCTGCGCGGCGCGGATCTGCCGTTCGATCCACGTCTCGAAGGAGATGTCCGGTCGTTTCCGCTCGGTCACCGGTCCAGGATGCCACCGCGACCCGGCACCGCGCGGACGATGCGTTGCGGTTCGGTCTCGGCGGTGGCATACCCTGTGGCACATGGAAGGACAGCGGCCGACGCGCCGGGCGGCCGACCCGCCCGTGGACACTTCGACCGTGCTCGGCAAGGTCGTCACCGTCCTGCACGCCTTCACCGCCGACGACCACGGAGTGACCCTCGCCGAACTCGGCCGTCGCACGGGTTTGGCCAAGGGCACTCTCCACCGCGTGGTCAACGATCTGATCGACGTCCGATTGCTCGACAAGGATGCGTCCGGGTATCGGCTCGGCGGCCGGATGTTCGAACTCGGCATGCGCGCGTCGGTGGAACGACGACTGCTCGAGGTCGCCATTCCGTTCATGGAAGACCTGTACGAGCGGACCCATGAAACCGTGCACCTCGGAGTGCCCGAAGGCACCGAAGTCGTCTACGTCTCGAAGATCGGTGGCCATCGCCCGGCCCCGGCGCCGTCGCGAGTCGGTGGACGAATGCCCATGTACTGCACTGCCATCGGCAAGGCGCTGCTCGCGTTCTCGTCGCCGGCGCTGTTCGTGGACGTCGTGGATGCCGGGCTCGCCCGCAAGACACCGCGCACGATCACCGCGCCGGGCCGGTTCCGCGACCACATCGATCGCATCGCGAGCACGGGCGTCGCGTTCGAGCACGAGGAATCGGCGGTCGGGCTGGTGTGTGTCGCCGCACCCGTGCTTCTGGGAGACGAGGATCCGGTCGCCGCGATCAGCGTCACCGGGCCCGCCACGCGGTTCCGGCCCGAGAAACACGCGGCGGCGGTGAAGGCGGCGGCGGCGGGCGTCGCATCGACCCTGGCCCGTCGTGCGGCCCTGCGGACTCTGTGAGCGGCTCCCGGATGATCCGGCGCCACGCGTTCCACTGAGCGGAACCTACGGCTAGGTAAGCGGTACTCGTACCCCCACGATGGAGTTACCCATCGATCGACGAGGACCTGATGACCACTACTCCCCATT
This sequence comes from Rhodococcus sp. DT1, assembly GCF_049844875.1. Taxonomy (NCBI): domain Bacteria; kingdom Bacillati; phylum Actinomycetota; class Actinomycetes; order Mycobacteriales; family Nocardiaceae; genus Rhodococcus; species Rhodococcus sp. DT1. The sequence goes on from NZ_JBNCLW010000004.1 coordinate 390,595, forward strand.
CCGCGGGCGATGCCGCATCTCTCGACACCGTCAGCGCAGCGGCCGGCCGGCTCATCGATGCCGCTCGCACCGCCGTGCCGTGTGCGCCGGTGCGGGATCTGCTCGGTGAAACCGACATCGACCTGGCCTACGCGGTGCAGCAGCACCTGACCGAGCACAAACTAGCCTCCGGCGCCCGCATTGTGGGGCGCAAGATCGGCCTCACCTCCCCGGCAGTCCAGCAGCAACTCGGCGTGAACCGCCCTGATTTCGGGGTGCTGTTCGACGATATGGATGTCACCGATCTCGACGAGGTCCCCAGCGACCGGCTGCTCCAGCCGAAGGCCGAGGCGGAGATCGCGTTCGTGCTCTCCGCAGACCTCGATGACGACGATCTCGACCTCGACAAGGTGCGGGGCGCCGTGGACTATGCGGTCGCGGCGCTGGAAATCGTCGACAGCAGGGTCGCCGGATGGGACATCAAGATCACCGATACGGTCGCGGACAATGCGTCGAGCGGTCTCTACGTGCTCGGCTCCCACCGCGTGTCCCTCGCCGATTTCGAGCCGATCGATACGACCATGCGGATGTACATCGACGACGAACTCGTCTCGGAGGGCACCGGAGCGGCCTGCCTCGGCGATCCGTTGAACGCCTTGCTGTGGCTCGCCCGCACTGCACGCGAATTCGGGCAGCCGCTGACCGCCGGCCAGGTGGTGCTGTCCGGTGCGCTCGGACCGATGGTGTCCGCCCCTCCCGGGGTCACGGTGCGCGCCGAGATCTCCACTCTCGGCTCCGTCACCGCCCCCTTCTCGACCTCACCGTCTTCGGCACAGGAGAACTGACATGACCACGACCAAGGTCGCCATCATCGGGCCGGGCAACATCGGCACCGACCTGCTCATCAAGATCAAGAGGCTCGCGGACAGCGAACTCGAGACGATCGCCCTGGTGGGCATCGACCCCGAGTCCGACGGCCTGGCGCGCGCGAAGCGGCTGGGCATCGACGCCATCGCCACCGGCGTCGAAGGCCTCATCGAGCATCCCCGGTTCGGCGAGATCGAGATCGTGTTCGACGCGACCTCGGCGAAGGCGCACGAATACAACGAGAAGATGCTGCGCCCGCACGGCAAGATCCTGATCGACCTCACGCCCGCCGCGATCGGCCCCTACGTGGTCCCGCCGGTGAACCTCGACGAGCACCTCGACGCTCCCAACGTCAACATGGTCACCTGCGGTGGCCAGGCGACCATCCCGATCGTCGCTGCCATCTCGCAGGTGACGCCGGTGTACTGGGCCGAGATCGTCGCATCGATCTCCTCCAAGTCGGCCGGCCCCGGCACGCGCGCCAACATCGACGAATTCACCGAGACCACGTCGCAAGCGATCGAGAAGATCGGCGGCGCCGCCCGCGGCAAGGCGATCATCATCCTGAACCCGGCCGAACCCCCGATGATCATGCGCGACACCGTTCTTGCGCTGGTCGGTGAAGACCGCAAGGACGAGATCGTCGCGTCGGTCGAGGCGATGGTCGCGAAGGTGTCCACCTACGTGCCCGGATACAAGCTCAAGCAGGAAATCCAGTTCACCCCGATGACCGAGACCGTCGGAACGCTGACCGACCACACCGGACCGATGTGGAAGGTCGCGGTATTCCTCGAGGTCAAGGGCGCAGCGCACTACCTGCCCGAGTACGCGGGCAATCTCGACATCATGACGTCCGCGGCCCTGCAGGTCGGCCGGGCAGTCGCGGCACGCAAGAAGGAGCAGGTTTCGGCATGAGCGAGACAACCATCAACGACGCCGGGCAGCGCGAGTACGCGAGTCACGGTACGGCCCTGTACATCCAGGACGTCACGCTGCGCGACGGCATGCACGCCATCCGTCACCGCATCACCCCCGACGACGTCGCAGCGATCGCGGGCGCACTGGACCGTGCCGGCGTGGACGCGATCGAGGTCTCCCACGGCGACGGGCTCACCGGCCATTCGCTGACCTACGGCCCGGGTAGCAACACCGACTGGGAATGGCTCGAAGCCGCAGCGGGAGCGATCAATTCGGCCATCCTCACCACGTTGCTGCTGCCGGGTATCGGCACCGTGCACGAGCTGAAGCGTGCCTACGAACTCGGTGTGCGATCGGTGCGTGTGGCCACCCACTGCACCGAGGCCGACGTGTCGGCGCAGCACATCGCCGCCGCCAAGGAACTGGGCATGGACGTGTCCGGCTTCCTGATGATGTCGCACATGGCTCCCGCGGAAGAACTCGCTCGCCAGGCCAAGCTCATGGAGTCCTACGGCGCCGACTGCGTCTACGTCACCGACTCCGGTGGACGGCTGACGATGGACGGCGTCCGCGAGCGGGTCCGCGCCTACCGTGACGTTCTCGAGGAGGGCACACAGATCGGTATCCACGCCCACCAGAACCTGTCGCTGTCGGTCGCCAACTCGGTCGTCGCCGTCGAGGAAGGCGTCATCCGCGTCGATGCGTCGCTGGCCGGGCAGGGCGCGGGCGCGGGCAACTGCCCGATCGAACCCTTCGTCGCGGTCGCCGATCTGCACGGATGGAAGCACTCGTGCGATCTGTTCGGCCTGCAGGACGCTGCCGACGATCTCGTCCGTCCGTTGCAGGACCGGCCGGTCCAGGTGGACCGCGAGACCCTCACCCTCGGCTACGCCGGTGTGTACTCGAGCTTCCTGCGTCACGCCGAGACCGCTGCGGACATCTACGGCCTCGACACCCGCGACATCCTCGTCGAGATCGGGCGCCGCGGGCTGGTCGGCGGCCAGGAGGACATGATCACCGACGTCGCACTCGACCTGCGTAACCGCGCGGGGCACTGACCGTCGCGTGTGAGGCGGGTCGTGGCAGGACCTCTCAGGCGACGAGGTCCTGGTACTCGGGATGCTTGTCGATGAAGCTGTCGACGAACGGGCATACCGGCACGACCCGCTTTCCACGGTCGCGCACGTCGTCCAGCGCGAACCGAACGAGTTTGCCGGCGAGGCCCTGACCGGAATAGGCGTCGTCGACCACGGTGTGGTCGAACACGAGTTGAGTGTCGTCGGCGGGGTGATAGTCGGCGTAACCGATGACGGAACCGTTGTCGTCCAGTTCGTATCGCTGCCGGTCGGGGTTGTGAACCACTTTCACGGACGAATCACTCACGGTGTTTCCTCACTCTCGACAGCAGATGACAGAGCACGTCGAAGATACCTGCACGTGAAGACGGGCCGCGACATCTGTCGCGGCCCGTCTTCACGGCGAGGGCGCTGCACGCCCCAGCCGGTTACTCCGGAGGCGAGATGTGCTGAGCGATGTAGAGCGGTTCGCCCAGCTGCTCGAGCAGGTCGAGCTGGGTTTCGAGGTAGTCGATATGTTCTTCCTCGTCGGCGAGGATCGCCTCGAAGATGTTCGCGGACGTGATGTCACTGACCGACCGCATGTACTCCGATCCCTTGCGGAGCCGGTCGCGAGCCTCGATCTCGACCTGGAGATCCGCCTGGAGCATTTCTTTCACGGTCTGTCCCAGACGTAGCGAACCGAGCCGCTGGTAGTTGGGCAGTCCGTCGAGGTAGAGAATGCGATCGGTGAGAGTCTCGGCGTGGCGCATTTCGTCGAACGACTCCGCGCGGGTGTGCGCCGCGAGCTTCGACCAACCGCGGTCTTCCTGCATCTTGGAATGCAGAAAGTACTGATTGATGGCGGTGAGCTCCGCCGTCAACTGCTCGTTCAGGTATTCGATGACCTTCTTGTCGCCCTTCATGGCACCTCCCGGGGTGAACCATCAGGTTTACCGCCGGGCAGGGGCTGGCTACACGGCGGTCTCGAGCTCGATCGTCTCATTTCGGACCCGCGCCCGCCGGATGATCGCCGAGATGTTGCGTACGCAGTTGCCGCAGTCGGTTCCTGCGCGGCACGCGGCGCTCACTTCGCGGGTGCATCGTGCGCCCGCTGCCACCTCTGCTTCGATGTGGTGGTGCGTGAGGGCGTGGCAACTACAGACGATCATGGGAGCCACCATCCTGAGGTTGTTAGGTTGTCCAAACCTTACCTCTGGTTAGGCGTGCCTATCCTGTGAGCGTAGTCACAATTCGATCTACTTTGATCCGGCTAGTGCCCGGTCTCGGGTCAGCGCCCGGTACCGGTGTTAGTTCTGTTGCATCTGTTGCGCAACGACGTGGTTGATGCGGTGCAGCCCGCCTTGTGAGAGGCCCGGAATTTGATGTTCGAGGGTGCGGACCAGCGATGAGTCATCGATCACCTTCTCGCTCGACTGGATGAGCACCGTCCCGGCGCCGGTGAAGTCGAACTGGCGTTCCTCCCCCGACTGGACCCCGAACCGGCGGGCGCCGGCGGAGACGAATCCCGTGATCCACGATTCGTCGTAGTGGTGGCTCGGGGACGGACAGTCGGCCCAGCCGACCAGTGCCTCGGGATCGACGCGCAGCGGCGGTTCGGCGAACATCACCGGTCCGTTCGACGACGCGAGAAACCGTCCCGTCCCGATCAGCGTGAGGAATCCCGGCACGATCGACTGATTCAGCGACAGGCCCGGCTCGAAGGCCAGCAGGTTCGACTGCCGGATCGTGAGGTTGCCGTCGTCGAGATCGTAGGAGTTGATGTCGTAACCGCGGTCACCGAGGATCAGCTTCCCGAAGCCGTCCGCCACCACGTAGTCGCCGAGATACATCGGTGCCGAGAACCGGCGGGCCACCATGTCGAGCAGGCCGCCCTGCAGTCCGTGGGTGAGAGCGGAGAACCGCACCTGCCCGTAGTACGCGATCATCGCGCCCTTCGACAGGAACCACGGCGTCTGCAGGTCGATGCAGTAGGCGTAGCTGTTTCCGGGAACGTTGTCGCTCTCGGTGAAGCTCGAGGGATTGAGGACGACGCTCACAGTTTCTCCTCCGATGCCTGCACGTAGACGATGCCTTGACCGGTGCACTCGAGTTGCATGGCCTCTCCGCCGCTGCGGCCGACATTGCGCCAGCTCATCGACGATTTCAGTTCGGTACGGACCGCACCGCTCGCCGCGACGAAGGCCTGGGGATCGACGATCACGGGCGCAGGTCCACCCACACGAAGTTCGAAGACGCCGCCGTGCGCGAGCAGCACCGCGGCGCCGTAGCCGGACAGTTGCGTCGTGAACATTCCTGTGCCGGTCACCGCGCCCGTCGCGGCGCCCCGGAGTGCGCCCAGCAGGCCCCCGCCTCCCCCGCCCGCCTGCGCGGCGCCCGACGACACCACCGCGCTCTGCAGCCCCGCCGTGTGTGCAAGCAACCGCGACGCATCCACGCGAAGCTCCCCCCCGGCGGACATGTCCACCACGTGGGTCTCCAGTCCGCGGAATCCGTAGTGCACGGTGCCGTTGCCCTGAGCGAGCATGGTCGACTCGTGCTCGCCCTGCATCATCCGCCCGGCCATGCCGGCGAGCCCGCCGAGACCGGGAGCACTTCCTGCCCCGCCGGGCACACCGTGGGGAGCGAAGCGGACGTCACCGGTGTAGAAGAGCATCGCGCCGCGACGAGCGACGACGGGTCCCGACCGGTTCAGGTCCACGCTGACGACCTTGCTGTTGACCTTGGTGAAAGTCACTCTCGCCCCTACCGTTCCGCCGGCTGGATGGACACCACGCCCGCACCGTCCCATTTGAGGGAGAAGGCTTCGCCACTGCCCTGTCCGACCACCGATCGCCACGACACGTCGGTGACGAAAGACTGCGTCAGTTGTCCCTTGGCGCAGACGAATGCGTCGGGATCGACGACGAGGGGGTACTGCGGCGACACCTCGAGATGGATCAGCGGACCGCCCGCGGACAGCAACGCGACCTGACCCGTGCCCGACACCGTCGTGGTGAACAGGCCCTGCCCGCTCATGCCGCCTCGTAATCCTGCGAACGTCACGTTGGTGTTCAGGTTGCCGTTCAGCGCAAGCAGTTGCTCGGACTCGACCTGCAGGGTCTCGTTGTTCAGTTCGAGAATCGTGACGTCCTGCCCCTGATGTGCGAGGTAGACGACGCCCGTCCCGGTGCATTCCATCAGCGACAGGCCCTCGCCTGTGGCGCGCTGGCGCAGACCCGCGAGGACGCCTTCACCGCCTCCGAAGCCAGCCGATTTGAACGCGACCTGTCCCTCGTAGGCCACCATCGAGCCCGACAGGGCCCGGATCCCGGAGTTGCTCAACTGGGCCTCGATGACCCGTTTCGATTTCACGAGCAGTCGCATGTCGCGAACGATATCGGGTGGGTGATCACACTGCGCAGCCGCATTCGCGAACAACGGAGCCGCCCACTCCTGGAGCGGGCGGCGCCGTCGCGGCAGTCGTCCTACAACCCGAGATCCTTCGCGATGATCGTCTTCATGACTTCGCTGGTACCGCCGAAGATCCGGGTTACGCGCGTGTCCGCGTACAGACGCGCGATCGGGTATTCGGTGATGTAGCCGTAGCCACCGTGCAACTGCAGGCACTTGTCGATGATGCGACCGGCCGCTTCGGTGGAGAAGAGCTTCGCCCGCGCTGCGTCGGCCACCGACAGTTCGCCGCGGTCGTTGAGTTCGATCGCGTTGTCGACCATGATCTGCATCGCCTGCAACTCCGTCGAGCATTCGGCGAGCACGAACTTCGAGTTCTGGAACGAGGCCACCGGCTTGCCGAACACCGTGCGTTCCTTGGTGTATGCAATCGCATGATCGATCGCCGCGGCTGCCGTCGCGGCCGCGCCGAAGGCGATGGTCAGCCGTTCCTGCGCGAGATTCTGGGTGAGGTACGAGAACGCTTCGCCTTCGTTGCCGAGCAGGTCGGTCGCGGGGACCTTCACGTCGTCGAACGACAACTCGGCTGTGTCGGACGTCTTCAGCCCGATCTTGTCGAGTTTGCGTCCGACTGCGAACCCTTCGCTCGTGGTGTCGACGACGAGCATCGACAGGCCACCGCGGCGGTTCTCCGGGTCGAACGGCGAGGTCCGGCACACGAGGAGGATCCGATCGGCGAGTGCGCCGCCGGTGATGAACGTCTTGGAGCCGTTGACGACGTAGTGGCTGCCGTCGTCCGAAAGCTTCGCCGTGGTCGAGATGTTCGCGAGGTCGGATCCGGTGCCGGGCTCGGTCATCGCGATCGCGAACATCAGTTCACCCGAGGCGAATCCGGGTAGCCAGCGCTGTTTCTGCTCTTCCGTGGCGTGCTGCATGATGTACGGCAGGATCAGGTTCGAATGCACCGAGTACGAGCCGAACGTCACGCCCGCAGCGGCGGTCTCCTCCGTCACCACGACGTTGAACTTCAGCGACGACTCGCCGCCGCCGCCGTACTCTTCGGGTGCCTGGATCCCGAGAATTCCGAGGTCACCGAGGCGGTTGTAGAACTTGCGGGGAGGATGCCCCTCGGTCTCCCACTCGTGGTAGACGGGCGTGACCTCTTTGGCGATGAAATCGCGGACCGTCTGACGGAACGCTTCGTGGTCTTCATTGAACACCGTACGCTGCACGCGGATTCCTTCCGGAGTTGAAGTGGGGCAGACGGTTACAGGGCGTAGTCGCGGAGGACACCTTTGCTGATGATCGTCTTCTGGATTTCGCTGGTGCCTTCCCCGATGAGCAGGAAGGGTGCCTCGCGCATGAGGCGTTCGATTTCGTATTCCTTGGAGTAGCCGTACCCGCCGTGGATGCGGAAGCTGGCCTGGGTGACTTCCGAGCAGTACTCGCTCGCGAGATATTTCGCCATCCCTGCCGCGACATCGTTGCGCTCGCCCGAATCCTTGAGGCGCGCCGCGTTGACCATCATCAGGTGCGCTGCTTCGACCTTGGTGGCCATCTCGGCGAGCGAGAACGAGATCGCCTGGTGTTGTGCGATGGGCTTGCCGAAGGTGCTGCGCTGCTGCGCGTACCGGGCGGCGAGTTCGAAGGCGCGGATCGCCACACCGCAGGCCCGGGCGGACACGTTGACCCGACCGACTTCCACTCCGTCCATCATGTGGGAGAACCCGCGACCCGGGATGCCGCCGAGGATCGACTCGGCCGGGGCCTCGTAGTTGTCGAAGAAGAGTTCGGTGGTGTCGATGCCCTTGTACCCCATTTTGTCGATCTTGCCGGGGATGGTGAGACCGGGAGCGACTTCGCCGAATCCCGCCGGCTTCTCGACGAGGAAGGTCGTGAGGTTCTTGTGGGGTTTGTCGGCGCCTTCCTCTGTCTTCACGAGCGCTGCGACGAGTGTCGAACTGCCACCGTTGGTCAGCCACATCTTCTGGCCGTTGATGATGTAGTTGCCACCGGCGTCGCGCTTGGCTTTGGTGCGGATCGCCGCGACATCCGAACCGAGTTCGGGTTCGGACATCGAGAACGCACCCCGGACTTCGCCGGTGGCCATGCGCGGCAGGAAGTGTTCCTTCTGGGCGTCGGTTCCGTGCTGACGGATCATGTACGCCACGATGAAATGTGTGTTGATGACCCCGGAGACACTCATCCATCCCCGAGCGAGTTCCTCGACGCACAAGGCGTAAGTCAGCAGCGACTCGCCGAGTCCGCCGTACTCTTCGGGAATCATCAGACCGAACAGGCCCATCTCGCGCATCCGGTCGACGATCGCCTGCGGATAGGTGTCCGAATGCTCGAGTTCCTGTGCATTCGGGATGATCTCGCGCTCGACGAACGTGCGGACGGTGTCGAGTATCTCGGACTGGAATTCCGTGAGTCCGAGGGTCTGGGCGAGGCGGGTCATGCGTGGTCCTTCTGCTGGGTGCGGACGGCGCCGGCGGCGGCGAGCGCATCGATCTCGTCGTCGGTCAAACCGAGATGCTCGGACAGGACGGCGGCAGTGTCGTCACCGTTGGCGGGTGCGGGCCGGACTGTCGGGTGAACTCCGTCGAACGACATCGGTGTGCTCGGTGCGAGGTGTTCGCCGATGCGGGGCTGGTCGAGTTTCTGGAACATCGGGTTGTCGGTCACGCGCGGGTCGCGCGCCAGTTCGGCGAAGGTGCGGTACCGCTCGTGCAGAATCGACGTGGCGCCGAGAGCCGCCTCGACCTCGGCGGCGGTCCGCTTGCCGAACCACGCGCCGAACAGGCTGTCGAGCACGTGGCGATGTTCGAAGCGGGCGCCTTCGTCGCGGAAGTCGACGTCGAGCGCGGCTTCGAGTGCGGTGACGGCGGCGGCGGTCCCGGTGAGTTCGGTGAGGTCGCGGAAATGCCGGGGCGTCAGGGCGACGATCATGAAACGGGCACCGTCGGCGGTGGCGAAGTCGCACCCGTAGGTGCCGTAGACGGCATTCCCGATTCGGGTGCGACCGGAACCTCCGAGCTGGGCTTCGGCGAGGTAGCCCAGGTTCCCTACGGTTGCGAATGCGACGTCCTCCAGTGGAAGGACGATCTTCGTTCCGGCGCCGGTGATTTCGCGTCGGTACACAGCGGACGCGATCGACAGCGCGGCATAGAGACCGCATGCGACGTCCCACGCCGGCAGGACGTGGTTGACCGGATCGGAGAGGTTCTCGGGACCGGTGACCCGAGGGAATCCCGCCGCGGCGTTCACGGTGTAATCGACGGCGCCGGTGCCGTCGGCGCGTCCGAGGACCTGGACATGGATGAGATCGGGCCGGATCGCGGCGAGTTCGTCGTAGTCGAGCCACTGCCGCCCCGCGGCGTTGGTGACGAGGATCCCGGCATCGATCACGAGATCGCGGATCAGTTGCTGAGCATCGGGGTTGCGGAAGTCTGCGGCGAACGAGCGCTTGCCTTTGTTGAGACCCGCCCAGTAGATGGACTCGTTGTCCTCGGTGAGGGGCCAGCGCTTGTAGTCGGCAGCGCCACCGATCGGGTCGACGCGGATCACGTCGGCCCCGAGATGCGCGAGCGTCATGCCGCACAGAGGCGCGGCTACGAAGCTCGATACTTCGACCACGCGCACGCCCGCGAGGGGTGCGGTGGACGAGGGCAGCCCGTCGGTGGAAGCGGTGGAGTTCATGCCTGCTCGCCTGTCCTGGTCGCGGTCGTTCGGGTCGTGCTGCCCGAACCTGATGTCCAGTCAGCATGCAACAGGGATTCACCGGGGACCAGAGCCGGCTATCGATCGGTTAGCGCAGACCAATACCGTTCGAGCGCCGTTCGGTGGCGGCTGCTGTTCCGTCATTCCGGCCGGCATAGCTTCCACCTAACGGAAGCTTCCGCCGAAAGCCTTTCCTTCACCGTCGTGCGCGTGGTCCCCTCGACGGTGAGAACAACGCACCCGTCTGCACCAGAGAAGGACATCTCATGCGTGATGCCGTGATCGTCGACGCCGTCCGTACACCCATAGGCCGTCGCGGGGGTGCGCTGTCCGAGATTCACCCCGCCGATCTGTCGGCCCACGTGCTCACCGCCCTGGCCGACCGCACCGGCCTCGACCCTGCGACCGTCGACGACGTGGTGTGGGGCTGCGTGAGCCAGGTCGGTGAACAGGCCGGGATCGTCGCCCGTACCGCGGTCTTTGCGGCGGGCTGGCCCGTGTCCGTTCCCGCGACCACCGTCAACCGTGCGTGTGGGTCGAGCCAGCAGGCGGTCGCATTCGCCGCGGCAACCGTGATCTCGGGCCAGAACGACGTGGTGATCGCCGGTGGGGTCGAGACCATGAGCCGCGTCCCCATGGGTAGCGCCGCCAAGAACGGTGAGCATTTCCCGCCGAACGTGCTCGAGCGGTTCGGAGTCGAGGGCTTCAGCCAGGGAATCGGCGCCGAGATGGTCGCCGAGAAATGGGGACTCTCCCGCACCCGGCTCGACGAGTACTCGCTGCGCTCGCACGAACTGTCCGCAGCTGCCACCGACTCGGGGGCCTTCGAAAAGCAGCTCGCACCCGTCGCGGGCCTGACCTCGGACGAAGGTATCCGGCGCGGCGGCACCGTCGAATCGCTGGCGAAGCTGAAGACAGTGTTCAAGGAGAACGGCGTGATCCACGCCGGAAACTCCTCGCAGATCTCCGACGGTGCAGGCGCACTGCTGGTCACCACCAGCGAGTACGCCGCGGCACACGGCTGGACACCGATCGCGCGGATCCACACCACCGTCGTCGCTGCCGACGACCCGGTCGTCATGCTCACCGGCCCCATCCCCGCCACGGCGAAAGTGCTGAAACGTTCCGGCCTGTCGATCGACGAGATCGGTGCATTCGAGATCAACGAGGCGTTCGCCCCCGTACCCCTCGCATGGCTCGCCGAGACCGGCGCGGACAGCACCCGCGTCAATGCGCTCGGCGGTGCGATCGGTGTCGGCCACCCGCTGGGCGGGTCCGGTGCGATTCTCATGACCCGCCTCGTGCACCACATGCGCGACAACAACATCCGCTACGGTCTGCAGTCGATGTGCGAGGCCGGCGGAATGGCGAACGCGACCGTCCTCGAACTGCTCTGATCACGCGCTCGCACTCCACGACAGGAAACGAACGAATATGGAACTGAAGGGTCTTTCCGTCGCCGTCACCGGCGGGGCATCCGGTCTCGGTCTTGCCACCGCCCGTCGTGTGCTCGCGGCCGGCGGTACCGTCACCCTCATCGACCTGCCGTCGTCGAACGGCGCGGACATCGCCACCGAACTCGGTGACGGCGCGATCTTCGCGCCCGCCGACATCACCGACGAGGAGCAGTTCGCAGCCGCACTGGACGTCGCACACGAACGCGGTGGCCTCCGGGGCCTCGTGCACTGCGCCGGTGCCGGTCGCAAGATGCGCATCCTCGACAAGAACGGCAAGGCCGGGTCGCTCGAGGATTTCGAGTTCGTGATCCGGCTCAACCTGACCGGTTCCTTCAACGCACTGCGACTCGGCGCCGAGCGCATGGCCGAACTCGAACCGATCGACGGAGAGCGTGGCGCGATCGTGATGACGGCGTCGGCTGCCGCGTTCGAAGGACAGATCGGGCAGATCAACTACTCCGCGTCCAAAGCCGGCATCGTCGGAATGACGATCGTCGCGGCCCGCGACCTCGCGAGCAAGGGTATCCGCGTCAACACCATCGCACCCGGCATCATGGATACCCCGTTGCTGGCGCGACTGCGCGAGGACGTGCGCAAGTCGCTGGAAGCGACCGTGCCGAATCCCTCGCGGCTGGGCGACCCCGACGAATTCGGCCGTCTCGCAGTCAATATCCTCGAGAACGGTTACCTCAACGGCGAGACGATCCGTCTCGACGGAGCCATCCGCATGGCACCGCGCTGATCGGGGCGCGGCAATGAATCCCAGCAGTTCGACTTGGACGTCGACGAGCCTGTCGTATCCGCAGACGTCGATGGCGGTGTGGGCGTCGAGCATGGCGGCCGCGTACGGCGACCGGCCCGCGATCGTCGACGGTGAGCGCGTGTACAGCTACCGCGAACTCGACGAGCAGTCGGCGCAATTCGCTCGTGCGCTTGGCTCCACGGGTGTGGAACCTGGTGACGTCGTGCTCCTCCACCTCGGGAACTGCGCTGAATTCCACGTCGCGTACTACGGGGCGCTCCGTGTGGGTGCGGCTGTGGCGCCGGTGAATCCGTTGCTGCCCGAGCCTGAATTGCGCCGACGGATCGAGGAGACCGGTGCTGTCGCGGCCGTCACCGGGCAACAACAATTCGACACGCTCCTGCGCGCTCAGGCCGATACGACGGTCGGTCTGATCGCGGTCGTCTCGGACGAGGCGGTGCGCGGCGGCAACCCCGCGACGATGCGCTTCAGCGATGTGATCGCCGGGCAGCGCACGTCGTTCATCCCCGCGACCGTATCCCCCGACGACGTTGCACACATCGCGTATACCGGTGGCACAACGGGCATTTCGAAAGGCGTGCGCGTTCTACATCGCAACGTCCTGGCCAACGTCACGCAGATGTGCGGGTGGTGTGCCGGCACTCAGCTGGTAGCCGGGCCGGACGGTCTCGTGACCCTCGAGCCCATCGAAGGCCTCGATATCGCGGGTGTGGTCCCGGGCACCGGATCCACAATTGTGGTGTCACCGCTGTTCCACGCGCACGCACTGATCAACACGTCGTTCCTGCTCATGTGCGGTGTGACCCAGGTGTTGTCGGGCAGGTTCGACCCTGCCCGCGTGCTGAAGGAGATCGAGCAGCACCGCGTCTCGTCCATCACCGGTACGCCGGCGATGTGGCACGCGCTGGCGATCCACCCGGACGTGGCGTCGCGAGACCTCTCGTCGGTACGTGCGGTGTCGTGCGGAGCTGCCCCGGTCGACCCCGGGACGCTCGATAATCTCCGGCGCGCATTCCCCGGCGCCCGTGTGGCCGAGGAATACGGGCTCACCGAAGCCACCTGCGTCGTCACGGCAGTGCCGCTCGTCGCCGATGTCGAGTACCGGCTCGGTAGTGTCGGCCTCCCTGTGTTCGACACCGAGATCGAGATCCGCGCGCAGGGCGATCCGTCGCTCGTTCTCGGAGACGGCGAGCACGGCGAACTGTGGGTGCGCGGCCCCCAGGTCACCGACGGCTACCTGGGGCATCCTGAGATCACCGCACAGCAGTACGTCGACGGGTGGCTCGCCACCGGCGACATCGCTCACCGGGATGCCGACGGGTTCGTCTATATCGCCGATCGTGGGCGGGCAAGATCCTGAAGACGGATCTACGCGAGCGGGTCCGGAAGCGCACGATCAACCGCGCTGCGCCGCCTTCACCAGCCCGCCACCGATGATCAGACGCTGAATCTCGCTGGTGCCCTCGTACAGTCGCAGCAGACGCACGTCGCGGTAGATCCGCTCGACCGGCACCTCCCGCATGTAGCCGGTGCCCCCGTGGATCTGGACAGCCAGATCCGCAACCTTGCCCACCATCTCGGTGCAGAACAGCTTGGCCACCGACGGTGCGATGCGCCGGTCGGTCTCTTCGACCCATGCTCGTGCCGCATCGCGCACCAGTGCGCGACCGGCCATTACGCCCGTCTGCTGGTCGGCGATCATCGCCTGCACGAGCTGGAAGTTCCCGATGGGCGCACCGCCCTGGGTGGCGGTCGCCGCGTAGGCCACCGACTCGTCGAGTGCCCGCTGCGCCTGCCCGACCGACAGGGCGGCGATATGCACGCGGCCCCGGGCGAGCGACACCATCGCCGCCTTGTATCCCACGTCCTCGCTGCCCCCGACCAGCGCGGAGGCGGGAACCCGCACGGCGTCGAAGTGCACGTCGGCAGTCCAGGCGCCCTCCTGGCCCATCTTCGAGTCCTTGCCCGCCACCTGCACACCGTCGGTGCCGGACGGGACGAGGAACACCGCGATGCCGGGGCCGTTGTCGTCGGCGGGCCGGGTACGGGCGAAGACGACGAACAGGTCTGCCAGCGGCGCGTTGGTGATGAACCGTTTCTCGCCGGTGATCACCCAGTCGTCCCCGTCGCGCACGGCCTGGGTGCGCAGTCCGGACGGATTCGATCCGGCGCCGGGTTCGGTGAGAGCGAAGGACGCGACGACCTCCCCTGAGGCGATGCCTTCGAGCCACTGCCGCTTCTGCTCGTCGGTGCCGAAGTTGACCAGCACCTGACCGGCGATTCCGTTGTTGGTGCCGAACATCGAGCGCAACGCCAGGGTGGTGTACCCGAACTCCATCGCCAGTTCGACGTCCTGCATCAAATTCAGGCCGAGCCCGCCCCACTGCTGGGGAATGGCGTACCCGAACAGACCCATCTCCTCGGCGGCCCGGCGGATGTCGTCGGGGATTGCGTCGGTCTCGGCGATCTCCTGTTCTCGCGGCACGACCACGGTGCGCACGAACGCCCGGGTCTGGGCGAGGATCTCGCGGAAGTCGTCGTCGTCGACCTCGGCGGCCGGTGTCGAGAGTGTCATGTCCTCAACTCTCCGCGTCGGCCGCACAGGTTGTCCAATACGAATAGCGCCCTTCCCGTATAGGCAGTGTCGATGGATGAGTAGGGGTGTGACCCCATATCCCGCCGTTATATTCGACGCATCCACACGTCTGCGGGCACTTCTCGACCCGCCGAAAGGAAACCTGATGTCTTTGCTGGAGAACCGCACTGCTGTCGTTACCGGCGGTGCCCAGGGAATCGGTTTTGCCATCGCGCGCGAATTCGTCGACGCGGGTGCTCGCGTGGTGATCGGTGACCTGGACCTCGATGCTGCCACCGCGGCGGCCGAGAAACTCGGCGGACGCGAGGTCGCCCGCGCGGTGCGCAGCAACGTCGTCGAAGCAGATGACTGGGACACACTGCTGGCAGAGGCTGTCGACGGATTCGGCTCGCTCGACGTGGTGGTCAACAATGCCGGCATCACCCGCGACGCCACCATGCGCACGATGACGGAAGACGACTTCGACCTCGTGATCGACGTGCACCTCAAGGGCACGTGGCACGGCACCCGCAAGGCCTCGGCGATCATGCGGGAGGCCAAGCGCGGCGCGATCGTCAACATCTCGTCGTTGTCGGGCAAGGTGGGCATGGTCGGTCAGACGAACTACTCGGCGGCGAAGGCGGGCATCGTCGGTCTGACGAAAGCGGCTGCCAAGGAGATGGCGCATCACGGCGTGCGCATCAATGCAATCCAGCCCGGTCTGATCCGCTCCGCGATGACCGAGGCCATGCCGCAGAAGGCATGGGATCGGAAGATGAGTGAAATTCCGATGGGACGGCCGGGCGAGGTTGCCGAAGTTGCTTCCGTCGCACTGTTTCTCGCATCGGATATGTCGTCGTACATGACCGGCACCGTTCTCGAAGTCACCGGCGGCCGCTTCATGTGACGCTCGGCCGTCACCTCGTCACTCCTTCCGAAAGGCCGTCATGCGCGAAGTTGTCATCTGTGAACCTGTCCGGACCCCCATCGGTCGCTACGGCGGCATGTTCAAGTCCCTCACCGCCGTCGATCTCGGCGTCGCGGCACTGAAGGGTCTGCTCGACCGCACGGGCATCGCTCCCGCCGAGATCGGGGACGTCATCCTCGGTCACTGCAACGGCAACAGTGAGGCTCCCGCGATCGGCCGGGTCGTCGCGCTCGACGCGGGCCTGCCCGTCACCGTCCCGGGCATGCACATCGATCGCCGTTGCGGATCGGGTCTTCAGGCCGTGATCCAGGCGGCGTTGCAGGTGGGCAACGGAGACAACGACCTTGTCGTCGCCGGCGGCACCGAGTCGATGAGCAATGCCGCGTTCTACTCCACCGATATCCGTTGGGGCGGCGCCCGCACGGGCGTGCAGATGCACGACGGTCTGGTGCGTGCCCGGTCCACCGCCGGTGGCCGCTTCTACCCGGTGGTCGGCGGCATGATCGAAACGGCCGAGAACCTGCGTGCCGAATATTCGATCTCCCGCGCGGAGCAGGACGAACTTGCCCTCAACTCGCACGTACGGGCGGTGGCAGCGCAGAACAACGGCATCCTCGCGGAGGAAATCGTGCCGGTCACGGTGAGTACCCGTAAAGGTGAGCAGGTCATCGACACCGACGAGCATCCTCGCGCCGACATCAGCCTCGAGTCGCTCGCCGCGCTCCGTCCCGTCATGGGCACGCAGGACCCCGATGCCACCGTGACCGCCGGCAACGCCAGCGGTCAGAACGACGCCGCGTCGATGGCACTGGTCACCACCCCGCAGAAGGCCGCCGAGTTGGGTCTGACACCGCTGGTGCGCATCGTGTCGTGGGGCGTGGCAGGGGTCGCGCCCAAGGTCATGGGCATCGGTCCGGTGCCGGCGACCGAGATCGCTCTCGCCAAGGCCGGAATCGCGCTCGCCGATATCGATGTCATCGAATTGAACGAGGCGTTCGCCGCTCAAGCGCTGGCCGTGACCCGCGAGTGGAGGTTCGGTGCCGCGGACTTCGAACGCACCAACGTCCACGGTTCCGGCATCTCACTCGGTCACCCCGTAGGTGCGACCGGCGGCCGGATGCTCGCGACACTCGCCCGCGAGTTGCAGCGCCGCGAGGGCCGCTACGGCCTCGAGACCATGTGCATCGGTGGCGGACAGGGTCTCGCGGCGATCTTCGAACGCGTGTCCTGACCGCTGCTCAGGGCTGGGTCGTCGTGGACCGGACCAGGTCCACGAACGCCCGCCCGGCTTTCGACAGGGATTCGGGTGCGAAGGCGAGACCGAACGGCCGGGTGAACGTGGGTTCGCACGCCCGCACGACGGCGACGTCCTGGGCTGCCTCGGCCAGAGAACGTTCGACGAACGAACCGCCGAGCCCGGCGAGCACCATCGGCAGCCGCGCTTCGCGGTGGGCGGTCAGCACCGCGATCGGGCGTCGCACCCCTGCCCGGCGCATCGCGTAGTCGATCTCGTCGCTCATCGACCCACCGCCGCGCGGAACGAACACCATGGGGATGTCGGGCAACGCGGTCAGGGCCACGGGGCCCGGCGGCAGATCCGTGCCCGGTGGGTATGCGAGCCAGTACTCCTGCTCGCCGAGTTCGATCACCTCGAGTCCCACCCCGTCTTCGAGTGGGAGATGGGCGAGCACGAATTCGCAATGTCCGTCGCGGATCACGCCGGAGGCGAGTTCTTCGGACTTGAGGTCGGAGAACCGCACCGTGGACTTGGGGTGGGCGCGCCGGAACCGGGCGACCAGGTCGACGATCGGCCCGCCGGCAAGTGCCGGGAACACCATCAGGTCGAGGCTGCCCGTGACCTCGTCGGTCGGCGCGGAGAGCAACTCTTCCACCGCATCGACATCGCGCAGAATCTGACGGCTGGGACCGATGAGGCTCTTCCCCGCTGCGGTGAGGACCATCCCGCGACCGATGCGGTGGAACAGGTTGACGCCGAGTTCGCGTTCGAGGCTCCGGAGCGCTTGGGACACGGTGGGCTGCGCGACACCCAGCGCGGCGGCGGCACCGTTGATGCCGTCGTTTTCGACGACGGCGAGGAAGTACTCGACCTGACGAAACTCCATGCTCAGGCTCCCGGGGTCTCGGCGGTGGCAGTCGCAAGGAACGCTGCGGCAGCCGGCGACGGTTCCCCGGGGCGCAGCACCAGGCCGACGGGCCGCATGAACGGCGGGTCCAGCGACCGGATCACCGCACTGGGCATTCGCTGCTGGGCCACCTGCCGGGAGACCACCGTCGCTCCGGTGCCGCGCATGACGAACTCCCAGATGGCCGCCGGATGGGCACAGTCGACGACGACGTTCTGCTCACCGAGCAACTCACCCGCGCGCGCAGCACTCGCGCGCGACCCCAGGTCGAGGACGAGCGGAATCTCCCGGACTCGTGCACGAGTCACCGGGTCGGGGACACCGGTGGCGAGGTCGGGGTGCATCGCGAGCACCATTTCCTGTTCGAGGAGCGGGATCGTGATCATGCCCGCGTGCTCGACGGACATGTCGGTGACGCCGATCTCCGCCTCCCCGCGTCGCAGTGCCGCATGGATGCCCGCCGGTCCGTCCGCGTCGGAGATGTTGACGGTGATGCCGGGATAGCGGGCGCGGAACCGCTGGACGAGCGCCACGACGGGGTGGACGGAGAACGCGGAGAACGTCACGATCTCCACCCGTCCCGCCTCGAGGTCACGGACCGCCGCGACCTTCCGCTTGGCACGGTCGACATCGGCGAGGATACGGCGTGCCGCAACCTCGAGCGCCCTGCCGTCGTCCGTGAGCGTGAGCCGGCGACCGGTGCGGTCGAAGAGTGTTGTCCCCAGGCGACGTTCCAGGGTGCGGATGGCCTGGGAGAGCGAGGGTTGCGAAATGTAAAGCGACTGAGCAGCTTTCGTGATCCCACCGTGGTCGACGACGGCCACGAAATAGGTCACGAGATGCAGGTCCACGCCGTCATCGTAGGCGACTGCGGAAACCCGGCCGCTGCGCGTGCCTCGGCGTTCAGTTCGGCGGGGTCATCACCGGGGAGGCGGTGTCGGGTGTGCTCAGCGTGGCGCGGAGCGTGCGTTTGAGGATCTTGCCGCTCGCGTTGCGCGGCAGTTCGTCCACGAGGTGGATGCGCTGCGGTTTCTTGTACGACGCGAGACGCCCGGCGGTGAAGGCGACGAGTTCCTGCTCGGAGGGGCGTTCGACGCCGTCGGCGATGCGGACGACAGCGGTGACTGCTTCTCCCCAGCGCGGGTCCGGGAGGCCCACCACCGCTACCTCGGCGACAGCGGGATGTTCCGCGAGCACGGCTTCCACCTCGACGGGATATACATTTTCTCCGCCGGTGATGATCATGTCCTTGACCCGGTCGGTGACGAACAGGTAGCCGTTCTCGTCGAGGTACCCGGCGTCGCCGGTCCGCAGGAAGCCGTCCTCGGTGTACAGCGCCGCTGATTCGGCGTCGCGACGCCAGTAGCCCGAGACGTTGTTGCGGGAACGCGACACGATCTCCCCGGTCTCACCCTGCGGAAGCGGTTCACCCGTTGCGATATCGCGGATCTGGACCTCGGTGCCCGGCAGGGGTGTACCGGCCGAACGGAGAAGGTGGGTGCGCGTCCCGCGGGGATCGTGGTCGCCGGAGCGCAGTGCGGTGAGCGCGCCCACCGTCTCCGTCATGCCGTAGCGCTGCACCATCCGGCAGCCCAGGGTGTCCATCGTCCGCTCGAGCAGCGTGGGGGTGATCGGCGACGCACCGTACGCGATCACCTTCAGACTCGACAGATCGTAGTTCGCCAGGTCGGGTAGTTCGAGCAGCATGCCGATCGCTGACGGCACCATGAATGTATGGGTGACGCGGTGTTCGGCGATCGTTGCCGCCACCATCGCTGGACGCATCTCACCGAGCAGAATCGTGTGCACACCCGCCGACAACGACGTGGTGAGCCAACCCGCTCCCGCGATGTGGAACAGCGGGAGGGCGTCCAGCGAAACGGATGCGTCCTCGAATTCGTACAGGGCAAAGGTTTCCGGGACGTTGTACAGATTGCGGTGAACCGCGACAACACCTTTCGGCCTGCCCGTGGTGCCGGAGGTATAGAGCTGCAGGAACGCCGTTTCGGGGTCGTCGCCCGCTCCGGGGTCGATGTTGTCCCCCGACGCGACGAACTCCTCCCACGACCGCGCCCCGGCGACAGCGGCGCCGTCACCGGCCACGACGATATGCACGTGCGGCAGTGCCGCCGCGATCGCTGCTGCCGACGCAGAGAATTCCGGCTCGACGATCAAGACCTCCAGCCCGGCGTCCACCGCGATCGCCGCGACCTCGCCGGGAGTGAGACGCCAGTTGAGCGGGGTGAAGACGAGACCGGCCTTCGCGCACCCGACGAGGGTCGCCGCACCGGGCAGGCCCATGCGCAGCAACGCACCGATGCGACCGGGTGCCGATGCCAACGTGGTCAGCGCAGACGCCACCCGGTTGGTGCAGGAGTCGAATTCCCCGTACGTCAGGGTGGTGTCGCCTGCGGTGACTGCCGGCCGGTCGCGGCGCTCGACTGCGAATCGCCGGATTCTGTTCGGGAGGTGCAGTTCGCTCACTCGTGCTCCTGGTCGGCAACGCGCGGGCCGGCGTGCCCGCGCGGCTTCAGTCGAACACGGTCGTGCGGCCGCGACAAAGACCTGCAGCCGCACGACGCCATAGGGGAAACCTATGGAGAGCCGGGGCACGCGCATCCCCGCAACATTTGTCGGATGTCACGATTCCCTATCGGGTAGTCGATGCAGGGTCCACAGGGCTTCGAGGACTCCCACCGTCGGCGGCGGTCGATGGCACACTGCGGCACAGCCCGATCCGATCATGTTCCGAAGGGATTCGAATGAGCGCTGCACGACGGACAGTGGCCTCGGCCCTGGTCGCGGCCACGGTCACATTGGGAGTTTCGACAGGGCAGGCGAGCGCCGACCCTGCCGTCGACACCGTCGTGAACGGGATTCTGTCCGTGACGCCGCTGTGTCAGGGGATGATCGACGAGTTGATCATCGTCTGCACGGAACTGGAGCAACTGACTCCGCGATTTCCGGTGATGCTCGATCTGAATCCGATCGGCACTCACCTCGTTGTTCTCGGCGCGGGACTGACCGAGGACGGGAGGATCCGGCCGGTACTGGAACAGCGTCTCGAGGCTGCTCTCGCGGCGGCACACCGCTACCCGGCGTCGCCGATCGTCGTGACCGGCGGCGTACCGCGCAACGGCGTCACCGAAGCTCAGGCGATGAAGGACTGGCTCGTCGCACGCGGCATTCATCCCGATCGCGTCACCGAGGAAACTGCTTCGACGTCCACCGTGGAGAACGCACGCTTCACCAATGACGTCCTTCTCAGGCGTGGCGCAACGGGTGCCGTCCTGGTCACCAACCGGGACCATCTCAAGCGGGCGATGGTCAACTTCCGGCAGGCCGTCGACGCTCGTATCCCGGTGGCGGGCATCGTCGCTGCGTGATGCGATCAGGTTCTGACGGCTCCGAGTGCTGCCACCACCGTGCGCAGCAATTCCTCGTCGGTGGGGAGCGTGTCGGCCGCGAACCGCCAATCGGTGTTCGTCCACGGATCGGCGAGGTGACCGTCCTCGGCCGCGGGTAGATGCTGCGACACGTCGCGCAAGAGGGCGTACGCGGGATTGTCCACGACTTTGTCGTCCGCGCCGGTGATCACGATCGAAATGTCCTGGGACGAACCCATTCTTGCCAGATGCACGACATTCACCAGATCGATGCTGCCGAACCCGTGCGGCAGGCCCGCCAGCACGATGACGCGGGGTTCGGGCCGGAGCGTCTCGGCGCCGGACGACAGTGCGAGGCCCGTGAGGTCCGCGGCTTCGGCGAGGCCTTTCAGTTTCGGCGCCACCCCGGCGATGTCGTGAATGGGAGGGCCGGCGAGCATCGGCCGTGCCAGTTCGCTCAACGCGAGCAACGATCCGGACGGATCGATGATGTCGAGGCGGGATCCGGGGCGCGCGGACAACAGACGCAACGCCAACGACGACGCGACCGCGCCGGCAATCGCGGCCTCACCGTCGATCCACAACGGCCTACCGAGGGGAAGCGGTACGCACATCGGTAACCGGAGCGCCCCGCGATCCGGCGCCGACAACTCGCCCACGCGCACACCGTCTCCCTGGACCAGCGTGCCGCGCCATGCGCCCGAGTCCCACGAGGCAAGCGACGCGGGCAGCACCGCATCGACCGTGTCGAGTTCGGCGGCGAGCGTCACGCTGTCGTCACGATGCCGGGACTCCGCTGCCGCCACGAGTTCTTCGCAGCGCCGGTGTGCTTGTGCGCGGGCCGTTTCTGCTGCCCGACCGGTACGGGCGGAGGGGTCCGCCACCGCAGCCGACAACTCGTCGTCGAGCCGATGCTGCGCGTATTCGTGCGCAGCGACGTAGGCGGCGGCCGACCGGGAAGCGTCTTCGAAGATCCGCCACACCAGTTCGCAGGACGGGGGAAGTTCGGTTCCTGTCGTCGTCGGCAACGCATCCGCCTGTGCGGGAGCAACATCGGCAGGCTCGTCGACCGCGACGCCGTGCGCGGTGAACATCTCCGCGAGTCCACCGGCATAACCCGCACCGAGCGCGCGAATCTTCCAGGTTCCGTTGCGGCGGTATATCTCCCAACACAGCAGTGCGGATTCTGTGCCCGTCGCGGGCGTGATGTGGAAGGACGCGAGAGGCGTTCCGTCGGCGTCACACAGCGTGGTCGATACCGGCGTCGTCGACGCTGCTCCCACGGCGCACAGCACTCGCGCGCCCGGGCGCAGGGCGTCCGGCTCGAGGACGATGGTCTCGCCCTCGACCCGGACGCCCGCCGTGGCCGGCTGATTGTAGAAGACCACGTCGTCCGAGGTCGCGACCTGCAGCAGGTCGTCCACCACGAATGCGCACAGGTCCAGCGGAACCTGCGCGGACGCGGCGAAACGCAGCGTGCGGACCGTCAGCGGACCGTTCTGCCCCGCCGAGAACTCATACGTCATCCGCGCTACGTAGCCAGGAACCGGCCCAGCTGGGGTGCGGCCTCACCGGGATGCTTGGCCTGGATGCCCTCGCCGATCGCCTGCAGCTTCCAGGAGTTGCCCTCGCGGTACACCTTCGCCATCACCATGCCCGTGAACGGCATACCGCCCTGCATGGTGTACCGGGCGAGTTCGCCGTTGGTGGTGCCGTCGACGAGGCGGCAGAACGCATTCTGAACCTGCTCGAAGGAATGACCCTTGTACGACGTGACGACGAACATCACGGTCGTGATGTGCGCCGGGATGCGCGTGAGGTCGACGAGCACGACCTCGTCGTCGCCTGCTCCCTCACCCGTCAGGTTGTCGCCCTGGTGCTGGATCGATCCGTCCTTCGACTGCAACTGGCCGTAGTAGGCCACGTCCACGATGTTGTGGTCGGCGAACAGGACTGCGGACGCGTCGAGGTCGATGTCGGCGGAACGATTGCCGAACAGCCCGCGCTTCTCGATGGGATCCCAGCCGAGGCCCATGCGCAGGTACGTCAGTGCCACGCCGCCGTCCTTGCGGAGCGTGACCTTCTGGCCCTTGACGAGGCTCACGGGACGGTTCTTCGTCAGGCTGACCTCGGCGGGCTCCGCTGGTGCGGCCGCCGGCGGCGGAGCCTGGTTGTACTGCTGCTGCGGTGCGGGCGGCGGGGTGGCCGCCTGCGGCGGGGGCGGCGTCTGGGCGACGCTCGGTGCAGGCGCAGACGCCGCTGCCGGTGCGTCGTCGACGGACACTCCGTGATCGGTGACGAGCGCAGCGAATCCTCCCGCGTAGCCCTGGCCGACCGCGCGCACCTTCCACGACCCCTGCCGTCGGTACAGCTCGAGGGCGATCACGATGGACTCGCTGGACAACCCTTCGATCCGGTACTCGAACAGCACGTTGCCTGCTGCGTCGGAGACGCGGGCGGTGGGCGGTGCGAACCGGCCGAAACTGCTCGTCGCGTCGTCGAGTGTGATCACCGCGCGCACCTGGTCGATATCGGCGGGCACCTGCGGCAGCGATACTGCCAGCGACGAGTTCTGTCCCGCCTGTCCGGGCACCAGACGCACACCCGGCCCGACCGGCTGATTGAAGAACACGAAGTCGGCGTCGGACCGTACCTTGCCGTCGGCCTTGACGAGCAGCGCCGACAGGTCGGCGGGTGTCGTGAGTTCGAGCGAAACGACGACGTCGGAGACGGTGAGCGGTCCGTTCTGACCCTTGGAGAGCGAAGTCGGCAAGAGATGTGTCCTCACTGTGTCGGCAACCGTGTTGGCGGTCGCGTGCAAGTCCTACTCTACGAACCGCCCTCGGCGCGGGCGGACCGGGCGAACCAGGAGAGGATTTCTTCGCCGGCTGCGATGCCCGAGTGTTCGGTCACCGAGAGGTTCGCATGCTGCCATTCGAGCAGTTCGAGTTCGCCGTGACGTGGGCGGATGGCCGCGTCCGCAGCCCTCAGCATCTCGGCATCGAGCGCTCCGTCGCCGGCTGCGAACACGGGGGCGTCGGCGTCGATCACTCCCTCGTCGGCGAGCCGGCGGTGCACTTCGGCCACCGCGTGGGACTTACAGACGCTGTCGGGCATCGTGTAGATCTTGCGGCCCTGCTGCGAGACGTTCCACCCGCGGATACCGCACCATTCCTGCCAGTCTTCGACGAATCCGGCCGGCTGTGCCGCGACGTCGACGACGAGGTAGCAGAACAACCCGTCGGCGATCCGGAACTTCGACACCCAGCTCTCGGAGATGCGCCGCCGCAACTCGGCGATGACCTCCTCGAGGGAGGCACCACCCTCGCGTACCGCCGTCTCCACGTGCCGGCGCCACTGCTCGTCCGGTTCCCCGTCCGCCAGCAACGCGCCGCCGTTGCTGGTGATGGCATATCGCCACGGGCCGCCGGGCAGGTCGATGCGGCGGAATTGCTCCGGTGTCCGGGTGGTCGTGGGCACCACGGTATGCGCGGACGTGAGGTCTTCGAGTTGTCGTGCGGCGGTCTCGGTGACGTACGACAGCGGTGCGCCCTCGTAGTACTCGATGCACCGCAGATTTCCGGCCGAATACTGCGTGCCTGTCATCGCCGCACGCGAGTAGATCAGGGTGCGGTCGAGGTCGGTGGCGATCAATGCTGCTGTCACGGTAGGTCCTTGATGAGTCCCATACACGAATACGCGAGGTCGGGAACCTCTTCGACGGGAACGTTGCGGGCAGCGGCGAGCATCCGGATGTGCGCGTGCTCGTCGGCGGTCAAATCGCGTACGAGGATCTTCCACGGCACCCGGCGCAGCAGTACCCGGGTCGTCTCTCCGACACCGGGTTTGACGAAATTGATGCTGGAGATGCCGTACCGCACACGGATGCGCTCCACCGACTCCCACCCTGCCCAGGTGGGTTCGCGGTCGGACCCGAGCAGTTCGCGTGCGCTCGCCAGTGCCGCTGCCCGATCGCCGAATTCGGCCGACACCGTATCGAGCAGGAGCGTCGAGACGTCGTCGCCGGCGAGTTCGGCGTAGTACTTCGCACCGTGGAATTCGCCGGGCCCTATCCACGTGTCGTTCAGGACCGTGCGCGACACCAGACCCGACACCGTCGAGTTCAGGCACGCCGACGCGATGAGAAAGTCGTCGCGGGTGCCGTAGGTACGCACGCAGTAACCGGGATCGGCGAGCACGGCGAGGTCGTCCGACAGCGCCGGGCCACCGGCGGCGGAGTACTCGGCCAGCGCGGCCGCCAGCTCCCGCGCGATCGCGCCCTTGCCGGTCCAGCCGTCGACGAACACGACCGAGGCCGGGTCGTGGTGTTCGGTGATGTAATCGAGTGCTGCGGAGTCGATTCCGCGTCCCCGCACGATCGAGACCGCGTAGTGCGGCAGCGACAGGCCGTGGTGCTGTTGCGCCCAGCGGCGGATCAGGATTCCGACCGGCGTTCCCGCGCGCGCCAGCGACACGAGAGTGAGGTTCGTCCCGCGTTCGGCGATCAGGAGTTCGGTCAGGGTTCCCACCGCGTGGGCAAGTCGTCCCGCGGTGGACGCGAGTGCCTTGTCGAACAACTCCCGGTACGGGGCGTCGGGCTGGTACTCGACCGGCAACGACTCCGCGTAGTGCGCGAGTCCCGCCTGGATGCGGGCCTCACGCTCGGCGATGTCGCCTTCGAGGTCGACGTGCGAGAGATCCTTGAGCAGCCAGGTCACCTCGTCCGGGGCGTACGAACCGAAATCGGGTCCGGTCAACGGCGTGGTCATCGTGTCTCCCTCGAAGCAGCCAGTGCTGCCGGATCTGTGGCCGGCACAACCGCCACCAGTACGTCCTCGCCGGCCGCGCTCACTACGTCGAGCACGCCCCCGTCGGCGCGCAGGCGCTCGGTATCGGCCGGAGAGTCGACCACGAGGATCAACTCGGGGCGTACTTCGGCGGGTTCCGGCCACCGGGCGTTGTACAGGTACCGGGCCGCCTCGGTTTCGTGTTCGGACGGGATGTGTTCGGGTGCGACGAAAGAGAATCCGCGCCGCAGTGGGTAGCCCGGGACATCCCGGACGTACGCGGGCGACCGTGTCGTGGTCTGGAATCTGGTCGCGGTGCCACGCTCGGAGAGCGCCTGTGCCAGTCGCAGCGGCAGGTACATGAGTTCTTCGTGGCCGATGACGATCGCCGGACGATCACTCTCCCGGACGGACTCGACCGTCGCTGCCGCCGCGGCGACCGCGGAGTCGTAGGCCGCGAAGTCGCTGCCCAGAACGCCGTGCCGTCCTCCGTCGGGGACGTCCGACGGCCAGGGCACAGAGACGAACCGAACGGTACCGCGGTGAGCAGCGACAGGATTGAGGTCGGGAGCCGGTAGCGCGGTGACCCGGTCGGTGAGATCGGTGGGCAGCACGGTGTGACCGTCCGCGAGGCTCACGTGCTCGATCGTCGCGCCGAGGTCGAGTTCCGCCGCCGCCGTCTGGCGACGGTGCTCCTCGCCGCGCATGTCCACGAGCGACGCGACGATGTAACGGTCACGGGGATGAATCCGGTGCAGCGCGCGGATGGCATCGACAGCTGTTGCACCGGTCGAGATTTCGTCGTCGACGAGAACGAGCGGCGCGGCGTTGGCGAAGAGATCCGGCGAAGTGGGCTGCAGCAGGTGCGATGTCGCGTGGGAGTGCCCCTCCTCGAAACCGGCGAACACCACCGCGCCCGGCACGCGGCGACGTGTCGAATGCAGGTAGCACCCGGCACCCACCGCCTCGGCGACACAGTGTCCCAAACCCGTTGCGGTCTCTGCGAATCCCAGAACGAGCGCATTCGAGGCGTCGTCGCCGAGCAGGTCGGAGACGAGGAGCCCGAGGTCGCGGCCCGCCGCCAGCACCGCGGCGGGGTCGGTGGGGATGTGCTTGCCGAGCACCGTCGATACCAGCAGATGTGCCCGGCGCGGGTTCCGGCGAAGTCCGGGCTGGACGAGTTCCGGGACGGTGTAGCCGCTCGAAGTTCCTCGATGCTCGAGGGCGAGCCCGAACTCCTCGGTGGCCCAATACTTCTGGAGAATATCGGTCATCGGTCCACCAGCGCCGTCAGCAGTTCGACGAACGTGACGCCCTTGTTGGTGACTCCGAATACGGACGCGCGGACCAGCGTCTGCTCCGCCCAGGTGCGGTGGGGACGGCGTTCGTTCATCTTGTTGCCGTACCCGGACGCGCTGACTCCGCCGGTGTCGCGATCGAGAATGTCGGTCGCGTCGTGGAACTCCTCGTGCGTGACCGCCGACAACGCGTGTACCGCGGCGACGTGCGAGGGATGGATCACCGTCTTGCCCTGGATGCCGTTCGCGCGGTCGAGTGCGATCTCCCGCAGGAGCCCGTCGAGATCCCGGCTGACGAGTTGCTGGCGGAACACCACCGCGTCCTGCTCCTCGAACGGGGTAGCGCGCAGCATCGGCCGGAACATGCGTTCGTGATCGGCGAAGTACTCCCACACCGGCCCGGTGATGACGAACCCGGTGCCGTCGGTGCGGCCGAGGTGGTTGACGATGTCGGCGATCACGTCGACGACGACCCGCACGTCGTAGATCGTCAGGTCGCGGTCGCGGCGGATGCCGAAGGTCGCACACATGTCGGTCGCGCCGATCCGGACGGCGAGGATCCGGTGGCGATGTTCGGCGAGCAGCCGAGCGATCGCGCGCAGTTCGTCGTCGCGGGTTTCGCGGTGCACCACAGCAGCCGATTCGATGACGGGCATCGCGTAGAGGTTCCGCCCGACCCGCTCGGAGGCGACGGCGACCGCGTCGAGGAAGTTGCCCCCGGTAGTGGCACCGAACTTGGGAAGCACGAATCCGGTGAGCACGCTGCTTCCGGGACCCAGCATCTCGGTGAGCCGGTCGATCCCGTCGGGGGTGCGGACGCGAACGAACAACATCATCGGCGCTTCGCCACGGAGAGCGAGTTCGTCGAGGGTCGCGACGGCGTTGCGGAGTCCGTCCTCGACCTCGTCGTCGGCCACGGCGTCCTCGAGATCGAGCACCATCGAGGTCACGCCTTCGGCGGAGCGCCGGACGATGGTGGCCGTGAGGTCGTGCCGGGTCGCGGGGACGTACAACGTGGCCCCGAGCGCCATCGCGAGCCGCTCACGGGCGTCGGCGTGACCGAAAGGTTGGGGGTGGTGCAGGAACAGGCGGTCCAAGGTGGGCCGGTCCAGATGTCGGAAGTGCCGCATCGCGCGCACCTCGGTGTGAGTAGCCCCGGTCATCGGTCCGTGTTCCGTCCTCTCATTCGATTCACCACTCCGGTGATGAACGTCGATACCGCGTCCAGGTCTTTGACGTACGCCCAGTAGTCGGGATGTACACCGGTCAGCGCATCGACTGCCCGGTCGATTCGATTCAGCTGGGCGTCGAGGACGGATCCCCATTCTGCTGTGAGTCCACGCTGTACCGCGAGGTGTTGTGCATCACGCAGCCGGAACCGCACGTCACGGACCTTCGACTCCGGGTTTTCCTTGACGGCTCGCAGCGTGGCGAGCCGGTCGGTCACCGCATCGACGAGTTCTTCGGCCCGCGCAAGCTCCGCGCGCACCACACCGGCCTGGGCGAGCGCTTCTTCGGGGCGTCCTGCGGCGAGGGACGCGCGGGCGACGTCGAGTTCCTCGGCGGCGCGCTCGAGCAGAAGAAGGGCTTGTTGTTCGTTGCCGGACAGATCCGCCGAACTGGCGGCGTTGAATTCGCGCAGCAGGGCGGAGTAGGCCGGTGCGAGACCTTCCGACCGAGTGCGTACTGCGCCGAGCCGGGTGGTGACGGAGGCGAGGGTGTTGCGTGCCTCGGCCTGCCGTCCCGGTGCCTCCGCGAGCGCTTCACGAAACGCCGCGGTTGCTTCCTCCACCTGGTGGGCGGCGGTACGCACCGCACCCGCACCGGTCGCGGCACCGAGGGTGTGGAGTGCGCGTTGCACCGCGTCGGTGGTCGCGCGGACGGACGGGTACTCGGCGAACGCGCTGTTCGCGGGTGTGTCCAGCGCTCCGAGGGCGTCGCGGGCATCGGCACTCACCCGGGCGGCCAGCTGGGGTGCGGTCTGCGCGACCGTGACCGCGTGCTCGAGATGACCGCGGTAGCGCTCGTAGAACTCGTCCAGAGTTCTTGCGGCGTCCGCAATCTGGTGGATCACCTGCTCGTAGGCTGCGGCAGGGGCCAGCTCTTCCTCGGGTTCGGTGCGAGCGAGTTGCAGATACGCCTCGGCTGCCTGGTAGCACTTCTGCCGGATCGGTTCCCACCTGCGGAGCAGGTCCCGTTCCGGCGCGACCTCGTGGGAGGCGATGACGCCGGCCTCCGCGATGGACTGTCGCTTGTCCATGTCGAGGAACGCGGCCACCATCGCGTCATGGGCGCGGAGGGCCGCGGGATCATCGGTGCGCCCGCCGCCGAAGAGGCGGCGCGTCCATCGGCTCGCCACAAGACCGAATGGTACTGCTCGCCCGGCCCGCGCCTGTCGACTCGACCTCCCCGGGACCCCGTACGGGGGCCTCGGCTGGGCATTCGGGGCGTGACCCGGCACGGAGTCGGCATAGTGGGTAGGGGCGCACCTCACAGAGACCTATTACTGTGGGGGCATACGCGCACACTGGGCGTGCCCTTCCGGTACGTCGACCGTAGGAACGATCGAAAGGACCCCGCATGGGCGTCAGCTTGACCAAGGGTGGCAACGTTTCGCTCACCAAGGAAGCGCCGAACCTCACGGCTGTGGCCGTCGGCCTCGGCTGGGACGTGCGTACCACCACCGGTACCGACTTCGACCTCGACGCCAGTGCGATCGCTACGGGTGCCGACAAGAAGGTCGTCTCCGACCAGCACTTCGTGTTCTTCAACAACATGAAGTCGCCCGACGGCTCCATCGAGCACGCCGGCGACAACCGCACCGGTGAGGGCGAGGGCGACGACGAGGTCATCAACGTCGACCTGTCCGCCGTGCCGGCGAACATCGAGTCCATCTTCTTCCCCGTCTCGATCTACGACGGTGAGACCCGCAGCCAGTCGTTCGGCCAGGTTCGCAACGCGTACATCCGCGTCGTCGACCGCGCCAACGGCTCCGAGCTGGCCCGTTACGACCTCTCCGAGGATGCGTCCACCGAGACCGCGATGGTCTTCGGTGAGCTGTACCGCAACGGTGCCGAGTGGAAGTTCCGGGCCATCGGCCAGGGCTACGCCTCGGGCCTGTCGGGCATTGCGCGCGATTACGGTGTCAACGTCTAGTTCGATCAGTCGTGATCCGGTCCCGGCCGTGCCGGGGCCGGATCGACGCTCTCCGGAGCCTGCAGTAACCACCCTGCACCGCCCCTGACTTCTACTCAGAAAGGCCACGCTTCGTGGTTCTGCGAATATTCGGCCCGTCGCTGGCCGTCACCGTCATCTCTCTTGTGGTGGCGTTTCTCTACGGTGGCCCCCAGGCTCTGTTCCTCTGTGTGATCCTCGGCATCCTCGAAGTCTCGCTCTCGTTCGACAACGCGGTCATCAACGCGACCGTCCTGCGCCGGATGAGCGAGTTCTGGCAGAAGATCTTCCTCACCGTCGGCATCCTCATCGCCGTCTTCGGCATGCGTCTGGTGTTCCCGCTGCTCATCGTGTGGGTGGCATCCGGGCTCGGTCCGATCGCGGCACTCGATCTTGCGCTCAATCCGCCGGCGGACGGGGCCGCATACTTCCCCGACGGCAGCGCGAGCTACGAGACGCTGATCACCGACGCGCACCCCCAGATCGCTGCGTTCGGCGGCATGTTCCTGCTGATGCTGTTCCTGCACTTCATGCTCGAAGAGCGTGAGATCAAGTGGCTGAAGTGGCTCGAAGTTCCGCTCGCGAAGGCAGGCAAGCTCGACCAGCTCGAGGTTGTCGTCGCCACCGCACTGCTGCTGATCACTGCCACCGTCATCGCACCCGACGACAAGGTGTCGACGGTGATGATCGCCGGTGCGCTCGGCATGATCACCTACATCGCGGTCAACGGTCTCGGCGAGATGTTCCATGTCCCGGAAGAAGACGAAGTACCCACCGGTGGGCCGAGCGGACTGGCCAAGGCCACCGGTAAGGCCGGGTTCTTCCTGTTCCTCTACCTCGAGGTCCTCGACGCTTCGTTCTCGTTCGACGGCGTCATCGGGGCGTTCGCGATCACGTCCGACCCGATCATCATCGCCCTGGGTCTGGGCTTCATCGGCGCGATGTTCGTCCGATCCATCACCATCTACCTCGTCCGCAAGGGCACGCTGAACGATTACGTGTATCTCGAGCACGGCGCCCACTGGGCGATCGGCGCACTCGCGTTGATCCTGCTGTACTCGATCGGCACGCACGTTCCCGAGGTGATCACCGGCCTGGTCGGTATCGCCCTGATCGGCGCAGCCTTCGCTTCGAGCGTCTACCGCAATCGCAACAACGCCAAGAAGGCGGACGCGGACGAAATAGTGTCCGCCTGAGCAGTCCGACAGTGAGTTCGACAGCGAAGGGAGCCTCCGACCCGGATTTCGGGAAGAGGGCTCCCTTCGCTGTTTCGTACCCCCAGTGCAGTCCGCACACCGCAGTTCCGACGAAAGGTAATCGTGGCCATCGACTACAGCAAGAAGCCTGAACAGAATTCGGGCGTCAACCTCAGCAAGATCAACCTCACGAAAGAGTCCCCGACGGTCAGCCTGTCCAAGGGCGGGTCCGCTCGGGGCGTCACGCGCGTCAACCTCGACTGGTCGCGCGGGGAGCAGAAGAAGGGCTTCCTCGCCAAGCTGACCGGCGCGAGCAACGGTGTCGACCTCGACCTCGGCTGCCTCTTCGAGCTTGCCGACGGGTCCAAGGGTGTCATCCAGGCTCTCGGCAACAGCTTCGGAGCGCTGAACACGCCGCCGTACATCCACCTCGACGGTGACGACCGCACCGGTTCGGTGGCGGGTGGCGAGAACATGCACATCAACCTCGAACGCCCCGAACTCTTCAAGCGCGTGCTGATCTTCGCGATGATCTACCAGGGCGCGCCCAACTGGGCCGCGGTCGACGGCGTGGTCACGCTGTCCCCGCCGTCCGGACCGCAGATCGAGGTCCGCCTCGATTCCCCCAACAACGGGGCACGCATCTGCGCCATCGCGATGATCGAGAACACCGGTCAGGGAGTCACCGTCAACCGCCTGGTGGAGTACATCGACGGCAGTCAGTCCGACCTCGACCGCAAGTACGGGTGGGGCATGAAGTGGCAGGCCGGCCGCAAGTAGCGGACGGACGGGGCAGGGGTGCGGCCACGGTCGCGTGGCCGCACCCCGCGGCTCTTCGACCTCCCGGTTCTATGGGTTCTGTCACACTGGACAGAGCACAAAACGCTGCGCTGTGAGGAGTGATCTGATGCGGGACGATCAACGACGCGAGTACGACGAGCAGGACTTGCGCGTCGGAGACCACAAGAACAGTGCCGCCGGCGTCACCGGCGTTGCGGTCGCGTTGAAACGCTCGTTGCGGGAAATGGGCATAGTGCGCTCGGCCGAGACCCTTCTCCAGCTCAATCAGGAGGAGGGATTCGACTGCATGAGCTGCGCGTGGCCCGACCCGGAGCCGGGGCACCGGAAGACCGCGGAGTTCTGCGAGAACGGTGCCAAGGCGGTTGCCGAGGAGGCCACCCGCGACCGGGTCACTCCCGAGTTCTTCGCGCGGCACAGCATCGCCGATCTCTCCCAGCACAGTGAGCTCTGGCTGGGCAAGCAGGGACGCATCACGCACCCGATGGTCAAACGCCCCGGTGCCACCCATTACACACCGATCGACTGGGACGACGCCTACGCGCTCATCGGCGAGCAGCTGCGTTCACTCGACAGCCCCGACGAAGCCCTCTTCTACACCTCCGGCCGGGCCTCGAACGAGGCGGCGTTCGTGTACCAGTTGTTCGCCCGTGCATTCGGCACCAACAACCTGCCCGATTGCTCCAACATGTGCCACGAGTCCACCAGCATCGCGTTGCAGGAGTCGATCGGTATCGGCAAGGCCAGCGTCACGCTCGACGACGTCTACAACGCCGAGCTGATTGTTCTCCAGGGCCAGAATCCCGGCACCAATCATCCGCGCATGCTCACCGCACTCGAAGATGCCAAGCGCAACGGAGCAAAGATCCTCGCGATCAATCCGCTCCGCGAGGCGGGCCTGGTCAACTTCCGTAATCCGCAGACCCCGCGCGGTGTCGTCGGGCACGGCACGGACCTCGCCGACCTGCACCTGCCCATCGCGGTGAACGGCGACCTCGCGTTGATGCAGGGGATCGCGTCGTTGCTCGTCGAGTGGGATGCGATCGATCACGATTTCGTGCGGGAGTACACCGACGGTTTCGAGGACTGGAAGCGGCATGTCCAGAACGTCGACTGGGACGAGGTGATCTCGGCGACCGGGCTGTCGCGGCAACTGATCACCGAGGCGGCCCAGATGCTGCGGCGGTCGAAGGCCACGGTGTTCTGCTGGGCGATGGGTGTGACGCAGCATCGCAACGCCGTGGCGACCATCAAAGAAATCTGCAATGTCGCGTTCGCACAGGGGAACATCGGCCGACGGGGTGCGGGCCTCATGCCGGTGCGCGGCCATTCCAACGTGCAGGGCGACCGCACCATGGGCATCTGGGAGCGCCCGCCGCAGCACTTCCTCGACGCGCTCGAGAAGGAGTTCGGTTTCGACCCGCCGCGCGAATACGGCTTCGACACAGTCGATTCCATCCGCGCGATGCGGGACGGCAAGGCGAAGTTCTTCCTCGGCCTCGGAGGCAACTTCGTGCAATCCGCCCCCGACACGGTGGTCACGTCCGAAGCCATGTCCGGAATCGACATGACCGTCCACATCTCCACCAAGCTCAACCGGTCTCATCTGGTGTGCGGAGATACAGCGCTCATCCTGCCGACGCTCGGACGAACCGAGAAGGACGTGCAGGCATCCGGTCACCAGTTCGTCTCCGTCGAAGACACGGAATGCTCGGTGCACGCCTCCCGTGGTCCGCTCGAACCGGCCAGTGAGCATCTCCGGTCGGAGGTCTCGATCATCACGAGCATCGCCGAGGCGACGATCGGGGACCGTTACGGCATCGACTGGAAGGCGATGCGCGACGACTACGCGAACATCCGCTCGCGGATCGCGAGGGTGGTACCCGGATGCGAGGGGTACGAGGTCAATGTCCGGCGGCCCGGCGGATTCATCCTCCCGC
Source organism: Rhodococcus sp. DT1 (assembly GCF_049844875.1). NCBI lineage: Bacteria > Bacillati > Actinomycetota > Actinomycetes > Mycobacteriales > Nocardiaceae > Rhodococcus > Rhodococcus sp. DT1. The sequence continues at coordinate 424,997 of NZ_JBNCLW010000004.1, forward strand.
ACCCGCCGCGAGATACACGGACTTTCCAAACCGAGACGGGGAAAGCAGAATTCGCGGTGTCCCCGATCGAGGTCGTCCAAGTGCCCCCGGGGCATCTCCTCTTGCAGACGCTGCGCAGTCACGACCAGTTCAACACCACCATCTACGGGCTGAGCGACCGCTATCGCGGTATCGAGGGCGGTCGTCGTGTGGTGTTCATGCATCGTGAGGACATCGCCGCGGCGGGGCTCGACCCGGGCGACATCGTCGACCTTTTCACCCGGTGGGACGGTGACGAGCGGGTGCGCTGCGCCCATCGGTTCCGCGTCGTCGAGTACGACGTGCCGCGCGGGTCTGCGGCGGCCTACTACCCGGAGACCAACCCGTTGGTCCCTCTCGATTCCACTGCTCTCGAAAGCAATTGCCCGACCTACAAATCGGTCGTGATTTCGATTGCGCCCACGGGCACCCGCAGCAGCGAGTGCCCCGACGTGTGCAGCACTCAGGAAGTGGGATCCGACTGGTCGCACAAGACGCGCCCCCAGCCGGAGCATCTGTCGTAACGCTGCTGCACGTGGTGGTTCAGAGAATCCCCTCGCGGAGGAGCGTCTCCGCGTCCGCGAATGCGCGGGCGCGGCGGCGGATCGCCGGGGGGCCGGGGGGATTCCCGTTCCACTGATCGAAGAGCGTGCTCAGGCTCAGTACGAGGCGTTCCGGCGACTCCCACTCGCGCCACTGCCGGAATTCCGGGCTGCGCACGAGTTCTCGTGCCGCCTGCAGAGGTGAGCGACCGGCCCTGTGCCGGTCACGACCCGCGTCGTTCACCCACGCCCAGTAATCGCGCAGCGCCCGGATCTCGGCGTGGCCGCACAGTGGCCCGTGGCCCGGAACGTAGGTTGCGGCGTCCCACGAGATCAGTCGCTCGAGTGCGGAGAACCAGTTCTCCATCGGCCCGTGCCACAGGATCGGCGTCGAACCGATGAAGAGCAGGTCGCCTGCGAACACGACACCGGCGTCGGGAACATGGGCGACGAGATCGCCGGCGGTGTGACACGGCCCGAGCCGTTCGAGTTCTATTCGGCGGTCGCCGATGTCGATGATGTCCCGCGTGTCGAAGGTGCGGTCGGGCAGGCGTGGGGTGCGACGGGGAAAGCGAGCGCCGCCGCGCACGCGGGCAACATACGCACCTGCGGCGCCGACCGGCCCCGGCAGTGCGCCGAGTACCCCGCCGATCCCCGCCAGCGCACCGAGCGCCGCTGGTGGAAGATCCTCGTGCATGCCGGCCAGGGCGGCACGGCTCGTCGTGATCCGCGTGGACGACGGCAGGGTGTCGTTGCCCCACCAGTGGTCACCGTCGCTGTGGGTATTGACGGCCTCGGTGATCGGAGCGTGCGCCACGAGAGGTTGCTGCACCTCCGCCACGCGCTTCGCCCACGCCGTGTCCCAGACGGTGTCCACAACCATCGACGCCGTACCCGGAGCGACGATCAGCCCGGTGTTGGCCTCGCCCCAACCTCCCGACGGACGCACGAAAGCCCATACCCCGTCGCCGATCTGTGTGAGTCCGCTCATCATCCGCCCCCGTCGCCGTCCCCTGTGTGCTCGCGGGGTCAGGTTACTCGCCGGGGTGCCGGGAGCGTTTCGAGGCGCGAGAGCCCGGGTAGCCGGTCGGAGCCGCGAGCCGGCCCCCGACCGACACAGAAGTCCGACCGACACAGAAGTCCGACCGACACAGAAGTCCGACCGACACAGAGGAATGCACTCGACAGGAGTCACCCCGCATGAAGCTCACTACCGTCCTCGCCACCGCCGCAGCGACCACTGTGACCGCGGTCGTCGGTTCCATCGCTTCCCGCGAAACGGATTCCAAGTGGTACCGCAGGCTGCGCAAGCCCGGCATCCAGCCTCCGGCTGCGGCATTCCCCGTGGTGTGGACGGCGCTCTACGCGGATATCGCGGCCACCTCGGCGGTCGCGATCGACTCGCTGACCGAACGCGGGGATCACGACGGCCGGCGCAAGTACGTCACTGCGCTCGGCGTCAACCTGGTGCTCAATGCGTCCTGGTCGTGGGTGTTCTTCGCGTGGCACCGGCTCGTTCCCGCGACGCTCGTGGCCGCTGCTCTGGCCGCGAGTACGGTCGACCTCACGCGCCGGACGGCGGCGGCGAACCCGGTGGCCGGGGCGGCGCTCGCTCCCTACGCCGGCTGGACGAGTTTCGCGACCGTGCTCTCCGGCCGGATCACGCAGCTCAATCGCTGATCGCGCTCACGCGCTCGGCGGACGGGCCCGCGTGAGGCGCCCGCCCGCGTGGGCGATGATGGAACCATGCTCGAAACATCGGTGATCATCGGGATCGGCTCCATCTGCATCGGCTTCGTCTTCTTTCTTCTTGCGGCGACGGGAGCACGGTCGCGCTGGGACAGGAAGGTCACGATCACGTTGTTCGTGATCGCGATCGTGTTCATGACGATCATTCCGGTGATCGGTGCGGTCGGCTTCGCCGCCTGACCACCTTGTGTACCGAATCCGGCACGAGGCGCAGATCTAGGACCGAAGCCGACCGCAATCGTTTCTACCGTGACAGCATCGACGGAATCCGGAAACGAGGAGTGGTCATGAACCAGAGCACAGTCACCGGTGAACACGCGGACATCCTCGAGATGCTGGCCGAGCAGCGCGAGATGTTTCTCATCACCGTCCGCGGAATCGACGACGAGCAGGCCCGCACGCGCTCGACCGCGAGCGAGCTGACGCTGGGTGGCCTCGTCAAGCACGTCGCGAACACCGAGCGGTCCTGGATCGAGACGATTCGTGAGATGGACGAAAACGCCGAGGTCACGGACATGGATGCGCAGATGGAGCAGTACTTCATGCGCGACGACGAGTCCCTCGCCGACCTGCTCGAGAACTACCGCGCGATCGCGGATGCGACGGAGGAGTACGTCGTGACTCTCGACCTGAACCGACAGGTGCCGCTTCCGATTGCTCCGTGGACGCCTACACGGGAATGGATGAGTGCCCGCAAGATCCTCATCCACATCATTCGCGAGACCGCCCACCACAGCGGACACGCCGACATCATTCGTGAATCACTCGACGGCGCCAACACGACGCGACAGCGCGGCGAGGCGGCGGGCATGGAATTCGACTGATCGCCCCGCCCGCAGGACGACGGTGCGGTACAGGATGAGGGAGACGTTCGAGGAAGCACTGGCGGAGCGACTGTCGACGGTCCTGGGCGCGTCGTGCGTGTTCACCGGCGTCGAACGGCTCACCGGCGGGGCCAGCCGCGAGACCTGGTCGCTGACGACGAAGCCCGATCCCGCGGTGCCACGCGAACTGATCCTGCGCCGCGACCCGCCGGGCCGAGAAGATCCCACCCGAATGTCCATGGAAGCAGCGGCTTTCGTGGAAGCGGGCAGAGCGGGAGTCCCAGTACCGGAGATCCTGGACAGCAGTGGCACCGAGCCGTCGCCGGGTATCGGCTCGTACCTGGTGATGTCACGACTGCCCGGCGAGGCGCTGCCCCAGCGTCTGCTGCGCGACGAGCGGTTCGGTTCCGTGCGACCGCGCCTACCGTACGACCTCGGGCGCGCGCTCGCCCGACTGCACCGGATGGACCCGGTGGCGGTGCCGGGCCTTCCGGACTACGACCCGATGGAGTTTCTGTTCGGCCAGTACACGCGGACCGGAGCTCCGTTGCCCGCTCTGGAGGCGGCGTTCTCCTGGCTGAGAGACAACCGGCCAACGGCCACACGGAAGTCGGTCGTGCACGGCGATTTCCGTAACGGAAACATCCTCGTCGACGAGGACGGCATCCGGGGGGTGCTGGACTGGGAGCTGGCGCACGTGGGCGACCCGATGGAAGATCTCGGCTGGCTGTGCACGAAGACATGGCGATTCGGGTCGCCGCACCCCGTCGGAGGATTCGGGTCGCGCGACGACCTGTTTCGCGGTTACGCCGAGGAATGCGGTGTCACACCGGATCCGGATGCGGTGCGCTGGTGGGAGGTCTTCGGGTCGCTGCGGTGGGCGGTCATCTGCCGGGTGCAGGCGATGCGTGCGGGCGAGGTCGGCGACAACACCCTCGAACTGCTGGTCATCGGCCGCCGCGTCGCGGAATGCGAACACGACCTGCTGGACCTGCTCGGTGTGCCGGCGAGTGCGACCGGTGACGTCGCACAGGCCGGTGACGATCGGGCAGACGAGTTGTTCGGCACTCCCCGCATCGGCGAGTTGCTGCGGGCGGTCCAGGATTTCGTCGTCGACGCGTCAGCAGGGGCCGACCCGCGGACCGTCTATCGCTCTCGTGTCGCCGCGCATGTTCTCGGTATCGCCGCGCGCGAGTCGGAGGTCGGATACGCGGTGCGAGAACAACTTCGCGCGCGGCTCGCGGCTCTCGGCTATCGCACGGAATCGGAACTCGCACTCGGCCTGCGTGCAGGTGACGTCACTCTGGGGGACACACCGGTCGGCTGCGTCATCCGAGATCTGGCAGAAACGCGGCTGAGGGTTGCCAACCCGCGGTATTGAGCGTCGGCGCGCTGTCTTCTCGGTGCACTTCCGGCGGACGACCCGCGTGCTCGGGCATAGGCTTGTCCGGTACCGATCCTCACCTCGAGAAAGGCTCGATTGTGCCGAAGCCTCCGGTTCCTGCCGCCGTTGCCGAGTTCCTTGCCCAGCCCAATTACGCCACCATCAGCACGCTGCGGGCCGACGGGCAACCGGTGTCGGTGCCCACCTGGTACATGTACGAGAACGGTCGCATTCTCGTGAACATGGACGAGGGACGAAAGCGGCTCGAATACCTGCGCCACGACCCGCGTGTGAGCCTGTCCGCGATGGATCCCCAGGACTGGATCACCCACGTCAGCATCCAGGGCCGGGTGGTGGAATTCGTCGACGATCCGGATCTGGCCGATATCGACCGCATCTCGACGCACTACACCGGCCGCCCCTACCACCAGCGCGACAGGCGGCGGGTGAGCGCGTGGATCGAGATCGATCATTGGCACGCGTGGGGACGACTCGCGAACGCCTGACCGGTCGCTATCGGGTCGGCGGATGCCGCCTGCACCGCCAGGAGGCTACTTTTCGCAGGCGATGCCGTCCCCGTCCCTGTCCAGGTGGGCTGCATACCCGGCTTCGCCTCTACGGATGGGAGCGGCACCTGCTGCCTTTACCTCGCCGCAGTTCTTGTACGACGCACTCGGTTGCGGCGGAGGCGTGTACTCCGTCGTGGGCGGAGGTGTGTACTCCGCGGTGGGCGGAGGCGTGTATTGCGTTGCCGGGGGCGGGGTGTACGCCGGGGCAGCCGGTGGCGTGTAGTCCGTTGTCGCGCTGGTTGTCGTTTCCACCTGAGGGACCAACGGCACCGGAGCGGGAGCCTCCGAGGTCGTGGTGGGCGCCGGGGTAGTCGTCCGGAGCGTTGTCGTCGTGGTGGGTCGCGCCGTCGTTGTGGTCTGAGCTGCCGAACTGGTCGTCGTAGACACGACCGAGGTGGAATCAGGCGCCGGTTGTTCCTCGCCTACGGCTGCTCCGAGGGCCAACAGCCCCACGAACCCTGCGCCGACCACCCACGGCCACTTCCGGCGCTTCTTTTCCTCGGCCGGCGGGTTGCCCCCTGGATCGACAGAACCGAAGACCTGGGTGGGAGTATCGCTACCTTTCGGCCTGGTTTGCTCCGTCCACCGTTCACCGTCCCAATAGCGGTCGACGGACGGGTCGAAGGGGTCGGGATGCCAGCCGGCAGGAGGATTCATAGTCGATCCGTTCTGAGGAAGTGTGTTCCGTCAGAACGTCGGGGATACCGGTCGGTTTGTTACACCGCAAGCAGGAGCGCCGCCCGTCAGATGACGCCGATCCGCTTCGCGGAGTTGCGCACCTGGAACGCCATCACGATCAGCAGCGCGCCGAACAGGATCGCGTAGATGCCGACGAGGAAGATCAGGCTGAGGATGCCTTCTCCGGGGAAGATGAGAAGGATCAGGCCGAACACCACCGCGAGGACCCCGGCGATCACCGACCAGACCCACCCGGATTCCGGGACCTTCCGGAATCGAAGGCCGCCGACGATGCCGGTGATGCCGTACAGGATGGCGTAGAAGGCGACCACGTACAGCAGGGCGAGCGCGGTGATCCCGGGCCAGACGAGAGCCACGATGCCGGCGACAACCGACACGACAGCCATCGCGAGCCACCACCCCCACCCGGCGAGCGACGCGCGGTCGCGTACCGCGTGGGCACCGAGCACCACCCCGTCGACGATCGCGTAGATCGCGAAGACGATGACCAGTGCCCACACCGTGATGTTCGGCCACGCGAGCGCGACGATGCCGAAGAGCACGGCGAGAATGCCGCGGATGAGGACTACCCACCAGATTTGCTTGAACAGCGACCTGAACGGGTCGGAGGGAGAAACAGGGTTCGCGGACATGGGAACTCCTCGTGATGACACCTCGAAGTCGTGATCTTGGTGTGCTCAGAATAGGCCCGCGGCAGTGGCCGTGACCCGAAAACGGCACCGCTGCATCGCGGGGGGGGGTGCGGCCCGTTCGCAGAAGGGTCGGTGGCATCGTGAAAACTGATGCGGCAGGATTCGCCGCCCCGACCCCCGGCGGACCTGCGACCGAAAGCGAGGCGAAGTACTGTGTGGCCCGATCATTGGCCGAAGACGACCCAGCGGATCGCGTCCGCGACCGATGCGGCTCTCGTTGCTGCGCGCGCCGGAGCGAGCGAGGTCTTCGGCGATGCACTCGACGATCTGGTCGGGCTGCCGTACGAGACGGTCACCGCGGTCCATGCCGGGATGATGCGGGAGTTGTTCGAAGAACTTCATCCCGACGGCCTGACGGGTGAGGACGTGCAGACCGTTCTCACGCGAGCCGTACGCGACGGTGTGCGATGGCTTCCGTCGATGCAGCCCGACGCGGTGGTCGCGGTGATCACCGGCGCTCTGGGGGTGCAGGACGTCGAGGCGACGGATCCTCGTATCGCGCCGGAGCAGTACCTCACCGCCGGGCTGTTGGTACTGACCGATCTGCTCGCCGCGCGGAAGGCGGCCCCCGGTCCCTGCCTGCGCCGGGCGATCGCGGAGATCGAACGGTCGGAAACGATGGAGATGCCCTGATCTCGCAGCGCCGGATGGGATCACGGCGTGCCGGCGATGCGGCTGCCGATCAGGAGAACGTCTGATCTTCGACGTTGCGTGCGATGCGCCGCAGCAGGCCCGTCAGTACCTCGAGTTCGTCCTCACTCAGCCCGTCCAGCATGAGCCGCTCGCTCTGCACCCGCCGCGGTAGTTCCGACTCGACCAGGGCACGGCCGGTATCGGTGAGGGACAACAGCACGACGCGTCCGTCCCGCTCGAGGCGAAGCCGTTCCACGAGTCCGAGTTTCGCGAGTCGCTCGGTGTGCTTGGTGGTGGACGCACCGGAAATGCCGGTGACCGAGGTGACTTCGCTGGCACGCAGCGGATGGGGGCTTCGCGCAAGTGCGCTGAGCACCTCGAATTCGGTGCGTCCGATGCCGCGCGGTTCGAGTTCCCGTTCGAGTCGGATGAGGGCGAGTGCACCGATGCGCGTGATGCGGCCGATCACGTCGAGGGGTCGGAGATCGAGGTCGGGGTAGAGGTCTTCCCATGCGCGACGGACGCGGTCGACGTAGTCGGGGCGGTCGGAAGACGAGGGCATATGCGCATTCTAACGGCCGGAGCGAATCGCTTCGTAGATAATTTATCCTCAAAGTATTATTGTGGGGGGAATGCGGCGCTCCTCCTCCGGCACGCGTGACAGTCGCGTGCAGCACTCGGTACGCGCGCTGGCCCATTCCGTCTCGCCGTCCGCTTGGCACGACGTGGTCGAAATGCGCCGCGCAGACCCGACTGTCGCGATCGCGATACGCGTCGGTCTCGCGACGCTCATCGCGCTCGTCGGTGGTGGATTGCTCGGATACAGCGAGGTCGCAGGTTTTGCGGCGCTCGGATCGCTGTGCTGTGCCTTCCTTCGCCACGAGCCGTACCCGCGGATGGCAGGAAAGCTCGCGTGTATCGGAGCGTGTGTCGTCGCATACACGTTCGCCGGTGCGGTGCTCGGCGTGCTCGGACTCTCGATATGGCTCCAGATCGCGGTGCTGTCGGTGGCGGCAGGACTGGCCTATCTATTCCTGTCCGCATTCAGGATGACGGGCCCGGGACCCGTCATCCTGATCTTCGCCGCCGCCGGCGCGGCAGGATTCGCCCACACCGGCTCCGACGTGCGGATCGCCACCGCCGCGGCCGCGATGGGCGCACTGGTCGGCTGGATCGTCGCGCTGCTCCCGGCGCTCTGGAATCCACACGGGCCGGCGCGCGTCGCCGTCGCGCGTGCCCTCGCGGCGACCGCTGCTCTCGAGACCGAGGGTGAAGCAGCCGTGTCCGCCGCCCGCGCGGCGGCCACGCGGGCGCGGGAAGTGATCGCGCTCGGCAGCCGCAGGGATTCACACACCGCCGAACTGCTGGCACTCGTGGGCGCCGCGGAAGCAGTGATCGACAGCGGGCCACACGACACCCTCGCGGGACGCCGCGCCGACTTCGTCCGATTCGAGGCGGAACTGCGGAAGACGCGCCCCACCATCGATATTCCTCGCGAGGACATCTCGGCCGTGCCGGACCTCGAGCGCCCCCGGGGTTTCGTCCGTGAGGGAGCGCTGCTCCTGCGAGACCGGGCGCTGTTCATCGGCGCGTGCCGCGTCCTGGCCGCTTCGGCACTCGCGGGAGGCTTCGCGGCGGTCGTCGGGTTGGAGCATCCGCTGTGGGCGACGATGGGCGCGATGGCCGCCCTGCAGGGCGTCAATTACCGGCACACCGTCGCCCGTGCGATTCAACGTCTGCTCGGCAACGTCGTCGGGGCTCTCATCGCGGCGGCGGTGCTGGTACTCGATCTCGGTTATTGGCCGGTCGTAGCGGTCATCGTGCTGCTCCAGACGATCACCGAGTTGTTCGTCACCCGCAATTACGCCGTCGCAAGCATCTTCGTCACCGCAATGGCGCTGTTACTCACCGGAATCGGCGAACCACTCGGTGCCGATATCGCGCTCAGTCGAGTCGGGGACACCCTCATCGGCGTGGTGGTGGGTGTAGTCGTCGCCGCGGTGACCATCCACCGCGACGATCGACATCACCTGACTTCCTGATCAGGAGTGCGCTGCCTCGAACCGCTCGAGGATGTGCGACGGAATGCGGCCCCGCGAACTGACGTCGAACCCTTCGTTGCGGGCCCAGTGCCGGATCGCCGCCAGTTGTTCCGGGGAGCGGGTGGACGGAATGGTCTTGCGCTTGCGGGCCGCCCGTGGCCGGGACGGCTTGATCACCCGTTCCGTGACATCGGCGCGCGCGGCCGGTGTGCGTGCGCCGGGGGGCTTCTTCAGCCACGGACGTAGAACGGCCCAGAACTTGTCCGCGTTGGCCGGACGGAGGTCGATTTCGTACTCCACGTCGTCCACGGAGATCCGAAACGATTGCGCCAGACCATCGGCGATGGGTTGACCGTCGATGTCGTCGAAATACTCGACGCGCACTTTCTGCGCCACGCTATTCTCCTTGTCCCCGAAATGTTGCAAACGCGACGCTAGTTGTTACTCCCGGGTACGTACAACTCGCGCACATAAAGTGCGACTCGCTCGACGAGATGAGTGAAGAAATATTCGGGTTCCGTACCGACCACGATGTCGGCATCGGGTTCTCGTCCCCAGATTCCCGACCAGTCGGCGACCGTCGTGCCCCGAGTGATCCGCCCGTCGAGTTCGACATCGACGGTGGCGGGTCGTGTCACGAAGGGGACGGTGCCGAGTGCCACCGCCGCGGCGAACGGATCGTGCACGTGGGCGAGGTATCCCAGGTTCTGGTCTCGATGGAACTCCATGTAGAACCGCAACGCATCGGACAGGTGGCGTACGACAGGAACGGACGCCCGTGATCGCCGGCCGCGGGGATCGTCCGGCGACAAGTCTTCTCCGGGAACACTTCCCGCGAGCTCTGCGATCCGGGCGATGTGCGCGGGATGCATCTCGATCGACTCGGTCGTATCCAACGGGCAGAGCAGCGGACGCCGCTCGGGGGCGAGTCCCGCGAAGGCATCGAACACGACTTTCGCGGCCTCGGGATCGACCGCGACGTTCCACTCCGAAGTCGGCGTGGTGTTGCCCGGGTGATTGAAGCAACCTCCCATCACGACCAGTCGGCGGAGCCGGGTGAGAACACCGGGGTCGAGACGCACAGCGAGAGCGAGGTTCGTCAGCGGTCCGGTGACGAGTCCGGTCAGTTCCCCGGGCCGCTCGCGCGTGAGTTCGACCCAGGCTTCGGCAGCGGAGCGTGCCGAGGGGTCGCGCGTCGGCGCAGGCAGTTCCGCGTAACCGACACCGCGGGGGCCGTGCGTATCCTCGGTCGTCATCAACGGCGCGACGAGGGGCACCGTCGATCCCACCGCGACTTCGATATCCGGGCGGCCGCACACCTCCAGCCACGCAAGGGTATTCGTCGCCACCTGGTGCACCGGGACATTTCCCGCGGTGCACAGGACTGCGGCGATCTCTGCTTCCGGGCTCGCCAGCAGGTACAGCAGGGCGAGGGCGTCGTCGATGCCGGTGTCGACATCGACGAGCAGTGGGATCGGTGCCCGGGCCGTATCTACCTCGTGTGCGCGCACGCGCTCATCTTCGCCCATCGCTTTCGGTGCCACCTCCGGGGGCGTCCCCGGTGAACGGGCTCACACCTGCACTTGCGAGAATCCGGAAATGCCCCAACGCCCGGAACGTGGATTCTTCACCGAAGCCGACGGTATCTACACGCCGACGAAATATGCGGCCAGTCCGTGGTCGGACACCATGCTCAACGGGCCGTGTGTGAGCGGGCTGATCGCCCGGGAACTCGAGAATGCGCACGCGCCGGACGGATTCGTGCCGGCACGCTTCACTCTCGATCTGTTCGCACCGGTCCGCAACGAGCCGATCACCTTCACCACGACCCGGGTGCGGGACGGGAACCGGATTCGGGTCGCCGACGCAAGCCTGATCCAGGGCGGGAAGGTGTCCGCACGGGCAACGGTCGTGTACCTGCGGCGGTCGGAGCAGCCTCCGGGATCGGTCTGGACCCGCGACGAGCATCCGGAGCCACCACGGGAAGTACTCGATTCCCCTCCGGCCACGGACACCTACTCCTGGTACAGCAGTGACGGGCGGTGGTCGAGGGGGCGGTCGGAACACCAGAATGCGGATCGCAAACGCCTGTGGTCGAGGCAGCTCCCGGTGATCGTCGGGGAAGAACAGTCGCCCTTCGTCAACACCGCGATGGTCGGTGAGGGAACGAGTTTCGTGACCAACTGGGGCGACAAGGGTGTCGGATTCATCAACGCCGACGTGACGCTGGCGTTGTCGCGCCTCCCCGAAGGTCTCGAAGTGGGTGTGGAGGCGGACAATCACATCGGCACCGACGGGGTCGCGGTGGGCACGGCCGTGCTGTTCGACAGGCTCGGTCCGTTCGGGACCGGGGTGGTCACCGCGCTGGCCAATGCGCACCGGCAGGTCGACTTCGGCTGACCCGCTCAGCTCCGTCCGGTTCGGCGTCCGTCCCCATGATCGGGATTGCTGCCGGGCCCGTTCGGGCCGGGCGCGTTCCTCGGATCGGTGATCCGAGATCGAATAGCGGCGTTTGTCCGAAACAGGTGGACCGGGCTAGCCTTGATCCTCATGAAAAAACCGGCTGGCTTCATGGTCTCTGCGTTCACCGCTGTCACGATGGCCGTAGGTCTCCTCGTCGGTACGGCCACGTCCACTGCCCAGGCGCGCCCCGCTTCCGCCTGCGCGCCCCGCGTGGACGCCGGGGTCATGGCGGAAATAGCGGACATATCGGCACCCGAGAACAACCGGACCCTGCAGGACGCTCGCGACAACGTCACCGAGATCGCCGAGCTGTGGGGTGACGCGGGAGACCCGCGCGGCGGATTCGCGGTCGTCTACAAGGAGATCCTCGACACCACCGTCCCCTCGATCGAGCGCGGCGACTACGACGATTCGCAGTGGGCCGAGGACCTCGCCGTGGACTTCGTGCAGCGCTACCTGGCAGGCGTGCACGCGCATGCGACGGGCGAGCCGGTGCCCGCGCCGTGGGAGCTCTACTACCGGACCGCGACGGACTGCGAGCACTCCGGCGGTCGTGTGGCCACCAGCGGGATGAGCGCGCATCTGCTGCTCGACCTGCCCGCCGCGCTCGCCGCGGTCGATACCCCGGCTGAGCGGTGGGACGACTTCAACCGGTACGGCGAGGTCCTCGGCACGGCGACGCCGAACATCATCCGCGAGATCGAGGCCGACTACGGAACCGATCTCAGCGAACTCTTCTCGGTGTCGATCGTGGGCGACGTCATCGGGAGTGAGCGTGCCGCCGGGATCTTCTTCCAGACGGTGCGCGCGGTGGCATGGGCCAGCAGCCGGGCACTGATGTCCCCGGCCACGGAGGGCGCGGGCGAGGCCGCGATGTGGGCCGAGTGGCACGCCTCGGAGGTCGTTCTCGACACCGCGGAAGCCATCGGGATCTTCTGACCGGCCGAGCGCCGGCAGTGCGACCGCGGGGCGGTCACCCGAGGTGGGTCACCACGACCCGCACCGTCCCGTACACGGCGGTCCCCGCCGTGACGAGCGCGAAGATCGCGATCCAGATCCCGGCCGGTATCCGGGTGAGCCCCCGCAACTGATCGGCGTCCGAGCCGCGCCCGCGACCCTGCCGGTGGGTGCGTGCCAGTTCCAGAACCGGACGCGTCGCGCCGAGGAGCAGAATCCAGGTGATCAGATACGCGGCTGCGTAGCGGACCACGGGATCACCGAAGTAGGCGGCCGCACCGACCAGGGCGCCGGCGAGAACCACCGAGATGAACCCGTAGAGGTTGCGGATCAGCAGCAGCAGGACCGCGAGCGCTGCGAGGATCGACCACAGCACCGCGGCGGGACGATCGAGGGTCAGCAGCGTCGCGGCCGCGAAGCCCAGGACGGCGGGGCCGGTGTACCCGGCGAAGGTCGTCGCGATCATTCCGGGTCCGCGGGGGTTTCCGGAGGACACCATCACACCGGAGGTGTCGCTGTGCAGCCGGATCCCGGAGAGTTTCCGCCCGACGAGAGCGGCGACGAGCGCGTGGGAGCCCTCGTGCGCCTGCGTGATGACATGCCGGGTCTTGAGCCACAGCGGCCGCACCCACACCAGCGCAAGGGCGATGACCGCGGTACCGACCACCAGCCATGACGGAGCCGGCTCATCGACCGTGGAGACGGCCTGCCACGCGGACTGCACCGCATTCGTGAAGGAATCGAGGGTGGACGCCACCGGTCACCTTTCCGTGTCGGGCCGCCGAGTGCGGCCCCGTCGAACTGTCGGGGAGGACGGACGCGTCATCGTACGGTGCGCGCGGAGGGCAATGCGCCCGTCGATAACCTGGGAGCCATGCTCAACCCTCGCACCACGCAGATCCGTGCGGGTATCGCCGATTCGTGGGCCGTCGGCCTCGGCCTCGTCCCCCTCGGACTCGCGTTCGGCGTGGTGCTCACGCAGGGCGGGTTCGAGTGGTGGTGGGCGCCGGTCTTCTCCACCGTGATCTACGCGGGGTCGATGGAGTTCCTCGCGATCGGTCTGATCGGCGCCGTGACGCCCCTTGCGTCGATCGCCGCCGCGACGCTGCTGGTCAATTTCCGTCATGTCTTCTACGGACTGTCGTTTCCGCTGCACCGGATCCGCAGTCGTATCGGACGGCTCTACGGCGTCTACGCGCTCACCGACGAGTCGTACGCGATCGTCGCGCCCAAGGCACGCGACGACCTGTCCGGCACCCGGATCCTCACCGTGCAAGTGGTGTGCCAGATCGTGTGGGTCGCGTCGGGCACGGTCGGTGCGCTGATCGGAGCGGTGCTGCCCGCCGGACTGGAGGGTCTCGAGTTCGCCCTCACCGCGTTGTTCGCGGTGCTCGCGATCGATGCGTTCCGTGCGAACCGCGACGTGCCCGCGCCCGTGATCGCGCTGGTGTGCGGTCTCGTGGCGATGCTGGTCGCGAAAGAGCAGATGCTGGTGATCGGCCTGACGCTGTTCGTCGCGGCGCTGTTCGTCCGGTTCGTCTACCGGAATGCGACGACCCGTGCCTGACTCGGTGCCGGGTGCCGGATACGTATTCACCGCGTTGTTGGTGATGTTCGCGGTGACCGTGGCGCTGCGCGCGGCGCCTTTCGTGGCGTTGTCCGCTTTGCGGGACTCGGCCTTCGTCGGCTTTCTCGGCCGCACGATGCCCGCGGGGGTCATGGTGATCCTGGTGATGTACACACTGCGTGACGTCGGGCAGACGACGTGGCTGCCCGCGACCGTCGGCCTGGCGGGAACCGTCGCGGTGCACGTGTGGCGCCGCAACGCCGCTCTCAGCACGGTGGTGGGGACAGGTCTCTATCTGGTCGCGTCCACCGTGTGGGGCTGAGCCTCCTGCTGCGGCGCCGGTACGTCTTCGGACACGTCGGATTCTTCGGCCAGTGCCGGGCGGCGGCTGCGCGCCGCGATCACCGCGGCGACGAACACCGCGATGGCTGCGAGGCACTGCGACGTGCCGAGTACTTCGAGAAGGAGTTGTTCCACCCATCCTCGCGACGCCGCGTCGCGCAGCAGGTGGTTGGGCCCGGCGAGGAAGACCAGGGTGGCGGGGAGCAGGACGGGCCACCAGGAGCGATACCGGGGTGCGACGAGAAGCGGCACGAGGAACAGCGCGTACACCCAGTGATGGGTGACCGCGATGGGGGCAGCGAGCAGCGACGCGAGGCCGACGAGCGCGAGCGCCACCACGGGTTCGTCCGCGCGGAGGAAGCGGTAGGCGGCCCACGCGGTGGCGGTCACGATCAGCGCGGCGCCGGCCAGCCACAGGGCTTTGCTGAGGCCCTCGGACAAGTCGAATCGCGCGATGAGGCCGGTCAGTGCCTGATTCCGGAAGAATCCGGGGTCGCCCGCACGATCGGTCGCGAAGAATTCCTCGGTCCAGAAGAAGACGGTCGACTCGGGCCGCAGCCAGTAGCCGAACGCGACGGTCGCGATGAACGCGCCGAACGCGCGCGCTACCGACGGCAGATCCCGGCGCAGCAACAGGAGCAGGCCGAATGCTGCCGGAGTGACCTTGATCGCGGCGGCCAGGGCGATACCCACACCGCGGAAGCGCTTGGGGATGACCCCGAGGACGTCGGCGACGACGAGCGCCATCAGCACGATGTTGATTTGGCCGAACGCGAAGTTCGAGCGGAACGGTTCGAGGAAGAGGACGACACCGAGCGTGGCCGACGCGATCAGGCCGGCGTAACCGATGTCCAGGCGACGGTAGATCACCTGCAGCATCCACCACACGAGTGCGATGAGTCCGGCCGTCCACACCACCTGCAGCACGGCGCTGCTCACCAGAGCCATCGGAGCGAAGAGGAAGGCCGCGAACGGTGGGTAGATGAACCGGAACCCGGAATGACTGAAGAAGCCCTCGGTGTAGAGCGGTGTGTGGTGGAGGAAAGCCCAGCCGGCGTCGCGGAATACGTCGAGGTCCATGAGGTATTCGGTGGTCGCGTCACGCATATAGCCCCACACCGCCAGGACCGAGACCACGAGACCCACCGCGATCAACGCGGATTGCACAGGTCGGGAGCGGACTTCGGTCAACAGCACGGGCGGGTACCTCCGGGTCGGAAACAGATGTGGCTACGTTACACAATCGTTGTAATTTCCGTGGAGGGACGAGAAGCATGGTCCCGCAGCCGCTTTGGCATACCCTGTTCGCCGGCTTCTAAATGTGATCTCTCTCACGACTGAGACATCCGGAGAATATTCATCTTTCTAGAAATAACGCTAGATAGGCGAATATTCTCCGGACGTGGGTCACGTCCCGCTGATCTCGTTCGGCGTGTGTGGAAGGGAACCGGTGCGAATGTCGCCGGAAACGAGGTCCACCGCGTGGAGCGAGTCGGTCGCGGGATCGGTGACGAACGCGGTGCGTCCGCTCACCGAGAGCGCCGGTCGCGGCGTCTGCCAGTCCTCGGGTTCGGTCCACTGTGCGAGGACGTCCATGCGGCGGATCGTCTCCCCCGATTCCGGATCGAGCACGTGGAGGGCTCCGTCGGTGCCCAGTACGACCGCTTCACCGTCGGGGCCGCGGCCGAGCGAGCGGAAGGTGTAACTCGTGCCCAGGTCCACCAGCCGGATCTCGGCGGTACGGGTGTCTACGAGCGCAACGGTTTCGGGCCGTTCGAGGTCTGCATCCGGATCGGTCTTGTAGTCGCCCAGTACGACGGGGGAGACCGGAGATCCGGCCTGGTTGCCGATACGGCCGTAGTCGTCGCGGCTCGTGGCTTTGGTAAAAGTGCCGTTACGGTAGATCATCATGCCGTCCTGGCATCCGAAGACGATGGTCTCGCCCTCCGCTACGGCTTCGCCGTGTACGCCGGGGCATTCTTCGGTGCGGGCAATCTCGCGCCTGCTCGAATCGAGAAGTGCTATGCCCGTGCGAGAATCACTGTCTCCGAGCGTGACGAGAAGCGATCCGTCCGCGAGTGCGACCGCGACCCCGTGGTGTGCGTGCGGGGCGGTGTAGGACTCGGAGTCGGTAACGCCTTCTGTAGCAGCGAGACCGAAAGGATCGATCAACTCGGCCCGTCCGGTGGCGTCGTCGAACAGTGCTGTCGTACCCCCGTGGGCGACAACGTGTCCCGGTTTCCCGGCGGGGAAGACCGTCTCGGTGAGCGCGGCAGGGCCGGAGTAGTGGTGGCGGTGGTCGCCGTGGCGCTCCGACCAACTGCCGGTATCGAGCGCCCGGAACCCGCCCTCCGTGGAGATCATGACGTGGCGGCCGTCGCCTGCGGGGGCGAGCCGGGTGAATCCGCCGAGCGGGACGTCGTCCACCACGGTCAAGTTCGTTTCGTCGACGATCAGGACCCCGCCGTCGTAGGTGAGCGCGAGCCGCGGTTCGGCGGCGGAGACCTCGGCCGGGGCCTGCTCGGGTCCGCTGCCGGACTCCTGCGCAGGAGGAGGGGCAGGCGCCGAGCATCCGGCAGCCAGTGCGGCGGAGAGCGCGACCGTGAGCGCGATTCCGCGCGGAGAGGGAGTTTTCATGAGTACAGAAATATCCCGTAATGAAAATGGATGTCAAAGTCGGTTATGCGTACATCTGCATTCGGCTCTCTACGACACGCGCTAGAGCAACCCAGAAACAGCTGCGCAGCTCGTTACCATCGACCGATGGATCCGGTCCGCAACCCGTACGCCCCCGGCGCGGGGCAGCGCCCGCCCGAACTCGCCGGCCGAGAGAAGCAACTCGCGGCGTTCGACGTCGTTCTCGAGCGCATCTCCCGCGGCCGGCCCGAACGCAGCGTCGTGCTCACCGGTCTGCGCGGTGTCGGGAAAACCGTTCTGCTCAATCACCTGCGCTCCGCTGCCATAGCCAAGAGCTGGGGTACGGGCAAGATCGAGGCGCGCCCGGACCAGGGTTTGCGACGCCCGCTGTCGTCTGCCCTGCACATGGCGGTGCGTGAGATCGCGGCCGCACATCCGGATCCCGAATCCGTCGACCACTTCCTCGGTGTACTCAAATCTTTCGCTTTGCGCGCCACAGCGGACAAAGGGATGCGCGAACGCTGGCAGCCCGGAATCGACGCACCGGCGGTGAAAGGTCGCGCCGATTCCGGTGACATCGAGATCGACCTGGTCGAACTGCTCGTGGACGCCGCCGGCCTCGCTCGGGACGTCGGGGTGGGAATCGCCTTGTTCATCGACGAGATGCAAGACCTCGGTCCGGACGACGTGTCGGCGATCTGCGGTGCGTGCCACGAATTGAGTCAGGACACCGCTCCGCTGATCGTCGTGGGAGCCGGACTGCCGCACCTGCCGGCCGTGTTGTCCGCGTCCAAGTCGTACTCCGAACGATTGTTCACCTACCACCGGATCGGCCGCCTCGACCGGGATGCCGCCGATCACGCACTCATTGCGCCCGCCCAGCGAGAAGACGTCGAATTCACCAGGGACGCACTGGATCTGTTGTACGAAACGGCAGACGGTTATCCGTATTTCGTCCAGGCATACGGGAAAGCCACCTGGGATCTGGCCGCGGACAGCCCGATCACCGCAGCGGACGTACGGGTCGCGGCCCCCACCGCGGAAGAAGAACTGGCCGTAGGGTTTTTCGGTTCGCGGTACGAGCGGGCCACTCCGGCCGAGCGTGAATACATGCGAGCCATGGCGGACCTGTCGGGCGACGACGGACCCATCGCAACGTCCAAGATCGCCGCCGAACTCGGCCGCAAGCCGGCCTCACTGTCTCCCGCGCGCGACGGATTGATCAAGAAAGGCCTGATCTATTCCGCCGAAAGAGGTTTCATCGGTTTCACGGTGCCGCACTTCGGACGGTATCTCCGCAGTCAAACCGACTGAGCCGACCCGGACCGCGACACCTCCTCGGGCTATTCGTCCACCCACTCGACAGTCGCCTCGAGGGTGGCGCGATCGGTGCGGCAGGTATTGGCCGGGTGTGCTTCGTCGGCGTACCCGAACGACACCGCGCACACGATGTCGCGGTCGTCGCCGATGCCCAATTCGCGATGCAATGCTGTCGATGCCATCGGCACCGCGGCTTGCGGTACCGCAGCAATCCCGAGCGACTCCGCCGCGAGAAGCAGGTTCGACACGTAACCACCGCAATCGACGGCGCCGTACACACCGAGCGCCTTGTCGGTGCTGACGACGGCGACGTGTGGCGCCCCGAAGAACAGGAAGTTCTCGAGCATCTGCTCGCCGCGTCGCGCGTAATCGTCGCGCGCGATCCCCAGCGCGTTGTAGAGCGCATACCCGGCGTTGCGCCGGCGCTCGGCGTACTCCCCGCGATACTCGGCGGGACCCGGGATGTCCGGATCCATGGCTCCCGACGCGGCCTGCGTGTACACCGCGTCCCGCAACCGATCGGTCGCGGTGCCGCTGGTGAGGTGGACGCGCCAGGGTTGCGAGTTGCACCACGATGCCGTCCGCTGAGCCATCCCGAGCATCCGCTCGATGTCGTCGCGCGGGACCTGCTTGGACAGAAAGGCGCGGCAGCTGTAGCGGGAGTCGAGAAGGTTCGACAACACGTCGGCAGAACTCGTCATTCGATCACCTTCGCATACCGGCCGGGCCGCGGTACCCGACGGTATCTTCCGCCTCGCGCGGATCGGCCTCTCGTGGATCAGCGAGCAGCGACCGGGACCGCCACCTCGTTGCGACGCCGAAACGGAACCGTCCAGGGCGGGTCGTAGAACCATGCCACCGGTGGGCCGGTAGCGAGCCACTCCGTCGCCTCCAGCGTTCTCAGCAACTCGGCGGTGCGCTCCGCCACCGCGGCGCGGCTGCGGTCGCCGCTGAACTGCAGCACCGCCATCGTCTCGTCGTGGATCTCGACGAGTTCCACGGACCGGTCCTCGGGGTCGGGCAGGTCCTCCATGGCCCACTTCGCCGGCATGAAGAACCGGATGACCGACGAGTCGTCCGAGGCTCCGGCCTGGGATACGGGCGCGGTCATCGCGATCGTCGACTTGCCTCTGTTCGAGCCGAAGATGTAGCCGGCCAGACGCCGGAATCCCACGTCGCGGGCACGTTCCTCGTCGCCGTGCACCGTGGTCTCGGCAGCGATACGACGGCCGTACCTGCGGACTTCGAGCCCGTGAGTCGTCGCCTGGACTTCGTACCGCGGTTCCTCGGTGCCGGTGCGGATCCCGACCGCCGAGCCGACGCCCTTCGCCGCGCCGGTCACCATGTTCACCACTCGCATATCGGTCTCCCGTCGGAGTGTTCCGCCTCAGACCTCCACGGTAGGCGCGGTGGTCATCCCGGTGGGCCGTTCATCTCGACGAGAAACTTGCGGCGCCCGGTCGTCTCGGCGGGTGTACCGCTTTCTAGTGCAATTCCGAGACTGCCGGATAATCGCCGATCAGACGACATCCTCCTCGTCGCCGGGTGTGACCCGGCGCAGACCGCGATACGCGTCCGCGGGACTGCGGTGCCCTCCGACCACGGCCGCTACCTCTGCCGCGATGGGCATCTGGATTCCGGCCTCGCGAGCCAACTCCATGACGGTGGGCGCCGTCTTCACTCCCTCGGCGACCTGCCCGAGTTCGGCGACCGCCTCATCGACGCTGAGCCCGCGCGCCAGCGCTTCGCCGAGCCTCCGGTTGCGGGAGGCCGGACTGGTACACGTGGCGATCAGATCCCCCATACCGGTGAGGCCGGCGAACGTCCGGGCGTTGGCGCCCATCGCTTCCCCGAGGCGCGTCATCTCGGCGAGACCGCGCGACAGGACCATCGCGCGCGTGTTGTCACCGACGCGCAGTCCCTCCGCCATGCCCGCGGCGATGGCGACGATGTTCTTGAGGATTCCGCCGAGTTCGCAGCCGAGGACGTCGGTGTTGCGATAGACCCGGAACAGCGTGGATGCGAACAGGGGCTGGAGAGCCGTGCCGACGGAGTCGTCCTGCATCGCCACGACCGAGGCGGCAGCCTTGCCGTCCGCAATTTCGCTCGCGATGTTCGGACCGGAAAGCAACCCGACGGGATGGCCGGGGAGGCACGCGCTGATCACCTGCGTAGGCCGCAACCGCGTCCCGGGTTCCAGCCCTTTCGCAAGAGAAACGATCGGTACCCACGCTCGGAGTTCGTGGACGAGCGGCTCGAGTGTCGAGCGCACAGCGTACGACGGCACCCCCACGACGAGCACGTCCGCTTCGTGGGCGGCCTCGTCGATGTCCGCGGTGGCACGCAGGGTGTCCGGAAGTTTCCGGTCGCCCAGGTAGCGGTGGTTGCGGTGATCGACGTTGATCTCGTCGGCGGTTTCCTTGTTCCGCGACCACAAGAGCGTCGGCGTGTTCTTCGCGGCGAGACCGGCGACGGTCGTGCCCCACGAACCCGAGCCGAGAACGACTACGCGAACCGGACGTGCCATCGGTGAATTCCTCTCGTCCAGATACGGGCGTACCGGTCAGACTGTCATGCCGTGGCGCCTCTCGGTTGTTGTTCCCGGACGCAGACGAGACGAACCACCTCGACGCGATTTTTCCGGCCGTGGTCCCGACGGTGCGGGACGTGGCAGGATATCCCCGTGACCGGGAAACCCGACACAGCACAGCGTCTGCGCGACCTCGCGCTGTTGCGGCGGGTTCGTGATCGGATCGACCGCGAATACGCACAGCCTCTGGACGTCGAGGCCTTGGCCCGCGGGGTGAATATCTCGGCCGGGCACCTCAGCAGGCAATTCCGGATCGCCTACGGTGAATCGCCGTACTCGTATCTCATGACGCGTCGTATCGAGCGCGCGATGGCTCTGCTCCGTCGTGGCGATCGCACCGTCACCGAGGTCTGTTTCGAGGTGGGCTGTTCTTCTCTGGGGACCTTCAGTACGCGCTTCACCGAATTGGTCGGTGTCCCTCCGAGCACCTACCGGCGGGAAGCGGCACTCGCGACGGACGGCATGCCGTCGTGCGTGGCCAAACAGGTCACACGACCGATCAGAAATCGAGAAGCATCGGCGGCCGCATCCGACTTACGGTGATCGTCATGGACATCAACATTCATCACACCTTCCTTCCCCACTCGGATCCGGACGCTTCGCTGGCGTTCTATCGCGACACTCTCGGCTTCGAGGTTCGTAACGACGTCGGCTACGGCGGGATGCGGTGGATCACGGTCGGCTCCGCCGACGGCACCGGTCCCTCCGTCGTCCTGTACCCGCCCACCGCCGACCCCGGAATCACCGAAGACGAGGGCCGCACCATCGCCGAGATGATGGCGAAAGGAACCTTCGCCTCGATCATCTTGTCCACCGCAGATCTCGACGGGACCTTCGCGCGTCTGCAGGACGGCGACACGGAGATCGTGCAAGAGCCGATGGACCAGCCGTACGGGGTTCGTGACTGTGCCCTCCGCGACCCCGCCGGCAACATGGTTCGCATCCAGGAATCGAGCTGACACGCCGGCAATCCCGGTGGCAAAGTCGTCGAACCCGAACCCGAACTCCGCGCAGCGTACGGCAGTAAGGATGCGGACTTGATTCGCTGATACGGCGAGTGGTTCCGTCACGCGGGGGGCCAGCGGCCGGTGATCATCTCGGTCAACTCGTTCACCCAGGTGTCGTCGAGGGCGGCGTCCCGGCGGATCAAGATACGGAAAATCGCGGTCCCCGCGACCACCTCCACGAGCATGGGTAGTTGGTCGTCGTCGCGACGCTCCTGACCGAAGCGAGACTCGAATGCGGTCAGATTCCCGGCCAATCGCGCGATCATCATGTTGTGCAATTCCGGGTCGGCAACGGTGTCGGCGATCAGACCCGGCAATGCCGCTCGCACCTCGGGGCGGTCGAAGATGACCCGGATCGTCTCGACCAGAACCCTGATCTCGTTGCGGATACCTCCCGAATCGTCCGGCATGGTAATCGTTTCGGCAGAAAGCACTGCCTCGTGGACAAGTTGCGCCTTGCCCGACCATCGCCGGTAGATGGCAGCGGTGGTGGTCCCGGCGCGCGCGGCGATCGCCGACAACGACAACGCGGAATAGCCCGTCTCGAGAATCAATTCGCGGGTGGCGGCAATGATCGAGGCATCGATCCTGCTGTCGCGCGGCCGTCCCGGCGACGGCTGCGCAGACCTCTTGCCATCCTTTGGGCTTTCTGCTGTCATGACTGCATCATATTTCCAATACGATCTGCATCGTATTTGAGGGAGTGCCTGTGAACTTGAGCCCGCTCGACGAGTTTCCGATCCATCAGGCACCTGCGCCGTTGACGTGGCCGACCACGTCCGATCGAAACTTCTACGACCGGTCGTATTTCAACGTGCTCGATCGGGAGGGCCGCTTCATGGCGCTCACCGGAGTCGGCTACTACCCGCGCCTCGGCGTGAAAGACGCCTACTTCGTCGTCCGCCGCGGCGATATGCAGACCGCGCTTCACCTCAGTGACGCCATCGACGACGACCGCCTTCACCAGAACGTCAACGGCTACTGTCTCGAAGTCGTCGAGCCACTGCAGCAGCTGCACCTGACACTGGCGCAAACCGAGGGTATTTCCGCAGACCTCACCTGGCGCGGGCTGTTTCCTGCTGCGCTGGAGAAGCCGCACGAGATGCTCACCGAGCGGCGAGTGACCTTGCAGGCGTGTCGCTTCGCCCAGGTCGGGTCCTGGGAGGGGTGGATCGACGTCGACGGCGAACGGCTCGAAGTCGGTCATGACACCAGCGTGGCGAGCCGTGACCGATCGTGGGGGATCAGACCTGTCGGTGAGGCCGAGCCAGTCGGTCGGCCAGACGCTTCGTTCGCCGGAATGTGGTGGCTCTACCTACCTCTGGCCTTCGACGACTATCAACTCTTCTTGATCCTGCAAGAGGATTCCGACGGCCACCGCAGCCTCTACGACTGCACGCGCCGCTGGCGGGACGGGCGCGTCGAACAACTCGACGGAGTGCGCGCCACCATCGACTACCGGACCGGAACCAGGATTCCCCGGGGCGCCCACGTCGAGTTCATGAACCGTGCAGGGGACCGAATTCAGCTGGATGTCGAATCGAAGTTGTTCGCGCCTATTGCTTTCGGGTCGGGGTACGGGGGCGACTCCTCGTGGGCACACGGCAGCTGGAAGGGCGGCCCCTTCGCCGAACGCGTCAGCTTCGACCTCACGGACCCGGAGGTGATGGCCCGAGCGCCCTTCAGTCTCATCGACCACGTCGGCAAAGCTGTGTGCACCGAAGCCGACGGGACGGTCCGCGAAGGTGCGGGCTTGTTCGAGCACGGTGTGATCGGCCCGCACCACCCGTCGGGCTTCTCCGACTGGACAGACGTCGCGGATCAGGCGCCGCTTCAGTGAAGATCATGACAGCCCTGTTCGGGCCCACGGATGCGGTCGAGCGCGCGCAAGTGCTCCAGGAAGCCGGTGCATCCGGTGTCTTCACCTTCGAGGGACCGTTCGACGTGTTCACGCCTCTGGTGTTGGCGTCGTCGGTCAAGGGTCTCGACCTGATGTCGAACGTCGCGATCGCATTCCCCCGCAATCCGATTCAACTTGCCCACCAGGCAAACGATCTGCAACTGCTCAGCGAGGGGCGCTTCATCCTGGGTCTGGGCACACAGGTGCGGGCGCAGATCGAGAAGCGCTACGGCACACAGTTCGATCATCCGGTCGCGCGAATGAAGGAATTGGTGGGGGCGTTGCGCGCGATCTTCGCGACGTGGAACGAGGGGGAGCCACTGGACTTCCGCGGTGAGTTCTACCGCCATACCTTGATGACACCGACCTTCGTGCCCGGACCGAACCCGTTCGGTCCGCCGCCGATCTATCTCGGCGCGCTCGGGCCTCGGCTGACCAAAGCGACCGCAGAAGTGGCCGACGGTCTGTTGGTGATGCCTTTCGGATCGAAGCGGTTCCTGCACGAGACGACGCTGCCGGCCGTTCGCGACGGTCTGGCGGCTGCCGGCCGCAGCGAGGACGACTTCGAGGTGGTGCCCGAGGTCATCGTGTCGGTGGGTACCGGACGGGACGACGACCATGCCTCGACCCGGATGCTGCTGGCGTTCTACGGCTCCACCCCGGCCTACCGGCCGGTGCTCGACGCCCACGGCTGGGGCGATCTGCAACCCGAACTCAACGCAATGTCCAAGCAGGGCCGCTGGCGGGAGATGGCCTCGTTGATCGACGACGACATACTGCACACCATCGCCGCGTGCGGTACCCCGAAAGAGGTCGCCGCGCACATCCGTGATCGCGTCGACGGTGTGTCGGACCGGATTTGCCTGTATCAACCGGGTCCTATCGAGGTCGAGGCGCTCGCCGAAATCGTCGACGCATTGGGGGGATCACCATGCCCCTGAACGCAATCGAATTCGACGAGGTCACCGATGACCGCTACGGCGGCAAAGCAGCCGGACTCGCGCAGTTGCGCCGCCTCGGACTTCCGGTACCGGTGGGATTCGTCATTGCTGATGCTACCGAGTGGGTCAGCATCGATGATGTGGGGGAATGTTTCTCGCGCATGGCCGCAGTCGGTGCTGTACCAGTGGCTGTCAGGTCCTCGGCAGTCGGGGAAGACGGCGACGACCAGTCGTTCGCCGGACAATACGACACCGTGCTGGGCGTGAACTCCGTCGATGACTTCGCCGCGGCCGTGCAGAGGTGCGCTGCCTCCGTGCGTTCGCGACGCGCCGCGGCCTACAGCGGCCAACCCACGGCCACCATGCATCTGGTGGTGCAGCAGATGGTGGACGCGCGCGCCGCCGGGGTTGTGTTCACCGCCGATCCGGCGACCGGCCGGCGCGACCTCACGGTGATCGACGCCGTCGCCGGTCTCGGTGAAGCGCTCGTCGACGGTACGGCGTCCTCAGACCACATCGTCCTGGATTCGGACGGTAACCCGGCCGTCCGCGATGTCGGCGAGGTGCCGGTCCTGTCGCCGGACGAGGTCGCCGATATCAGGTCCGGCGCCCTGCGTGCTGCGCAACATTGGGGCAGGCCGATGGATCTCGAGTGGGCCATCGACCGATCCGGCACACTGTGGTGGCTGCAGGCTCGACCGATCACCACCCTGCCCGGCGATCTGGCCGAGATGGATTCGCCTCTCGCGGGTGCAGACCACGTATACACGCGCTGCAACATCGGCGAGATGATGCCGGGTGCATTCTGCCCGTTGACCGCATCGGTCTCCGGCTTTGCCATCGACTACGCGATGCAGATGACGCAGGTGGTGGCGCGGGCACAGCAGAGTTACGAGAAGCCATGGCTACAGGTGGGTTACTTCCATGGCCACATGTTTCTGAACCTGACCGAGGGGACAGCTCTGAGCTCCGGACTCCTGGGCAATTCGTTGGAGCAGTTCTCCACCTCGATCTGCGGGCGGGTGGTTGACGAGCTGAAGCCGAAACCCCCGAAACCTTTTGTGCACAGGTTGATCAACACGGTCCGGCTCACCACGTATGCGTTGTCCGCCGGCCCCGCGATTCGGCGCCTCGAAGACCAGATCGCCGCGTTTCAGATCCCGACCAGCGACGACCCACGACGCGTGATGGGCCAGTTGGAATCCGGCGTGCAGCAGTATTGCGACATCACGCTGACACATGTGCGGTCGTCATCGCGCGCGGCGGTTGCGGCCAACATTCTCGAAAGTGTCCTGATGAGAAAAGCGGTGAAGAACGGACGAAGCGAGGACGAAGGTCGTGCCGAGGCAACCCGGCTCATGGCCGGAGCCTCCGATGTCGAGAGCGCGATGATGCTCGTGGAGCTCGACGCGGTGGTACGCGCCATAGCCGCCACCGAGGGGGTCGCCGAGCAGTTCTCGGCAGCGGCGCCGGACGTCGCGGTCAACGAGCTGCAGTCCACACGAAGCGCCGGCGGCACAGCGTTGCGACAGTTCTTGACCCGTCACGGTCACCGCGGATACCGCGAGTTGTGCATGCGTGACCCCTCCTGGGCCGAGGATCCTGAAGGCCTGGGCGCGATGATGCAGGTGATGGTCCGTTCGGCGCTCGATCCGACTCGTCGTGAATCGGGAAGCACCCACGTCGAAGCACCAAGATCCTTCCCCATCAGGTTTCTTGCCCGGTTGGCACAGGGCGGCGCACGCGGGCGCGAGGAGACGAAATCGAAGATGGCGCTCATGGCGCATGCGCTCAAATTGGGCTACCGCCACCTCGGTGAGGTGCTGGCCGAGACCGGGCGACTGCCCGACTCGGATCTGGTGTTCTTTTTCGACCGTGCCGAATTGACACGCGTCGTCGGTTCGGACGACATCACCGGTCTCGTGCAGAACGCGCTGAAGCGTCGGGAAGCGCTGGCGTTCCAGAACTCTCTCGAGTTCGACGATGTGTCTGTCGGACGACCGACCCCGCTGATCGCCCGGCCTGCGCCAGGTGTCACCGGTGATGAGATCATCGGCCGACCCGCAAGTCGCGGCACCGTGGAAGGTGTTGTGCGGGTCGCACAATCGATGGGCGATGCGCGCGAGCTGCAGCGGGGAGAGATCCTCGTGACGCCGGTGACCGACGTCGGGTGGACGCCGTACTTCACCGTCATCGCGGCGCTGGTCACCGACATCGGCAGCTCGGTGTCCCACGGCGCGGTGGTGGCCCGCGAATACGGCTTGCCCTGCGTCGTGAACACCTTGGTGGCCACCCGATCGCTCGAGACCGGCGACCGTGTACGCGTGGATGGAGACCGAGGTGTGGTCACCCGTCTCGACCAGTCGTGAATCGGACGCTGAGCGATCACTCACGACCGAGCCCGAGTCACCGGCAACACGAAAGTTGTTGCACCGGGCGGTCATAGGTAAGCATGGCGGCAGCGACCTGGTCTGCCGCTGTGTGCGGCAGGGCGGACCCATGTCGTCGAGGACGAGCAGTCGCGCGGGTTCCCCCGGGTGCACCACACTTTTGCTATACATACGTTAGGCCCTGGTCGAGGACGGATGGAGACCCATGAGCTCTGCCACGCGAAAAAAGCCCGGTTCGTCCCGGACCCACCCCGCCGACAGCCACGACTGGATCCGCGTACACGGCGCACGCGAGAACAATCTTCGGGACATCAGTCTCGAGATCCCGAAACGGCGGTTGACCGTGTTCACGGGTGTCTCGGGCTCCGGAAAGAGTTCGCTGGTGTTCGCCACGATCGCCGCGGAATCGCAGCGGATGATCAACGAGACCTACAGCGCCTTTGTACAGGGCTTCATGCCGACCCTGGCGCGACCCGACGTCGACGTGCTCGAGGGCCTGACCACGGCGATCATCGTCGATCAGGAGCGGATGGGTTCCAACCCTCGTTCCACCGTCGGCACCGCGACCGATGCGAACGCCATGCTGCGCATCCTGTTCAGCCGGCTCGGGAAGCCCCATATCGGCTCGCAGCAGGCGTTCTCCTTCAACGTCGCCTCCATCAGCGGAGCCGGCTCGGTCACCGTGGAGAAGTCCGGAAGAACGGTGAAGGAACGCCGGAGTTTCACCGTCACCGGCGGCATGTGCCCGCGCTGCGAAGGCATGGGCACGGTGTCCGACTTCGACCTGACCGCCCTGTACGACGACAGCAAGTCGCTCGAAGAGGGTGCGCTCACCATCCCGGGTTACACCATGGACGGCTGGTACGGGCGCATATACCGCGGGTGCGGATTCTTCGATCCGAGCAAACCGATCGCGAAGTTCACGAAGAAGCAACTGAACGATCTGCTCTACAAGGAACCCACTCGGATCAAGATCGACGGCATCAACGTGACGTTCGAGGGGCTGATCCCGAAGATCCAGAAGTCGTTCCTGTCCAAGGACCGAGAAGCGATGCAGCCGCACATCCGGGCGTTCGTCGACCGCGCGATCACGTTCCAGACGTGCCCCGAATGCCACGGCACGCGGCTCAACGAAGGAGCCCGATCGTCGAAGATCGACGGCATCAGCATTGCCGACGCCTGTGCGATGCAGATCAGCGATCTCGCCGAGTGGGTTCGCGGGCTCGACGAACCGTCGGTGGCCCCGCTCCTGAAGTCGCTGGGCGACACCCTCGATTCCTTCGTCGGGATCGGCCTGGGATACCTCGCCCTCGACCGCCCCGCGGGCACGCTGTCCGGTGGTGAGGCTCAGCGCACCAAGCTGATTCGTCACCTCGGGTCGTCGCTCACCGATGTCACCTACGTCTTCGACGAACCGACGATCGGCTTGCACCCGCACGACATCGCACGGATGAACGACCTGCTGCTGCAACTGCGCGACAAGGGCAACACCGTACTGGTCGTCGAGCACAAACCGGAGGCGATCGCGATCGCCGACCACGTCGTCGATCTCGGCCCCCGCGCCGGCACAGAAGGCGGCAAGATCGTGTTCGAGGGCACCGTGGAGGAGTTGCGCACGAGCGGCACCCTCACAGGCAAGCACTTCGACGACCGCGCGTCGCTGAAACCGTCCGTCCGTACCTCGACGGGCGCCCTCGAGGTGCGCGGCGCCGACACCCACAACCTCCGCGACGTCGACGTCGACATACCCCTCGGAGTGCTCGTCGTGGTGACCGGCGTTGCCGGATCGGGGAAGAGTTCACTGATCAGCGGGTCGGTCGCTCACCGCGACGGGGTGGTCTCGATCGATCAGGGCGCGATCAAGGGTTCGCGCCGGAGCAACCCGGCGACCTACACCGGACTGCTCGAACCGATCCGTAAGGCGTTCGCCAAGGCGAACGGCGTCAAACCGGGCTTGTTCAGTGCCAATTCCGAAGGGGCATGCCCCAACTGCAACGGTGCCGGAGTCGTGTACTCGGACCTGGCGATGATGGCCGGAGTAGCGGCCCCCTGCGAGGTGTGCGACGGCAAGCGGTTCATGGCGGAGGTGCTCGAGTACAAGTTCGGCGGCAAGGACATCGACGAGGTGCTCACGATGTCGGTCGCGCAGGCCGAGGAGTTCTTCGGTGGTGGCGCGAACGGCTCGTCGCTCCCGGCAGCGCACAAGATTCTCAGGCGTCTCGCGGACGTCGGTCTCGGCTACATCAAGATCGGTCAGCCGCTCACCACACTGTCCGGCGGCGAACGCCAGCGACTCAAGCTCGCGACCCACATGGGCGAAAAGGGCGACGTCTACATCCTGGACGAGCCCACGTCGGGCCTGCACCTCGCCGATGTCGAGAACTTGCTGGGCCTGCTCGACAGGCTCGTGGACTCCGGAAAATCGGTCGTGGTCATCGAGCACCACCAGGCGGTGATGGCCCATGCCGACTGGATCATCGATCTCGGTCCCGGTGCAGGCCACGACGGCGGCCGCATCGTCTTCGAGGGCACACCACGCGAACTCGTCGACGACCGCTCGACGCTCACCGGCAAGCACCTTGCGGAGTACGTCGGCGCGTGAGACCGGCTGCGGCCGTGCGGTTCACTCCTCCTGCCGGAACCGGACTGCGAGTTCGCTGCGTGGGCGGATGCCGAAGTTCGGGTAGACGCGAGTGAGGTGGTCTGCGGGGTCATTGCATCTGCCGCCACGACGACGACAGGACATACTCGGACCATGACTCTCCCGCTGCGCGATGTCTACGCCGAACCCACGCTCGCCGACGTGATCCCGTCGGTACTCGCGTCCGCGGGGGTTCCCGGTGAACGCAACCGCCTCGGCCTCACGGACAGCGCGCACACGGTCGTCCTGCTGGTCGACGGTATGGGATGGGAACTGCTGCGGCGCAACAGGAACACGGCGCCGTATCTCACCGACCTTCCCGGTCGGCCGATCCGTGCAGGATTCCCCACCACGACCGCGGCGAGCATCGCGTCGCTCGGCACCGGATTGCCGTCCGGGCGCCACGGAATCACCGGATACCAGTCGTACGTCGAGGAAGCCGAGACCGCGGTCAACTGGCTGAGCTGGACGGCCGCGGGGACCTCCCTCGATCAACGCGACACGCTCGTGCCCGAACAGGTCCAGCCCCATCCCACGGCCTTCGAACGCGGAGACGCTGCGGGCCTGGCCGTGACGACCGTCGTTCCCAGGGCGTTCGACGGCAGCGGGCTGACCCGGGCAGTCCTGCGTGGTGGCAGATTCGTCGGGGTGTCCGCCTACGGTGACCTGCTGGCGGAGGTCGTCGCGGCCGCACGCGCCGGCGAGCGGAACCTCGTGTACTGCTATCTCTCGGAAGTGGACACGCTCGGCCACGTCTACGGGCCCGACTCCCAGGCGTGGCTGGCGCAACTGACGGTGGTGGACCGCTTCGTGGAACAACTCGCCGGGGCTTTGCCGGACGGAACCCGGTTGCTCGTCACGGCGGACCACGGGATGGTCGATTCCTCTCGTGGCCGCCGCGTCGATTTCGACCGTCATCGCGGTCTCGAGGAGGACGTCGACGTCGTCGCCGGTGAGCCGCGGTGCCGGCACATTCACACGGGGCGCGTAGACCGGGTCCTCGAACGGTGGGCGAACGAACTCGGCGACGACTTCTGGGTCGGCACCCGCGACGAAGTACTGTCGGCGGGACTGTTCGGACCCGACCCGGACCCTTCCGTCACCGGCCGCATCGGGGACATCGTCGTGATCGGCCGCGACGAGGCGACCGTGATCCGTTCCCACGGCGAGCGGATGCTCTCAGCGCTGCCCGGCCAGCACGGCGCACTCACCGCTGAAGAACTTCTCGTACCTCTTCTCCAGGTCCGGTAACGCCGCCCTCGGGCGGTGTGCCACTTACTGTGTTCTCATGCGCACTTCCGCTCCGGTCACGTGGCACGAACGCACGAGCAGGATCGCATCGATCGTCCTGTGGGTTGCCCGACTTCTGTTCAAGCCCCTGCTCACCCTCTGGCCCAGCAACGATTTCGGGATCGCGGTGCTCGGGCGGCTGTCCTGGCTCGTCGACAAGGTCACTCCCACACCGAGAAATGTCCATGTCACGGAGACCGAGCTGGGCGGTGTCCCGGCGGAGCAGATTATGTCGCCGAAACCCGTGGACGATCCGCTCGAGGACGCCACCATCCTGTACTTCCACGGCGGCGGATTCATCTTCTGCGGACCGTCCACCCACCGGCAACTGTGCGTGCAACTAGCGCTCGAATCGGGTGCACCGGTGTATTCGATGGACTACCGACAGGTTCCGGTCGTGCCTGTTGCGGGATCGGTGCAGGACGCGATGAGCGCGTACGAGGCACTGCTCGGCATCGCGGACGACCCGACGCGCATCATCGTCGGAGGAGACTCCGCCGGTGGGTACCTGGCTGCGAAGGTGGCCGAGATCGCGGCACGTCGCGGGCTTCAGCGGCCGGCGGCGGTCATCGGGTATTCGCCACTGCTGAATCTCGATCTCGGCGATCACGACCGGGCCTACATGGTCAGGGATGCGTATCTGCCGATCAAGGCGCTCGACAAACTACGCCCTCGGTGGATCGGGGAGGACGCGATCGAGGGAGAAATGAACCCGGTCGACGCCGAACCCGCACTGTTTCCGCCGATGTTTCTCTGTGCGGCCGAATACGAACTCACCCGCCCCGACGTCGAGATCATGACGCACCGCCTCGCCGAGGCGGGTCGCGTGGTCGAAACCCACCTGTGGCGCGGGCAGGTCCATGCGTGGCCGGTTCTTGCGCGCGCCTTGCCCGAAGCCCTGGAACTCATCACGCTCAGCATTGCGTTCGCACGCCGCGCCGTCGTGGCGCTGGACGACGGTCGCGCCGCCTGAACGCAGGCTAGTGCTTCGTCGTCTTCAGGAGGCGTGGCTGCAACCATTCGACGAGATCGCCGAGCACACGGTCGTTCTCGGGTTCGTTGAACACCTCGTGGAACAACCCGTCGTACAACTTCGACGTCAGGTCCTCCGATCCGGCATGGTCCACAACCACGCGTGCCCCCGCGGGGTCGGCCAATGTGTCGGCGGAGCCGTGAAGCACGAGCAGCGGCAACGTCAGGCCGGGCAGACGCTCCGCGACACTCTCCTCGTTGAGCACGAGGACCCGCGCGAGGCCGGCGGGCACCAAACCGTGATGCACGAGAGGATCCGCGTCGTATGCGGCGACCACCGCGGGATCGCGCGACACCGCTGCGCTGTCGAGTTTCTGCACCGGTACATCAGGGAGAATCCGACCGATCAGCTTTCCGAGTTCCACGACGAGCTTCGGCGTGCCGGACGTGACGACGAGCGCCGGTCCGGACAGCACCAGCGCGGTGAGCCGGTCCTGGTGATCGAGCGCGTACGCGAGTGCGATCGCACCGCCCATGGAATGGCCGAGGAGGAACGTCGGCAGGCCGGGATGGGCCGCGGTCGCGATGTCGAACAGTGCGTCGAGGTCGTCGGTGAAGTCGTTCATGGTGCGCGCGTGCAGTCGCTTGCCGCCGGATCGGCCGTGTCCCCGATGGTCCGGTGCGTACACCACGATGCCGAGTTCGGTGAGCCGTTCGGCGACGTGGTCGTAGCGACGGGCATGCTCACCGAGGCCGTGCGCCAGGACGAGCAGCGCGGTGGGTTCACCGTCCGGCGACCACACGTCGTACACGATTCGAGTGCCGTTTCCGCCGGTGAACGAGGACTCGAGGTGTTGCATGGGGACTCCTGCCGGGTGGTCGACGTGGGGGCCATCGCATCCTTGCACGTGTGTGGCGTGCGTCCCGGGACTCGCCACGGACGAAACGGAGTTACCGGTCGGGAATCAATCCGATTGACGCCCTGTTGTGCATCGGTACCCTGGATGTCGTGATCCAGGCACTCCTCTTCCACTGACGCCCGCCGGCCCGCCCCTTCCCTCGCCCGCGCGACGGGAATCGGAGAAGCGGGCCGTTGCCTGTGTCCCTCGGCCGCTGACCCGGCCGTTCGTCGGAAACCGAGCGACTCCACCCCACCACAGTGGGGACGAGGTGCCCGGTATGCGGAGGAAAACATGACCACCACAATCACACTGCCTCGCCGTTCGCGCGCGCAACTCGGAGCACTCGACGTCCACATCGCCCGCGGCGGCCACCCCGTCCTGCAAGGCGTCGACCTCGCTGTCTCACCCGGCTCCCGGATCGGCGTGGTCGGTGAGAACGGACAGGGAAAGTCCACGCTGCTGCATATTCTCGCGGGCAGCCTCGAACCCGATTCCGGATCCGTTCGACGATTCGGGTCGCTCGGCGTCGCAGAGCAGGAGATGACGGTCAGCGGCGGTCGTACGGTCGGCGACCTGATCGACACCGAACTCGCCGCGGCCCGTGCAGCCCTGCGCGCGCTGGACGACAGTGCCGTCGGGCTGTCCGAGGGCAGGTCGGCTGCCGCGGAGACCTACGCGAAGGCGCTCGAGGCAGCCGAGCAACTCGAGGCCTGGGACGCCGATCGCCGCGTCGATGCGGCCCTCGAGGCACTCGGTGCTGTGACCGATCGGTCCCGGCTCCTGTCCGAGATGTCCGTGGGGCAGCGCTACCGCGTGCGGCTCGCAGCCCTGCTCGGCGCGGAACACGACTTCCTTCTGCTGGACGAGCCCACCAACCACCTCGACGCCGACGGTCTCGACTACCTCACCGAGCGACTGCAACAGACCCGCAGCGGTCTCGTCCTCGTCAGCCACGACCGGGCCCTGCTGTCCGATGTCGCGACTTCGATCCTCGACCTGAACCCGAGCCGGGACGGGCGCCCCCGCCTCTACGGCGGTGGCTACGCCGGTTATCGCGAGGGACGAAAGGCCGAATACGCGCGATGGGTCGAGGAATACAACCGGCAGGAGGCCGAGCGTGCCCGGCTCACCGGCGAGCTCGAGCACGCCCGGGACAGGCTGATCGACGGCTGGCGACCGGACAAGGGAACGGGAAAACACCAGCGCGCGACCCGCGCTCCCGGCCTGGTTCGATCCGTCCACCGCCGGCAGGACGCGCTCGACGAGCAGGAGATCACGACGCCTGTCCCTCCGCTGCGGTTCACGATGCCCTCACTCGGCGCCGAACTCGACTTGCTCGAGCCCGACGCGCCGCTGATCAGGGCGGAGAAGATCGCGGTCGCGGGCCGGCTCGACCGGCCGGTCTCGCTCGCGGTGCTCGCCGGGTCGCGGCTGATGGTGACGGGACCGAACGGTGCCGGGAAGTCGACGCTTCTCGCCGTGCTCGCACAGACGATCGAGCCGACGTCGGGAACGCTGGTCGTGGACCCGGTGGTGAGGGTCGGGCGACTCGCGCAGGAGTCGGCACCGCCGTCCGGCAAGCGGGTACGCGAGGTGTACGACACCCACATCGGACTCCTCACCGCCCACGGTGTGGTGCCCGAGGACCGCACCGTGCCCCTGGAGGATCTCGGTCTGCTCGACGAGCGGGATCTCGACAAGCGGGTGCGGGATTTGTCGATGGGCCAGCAGCGTCGGCTCGACCTGGCGATGATGCTCGCGACCCGGCCCCACGTTCTGCTGCTCGACGAGCCGACGAACCATCTGTCGATCACCCTCGTGGACGAGATGACCGAGGCCCTGGAGGTCACCGACGCCGCTGTGGTGCTCGCGACCCATGACCGCCAGCTTCGCCGGGACGTTGCGGGGTGGAAGCATCTGAACCTCACGGTGAACCGGGCGGACCGCGAGGTCGCGTGACCGGCGTCAGCTCCCGGCACCGCGTGCGGCGGCCGGAGGGGTGGTCGTCGTGGGCACGATCGAGTGGGCCAGCGCCTGAACGAGAAATTCGAGTTCCGGTGTCGGTGTCGCCCCGCTTCGCAGGACACCGCACACCGGCACGCGCAGCCGGTGGTCGGTCTCGCGCATGAACTTCAGGCCCTTGTGCGGTGTCTCGGCGGCGGTGCCGGCGTAGAGGACCGTCCAGGCCCGTGGGTTGGTGATGACCTCGAGGGTGGCGGTGTGGTCGCTGGCGATCGGGGGACCGAGCCGGACGCGGCGACCGACCTCGACGAACGCGTCCTCGATCACGCGGTGCAGCAGAACCTGGTTGTTCCGGGGTGGCAGCAGCAACGGATAGTGCGCGAGTTCTCCGATGTCCACGGTGGAGAAGGCGGACAACGGGTGTCTCGTCGAGGTGACGATGACGAGATCTTCGATCCCGAGGCGAATCGCCTCGAGGCCGGGCCGGTCCACGTCGCCGCGGATCAGGGCGAGGTCGGCTTCGCCGGACGCGACAGCGTTGACCCGATCGGTGAAGTCCTTGATGACGAACTCGACGTCGAGGTTGGGGTGGCGCTCGCGTACGCGGGAGATGGCGTCGAGACTCTGCGACGCGAAACTCATGTTCGCCGTGATCCGGATACTTCCCCGCGGCTCGTGCCCGACTTCTAGCGCGCGGGCCTCGAGGCTCAGCACCTCGGCGGCGATGGGCATCAGCCGTACCCCCGCCGGGGTGAGCTTGACCGAGCGCGTCGAGCGCTCGAACAGCTTCGCGCCCACCTCCTGCTCGAGTTTCGCGATCTGGTGACTGATCGCCGACTGGGAGATGAAGCATCGTTCGGCTGCCCTCGAGAAGCTCGTCTCTTCTCCCACGGCGAGGAAGTACCGCAGTTGCCGGAAGTCCATCACGCCCCTACTTATGAGCAGAACAGATAACAGTTCCCCGAATATCCCAGGTTACTGGATATACGGAGGGTCGGAAACCTAGGTTGGACTAATACATGAACTCGAGTGGAGGTATCGCTGGCGTGGGTGGGACAGGAAAGGAAGAGGCGAACATCATCGACCGGACAGAGGTAGTCATCGTCGGTTCCGGCTTCGGAGCACTGGCGACGGCGAAGAAACTCGCGAAGGCAGGCAAGCCGTTCGTCCTCATCTCGGAGACCACCGAGCACCTGTTCCAGCCTCTGCTCTACCAGGTGGCGACGGGTGTCATCTCGCCCGGCGAGATCGCACCGTCCGTCCGCGCGATCCTCGCGAAGTACCCGCAGGCCGATGTGCGGCTGGGCAGGGTCGTCGACGTGGATCCGGATGCCGGCACCGTCACCTATGAAGCCGGCGGCACTCGGCACACCCTCGGGTACGACCACCTCGTCGCCGCGACCGGTGCCCGCCAGGCGTACTTCGGCCGCGATGAGTTCGCCGACCTGACGTACGCGCTCAAGACCGTCGACGATGCCGAGCGGCTGCGCCGCCAGATCGTCCGCTGCTTCGAGGAAGCGCACACGACCTCCGATCCGGAACATCGGAAGAATCTGCTCAGCTTCATCGTCGTCGGGGCAGGGCCCACCGGCGTCGAGCTCGCCGGCCAGATCAAGGAACTCGCACAGCGCTACTTCGCGGATGCGATCCACAACATCACCGCGGACGACGTCACCGTCACGCTCGTCGAAGGTGCAGACAAGGTGCTCCCGCCGTTCGGCGGCAAGCTGAGCGAGTACTCGAAGGAATCGCTCGAAAAAGCCGGCGTCGAGGTTGTGCTCAACACCCTCGTGACCGACATCGACGAGCACGGCGCGACCCTGTCCACGCCGACCACCGAGGCATCGCGTCGTCTCACCGCCGAGACGATCATCTGGTCCGCCGGCATCCAGGCCAACGACTTCGCCGCAGTGCTCGCCGAGCGCACGCGCTGCGAGACGGTCCGCGGAGGACGGCTCGTGGTCGACGCGGACTTCACGGTGGGCAGCGCCGACAACATCTACGCCATCGGCGACATGGTCACGCTCGACAACCTGCCGGCGCAGTCGCCGTTCGCCATGCAGGGCGGCCGGCACGTCGCCAAGATGATCCTGGGCAAGATCCCGGCCGGCACGCCCTTCAAGTACAAGGACAAGGGCAGCATGGCGATCATCAACCGCTTCCGCGCCATCACGCGGGTCGGGAAGGTCGAACTCACCGGCTTCATCGCGTGGGTGCTGTGGCTGGCCGTGCACCTCGTGTACCTCGTGGGCTTCCGTAATCGCTACATCGCGGTCATGTCGTGGTGCGGGTCCTTCCTGGGCCACCGCCGCCCGCACTTCTACTACGCGCAGGAACCCACGCCGGTCGCTGCTCCTCCGGAGCCGGTGTCCGCGTCGGCGGACGAGGCGGGCACAGAACCCGTGCGCGTGTCCGCGTAGGGACTCGCTCTTCAGGACCCCGGCCGTCGTCACGGCCGGGGTCCTGACTACTTGTGAACCGGGACACATGTGGGCGCGGCGGGATTGAGTTCGCGCACGCACAGCTCTAGAGTCACGTCGAATTGCGCAAAACGGGCGTCGGGGCTCGTTGGGGGGACATGTCGGAGCGCACAGATGCCGGGCGGAACCTGATGAATTCTTCCGAAGTGGCCGTGGCCGAACCTCTTCGCCCACTGTCTGTCTCCGCACGCCGGAGGAACCCGTGAATGCCGGCCCGGCCCCGACGATGACGCCTCGCATCGGTTGCGACGTGGTGACTGTCGCCGACGTAGCCCGGAGCATCGACCTCTTCGGGGATCGGTACCTGCGACGGGTCTTCACACCGCACGAGCTCTCGGTGTGCACCGGGGCAGGCCGCGTTCAGCGACTTGCCGCACGGTTCGCGGCGAAAGAAGCCGTGATGAAAGTGCTCCGCCCGCGCGACGACGCGATTCCGTGGCGCTCCATCGAAATACGCCGTGCGCCGTGGGGCGGATGTGCCGTGCACCTGGACGGTAACGCTGCCGCGCGCGCGTCGGATGAACAGTTGACCGATTTCCAGGTCTCGCTCTCCCACGAGCCCGACTACGCCTTCGCAACCGTGGCCGCGACCCGCACAGCAGTGACAGAAAGAGAACAGGCATGACTGAACAGGCAATCCGCAAGGTGCTCGGAGAGCACGCCAAGCTGTCGGTCGACGCCACAGAACTCGATCTCACTGCGGATCTCTACGAACTGGGACTGACCTCGCACGCGAGCGTCAACGTGATGCTCGCTCTCGAAGACGCATTCGACATCGAGTTTCCCGACGAACTCCTGCGTAAGAGCACCTTTGCGAGCGTCGGTTCCATCCGCTCCGCCCTGACCGAACTGGGTGTCGGGTGAGCGTCGTCGACGCTGCGTTCGGCAGTGCGCCCACACAGTTGTCGTTGCGAGAGCGAGCCGAGATCGTCGGCCGCGACATCGCTGCGGTGTGGGCGGACGAAGTCGATCGCGAAGCCCGGTTCCCTCGTGAGGCCGTCGACGCGCTGCGCGCCCACAAACTGCTCACGTGTGCCGTTCCGGCGGCGCAGGGCGGCGAGGACGCATCGCTGAGCGACCTGTGCGAGATCGCGCGCATCCTGGGCCGTTACTGCGCTTCCACCGCGATGATCTTCGCGATGCACCAGACGCAGATCCTCTCGCTCGTGCGGCATTCGACGCCGGGTGTGGCCGCGTTCGTCGCCGACGCCGCACAGCACGACTACCTCATCGCGTCGGCGACGACCGAACTCGGCACGGGCGGCGACGTGCGCAGTAGCCTCTGCGCAGTCGAGCGCGTCGACGATTCCGTGTCCGTCGTCAAGAACGCCCCGGTCATCTCGTACGGCGAGTACGCCGACGCGGTCCTGGTGACGGCACGCCGTACCACCGACAGCCCGCCGAGCGACCAGGTTCTCGTCGTGTGCCCCCGTGACGGCGTGACTCTCGAGCCGACCGGACCGTGGAACACCCTGGGGTTGCGTGGCACCTGCAGTCCCGGATTCGTCTTGTCCGCAAAGACTTCCGCGGATCTGATCGTGGGTGCGGCGTACTCCGAGATCTCGTCACGGACCATGCTGCCCGTGTCTCACAGTGTG
Organism: Rhodococcus sp. DT1; assembly: GCF_049844875.1. Classification (NCBI taxonomy): domain Bacteria; kingdom Bacillati; phylum Actinomycetota; class Actinomycetes; order Mycobacteriales; family Nocardiaceae; genus Rhodococcus; species Rhodococcus sp. DT1. The sequence goes on from NZ_JBNCLW010000004.1 coordinate 464,108, forward strand.
TGGTCGGCCGTGTGGCTGGGAATCGCCGATGCCGCCATGGAGAAATCCCGCGCGTACGTGCGGTCGGCGGCCCGCAAGCAGCCCGGCGTCACTCCGCCCGGTGCGCTGCGTCTCGCGGAGGCGGCCGCCGCTCACCAGCAGTTCGCCGATCTCGTCTTCTCGGCCGCGGGACGTTTCGACCGGACCACGGCTGCGGAAGCAGGTTCGGTGGAGGCCGAATCGCTGACGGGGATGGGGTTCTCGCTGGCGATGAACAATCTCAAGGTCAGTGCCTCCACCGCCGTCGTCGACCTCGTGAACCGGTCGATGCTGATCTGCGGAATCGCGGGCTACCGGGAAGACGGCCCCTATTCGCTCGGCAGGCACCTGCGGGACGCGCACGGTGCCGCGGTGATGGTCAACAACGACCGCATCATGAACAACTCTGCCCAGATGTCGATCGCATACCGAGGGACGATATGACCAGCACGGCCGTCGGGGACCGCACGGAACTCGAACGGGCACGGCAGGACTTCCAGCAGCAGTTGCTCGCCGCGGGACTGCTCGTCGACACCGCGGTTCCCGGGCTCTACGGCCGCTCCGGCGAATTCGAAGACATCGTCGACGGAATCGACCGGGTCGTGGTCGCGGCCGGCCCGGGCGCGGCGGCGACCCGCCTGCGCTTCCCTCCGGTCTTCCCGCGCACCAGTTTCGAGCGAACCGACTACATCGCCTCGTTCCCGCACCTGACCGGTGCCGTGACGACGTTCGCCGGGACCAACGCCGAACACGCCGAGTTGCTCGCCGCTCGCGCGCGGGGCGAAGCGTGGGATGCCTGGCTCGAACCCGCTGATACCGTCCTGGTCTCGGCGGCATGCCACCCCGCATACGCGAAGTACAGCGGAACCCTGCGTGAGGGTGGCGAACTGCTCGATGTGTACGGCTACTGTTTCCGGCACGAGCCGGCAATCGATCCGGCACGCATGCAGGCGTTCCGCATGCACGAGTTCGTGCGTCTGGGCACCGCCGACGACGCCGCGCAGCACCGCGACACCTGGATCGGGCGCGGACTCGAGGTACTGGACTCGCTCGGCCTCGACGCCACCGCGGTGCCGGCCAACGACCCGTTCTTCGGCCGGGCCGGACGCATGCTCGCGGCGAATCAGCGCCACGAGAACCTCAAAACCGAGTTGACGGTGCGGCTCTACGGAGACCTCGACGACGGCACCGCCGTGGTGTCGTGCAACTGCCACCGCGATCACTTCGGAGACACCTTCGGCATCGTCACGCCGGACGGCGAGGTCGCACACAGTGCGTGCGTAGGTTTCGGAATGGAGCGCATCGCGCTGGCGATGCTGCGCACGCACGGCCTTGCCGTCGGCAACTGGCCGGACTCGGTGCGCAACAGGATGTTTCCGTGACCCGACGCCTCATCGACGTCCAGGTCGAGGACTACGTTCCGCATGCGATCCACGGCGCAGACCGGGTGTGGACCGAAACCAACTGCTACGTCGACCTCTGGGTCGAAGTGCTGCACTCGCTCGGACTCGACCCCGTACCGGCCGCGGCGTGTGCCTTCTCCGCGCGCTTCGACGGCAGCCAGTGGACGTTTCTGAAGTTCAAGCCCGAGGACCTGTTCTCCCTGTACGGCATCGAGGTCGCGGAGATGAACGTGTGGCGCCGGCCCATCGAACATCTCGAAGCGAACGCCGATGCAGGTCTGCTGTCGACTGTCGAGGTGGACGCCTTCTGGCTGCCCGACACGGACGGAACCGGTTACCGCCGAGAGCATTCGAAGACGACCATCGTGCCGAACCTCATCGACCGTGAAGCGGAAGTTCTCGAGTACTTCCACAACAGCGGCTACCATCGCCTCGCCGCAGACGACTTCCGCGGTGTGTTCGGACTCGACGAACCAATTTCCGCCTGGCCGCCCTACCTCGAGCAGGTGCGGCTCGGTGTCTCGCTTCCGGAATGCGACGCCTTCGACGCTGTCGTGCGCCGCCACCTCCGCCATCGGTCCGTTGCCAACCCGGTGCGCGCGCTCGCCGAGCGCGTCCTCGACGACGTCGACCAGTTGAGCTCGGGCGGGATGGAACTGTTCCACCGGTGGACCTTCGGTGTGCTGCGTCAGTGCGGGGCGAGCGCCGAACTCGCAGCCGACATATGTGAATACATGGAGGACCACGGCTATCCGGGCACAGCAACCGCCGCGCCGGGATTCCGGTCGGTCTCCGAGGGAGCGAAGAGCGTGCAGTTCCGCATGGCCCGTGCCGCCCGCGGACGGACTGTCGATCCCGCCGAACAACTCGGCCTGATGGCGGATGCCTGGGATGCCTCGATCACGACGGCCGCGCGCGCTGCCGGATCTCGCTAGGAACAGCACTCGAGCATGGATCTCCTTGCCCAAGCTCAGTGGGTATGCACCGCTGTGGAGCCAGGTTCCGTCGGCCACCCCGACGAACTCGACGCGCTCGACCAGTGGCTACCGGTATCCGTCCCGGGCACCGCGGCGGGAGCCATCCGCGACGCGAACGGGGTGGACGCGGCACGACAGGCGCAGACCGACGCGAGCGACTGGTGGTTCGTCACCGACGTGCCCGCGCGCGGACGCGGGCCGTGGCGCCTGTCCTTCGACGGCCTCGCCACCGAGGCGGAGATCTGGGTGGGATCGCAGCGTGTCGCGGTATCGGAGTCGATGTTCGTCCCGCTCGTCGTGGTCCTCGACGAACTGCCTCGCTCGGCTCGAATCGCCCTCCGCTTCCCGTCTCTCGACGCGGCATTGAAGACACGGCGGCCCCGTGGCCGGTGGCGCTCGTCGTTGATCTCCGCCCAGGGTCTTCGCTGGTTCCGCACGACACTCCTCGGCCGCGCACCCGTATTCGGTGGGGTGCCCGCTCCGGTCGGGCCCTGGCGGCCGGTCCGACTCCTCGACGGCGCCGACCCCGTGACAATCTCTCGTCGCGTCCACACGCATCTGGACGGGAGCGACGGCGTGGTGGAGATCGAAGTCGTGCTCGCCGGACCCGCCGTGACATCGGCCCTCGTCACGGTGGGTGAGCAGGAAGCCCGCGCGGAAATCGTCTCCCGGCAGGACGGTTCGCAACTCGTTCGTGCTCGCGTCGTGGTACCGAAGGCACGCTTGTGGTGGCCGCATACCCACGGGCAACCGGCCGGGTACAGCGTCGACCTGCACCTCGACGGGAAGCCCCTGCACCTCGGGTCGGCAGGCTTCCGCTCCGTTACGGCAAACTACGACGAGGACGGATTCGCGCTGCAGGTCAACGGAATCGACGTGTTCTGTCGCGGCATCGTGTGGACACCCACCGATCCGATCGGGCTGAACGCACCGCAGGAGACACGGCGAGTGCTCGAGCGGTGCGTCGATGCCGGCATCAACATGATCCGGATCCCCGGGACCACGGTGTACGAACGCGACGACTTCTATTCGGACTGTGCAGAACTGGGAATCATGGTGTGGCAGGACGTCATGCTGGCCACGACCGACCCGCCCGACGACGCGGGGTTCCGCACGTTGCTCGAGGAAGAGTTGCGGTCGTTCGCGCTGAGGCACTCGGGCAACCCCGCGCTCGTCGTGCTGTGCGGTGGGAGCGAAACGGAGCAGCAACCGGCCATGCTCGGAGTGCAGCGCCCGGTCATCCGCGCCATCGACGACGTGCTTCCGGCGATCGCGGACGCGGTCGCTCCGGGAGTCGTCTGGGTGTCGTCGTCACCCTCCGCGCCTCCGGGCTCGGACGCACTGCCGATCGATGTGAGTTCCGGTGTGGCGCATTATTTCGGGGTCGGAGGTTATCGTCGGCCACTCTCCGATGTGCGTGCGGCAGGCGTGCGGTTCGCCGCCGAATCTCTCGCCTTCTCGATTCCTCCCGGAAACGACGCTGTCGAGGCGGCATTCGGCAGTGTGGCCGTCGCGGGTCACCACCCGGCGTGGAAGGCCGCAGTTCCGCGCGACAACGGGGCGTCGTGGGACTTCGAGGATGTGCGGGATCACTACGTGCGCAGTGTATTCGGCGCCGATCCCGCAGCCGAGCGTTGGTCCGACCCCGAACGCTACCTCGATCTCGGACGTGCCGCCGTATGCGAAGCCTTCACCGAAGTCCTCCAGCACTGGCGTCGGCCGGACTCCGGTTGCCGGGGCGCTCTGGTGCTGGCGGCCCGGGATCTGGAACCGGGTGCCGGATGGGGTGTCCTCGACCATGCAGGTGTCCCGAAAGCTCCGTGGTTCGTCCTGCGCCGCGTGTTCGCGCCTGTCACAGCCCTTCTCGTCGACGACGGGCTGGACGGGTTACGGGTCCTGGTGTTCAACGACACCGACCGTCCGCTCGCCGCCACTCTGCACCTCCGTTCCCACACCGCCGCGGGTGTCGTCTCGACCGACATCACAGTGCCGCTGACGCTCGCTGCCCACGACGCGCGCACTCTGTCGTGGAACGTAGTCACCGGAGGTTTCGCGGACGTGAACCACGCATATCGTTTCGGGACAAAAGCATTCGATGCTGCTTCCGTCCGGTTGGTCGACACGTCCGGCGTCGTGCTCGCCGAGAATGTCCATCTCATCGGGGGCGCCGCCCGTCCCGTCGAGCGCAGCATCGGCCTGAGGGCGACCGCGCACCGATCCGCGAACGGGTGGTCGGTCACGGTGGACACCGACGGCGCTGCTCAATACGTGCGGCTGAACGTGGGCGGGTTCGACGCAACCGATTCGTGGTTTCATCTGCCCCCCGGAGGTTCTCGCACGGTTCCCCTGCGACCGGCCGGCCTCGTGGATCGGCCGACAGGCCGAGTGGCAGCACTCAATTCGGCGGTGACCGCTCCCATACGCGCAGGTGACGGCGGGTAGGTGCTCGTCCGGGGCGGTGGCACCGGAGGCGACACGAGAACGCCGCGGAAACCCGCGCGTGCGTTGCGCCCGTCGAAGGGGTATATGTATTCGCAAGGGGGGTCGCACACCCGTCGAGTCGATGCGCGACGGTGTTCGGCAGCGCCTTCCTCCCCGTTTCCGAGAGGAGTCGAAGTGTCTATTCGATCCACATCCAACATGTCGCCGGTGCGTAGGGAGCAGCCCAGGCCTGCCCGGCGGGTCGAACAGGATGGGCCCTCGTTCACCGAGGTCGTCCACTCCCGGTTGTTCTCCAACTATGTGCCGCCCCGAGGAGAAGCGCACCGGATCGTCTGAGGCCGCCGGGCGATGTGCGGCACACTGGAGTGATGAGTGCATCCACGTCAGCCCAGAGCACCCGCATCGTTCTCGCCTCGCGCCCGGACGCCACACCCACCACCGACAACTTTCGCACCGAGGTCGTGGACCTGCCGGAGGTCGGCGAGGGACAGCTCCTCGTGCGGGTCGTCTATCTGTCGCTCGATCCGTATATGCGGGGACGGATGAGTACTGCCAAGTCGTACGCCCCGCCCGTCGAACTCGGTGACGTCATGGTGGCGGGCACCGTCTGTCAGGTCGTCGAGTCCCGCGCCGCCGACATTGCCGCCGGCGACTATGTGCTGGCGGGCGCCGGATGGCAGTCGCACGCGGTGGTCGACGCCGGGGCAGTGCGGAAGCTCGATCCGACGGCGGCCCCGATCTCGACCGCGGTCGGTGTGCTCGGGATGCCCGGATTCACAGCGTATTCCGGACTGCTGAAGATCGGGCAGCCGAAGCCCGGGGAGACGGTGGCGGTGGCGGCCGCCACGGGCCCGGTGGGATCGGCGGTGGGTCAGATCGCGAAGCTGAAGGGCGCGAGGGCAGTAGGTATCGCGGGTGGCCCCGAGAAGTGCCGCGCACTGACCGAAGAATTCGGGTTCGACGTCGCCTTGGATCATCGCGATCCCGACTTCGCGCAGAAGCTGAAGGACGCCGTCCCCGAGGGTATCGACGTGTATTTCGAGAACGTCGGCGGCGCGGTGCAGGACGCGGTGTGGCCGTTGCTCAACACCTACGCCCGAATCCCGGTGTGTGGACTGGTCGCGCAGTACAACGGCGCTGTCGAGGAGCGGGCAGACCGCCTGCCGAGGTTCTTCTCGTCGGTGCTGACCAAGAGCCTGACGATCCGGGGCTTCATCCAGACCGAGTTCGTCAAGGAGATGTACGGCGACTTCCTGCGCGATGCCTCGGCCTGGGTTCGCGACGGATCGTTGAAGTACCGGGAGGACATCGTCGACGGCCTGGAGAACGCACCGGCGGCGTTCATCGGGATGCTCGAGGGAAAGAACTTCGGAAAGATGCTGGTGCGCGTGGCACCCGAAGAGTAAGCGGGGTCAGCGGCGCGGCGTGCCGGTGCTCCAGAGCGCCCAGAGGATGAGCACCGGCTGGAAGAACAGCCTCACCAGGCGCTTCCGGTCGGTGTCGAGCCCGAACGCGCTGCGCCGCCCGCGGTACTGCGCAAGATTTCCCGGAAAGACCGCCGCGAAGAACAAGGCGGCGATCCGGCCCACCCGGACCCGGTCGCGACCGAGGACGGCCAGCCCCGCGCCGAGCATGATCTCCACTCCTCCGGACGCCATGACCACCCCGTCCTTGTCCATGGGCACCCAGTCGGGCACCTGGGCCTGGAAGTCCTTACGGCCCCAGAACAGGTGACTCAGACCCGCGAAGACCAGTGCGGCGGCGAGCAGGAGTCGCGCGGCCGTACGGGGGCGTGTGGTGGGCGGTGTGTCCGTCCGAAGATCACTCATGCCCCGATGCTACGGAGCGCGACCGCGCTCGTGGCCGGATCAACCGATGCGTTCGAAGACCGCTGCGAGTCCCTGCCCGCCTCCGATACACATCGTTTCCAGGCCGTAGCGGCCCTCCCGCCGGTCGAGTTCGCGCAGCAGGGTGGCCAGGATACGAGCGCCCGTCGCCCCGACCGGATGGCCGAGCGAAATACCCGATCCGTGCGGGTTCAGCCGCGGATCGTCCGGCTCGAGCCCCCACACGCGCATGACCGCCAGCGCCTGTGCGGCGAAGGCTTCGTTGAGCTCGATGACGTCCATGTCGGCGAGCGTCAGGCCGAGGCGGCCGAGCGCCTTCTCCGTGGCAGGGACCGGGCCGATTCCCATCGTCCGTGGCGGGACACCTGCGACGGCCCAGCTGGCGAGCCGCGCGAGCGGACGCAATCCGAGCTTCGATGCCTTCTCCGCGGTGGTGACCACCGCGAGCGCGGCACCGTCGTTCTGGCCGCTGGCATTACCGGCGGTCACCGTGGCATCCGGATCTATCCTGCCGCGGATCGGGCGCAGCTTCGCGAGTCCCTCGAGGGTCGTGTCCGCGCGCGGATGCTCGTCGGTGTCGACGGTGATCGGATCGCCCTTGCGCTGGGGAACGCGCACCGGGACGATCTCCTCCGCGAAGATTCCGTTCTTCTGTGCGGCAACCGCGCGGTGGTGCGACTGCACGGCAAGCGCGTCCTGGTCCTCGCGACTGAGAGAGAATTCGGCGCGCAGGTTCTCGGCGGTCTCGATCATGCCGCCGGGCACGGGGAAATCGCGACCGCCGGCGGTCACGCGGGCACGCGCGAGCCGGTCGTTGAGGGCGACTGCCTCTCCCTTCACGCCCCAGCGCATTCCGGTCGCGTAGAACTCGGCCTGGCTCATCGACTCCGCGCCGCCCGCCAGGACGAGGTCGCTGCCGCCGGACTGCACCTGCATCACGGCCTGGAGCACCGCCTGGAGCCCGGAGCCGCAACGACGGTCGACCTGAAGGCCGGGAACATCGACACCCAGGCCGGAATTCAGCGCGGCGATACGGCCGATGGCAGGGTTCTCACCGCTGGGGGAGGCTTGGCCGAGAATCACGTCGTCCACGTCCGATCCCGTGATCCCGGTGCGAGCCACGAGTTCCCGGATCACGGTCGCGGCAAGGTCTTCGGGTGCGATGTCCTTCAGGACGCCACCGAATCGGCCGACCGGGGTGCGGAGGGGTTCACAGATCACTACGTCGTTCATGGGTTCCTCGGGGTGGTGTCTCAGTTGGTGCGGGTGCGGACGAGATCGTGGGAGATTGCTTCTGCGGTCGAGATCAGGGAGGGGACGAGAACGTCGTGGACGGTGTCGTCCGGGTATCGCCCGGCGTGGGTGGAGATGTTCATCGACGCCACCACCGCACCGGATTCGTCGCGGATGGGTGCGGCAAGGGAGCGCAGGCCCTCTTCCAGTTCTTGGTCGACGATCGCGTACCCGTCTCTGCGCACCTTCTCGATTTCGGTTCGCAGGTCGTCGACGGTGGTGAGCGTACGAGACGTCATCGGGGTGAGTTCGGCTCGCGTGAGGTACTTTTCGAGTTCGGAAGGCGACAAGCCCGCGAGGAGTACCCGTCCCATGGATGTCGCGTGTGCGGGAAACCTGGTTCCCAAGGTGATGGACACCGTCATGATGCGGCGGACGGGCACGCGCGCGATGTAGACGACGTCGTCGCCGTCGAGCACCGACACCGAGGTCGACTCGTGGACTTTCTCTGCAAGCATTTCGAGATGGGGCCGTGCGACATCCGGCAGGGACAGTGCCGACAGGTAGCTGTAGCCGAGTTCGAGCACGCGGGGTGTGAGCCAGAACTGTGAACCGTCGGTACGCACGTAGCCGAGTTCGACCAGTGTCAGCAGAAACCGGCGCGCGGTGGCGCGCGTGAGGCCGGTCGCCCGTGCAACGTCCGAGAGGGTCTGCCTGGGGTGGTCGGCCCCGAACGCTGTGATCACCGAGAGTCCACGCGCGAGCGATTGGACGTAATCGGTCGACGCGACGGAACCCTCGCGCGGGTCGTTCAGGTCCGAGGTGCTCACGAGGCGGCGCCTTTCGAGGAGGAGTCGAGGAACGAGTGTCGCGCGGGAGATCCACCGCTGCGGATTTCTGTGCTGACGTGGACCGTCCTGCCGTGCTCTGTGCGCGCGATGTGCTCGACATGCAGCGGGACGGTCATCGGTGGTCTCCTGCGGGTCGCTGCGGGCAAGCGGGCCGGTTCAGCGTTCGCTATGTGGACGATCGAACGCTATGCGAACAGCGTAGATCCGCCGGAGCGCGCCTCGCAAGGCGCGCCGCGGAGAGTGTTCACAATGCGAACGCAGGTTCACATTACGCACAATCGGGTCTATTCTGGGATACATGGACAAAGTTGTTGCCTCAGCCGACGAGGCCGTAGCCGACATCCCCGACGGCGTGACCATCGCTGTGGGCGGGTTCGGCCTGGTCGGAATCCCCGAGATACTCATCACCGCGCTCCTGGAACAGGGCGCCACCGATCTCGAGACCGTGAGCAACAACTGCGGCACCGACGGGTTCGGTCTCGGGCTGCTCCTCGAGAAGGGCCGCATCCGGCGCACGATCTCGTCCTATGTCGGCTCCAACAAGGAGTTCGCCCGTCAGTACCTGTCCGGCGAACTCGAAGTGGAGTTGACGCCCCAGGGCACGCTCGCGGAACGGCTACGTGCCGGAGGCGCCGGAATCCCCGCATTCTTCACCCCGGCCGGTGTCGGTACCGCCGTCGAAGAGGGCGGCCTGCCGCTGCGCTACGACGGACACGGTCACATCGCCGCCGCGTCGGAGCCGAAGGAAACCCGCGAATTCGATGGGAAGACCTACGTACTCGAGCGCGGCATCACCGCTGATTACGCTCTCGTCCACGCGTGGAAGGGCGACCGCCACGGCAATCTGGTCTACCGCGCCAGCGCCCGAAACTTCAATCCGCCCGCCGCGGCCTCCGGCCGCATCACCATCGCGCAGGTCGAGCACCTCGTGGAGCCGGGCGAACTCGACCCCAACGAAATCCACACACCAGGCATCCACGTTCAGCGTGTGGTGCACGTCGGCCCGGTCGAGGTCGGCATCGAGAATCGGACGGTGCGAGCATGACCCAGGCAGATATCCGCAGGCTCACCCGTCAGGAGATGGCGGCCCGTGTGGCACGGGAACTGTCCGACGGTCAGTACGTCAATCTCGGTATCGGCATGCCCACGCTGGTGCCGAACTACCTCGATCCCGATATCGAGGTCATCCTGCACTCGGAGAACGGCGTGCTCGGCGTCGGCCCGTACCCGACCGAAGAAGAACTCGACCCGGAACTCATCAACGCCGGCAAGGAAACCATCACGGCTGTTCCCGGTGCGTCGTACTTCGACTCCGCGGCCTCCTTCGGAATGATCCGCGGTGGCCGGATCGACGTCGCGGTTCTCGGGGCCATGCAGGTCTCGGCGAAGGGTGACATCGCGAACTGGATGGTGCCCGGCGCGATGGTCAAGGGGATGGGCGGCGCGATGGACCTGGTCCACGGCGCCAAGCGCGTCATCGTCATGATGGAGCACGTCACCAAGAAGGGCGACCCGAAGATTCTCGAGGAGTGCACTCTGCCCCTCACCGGGCGGCATTGCGTCCAGCGCATCATCACCGACATGGCCGTCATCGATGTCACCGACGCGGGTCTGGTGCTCGTCGACACCGCTCCCGGAGTGACCGTGGACGACGTGCTCGCCGCCACCGCCGCGCCTCTCGCCGTCTAGGGTCTCCCGCCCGGTGGGACACGACGCTCCCGCCCCCGCGTGCCGGACGGTTAGCATCTGCCGACGCCGGACCGACGGAGGAACGCAATGGTGGACTGGGCCGAGGAATGCGACGTACTCGTGGTCGGATCGGGAGCGGGCGGGTGCTGCGGCGCGTACACCGCTGCCCGGGAAGGTCTTTCGGTGATACTCATCGAGGCCTCCGAGCACTTCGGTGGGACCACTGCGTATTCCGGTGGCGGGGGAATGTGGTTCCCCACCAATGCCGTATTGCGGCGGGCGGGTGACACGGACACCCTCGACGACGCCCGTACCTATTTCCGTTCCGTGGTCGGAGACCGCACCCCCCGCGACCTGCAGGACACGTTCGTCACCAGTGGCGCGCCCCTCATCGACTACCTCGAAGCGGACGACAACTTCGAGTTCCAGGTGCTGCCGTGGCCCGATTACTTCGGCAAGGCACCCAACGCCAGCGCCACCGGCCGGCACATCTGCGCGGCGCCGCTGCGGGTGCGTGACGACCTCGAACTCAACGAATCCATCCGCGGCCCCCTCGGTCGCGAACGCGCCGGCGAGCGCCTCCGCAGCACCCTCATCGGAGGACGGGCGCTGGTCGGCCGTTTCCTCGTCGCCCTTCGGCAATACCCGAACGCCGACACCCATCTCGACACCGCCCTCGAAGATCTCGTGGTCGAGAACGGTGGCGTGGTCGGAGCGATCGTCTCGCACGGAGGTGAGCGACGTGCCATCCGCGCACGGCGGGGTGTGGTCCTCGCTGCCGGTGGATTCGAGCGCAACGACGACATGCGGGCCGAATTCGGAGTCCCGGGCCACTCACGCGATTCGATGGGGCCGTGGTCCAACCTCGGCAAGGGGCACCGCGCGGGAATCGCGGCGGGCGCGGATGTCGATCTCATGGACGAGGCCTGGTGGTCGCCCGGACTGACCCACCCCGACGGCCGCTCGGCGTTCGCGCTCTGGTTTACCGGTGGAGTGTTCGTCGACGACCGCGGTGAGCGTTTCGTCAACGAATCCGCACCGTACGACCGGATCGGGCATGCCGCCCTCGCACATGCGGAGAGCGGAAAGCTGACCATGCCGTTCTGGATGATCTACGACGACAAAGACGGTCTCGCACCACCCGTCCAGGCCACCAACGTGCCGGTCGCGGAGACGGAGCAGTACGTCGAGGCCGGTCTGTGGAAGACCGCGGACACGCTCGAGGAACTCGCCGACATGATCGGTGTTCCCGCCGACGTGCTGGCCGCGACGGTCGAACGATTCAACGCCTTCGCGGCGGCCGGCGTCGACGAGGATTTCGGCAGGGGGGACGAACCCTACGATCGCGCGTTCTCGGGTGGCGAGTCGCCTCTCGTGCCGGTGGACACGCCGCCGTTCCACGCCGCAGCGTTCGGACTGTCCGATCTCGGTACCAAGGGAGGGTTGCGCACCGATACCTGTGCCCGTGTCCTCGACACCTCCGGAGCACCGATACCCGGACTGTATGCGGCCGGTAACACCATGGCGGCGGTCAGCGGAACCGTGTATCCCGGCGGCGGAAACCCCATCGGGGCGAGCATGGTGTTCGCGCACCTCGCGGCACGTGACCTGGCTTCACGCACCTGATCCTTCGTCCGGTGCCCGTGTGTCTCCGGCGTCTCCGATGTCGCGCTTCGCGTCCGGCGCATCGGGCCCGGGTGAACCGGCGATTTCGGGCACGAGTTCGTAACGCCGGCCGAACGTTTCGATCAGCGACTGGATCACCGCGATGACCGGCACCGAGACGAGCGCGCCGATGGCACCGAACAGTGACGCACCGATGATCACCGCACCGAAGGCCACGGCGGGATGGATGGCCACGGTGCGCGCGGTGACGCGCGGATGCAGCACGTAGTTCTCGATCTGCTGGTAGAGCGTGCCGAAAACCACGACCCACACGGCGTTGATCGGATGCGTCGTTGCCGCGATGATCGCGGGCAAGGCGATCGCCAGGTAGGTGCCCAGTGTCGGGACGAACTGGGAGACGACGCCCGTCCACAGGGCCAGGGGCAGCCAGTAGGGCACATCCAGCGCGACCAGGAACACCCCGGTCGCCACGGTGCTGAAGGCCGCGAGAATGAGGCGGGAGACGACGTAACCGCCGGCCTTGTCCACCGAGATCTCCCAGACGGTCGAAATCACTCGTTGCTGCTGAGCCGGAAACCAACTCGCCACCGTGCGCCGCAGGGCAGGGCCCTCCGCCGACATGTAGAACGCGAAGAGCAGCATCGTCAGCAACTGGAACACGACTTCGAAGAGCGAGGTCACCACACCGAGCACACCCGGAGTGAACCGGGCGGCGAGTTCGCGCACCGTGTCGGGCGTGATGCGGAGATCATCCGAATCGACCGAAAAGTTGGTGTCGAATGTGCGGTTCGCCCACTGGGTGACCGAGGACAACGCGTCCGGCAACGCGGTGACGAGCTGGGAGAGCTGCTCGGCGAGCAACGCGCCGAACAGCGACAGGAACCCGACCACCAGGAGGACCAGCCCGAACAGCACCAGTCCCGCTGCGGCCCCCCGTCGCATCCCGAAGCGTTCCATCCGGTCCACGACGGGCTCGACGGTGATGCTGAAGAGCCACGCGAGGAACAGCAGCCCGAGGAAGCCTTTGAGATTGTGGAACAGCCACCCGGACATCTGGTACGCGGCGATCGCGAACAGGACGTAGAGGATCACGGGGCGGAACCAGCGGGGAAGCCCGGAGCGCTCGACGCGCCGGGCACCACCCCGCGGCGCCCTCGTCGGTTCCGGGCTGTCTACGTCGTCCATGTCGCCCCCGCGGCCGCTACTGATGCAGGCACAGCGAATCTACCGTGGGGAAAGCAAAACCGGCCCGGACTCGTGAGAGTCCGGGCCGGTGGTGGTAGCGGGGACAGGATTTGAACCTGCGACCTCTGGGTTATGAGCCCAGCGAGCTACCGAGCTGCTCCACCCCGCGTTGCCTGACCAACGATACACGACTTTCGGAGACGATTTCACCAGGGTTCCCGCCGCCGGCGATAGTGTGGGACGGACCACAGATTGATGCGGAGAACTCGATGCGGATCGCGCTGTTCGGCACATGTCTCGGCGACACCCTCTTCCCGTCCGCGCTCGAGGCCACCGCTGTCCTGCTCACGAGACTCGGACACGAGGTGGTGTTCCCGCCCGGGCAGACCTGCTGCGGCCAGATGCACATCAACACCGGATACCAGCCGGACGCGCTGCCGCTCGTGGAGAACTTCGCCGAGGAGTTCGGCGACACCGCGATCGACGCGGTCGTGGTGCCGTCCGGATCGTGCACAGGGTCGATCCGTCACCAGCACCACATCGTGGCCGACCGCTATGGAACTCCGGCGCTCCGCGGACGGGTGGAGGTGGTGAAGGCCAAGACGTACGAGTTGTCGGAACTGCTCGTCGACGTGCTGGGGGTGACCGACGTCGGTGCGTCGTTCCCCCACCGTGTCACCTACCACCCGACCTGCCACTCGTTGCGGATGATCAGGGTGGGAGACAAGCCGCTCCGGTTGCTGCGCCGGGTACACGACATCGACCTCGTCGAACTTCCCGAAGCCGACGTGTGTTGCGGGTTCGGTGGAACGTTCGCGATCAAGAATGCGGAGACGTCCACCGCGATGCTCGGCGACAAGATCAGAAATGTGGCCTCGACGGGTGCCGAGGTCTGCACGGCCGGAGATTCGTCGTGCCTCATGCACATCGGCGGGGGAATGTCGCGTCTGCGGATGGGGACACGCACCCTGCATCTCGCCGAGATTCTCGCGTCCGTCCGCGAACCCGCTCCGGTGGTGGGCTCGTGACCGCGGCCTCGCTGGGGATGCCGCCGATCCCGCCGCGCGGCACCGGAAACGTGCGCGGAACCGAAACCTTCCCTGCCGCAGCACGACACGAACTCGCCGACGCGCAACTGCGGCGCAATATCGGTAAAGCGACGCACACGATCCGCGGCAAGCGACTTGCGGTCACCGAAGAATTACCGGACTGGGAAGACCTCCGGGTCGCCGGAGAGGGAATCAAGAACGACGTGCTCACGCGACTACCCGAGTTGCTCGAGCAGTTCGAAGCAGCCGTCGTCGCACGGGGCGGTGTGGTGCATTGGGCCGCAGATGCCGACGAGGCCAATGCACTGGTGACACAACTGGTTCGGGAAGCGGGGGCGGACGAAGTCATCAAGGTGAAGTCCATGGCCACCCAGGAGATCGGTCTCAACGAACATCTCGAGTCCGAGGGCATCACCGCGCACGAGACCGACCTCGCCGAACTCATCGTCCAACTCGGCCACGACACACCGTCGCACATTCTCGTGCCCGCCATCCATCGCAACCGGTCCGAGATTCGCAGCATCTTCCTCAGCGAGATGGACGGCGTGGATCCCGATCTCGACGCGAACCCGGCACATCTCGCCGAAGCATCCCGGAAATACTTGCGGCACAAGTTCATGACGGAGCCGGTCGCGGTCTCGGGAGCGAACTTCGGCATCGCCGAAACCGGGACACTCGCGGTGGTCGAATCCGAAGGCAACGGACGAATGTGCCTGACATTGCCGCAGACCCTCATCACCGTCATGGGTATCGAGAAGCTTCTGCCCACCTACCGTGATCTCGAGGTGTTCCTCCAATTGCTCCCGCGATCGTCGACGGGGGAACGGATGAACCCGTACACCTCGATGTGGACCGGTGTCACCCCCGGGGACGGACCACAGACGTTCCACCTGATCCTGCTCGACAACGGACGCACCGCAACCCTTGCGGACACCGTCGGACGAGCGGCGCTGCGCTGCATCCGCTGCTCGGCATGCTTGAACGTGTGCCCGGTGTACGAACGCACCGGCGGTCACGCCTACGGGTCGACGTATCCCGGACCGATCGGTGCGGTGCTCACCCCGCAACTGGCCGGCATGGACGAACCCCACGACCCCAATGCCACCCTGCCGTTCGCGTCGAGCCTGTGCGGCGCCTGTTTCGACGCCTGCCCGGTCCGAATCGACATTCCGTCCCTGCTGGTCGAATTGCGGCACCAGAAAGCCGAGCACGCGCGGCCGGGTGCCGAAGCCGCGGCCATGAAGGCGGCCTCGTTCGCGATGTCTTCGGCCGCGCGATGGACCGCAGCCCAGAAGGCCGCGGGCATCGCGCGACTGCTCGCGGGACGGAAGGGTCGCATCACGACGCTGCCGTGGCCGCTGAGCGGGTGGACCGACGCCCGCGATATCGCCGCACCTCCGAAACAGACGTTCCGTCAGTGGTGGGACACCGAAGAACGCCGGGTCACCCTCGAACGGGCGAGACAATCGGGGGAACAGTCATGAGTTCGAAAGACGTTGTCATGGGGCGTATCCGAGATGCACTGATGCTGTCGGACTCTCCTCCCGTGGAGGTTGTCCGCCGCTACCGGACAGGAAGGACACTGCCCGACGACCAGCGTTACGAGATGTTCGCCGACAGGGTGCGTGACTACAAGGCGACCGTGCATCGTCACACCTCCGCGGAACTTGCGAGTGCGCTCTCCGGGATTCTCACCGAACTCGGAGTGCAGAGCCTCGGGGTGCCGCCCGGACTGGACCGGTCGTGGCTCGCGGAATTCGATGGCCGGATCGTCGTCGACTCTCCGGAAGTGCCCGCTCCCGACCTGGGGCAACTCGACGGTGTGCTCACCGGATCGGCTGTGTCGTGTGCGGAAACGGGCACCATCTTCCTCGACGGAAGCCCGGATCAGGGTAGGCGAGCACTCACGCTGGTGCCCGACCTCCACGTGTGCCTGGTGGGACTGGATACCCTCGAAGTCGGTGTGCCCGAGGCGCTGGCGAGGCTGGTGCCCGAGCGGCCCACCACACTCGTCAGCGGGCCCTCCGCGACCAGCGACATCGAACTCGAACGTGTCGAAGGGGTGCACGGTCCGCGGACACTCGTGGTGGTCGTCGTCGGCTGAGCGGCGGAGGTCAGATCCGGGCGACGAAGTTGTGCGCTTCCCGGGCGGCGTGCCGCCAGGTGTCCAAGGTGCCGGCAAGGTCGTTTCCGTCGAGTGGGAAAGCAACCCACTCCTTCATGGTCCGGCTGCCCATCGTGACGTGGTGGGCGGTTCCGGTGTCGACCGCTTCCAGAGCGCGGGAACGGGGAAGTTTGACGATCAAGCGCTGATCCCCACCGAGAAACGCGAAGATTCTGCCTCCCACGCGCAGGCCCGGGCTGCGGAACATCGTGCCCATCTCGACCGCGGGATCACTGCGATACTCGACTGCGATCTCGTCGAGGAATGCTTGTGCCGGATCAGGATCGGCTTCATAGGACAGATCGGTTTCGTCGGACACGGGCTTCTCCTGGCGATGGAGTCGACGGGACAACCGTCCGACAACCGTACCCCGGGATCCGTGGCGCACGGCGTCGATCGCCGGACATAGTCGAGCAGGTGTGGCGTGTCAGTTCTGCAGTTTCCACGATGCCAGGTCGATGGCGGTCGCGACCGATTCGGTCAGCACCTCCACGCGCTCGGCCGGGCCGGGTGTCGCGAGCACCGCATACCGATCCGCCTCACCCATGGGAATGTGACGCGCGATCGCGAACAACCGCGCGCCCGGATCGTCGGGAAGCTCCGTGGGGGACGGCAGCGGTGGAGCATTGCCGTCGGTCAGGCGGTCGAGGAGATCGTGAAGACGCTCGAGTGCCTCCATCAGCGGCGCCATGTCGACCGGCCCCGAGTCGGTATCGGGCCACGGTTCCACCTCCGCGCGCGGATACGGATCGTCCGGGAGCCAGTGATCGATGCGGATCCGTTCTTCCGCAACGCATTCCAGAACGTGCCGTCCGCCGCCGATTTCGGTGTCGAGGAGGATTCTCGCGACGGTCCCCACGTCGTTGCGCTGATCGCCGCCGCCGACCTCGTGTCCCCGTGCAATGAGCACCACGCCGAAACGCGGGCCGTCCGGCGCGGTCGAGCAGTCGCGTACGAGTTGCTGGTAACGCGGCTCGAAGACGTGGAGCGGTAGGCCGGCTCCGGGGAGTAGTGCGGTACCCAGAGGGAACATGGGGAGAATCGGCATCAGGGCATCCTCAGCATCGGGATCGGTGGTTCGTCGGTGGGGTCGCCGCGTTCGATCTCGGTCAGGAGATGAGTTGCCCACGCGGACAATCCGTCGATGTCGAGGCCGTACGGTGGTGCGTCCTCGTAGTGGCGGATACGCGACCTGCCCTGTTCTAGCAGCGAGGCGGCGCCTCGGGGGTTGCCGCGCAGCAGGTGGGTCAGGCCCACGGCGAGCTGAGCGAGACCCTGCCACAGCGGGCGTTCTTCGGGCGGAGCCTTTTTCCACATGGATTCGAACACTTCGTGGGCGTGGAACGGATGCCCCTGATCGAGCAGTCGCTGCCCTTCGGAAATGGTCTCCTCGGTGTCGAGATCGAGGTCGTCGGGGACGCGCGGGACGCCCTCTTCGCCGGGTGGCAGGGGACGGCCGAGCGCGTCACGGGGACGTGCGTTCTGCGGTCGGCCGTCGGGGGTGCGGTCCCGATCCGTCATGGCCTTCAGGGTAGACGACAGTGGACGTCGGCGGATCGCCGCAAAGGCTGGTCAGTACGGTTGCAGCGGCCGGCGGAACTGTGTTCGCGGTGCGGCGCGTGCGACGTCCAGACGCGACGACAACTCGGTGTGCAGCGCTTCGGTCGTGCCGGGAGCCACGCGCGTGTCGGCACCCTGGACGAACAGATACCGGCCGTCGTCGACGACATCGAACCAGCCCACGTCACCCGCCCCGGTAGGACCTGTGCCGGGGGAGCGGAGAAGAAACCGGATGCTGCCGGTCGCCGTCCTGGGTCGGAACAGGACGTCGCGAACGGCCGGTGCCGCCCCACCGCCGAGCGGGAGACGCACGGCGGTGTTGACGGGCAGATCCAGGAGCGAGCGTGTCGGCGCGGTGTGCTCCGGTATCCGGCCGGGTGGAACGGTGGGCAGCAATGCGGCGATCGACCCGGGAAGCCGGCCGATCGGCATGGTCGTGACCTCGATGTCTCCGGCGTTCACGTGCTGCCGGGCCAGAACGGCGTCCTCTCCGGCGACGGCACCCGCGAGGAACAGCGATTCGCCCGGACGGGACGAGTTCGCATAGATCTCGATCGCGATCTCACCCGCGCGCAGAATGTGGAGCGCGCGTTCGAGGACAGGGTCGCCGAGTTGTTGCCGCCATCGTTCGGCTGCGCGGAGGTCGGCGATATGTTCGTCTTCCCACCGGGCCGCGGAGCGGTACCGCAGGGGGAACGGCAGGTCGTCGTCTCCCGAGGCGGTCCACAGAGACCGAAACCGATCCGGTGTCAGGCGTCGGCTCATGTCGGGTCCGCCCCCAGCACGGGCGGCGCGGTGTCCGGTATCGAGCCGATGAGTTCGCTGCCGTGGTCGTTGGTGACGAGGTAACCGGGGACGCGGCGCTGGTCGTCGTTACCCTGCGCCGAACTCGGCGGCATCATGCCGGGATACATGCCCATCGGGCGTGCGCCACCGTTGCGTGACCCGGCCGCTGCCTGTGGTGCCGAGCGGTCGGTTCCCGCAGGTGCCGCTCCGCCGAGGGCACCGGCGCCGAGCCCCTGAACCCAGGGTGACGAGACACCGCCACCTGCGCCGCCGGCGCCGCCGGAGGCTCCGAGGCCGGCGGGAGATCCGGAGGCCCCGGAACCATACGGCTGACCGGGCAGTGGTGACGGCCCCGAGGCGCCGGCCGGTGTGGTCGTTGCCGGATCGGAGCCGGAAGCTTCGAACGGGCTTGGCTGCGCCGCATTCTCGCGCTTCGCGGAACGGTCTTCCGAATTGTCGTGGGGTCCGTCGGCCGTACGGGACGTCGCGGAATCGAGGTCTTCGCGGCGGTTCGAGCCGAACCCTCCCGCCGTCGGATCCACGCCCGCGGAATCTCGGCCGGACTCGCTCGCGGCGCCCCATTGCCGGCCACCGGCAACCTCTCCGCCGGACGCCGTGGCCGCCACAAACGGCGGCGGGAGCACCGGAACCGCCGCACCCGAATCCCGGTAGTACGGCTTGTACAGCGATTCCATCACATGCACCGACTGCACCCGGATCGCTTCCGCTTGTCGTGCGGCCTCGGCCCCGGCCACCGGATCGAGCGCGGTGAACGCCATCGGAATCCGGGCGGTGGGCGGCGGAACGGACGACTTGACCCGTTCCCCGACATCCGCGGCGATGTGCAACTTCTGGGCGACCGCCTGCGCTGCGTCGCACAGTTGCTGAGCCGATTCGCCGAAACGCCGGGTGGCTTCGGCCGCCGCCGTTGCTGCGTCTCCTTCCCAGTGCCGCGCGATCCGGTCGCGGATCATCACGGTGCCGAGCGAGACCGCAAGGCTGAAACCCTTTCCCAGCTCGGCCCATTCACCGGCCAGTGTGGTCATCGCGATAGGGCTGATGGTCTGGGCGATGCGATAGATCTCGGCATGCTCCATGCTGTGGAAGTTCTCGAAGTCGCGGATGTATTCGGGATCGAATCCCGCGTCGAGTCGCGCGGCGAGTTCGTCGTGCCGGGCCTGTCGCCTGGTGACCGACCCGGGCACACCCGAGCCGAGAAGAGGTTGGAGGAGTTCTTCCAGCGGAGTGTCGTCCGACATGCAGCTACCGCCCCTGTCCGACGAATGTCAGCGCGTACGCGCGCTGTGAACCGGTGACGGCTCCTTCGCCGCCGGAACGCGACACGACTCGATGTTCCCCCACCACGACCCCCCGATCTGTTGGTGGCGAGATGCTAGCGCACCGCACCCACCAGGCGCAGTGCGAGATCGGCGTACAGGGTGCTGATGGCCTCGGGCTCGCTGTAGCGGCCGGACGGATACCACCGGCAGATGTCGACGCACAGCGACATGAGTGCGAGGGTGACGCCTTCGGCGTCGGGGACGGTGAACTCACCGGACTCGAGCCCCGCGTCGACCACGTCCCTGACGACCTGGGTCGTCTGCCGGCGCAGCCCGGTGATGATGCGGTAGTGGTCGCGGTCGAGGGCGTTCAGTTCGTACTGGATGACTCGCGCGCGCCGGTGATGTTCGGCTTGCCATCCGGCGAACCGGCCGATGACGGAGGAGAGGCGCGTGACGGCGTCGGCGCCGGGGATGTCGGCGTCCCGCGCTACCCGCAGGGCGAGGTCGTGCCCCTCGTAGGAGATGGCATAGAGAAGCTCTTCCTTCGACTTGTAGTGCGGATACATCGCGGCGGGACTCATCTCCAGCCGGGTGGCGATCTGCCGGGTGGTCGTGCCTCCGTAACCGTGTTCCGCGAACGCCTCGATTGCGGCCTCGCGGAGGCGCGCGGCTGCCTTCGAGGTGCTGATGACGCCGGTGCTCGGTGTGGTCACGGTTTACTCCAGTTCTTGCCTGCTCGTGTGGTTGACAGGCTCACCACAACGCTTCATCATAAGCGAGTGCTTAGAAAATAAGCACTCGCTTATTTCACTCTAGGAGCTTTGGATGCGACGCACCCTGTACGGTCCCGATCACGAGGCCTTCCGGGACTCGGCCCGGGAGTTCGTCAATCGGTTCGTACTGCCCCGCGCAGAGGAACTCATCGATCGCCACGAGATTCCCCGCGACATCTGGCTCGAAGCCGGTAAGGCGGGCTTCCTGGGGCTCGAGATCCCGGAGCGCTTCGGTGGCATGGAGGCCGGTGACTACCGCTTCAACGCGATCGTCGCCGAGGAATTCGCGCGTGCCAACATGGCGCTGTCGTCCTCGATGGGTATCCACTCGGACATCACGGTTCCGTACATCGTGCACCTCGGCAACGAGGAGCAGCGCGAACGCTGGCTGCCCCGTTGTGCAACAGGCGAGCTCATCTGTGCCATCGGCATGACCGAGCCCTCCGGCGGCTCCGACCTCGCCAACCTCAAGACCACGGCTGTCCGCGACGGCGACGACTGGATCCTCAACGGCGCCAAGACATTCATCACCAACGGTTACAACTGTGACCTGGTGGTCGTGGCCGCCCGCACCGACCCCACGAAGGGCGCCAAGGGCATTTCGCTGCTCGTCGTCGAGCGCGGTATGGAGGGCTTCGAGAACGGCCGCAAGCTCGACAAGGTGGGACAGCCCGAGGCCGACACCGCCGAACTGTTCTTCAAGGACGTCCGGGTCCCGGGCGCGAATCTCCTCGGCGAAGAAGGCATGGGCTTCATCTCGATGATGAAACTGCTGCCGCAGGAACGCCTCGGCTCCGCCGTCAACAACGTGCACCATGCCAAGCACATTCTCCTGGAGACTCTCGAGTACTCGAAGGAACGCAAGGCATTCGGTCAGGCCATCGGCACCATGCAGTACAACAAGTTCCTGCTCGCCGAACTGGTGACCAAGATCGAGGTCGCCGAAGCGTACGTCGACCAGGCTGTCGAGGCCCACGCCGACGGCAAGCTCACCGCGGTCGACGCGGCGAAGGCCAAGTGGTGGAGTGCGCAGACCCAGTCCGAGGTCCTCGACGCGTGTGTTCAGATCCACGGTGGGTACGGGTACATGAACGAATACCGTGTCGCGCGGGCATGGCGGGACGCCCGCGTGACGAAGATCTGGGCCGGCACCAACGAAATCATGAAGGAACTCATCGGCCGCGATCTCGGCCTGTAGTCCCGGCAGACGAATCCCGGCCCGACAACTCTCGAAGGAGCTTCCGATGCCCGAAGCAGTGATCGTCTCAGCAGTACGCTCGCCCATCGGGCGCGCGATGAAGGGGTCTCTCGAGACCCTCCGGCCCGACGACATGACCACGCAGATGGTCGCCGCGGCACTCGCGAAGATTCCGGACCTGGATCCGGCGGAGATCGACGACCTGATGGTCGGCTGTGGCCAGCCCGCCGGCCAGTCCGGCTTCAACATCGCCCGCGTGGTCGCCGTGCAGCTCGGCTACGACTTCCTTCCCGGCGTGACCGTCAACCGGTACTGCTCGTCGTCGCTGCAGACCACCCGCATGGCGCTGCACGCGATCAAGGCAGGCGAGGGCGACGTGTTCATCTCCGCCGGTGTCGAGTCGGTGTCGAGCTTCGTGACCGGCAACGCCGACGGCCTGCCGAACACCAAGAACCCCTTGTTCGCGGACGCAGAGGCGCGGACCGAAACTCTTGCCCAGGGCGGTACGGCCTGGACGGATCCGCGATCCGAAGGAACACTGCCCGACGTCTACATCGCGATGGGTCAGACCGCCGAGAACGTCGCGTCCTACACGGGGATTTCCCGCGAAGACCAGGACCGGTGGGGCGTGCGCTCACACAACCGGGCCGAGGAAGCCATCAAGTCGGGGTTCTTCGAGAAGGAAATCACGCCGCTCACACTCCCCGACGGCACGGTGGTCTCCACCGACGACGGCCCGCGTCCCGGCACCACGTACGAGAAGGTCAGCCAGCTCAAGCCGGTGTTCCGTCCGGACGGCACGGTCACCGCAGGTAATGCGTGCCCGCTGAACGACGGTGCGGCGGCGCTGGTGATCATGTCCGACACCAAGGCGAAGGCCCTCGGGTTGACGCCGCTGGCGCGGATCGTCTCGACCGGGGTGTCGGGCTTGTCGCCGGAGATCATGGGTCTGGGCCCGATCGACGCGACTCGCCGGGCGCTGGCCAATGCGGGGATGGGAATCTCGGATATCGATCTGTTCGAGATCAACGAGGCGTTCGCGGTGCAGGTGCTCGGGTCGGCGCGTGAACTCGGGATCGACGAGGACAAGCTCAATATCTCCGGTGGTGCGATCGCGCTGGGGCATCCGTTCGGTATGACGGGTGCTCGGATCACGAACACGCTGCTGAACAATCTGCGTGAGCAGGACAAGCAGTTCGGTGTGGAGACGATGTGTGTCGGTGGTGGTCAGGGTATGGCGATGGTGCTCGAACGCCTGAGCTGATCTCGCCGATATAGGCCCCAGCTATTCCACCGTTAGGCCGCATGTCTGAAAAGACATGCGGCCTAACGGGTTTCAAGAGCTTTCTGCTTTGTAAAACCGCCAGTACTGGGCTATACATCTTGTGTAGGCCCCGTCACACCGAGGAGATCATCGCATGTCTGTGCTCGACAGATTCCGTCTCGACGACCGCGTCGCCATCGTCACCGGCGCATCCTCGGGTCTCGGTGTCGCGTTCGCGCAGGCGCTCGCCGAGGCCGGGGCGGACGTCGTTCTTGCGGCGCGCCGCGTCGACAGGCTCGAGCAGACCGCCGAACTCGTCCGTGCCGCCGGGCGCCGCGCGGTAACAGTCGAGACCGATATCGCCGATCCCGACCAGGCGCAACGCATGGTCGACACGGCTGTCGAGCAGCTCGGCAAGGTCGACATTCTCATCAACAACGCAGGGATCGGCACCGCGGTACCCGCGACCAAGGAAACCCCCGACCAGTTCCGCCGCGTCATCGACATCAATCTCAACGGGTCGTACTGGGCGGCACAGGCCGCCGGCCGCGTCATGCAGCCCGGAAGCTCCGTCCTGAACATTTCGTCGGTGCTGGGCCTGACCACGGCGGGTCTTCCGCAGGCCGCCTACGCCGCCAGCAAAGCCGGCATCATCGGCCTCACCCGCGACCTCGCGCAGCAGTGGGGCACCCGGAAGGGCATCCGCGTCAACGCACTTGCGCCGGGGTTCTTCCGGACCGAGATGACCGACGAATACCAGCCGGGATACCTCGACACCATGAAATCCCGAATCATCCTGGGCCGCACCGGAGACCCGGCGGAAATCGCCGCCACTGCCGTGTGGCTGGTCTCGGAGGCGGCCGCGTACGTGACCGGTCAGACCATCGCGGTCGACGGCGGCCTCACCATCAACTGACCGCTCCACCCATCCCGACGATCCACCCCCACGGAGGTTTGCAGTGAGCTCAACAGTCCGCACCGCCATCGTCACCGGAGCCGCACGCGGTATCGGTGCTGCCGTCGCCAAGCGACTCGCCCAGGACGGCCTCCAGGTCGCTGTTCTCGACCTCGACGCCGACGCCTGCGCCGACACGGTCTCCGCCATCGAGGCGGCCGGCGGCAAGGCGCTCGCCGTGGGCGCGAACGTCGCCGACGAAGAATCCGTCGCTGCGGCCGTGGAGAAGGTCGCCACGGAACTCGGCGAGCCCACCGTGCTGATCAACAACGCCGGGATCACCCGCGACAATCTCCTGTTCAAGATGACGGTCGACGAGTGGGATTCCGTCATGGCTGTGCACCTGCGCGGTGCGTTCCTGATGTCGCGCGCAACGCAGAAGTACATGGTCGACAACAAGTTCGGACGTATCGTCAATCTGTCGAGCACGTCGGCGCAGGGAAATCGCGGACAGGTCAACTACTCTGCGGCCAAGGCGGGCATGCAGGGCTTCACCAAGACACTCTCCATCGAACTGGGCAAGTTCGGTGTCACCGCCAACGCGATTGCGCCGGGCTTCATCGAGACCGAGATGACCGCCGCTACCGCAGAGCGCGTCGGGGTGCCGTTCGAGGATTACAAGAAGGCCGCCGCGGCTCAGATCCCGGTCGCGCGCGTCGGCAAGCCCGACGACATCGCGCACACCGCCTCGTTCCTCGCATCCGAGGGTGCGGGGTTCGTCTCCGGGCAGGTCATCTACGTGGCAGGTGGACCCAAGGACTGAGGCACACCGCAGTCGGCGGCGCCGCGATCCCTGAAGCTCTCGGGGATCGCGGCGCCGCCGTTGTATGTGGCCTGCCGACCGGGTGGCGAGACCCCGTCCGACCACGAGCAACGACCCCCGACTCTTCTGAAACACGGCTGAACCGGGCGCGCTTTCCGTACAGTCGTAACGGCAATGCCGGCGGTTCCGATTTCACACGGTGAAGGCACGCGCGGCGCGTACTGCGGAGATTTCCGCGGTGCGCGCCGACGCCTGCCACAGCTGTAGAGCTCCATCGGAGGAAGCATGAATGTCGTTGTCCCGCAGTGCGGGGTCAGATGAGAAGGCGCGCCGGTGTGCGGGCAACTCTGGTGGCCGCCGTCGCGACTGTGAGCATGGTGTGGCCCGGGTCGGCGATGAGCGACACGGTGGTGGATCAAGGTGTTCGGTACGTCGCGCTCGGTGATTCGCGGGCCGCAGGACCGTACCTCGACGCAGCCGCAATGATCGGTGGATGTGCCCGTTCCGATGTGGGATACCCGGCGCTGGTGGCGCACGCACTGCGTCCCGCGTCGTTCATCAATGTGTCGTGCGCAGCCGCCCGCACCGACAACGTCACCAGAATCCCGCAGGACACGAAGACCGGACAGGTACCGCGCCAGATAGACCTGCTCGCAGCAGACACCACCCTGGTGACACTCAGCATCGGCGGCAACGACGTCGGATGGCGCACCCTGGTCTCCGCCTGTTACACCGATCTTCCGGGCGGAGATGCGCACTGCCGGTCCAATCCGAACGTCGCGACTCGAATGGCCGCCGCACTCGACGCGCTGGGTCCGAAAGTGACGGCGACGCTCGGCAAGATCCGGCAGAAGGCGTCCGGCGCGAGGGTCCTGCTCGTCGGGCACGGCGGCATCTT
Source organism: Rhodococcus sp. DT1 (assembly GCF_049844875.1). Classification (NCBI taxonomy): domain Bacteria; kingdom Bacillati; phylum Actinomycetota; class Actinomycetes; order Mycobacteriales; family Nocardiaceae; genus Rhodococcus; species Rhodococcus sp. DT1. The sequence continues at coordinate 490,072 of NZ_JBNCLW010000004.1, forward strand.
CGGCGACCGCGGGTGCTGGCCGAACATCCCCACCAGCGACGCCGACGCCTCCTTCGTCAAGGGGTTCTTCGGCCGGATGAACCAGGTACTCGCCGGTGCAGCCGCGAACACCGGTGCCGAATTCGTGGATGTCGCCGGGGGTTCGGAGGGGCACGACGCGTGCGCCGCTCCCGACCAGCGCTGGTTCGAGGGACAGCAGTCGCTGTCTTTTGCAGCACCGATGCATCCGACCACGGCCGGGATGCGTCATATCGCGGGACGTGTCGTGGCTGCGTGGTAGCAGGCCCGATCTCCCACAGTCCCGAGGCGGATCGGGAAGAGTAGTCCCTGTGCGACCGCGCAGGGTCGCGTGGGGAGGGCCCATGTTCGGCGACCGCTGGGGTGTGACCGACGCCGAGGTCGCCCGCCGCTACCCGTGTGACGACTTCGTCCCCGATCCGACTCTTCAGGCGTGGAGGGGCGTCACCGTGCGCGCCGCTCCGGCTGTCGTCTGGCCTTGGGTCACCCAGCTCCAGATGGCGCCGTATTCGTACGACTGGATAGACAACGGTGGCCGTCGTTCTCCGCAGAGACTGCTCGATATCCCTCCACCGGAGCCCGGCCGGCCCTTCACGCGCACGGCGAACCACCCGCAAGGACGGTTGCTCGCGGTCGAAACGCAGGTGCACTACACGGGACGGATCATGGGCGCTGTCATGTCGTATGTGCTCGTCCCCGCGGGCCCGCACACGAGGTTGCTGTTGAAGCTCGTGATGAGCGGGGCCGGCGTGCTGGCTCCGGCGATCTGTGTCGGCGACCTCGTCATGGCGAGAAGGCAACTGCTCAATCTCGCAAGGCTCGCCGAGCACACGTCGCCGCCGGACGACGCACATGGGTCCACGGCGATCTAGCTTTGGTGGGATAGTGCCCGCTATCCGGGCACTTTGTCACCAAACTTTTCACTCGACCTCCGCCGTCCCGTACCGAGTGTTCCGCCACACAACATCTTCCACCGTGCCGCATCACCGTTCCGGCACCGCTGTCGTCTGCGGTGGGCGATACGCGGGTGCCTTCGCCGACCCGCTGGGTTGGAGTGTGCGCAACAGCGGCATCACCCGGAAGGGCACGACGTTCGACAGCACCATCACGCTCGTCGAGCGGGTGATGATCGACGACCGGTTCAACTCGATGAGGGTGTGTTGTAGTCCGAGGTGGGAGTCGGCGGCGATGCGGCACAGGATGTCACCGGTTCCCGTGGTCGAAAATGCTTCCAGCACGCCGGGAATGGATTCCAGTACTTCGCGAATGGTGGCGAGTGCCCCCTGGGCGATCTCCATCGTGACGAACGCCTGGACATCGAATCCTGCGGCGGCGAGATCGACCTGTGGCCCGTATCCGGCGATGAGGCCGCCGTCTTCGAGTCGTCGCAACCGGGCAGCGCCGGTGGCACGAGCGACGCGGAGTCGCCGGGACAGTTCGAGTACTCCGATCTTGGGATCCGAGTGGAGGACTTCGAGGAGCGCGAAATCCAGTTTGTCGAGTTGCAGGACGTCACGCACGATCGTTCCTTCCCGCCGGGTCTCGGAATGTAGGCCGATTGTATAGCTGAACGGTCGGATGCCGGTGTATTCCGGTCCGGTCGACCAGTTCTGCGAGAACAGATTGCCACCGGCTCCCGACGGGTTTCTCCTGGTGACATCCGACGACGAACCACCTCGCACTCGCGGCAGGAGATCGCTATGACTCTCGAACGGGACCTCACCGATACCGAGCGACTCGCTCGCCTGGACCCGGACGAATTACGCAGGCTCGTCGGAGCCGTCGAGTACGACGCGGCACACGATCCGTTTCCGGTCAGCGGCTGGGACGCGGTGTCGTGGGTGGTCGGCAACGCCACTCAGGCGGTGCACTTCTACCAATCCGCCTTCGGTATGGATCTCGTCGCGTACTCCGGGCCCACGACGGGAAACAGTGACCATCACGCCTACGTATTGTGCAGCGGCGCGGTGCGTTTCGTGATCAAGGGAGCTGTCGACCCGGACAGTCCACTTGCCGATCACCATCGGGTGCACGGAGACGGTGTCGCCGACATCGCGTTGCAGGTTCCCGATGTCGACGCGTGCGTGGAACATGCTCGCGCACAGGGTGCCAGGATCCTCGACGAACCGCACGACGTCTCCGACGAGTACGGCACGGTACGCCTTGCCGCGCTCGCCACGTACGGCGACACCCGGCACACGCTGGTCGACCGGTCGCGATACTCGGGCGTCTATCTGCCCGGATATGTCGAACGTGTCTCCTCCTACCGCCGACACGGCGACGCGGGGGCGCGGATGTTCGAGGCACTCGACCACGTGGTCGGCAACGTCGAACTCGGCCGGATGGACGAGTGGGTCGATTTCTACCGGCGGGTCATGGGTTTCACGAACATGGCGGAGTTCATCGGGGACGACATCGCTACCGATTACTCGGCACTGATGAGCAAGGTGGTGTGCAACGGCAACCATCGTGTGAAGTTCCCGCTCAACGAACCGGCGGTCGCGAAGAAGCGTTCGCAGATCGACGAGTATCTCGACTTCTACCGCGGTCCCGGAGCGCAGCACCTCGCGCTGGCGACCCGCGACATCCTTGCCGCGGTGGACCGCATGCGAGATCAGGGCATCGAATTCCTGCCCACACCCGATGCGTATTACGAGGACCCGGAATTGCGTGCACGCATCGGGGCCGTCCGGGTTCCGGTCGAGGAATTGAAGAAGCGCGGCATCCTCGTCGATCGTGACGAGGACGGATACCTGCTGCAGATCTTCACCAAGCCGGTAGGGGATCGCCCCACGGTGTTCTTCGAACTCATCGAGCGACACGGTTCCGCCGGATTCGGCAAGGGCAATTTCAAGGCCTTGTTCGAAGCTATCGAGCGGGAGCAGGCGGCGCGCGGCAACTTCTGACGACGCGCACGGTCATCGGTCCGGTGCCGGCGGCGACTCCGAGACGATTCCGCGCACCGCGAGCGAGAGTGCGTGACGTGCGAGTGGATCGGACACGTTGCCGGACCCGAGCAGGAGCGCCCCGGGCAGGTCGACGACGCAGTACTTCACGAGGGTGAGTGCGGTCGCATCCTCCCTGCCCCACTGTTCGACGGCGAGCACGGTGAGCAGGGTGGTCAGGGTGCGTCGCAGTCCGGCCAGCTGGTCGCGCTGAGACTCTGCGAGGTCCGGGGTGCGCAGATCGTCGAGGGTGACCGCGAGCAGCAGTTGCGCGCCGAACTCGTCGCGCTCCGCATAGGTGGCCGGCGCGAGCGCTGCCGCGACGATCGCTTCCGTGGGGCCGGAGGCCGTCAGGGTGCTGTCGGCGATGTCGCGCTGGAACTCGAGGAATCGGGTGGCCTCGCGTGCCCACACGGACGCCAGCAGACCGTCCCGGGAGCCGAACGCGTTGTAGATCGCACCGTTCGATGCTCCCGAGACGTCGCTGAGTGCCCGGATCGTCACGCCGGGTGTGCCTCGCCGTACCCATAGGTGGCGCGCGTGATCGAGCAGATCGTCGAGGTCGTGCCGGCGAGGTCGTCCCACGGTGTCCCTATCGGTCGGCGGGGTGTGCAGGTGTGGTGACGGTCAGCCCATCGGCTGCTGGAGGGCTGCGACGGCCGAGGTGAACATCGTCTGCTTGATCGCACCCAGCGTCTTGCGGTCCTTGCCTGCGAGAGACCGGACGATGTCGGCCGCACCGGTCTGCAGATCGTCGAGGCCGGCGACGGCGTCCACGAGACCGTCCTGGAGGGCCTGCGGTCCGGGGTAGCGATGTCCGGTGGTCATCGCGGTGACTGCCGTGCGGGGGGTGAGTTTGCTGGTGATCAGGGAGGACATGCCGGGCGTGAACGGGATGTGGATGTCGACTTCCGGGAAGCACAGGTAGCCGCGGTCGTCTCGCATGATTCGGTAATCGTGTGCCATCGCCAGCATCGCCCCTGCTCCGAAGGCGTGTCCGTTCAGGGCCGCGACCGTCGGCACGGGCAGGGTCAGGACGCGCGCGAACAGAGCATGGACGCGGTCCACGTAGGACGTGTACTCGTCCAGGTGCTGCCCGAGCCAGTCGAGATCCAGGCCGTTGGAGTAGAACTTTCCGGAACCGATCGTGACCAGTGCGGCCGCGTCGGTGCCGGCCTCGAGTTCGTCGAGGCACTTCTCGACGGCGGTGAGCCACTCCGGGCCGAAGCGGTTCTCGTCGTCACCGAGGTTCAGCGTCCAAATCGGGCCGTCCTGAGTGATCGATGGCATGTGTGACCCCTTTCGTAGGCAGGTCCGCAACGACGGTGGCGGAACAGCGCCGACCATAACAGAGCGGATGCTCTAAAATGGATCTTCCTCGTGCATGCCGCTGTCCCGGGCGGAGGTGAACGGTGCCTCGAATAGGGGATCCTGGTCAGGCCAGGTCGCGAAGCTGACTGCGCAGGGCCTGCTCGGTGTGCCGGACGGCGGTGCCCACGATCGGCCCGATCAGCTTGCCCAATGCCATTCCTGCCAGACCGCCCGGCAATTGGTATGCGAAATCGACGTCGAGCCGGGTCCTTTCGTCGCCGATCTCGATGAAGCGCCACGTCGAGGCCGACCGCATGCCCGCCACGGACTCGAGGGCGAGGGAGCGGCCGAATTCCCATTCGACGACCTCGACCCGCGAGTCGAGAGTCTTGGGTCCCACGCGCATTGTTGCGTCGTAGACGGTTCCCAGGCCGCTGACCTGCGTGCCCACGGGCTGGAATCGGGTCATTCCGAACATCCACTCGGGAACGGTCCGGTGGTCGTCGACGTAGGCGAAGGCGACGTCGGCCGGAATCTCGGCTGTCGCGCTATGGCGGAGATGGATCATGTCACCGGTCCTTCGAGGTAAGTGCGACGGAGGGTACGGGGAACCGCAGCGCCGGGACAGGGGGATTCCCGAACCCATTGCCCGATCGTCCGCGCAGTGCTTGAATTCGGCGTGACGCACATCACAATTATCCTGCTCAGGAGGCCCGGTGAAGACGAAAGCGGCAGTGATCAAGGGAATCGACCGCCCGTGGGAGATCGAGGAGATCGACCTCGGCGACCCGGTGGCGGGTGAGGTGCAGGTCCGTTTGGCTGCCTCGGGCCTGTGCCACTCGGACGAGCATCTCCGCACGGGCGCAACTCCGCTTCCGTTCTTCCCGGTTCTGGGCGGACACGAGGGTGCCGGCGTGGTCACCAAAGTCGGTCCGGGAGTGACGACCCTCGAGGAGGGTGACCACGTCGTCCTCGCATTCATCCCCGCGTGCGGCCGCTGCCGATCGTGCGCCAAGGGCTTGCAGAACATCTGCGACGAGGGAGCGGGCCTGCTCACCGGGCAGGCGATCTCGGACAAGACTTATCGCGCGAGCTTGAACGGCGACCCGGTCCTGCAGATGTGCCTGCTCGGCACTTTCGCCCCGTACGTCACGGTCAACGAAGCCTCGGTGATCAAGATCGAGAAAGACATTCCGCTCGAGAAGGCCGCACTCCTCGGCTGCGGGGTCGCTACGGGATGGGGTTCGGCCACGGAAATCGGCGGAACCAAGCTCGGCGACACCGTCGTGGTCGTCGGTATCGGCGGCGTCGGCATCAACTCGGTTCAGGGCGCGGCTCACGCGGGCGCCCGGTTCGTCGTCGCAATCGATCCCGTCGAGTACAAGAGGCAGAAGGCGAAAGAATTCGGCGCAAGTCACACGTTCTCGTCACTCGAGGAGGCGGCGCCGGTGATCGGTGAGATCACCTGGGGCGCAATGGCCGATGTCACGATCATCACTGTGGGGGAGATCCACGGGGACATCATCGCGCCCGCGCTCTCGGTCACGGCGAAGGGTGGGCAGGTCGTCGTCGTCGGAATGGGCAACGCAACCGACACGCAGGTCACTCTGAGTCTGTTCGAACTGACGCTTCTCCAAAAGAGACTGCAGGGCGCCATTTTCGGCGGCACAGGTCCGCGTTCGCAGATCCCGAAACTGCTCGACCTCTACCGCAACAAACAACTCGATCTCGACGGCCTCGTCACCAACACCTACAAACTCGAGGACATCAACCAGGGGTACGAAGATATGCACGCGGGCAAGAACCTGCGCGGCCTCATCGTCTACGGAGACGACGACTACTGACCCCGCTCCGCTCGGGTGAGGTGGCCGGGGACCGTCCCCTACGGTGTTGTCCATGGACATGCATGAGGATCCGGTCTCCGGCGACGTCGGGTCGTGGCGGCGTTACGGACCCCCGACCTTGCCGAAACCTCTTGCGGCGGCCCTCGAAGCGTTCGCCGAACGCGGGTACGACGGCACCTCGATCCGGGAGATCGCGTCGAGGGCTGGATTGTCGGTGCCTGGGCTGTACCACCATTACCCGTCGAAGCAGGCCCTGCTCGTCTCGCTCACCACCACCGTGATGCACGACCTGCTCGACCGCAGCCGCCGGGCGCTCGCCGAGGCCGGCCCGACACCGTCGGAGCAGTTCGACGCCGTGGTCGAATCGCTCCTGCGTTTCCATATGGTCCGGCGGGATCAGGCGTTCGTGGCATCCACCGAGATGCGCAGTATGGAACCCGCGAGCCGTGCGGCCTTCGTCGCCTTGCGCGACGAACAGCAGCGCATGCTCGACGGGATCGTCGAAGGCGGGGTGGCGACCGGGGAGTTCACGACTCCGTATCCCAAGGACGCCAGCCGCGCGGTGACGACGATGTGTGTCGGTGTCGCGAGCTGGTATCGCCCGGACGGCCCGTCGAGTCCCGATGACATCGTCCATCGGTACCTGGTCATTGCACGGAGCACCGTCGGGGCGCGGTAGAGCCGGGGTTGACCCACTCTCCGGGATATGCCACCGTAGCGGTCACCGAGCGATCGATCGGTCGGTTGGTCTGGAAGGAGTATCAGCATGGCGGTCGACCTGGCCTACCCCGAGCACGTGCAGGATCTCGTGGCTCGAACCGAAGCGTTCGTTCGCGACGAAGTGCTTCCCGTCGAGGACGCCCATCGGGGCGACATCGCCGCAGCGGGTGGCGATTCCGTACGGGTGGCACTGCAGAGCGCCGCCAAGACAGCGGGTGTCTTCGCCCCCCATGCGCCGGTCGAGTGCGGCGGCCAGGGCCTCGGGATGGTGGACCGAGCTCCCGTGTTCGAGGCGGCCGGCTACTCCCTGTTCGGCCCCGTGGCCCTGAACATCGCCGCTCCCGACGAAGGCAACGTGCACATGCTCGCGCATATTGCGAGCGACGAACAGAAGAGCCGATACCTGGCTCCTCTCGCTGCGGGCGACATGCGCTCGGCCTTCGCGATGACCGAACCGGCACCCGGCGCCGGCGCCGACCCCAACGCACTCACGACCCGCGCCGAGAAGGCGACGGGAGGCTGGAAGATCAACGGCCGCAAGCACTTCATCACAGGGGCGGACGGCGCCGGATTCTTCATCATCATGGCCCGCACCTCCGGGGAGCCGGGGCAGCGCGGCGGAGCGACGATGTTCCTCGCTCCCGCGGACTCCGACGGGCTGAAGGTCGGTCGTCACATCGAGACGCTCGACAAGTCGATGATCGGCGGACACTGCGAGGTCGACTTCGAGGATCTGTACGTCCCGGACAGCGCAGTGCTCGGTGAAGTGGATCAGGGATTCGCCTACGCGCAGGTCCGGCTCGGCCCGGCTCGCATGACACACGTCATGCGCTGGCTCGGTGCCGCCCGGCGCGGTCACGACACCGCGCTCCGGTATGTGGCAGGACGTGAAGGATTCGGCTCCAAGCTCGGTGATCTCGGCATGATCCAGAAGATGGTCGCCGACAACGAGATCGACATCGCAGCGACCCGGGCTCTGCTGGTGCAGGCATGCTGGGAACTCGACCGGGGATCGCACGCCGCGAACGCCACGTCCATCGCCAAGACCTTTGCCGCCGAGGCCATCTTCCGCATTGTCGATCGTTCGGTCCAGATGTGCGGTGGTCTCGGGGTTTCCGAAGATCTCCCCCTCGCCAGGCTCTCGCGCGAGGTCCGCCCGTTCCGCATCTACGACGGACCGTCCGAGGTGCACCGCTGGGCCATCGCAAAGCGTGCCGTCGGTGCGGCGCGCAAGGCCGCCGCAGCCGAAGAAGCAGCGAAGTGACCGCGGTGCACAAGGGGCTCGACCTCGTCGCCCTCGACCGATTCTTGCGTCGATCCGGGGTTGCGGTCGACGGCGAACTGCGGGCAGAACTCATCTCCGGCGGGAAATCCAATCTCACCTACGGCATCCTCGACGACACATCCCATTGGGTCCTGCGGCGACCACCCACGGCGGGACTGACACCGTCGGCACACGACGTCGCCCGTGAATACCGCATCACGTCCGCGCTGCAGGGCAGTGCGGTGCCGGTCGCGCGCACCGTCGCGCTGTGCGAGGACGACTCCGTGATGGGCGCACCGTTCACGGTGGTGGAGTACGTCGGGGGGCGCGTCGTACGCAGCAAGGACGACCTCGATTCGCTGTCCGATACCGACATCGACCGCTGCACAAGCGAACTCGTGCGCGTGATCGCCGAGCTCCACGCCGTCGACTACGAAGCCGTGGGGCTGGGCGGGTTCGGACGGCCCGACGGGTACGTCACCCGCCAGGTGAAGCTGTGGCAGAGCCAGTGGGACAGGGTGAAAACCCGGGAACTTCCCGATGTCGAGCGGCTGCACGCCGCACTCGCGGACTCGATCCCGGAGTCGCCCGCCCCGTCGATCGTGCACGGTGACTACCGTATCGACAATACGATTCTCTCTCACGACGACGTGGGAAGCGTTGCAGCCGTGGTCGACTGGGAGCTGTCCACTCTCGGCGACCCGCTGACCGACCTCGCCATGATGTGCGTGTACCGGCATCCCGCGCTCGACCAGGTGCTCGGGTTCCCCGCAGCCTGGACCAGCAACAGGCTGCCGTCGGCGGACGACCTCGTCGAGCGATACGCCACCGTCTCGGGACGCGACATCGCCCACTGGAGTTTCTACATGGGCCTCGCCCACTTCAAGCTCGCCGTCATCGCCGAGGGCATCAATCATCGCTGGCGGGCCGGCGCGACCGTCGGCGACGGGTTCGACCGCGCGGGTGACGCGGTGCCCGCGCTCGTCGCCGCAGGACTCGACTTCGTGACGGGAGCAGGTTCGTGATCGCGAGCGCCCTCGTCACCGGGGCGACACGGGGCATCGGCCTCGGCGTCGCCACCCGCCTCGCGGAGCGCGGATTCGCGCTGACGATCTCCGCCCGGGACGCAACCCGGCTCGACGAGGTCGCCGCTCTGTTGCGGGATGCGGGTGCGACGGACGTCCGGACCGTCGCCGCCGACCTGGCGGACCCCGACGCCGCGGGCAGGGTGGTCGCCGCACACGCCGACGCGTTCGGCGCGATGAAGGCCCTGGTACTCAACGCGGGTGTCGGCACCGCCGGCACCATCGCCGAGTTCCCCTCCCGCCGGTTCGACAAGACGGTGGCAGTCAACCTCAACGCGCCGTTCGCTTTGATGCAGGCGGCACTGCCGCTGCTGCGGTCCGGTGCGCGGAACGATCCGGGTCGCGGCGCGAAGGTGATCGCGCTCGCGTCCGTCGCCGGTGTGTACGCCGAAGCCGGTCTCGCCGCGTACGGCGCGACGAAGGCCGCACTCGTGTCGCTGGTGGAAACCCTCAACGCCGAGGAATCGGGTAACGGCGTCTCGGCGTCCGCAATCGCTCCCGGGTATGTCGACACCGACATGTCCGAGTGGATCAAAGACCGGATCCCGGCGGAGGACATGCTCGAGGTCGGCGACGTCGTCGAGCTCGTCGACGCACTGCTGAAGTTGTCGTCGCGCGCGGTCCTGCCCCGGCTGGTGCTCAGCCGCGCGGGAGCGAGTCTCTACAGCGCCTGACCTTCCCGCCTGCGCATCACTCGTCGTCCGAGTTCTCCTTTTCTTCGCCTCGCCGGCGAAGGAAGTTGAACCCGGGCACGCCGGTGATCGCCTGACGGAGGTCCTTCACGACGCAGAGCAACTCGTGGATCTCCGGCGCGACCGTGTCGAGCGTGCCGAGGATCGGCATGATCATGTTCATTCGCTCGGACAGCTCGGGAAGCCGGTCGAGCATGAGGATTGCCGCGTGCACTTCCTCCGGCGACAGTTCCTCGATGAACTGGGCCGCGAGGGGCGCAGCCTGACGTGCGAGGGGCTCGTAGGTCTCGAGGAGTTCGCTCGCGATGTCGGCACTTCGTCCGGCGGAGTCGATGATCGTGCGGGCGTCCCCGGCGACGAGAGCGACCTCTCCGACGACCGTCCGGGCCTGCCCGGCGACGGTGCCGACATCTCCGACGATGGCCTCGGCTTGCGTGGCGACGGTGCCGACCTGGCCGACGATGGTGCGCGCTTGTCCGGCGACCGCGTCGGCGTCCGCGACGACCGAAGTCGTCGACGCGATGATCGCCTCGACCCGAGCGACCGCCACTGCGGCATCGTCGACCACGGCGTCGACGCGCCGGATCAGCGATTCGACATTGTCGAGCAGCGCCTCGGCACGGGCGGGCACCGACACCGCGAAGGTGGCGGTGGCGACTGTGCGCTCGACCACCGTGCGCGTGGCACCGAGAAGGGAACCGACGAGAGGGACAGCGGGTAAGGCGATCATCTCGCCATCTTTCACCACGGCGGCCACGGTGCGACAGCAACCTCACGTTTCGGTCGTCCCGTGCGTCTACTCGATGTGAACCTTGCATCGGATGGAAGGATCGAACCCGTGACCGCATCGCGCACGCACACCCTGATCGACACCCCGATCGGTGAGTTGACGTTGGTCAATACCGACGGCGTCCTGTCGGGCCTGTACATGGTGGAGCACCGTCCTTCCCCCGATCGCACTTCCTTCGGGTCCCGGACCACCGAAGGGTTCGACGAGGCGCGGACACAGTTGGACGAGTACTTCGCAGGTGAACGCACCCGCTTCACTCTTCCGCTCGCACCGGCCGGCACCGACTTCCAACGGACGGTGTGGGCCGCGTTGGCGGAGATCGAATACGGCACAACCTGCACCTACACCGCCGTTGCGGCCGCGGTGGGACGGCCCACCGCGGTTCGCGCGGTGGCCGCGGCGAACGCGAGGAACCCGTTGTGCATCGTGGTCCCGTGTCATCGGGTGATCGGGAGCAGCGGCAAGCTCACCGGATATGCCGGGGGTCTCGACCGCAAGCGCCTGCTGCTCGATCGGGAAGCGGCGTTCCGGAGGGCACAGGCCACTCATGCCCCGGTCTGACACGACGGAGCCCACACATCTACCCCCGTTCGAACGGGTGGTCGCCGACCACGGTCCGACGGTATCGAGGGTGTGCAGGGCTCTGCTGGGTCCCACCGACGCAGACGACGCGTGGTCCGAGACGTTTCTCGCGGCGTTGCGTGCGTACCCCGCCCTGCGGCCCGGCAGCAATATCGAAGCGTGGCTGGTCACCATCGCCCACCGCAAGGCGATCGACGTGCACAGGCTGCGTGGTCGTGCGCCTGTGCCGACGGAGATCGTCCCCGAACGCCCCGCAACAGCGGGATTGCCGGGATCAGGCGACGACCAACTGTGGTCGGCGGTGGCGGCGCTGCCGTTCACGCAGCGCGCAGTGCTGGTGTATCACTACGTGGGCGGGTTGCCGTATGCCGAGATCGGCGCGATTCTCGGCAACAGCGCCGACGCGTCCCGGCGAGCCGCCGCCGACGGCCGGGAAGCGTTGCGCCGCTCCTATCACGCCGAAACAGGAAGCCGCTCATGAACTTTCCTATCCCGTCGGTGTCTACTTCCGATCTGGCCTGGCTGCACGACAAACTCGTCCTCGACGCCGAAGCCGCAGGGTTGCTGGATGTCGCCTACCGCGTCGTCGATACTCCGGTGGGTCCGCTGCTGTTGGCGTCCACCACGGTGGGGCTCGTGAAGGTGGCCTTCGTCGCGGAGGGCGAGGACGCCGTGCTCGACGAACTCGCCCGGCAGATCGGGCCACGCATCCTCGACGCACCCGCCCGGTTCGACGACGCGGTACGTCAGCTCGACGAATACTTCGGCGGCACTCGCACCGCGTTCGATCTCCCTCTCGACTTTCGTCTCGCGACAGGCTTTCGGCGGGAGGTGATCTCGCGGCTTGCCGACATCGAGTACGGACGCACCGCCAGCTACGCGGACGTTGCCGCATCAGCGGGAAGTCCTCGAGCGGTGCGTGCCGTGGGGACGGCATGCGCGAAAAACCCCTTGCCGGTGGTTCTCCCGTGTCATCGCGTCGTCCGCACCGACGGAGGACTCGGGCAGTACGCGGGCGGTGTGGAAGCCAAACAGATCCTGCTGCGGCTCGAAGCCGCCGCGTGATCACTGTCGCCCGGCTCCCGGTGGCGCTCCCATTTTCGGTGCGTCCACTGCTCGCCACCATGCGGAGCCATGCGGTTCCGGGGCACGAACGTCACGATGTAGCCACCGGAACGCACTGTATTGCGCTGCGCACCGCGCACGGTATTGCGAGCGCGGCCGTGACACTCCGCGCCGATACCGGCAGCGTGGTGGCGCGGATCGATGCGCCGCGCCGGGCCGACATCGCAGATGTCGAAGCGGCGGTGCGCCGTTGGCTCGACCTCGACGCCGACCCCACCGTCGTCGACGCCGCGCTTGCCGCCGATCCTGTCCTTGCTCCATTGGTGCGAGCCCGGCCAGGCCTGCGGGTGCTCGGCAGTACCGACTGGTTCACCACGGCCGTGCAGACGATCCTCGGGCAACAGGTGAGTGTCGCGGCAGCAGCCACTTTCGCGGGGCGGCTCGTCGCGGCGTTCGGCGACGACGCGCCAGGTGGATTGCGGTGCTCTCCGACACCGCAACGGATCGCTGCCCTCGCGCCGGAAGATCTGCGTGCGGCGATCGGCACCACACGGTCTCGGGCGAACACCCTGCTGGTCTTGGCCCGAGCGGTATCCGACGGCCTCGATCCCGCGTCGGCGTCCTTTTCCCGTGATCTGCTCGCGCTGCCCGGAATCGGGCCGTGGACCGTCGACTATCTCGCCCTGCGAACCGGCGACCGCGATGCGTACCCCGCCGGTGACCTTGTGCTCCGGCGCGCCCTCGAGGTCGGCACCGCACGCGAAGCGACTGCGCTCGCGGCACAGTGGCAACCGTGGCGTGCCTACGCGGTTGCTCATCTGTGGGCGCATGCAACATTGAATCGGCACCCGTAACGCCCGAACGCACGTATTCTTCGACCAGTCCGGAATGTGCCAGCAGTCCGTCAGCAGTACCCGAGACGGGGGTGTAGACCGCCATGTCGACGAAGCCACGCGTCACGTCCGGTCTGTTGTGGCGGTGTATCGCGTGCGTGACAGTTGCCGTCACGGCCATGGTTCTCGGCGCGGGCAGCAGTGTGGCACAGCCGATCCCGGAGCCCCTGCCTTCGCAGGATCCGTTCTACACCTATGACGGTCCGCTGGCGGATTTCGCTCCGGGCACGATTCTTCGCTCCAGGCCCTCGGTGTTTGCCGCACCGGGTGTCACCACGCCGGTCACCAGCACACAGGTCCTCTACCGTACGACCGACCAGCAGGGCGAGCCGACCGACACCGTTGCGACTGTGCTTCAACCGCTCGCACCGGGGCCCACCAAGCTCATTTCGTTCCACATGGCGTACGACGCACTCGGATCCGAGTGCGATCCCTCCTATACGTTGACCGGGAGCGCTGACAGTGGTGTGTCGCTTGCGGAGCAGACCGTCATCGCCGGATATATCGCCGCGGGATACACCGTTGTGGCTCCCGATTACGAAGGGCCGGAACTGGAGTGGACGGTCGGACGCGAATCGGCGTACGCGGCACTCGACGGGATCAAGGCTACCGAAGAACTGCTGTCGCTTCCCGATTCGACGCCCGTCGGCCTGATCGGCTACTCCGGTGGATCGGTACCGACCCAGTGGGGCGCCGAGGTGGCGCCGAGTTACGCGCCCGAACTGAATATCATCGGCGCTGCCGCCGGCGGCGTGCCGGTCGATCTCGCACACAACCTGCCCTACGTCAGCGGTAGCGCGAAATGGGCGGGCGTGATTCCGGCTTTGGTTGTGGCCTATCAGCGTACATACGACCTCGACACGGACGCGTTTCTCTCCGACCGGGGCAAGCAGGTCGTCGCCGAGGTTGCCAACCGGTGCATTGCGGAGTTCGCGTCCGACTATCCGGGGCTCACCGACGCGGATATGGTTCGTGCGCCCTACCGGTCGTTGCTCGACGTCCGAGAAGTGGCGATCGCGATCAACGACAACATCATGGGCACCGCCGGTACCCCGATTGTTCCGATGTTCCTGGCTGTCGGCCACAGCGACCCGATCGGCGACACCATCATGGTGACCGGCGACGTCGAAGGGCTTGCCCATACGTACTGCACTCGCGGAGTCGCGGTGGCCTATTCCCAGTACGACGGCCTCGACCACGAGGAGGCATTCGTTCCGTTCCAGGCGCAGGCGGCCGAGTTCCTGAACAGTCGCTTCGCCGGCGACAACGTCCGAAACGACTGTGCCTCGATCGGAGTCGGAAATTCGCTCGCGCCTGTTCCGGTGCCCGCAGGCTGATGTCGGGGCTCAGGTTCCTCCGGACCGTGCCGCGTGCGACTAGGCGAGTGCGAAGACCGGGAAACCTGGTGCGATAGCCGCCAACTCGTCATCGCTGGAGTTTTTGGTGACACCGTCGAAAAATTTCCCGACTTCCCAGCCCCACCGTTGCAGATACTCGCGCAGCACCGGGATCTTGTCGGCGTCCGCAACTTCGGAGGCGCTGAATTCTTCGACGCGACGCCCGAGGCGAAGTTCCCCGGTGCCGGCTACCCGCAGATTGCGCACCCATTGCGTGTGGCCGCGCGGGGCGACGAGGTAGCGCCTGCCGTCGGAGGTGGTCAGCACATTGACCATGGTGGTGCGCCATTCGCCGCTTTTCCTGCCGCGCACTGCGAGCAGGCGAGAGCCCGCGACGCTGATTCCGAGCTTGGGAAGTGTGTTGAAGAACCGGTTCATGATCGAGTCCAGTCCGGTGGGACCGATGTAGCGGGTGGAGGCATCCACGACGTTTCCTCACTCTCATTCAGAGAGCGGTGCTCTCTGTTGAGAGCCAGTGTGCGCCGGTTGGCGGGGCAGAGTCAAGAGCAGTGCTCTCTGTTGCCGTGTCGCCTGCCCGGGACCGGCCCGTCACCACTGCGAGACGCTTACTCCGGGTCGTCGGCGTAGGTCGTGCGCACGGCTGTCTTCATCGGAAAGCGGACCCGCGTATTGCCGAACATCAATCGGGTGGCGACGTCGACCGACGCGGAGATGTGCGCGGACGCGAGCGCGGGGTTGCGGGTGTGCACCACGACTTCGTCGTGCTGGAAGAACACGAGCTCGCCTGCGGTCGGGTCGGGATCGGTGGTCAGCCGTCGCCGCAGTTCGGCGAGGAGGCACAGCGCCCACTCGGCGGCAGTGGCCTGCACGACGAAGTTCCGGGTGAAGCGGCCGCGGGCACGGACGTCGGGCCCGGACTGAAAACCCGGCGGTGCGGGCGGGCAGGCGCGCCCGAGCCACGAATGCACGACCTCCCCGCGTTCACCGGCCTTCGCTGCACGCTCGACGAATTCCACCGCGTCGGGAAAGCTCTTTCGAAGGACAGCGAGCAGCGACCGGGAGTCACCGGAGGTCGCGCCGTACAGCACTCCGAGCACCGCGACTTTCGCCTTCGCGCGGTCGCCGGCGAACGCAGTGGCGGCAACGGGTGCGTACAGGTCGTCCTCGCCCGCGGCGGCGACCATCCGGGGATCACCGGACATCGCCGCGAGGATCCGCGGCTCGAGTTGCCCCGCATCGGCGACGACGAACGTCCACCCGGGGTCGGCAACCACACTCGAGCGGAGCGCTTTCGGGATCTGAAGTGCACCGCCGCCGCGGCTTGCCCAGCGGCCCGAGACGACGGCGCCGGGGACATAGACCGGCCGGAACCTGTTGCCGTGCACCCAAGTATCGAGCCAGTGCCACCCGTTGGTGCTGAACAGTTTCGCCAGGTCGCGGTGCCGGAGAAGCAGCGGCACCGCAGGATGGTCGATCTCCTGCAGGATGTGCTTGCGCGTGGACTGCACTTCGATGCCTTCGCGCCGGAAGGCGTCGAGTACCTCGGTATGCGAGGCGGGATTGACCGGGCGGCCGAACGCCGACCCGATCTCCTCGGTCACGGCGACGATGCCGGCGGGCATCTCGTAGCCGGTGGGCCGTGGTCCGAGAGTGCGTTCGAGGTGTCGTCGATGGGATTCGGCCGAGAACGGCAGTCCGCCGAACCCCATCTCGGCAGCGGCCAACGTCCCCGCCGACTCCGCGGCCACGAGTAACTCCAGACGGGGATCACCGGTGATGCGGCGGCGCTGGTCGGCGAACCGGGAGATCACGGTGTCGAGGTCCACGGCCGGTGCTGCGTCGAACAAGCCTGGTCGCTCGTCGACCGGGTCGTCGGCGGGCGGAGGGGGTAGGCCCTCGCGCGTGCTCAGGATTGCGCCCGTCGTCGCCAGGTCGTGGCATCGCTGGACGCGCACGCCGGCACGAACGAGTTCGCCGTACACCGACGAAGTGGACGTCCACACCCATCGGGGACGATCGGTGGCTTCGATCTCGGCCACCGCGGCGGCGAGGTCGCGATGCTGTCGCACCGCTGCGTCGGGGGTTCCGTTCTCGTCGACGGTGACGGTACTGGCGCCGCGTACGGCACCGCTACCGGATGGATGAGGAACGACAACCGTGCGCACCGCTCAAGTGTGCCTCTCGAGGTGTGGCTCTTCTCCGCCGCCCGGCCTCCGGCCCGTCGGGCCCAAGATCGTCTTCACCCCCCGTTTCACCCAAGACCGGCGGCCCCGGGCTCCGCAGCGCGGCTACGGTGGTCGTGCGGAGCCCCGCCGCAACCCCGACATGCGGTGGGGTTCCGTTGTGCCGGGACTATCCGATCTTGACGCTCTCCAGGACGCGTGTGGTCGCAGGCGCATCCTCGAGACGGTGGAATCCGCGCCGATCGTAGATCCAGGTGACCACCACACCGATCAACAGGCCGACACCCAGACCCACGAGGGTCATCTTCGTGCCTTCGGCGAGGCCCGCGGAAAGGTTGCCGTCGAAGTAGAGGATGGCGCGCACCGCGAGGTAGATCTGATGCATCGGTTCGAAGGTGGCGAGCCACTCGAAGAGCGGCGGCGACGCCTCGATCGGAATCGTGCCGCCGGAGGACGGCAGTCCCAGCACGATGAACAGCATCAGGTTCACGATCAGTCCGGCGGGTCCGAACACGGACATCACCGAGAGCGAGGTGATGCCGACCGCGGAGATGGCGAGGGCGCCGTACTCCCAGAGCAACAGCGGGCGTGGCACGGGCATCCCGAGCGCCGTGCCGATCCCCAGATACAGCGCGGACACGACCAGTGCGAGGACGACCAGGATGCCCCATTTGAGGAACAGCACCTGAAGTCGCGACATCCTGGTGGTTTCCTTGGTGATGTACAACGGTCCGTATTCGGTGGGCACGAACCCCAGCGCGGAATCGACGATGGAACTGACGATGGTCGCACCGGTGAAGCCCGCCAGGATGAGAAGCAGCGTGTAGTAGAACGCGGACAGCCCGGAACCGGTGTGGGCAGGCAGGGGTTTGTGCTCGACGTCCAGGACGTTGATGGGCTCAGCAAGTGTGAGCGCGCTACCGCCCGAGAGCTGGAGATCGGGCGCGGTCTCCGCAAGCGTCGTACGGACGGTCTTCGTCAGTTCTTCGCCCACCGACTTGTTGACGGTGGTCAGCGCCTCGTCACCGATGATCCCGACGATGGCTGACGCGAACGTTCCGGTGCGGGGGTTGCTGTAGAGGGTGATGACGGGTTTCTCGATGTCACCGGGGACGACGCTGGCTTGCGCGAGGATCGACGTGCGCTTCGTGAAATCGCTCGGAATCACGATCGCGCCGTACAGTTCGCCGGTGTCGAGGCCGCGGTGCGCTGCGGCTATCCCCATTTCCTGGAGAGCGATGCGCTCGGAATCGACGCCGTCGAGCACCGCGGCGGTGATCTCGGATCCGAGGTTGCGGCGCGCATCGGCTCCCGGCATGACGTCGCCGACATCCTGGTTGACGATCGCCATCGGGAACTCGCGGAGATTCTCGGACGGCTCGAGCATGCTGCCCAGGTAGAAATAGCCCAACGCAGCCATCACCGCAGTGACCACCACGAGTGGTGCCAGCCAGAACCGGGCGCCCCGCAGGGTGTGTCGATGTGGATCGACCGGGATGTCGGAAAAGCTCACCCGTCGATTGTGCACACGTGTGTGCTGATTCGTAGAACCAAGTGGCGGAGTGCACATGGGGCGCGTGGAGAAAGCGTGGGTCACGCCGGGGTGAACCAACCAGCAATGGCGACAGGACTCTGGCTCTTCACAATAGTGTGTGTCACACAGTATGGTGAGCCGCATGAGTGATCTTGATGTGTATGCCGGGCACGACCAGGAGGTGCGACGAGGGTCCGTCGTCGTCGCGAGCCTCCTGATGCTGCGCGTTCCGGGCTACGGCTACGGATTGCTCGAGGCTCTCGCAGCCGCCGGAATCGCCGTCGACGCCGGCACGCTGTATCCGTTGCTGCGACGACTCGAAAAGCAAGGCCTGCTCGTCAGCGAGTGGAACACCGACGAGGCGAGACCACGCAAGTTCTACCGGACCTCCGAAGCCGGCGAGGAAGTTGCGCAGCGGCTCCTCGACGAGTGGTCGGGTCTCGCTCGCACCTTGCAGGCCATCGCATCCACCTCGGAAGAAGGCGCATCATGACGCTCACAGACCGCTACATCGCCGCAGCTTTGCGCAGCCTTCCTGCCGACAAGCATCAGGACATCGGCCGTGAACTCCGCGGCTCGATCGCGGACGCCGTCGACGCCCGGATCGCGGCGGGCGAGTCACCGGTGGATGCGGAGGCCGCGGTACTCACCGACCTCGGCGATCCGGACCGGCTCGCGGCAGGGCTCGCGGGACGCCCCATGTACCTGATCGGGCCCGAGTTCTTCCTCGACTGGTGGCGCCTGCTGAAGGCGCTGTTGTGGATTGCTCCTCTCGTCGGGGCGATCCTGCTCGTGGTCGACCTCATCGGGGGCAGTACCGGCGTCGAGGTGCTCGTCACGGGGTTGTCCAGCACCGTGGAAGTGGCCCTGCAGATCGTTTTCTGGGTCACGGTCGTCTTCGCCGTGTTGGAGCGCAACGGCACCCGTCGCAAGGATTTCGCCGCCGAGTGGACCGTCGACCAGCTACCGCAGTCCGTCACCAACGGACGCGTGTCGCTGGGGGATACCGTCTTTTCCGTCGGAATGCTCGTGTTCCTCATCGTGGTGTTCATCGCGCAGCGGACGTCCTCTTCCTTCGAAGACTCCGAGGGTGTCCCGATCCCGTTCATCGCACCAGACCTGTGGAACTTCTGGATGCCGGTGCTCCTCGCCGTACTGGCGCTCGAGGCCGTGTTCGAGATCGTCAAGTACACGGTCCGGCGCCGGACGGTTCTGCTGGCCGGCGTCGACACCGTTCTCAACCTGCTTCTCGCGATTCCGCTGGTCTGGCTGCTGACGAGCGACAGGTTTCTCAACCCTGCGTTCTTCGACGCCGTTTTTTCGGGTGTCACCTTCGCGGGCGGACCCGAACAGATGGCGCGCTTCTCTCAGGGGATCCTCGTCGTAGTCGTGGTGGTGGCGGCGTGGAGCATCGGTGAGGCGTGGTTCAAAGCACTGCGCCCGCTGTCCCGCTCGTCGGCGGCGGTGTCGCTGTAACGTCGTCACCGACCTGCGCGGCACCACCCCAGGAACCCCCGGGAGTCGAACCATGGCGTTCTACCGACAGCTCGGCGTCATCCCGCCCAAGCGTCACACCCAGCACCGGGACGACCGCGGCGCCCTCTACTACGAGGAATTGATGGGCGAGGAGGGATTCTCCTCGGACTCGTCGCTGCTCTACCACCGGTACATCCCGTCCGCGATCGCCGACGCCACCACATGGGAACTCGGCGACCAGAACACCGCGCCGAACCACCCGCTCGCACCACGGCACCTCGAACTCCACAAGCTCTTCCCCCCGGAGATCTGGTCGGAGACCGACGTGGTCACCGGACGTCGTCTGATCCTCGGGAACCCGGACGTGCGGATCTCATATGTCGTCTCGTCGAAGGAATCACCGCTCTACCGCACCGTGGTCGGCGACGAAATGGTGTATGTCGAGTCCGGAACCGCCGATGTCCACACGGTTTTCGGCACTCTCTCGGCGAAACCCGGCGACTACGTGCTGCTGCCGGCAGCCACCACGCATCGCTGGGTGCCGACCGGTGACGAACCACTGCGTGCCTACATCATCGAGGCGAACAGTCACATCGCTCCGCCGAAGCGTTACCTGTCGAAGTACGGGCAGTTCCTCGAGCACGCCCCCTTCTGCGAGCGCGATCTGCACGGTCCCGCGGAACCGGTACAGGTCGAGGAGGAGAACGTCGACGTCCTCGTCAAGCACCGCACGTCACGCGGGATTGTCGGCACGCGATACGTGCTGGCGCATCATCCCTTCGACGTCGTCGGGTGGGACGGCTGCCTGTACCCGTACACGTTCTCCGTTCACGACTTCGAGCCGATCACCGGCCGTGTCCATCAGCCGCCACCCACGCATCAAGCGTTCGAAGGCAACAACTTCGTGATCTGTAATTTCGTGCCCCGCAAGGTGGACTACCACCCGCTCGCGATTCCGGTGCCGTACTACCACTCCAACGTCGATTCGGACGAGGTGATGTTCTATTGCGGCGGAGACTACGAAGCCCGCAAGGGTTCGGGCATCGGGCAGGGGTCGGTTTCCGTCCACCCGGGCGGTCACGCGCACGGTCCGCAACCCGGTGCCTACGAGCGCAGCATCGGTGTCGAATACTTCGACGAACTGGCCGTCATGGTCGACACCTTCCGCCCGCTCGAACTCGGTGAAGGTGCACTCGCCTGCGAGGACCCGTCCTATGCGCGCAGTTGGAGTCGCACTCCGGGAGCAGGGGAATGACCCGCCCACGACGCGCTGTCATCGCAATCCCCGAGGGTTCACTCTTCGGACCGGACAACCTGCCCTACGGGATCTTCTCCATCGCGGATACCGAACCGCGCGTCGGTGTGCGCGTGGGTGATTCGGTTCTCGACCTGAGTCGGCTGTTCGACGACATCGTCTTCGCCGAACCGTCACTCAACGCATTCATGGCACAGGGACGCACGCGGTGGGACGAGGTCCGTGCCGCAATCCAGGACGCGATCACCGGCAGCCTCGACGACGACGCGGTATTCACGATCGACGACGTCACGATGCATCTTCCGATCGAGGTCGCGGATTACGTCGACTTCTATGCCTCCGAGAATCATGCCTCGAACCTGGGCCGGTTGTTCCGTCCCCAGAACCCCGACCCGCTCATGCCCAACTGGAAGCACCTGCCGGTGGGGTATCACGGCAGGTCTAGCACCGTCGTGACCTCGGGTGTGGATATCGTGCGCCCGTGCGGTCAGCGCAAGGGACCGAACGACGAGGTGCCGGTCTTCGGCCCGTCGATCCGGCTCGACATCGAAGCGGAAATGGGGTTCGTCGTGGGCGTCGGTTCGCCGATGGGCTCACAGATCGCTCCCGACGAGTTCGCCGACCACTGCTTCGGCGCGGTGATCCTCAACGACTGGTCGGCCCGCGACATTCAGGCGTGGGAGTACGTCCCGCTCGGCCCCAATCTCGGAAAGTCGTTCGCGACGTCCATCTCTCCGTGGGTGGTGCCGCTTGCCGCGCTCGAGGCCGCGCGGATCGACACGCCGGTGCAGGACCCGGAACCGCTGCCCTATCTGACGGGCAACGAGAAGTGGGGTCTGGACATCGATCTCGCCGTCGAATGGAACGGCCATATCGTGTCGCGTCCCCCGTACGCGCAGATGTATTGGTCGCCGGCGCAGATGCTCGCCCACACGTCGGTCAACGGGGCGGCCACGAGGACCGGCGATCTGTTCGGTTCCGGCACCGTCTCCGGGGCGGAGAAGGACCAGCGCGGCGCCTTCATCGAACTCACGTGGGGTGGCAAGGAACCCGTGCAGGTCGGAGATGACACCCGCACGTTCGTAGAGGACGGCGACGAAATCGCCATCTCGGCCACCGCACCGGGCCCCAACGGCACCCGTATCGGATTCGGCGAGGTCCGCACTCGTATTCTGCCGGCCACGGGCGCGGTGAACTGACCGGCACTCATGCCCGTCGATCGTGGGCTTCGGGCTCTTCGTCGACCGAGAGAAGTTCCCCGACAGTGCAGTTCAAGACCCGGCATACCGCGGTGAGGGTGGAGAATCTGATCGCGCGGGCGCGCCCGTTCTTGAGCACCGAAAGATTGACGACGCTCACACCGACCTGGTCGGCGAGGTGTGCCAGCGTCATGCCGCGTGCCTCGAGCAACTCGTCCAGGTGGCACTGCACGGCGTGATCGTTGTCGGGCGGCATCAGACGAGTCCCTCGTTGTCGCGGGCCACACGGCTACCGATGCGCAGTACGACGGCGACGGCGGACAGCGCCATGCAGAAGACGTACGCGTACCAGAACTCCGGTCCGATTCCCTGCGCGCCGACACCGTCGTCCCAGGCGAGATCCCGAATGGCGAGATTGGAGCCGAGAACGCGGGGAAACGTCGGCGCAATGATGGTGATGACGGCGGCGACCGACGCGGCGGTGACTCCGCGGATGACCCCTTTGTCGAACAACCGCCCGCGCACGAACCTCACCATGACCCAGGTGAGAAGAGCCAGAACCGCCAGGTAGCCGATTGTTTCCAGTGCGTCGGCGCTGCGGAGGAAGCCGACGGTCACGGGCGACACGTCCCCGGTCGGAATGTCGATGTTCGATGTTCCTGCGACGGAGACTGGAGTTCCATTGGGAGAGAACATGTTCGGCGGAGGCGTGTGCTCGAAGGAGAACCGCGCCGTCACGGTCCGGTTCTCCAGGTCGTCGAGGAGTCCGACGACGTAGTTGACCACGACGACGAGGGCCGTGGCCGCGAACACTGTGATCGACGCCCAGAGGTCCCTCCGGTCCTTGTTCGACGTCTCGGTAGGAGTGATCGATGGTGCGTCTTCGACCGTGCGCATGGGGCCTCCCGGCATAACGAAAGTCGATAATATCGATATTCGTTATACACATCGAAAAACGATATGTCTATCGGACTCGGACGGACTACCGGATCTCGAGTGTGTCCCCGACCGCGATCAGCCCGCACCGGGTGACGGTCGCGTAGACCCCGACGTACGCACCCGGTTTATCGTCCGTGAGTCCCGGTGCGACGGGCCGCGCCATCACCGTGCGGAGCATGTCGCGCCGCGCGGGCACCTCCTGGTGTGCGAGCGTCACCATCACGCACCGTGAGGTGAGCTTGTTCGGTTCGACCGTCGCGGAGCCGATCCCGACCTGCTTCCCGACCCAGCCGTCTTCGAGGAATCCCGCATCCTCGTCCGCCGCCACGACGATCTGTGGCCGGAAACGACGCAGCGCGATCTCCGATGCGTCCCCGGTGCCGAGCGCGTCGACCGCGGACGTGGACACCAGATGGAGTGGCGCTTCGTCGTAGGTGCGCGGGCGGGTCTCCAACCGGACGGGCCGTCCGGTCGTGTCCGACAACAGATCCTCCACAGCGGGGTCGTTGCCGTGCACCACAGTGCCGTCGGGCAGGGTGATCTCCAGGGCGGCAGGGTCGCGCGGATCGACTTCGTCGAGCAGTCGCGCACGGCACGACAGCAAAGAACCCCAGCGGCGGAACCGCTTTGCGCTTGCGACATCGCCGGTCTCCGGATCGACGACCGCCCATACATGGTCCCCGCGCAGCCCGTCCGACTCGACGGTGGCTGCGTCCATCCGCTCACCACCGAACGACTTCACCGGATAACGCCAGAGCTGACCGATTCGCACAACATGCCAGCATACGGCGCGGCCGTGTGACCGGGGAGGACAGCTCACCGGGTGACAGGGGCCACATGATGACTAGGGTGTCGCCCATGACGGACAACACGACACGGCGGTGGGGCCTCACCATTCCGCTCGACGGCATTCCCTTCTCCGAGCAGCGACGGGTGATCGAGGAATTACCGGACCTCGGTTACACCGACGTCTGGTCGTCGGAGGCGGGGGCTGCGGACGCCTTCACGCCCCTCGCGCTGGCGAGCACCTGGGCGCCGTCCCTCCGCCTGGGCACCGCGATCGTGCCGGTGTACACCCGCGGGCCGGCCACGCTCGCGATGTCTGCCGCGACTCTCGCGGCCGCGGCGCCCGGCAGGTTCGTGCTGGGTGTAGGTACGTCCTCCGACGTGATCGTCGGGAAGTGGAACGGGATCCCGTTCGAGGAACCGTTCAAGCGCGCCCGCGACACCCTGCGGTTCCTGCGGTCCGCCCTCGCCGGTGAGAAGGTGAGCCACGAGTACGACACCTTCTCGGTCCAGGGCTTCCGTGCGGGCCTCGTCCCGGACCCCGCGCCGCCGGTTCTGCTCGCTGCGTTGCGTCCGGGCATGCTCAGGCTGGCGGGTAGGGAAGCGGACGGTGCGATCGTGAACTGGTTGTCCGCCGACGACGTGCGCACCGTTGCCCCGTATGTCGACGAAGGCGGCGCCGGTAAGGAGATCGTCGCGCGGATCTTCGTGCTCCCCGGCATGGATGCAGAGACTTCCCGCGCGATCGGGCGCCGCATGATCGCCGCGTACATGAACGTTCCGGTCTACCGCGCCTTTCACGAATTCCTCGGACGGTCCGACGATTTCGCGGGAATGTGGCGGCTGTGGGCCGAAGGTGACCGCAAGGGGGCGCTCGAGGCGATCCCGGACCGGGTCGTGGACGCCCTCGTGGTGCACGGTCCTCCGGAAGCATGCCGTGAGCACGTGGAGCGCTACATGGACAACGGCGTGACGACGCCGGCGATCGCGCTTCTGCCCTCCGAGGATCCCGCGCCGATGATCCGCGCTCTCGCCCCGCGCTGAGTTCTCACCGAGTGTCGCGGTGGTGCGGGCCGGGCCGGTCCGGCAGGCTGGGAGCATGACCGACACCAGTACCGCGCCCGTGCTCGTCGCCGTCGACGAGGCCAGTGGAATCGGCGTGCTCACCCTGAACAACGCCCGGCAGCGCAATACGTTGTCCGTGAACACGATGCGCGAGGTGATCGCGGGGCTGATCGCACTGTCCGCGGATACGAAGGTGATCGTGATCCGTGCGGAGGGGCCGGCGTTCTCGGCGGGCCACAATCTGCGGGACATGATCGGGCGCACCCTCGAAGAAGAGCGCGCCATCTTCGACACCTGCAACGAGATGATGAAGACCGTGCAGGCGATCCCTCAGCCGGTGATCGCGTCGGTCCAAGGGCCCGCGTTGGCGGCGGGCTGTCAACTGGTCGCCGCATGTGACCTCGCGGTGGCTGCGGACAGTGCGGAGTTCGGAACACCCGGCGTACGGATCGGGTTGTTCTGCTCGACACCGATGGTCGCGGTCAGCCGGGCCGTCGGGCGGAAACGCGCACTGCAGATGCTGCTCACGGGCGACATGATCGATGCCCGGACGGCGGCGGACTGGGGCCTGGTCAACTTCGTCGTGGAGGCGGAGGCGCTGGACACCGAGACGACGGCACTCGCGGTGAAGATCGCGGCCGCGTCGCCGGTGACGGTGCGGATCGGCAAGGAGGCGTTCTACCGGCAGATCGAACTCCCTCAGGACGCCGCGTACGAGGCGAT
Source organism: Rhodococcus sp. DT1 (assembly GCF_049844875.1). Taxonomy (NCBI): domain Bacteria; kingdom Bacillati; phylum Actinomycetota; class Actinomycetes; order Mycobacteriales; family Nocardiaceae; genus Rhodococcus; species Rhodococcus sp. DT1. The sequence continues at coordinate 515,799 of NZ_JBNCLW010000004.1, forward strand.
GGCGGAGACGATGGCGACCAACGCCGTCCTCGACGACGCGCAGGAGGGTATGTCCGCGTTCGTCGACAAGCGTGCGCCGGTGTGGACGGGACGCTGACCGCGGCGCTTATCGAGCGTTAGGTCTCGACCAATTGTTGGACGTCCTATAACGTTGCCCGCATGAGTTCCGATCCCCGTGCGAACACCGTCGACGCTGTAGTGCACCGCTCCGCTGCCAGGTTCCCCGACCGTGTCGCGCTGCGGTTCGCCGATCGCAGCCTCACCTACCGGGAACTGGACGCTGCCGTGTCCCGGACCGCCGCGCGTCTGCTGTCCCTCGGCCTCACCGCCGGCGATCGCGTGGCCGGGTACGGCACCAATTCCGACGCGTATGTGCTGGGTTACCTCGGGGCGGCGCGCGCCGGTCTCGTGCACGTGCCGATCAACTACGCGCTGCGCGGCGAAGAGTTGTCCTATCTCCTCGCGCAGTCCGGGGCCAAGGCTGTGCTCGTCGATCCGGCGCTGCGCGGCGAACTCGACCGCGTTCTGCCCGACGTTCCCGCCGAGCACGTGCTCGCACTGCGCGACGAGGACGCGTCGCTGCTGAGCGAGGCGACGGACGGTCCCGTGCCGGCACTCGACGCCGCGCCGTCCGCCGACGATCTCGTGCAACTGCTGTACACCTCGGGAACCACGTCGAAGCCCAAGGGCGCCATGATGACTCACGGCGCACTGGTACACGAGTACACGTCGTCGATCGTCGCCCTCGACTTGCGCGCCGACGACAACCCGCTGATCTGCATGCCGCTGTACCACTCGGCGGCCATGCACGTGTTCCTGCTGCCGTACCTCGCGGTCGGCGCGACGATCACCCTGCTGCCTGCCCCGGACATCCCGGAGATCCTGCGCCTGGTCGAATCCGAGCGGATCGGATCCCTGTTCCTCGCCCCCACCGTGTGGGTCCCCCTGGCCAACCATCCCGATCTGGACACGCGCGATCTCTCGTCGCTGCGCAAAGCGCAGTACGGCGCGTCCATCATGCCGGTCACGGTGCTCAACCGGTTGCGCGAGCGCTACCCCGACCTGGGCTTCTACAACTGCTTCGGCCAGTCCGAGATCGGCCCCCTGGCCTGCGTGCTCGGGCCCGACGAGCACGCCGACCGCCCCTCGTCGTGCGGGCGCGCGGTGCTGTTCGTCGAGACCCGCGTCGTCGACGCCGAAGGGAACGACGTTCCCGACGGCGAACCGGGTGAAGTGCTCTACCGGTCGCCGCAGTTGTGCCTCGGCTACTGGGAGAACCCGGATGCGACCGCGGAAGCCTTCCGCGACGGCTGGTTCCACTCCGGTGACCTCGTCACGCGCGATCCGGAGGGGTACATCACCGTCGTGGACCGGATCAAGGACGTGATCAACACCGGCGGCATCCTCGTCGCCTCCCGTGAGGTAGAGGACGCCCTCTACACGCACGGGTCCGTTGCGGAGGTCGCCGTCATCGGGACCCCCGACGAGAAGTGGATCGAGGCGGTCACCGCGGTGGTCGTGCTCAAGGACGGTCACACGGTCACCGAGCGCGAACTCGTCGACCACGTACGGAACCGGCTCGCGGCGTTCAAGGTGCCCAAGATCGTCCGCTTCGTCGACACGCTCCCGCGCAACCAGAGCGGCAAGCTGCTCAAGCGGGAACTGCGCGCCGTCTGACCGGAGGCCGCGTCGGGCACGCCGGCCGGCACTGTGACATCCAGCCGTTCCGGCGGGACATCAACGAAGGGGACACATGAGGAACAAGCACGTGCCGTCGTGGCACGACGACGAGGTGCGGGCACTGTCGGAACTGGCGGGCGATTTCTTCGAACGTGAGGTCATGGCGCACGCGGAGAAGTGGGACGAGCAGCGTTGCATCGACCGCCACGTATGGCTCGAGGCAGGCAAGCTGGGGCTGCTGCTGTGCTCGGTTCCGGAAGAGTACGGCGGTGGCGGCGGCACGTTCGCGCACGACCTCGCCGTGTTCGAAGCGCAGGGATACTCCGGCGACCTCGCGCTCGGCATCTCCGTGCACAGCGGCATCGTTGCGCACTACATCCTGGAGTACGGCACGGAGGAGCAGAAGCGGACCTGGTTGCCCGGGATGGCAACCGGCGAGATCCTCGGTGCGATCGGCATGACCGAGCCGGGAGCCGGTTCGGATCTCAAGGCGATCAAGACCAGCGCGATCCGCGACGGCGACGAGTACGTCGTCAACGGGTCGAAGACGTTCATCACCAACGGGTCGTCGGCCGACGTCATCGTCCTCGCCGTCAAAACCGACCCGAAGGCCGGTGCCAAGGGCGTCTCGCTGCTCATCGTCGATCTGCGCGACTGTGAGGGCTTCGCGGTCGGGCGCGTGCTCGACAAGGTGGGGCAGCATGCCGCCGACACGTCGGAACTGTCGTTCACGGACGTGCGGGTGCCGGTGTCGAACCTGCTCGGCGAAGAAGGACAGGGCTTCGCGCAGCTCATGGCGCAACTCGTGCAGGAACGTCTGATCATCGGCGCGCAGGCGGCCGGCGCCATGCAGCGCGCGGTCGACGAGACCGTTCGGTACACCAAGGCGCGACAAGCGTTCGGGCACAGCCTCTTCGAGTTCCAGAACACGGCGTTCGAGCTTGCCGAGTGTCAGACCATCGCCCGCACCAGCCGCATCTTCCTCGACCACTGCATCGAGCAGCACCTGCGCGGTCGGCTCGACCCCGCCGATGCGGCGATGGTCAAGTACTGGCTCACCGACAAGCAGTGCGAGGTCGTCGACCGGTGTGTCCAGCTGCACGGCGGCTACGGCTACATGCGGGAGTACCTCATCGCCCGGATGTACGAAGACGCCCGGGTACAGCGCATCTACGCAGGTGCGAACGAAGTCATGAAGGTGCTCATCGCACGGTCGCTGTAGCAGCGGCCCGCGTGGTTGCCTCGATGGGCGAGTTACCTCACCACGGCCTTCTCGTGGTGAGGTACGCAGCCATTTCCTGACTCTGGCGACGGTGCGCCCGGCGATGTTCGGCGCGCGCCTCTCCGGAGGCGTTGAGCTTTCGCTCCTCGTCGGACTCCGGGATCACCGGTGGCACCGCGGTGGGTCGCCCGTCGTCGTCGATCGCCACGAACGTCAGGAAGGCAGTCGCTGCGATGCGGCGGTCTCCGCTGCGCAGATTCTCGGCGGTCACCTTCACGAACACTTCCATCGAGCTGTGACCGGTCCAGGTGACGAACGACTCGAGGCACACCGAGTCGGTCTGGTGCACAGGTGCGAGGAACGCCACAGAGTCGGTCGAGGCCGTAACCACGGATGCGCGGCTGTGGCGGGTCGCCGAAATCGACGCGGTCATGTCGATATCACTCATCAACTTCCCGCCGAAGAGGGTGTTGTGATCGTTGACGTCGTTGGGAAAGACCCTATTGGTCTTGACAACTCGTGATTCGCTGCAGGTTTTTGCTTCCACCGGGATCCTTTCGAGCGCGGGACCTGCAGGATCTCTGCCGATCGCACCTATCCAGCGTACGACTGTCGCCGGTGTGCGCGCCTACGGCCGCCGCTCGGATGTGAGGTGGACGTGGTGGTCGATGATCTTCGTCAGCATGGCGACGAGTTGCTCGCGTTCGTCGGCGTCGAGCGGCGCGAAAGCTTCGTCCTGCACGGCGGTGAGCACGCGTTCGAGTTCTGCCAGGCGGTCGCGGCCTTTCCGCGTGAGACTGACGATGTTGCGCCGGCGATCCTTGGGGTCGGAGGCGCGCCGGACGTACATGCGGTCGGCCAGTGCGTCGATGCATGCAACGACGTCGCTCCGGTCGAGACCGCATCGGCGTCCGAGTTCGACCTGGCTGGACGGGCCGAATTCGTCGAGGGCGGAGAGCATCCGGTAGTGATGGCCGCGTGCGCCGGCCGCATCGAGACGGTCGAACACCACGCGGTGCACCCGCATGGCGGACTGCGTCAGCAGAAAGCTCGGGAGATGGTCGAGCCGGGTCGGCACGGGATAGTTGTCGGGGTCGGACATTCGTACACCTCCCTGAGGTCGGCAGTCTGGCGGCGGGAATCGTGCCGATCGGTGACGGCTGTGGTCGTGGCGGCTGTGACAGCGCTGACGATCAGTGACGGCGGTGATCGGTGACCGCGGTACGCGGGCCTCGCCGCGGGACGCTCGAATATCCTCCGGATTCGACGAGCAGCCGCACGGCTCGATACCGATGCGGCCGAAGGGGTTCGAGGTACTCGACCATGCCGGCGTCGTCGAGCGGCGAACCGAGCAGTGCCCAGCCGACGACCGTGGCGAGGTGATAGTCGCCGACAGACAGGGCGTCGGCGTCGCCGAAGGCCCGCTGCGCGACTTCGGCGGCTGTCCAGACCCCGATGCCCGGCACCGAACGCAGTGCGCGACGCGCTCGCACGGGATCGTCGTCGACGAGACGCTCGAGCGAGTCGGCCAGCTGGGCGCACCGCACGATGGTTTTCGCCCTCGCGGGGTCGACGTTCGCGCGATGGAACTCCCACGAGGGAATTCGCCGCCACGACTCCGCGCTCGGCGGCACCCGCATGCCCTGCGGTGCGGGACCGGGTGCGGGCTCTCCGAAGCGGGTGACCAGGTGACGCCAGGAGGCGAACGCCGCGATGCCGTGCACCCGCTGCTCGAGGACGGCGGGGACGAGTGCTTCGAGTACGCGGCCCGTGCGAGTGATGCGCAGACCGGGCATGCGGCGGTGCGCCTCGGCGAGCGCAGGGTGAGCGGGAGCGAATCCGGACGGGTCGTCGTGGGCGCCGAGGAGTGCGGGAAGCCGATCGAGCAGTTCCCCGGAGCCGGGGCCCCACGCGAGACAACGGACCGAATCGGTCCCGGCCTGCGTGATCCGGTAGGTCACGGGACCCGTCTCCATGCGCGACACACGCCAGAGGGCACTTCCGTCACGGCGGTGGCAGGGGTCGCGGGGTCCGTGCTGCAGCGGGCGTAGGGTTTGTGCGACGTCGACGGGCCCGGGCACCCTCACGAGAGTGTCGACAGGTGCGGCATCGTTGACGGACGCGGTCACCGACCTACCGTACCTCTGTAGCGGTCGGACTTCTGTGACGGCCGCGACGGTTTCCCGGTGTCGGACGGAAAGGCTATGGTCGGCGACATGATCATCGTGAGCACCGACGGATCCTGCCTGCGTAATCCAGGCGGCGCCATCGGATGGGCGTGGGTCAATCACGAAGGACCGAGTGCATCGGGGGGTGAACGCTCCGGTACCAACCAGATCGCCGAACTCCGTGCGGTGCTCGAGGCACTGCGTGCGCATCCCGGTACCGAGCCCATGATCATCGAATCCGACTCGCAGTACGCCATCAAATGTGCGTCCGAGTGGCTGCCCGGATGGAAACGCAAGGGCTGGAAGACGTCCACGGGATCGCCGGTGAAGAACATCGAACTCGTGCGTGCCATCGACCGCGAACTCGTCGAACGCGCCGGACCGGTGCGGTTCCGCTGGGTACGCGGTCATGTCGGCAACCACTTCAACGAAGTCGCCGACACGCTCGCCGGCGAGGCGGCCCGGGAAGTCGCGGCCCGGCCCGGGCCCATCGAGGTACCCGACCCGCTGCCGCGCGCGGTGGCGCGGGCAGAGACGGCCAGAGCCGGAGACGTCGAACTCACGCTCTTCTGACGAGGTGTGCGGCCCGGCACGTCGCTCGAGGCCGCTCGGGTACGGTCGCGGCATGAGCGAGGTTGATCAGATCGCGCGGTTCCGGCGGGAACACGGCCTCGACGAACTCGTCGACGTGCACACCCACTTCATGCCCACCAGCGTCATGGACAAGGTGTGGGCATATTTCGACTCGGCCGGGCCGTTGGTGGGCCGGCATTGGCCGATTTCGTACCGGACCAGCGAAGAAGATCGGGTCGCGCAACTGCGGGCGTTCGGGGTGCGGTGCTTCACCTCGATGGTGTACCCGCACAAGCCCGACATGGCGGCGTGGCTCAACTCGTGGGCAGCCGATTTCGCCGGCCGCACTCCCGGTTGCCTCCATACCTCGACCTTCTATCCCGAACCCGGGGCGGGCGCGTATGTCACTTCTGCGCTCGACGCGGGTACGAAGGTGTTCAAGTCACACCTGCAGGTCGGCGACTACACACCCCTCGATCCGCTGCTGACCGAGGTGTGGGGACTGCTCGAGGACGCCGAGGTGCCGATCGTCGTGCACTGCGGATCGGGACCGGCGCCCGGCACCCATACGGGACCGGGGCCGATGGCGGAACTGCTGCGGCGGCACCCGAAACTCACGGTGATCGTGGCGCACATGGGGCTACCCGAATACGTCGACTTCCTCGATCTCGCGGAGAGGTACGAGCGGGTCCACCTGGACACCACGATGGCGTTCACCGACTTCGTCGAGGAGGACACGCCGTTTCCTCCGGAGGCTCTGCCGAGGCTCGACGTCCTGCGGCCGAAAATCCTTCTCGGAAGCGATTTTCCCAATATTCCCTACACGTATCTCCATCAACTGGAGGCACTCGCACGTGTCGCACCGGATTCGGACTGGCTTCGGGCGGTGTGCCACGACAACGCGGCCGCGCTGTTCGGAATCGAACAACGCGGCCGCTCGCCGGGGCAGGGTGACCGTGGCCGGCCGTCCCGTTCCTAGACGGTCACATCGCGTCTCCGGATCTTCCCGGTCGCGTTTCGGGGGAGTGCGTCGCCGGTGATCCGCCAGTGTGCGGGCACCTTGTAGTACGAGAGCCGTTCCGCGCAGAAGTCGCGCAGGTCCTGTTCACTGACGTCGGAGCCCGGACGGAGCACGACCACTGCCGCCACCTCCTGCCCCAGATCCTCGTGATCGACGCCGACCACCGCGCATTCCTGGACTGCGGGATGCTCGTCGAGCACCTGCTCGATCTCGGTGGGGTACACGTTCTCCCCGCCGCGAAGGATCAGATCCGAGCGTCGGCCGGTCAGCCTCAGCCGTCCCTGCTCGAGTACACCGAAGTCTCCGGTGCGCAACCAGCCGTCCTCCGTGATCGCCGCGGCGGTCGCCGCCTCGTCCTCCCAGTACCCCAGCATCACGAAGGGGCTGCGAACGCAGACTTCACCTTCGACGCCCTCGGGCACCACGTCACCGAGAGGATCGCGGATTTCCATCGCGACGGTGAGGATCGGTCGTCCGAGGGTTCCGGGGAACGCCTCGAGCTCGCCCGCGGTGGCTACGGCGACCGCGGTGCTGCACTCGGTGAGGCCGTAGCTGTCCACAAGAGCCTGGTCCGCAAACGGGAACTTCTCGCGCAGCCGCTTCTTGAAGGCCGGCGACGAGGGCGCGGAGGCCAGTGCGAACGCAGACAGCGACGACAGGTCGTAACGGTCGGTGTCCTTGTGCTCGAGCATGCGTGCGGCCATGGTCGGCACCGCACCCCAGTTGGTGACTTTCTCGCGCTCGATCAACCCGAAGACCTGATCGACGTCGAAGCGGCCCTCGGTCATCACGACGGCACTGCCCGTGGCCAGCCTGGGCACCGCGAGGTTGTGGAGGCTCGCGATGTGGAACAACGGCGAGGTCAGGAGATACCGGTTGTCGCTGGGCACGGAGTCGTCGTAGGTCCGGCCGTACATGTGCGCGACCATCGCGTCCGAGTAGCGGTGGTAGTCCACCACGGCCAGCAGGTTGCGCTGAGAATGCAGAGCTCCCTTGGGGCGTCCGCTCGTCCCGCTCGTGAACAGGATGACGGCGGGGTCGTCCTCGTCGACGTCGGACGTGGGAAGTTCCGCTCCGGTCCGCTCGGCGACCAGCCGTGGCAGGTCGTCTTCGACGGTGAGGACCGTGAACCCCGACAGGCCCGTCTGGGCGAGCACGTCGGCACGCTTGGCGTCCGTCACGACGACCTTCGGCCGCACGAGTTCGACACCGTAGGCGAGTTCGGACGCCGTCCACCAGGAGTTGAGGCCGACGGCGACGGCACCCAGGCATTGCGACGCCCAGAAGGCGACGATCCACTCGGGGGAGTTGGCGCCGAGGAGCGCGACCCGGTCGCCTTTGCCGACGCCGTACTCGTCGCGCATCGCGGTGGCCACCGCCGCCACAGCGTCGGCGTGCTCGGCGAACGACATCCGTCGATCGAGCGTGATCAGGTAGTCCCGGTCACCCCACGCCTTCGACGCGGCGACGAGATCGCCGACCTTCCGGTCCCGATTCCGGATCACCGGCATCCGGTTTCCGCGCACGTCCTCTTCGACGACCTCGAATCGTCCACCGGGCCCGGTGAGTTTCGAAGTGACTTGAATCAGCATCTGTTGGAGATCTGCGGGTGCTGTCATGGACGAGCCTTTCCGGTTGCCGACGACTACTCGTGTCACGTGACGCACAAGATGCCACGTCGCCCACCTTCCCGGAAGTGAGCCGTACCACTGAGTGGATGGACCTGTGGTGACGGTCACTATCAGGTCTCACTCACCGGGAGTGCCCAGGGTCGGGCACGATGCGCTGGCTACCTTCGCGTCACCCGACACGCCGATGTGATGCTTCGGCCCTCGCCGTCCACTGTATTCGAGCGGGGCTCGGTCGAGACCAAGGAGACCTCGCAGTGAAACGCAGTTCTACTACGAAACTGGTGGCGGCCTTGGCGGCCGCGATGGTGGTGACGTCCGCCTGTGCCTCCGACCGGGAAGGCGAGGCAGTCGTGTCCGCCGGATCGCCCACTGTCGCCGGCCAGTCGGCCGCGGCATCGGAGGCGACCTTCGGAACTCTCGAATCGCCCTGTGGTGCAGGTGATGCCGGCGGGTCCACCGACCAGGGTGTGAGCGATACCGAAATCCGTATCGGTTACGGAGACGACCGTGGGTTCGCGAAGAGTCCCGGCCTGAACAAGGAGATGGGCGACGCCGTCGCCGCCATGATCGACTGGTGCAACGAGCAGGGCGGCATCAACGGCCGCCGGATTGTGGGCACCCACTTCGATGCCGCGATGACGCAGGCCAACGCTGTCATGCAGAACGCATGCGCCTCCGAGTTCATGCTGGTGGGCCACGGGTTCGCGATGGATCAGACCTCGGAACAGACCCGGGTCGCCTGCAACCTCGCGGCCGTCCCGGCATTCACCGTCTCGCCCGACGCGGCGAACGGGCCGATGACCTATCAGGGTGTTCCGTTCCCCGTCGACTACGCGAACGGGTCGCAGTGGTTCCAGATCGCGGAGATGTACCCCGAACTCGTCGGTGAATTCGATGTCATCGACAGCACGATGCCCACGATCATCAGCGCGAACACCAAGGCCCGCTCGATCGCCGCAGCGGCCGGATTCAACCTGAAGAACTGCGGCGTCACGCTCAACTACGACGGCGAATCGAGCTACGTCCCGTTCGCCGAGAAGGTCAAGCAGTGCGGTGCCAAGGGCTTGTGGACCTCACGTTCGCCGGTACCCGCGGAGTTCAACTTCGTGAAGGCACTCGACCAGGTCGGCATCGATCCGATCCTCCTCGGCGAAGCCACCTGGTACGCCAACGCTGTTCCTGCCTGGAACGGTGAGACCGGCCTGCTCGACAACATGCACGCGGGCATGACGTTCCAGATGCTCGAGAACGCCGACACCGTCCCGGCGGTGAAGAAGTACACCGAACTCGTCGCCGAAGCCGGCGGCAAGACCGCACTCCTCGGTATGCAGGCCACCTCGTCGTTCCTGCTGTGGGCGACGGCCGCGAAGGAATGCGGATCGGACCTGACCCGCCAGTGCATGATCGACCAACTCTCGCAGATCCACGAGTGGGACGGCGGCGGGCTGCACGCCGTCACCGATCCGGGCAACAACATGCCCGCCACGTGCGGTCTCGTCGTGTCCCTGAAGGGCGCTGAGTACTCACAGGCGTTCCCCGCGGAAGCCGCCGAATTCAAATGTGACGACCGGTATCTCGTCGCCACCGACGCGAAGACATGGGGCACCGACCTGGGCCCGGACCGCATCTCCACGAAATACCTGAACCCGAACGTCATCAGGCCGACCGCCTGATCCGTTCGACCGGTGCCGGCGGCGTGATTCGCGACCGCCGGTACCCTCGAGCAGAGGTACTTGCATGGATACCTTCCTGACCTTCACGATCGTGGGGTTGGTGCTCGGATCGGTGTACGCCATCGCCGCATCGGGCCTCGTTCTCACCTACAACACGTCGGGCATCTTCAACTTCGCACACGGTGCGCAGGCCATGCTCGGGGCGTTCGCATACTGGCAATTCCGCTACGGCTGGGGACTGCCCACCCCGGTGGCGCTGCTTCTCGTGCTCGGAGTCCTCGGACCATTGATGGGGCTGGCGCTCTACGTCCTCATCATGCGCGGCATGCGCAACACGGCAGAGGTCACCAAGATCGTCGTCACGGTCTCGATCCTGCTCGGCATGCTGTCGGTGTCACATTGGTTCTGGCATCCCGAGCAAGCCCGGACGATGACGATGTTCTTCGGCGACCAAGCCAAGATCGACATCTTCGGGGTGGGAATCCGATACCACGAACTGATCTGCATCGCGGTCGCTGTCCTCATCGCGATCGGGTTGCGGGTCATGTTCACCCGCACCCGCTCCGGTGTGGCCATGCGCGGCGTGGTCGACGATCCGGATCTGTTGCGGCTCAACGGACACGACCCGGACCGGCTCGCCGCACTCTCGTGGATGCTGGGCTCGACGCTCGCCGTGCTCGCCGGCATCCTGGTGACCCCGATCAACGGCGGCACCCTCGAAGCGAACATGCTGACGCTGCTGGTGATCGATGCGTTCGCCGCCGCGATGTTCGGCCGGTTGCGGAGTATTCCGCGGACCTTCGCCGGTGCTCTGTTCCTCGGCCTGGCCGCGACCTACGTGCTCGCGTACTTCCCGACGGCGTGGACGTGGACGTCGAACCTGCGGGTGTCCCTGCCCATGATCGCGCTGTTCGTCGTGCTCATCGTGCTGCCGCAGGACCGTCTGCGCGGAGCGGTCACCCGAACCAGGGAGCGCTACCACGTGCCGTCGGTGCGCAAGGCTGTCGCGTGGGCGGTGGCTCTGGTGGTGATCGTCTACGCGATCCGGCTTCTGATGGTCACCTCGGCAATCACCACGCTGACCATCGGCATGACCTTCGCGATCATCGCGCTGTCGCTGACCTTGCTGACCGGTTATGCGGGCGAGATGAACCTGGCACCGGTGTCCTTCGGCGCGATCGCCACCATCGTGGCGTTCCACTTCGGGATCTCCGGCACAGGACTGGCAGCCCACCTCAACCTGTGGGGTGTCGCGCTGGGGGTCGCCGCGACCGCGGTGGTCGGTGGCCTCATCGCGTTGCCGGCGCTTCGGCTCCGAGGGCTGTACCTGGCGCTGGCCACCATGGCATTCGGAGTGTTCCTGTCCAACATGGTCTTGCGCGACACCACCGTGCACGAACTGTTCGGCATCAAGTTCTCCATCTTCACCGACGGGAACATCGCGATTCCGCCGCTGAAGGTGGGACCGCTGGACCTGCGCAACGACACCGTCTTCCTCATGACGGTCACGGTGATCTTCGCGGTGCTCGGCGTCGGTGTCATCGCTCTGCGCAACAGCGGTTACGGACGCCGCCTCGCCGCGATGAAGGACAGCCCCGCCGCGTCGGCGATGCTCGGACAGAGCCTCGTCCGGCTCAAGCTCGGTGTGTTCACGCTCTCGGCCGGTATCGCCGGCCTTGGTGGCCTGTTCATGGCGAGCGCGATGGGATCGGTGTCCAACGAGAGCTTCTCGATCATGGTCAGCCTGTCGTTGCTGATGCTCACCGTGGTGGCCGGTATCGGCTACGTATCGGGGGCCCTCTTCGGCGGCCTGATGTCGGGGGTCGGATTCGCGGTCATCATGACCTCGTTCGCGAATCTCGCGGCAGACCAACCGGAACTCGCGGGAATGTGGACGTTCCTCGGCCACGTCGCGGCGGTGAGCCCGGCGCTGATCGGCATCGGTGTCGCGGCCAATCCCAGCGGCAGTGTCCACCAGGTCGTCGAGGGCTACCGCCATCTCGCCAATGCGAAACCCGTCCTGGTGGGCGGCGCCGCCGTGGTCCTGGTGTCGTACCTGCTCGCCCTTGTGGGAGTGCTCGACAACTGGTGGTTCGCGTCGATCACGATCGTGACGGTGTTCATGCTCCCGGTGATGGGGCAGTGGTTGATGCCCGAAGCGGTGCTCGGTGAAGAAGAAGCCGCGCGACGCCGCCCGCTGATCCCGGAACGGGTGGGTGTCGACGAGCCGTACAGCGCGGCGGTGCGCGACGAGATCGATCGTGAGCTCGGGATCTCCGAGTACCTGTCGACCCCGCCCGCCCGGACAGACAAGGAGCTGGTCACCAATGGCTGACACGCCGATTCTCGAAACCCGCGGTATCACCGTCCGATTCGGTGGCCACGTCGCCGTGAAGGACGTGAGTATCGAAATCGGGCGCGGCACCGTCACCGGTCTGATCGGACCCAACGGTGCCGGCAAGACCACCCTGTTCAACACGATCACCGGATTGCAGAAACCCTCTGCGGGCAAGGTGTTCGTCGACGGCCGGGACGTGACGACGTTGCCGCCGTTCAAGCGGGCCCGGATGGGACTGGCACGCACCTTCCAGCGTCTCGAGTTGTTCGTGTCGCTGTCGGTGCGGGACAACCTGCGGGTGGCCGGCGACATCCACAATGCGAACTCGCGCGGGCGGATCGACGTAGAAGCGGAAGCCGATCGGCTGCTTCGACTTACGGGTCTGAGCGACATCGCGGATCAGGATGTGTCCGACATCCCCACCGGGCGGGCTCGTGTCGTCGAGGTGGCGCGGGCACTGATGACCGATCCGCAGATCCTGTTGCTCGACGAACCGGCATCCGGTCAGACGGAGCAGGAAACCGAGGAGTTCGCCGCGTTGCTCACCGGTCTGGCCGACGACGGGCTCGCGATCTGCTTGGTAGAACACGACATTCCGCTGGTGATGAAGATCTGCTCCACGATCCATGTGCTCGATTACGGCGCAGTGCTGGCAAGTGGGGTTCCCGACGAGATCAAGAACGATCCCGCGGTGATCAACGCCTACATCGGAACCGAGAAGGAGGCGATATGAGTCCCGAACCCTTGCTCGAACTGATCGGTGTACGTGCGGGATACGGTTCCATCGAGGTCCTGCACGGTGTGGACCTCGCCCTCGCACCGGGAGCGGTCGTCGCGCTGCTCGGACCCAACGGTGGCGGCAAGACGACGACGCTGAAGGTGTGCTCCGGCATCCACCCGGTATCGTCCGGTGAGTTCCGGCTCGGCGGACATGTCGTGAACGGGGCATCGGCAGCCGAGTTGGCCCGCCTTGGGGTCTGCTCGATTCCGGAGGGGCGAGGGGTCTTCCCCAACCTGACGGTGCGAGAGAACCTGTGGATCGCCACCGGCACGGGTGTCACGCTCGCCGAACTCGAGGACGTGGCCTACGCACGGTTCCCCATTCTCGGTGAACGCCGGACTCAGCTGGCGGGATCGATGTCGGGTGGAGAACAGCAGATGCTTGCGTTGTCGCGGGCGCTCGGGACGAATCCCACGGTGTTGCTGCTCGACGAACTGTCCATGGGCCTGGCACCCCGGATCGTCTCGCAGATCTACGACATCGTGGGGGAGCTTGCGGCGGAAGGGGTCTCGATTCTCGTTGCGGAACAGTTCGCTCGGGCCGTCCTGCCCATCGCCACCAGTGCCGCGCTGATGCTGCAGGGACGCGTGGTGCGCGCGGGCGATCCGGCGGAGATCGAAGAAGAACTGTCTACCAGCTACCTAGGAGGATGACGATGACCACTGCGGTCGACGAACGACGTGAGCAATTCAAGCAGGATGTGGCTGCCCTGGGGCTGGGCACCACGAGCAACGGATCCGGCGGGAAGGGCCGAATTGCCGGCATGGTGCTGATGATCATCGGGGTGGCAGCCGCATTCGTCGTCTACATCGCGTCGCTGACCCTCTCGGACCTGCGAGACATCGCCTCGTATCAGCTGCTGAGCATGGGATTCATCGCGCTCACGCTGGTCGGCGCGGCCGTCTACGTGGCGTCGGTGGTCGCAAAGGTTCTGAGGTTGTGGCTGGTGCGTCAGCTCCTGGAGGGCAACGCGCAGACCGAGCGAATCGTCGAGGCCATGTCGCGCGACAAGATCTGACACGGTGAGCCGGGCACACCCGGCGCCCGAAACGGCAGGCCCGGCCTCGGTTCGTCGAGGCCGGGCCTGCCGTGGGTTCGAGCGGAGGGTGTCAGGAACCCGCTGCCTCGAGGCCGGTGGTGATGTCGGCGAGGATGTCGTCGATGTTCTCGATGCCGACGGCCAGGCGGACCAGGCCGGGGGTGACGCCCGCTGCCAGCTGCTCTTCAGCGGTGAGCTGCGAGTGGGTGGTGGATGCCGGATGGATCACCAGCGAACGGACGTCGCCGATGTTGGCGACGTGGCTGTGCAAGGTCAGCGCGTTGACGAACTTCTTACCGGCGTCGATACCGCCCGCGAGTTCGAACACCACGATGGCGCCGGGCCCCTTCGGCGTGAGCTGCTCGGCCCGATCGTGCCAGGGCGAGGACTCCAGGCCCGCATATGCCACCGAGGTGACCTCGGGCCGGGCTTCGAGGAACTCGGCCACCTTCTGCGCGTTGGCGACGTGGCGTTCCATCCGCAGGCTCAGGGTTTCGATGCCCTGCGAGATGAGAAACGCGTTGAAGGGCGAGACCGCCGAGCCGAGGTCGCGCAGCAACTGCACGCGTGCCTTGAGGGCGTACGCGGGAGCGCCGAGATCGGCGAAGACCACACCGTGGTAGCTGGGATCGGGCGTGGTGAAACCGGGGTGCCGGCCCTGCGTCCAGTCGAAGGTGCCGCCGTCGACGATGACGCCGGCGATTGCCGTGCCGTGACCGCCGAGGTACTTGGTCGCCGAGTGCACCACGATGTCGGCGCCGTGCTCGAGGGGACGCAGCAGGTACGGGGTCGCGACCGTGTTGTCCACGATCAGAGGCAGGCCGTTGTCGTGGGCGACGCCCGAGATGCCGGAGATATCGAGGATGTGGTTCTTCGGGTTGGCGATGGTTTCGCCGTAGAACGCCCGCGTGGTGGGACGCACGGCGTCGCGCCACTGGTCGAGATCGTCAGGATCCTCGACGAACGAGACCTCGATCCCGAGCTTGGGCAACGTGTAGTGGAAGAGGTTGTAGGTGCCGCCGTACAGGTACGGGCTCGAGACGATGTGGTCACCGGAGCCGGCGAGGTTGAGAATCGCGAACGTCTCGGCAGCCTGCCCGGAGGACAGGAGCAGCGCGGCGACGCCACCTTCCAGCGAGGCGATGCGCTGCTCGACCGCGTCCTGGGTCGGGTTCATGATGCGCGTGTAGATGTTGCCCGGCTCGGCGAGACCGAAGAGCGCTGCCGCGTGATCGGTGTTGTCGAAGGTGTAGCTGGTGGTCTGGTAGATCGGCAGCGCGCGGGCCTTGGTGTCGCCCCCGGCAGGCTGACCGACGTGGATCTGTTTGGTCTCGAAGCTCCACGACGCGCTGGGATCGACTGCTTCGGGGGTGTTGTCACTCATGGGTCTACTGCTCCGGATTCGGTGAGGTGAACGGGTCGTCGTGACGCTGACCTTGCGGCTCCGCGCGCGACGCCGTCGAATGCGGTCCGCGGGGGCCGGGGTGGGTGCGGGCGGTCAGCCGGCCGGGCACCCGCACATACACAGGCGACAGGCATGACGGTGCGGTCGCTGTGCCGACCGCTCGTACGTCTTGCTCACGGCTTCGACAATAACGGCTGGCGACGATTCCGACCAGGCCCATAGGAAACCGGGGCAGGTCAGGGGGTGTGGCCGGTGAACGCTACCTACAGCCTGTGTGTTGCCCTTTCGGAGCCGTGTGTGATCCTGCTAACGTGCTGGAACAGATTCTAGTTTCGTGGGGCGCGCAGGGTCGTGGCCAGTGCTTTTGGAGGTAAATTTGACCGCCGTCGACTTCTCGCTCGGGCATGCACCCACTCCCGCGAAGCGCGAACTACCACCTTCGATGATCGATCGGATGACGCTCATCCTCGAGAGTTTCGACAGCAGGGGAGCGCTCACGCTCGAAGAGGTCACCTGCCGTTCGGGGCTTCCCCGCTCGACGGTGCACCGCATCCTCGACCAGCTGGTCGGGCGCGGGTGGATCGACCACGCGTCGTTCGGATACTGCCTGGGAGCACGCGCGCTCGGACTCGGCGGTAGCGACACAGGGCATCGGCGTATCCGAGAGGCGGCAGCGCCGCATCTCCATGAACTCGCGCTGCAGACGGGCGCGGTCGTGCATCTGACCGTCCTCGACGGCAACGAGGTCCTCTACCTCGACAAGGTCGGGGGGCAATTCGCGTCGAGTGTCCCGTCGCGTGTCGGCGGACGTTTTCCCGCATATGCCACCGCATCCGGCAAAGCGATCCTCGCCTGGCTCGAGCCCGAGCGCGTCGACGCTCTCTACGGCAAGCGTCTGCCGCCGTGCACCGATCGCACCATCGGCGACAACGCGACGCTCCACCAGGAACTGAACCGCATCCGCAAGCGCCGGGGTGTCGCTTTCGAACGCGAGGAAGCCGCGTCCGGCATCGGATGTGTGGGCGTAGCGCTGCGCGGCGTCGACGGCCCTGTCGCGGCGCTGTCCCTGGCCGCAGACGCACGTTCGACCCGCCTCGAATGGGTGGCGCCGATCGTCGCCGACGCGGCCCGCAAGATCACCCGCACCCTCTTTCCGGATCACGACCGGGAAGAGACGCCCGGCACGGCACTGCCGGCGTCAGGCTCGCTCGACCGGGTCGTCGCCAAAGCTGCCGGAAGCCGGTAGGGCAGAGAACTCCGGGCGGAAGGGCGACTTCGCCGCGGAAGGCGGGCGGGCGACGTCAGCGTTCCGGGTGCAGCGCCATGTACCGCGCGGGCAGTTCTCCGCCGCCGTGCACGGCGAGGTCTGCTCCGTTCACGTACGACGCCAGCGGGCCGGCGAGAAACAGGCATGCACCCGCGATGTCGGAGGGCACGGCCATGCGCTGCATCGGCAGTGTCTTCGTCACGGCGGCACCGCCGTCTGCCCCGTACACCTCCGCTGCGGCTTCGGTCCGGATCAGGCCGGTGGTGATGTGGTTGACCCGCACTGCCGGAGCCCACTCGAGGGCGAGCGCCTTCGTCAGCGCGAGCAGTCCTGCCTTCGCGGCCGTGTACGCGGCGGTGCCGGGCTGCGGGTCGTGTGCCGACACGCTCCCGATGTTGATGATCGACCCGCCGTCGTCCTGCCGGCACATGACGGCATTCGCCGCCTGGGCGACGTAGAACGGGGCGAGCAGGTTGAGTGCGACGATCTTGTCGAAGAAGCGTGTCGAGACGGTCGCGGCGTCAGAATCGGGCGACCCACCGGCGTTGTTCACGAGAACGTCGAGACGGCCGAATTTTTCGACGGCCGTCTCGACGAGAGACTTCGCCTGCCCGGCATCGCGGATGTCGGCAGCGGTGAACGCGGCGGAACGGGAATCCACTGTGGGCAGCGTGTCGGGCGCGGTGCGACCGCATACGAGTACGTCCGCGCCGGCGGCCAGGAAGGTCTCGGCGATGACGTACCCGATGCCCTTGGTGCCGCCGGTGACGAGGACCGCGCGACCGGTGAAATCGGCAGGATTGTCGAAGAACATGCCGCGGAGACTATGACGAAATGTGCGCCGGTGCCCCGACGTTCCCGCTCAGCAGGTGCCTACAGCAGGTGCACCTTCTTGTAGAGGATCTTCGACGGTCCGCCGATCAGGCCCACGTTGTCGAGGAAGGTCATGAGCTTGGCGCCGGACTTGCGCACCCGGTCGTGGTGGTGCGTGTTGTTCCGGGCTTCTTCGAGGGCGCGCTCGGTGTCGAGGCCCGCGTTGGCGTAGACGTCCGGGTGGATCATGCTCTTGACGACGAAAAACACGACGACCGCGGTGTTGATCCGTTCGATTGCGAGCCGCAAGCGGCTCGCACCGTTCAGTCGGCGTCCCACTTCTTCACGGGCGAACCGGATGTGGCGCGCCTCCTCGAGGACGTGGATCTTCGAGACCGCACGTGTGACGGGCTGGACGCGTTCGTCGCGCATGAAGTCGCGCTGCATCATGTCGAGGATTTCTTCTGCGGCCATGACCGCGGCGTACGCGTTGGCGCCCTTGAAGAAGTGGCCCCACAGGCGGCCGAGGTGGTGGATGTAGCGGGGCGGCCCGTAGCTGGGCATGTTCAGCCGTTCGCCGGCCCGGGCGAACATCACGGAGTGGCGGCACTCGTCGGCGATCTCGGTGAGCGCGAACTGGACGTGCCGGCTGTGCTTGTCGCGATCGTAGACGTCGCGCAGAAGCATCTGCATGAGCAGGATTTCGAACCACAGGCCGGTGCTGGACACACTCGCGGCTTCGTTCTTGGTGAGTTCGATGCGCTGTTCGTCGGTGAGTTCGTCCCACAGGGCGGTGCCGTAGAGCGTGCTCCACTCGGGGGTCATGCCGAACTTGTCGTCGGGGACGGGGGCCTCCCAGTCCACTTCGACGACGGGGTCGTACGACTTGCGGGCGGACGAAGCGAGCAGGCGACCGGCAGTTTCCTCACGATCGGAAAGCCGGATGCCGGGTACGAAACCCTTGCTGGATTCGCGGGTGAGCGATGCGGTCATGTCTCCACCTTTTAGTGTGACGACGGGTAACTGTTAAGTGAGGTTAGCGTGATCGCGCGCACAGCACAACGTCTGCGTCCGACTCCGTGTCGGACGCAGAGAGGAGCGCGAGGGACAGCTACGAGCGCGCGGGTGCCCAGAGTGCCGATGCGATCGCGCCGACCAGCAGAATCGCGGCCATCGCCCACAAGCCCTGCTGCATGCCTGCCAGGAACGCGTCCCGCGCGAACTCCGCGAGCACGTCGCCCTGGGGACCCGCCTGTTCGGCGACCTCGACTGCCGCGGCCAGCGAATCCTGCACTGCGCCTCGTGCCGGTTCGGGAATCGTCGGTGCGATCGGATCGATCCGGTGCCCGTACGCGGCCGCGAGCACACTGCCCGCGAGGGCGACGCCGATAGCAGCGCCCACTTCGCGGGTCGCGTCGTTGACGGCCGACGCGACACCCAGTTGGTCCTCCGGCGTGTTGGTGACGATCGCGTGGGTCGCGGGCGCGGTGCAGACGCCGATTCCGATACCGGCGATCGACATCGCGATGGCGACGTCGGCGTACGACGAGTCCGCGTCCAGCAGACTCATGACGATCATCGACACCCCGATCAGGGCGAGCCCGACGCTCATGAGGATACGGAGTCCGAACCACCGCAACAACATCGGCACCCCGACCGAGAGCACCATCACCACCAGGAAGATCGGGGTGAGGGCCACGGCCGACATCAGCGGCGAATACCCGAGCACGAGTTGCAGGTATTGCACGATGAGATAGAAGACGCCGAATCCGGCGAGATACTGCAGTGTGAGGCCGCCTGCTCCGACCGCGAACGCGCGCTGGGAGAACAGCCGTACGTCGAGCAGGGGTGCTGGTGAGCGCCGCTCGACGAGCACGAACGCCACTCCTGCGGCCACTCCCGTGACCAACGCGCCGACGGTGAGTGCGTCGATCCATCCGCGCTGCGGGCCCTCCATCACGCCGAGGACGAACAGCCCGACCGCCGCCACGACGAGCACGGCTCCGACGATGTCGAACCGCGCCGGTTCCGCCGCGCGGGAGGACATGATCGTGGCGCCCGCGACGACGAGCACGGCCGAGATCACGGCGAACGCGGCGAAGATGAGCTTCCACGACCCGTATTCGAGAATGACGCCCGACCCGAGCATGCCGATGACCGCGCCGGATCCGGCGACCCCCGCCCAGATCCCGATGCCCCGGGAACGATGCTCCTCGGTGAACGCCGCGGTGATGAGGGACAGCGTCGCAGGCATGACGAGCGCCGCACCGACCCCGGCCACGGCGCGCGCCGCGATCACCCAGTTCGGATCGGACAGGAGCAGGGGAAGCGCCGACCCGATCCCGAAGACGACCAGGCCCGCCAGCATGACTCCGCGCCGGCCGAACCTGTCTCCGAGCGCGCCCGCCGGGAGCAGCAGTGCCGCAAGGGCGAGCGTGTATCCGTCGACGATCCACGTGAGCTGGGCTTGGGTGGCCCCGGTTTCGACCGCGATGTCCGGCAGTGCCGTGTTGAGCGACGCCATTGCCGCGATCACGGCGGCGACCGCGGCACATGCGACGGTGAGCAGCCACACCTGCGACCGTGTCATACGGGTCTTCTGGGCCGACGTGGCTGTTTCGGACACGGGTGCCTTCCGGACGAAGGTGGTACCGGAGCATGGGCGAGACTGCGGGCATCGTAACCGCTGATGTTCGGCCCTGCTCGAATTCTCCGGTCCCGTCGCGTCCACGCCGGATGCATCCTCTGATTCTCAACAGGGGATCCGGTGCAACTTCCAGTCGTTCCCGACCCCGACACTGCTTCGACTGCCACCGCTGGTAACCGAATGAATACGCTCTTCGTGCTTAAAATTTTGGCCGTGAGCCTCGTAATGCGTGTCAGATCAACGAATGTGCGAAGGCTGAAGAATCCCTCATTTGCGATCGGCACGCCGGTCCGCAGGTGAAACTGCACCGGGGACCAAGAGACCCAATGTCGAGTTCGTCGACGAGGGACCTACCCGTCCACCCATTAAGGCGGTCAAGGGTGGTTAATCGGCAAGTCCACTGATTAGTTGTCACAAAGCACGATCACTCAAGTCATGATCAACGAGGACAGTCACGCGGCAGGAATACCGACAACATACGTTGGCGACTGATCAAGCCACCGGGCTTGGTTTCGCTGGGTACCTGCAGAGTGGAGGAGGTGAAGATTCATGACCATCACCAAGAAGAACCCCAAGATCGTCGCTGTCGCCGTCCACCTTAAGGACGTTTCAGGCGCCCCTCGACCCGCACTCCTGTGGATTGAGGGGCGCCCAGCAACGCGCCTGCACTCACCAAGGAAACTCCGTGTCAGAAACTTTCACGTCTCCGCTCCTGGCCGCGGTGGTGACCAGAGACCATAACGCTAACTCGCTCACGCTCACCACCAAGGGAACTGAGTATGAGGTCAGCCACCCATCTCTCTCAGGGTTCGAAACAGTGCTCCGAAACCTTGATGGGACAAGCAGCCGTGAGGAACTAGCGGACATGAGCAGCCTCCCGCTATCCGAGATCGACGACATCCTTCGACAGCTGGACAGAGCAAATCTTCTCGACGACCCTCCGACTACCCGAGGCGCTAAGCGAGCGATCGAGGTCCAGTTTGAGCTTGAAGGCCTGATCAACGACGGCTTCGAGACTTACGTTGAAGCAGGGCGCTTCTGGCAAAACCTGAGCACCACTCCCATGGCGGTGTCGGAAGATGTGTATTACGGATTCGCGCTGCAGAACTGGCACTTCTTGTATCGCGAGAATCTCTTCGACTCCGCGGTCCTGACGTTCCCGAGTAGCAGTACTGTTCGAAAGCACGTCAACGAGTTTTATATCGAGGAGCATCGGCACGACGACATCGTGCTCGAAGCCTTCTCTGCCATCGGTCTGTCGCCCGATCAGGTTCAGCGTAGCCGCCCTCTCCGGACAACGACGGCGCTTGTCAACGCCCTCGGTTGGTGGGCGCGGACCGATCCCGTCTTTTTCTTCAGCACGATCAGTGCGCTCGAGGGTGGGATC
This sequence comes from Rhodococcus sp. DT1, assembly GCF_049844875.1. Taxonomy (NCBI): domain Bacteria; kingdom Bacillati; phylum Actinomycetota; class Actinomycetes; order Mycobacteriales; family Nocardiaceae; genus Rhodococcus; species Rhodococcus sp. DT1. The sequence continues at coordinate 537,444 of NZ_JBNCLW010000004.1, forward strand.
GCTTCAAGGGGTGATTCAGACTCGTTCATTGAGGCGGCCGAGGTTAAGGGATTGCCGACCGGGTTCATTGAGCCTCTTCGGCGGCACGCAGCGATCAACAACGGGCACGACCACGGATCGATGAGTCGCCAGATTATGGCCATGCTTCCGCCACAAGGTGAGCGCACCGTGTCCCGGCTAAAGAGCCAGGTTCGACTGTTTATCGAACTGTACCGAGATTTTTACGATGGTGTGTATCACTATTACGCCAATCCCGGAAATCCGCTAATTCGTGAAGTTCCTTAGTGTCCCGCCATCGATTGATCTTATGAAAGGCGCAGCCAGTGTCCGCTGACATTGCAACGGATATACAAATGCCAAAGCTTCGCGACGTCGTTTCGGTCGATAAATCCGATGGTCGCCTGGCGCTTTCGGTGGGTGAACGAGAAATCGCGTTCTCGTTTGATGGAGATTTGGCGTATAGACAGGGCGAGGAATTCGTGTCGGATCTTTCCGGCGGTGGCCTATCGCGGGACTTGCTGATTTCAAAGTATCCTGCGCTGCCCATCGAGCATGCACTCAAGGAGTTGGATGAGGATGGCTTCCTGACGGAGTCGCCAGAGGTTCCGCCGGAAGGGATCACCGGCAGGCAGTTGTACCGGGAGGCTCGACGCGTCTATGACGCTGTTATGGCTGAGGCTGCTGATATATATCCGAACCAGGTGTCTGCAAAGTTGCTCGATGACACCGTGACCCGCGCCGAATTGATCGGGTACGCGATTGAGTACTACCATGTCGTCGCGTTTTGTCCACGAGTGTTGGCTCCCGGACTTTCTCAGGCTGACGATTACGAGGCGATGATGGCGTTCAGGCGCTTCTACCAGGCTGAACAGAATCATGATCGAATGCTCCTCAAGTCACTCTCAGCTGTCGGAATCGATCCACGTGTACAGGCACTCCAGCCACTCCCGGCGACCTTCTCCATGATGACCTCGCTGGGAATCTACGCCTATCAGTTTCCGCTCGCGATGAAGGCTGTGCTTTTTGTTCTCGAAGAGCCGCAGTTGGAGTTTAATGATGCGTTCCTACGTAACGCGAAACGACTTGGTTTACCGCAGGACTTCTGGAAGCCGATTAACGCTCATTCCGATGTGAACGAGGACGAAGATCACGAGGCGATCTCCCTCGACCTGATGTCTACCGTCGAGTATGTTGGCTCAGACGAAGCGCATGAAGTGCTTCTGCGAGTTGCCGACATGTGTGAACACCTCGTTGCCACCGGGCATGAGGTTACCGAGTGGTACGGCGGATCAGAGGATGTCAGGCTTCGTGTCTGGTAGCGGCGGCAGCCTGCCAAGTAGCGACACGGCTGGGACTGAAAAACCGACCTATCGGAATTTGCTTCGCAACCGAGCGTTCGCCGCGTTATTTGCAGGCCACGCGGTATCTATGACCGGAGATTTCGTCGCCTCCGTGGCCTTGGCCACGTGGATATTTCAAACGACCAGATCTGCGTTTCTAACGTCTGTAGCCATCAGCCTGGCGTTCGTCCCGAGCCTGATCAGTGTCCCGGTTGTCCCTTGGGTGGTGAGGCGGTTTAAGCCTCGGGGTAGCTTGTTGCTTTCTGCGTTCATTCCCGCTGTAATCACAGCATTCTTGGCGATGAATCTGACGAATGTGTGGGTCACGTTGACGACCATGCTGATAGTCGGCGTCTTCGGCGCTATCTACTTCGGTCTGAGAGCGGCCGTTCTGCCAGAGGTTCTCCCGCAGGAGGATATGTATGTTGCCGGGCGCGCGCTGCTTCGGATTTCCTCGCAAGCTACCCAAGTAGTCGGTTCGATCGCGGGTGGCGCCTTCATCATGACCCTCGGCGTGAGTGAAGCGTTGCTATTCAATGCCGCAACCTTTGTGATCTTGGCCGCGCTGGTGCTCGTGGGTGTCCCTGGGGCGCTCAAGTTCTCCGAGCACGGGGAATTCGAGAAGGACAAGGACAGTGTGCTTACCACGGTTGAAACCATCCTACGCACCCCTGGACTCGTCGGCGTGCTACTTCTCGGCTGGCTCGCACCGTGCTTCGCCATAAGCGTGGATGCACTGGCTGCACCGTACCTTGCGTCGACCGGGCGGGATCCGGCACTTCTGTCGTTGGTTATAGCCGCTAGCGGCGCAGGCATGGTCGCAGGCGACGTCGCAGCTTCGCGATTTCTCTCAAGTGAGCTTCGCGTGCGGTTGATCTTACCTGCAGCGGTCTTATTTGCCGGCGCTCCGATAGTTTTCCTTTTACAGCCGAACCTTGGATTCACAATCGCGATCGTGTTTTTCGCAGGGTTCGGAATTATGTGCCTGCCAGGGCTTGATTTATTAACAATACGACTTACCCCCGTGGCTATACGAGGAACGGTATTGAGTGTGCAGTTCCTTGTATTCCTTGGAATACAAGGGGTGGCTGCGCTCGTTTGGGGCATGCTCGGATCGGTATTTGCCCCCCATGTAGCGCTATCTGTGATCGGAGCGCTGGGCATCGTATTTATCGCGGGGGTGTATGTGACAATAGTCCGAGGCGCTGTGGACATGAGAACTGTTCGCGGAGAGGTCGTGGTTCAGGCATGAACATTGTCGTCGACAATCGGCTGTCGGAAGTAGAACTGTCCCGCACCCTGGATTTCCTGGTCGGCGATGCCTACTGGAACAGGTGGCGGTCTCGCGATCAGATTCGGAAACAGTTCGAGAGCGCTTGGAAGGTCTATGTTGCAAGGGCATCGGATTCCGGACAGTTGCTCGGCGCGGTTCGAGTGTCATCCGACGGTGTGAGCTACGGATACATCGCGGACGGGTTCGTATTCTCGGAGCGTCGAGGCGAGGGCGTTGGAAGCGCCATGCTCGAATGTCTGCTGTCCGATACCGAGGCAGAGGACTTCCGCTGGATGTTGCATACAGCAGACGCGCAGCCGCTCTACTCTCGATTCGGCTTTGTCGCCTACGGTCCGACGTATATGGAACGCCCGAGCAGACACAGTCGGCCCGCCGATTAGACACTGCGCACACAGGTCGGTGCCGGGCAGCTCCAAAGCGGTCCGGCCGGAGTCGAGGCTGAGAAGGTAATCCCGAGTCGAGAACCCAGGCTCGATCCGCCTCTGCCTTCGCCGCCGCGATTTCGGTGCGCACTCTTGTGACCTGTTCGCGTCGCCGGCGATCGTTCCTGCAGGAGATCACGCAGCAGGATCGGGTGGCGCAGCGGATCCTGCAGGGGACGGACCGTTCTCGTTGCGTGCGTCCTTGCTGCGATGCCGCGGAGGGCGCAACACGTAGGCGCGGGAGTGGCGGAAGTCTTTGACCCGCACGTTCCGCACGACGTGGAGCCGGAATTCGTCGTGGTCCTCGAGCGCCTCCGCGAGTTGCTCGTCGACCAGAACGGAACCGGGGCGAGCGGCACCGGTCAACCGTGCGGCGATGTTGACCACCGATCCGAACAGGTCGCCGAACCGGGCCAGCGCCGGGCCCGAGGCCAGACCGATCCGCAGGGCGGGTGTGTCCTCGAACGCGGCGAACGCTTGCTGCAGTTCGAGTGCGATCCGCGCGGCGTCGACCGCATCTTCGGAGGCGAACATCACCTCGTCGCCTACGGTCTTGATCACCCAGCCGGCGTGCCGGGTGATCACGCCGGACACCGCGGCTTCGAAGTGATCGAGCAGCACGTTGAGTTCGTCGGCATCGATACGCCGCGTCAACTGGGTGTACCCGACCATGTCGGCGAACCCGACGACGAGCGGACGGGTCTGCGCGTCCCCCTGTGCCCGGACGGCGGTGCGGTTGGTCGTGGCGACCAGGTGCCGACGCCACATGTAGCCCTGGAGGCTCTCGGCACGGTTCGCCACCCGGCGGAGGATGTCGTCGACGAACTCTCGGATCTCCTCGTCTTCCGGGGGTGTCGACGCGGTGCCGTACGCGGTGGAGAGCTGGGAGACGACATGGCTGCTCAAGAGGGCGAACTGCCATTCGCTCAGTCGCGACATCGATTGTCCCAGCGAACGCGCCGCGGATATCTCGGCGGAGGGGTCGACGGCGCCGCTGCCGAGAATCGCTGCGATATTGCGCAGGGCGCCGAGATCCCCGTCGGTGAACATGACCGCACCCGGGTCGGGGTCGACCGTGAATCCCAGGGCCTGCCACAACTGGCGGACCCGGGTCGGCTCCAGCCCGGCGAGGTCCGCGACCTCGCGCAAGGTGTATCGGCGAACGCCCAGCAGGGTGCGTTCGAGCTCGGCTCGGATCGTCGCAACCACCTCGGGGGTGGCCTGCGACCGCTCATCGGACGGGGTCACGAGACCATCCTTACCTGTCCTCCGGTTGCGGGGGCTGTAGATTCCGCCACCGGCGCTCGGTGTCGTGTCGTACACATGTGCGACAGTTGGCGTCGAAAAAGCGCCGGACAATCCAGCGAGCCGAGAAAGGACATGGCATGCCGCCCCGCACACGCGCGGACCATCTGACGGAGGAGCAACTCGGCGAGCTGAGTAATGCACTCGCAGAGGGTCGTCGCGCGACTGTATATCTCACCGACGGCATTCCGAGCCTCGGCATCGAACCCGGCGCGTCGGCGCGGGTGATCTCGGTATCCGGCACCACCGTCATGGTGCGGCCGAAAGGGGTCGACGACGAGTTGCCCTTCGAGTCCGACGAACTGCGCCTGACCCGGCAACCCGCCGGGGCGCCTGCGAAGAAGACAGCGGCCACGAAGTCCGCTCCCGCGAAGGCGGCGGCGTCGACGTCCCCGGCTGTGACCCCTTCTGCCGGGAGGCCTGCTGCCACCAAGCCTGCTGCACCCCAGCCTGGCGCCGCCGGTCCCGCTGCCGCCAAGCCCGCGTCGAGGCCTGCTCCTCCGGTGCGTGGTGCCCAGACCAAGAGCGTCGAGGAGACGAAATCCGTGAACGACACGACCCCCGGTTCCGCTGCACCCGCGTCGCCTGCCAAGCCGAAAGCCCCGGCGCGCAAGGGTAAGAAGGCGCCCACGATCAGCATCACCATCACCATCGACCCCGAGAGCGAATGGACCGTCGGAATCGCGCACGGCACACGGAAGGTCGGCAAGCCGGCAGCCGTGGCGCCCGACGCCGTCGAACGGGCCGTCAAAGAACTCGGTGATCCCGGTGCCGTCGAGGCGGTCCAGTCCGTGATCGACGCGGCCCGCAGCGCAGCCGAGGAACGTGTTGCGCAGCTCAGCCGCGAACTCGAGGAAGCCCGAAAAGCTCTCGAAAGTCTCGGCGCAACCCCGAAAACAGGCATCGACCTCTAGTACCCTCACAACGAAGGTCGCCCGCCGCGCGAGAGGGACACGATGTTCAAAAGGTTCGCTCTACTGGCCGCCGCAGTGATGGCGTTGGCGGGCGGTGGGATGGGGATAGCCACCGCAGCACCCCCTGTCACCCTCGGCGGTGGTTCGGGGATCACTCTCGGTGATGGTGGCCAGGACATCTACGACTGCACCCTCACCACCATCGGAAACGACGCCTCGGGTCGTCTCGTCGGCCTGACCGCGGCGCATTGCGGTCTCCCCGGCATGACCGTGAAGGCCGAGTACGACACCGCGGCCGGTCCCGTCGGGCGGGTCGTCTCCGCGAACACCGTGCTCGACTACGCGGTCATCGAGTTCGATCGCGGCAAGGTCGTGCCCGTCAACCGGGTGGGAAACACGTCCATCACCGGAGTAGGGGCTCCCGCCGGTTTCCCCGATATCGCGTGCAAAGAAGGCCGTACGACGGGCAACACGTGCGGTGTCGTGTGGGGCGACGTCTTCGGTTCGCAGGAAACCTGGACCCAGGTGTGCGTGATCGAAGGCGATTCGGGTGCGCCACTGGTCGTCGGCACGACGCTCGTCGCTATGGTCAACGCCTACCTGTTCGCGCCGTGTGCCGGCCCGCAGGTCGGAACGAACATCGACGTGATCTTCGGCGACATCGACGCTCGTGGCGGCGCGGGAGCAGGGTTCCGGCCGATCTAGCCGGAACGCCCACTCCCGCAAGACCGGTCGGCGGTCACCCGCACACCGCGCCGTGCGATGCCGAGCCGACGAGCTTGGTGTATTTGGCGAGCACACCACGTGTGTACCGCGGCGGCAACGGTTCCCACCCTTGCTGCCGCGCCGCCATCTCCTCGTCGCTCACCAGCACGTCGAGGACGCCGTTGGCCACGTCGAGCCGGATCCGGTCGCCGTCGCGGACGAAGGCGATGGGTCCGCCGTCGACTGCTTCGGGTGCGACATGCCCGACGCACAGGCCGGTCGTGCCACCGGAGAAGCGCCCATCGGTGAGCAACAGGACATCCTTTCCGAGACCCGCGCCCTTGATGGCGCCGGTGATCGCGAGCATCTCCCGCATCCCGGGCCCACCCTTCGGCCCTTCGTACCGGATCACGACGACGTCTCCCGCCGTGATGGTGCCGTCCTCGAGCGCGTCCATCGCCGAGCGTTCCCGCTCGAAGACTCGCGCGGTGCCCTCGAACACCGACTCGTCGAATCCCGCCGACTTCACGACCGCGCCGCCGGGAGCGAGGGTGCCGCGCAGGATGGTGATCCCACCGGTGGGATGAATCGGGTTGCTCAGAGCGCGCAGCACCTTGCCGTCGGGATCGGGCGGGGCCATGCCGGCGAGATTCTCCGACAGCGTGCGGCCGGTGACGGTGAGACAGTCGCCGTGGAGCAGTCCGGCGTCGAGCAACGCCTTCATGATCACCGGTACGCCGCCGATGTGGTCGACATCTTTCATGACGTGGGTGCCGAACGGTTTGACGTCGGCGAGGTGCGGCACCCGAGCGCCGACGCGCACGAAGTCGTCGAGGGTGAGTTCCACCTGCGCCTCGTGTGCGATGGCAAGCAGATGCAGGACCGCGTTGGTGGATCCACCGAACGCCATGACCACGGCAATCGCGTTCTCGAACGCTTCCTTCGTCAGGATGTCGGACGCGGTGATCCCGCGGCGCAGCATCTCCACGACCGCTTGGCCGCTGCGCCGCGCGAACCCGTCGCGCCTGCGGTCGGTGGCGGGTGGTGACGCGCTGCCGGGCAGCGACATGCCGAGGGCTTCGGCGGCACTGGCCATCGTGTTCGCGGTGTACATGCCTCCGCATGCGCCTTCTCCCGGGCAGATGGCCCGCTCGATGGCACCGAGGTCGGCTTCCGACATCAGGCCCCGCGCGCATGCGCCGACGGCTTCGAACGCATCGATGATCGTGACGTCGCGTTCGGTGCCGTCGGACAGTTTTGCGACACCCGGCAGGATCGATCCGGCATACAGGAACACCGACGCGAGGTCGAGGCGGGCGGCGGCCATGAGCATGCCCGGCAGCGACTTGTCGCACCCTGCGAGCAGTACCGATCCGTCGAGTCGCTCGGCCTGCATCACCGTCTCCACGCTGTCGGCGATCACTTCCCGCGACACGAGCGAGAAGTGCATCCCCTCGTGCCCCATCGAGATGCCGTCCGACACGGAGATGGTGCCGAACTCGAGCGGGTATCCCCCGGCCGCGTGCACACCCTCCTTGACGGCCTGCGCCAACCGATCGAGCGACAGATTGCACGGGGTGATCTCGTTCCACGACGACGCGACGCCGATCTGGGGTTTTTCCCAGTCGTCGTCGCCCATGCCCACCGCGCGGAGCATGCCGCGGGAGGCGGTCTTCTCGATTCCGTCGGTGACGTCGCGGCTTCGGGGTTTGAGGTCGGGCAGATGCTGCTCGGGCCGATCGGTCATGAGGCTCCGTGCCGGCGGGGGTCGCGCCCGGTGAGGGCGAGCAGGCGGTCCTGCACAGACGCATCGTCGCCGACGGGAACGGGATCGGCGAAGAGCCCGCTGCCCGCAAGCATGTCGCTCTGCGGCTCGAGGTCCTTCCAGACGGCGTCCACGAGAGCCGGATCGAGTTGCTCGTCCGATCCGGTGGCACGGGCGAGGTCCCACGCGTGCACGGTGATGTCGCCGACCTGCTGCCGCAGATAGTCGATGCACGGCACGGCGCCGTAGGACAGTTGGACTTCCTGGTCGGCCGGCGTCGCGGCCCACGCCTCGGTTGCCTGCTCGGAGAATGTGGACCAGTCGGCGGCAAGGTCGTCGCCGAGGGGTTCGAGAGCGGACTCGGCCTCTTCGAGTGTGCGTCCCGACAGCAACGGCGCCACCCAGCGTTGTTCGTCGACGACGTGCCGGACCAGAGTTGTGATGTCCCATTCGGTGTCGGGGGTGGGGGCGTGCCAGTCGGTGATCTGCGCGACGCGGCTGTCGAACTCGCGCCGAGCGGTGCGTTGTAGTGAAACCCAGTCGTTCGCCATGGTTCCCACCCTAGACACGGGCGGGCTGTGATCACGGCGATTTCAATCCGTGCGTCCGCGCTCGGCGTGCGTCAGGATCGACCGGGAGTCCGCCGTTCGCGGTGCCCGTCGCCGATCCGAGGAGAAATGCATGTCCGTCCCCATCGTCGAGCTCGCCCCCGGGCTGAACGTCAGTGCTCAGGGCTACGGCGCGATGTCGGTTTCCCCCGCATACGGACCGATCGATCCCGACGAGGCCCTCGCCACGCTGCACCATGCGGTGGACCTGGGAGTGACCTTCGTCGACACGGCGAACGTGTACGGCAACGGCACCAGTGAAACCGTGGTCGGGAAGCTGCTTCAATCTCGCCGCGACGAGGTGCAGATCGCGACGAAGTTCGGTCTGGTCGGCGCCATCGGCTCTGCCGGGATCGGCAACCGCCGCATCGACGGCCGTCCCGAATACGCGAAGCAGGCAATCGACGAATCACTCGCTCGACTCGGGGTGGACAGCGTGGATCTGTACTACCTGCACCGTGTCGATCCGGAGGTGCCCATCGAGGAGACCGTCGGTGCGCTCGCCGAACTCGTGCGGGCCGGCAAGGTCCGTCACATCGGATTGTCCGAGGCAACCGGCGACGAGGTCCGTCGCGCCCACGCCGTCCACCCGATCGCAGCGGTGCAGTCCGAATGGAGCATCGTGTCGCGAGATGTCGAACGACACGTGGTGCCGACGGCCGCCGAACTGGGCATCGGGTTCGTGCCGTACTCACCCGTGAGCAGGGGCCTGCTCACCGATTCGTTCGACCCGGAGCAGCTCGGGGAGGGAGATCTGCGGCGCAGATTCCCGCGATTCGCGTCCGGTGCCCTCCCAGGCAACCTCACTGTGCGAGACGAGGTCCGGACGGTCGGCGACGAAGCCGGAGTGACGGTCGCGCAGGTCGCGCTGGCGTGGCTGGACGCGAAAGGCCGCGAGTTCGGTCTCCCGTCGGTGTCGATTCCCGGCACCCGGTACGCCGCGCGGGTCGCCGAGAACGTGGGCGCGCTCGACGTCACGTTGACACCGGACCAGATCGCGCGGCTCGATCTGCTCGCCGACAAGGTCGCCGGACCGCGGTCCGCAGACCCACAGTGGGTGTCGCTCGGTCGCGAGTAGTCGGCGTCGCTCTCGAGCGTGGGAGTAACGTTCGTCCACCATGAGGGCGTGGCTGGTCTGGAGTGTCGGAGTATTCGCCTACATCGTGGCGGTCCTGCACCGGACGGCGTTCGGCGTTTCCGGGCTTGCCGCGACCGAGCGTTTCGAGATCTCCCCGGCGGTGCTGTCGGGGTTCGTCGTCCTCCAGCTCGTCGTGTACGCGGGCATGCAGATCCCCGCGGGAGTGCTCCTCGATCGGTTCGGTTCGCGCTGGGTCATCGCGATCGGTGCGGCGGTCATGGCGGTGGCTCAGTTGGTGCTCGCCACCACGGAGTCGTTGCCGATCGCCTATATCGCCCGGGTTTTCGTCGGCGCGGGTGATGCGCTCACGTTCATCTCGGTTCTCCGGCTGGTGCCGGTGTGGTTCGCACCGCGCCGGGTGCCTCTCGTCTCCCAGCTGACCGGGATCCTCGGCCAGATCGGGCAGGTGCTGTCCGCGGTTCCGTTCGTGCTGGTGCTCACCGGTGTGGGATGGACGGCGGCGTACGGCAGCGCCGCGTCGATCGGTGTGTTCGCCTGCATCCTCGTCATCGCGACGGTGCGTGATGCGCCGTACGGGGACGCGCCGGCGTCACAGCCGATGGGACTTCGCGAGTTGGTCGCACAGATCGGTGTGGTGTGGCGCCGTCCGGGTACCAAGCTGGGTTTCTTCACCCACATGGGCACCCAGTTCTCGGTGACGACCTTCGCGTTGATGTGGGGTGTTCCCTATCTGGTCTCCGCGCAGGGGCTGTCGGCGGCTACTGCCGGCACGATGCTGACGGTCTCGGTAGTTACCGCGATCGCGGCGGGCCCCGTCCTCGGCATCCTGTCCGGCCGCTTTCCTCTCCGCCGCTCCTGGATGGTGCTGGCGATCATGCTGGCGAACGCGACGATCTGGACCGTGGTGCTGGCGCTGCCCGGTCCGGCGCCGATCGCGTTGCTCGTGCTGCTGATCGTCGTCATCTCCGTGGGTGGCCCCGGTTCGATGATCGGGTTCGACTACGCCCGCACGTTCAACCCCGGCTCCGCACTGGGGACCGCGAACGGCATCGTCAACATCGGAGGGTTCCTCGCGACCCTGCTCGTCGTGCAGACGATGGGACTCGTCCTCGAACGGCTCGGCGGGTACACCTTCGACGCGTTCCGTGTCGCGTGGCTCGCGCAGTATCCCGTCTGGGTGATCGCGATCATCGGTGTTCTTGTGACGCGCGGCCGTGCGCGCCGCGAGGCGGGTGTGCATCCGCGCAGCTCATGGCAGGTTCTACGGCAGCGGACCGCGACGCGTCGCGGGGAACTGGCAGACTCGGAGGAGAACATCCAGAGGAGGACGAGCAGTGACACCGACGGTGGGCGACCCTGATCCGGGCGCCCCGATTCCGGAACCTCCCACGGACGGACAGAGCGCGACGTCGCTCTCACCGCGCGAACTCGCCAGGTTCTTGATGGTGTACAAGTTCGGCATCGACGAGATGATGACCAAGATCAACATCTTGCGGGACGAATTCACCTACGCCCACGACTACAACCCGATCGAGCACGTCAAGTCGCGACTCAAGACCCCCGAGTCGATTCTCGCGAAGGCCGCCCGCAAGGGCGTCGAACCCTCGCTGGACGGCATCCGAGCCAACGTCCGCGACATCGCGGGTATCCGCATCTCGTGCAGTTTCACGTCCGACGTGTACCGGATCTCGGACATGATCACCCGGCAGCGCGACGTACGGGTCGTCGACGTGGTGGACTACATCGCGCACCCGAAGCCGAACGGGTACAGCAGCCTGCACGTGATCGTCGAGGTCCCGGTGTTCATGTCGGACCGGGTGGAATCCGTTTACGTGGAACTCCAGATCCGCACGGTCGCGATGGACTTCTGGGCCAGCCTCGAGCACAAGATCTATTACAAACACGATCGTGCCGTGCCGAGCGATCTGCGCGAAGAACTACGGCTCGCCGCCGAAACGGCCCGTGCACTCGATGTACGGATGGAAGCGCTGCACGAGCGGGTACACGGCCGGTTCGACGACTGACGCTATCGGGTTCGTCCTCGAACGGCTCGGCGGGTGCGCTTTCGTGTCTTGTCAAGTAGGAGCACGTAATTCGCGGGGTCGCGGTGAGGCTTGTGGCTCAGGCACATGGGGGCTGCACACGTACCCGTCCACCCGGGGTCCGCTGATCGATCAGGAATCGAGAAGGCGCCGCCCACGGTAAGGACCTAATCTGGGAAACGTGCATGTGACCGACACCGGGAGGGGCACCATGACCACGAAATCGACTGCGGACGAGAGCTTCTCTGCGCAAGAGCGCGCTGCCATGAAGGAACGTGCAGCAGAAATCAAGGCCGAGAACAAGCGCGCCAAGAGCGCCGAGAAGGCTGCTGCGGAGGAGGCGGATGTCCTGGAGAAGATCGCCCGGATGCCGGACGGCGACCGCGAGATGGCGGAACGCGTCCACGCGATCGTCACAACCGTCGCTCCGGAGCTGGCCCCGAGGCTCTACTACGGACAGCCCGGGTACGCCCGCGGCAGCAAAGTGCTCTGCTTCTTCCGTAGTGGACAGATGGACAAAGAGCGCTACTCGACGTTCGGGTTCAGCGTTCAGGCCGAACTGGACTCCGACGACGGATTCTGGCCCACCGCGTACGCGCTACAAGAGCCGTCCGAGAACGCATGGGAACGCCTCGGCGAACTCGTCCGCCTGGCCGTCGGCGCATCCGGCAGCGACTGACTCTCGGGCGACCGGCGCGGTTCAGCCCTTCTCGGACTCGTCGGACGCAGCGTCCTTTCCGTCGCCGCCCGCGGTCACGGTGCCTTCCTCCGTCACCTCACCGTTTCCGCCGACCGTCTCGATGACGAGGGCATCGTCTCCCGCGTCGACGCGTACAGTGTCTCCGCTGGACAGCGTGCCCGCGAGCAGCAGGTTCGAGAGTTTGTTGTCGAGTTCCTTCTGAATCGTGCGACGCAACGGACGCGCCCCGAACTCCGGCGCGAACCCCGTGTCGACCAGCCAATCCACCGCGCTGTCGGTGATCTCGAACTCGACGTTCTGCGCCCGCAGCAACCGTTTGGTTCCGCCGAGCAGCAATCCGACGATCTGGTGCAGTTGTTCCTTCGCGAGTCGGTGGAACACCACGGTCTCGTCGATCCGGTTGAGGAACTCCGGCCGGAAATGCGCGTGCAGGCGTTCCATCAACCGCGGTGTGAGGGACTCGATGTCGTCACCGGAATGGGCCAGGATCATGTCCGACCCGATATTGCTCGTGAGGATGACGATCGTGTTCTTGAAATCCACCGTGCGGCCCTGGGCATCGGTGACGCGCCCGTCGTCGAGCAGTTGCAGCAACACGTTGAACACGTCCGGGTGCGCCTTTTCGATCTCGTCGAAGAGGACCACCGAATACGGCTGACGACGAACCTTGTCGGTCAACTGTCCGGCCTCTTCGTACCCGACGTAACCGGGAGGAGCGCCCACCAGGCGCGACACCGTGTGCTTCTCCTGGAACTCGCTCATGTCGAATCGAATCATCCGGTCTTCGTCACCGAACACCGCTTCTGCCAATGCTTTTGCAAGTTCTGTCTTGCCGACCCCGGTGGGCCCGAGGAACAGGAACGACCCGATCGGCCGATTCGGGTCGGCGAGTCCGGCACGTGCCCTGCGAACACCTTCGGCAACCGCCGTGACCGCTTGCTCCTGGCCGATCACCCGCGCGTGGAGCACGTCCTCGAGGTCCAGGAGCCGCTGTCGTTCCTCCGCCGTCAACTCGGACACGGGAATACCGGTCTGCCGGGAGATCACCTCGGCGATGTCGAGCACTTCGACCTGCGGGGTGGACTCGGTTTCTCCCACTCCGGTGCGCTCCTCCAGCGCGGTGATCGCCTTCTTCAGTTCCCCCGCCTTCGCATAGTCTTCGGCGGCGACGGCGGAGTCCTTCTCGCGTTCGAGGCGTGCCAGCTCCTCCTCGTGGGAGCGGGTGTCTGCGTCGGGAGTCTTCGTGCGCAAGCGGACTCGCGCCCCGGCCTGGTCGATCAGGTCGATGGCTTTGTCCGGCATGAACCGGTCGGTGATGTACCGGTCGGACAGTTCGGCCGCGGCGATCAGCGCCTCGTCGGTGTAGTGGACCTGATGGTGTTCCTCGTAGACGTCGGCGAGTCCGCGCAGGATTTCGATGGTGTCGTCGACCGACGGTTCGACCACCATGACCGGCTGGAACCTGCGTTCGAGCGCAGCATCCTTCTCGATGTACCGGCGGTACTCGTCGATCGTGGTCGCGCCCACCGCGTGGAGTTCCCCGCGCGCGAGAGCGGGCTTGAGCAGGTTCCCGGCGTCCATCGATCCCTCACCGCCGCTGCCCGCGCCGACGATGGTGTGCAACTCGTCGATGAACAGCACCAATTCGTCGGAATGGTCGCGCACCTCGTCGAGAATCTTCGTCAGTCGTTCCTCGAATTCGCCGCGGTATTTGCTGCCCGCGACCAGCGACCCCACGTCGAGCGCGACGACTCGCCGGTCGGCGAGCGTGGAGGGCACATCTCCGTTGACGATGCGCTGGGCCAAGCCCTCGACGATCGCGGTTTTACCCACGCCGGGATCCCCGATGAGCACGGGATTGTTCTTCCTGCGCCGGGAGAGGATCTCGACCGTCTGCGCGATCTCGTCGGAGCGGCCCACCACGGGGTCCACGTTGCCGGCGCGTGCTTCGGCGGTGAGGTCCCGCCCGTACTGGTCGAGTGTGGGCGTCGTGCTGGATGAGCCGTCGCGACGGCTACCGGTGTCGAGTTTCGCGCCGGCGAGCGCATGTGCGGCAGGGTTCTCGTTGTTCTCCGCGATCCCGTACAGGATGTGTTCGGGCCCGATGTAGCTTGTGCCCGATTGTCCTGCCTGCTGCTGGGCGATACGGAATACGCGCTTCGCCGCCGGACTCAGCACCGGCGGCTCGGCTTCGCCCTCACTCTCGCTCTTGCCCGCGAGCGAACGCATCTGCTCGGCGACGGTGTCGGGATCGAGTCCCAGGCTGCTGATCACGCCACGGGTCGGGTCGTTGAGGGTGGCGGCATACAGCAGATGTTCGGGAGTCAGTTCCGAATTACCCCATTCTGTTGCGGCATTTCGGGCATCCGCGACAAGTCTCTTGGCATCGTCGTTGAGCAGTCGGCTCAGATCGACGCGCTGGACCGGTGGTTGGCGCATTCCACCGGGGCCGAAGAATCGGTCGAAGATGTCTTCGAACGGATCGCGCGAAATCCAGCTGTCGGTCATCGTCACTCCACGGTGTTCGGACCTCAGTTTCCGACACTCACCAGCGGTGCAGCGTATTCGGATCGAGGGATTCGCCCCGATGACCCGGTGGTTGATGGTTGTCGGCCGATAGGTCGATCGTAGTGGCGACGACGAAGTTTGTACGTCGCTCCGGAACTTCCGGCCCCGCGCAGCGTGGACCACCGGTCGCGGAGGTGAGGGGCGGGTCCTGCCGAACCGTGACGACGCGTCGGGCGGAATCGCAAGACGCGCAAGGTCACCCGCCGCGTGCAGGACGAAGGCGCCCCCTCGGTCCGGGATGGATCGAGGGGGCGCCGTCGACGGAGGGCTTTACCCGTCGGTGCCTGTATGTAGCGAGTGCCTACTTGTAGCTGTAGAAGCCTTCGCCGGTCTTGCGGCCGAGACGGCCGGCGTCGACCATGCGACGCAGCAGTGCCGGGGGAGCGTAATGCGGCTCGGCGAACTCTTCGTACAGCGACTGCGCGGCGTTGAGCGTGATATCGAGGCCCACGGTGTCGATGAGGGTGAGCGGGCCCATCGGGTATCCGCAGCCGCCCTTCATCGCGGCGTCGATATCTTCCTTTGTGGCATAGCCCGATTCGAGCATGCGCACCGCCGAGCACAGGTACGGGATGAGCAGCGCGTTGACGATGAAGCCGGCGCGGTCGCCCGCACGCACGGCGGTCTTGCCGAGCGTGTTCTGCGCGTAGTCGAACACGGTGTCGGCGGTGTCGGCGTCGGTGGTGAGCGCGGAGATGATCTCCACCAGCGGCATGACGGGCACCGGATTGAAGAAGTGCACGCCCACGACCTTGCCGGGCCGCTTCGTCGCCTGCGCCACCTTGATGACGGGGATGGACGACGTATTGGTGGCGAGGATGCCTTCCGGCTTCACGATCCGGTCCAATTCGGCGAAGATCTCGACCTTGAGGGCCTCGATCTCCGGCGCCGCCTCGACCACGAGGTCGCGGTCCGCGAACTCCTCGATGTCGGTGGTGACCCGGATCCGTGCGAGCACTGCGTCCGCATCGTCCTGCGTGATCTTGCCGGACTTGACGCCGCGTCCGACCGACTTCGCGAGGCGCTCACGCGCAGCCGCGGCGAATTCCTCGGTGGTCTCCCGGACGAGGACGTCGCTTCCGGCCTTCGCGCACACTTCGGCGATTCCGGCACCCATGGTGCCGCCGCCGATCACGCCTACCTTTTCCACTGTCACTACGAGTACTCCTGATCGGTGTGATGGTTCAGCGGTGTCAACCTACGCGTGCCGCTCAGCGGAGCAGTGCACGCGACATGACGACCCGCTGGATCTGGTTGGTGCCCTCGTAGATCTGGGTGATCTTGGCGTCGCGCATCATGCGCTCGACGGGGAAGTCGGTGGTGTAGCCGGCGCCGCCGAACAGCTGGACCGCGTCGGTGGTGACCTCCATCGCGACGTCCGAGGCGAAGCACTTGGCTGCCGCCGAGATGAAGCCGAGGTTGGGCTCGCCGCGCTCGGCGCGGGCCGCGGAGGTGTACACCATGAGGCGCGCAGCTTCGACCTTCATCGCCATGTCGGCGAGCATGAACTGCACGGACTGGAAGTTGGAGATCGAGGTGCCGAACTGCTTGCGGTCCTTGGTGTATTCGATCGCGGCGTCGAGTGCGCCCTGCGCCAGTCCGACGGCCTGCGCGCCGATGGTCGGGCGGGTGTGGTCGAGGGTCGCGAGTGCGGTCTTGAAGCCGGTGCCGGGCTCGCCGATGATGCGGTCGCCGGGGATGCGGCAGTTCTCGAAGTACAGCTCGGCGGTGGGGGAGCCCTTGATGCCGAGCTTCTTCTCCTTCGGTCCGACGACGAAGCCTTCGTCGTCCTTGTGAACCATGAACGAGGAGATGCCGTTGGCACCCTTGTCGGGGTCGGTCACGGCCATCACCGTGTACCAGGTGGACTTTCCGCCATTGGTGATCCAGCACTTGGAGCCGTTGAGGATCCAGTCGTCGCCGTCGGCCTTCGCGCGGGTGCGCATGGACGCGGCGTCGGAGCCCGCCTCACGCTCGGAGAGCGCGTACGACGCCATCGCGCCGTTGACGATGTCGGGAAGGACCTTCGCCTTGAGCTCGTCGGAGCCGCGGAGGATCAGGCCCATGGTGCCGAGCTTGTTGACAGCCGGGATCAACGACGAGGAACCGCAGACGCGGGCGACTTCTTCGATGACGATGCAGGCCGCGACGGAGTCGGCGCCCTGACCTTCGAACTGTTCGGGGACGTGGATCGCGTTGAAGCCCGAACGGTTGAGAGCGTCGAGTGCTTCCTGCGGGAAGCGGGAGTTCTCGTCGACGTCTTTCGCGTGCGGCGCGATCTCCTTCTCGGCGAGGGCGCGGATCGCGGCGCGCAGTTCGTCGTGCTCGTCTCCGAGCTTGAAGAGATCGAAGTCGGGATTGAGGGCCACGGTGGCAAACTCCTAACGGCACTCGGTGCCATTAATCGGGTCGGATCCGCACCACCTTATCGACAGCAAGGGTGTGCGACGTCACGGAATTCTTCCATTTTACCTCGGGCACTGAGTGCCAGGTCAATGCCGGGGGACGTTCGTCACGAAGTCGGCGGGTTTTGTTCCAGCTCGCGACGGACCTGCTCGGCGACCTCGGCAGGCGACGCCCCGACCGGAAAGGTCACCACCGTGACGGCCCGCTGCGGCAGGTCCGCACCCGGGTGGGCGCCGGCGGCCGCCTGGGGTACCACCCCGAATGTCCGGCGAACCTCGTAAAGCGCTCGGTGCAGTTGCTCGGACGTGGCCGTGTCATCCCCCCGGATCATCGCCCGGAGCAGATAGTTGTGCGTCGCCGTCATCGCGGCCGCGAAACTCACGATGTGCACGGGCTTCGCCGAGGGCACCGCGGCCCGCAGGAAGTCGGTGAACAGCCGTTCGTAGCGATAGGTCGTGACCAGTTCGCGTTCGCGCAGCGCCGGTACCCGTTGCACCACGCGGTACCGCCAGACTGCCAGCTCACGCCGGTCGCGAAAATGCCCGAACACCAGTTCGGCGGCATCGCATGCCGCCAGCCACGGATCGGCGAAGTCGCCCGAGAGGTACCCGGCGACCTGCTCGAGCAGTGATTCGTGGTCGGCGAAGATCACGTCTTCTTTCGACCGGAACTGACGGAAGAAGGTCCTGCGGGACACACCGGCCGCCGCCGCGATCTGCTCGACCGTGGTGGATTCGTATCCGAATTCGGAGAACAGCCGGATCGCCTGGGTTACGACATGCACCCGGAACTGAGCCGGGTCGGGTCCTGCCGCGTCGGGACGGCGCGGGGCGCCGGTGCCTGATGTCATGACAGTCCAGTATTCAAGGTCGGCGCGTCGGGGGTACGCAGCCCCGCCGGTCTGCGCAGCAACACCGGACTACGCCGCGCGGCTTCCGGTGCCACGGAAGAACGCGCGCAGCCGCTGCACGACACGCCGGTGCCAGGCCACGCGCCCGGTCTCGGTCGCCGGCCGTTCGAGAACACCGGTGCTGCCGATTTCGGGCCGGCGCACCGGCCAGTTGTCGTCGATGTCGGTGACGTCGCGGCCGAGGCCACGGAGATATTCCGCGAAGCTGCGCTGCCGCTCCGCGTGCCACGCGGCCTGGTCGGCCATGATGTCGAGGTCTGCCAGCTGCGGGTACCGGGCGATGAGCGCACGAGTGAGGTGACCGGCGGCGAGCGCGTCGGCCTCCGCTTCGTGGGGGCTGGCGAGCTGGACGCCGTACACCTCGCAGACCGCCTGGAGTGTGCGCCTGCCGCTGCGTGTGCGGTCCATCTCGCGATCGATGACGTACGGGTCCACGACCGTGCCGATGTCGAGTTCCGGTAACCCGAGTCGCCGGCCTTCGGCGTCGAGGATCGTCAGGTCGTAGCTGGCGTTGAACGCGACCACGATGTGTCCGCGCTCCCACGCGTCGCACACCGCCTGCCGGATCTGAAGATAGCCGGCGAGGTAGTCCATGCCCTCTGCGCGAGCGCGCTCGGTGCTGATGCCGTGAATGGCGGTGGTTTCGGGCGGTATCGCGATGCCTGGGTCGAGCAGCCACGAACGGGACTCGATCTTGTCACCGTCGAAGGTGGCGACGCAGGCAGCGACGATGCGTGCGGTGCGGGGATCGCGGTCGGTGGTCTCGAGGTCGAATGCGCAGATCGGTCTGTCTGGCCAGTGCGTCATTCGTGTGTCCTCGCGTTCTGTTCGATCGTGTTCTGCCTACAGCCCGCATTGTTGCCGGGGGTACCGACACGCCCGTGGTGCTGCGCGGTGGCGAGCGATGCCTCAGAACGAATCGGTGCACACCACGAAGTTGCGTTCCTCGTAGACGTATCCGGAGTCCGAGAACGAGCACTCGTTCACATCGGAGGTGCCGGTGAGGATCTCGCTGACCTTTTCTCCCAGGATCGCGGTCGCGGAGCAGTCGATCCGCTGGGGATCCTCTCCGCCCAGGTCCATGCACTCGCCGACCTTCCAGTCGATGTCGAGGCACAGGGCACCCGTCTCGACGCCCCAGAGCGTTTCGAAGTACGTCTGGTCGATGTCCTCGGAGCACTCGTCGCTCGATGTGACGACGTCCACGACCTTGTAGTTGGAGGTGCGACTACCGCAGTCGGCGTTGTCGATGGTGGCGGCGTCGACCGCGCCCCCCAGTGCGACACAGTCCCCGGGTTCGACGTCGACTTCCAGATCCAGGTCTGCGGCCGTCGTGCTCGCGGTGGTCGAACGCGAGGTCGCCGGAGCCGGGGTGGTGGTCGTGCTCGCCACGGCGTCGGCGCCGGGCAGCGCGCGGCCCTCGGTCTCGGAGGCGCATCCGCCGAGCACGGCCACCGCCACCACCGTCACGAGAGCGAGCCCCGCCCGCCGGAGAATGATCATGTGTGGAGGGTACGGAATGTCTGTTTCCGTCGATCCGTCCAGGTCGCGGATTTCATGCGATCCCGAACGCGGAATGCCCCCCGGAGTGCGACCATGTGCGGATGGACCTCCCCGTGGTTCCACCCCTGGCACCGATGCTGGCGAAGGCTGCCACCGCGGTTCCGGCACAGCCCGACGACGGAACGGCCGTGTGGTCGTACGAGCCCAAGTGGGACGGCTTCCGGGCGATCGTCTTTCGCGACGGTGAGGAGGTGGTGTTCTCGTCGCGCGGTGGCAAGGATCTGGCGAGGTACTTTCCCGAACTCGTCGCGGCCGTCCGCGCGGAACTTCCCGCGAGATGCGTCGTCGACGGAGAAATCGTCGTTCCGCGCGAGCGCGACGGGCTGACCCGGCTCGACTGGCAGTCGTTGTCCGAACGTATCCATCCCGCGGCGAGCCGGGTGGCGCTGCTCGCCGAACAGACACCGGCCCAGTTCGTGGGATTCGACCTGCTTGCACTCGGCGACGAGGACCTCATGACCAGTCCGTTCGCCGACCGTCGTGCACGGTTGCGCGACGCGCTCGGAGGAGGACCCAGCTGTCACGTCACGGCGTCCACCACGGACGCCGCGACCGCGCAGCGATGGTTCGAGGAATTCGAAGGCGCCGGCCTCGACGGTGTGGTCGCCAAGCGGCTCGACGGAATCTACCGACCCGACAAGCGAGAGATGATCAAGCTCAAGCACGCTCGCACGGCGGACTGCGTTCTCATCGGATATCGCAAGCACAAGAGTGTCGACGGTGTCGGTTCCCTTCTGCTCGGTCTCTATCACGACGGTGAACTCGCCATGGTCGGCGGCGCTTCCGCTTTCACCACCGCGCGGCGGAAGGCACTGCTTGCCGAGCTCGAGCCGCTGCGTGTCGGTGCGGACGTCGTCGCCGAGGGGGAAGCGACCCGCTGGCGATCGGGAGTGGATCGCAGTTGGGTGCCGTTGCGTCCGGAGCGCGTACTCGAGGTGGCGTACGACCAGATGGAAGGCACGGCCGGAGCAGGGATGCGGTTCCGGCACGCCGCGCGGTTCCAGCGGTGGCGACCCGACCGGGACCCGGCAAGCTGCACATACGATCAGCTGGACGTGCCCGTGCGATACGACCTGGGCGACGTGCTGGACCGGACGGAGGAATGATCGTGGCTGCCGAACGCTCGCCCGCAGAGGAAC
This sequence comes from Rhodococcus sp. DT1, assembly GCF_049844875.1. Lineage (NCBI taxonomy): Bacteria > Bacillati > Actinomycetota > Actinomycetes > Mycobacteriales > Nocardiaceae > Rhodococcus > Rhodococcus sp. DT1. The sequence goes on from NZ_JBNCLW010000004.1 coordinate 558,224, forward strand.
TCGACGTCGACGGAGTTGCTGTCCGGCTGTCGAATCCGGACAAGATCTACTTCCCCCGACTGGGCTCGTCCGGCGGCACGAAACGGCACCTGGTGGAGTACTACCGGACGGTGACCACCGAACTCGGTGCGCCGCTGCTCGCCGCGCTGCGTGAACGGCCCACCCATCTCCAGCGGTTTCCCGGCGGCATCGACTCCGAGGAGATCTACCAGAAGCGGGCACCCGCCAAGCGGCCCGATCATGTCGCCACGTGCGAGATCACGTTTCCCTCGGGCCGTACCGCGGATGCGCTTCGCGTGCGCACGGCGGCCGACGTCGTCTGGGCGGCGAATCTCGGTACGGTCACCTTCCATCCGTGGGCGGTGCGCTGCGGCGACGTGGACCGGCCGGACGAACTCCGCATCGATCTCGATCCGCCCGACGGGACGGGGTTCGGCGCGGCACGTGCCGTCGCACTCGACGTGGTGCGGCCCCTGCTCGACGAGCTGGGGCTGACCGGATTCCCCAAGACGTCGGGGGGGCGCGGCCTGCACGTCTACCTGCGGATCGTGCCGGAGTGGGATTTCGTCGGTGTGCGACGCGCCGGTATCGCGCTCATGCGCGAAATCGAGCGTCGCAGCGACGGGCGCGCGACCACCTCGTGGTGGAAGGAGGAGCGGGGCGACCGCTTGTTCCTCGACTACAACCAGAATGCCCGTGACAAGACCATCGCCTCGGCCTATTCGGTGCGGCGGACACCCATCGCCACCGTGTCGACGCCGCTGACCTGGGACGAACTCGCCGACGCCGAACCGGACGACTTCACCATCGCGACGGTGCCGGAGTTGCTCGCACGCCGCGGCGATCCGATGTCCACACTCGACGACCACGCTCACTCGCTCGATGTGCTGCTCGAGATGGCGGATCGGGACGCTGCCGACGGCCTCGGCGATCTTCCGTATCCCCCGACCCATCCGAAGATGCCCGGCGAACCCAAGCGGGTACAGCCGTCGCGCGACACCGACCGGAAGACCACCGGCTGAGAAGCAGGCACGATCCGCCTCGCTCGCCCGGTCCGGTCGCTGCCGAAATCGGTCCCCGGTCGTTACCTCGACGGAAGATCAGCTTCCCGGGATTTCCATAGACTGTGCGGGAACCTGTTCGCCGGAGTTTCGGGAGGATCGTGACTGTGTCTCGCACGTGGATGTCGGGTCGGCTGGTCGGTGCCGGTGTGATCGGCGCCGCCGTCGTGGGGGCAGGTCTCCTCGTTCCGGGATCCGCGCTCGCGGCGACCACGTGCGCGGCACCGCCGGGAGGCCCGGCGGAGGTGACTCGGGTCGACGGCCCCGCGGCCTGCGGGGCGACCACCGACGGGACGGGCGGTGCCTGGAGCCTCGGTGAGTCCGGCGTCGGGTTCGCGGAGGCCGGTGCAGGTGCGACGGTCGGGGCCGCAGGGTTCGCCGGTGGAGTCGGCGCGGGCGAGAGTCGTGGCGGGCGACTCCTGGCGGTCGGATACGGGGTCGAGTCCCTCGCGCTGGGGTTGCTGGACGAGCCCGGCACCGCCCTGGTCGTGACGGGTCCTCGATCCCAGGCTTTCGTCGGTGACGCCGACGATCCGGTGTTGTGTGAGGGTGAGCTGGCCGCGACGATCAACTTCGCGACCGGGTCGGGGTGCGTCGTGGCCGGCGCCTTTCGCTACGTGACCCCGACCGCCCCTTGATTCCACGGGCCCCGGCTCGTGTTGCCACGTCCCTAGTTCGCGCCCGCAGGCCGCGCGCCGGCGGCACCGAATTGGGAATACAAACAGCCTGTACGGAAAGCCTTCCGTTCGCTGCCGTCCGCACGTAGCCTTTCGGCACATGTCGAGGGGAGGGTGTCGATGACGACCGGAGCGGTGCTTGCCGCGGAGGGGCACGACGACCACCTGTCGCGGACCGAGATGCACGTCGATCCGCGGTTCCTCCCGCTGGCCGACAGGTTCTTCGCGCTGTACACACAGCCTCACCACGGCGGTGGAGCACTCACCGCCTACCTGCACGGCGAGAAGGTCCTCGACGTCTGGGCAGGCTGGGCCGACCGCACGCGCCGGTGGACGCAGGACACGATGGCGCTGTCCTTCTCGACGGGCAAAGGCGTCGCGTCCACCGTCGTGCACCGTCTCGCCGAACGCGGACTGATCGACTACTCCGCCCCGGTCGCCCAGTACTGGCCCGAGTTCGCGGCCGGCGGCAAGGGATCTCTCACCGTCGCAGACGTCATGACGCATCGGGCCGGATTGCACCGCGTCCGGGGGCTCGTCCCCGGAAAAAGGGGCATTCTCGACTACGACGCGACCGTCGCCGCGCTTGCTGCGGCCACCCCCGACCGTCGCAGAATGTCGGGTTCGGGTTACCACGCCGTGACCTATGGCTGGCTGGTCGCCGAAATCGTCCAGCGCGTAACCGGGTTGCCGTTCACCGAAGTCGTCGACCGTGAGATCGCGCAGCCCCTCGGGTGTCAGGACTTCTGGTACCGGGTCCCGCACGACGAGCGCGGCCGCATCGCACGACTGTTCCCGCGGATCAATCCGGTGGGGCTCGACTGGGGTGTCAGTGCGTCCGTCCTGTCGCGGGTCGCGCCGACGCGGGGCCTGGTCGAAGCGGCGATGCCCGCGGGTTTCGACGAACTCGTTCGCGATCCGGCGGTGCACGATTCGGTGATGCCGGGCTGGAACGGCGTCTTCACCGCACGGTCGCTCGCTCGTATGTACGGCGCGATCGCGGGTGGCGGCACGATCGACGGAGTGAAGTTCCTCGATCCGTCGACCATTGCCGCGATGGACGAGGTGCGGTTGCGGAGCCGCGACTACGTGCTCGGCGTGCCGATGGCGTGGCGTCTCGGCTATCACCAGCCGATATTCGCCAGCCGCGAGCGCCCGCGCGGCGCGTTCGGTCACTACGGGGTCGGTGGTTCCGGAGCATTCGCCGATCTGGATTCGGGAATGTCGCTCGCATTCGTCACCAACCGCCTCGGCGTGGGCGCGATGCCCCTCGGCGACCTGCGCCTTGCCCGGCTCGGCGCCCTGGCGCGCGACTTGGCTCGCCTGGCCTGACGACGCAGCGGTCTCTCCGGCCGATGTCTTGCCATTTTCGCGGATTCCGGCACGCGGACCCAGCGTGAGCGGGAGTATCCGACCAGGACACGGACCGGTGTTCGGTGGCGATGCAAGGAGCGGTGGGAATGAACCACGTCTATCGAGTGATCGAAGTGGTCGGCTCGTCGACCACCGGGGTGGACGACGCGATCGCGAAAGCGGTGGCGCGGGCGGCGGAGAAGACGCGCCATCTCGAATGGTTCGAAATGGTCAATGTGCGCGGTCACATCGACGACGGAAAGGTCGCTCATACCCAAGTCACGCTCAAGATCGGATTCAGGATAGAGTCGGGAGACGAGTTGGCGCGTTGAGGTCATTCTCGAGCACTGAAATGCCCTGCTAGAGTGACGATAACGACGTTCTCGACCAGACTTGCAACGTGTTATAGTCTGGGGCCCCGATCGTCGTACCCCACCGGCACTTTCAGGCAGGTATCCACTGTGGCTTATGTGATCACCCAGGCATGTTGCAACGACGTCTCGTGCGTCGAAGTCTGCCCGGTCAACTGCATCCATCCCACGCCCGACGAAGCGCCGTTCGCTACGACGGAGATGCTCTACATCGATCCCGATACGTGCATCGACTGCGGGGCGTGCGTCGACGAGTGCCCGGTCGACGCCATCGCGGCCGACAACGAGCTCACGCCCGCCCAGGAGCCGTACCTCGAAATCAATGCCGAGTACTACCGGCGTTACCCGATCGGACCGGACTGGCCGGAGCTGCGGTCGCGCCGCAAGATCCCTGCCGACCTCGGAACGCTGCGGGTCGCGATCGTCGGATCCGGGCCCGCGGCCTGCTACGCCGCACAGGAACTGACTTCGCATTCGGCCGTGCAGGTCGACATCTTCGATCGGCTTCCGACGCCGTTCGGCCTGGTCCGGGCCGGCGTCGCGCCGGACCACCAGAGCACCAAAGGCATTGCCAACGTCTTCCGCAGTGCCATCGGCCACAAGAACACCCAGTGCTACTTCAACGTCGAGGTGGGTACGCACATCACCCACGAGGAACTGCTCGCGCACCACCACGCCGTGCTCTACGCCGTCGGCGCGTCCAGCGATCGGCGCCTCGGCGTTCCCGGTGAAGATCTGCCCGGCTCGTTCGCTGCCACCGAGTTCGTCGCTTGGTACAACGGCCATCCCGACTATGCCCACCGCACATTCGACCTTTCCGGCGAACGCGCGGTGATCATCGGCAACGGCAACGTGGCCCTCGACGTCGCGCGTGCTCTCGTGATGAACCCGGACGAACTCGCCCGCACCGACATGGCCGAGCACGCCGTCGAAGCGTTGCGCAACTCCGCAATCCAGGAAGTAGTGGTCGTGGGCCGGCGCGGTCCCGCCCAGGCGGCCTACACGAACCCGGAACTGCTCGCACTCGGCGGCCTCGACGGCGTCGACGTGATGGTCGATCCCGCCGAACTCGAACTCGATCCCGCGAGCCGCGCCCTCGTCGACGACCCCGATGTCGAACCCCGCATCGCACTCAAGGTCCGGCAGGTCGCCGAGTACGCGAAGACGAGCCCGACGCCCGGCAACAAGCGAATCGTCCTTCGCTACCTCGCGTCGCCTGTCGAGATCACCGGGGACGACGCCGTCACATCGATCACCCTCGAACGCAACGAACTGGTCGAGGTCGACGGACGCCTCGAAGCCCGGCCCACGGGCGACACCGACACGCTCGGCGCAGGACTGGTCCTGCGTTCGATCGGGTACCGGGGCACCCCCGTCAAGGGCGTGCCGTTCGACGAGCGCCGAGGAGTGCTCCCGAACCACCTCGGCCGCGTCCTCGACCCCGAGACCGATGAGCCGGTGCCGGGTGTCTATACCGCCGGATGGATCAAGCGTGGTCCGAGCGGCGTGATCGGCACCAACAAGCAGTGCTCCAACGAGACCGTCGAGCAGATCCTCGACGACTTCATCGCCGGAAAGCTGCCCGAACCCGTCGCGGATCGCGAGAAGCTTGCGACCCTCGTCGCCGAGCGGCGGCCCGAGTTCGTCGATTACCGCGGGTGGCAGCAGATCGACAAGCAGGAGAAGTCGCGCGGGTCGGCGGCCGGCCGGTCTCGTCTCAAGTTCGTATCGGTGGAGGAATTGCTCGCGGCATCGCGAACCGGCTCCTGAATGCGTTAACGCTTCCACAAGCGTCCGACCTGGGGCGATGCGGGTTTTATGGATACCCGAATTGCCCGGGTCGAGTTTGCGCGTGTCTAATAAGAAGTAACGAAAGCGTCGCGACGGGGAATTAGGGTCACGACGCACCGTCCAACGATGGGTTGTGGAATGGTCGAAAAGCATGTCTTGTCGAACCGTCGCCGCCGGGCTGGACGCCGGTCCGCACGCGTAGCGATCGCATTCACCGGTGCCGCCGCAGTCGCCCTCACCGCCGCCGGCCCCGCCGCCGCAGTGCCGTTGTGGCCGGGTGGGCCGGAAGTACCGAGTGTCGAGGACGTCATCCGGAGCGTCGTCCCGCAGGGGCCGGGGGCGCCCCAGTTGCCGCCGCAGCTGCTTCCCGAGCAGCCCGCTCCGTTCTCGGCCCCGTCGGTGAACCCGTCGAACGGTGAGACGGTCGGTGTCGCGCAGCCGATCATCATCCGTTTCAACGAGGCCGTCGGCGACCGCGCCGCCGCCGAACGTGCCATCCGCATCACTTCCCAGCCGCCGGTCGACGGCCATTTCTACTGGGCATCCGACAGCCAGGTGCGCTGGAAGCCGTTCGAGTTCTGGCCGGCGAACACGTCGGTCACCGTCGCGGCCGGTGACTCCCGGTCGTCGTTCACGATCGGTGACGCCCTTGTCACGGTGGCGGACAACAACACCAAGACGATCACGGTCACCCGTAACGGTGAGGTCGTGCGGACGATGCCGACGTCGTTCGGCAAGCCCGGCCACGACACTCCGAACGGCACCTACATCGTCGGTGACAAGTTCCGCGACATGTACATGGACTCGTCGACCTACGGGGTGCCCGTCGACAGCCCGGAGGGTTACCGCACGTACGTCGAGTACGCGACCCGCATGTCCAACAGCGGCATCTTCCTGCACGCGGCGCCGTGGTCGGTGGACGCACAGGGCAACACGAACGTCAGTCACGGCTGCCTCAACGTGAGTACCGAGGACGGCAAGTGGTTCTTCGAGAATTCCAAGAAGGGTGACCCCGTAATCGTGCAGAACACCGCCGGCGGCACCCTCAACGGCTGGGACGGCCTCGGAGACTGGAACCTCTGAGTTTCGGCCCCACCGGGTTGTCGTCTGCACGTATCTCGCCCGACGCCTCCTCCTTCCGGCACCGTCTACGGTCCGGAAGTGCAGGGGGCGTCGGGCTTTCGTGTCGGTTCGGCGAGCACCGCGATCAGGTGGGCGAAAACGGTTCGGCGATCACGAGCGCGGGCCCGTAGGCATCGCGCTGTTCGGCGGCCAGTCCGGAATCCGACACGAGCGTGTCGATGTCCTCGACCGCGGCAACTTTCGCAAGCGCACGGTGCCCGAACTTCGAATGGTCGGCGACGAGCACTGTGCGCGCCGCAGCCTGGATCAAGGCCCTCTTGATCGGAACCTCGAGCGTGTTGGTGTTCGTGATGCCCGCCGTCGGATCGATCGCGTCGGCGCCGAGGAACGCCCAGTCCGCCGAGTACGACGACATGAACCGGACGGCGTGCTCGCCGACGAGTGTGAACACCGAACCGAGCAGTTCGCCGCCGGTGACGAGTAGCCGTACTTCGGGAAAGCTCGCCACGTACTTGGCGATCCGCAGATCGTTGGTGATGACGGTCAGCGACGTGCGACGACGCAACGCGACAGCCACTTCGTAGGTGGTCGATCCGCTGTCGAGAATCACGCTGTCCCCGTCGGAGACCATGGCCGCTGCGACGGCGGCGATCGCCGCCTTCTCGGCCCGGCGCACGTCCTTTTTCACCGCGTAGGGGACCTCGGGCCCGGCGCCCTCCACCGGGCGTGCGCCGCCGTGGGTGCGTTCGACCTTTCCTTCGCGGGCGAGCGCGTCGAGGTCCCGCCGGATCGTGGATGTGTCGACGCCCAGGTCGCCGGCGAGCGTTTTCGCGTCGACATAGCCGTCGGCCATCAGTCGGTGGAAGATCTCACGTCGCCGTGCACTCGCGGACACGAATACTCCTCCGGATTCTGCTGGGATGCTGCGCTGTTCGGGCTGCGCGTTCATGTTGTGCATCTGGGATGCCCGCGGGGGGATCACGCGGTTCGGTTGTGCGGAACGATCGCACGACGATAGCGCACCCATAGCCGTGCACGCACAGATATTGACACAAACACCAGGAAATGTGCATTATTTCGTGCAGTATATGCGCGAATTTGCGTGATCATTATGAGCATCACCAGGGCCGCCGAGGCTCCGGGCGCCGGGTCGACGTTGCCCTCCTCTGTGGCGAGGCGATGTCGACGTGGAGGCGGACGGACATGCTGAAGTTGGGATACAAGGCGTCGGCGGAGCAGTTCGAGCCGCGTGAGCTGGTCGAACTCGGGGTGCTCGCCGAGGCGCACGGGATGGATTCGGCGACGGTGTCGGATCATTTCCAGCCGTGGCGGCACAACGGTGGGCATGCCCCGTTCTCGCTGGCGTGGATGACTGCGGTGGGCGAGCGGACCGAGCGGTTGCAGTTGGGGACGTCGGTGCTGACTCCGACGTTTCGGTACAACCCGGCGGTGATCGCGCAGGCGTTCGCGACGATGGGGTGTCTGTATCCGGGGCGGGTGTTTCTGGGCGTGGGGACCGGTGAAGCACTCAACGAGATCGCGACGGGCTATTCGGGGCAGTGGCCGGAGTTCAAGGAGCGGTTCGCGCGTCTTCGTGAGTCGGTGGCGTTGATGCGGCAGTTGTGGCTGGGAGATCGGGTGGATTTCGAGGGGGAGTTCTATTCGACGAAGGGGGCGTCGATCTACGACGTGCCCGAGGGTGGGGTTCCGGTGTATGT
>NZ_JBNCLW010000005.1:0-544944 GCF_049844875.1 Rhodococcus sp. DT1
GGAAGCTAAGCCCCATTGCGCCGATGGTACTGCACTCGACAGGGTGTGGGAGAGTAGGACACCGCCGAACACCCGTTTGCTGGAGGCCCCCAACTGTGTTGGGGGCCTCCAGTGTTTTCTGGTGACAAGTGTTTCTCGAATTGTTTTTAACGAAGGGACCCACAAGTGGGTCCCTTTTTCGCATTTATTGATCATTGTCCGGCCATTGGGCAGGATGCACGTTGTGACGACGAAGGCCGAGTTGCTGCGTGTGGCTGTCGGGCAGCCGGCGGTGATCGACGGTGACCACGTTTCGTCGGCACTGGCACATGCGGATCTGATCCGGTCGGCTCGTGCCGACCTCATGGTGTTTCCAGAGATGTCCTTGACCGGGTATCACCTGGACGCTGCGGACGTCGAGGTGGATGGGGACGCCGTGGCGTTGCTTGTCGATGCCTGCCGATCGGCGGATGGTTGCGCGCTGGTCGGTGCACCGGTGACGGAAAATGGTGCGCGTTTCATCGCAATCCTGCGTATCGACGGTAATGGTGTCGAGATCGCCTACCGGAAAACGCATCTGCACGGTGACGAGAACAAGTGGTTCGTACCGGGGCCCGGCGCGTCCGCGATCGAGGTCCTCGGGTGGCGTATCGGTCTGGGTATCTGCAAGGACACCGGCACAGCAGAACACGTCCACGCGACCGCAGCTCTCGATATCGATGTGTACGCGTGCGGGGTGGTGCATCACCGATGGGAGTTGGCGGAACAGCAACGGCGCGCCGCCCATATCAGTGCGGCATGCGGGGCGTATGTAGCGATGGCGAGCTTCGCCGGTGCGACCGGGGAAGGTTTTCGGGCCACGGCAGGACGTTCCGCGATTGTCTCGCCTGGTCAGCGGATGCTGGCAGCGGCCGGTTCCCTGCCCGGCGACTACGTGACAGCGGTGCTCGTATGAGTCGGCCTCCCGGTGCCGAACTAGACGGGTGTGAATTCGAGATGGATCGAAGCCAGCCCGCGGAGGATATACGTCGGCTCATAGGTGAAGTGACGATCGTCGGCCGGCCCGTGCTTCTCCTCGGAGATCTTGATGTCCGCCATGCGGTCGAGGAGGCGTTCGACGGTGACGCGAGCCTCGACCCTGGCGAGAGGACCACCGGGACAGGAATGCACTCCTCGTCCGAAAGCGATGTGTTCGCGGGCGTTTGCGCGGTCGAGCTGGAGCTCGTGAGGTTCGGGGAATCGCCGGGGGTCGCGGTTGCCGGCGGGCAGCGACACCATGACCGGAGTGCCCGCGGGAATGTCGACGCCGCCGAGCGTGGTCGTCTTCTTCGCGAGCCGGAAGTCGCTCTTGACCGGGCCTTCGAGGCGTAGGGCTTCCTCCACGAACTGCGGGATGAGACCGCGGTCTTCGCGAAGTTGCTTCTGGAGATCGGGATTCTCGGCGATCAGCCTGAACGATGCGGTGATCAGTCGGGCGGTGGTGTCCTGCCCCGCACCGAACAGGAACGTGGCGAGGCGTACGAGTTCGACCACGTCGGGGGTCTCGCCGTCGGAGTACGTCGACTCGGCGAGTATCGACAGGACGTCGCCGACTGGTTCCTCTCGTCGGGACTCGATGTAGCGGGAGAACTTGGAATCGAGAAATTCCAGAGGATTGGCGCCGAGTGCGCCGTCTTCGGCCATCGCGCCCGGAGTTTGGGTGGACAGGTGCGCGACGAAAGCGGCGTGATCGGCTTCGGGCACACCGAGCAGGTCTGCGATGGTCAACAGCGCGAAGGGCTGCGCGTATTCGTTGAGCAGTTCGACCTTGCCGGCGGCGTGGAACGTGTCGATCAGGCGGTCGGCGAGCCGCCACATGAACTCTTCGTTCTCCTCGAGTCGCCTCGGGCTGAACAGACCGCCGAGCAACCTGCGGATCCGGGTGTGCTTGGGCGGGTCCATCGTGACGAGGTGCTCGTTGAGCGGAATCTCGGGCCGGTGCTGCTCGATCTGATCGGTGATGTCATCACCGTCTGCTTCGAACGGCATACCGGGAAAAGGGCCGGTCGCGGCGTTGATGTTCGAGTACGTCGACGTATCGCGCAGAACCGCAAGACATTCGTCGAAGCCGGTGACCGCCACAACGCCGCGCGGTTCGATGAACTGCACGGGGCACCTGGACCGGAGATGGTCGAAGTAGGGGTGTGGATCGGGAATGAAGGACGGGTCGGTGAAGAAGTCCTTCGAGTCGAAGTCGTTCAATCGGGTCTCCTGACGTCGTGCGCACGGGAACGTGCACAACTGCGGTAGTACCGATCAACGTCAGCCTCGCCCGATGCTGAGCGCCTGCCTAGCAGTGCTGGATACATGGATAGCATGGAAGCGTAAATGTGGTCAAGGACACATTCCTTGCGCGGCTACCATGGCCCGAACCGGCGACCCGCCGCAGCGAAACGGAGGTGGGCATGGCGTCGTCCAGGCGGATAGGCGCACCGGACGCGAAGAATCGCTCGGTGCTACTCGATGCAGCGGAGCAGTTGATGGTGGAAAGCGGTTACGCCGCAGTTACTTCGCGCCGGGTTGCAGAGAAGGCCGCCCTCAAACCGCAGTTGGTCCACTATTACTTCCGCACCATGGACGACCTCTTCATGGAGGTCTTTCGGCGTCGTGCGGAAGAGGGCCTGCAGATCCAGGCGGCGATCCTGGACGCGCCCCACCCTCTGCGGGCGCTGTGGAACTTCAGTACCGACTCGACCGGCGTTGCGGTCACCATGGAGTTCATCGCGCTGGCCCGCCATCGTCCCGCCTTGCGCGCGGAAATCGCGCGTTACTCGGAACTGTTCCGTGTGGGTCAGCTCGCCGCGGCCGAGCAGGTTCTCGCACGCACCGAGTACGACGTGTCCAGGATTCCGGCTGTCGTGGTGTCGGTGCTGATGACGAGCATTTCCCGCGTCGTCGTCATGGAGGAGGCGTTGGGCGTCACCGCGGGGCATGCCGAAACCATCGAGCTCATCGACTGGTGCCTGGGGGTCCTCGAGAACGAGGCCGCCGACCGGTCGATCGACAACGTCCGCGGTCCCTCCGACCTGCACTAACTGCCACGGTGGTGGCCTCGCCGACAAGTAATCCGAAAACATCCATTGCACGAATGAGAATTGTCTTCTACCTTTATGAGCGGGAAGATCTCGTCTCGACGTCCGGTCGCCCGCGGGTCGTCGAGCCTGCCCCTGGATGCGCGCCGTCGTGTCGGTGACCCGACGGTCGTCGCCCGAATCGATATGCCCGAGAATCGCTTCGGTTTGCGAGTTTCTCCGATATGCCTACGCGTGCAGCACTTTTCGATGATGCTTTCGGTGTGCCGGCGAATGCCGCGCACGCGCTTTCTCACTGTCGAGGGGGAACGGCCGTGGCACAGACCATTTCGAGATCGGCGTCGCGCTGCCGGTTCCCGCTGAGCTCCGGTCCGGTCGGCGCCGGAACGCAAGGTGAGCGGTGATGGCGACGCCTGCGGTCAACGAGATCGGTGGTTGGGCACGGGGATACCTTCGTCGTCACCCCATTGCCGCACTCGAGACCGTGGGCGGTCAATTCGTCCTGGGTTTCCGCGCTGTCCAGTATCTGTTCATCGATGTCTTCACTCTGCGGTTTCCGTTCGTGGAGTTCGTTCGGCAGGCCGCGTTCATGGCTTCGGCCTCGGCGTTGCCGACGATGTTCGTCGCAGTGCCGATCGGCGTGACCCTGTCGATCCAGTTCGGTTTGCTGGCCGGCCAGGTCGGCGCGACCTCTCTTGCCGGTGCGGCGAGCGGCCTGGCAGTCATCAAGCAGGGAGCACCCATGGTCGCGGCCCTGCTCATGGCGTCCGCGGCCGGTTCGGCGGTGTGCGCGGACCTCGGGTCCCGAAAGATCCGAGACGAGATCGACGCAATGGAAGTCATGGGCTTGTCGGTGATCCGCCGGCTCGTCGTTCCACGCCTCGTCGCCGCCGTCGTGGTCGGGCTCGCCCTGACCGGGCTGGTGTGCTTCGTAGGATTTCTCTCGGGCTATCTCTTCAACACGTTCGTCATGAACGGCACACCCGGTAGTTTCGTGTCGACTTTCGCCTCGTTCGCGACCATCGGCGACTTCGTGCTGACGATGATCAAAGCGACGGTGTTCGGCGCCATCGTCGCCATCGTCGCGTGTCAGAAGGGTCTGTCGACCCGGGGCGGGCCCGCGGGAGTGGCCAACTCTGTCAACGCGACCGTCGTTGCCTCGATCCTTCTGCTCATGATCGTGAACGTCGTCTTCACGCAGGTGTATGTGCTGCTGTTCCCGCGGACGGGGTTCTGAGTGGCCTCCCGGTACGTGCCTCGCGGCACGCGCCCGTTCGTCGTCGCGGGCAGAGCGCAGGCAAGATCGATCCAGCGACTCGGGCACATGGTCGTGTTTCTGCTGCGCGCGATTGCGGCCGTCCCCACGACGCTGCGTCACTACAGAAAAGAGTTCTTGCGCATCCTGTCCGATGTCACGTGGGGAAATGGATCGCTCGTTGTCGGCGGCGGCACCGCGGGCGTGATCATCGTCCTGGGAGCGTCCGCCGGAGCGATCGTGGCGATCGAAGGCTACAACGCACTGCATCTGCTGGGCCTCGAGCCTGCGACCGGAATGGTGGCGTCGACGGCGACCACCCGGGAACTCGCACCGATCATGGCGTCGCTCGCGTTTGCGGCGCAGGCTGGTTGCCGGTTCACCGCGCAGTTGGGTGCGATGCGGATCTCCGAGGAGATCGACGCGATGGAATCACTGGCGATCCGCTCGATCCCGTACCTGGTCACCACTCGGCTACTCGCATCGGTCGTGGCTGTCGTTCCGTTGTACCTCGTGTGTCTCACGGTGAACTACGTTGCGGTGCAAGCCGTCATCGGTTTCACCGGAGGTGTCTCGTCGGGCACGTACGCGCATTATTTCGCCTTGGTGCTCAGCGGCACGGACATCTTCTATTCGCTGCTCAAAACGATTGTCTTCGTCATCATCACGACGACGATCCAGTGCTACTACGGGTTCTATGCCTCCGGGGGGCCGCAGGGCGTAGGCACCGCGGCCGGTCGCGCGATGCGCGCCAGTATCTCCGCGATGATCGTGGTCAATCTCCTCATGACGGTCGCGCTGTGGGGCATCGGGTCGGGTGCGAGGCTCGGGGGATAGCAGATGGCGATCATTCTGGAAAGCGATACCGGGCAGATGACCCCCACCAGGCTGTTCACTGCCGGCGCCGTCGCGTTGCTCGTCGCTGTGACGCTGGTGGTCCTCGTGGTCGTGAAGGTCGACGGCAGATTCACGGAGACGGTCGACGTCGAGGCGGCATTGTCCGACATCGGGGACGGTCTGCCTGCCCGTTCGGACGTGAAGTTCCGCGGGGTCCTCGTGGGGGAGGTCAGCGACGTTCGCCGGCCCGAGGGAGAGCGTGCCGGGGTCGTACTGATGTCGTTGAAACCCGAGTACGCACAGAGTATTCCGGGCAGTGTGACGGCCCGCGTCGTGCCGAGCAATGTCTTCGCGGTGTCGTCGGTCCAACTTGTCGACAACGGTGCGGCGCCACCGCTGCACGACGGGTCGACGATCCTCCAGGACACCAGCTTGTCGACCGTGCAGTTGCAGACCGCACTGACGAAGCTTCGCGAGATCACAGCCGCGACAGCGAGAGCCGAAATGCAGCACACTCTCGGTGTTCTCGCCGCCGTGGCCGAGGCCACCGACCGGCGTGGAGACGACATCGTCACCGCCGGGGCGCAACTCGACCGAATTGTGCGAGAGGTCGGAGCCGTCCTCGCGCCCGACGGAGGACCGTCGACACTGGTTGCCCTGTCGGACGCGGTGCGGGGGCTCAGCGAGTCGGCGCCGGAACTACTCGACGCCGTCCATCACGCTGTCGTTCCGATGCGCACGATCACGGAGCAGCAGGCCGAACTGGACACTTTCCTCGCTGCCGGCGCCAGCACCCTGTCGTCGCTGGCGACGGGCATGGAGAAACACGCGGACACGGTGATGGGGGTTACGGCGGCGTTGACGCCTGTACTGGGCGTAGTGGCGGACGGGTCGTCCGCGTTCACGCCGATCACTGTGAGGATGCGCCGTATCTCCGACAAATGGTTCGAGAGTTTCTGGCCGGAAGGCGACGAGCGGGGGATGGGCAAGTTCATCTTCCAGTTCACACCGCACCGCATGTACACACGAGCCGACTGCCCTCGCTACGGTGACCTCGCGGGCGCGAGCTGCGCCACCGCACCGGACACGGGCGCGCCGCCGATCTCGTCCCTGGACAGGGAGCCGCCGATCGTCAGCACCGTGCCGGTCGGCGGCAACGTCGGTCCGGTCGGCGGCGAGCAGGAAAAGGAGCTCCTCGGCAAGATTCTCGGAGGCGATGCGTCGGCCGCGGCCGAGTTGCTTCTCGGTCCTGTGGCGCGTGGAGCCCTCGTGAGCATCATCCCCGACGGGGACGGAGCGCCGAGATGAGCTACCGCACACCGCTGATAGGCCTGAGCCTGTTCCTGATCGTGTCCATCGCGCTGACCTGGCCCGTGCTCGTTACCCTCCAGCGCGGCGTGAACGGTTCGACGACACCGTACAGCGCGGTCTTCAGCGACGTGTCCGGGCTCAGGGTGGGAGACGACGTGCGGATGGCCGGTGTCCGGGTGGGACGCATCGATTCGATCGAACTCGACGACACTGTTGCGCGCGTGGCCTTCCGCATCGAATCGGATCAGGTCGTGTACGACAACACCGAAGCCGCGATCACCTATCAGAACATCATCGGCCAGCGGTATCTCGGTTTGTCGCTCGGTGACGGCGGGTCCGTGACCCCGCTTCCCGCACACGCCGAGATACCGCTCGAGCGAACCGAGCCGTCCTTCGATATTTCTGTGCTGCTCAACGGTTTCGAACCTCTCTTCAGCGTGCTCGATCCGGAGCAGGTGGACGAGATCACCGGAGCGATCATCGCTGCGCTGCAGGGCGACGCCGGGTCCGTGACCACGCTCGTGGCCGAAACATCGCGTCTCGCAGAGTCCCTGGCCGAGCCCGACAGGATTCTCGGGGACATCATTGTCGATCTCGACGGAGTGATCAACGATCTGGCGACGCAGAGCGGGGACGTCGACTCCGTCATCGGCAGCGCTCGAGCGATCTTGGCGGAACTGTCGGCGCAGCGCACCGAGACGATCGAGTCGATGGACTCGATCGCCACGACCGTCGACCGCCTTGCCACGCTGAGTGCGGAGATACAACCCGATCTGCACGACATGCTCGCCAGGGAGCCTGGATTCACAGGGCACTACATGGACAACCTGGAGGAGTTCGAGTATTTCGGGAGGAACCTGCCGGGGCTGCTCAAGGGCCTCGCCCGGGTGAGCCAGGACGGCAGCTATCTCAGCACGTACCTGTGCAACTTCAACGTCACGCTGATACCCGCTCTGAGCAACGTCATTCCGACGCTCGTCGCGCAGGCCACGCCCGAGGGCCGTGCCACGTACTCCCCGGTGTGCGGGTGATGCGCATGATGCCGAAGAAGACGGCAACCACGCGAGCGCGGAAACCCACGCTCGAGGACCGAAGTCCGCTCCTGCTGGGCACCCTGACCGTCCTCGCCGTCATCGTGGCACTGGCAGCCACCGTGGTCGTCTCCGGTGCAGGGTTCGGCTCGGTGCGGTACGAAGCCGAGTTCGCGCAGGCTGCCCGGATCACACCCGGTGACGGTGTGACGATCGCAGGTATCCAGGTCGGGACGGTCGAAGCCACCCGGCTCGACGGACAACACGTGCTCGTCGAGATGGACATCGATCGAGGTGTGCATCTGGGCGTCGACACGATCGCCTCGATCAAGCTCACCACACTGCTCGGATCCCGTTACGTGGAACTTCGTCCGGCCGGTGCGGCACCCCTACCGGACAACCGGATTCCGCTCTCGAACACCGTGGTCCCCTACGACCTGCAGGCCGTCCTGGCCGACGCAACCACGACGTTCGAGCAGGTGGACGCGGAACGGCTGGGCACGACACTCGAGACGCTCTCCGCCGAACTCGACGGGGTCCCCGCGCTGTTGCCTCAGGTGATGGCGAATATCGAGAGCCTGTCGGGCACCGTCGCCGATCGACGCGATCAGATCGGGTCGATTCTGGAAGCCACCGCCTCGATGACAAGCATCGTGCGCGCGCAGCAACACAGTCTGGGTTCCCTGGTGCGGGACGGTCGTGATCTGATGCACGAACTCGAGTCCCGGCAGAACCTGATCCAGCGGTTGCTGACCTCGACGGCGGAACTGGTCGAGGTCCTTCACTCGGTCGTCGTCGACGACCGTACGGAGATCGACTCGCTCATAGCGAGCCTCAGCGGGCTGCTGCACACGTTGAGCAACAACGACGCATTGTTCCGCAACATCCTTCAGATCCTTCCGGTACCGATCAGGAACTTCGCGAACGCGTCGGGGACGGCCAACGAGGTCGATTTCACCGCACCGGCAGGGCCGATGATCGATTCGTGGCTGTGCGCTCTGGTCGGTCACACCGGCGACCCCAGCCTGACCGCTTACCTCGGGGAGTGCGAATGAGATCGAGGACCGTTCTGGTCACAGTGGTGATCGCCGCGATGGTCGTCGCCGTGGCTGCTGTCGTTGCCGGCCGCGTATCGGCCGAACCGGACTCGATCACCGTCACCGCGCGCTTCGACAGTGCAGCAGGACTCTACGAGGGAAATGAGGTCGCGGTACTCGGCATTGCGGTCGGCCGGGTCACCACCATCGAGGCCCGGGGTACTCACGTGGCCGTCACGATGGAGATCGACGGCGGTACCGACATCCCGGCGGACGTCCAGGCGGTCGCCGTGTCCACCTCGGTGCTGACAGACCGGCATGTCGAACTCACTCCCGTCTACGCGGGCGGGGAAGTGCTGCAGGACAACGACACCATCGAACTCGACCGCACCCGGACTCCCATCGAGTTCGACAGACTGCTGGCGATGGCCGACACGATGGCGTTGGAACTCGAGGGTGACGGTGAGGGCAACGGTCCGGTATCGAGTTTGCTCGACCTCGGCGTCGGCATGACCGCGGGGAACGGAGTCGGGATCAGAAGTGCACTCGGGAGGCTGTCCGAAGCGATGAAGCTGAGTTCGGACCAGGGTGCCGCAACCGGAAACCAACTGACCGCGATCGTCGACAACCTCTCCGTCCTGAGCAGCACCGCCGCCGCGAACGACGCGGATATCCGAGAGTTCGGAGAGGCGACCCGAAGGCTGAGCGAGGTGCTTGCCGAGTCGAATCTCGGGTGGGGGGATACCGGCACGCACATCAAAGAGGTTCTCGCACAGGCGACCTCTCTGCTGCAGGACAACCGTGAACCGATTCGCTCCACGATGACGAATGCGGAGGCGGTCACCCGTGCGCTCGCCGAGTACCGCAACGAGGTCGGCGAGTTTCTCGATCTTGCGCCGCTGCTGATGGACAACGCGTACAACGCTATCGATCAGGAGACCGGGGCCGCCCGGGTACACGCGCAACTCGAGAAGGTCTTTTTCGACGGAGAACTCGTGTCCCAGGTATGCACTCTTCTCGAGATGCGCGACCTCGGGTGCAGCACGGGCACCCTGAAGGACTTCGGTCCGGGATTCGGGATCGCCTCGATGCTCGAGGGAATCGCGGGGCTTCCGAGATGATGTGCTCGTGGTGGCGCCGGGTGGCGGTCGTGGGTACGGGAGCGGCGGTGCTCGTCACGACGGCATGCTCCGTCGGATTGGAAGATCTTCCACTGCCCGAACCAGGAGTGGGCGGCGAGTCGTATTCACTGTACGCGACTTTCGAGAACGCGTTGAACCTGCCGACGAAGGCAAAGGTGAAGTTGTCGGGAGCCGACATCGGTGAAGTCGCGTCGATGGTGGTGCAGGATTACACAGCGGTGGTCACGATGCGCATCGCGAGCGGCGTGACCGTCGAGGCAGGTACGACCGCCGAACTTCGTTCGGCCACCCCCCTCGGCGATGTGTTCGTGGCCTTGCAGCCGCCGCCCGAGGCCACCGGCGCCACGCCACTCCGGGAAGGCGACACCATTCCGCTGTCTTCGACCTCGGCGGCAGCGACCATCGAGGAATTGCTCTCCACTGCATCGGTTCTCGTCAACGGCGGTGCCCTCCGCAATTTCACGAAGATCGTCAACGGTCTGGGGGAGGCGGTCGGGGGACGTGGCGACAACCTCGCGAATCTCGTGAACGAATCGACGCGACTGCTCGGGCTGATCGCACGACGTACCGACGAGATCGAGGAGACGCTCGTCCGTACGGATCAACTGATCACGACGATCTCGGAGCGCCGGTCGACGATCGACGACGTCGTACTCGCGGCGCGGCCCGCACTGGACGTGGTGGCCGCCGAGACGTCGCAGGTGCTCGATCTGGTCTCGCAAGTCGACCGCATCAGCCGGCAGATCCAGCGATTTCCGGCGGTGCAGGACACCGATACCCGCAGCATGATCGCAGACATCAACCGCATTGCGGCAGAGCTGAATGCGGCGGCGACCGATCCGGAGGCCGAGCTCTCCGCCGTCAACAGATTGCTGGCACCGATCATGAAAGTCACGAGCAGCACGGCGGCGAACACCGACGCGGACCTCGAGCAGTTGGTGATCGGATCCGAGCCGATTCCGGGGCACCCGGGCGATCCGGGAAGCCGGTTGCCCGACGACACGGATTGGCAAGCCTTCGTGGGAACGCTGACGTACACGCTGACACGTCTGCAGGGCCGGCTGGAGGCGGGAGGATGACCCACCGGCCAGGAGTGCGGCGAGTACCGGACGTGGTTGCGGGCGGGGTGGTGTCCGGGGTCCGCATCGGAAACGCCCATCGGTTGGGGTTGTCGCTCGCGGCACTCGTGATGACCGGAATCCTGGGTGTCGGCTATCTGGTGTTCGGTGTCTTCGATCTGGGGCTGTCGGGCGGGACGATCCGCGTACGAGTCCATTTCGACGATTCCGGCGGCATCCTTCCGGGGCGCGACGTGGCCCTCCGTGGTGTACCCGTCGGACGTGTGACCTCCGTGGACCTGACCGACGACGGCGTTGTCGTGCTGGCGGAAATCGATTCCCGGACCCGGATTCCGATCGGTGGTGAGGTGCGGGTGGCGGGACTGTCGCTCGCGGGCGAACAGTATCTCGACTTCCGGCCCGCTACCGACGAGGGTCCGTATCTCGAAGACGGAGCGGACATCTCGTCGGACGACACCACCACGCCGGTCCCGTTGTCGGCGCTCATGCACGACATGGACGGCATGCTCGCGCAAATCGATCCGGCGTCGTTGCAGACCATCGTGGACGAACTCGGTGTCGGACCGGAGGGACCCCGGAAACTGTCGGACATCGTCGACGGCGGCACCTTCCTCATTTCGGCACTCGACGGAGTGCTGCCGCAGACGGGCACGCTCCTGCGCACCGGGAAGGTCGTGCTCGGGACGCTGGCCGACGCCGCGCCCGGCCTGCAGGCCGTGTCGGCCGAAATGTCGCACACGCTCGGTGGAATCGAATCGATGGATGAGGGATTCCGGTCGTTCCTGCAGACGGCTCCTGACACGATGGCGGCGGCCGACGCGATCATCGCCGAGAATTCGCCCACGATGGTGCAGCTGCTGGGCAATCTCACCACCGTCGCGCAGATGGCGTACGTGAGGGTGCCCGCGCTCGAGGAGTTCTTCTTCCCGAGCGAGCGGGAGGGGTCCACGTTGGAGGCGCTCATGACGGCGTTCCGTGACGACGGTGTCTGGGCTCTCGTCAACATCTACCCTCGGTATTCGTGCGACTACGACCTGCCGCGGGAGTCGCCGACGATTCCGAGTTTCCCCGAGCCTTTTCTGTACACGTACTGCAACAACCCTGATCCGTCGACTCTCGTTCGGGGAGCGCGCAATGCGCCGCGCCCCGTGGGAGAGGAAGGTGCGGCCGGATTACCGCCCGGTGCAGATCCGCTTCGCCGCGCAGATCCGACTCCCATCGGGCCCGGGACGGTTCCGCTCGAATACGGCGGTCCGACCATGCCCTGGGAAAGCGTCAACTGAGCCGGTTACCGAAAGTCCGAATGGAGAACGCACATGAGTACCGAGAGCGCGACAGTCGGAGAAGACGTGGTCGGCACCGAAAGGGCCACCGTCACCGAAAATGCCACCGCCACCGAATCACCGGATACGCAGGCGGACGGCACGACACCGGCGAACCCCGCTGGGGGAGGACGGCCGTCGGTATCCCGGACGTTCCGCCGGGCCGGGTTTGCGGTGCTTGTGGTTCTGGCACTCGGAGCAACTGCGACAGCCGCGGTGTTCGGTCTGCAACTGCGCGACGCGAAGGCCGTCGAGAGCGCAGCCCGTGAGGCCTCCGACGTCGCACGGCAGTACGCCGTCACCCTCACCTCGGTCGGTGCCGACCTCGAGAGTGATTTCGCCGCAGTCCTCGACGGGGCAACCGGCGAGTTCGAGAAGATGTACGCGGAGTCGAGTGAGCAACTCCGGCAGTTGCTGATCGACAATCAGGCGCAGGCCGAGGGTGTCGTCGTGGAGTCGGGTATCAAGTCCGCGACACCGACGAAGGTCGAGGTGCTGTTGTTCATCGACCAGTCCGTGACCAATGCACTCGTTCCCGAGCCGCGGCTCGACCGCAGCCGCGTCGTGATGACCATGGAACTGGTCGACGGTCGCTGGCTCGCGTCGCAGGTCGATCTGCCCTGAACCGTCCAGTCTCCGCCGATCAGATTCTCCGCCGATCAGATTCTCGGGGGTGCCGGAAGTTCCTTCTGGCCCAGCCACGCATCCCAGAGGGGGCGCAGCGAGGTGTCGGAGAAGCGAGCAGCGAGATCTTTGAATTGTGTCGTCGTGACGTTGGAATGGCGATGCTCCGACGTCCATGTCCGGAGAAGCGTGAAAAACGAGTCGTCGCCCAGAGTCAGGCGCAACGCATGCAGGGTGAGCGCTCCGCGCTTGTAGATCCGGTCGTCGAACATGTCCTTCGCGCCGGGATCCTCGAGGAGGATGTCCTGGGGCTTGCGGGAAAGGCCGCGATACGCGTCGGCCGCGAGGGCCTGGGCAGACGGCCCACCGGAGTTCTCGGACCACAGCCACTCGGCGTAACACGCGAAACCTTCGTGGAGCCAGATGTCGCACCAGCGAGACAGAGTCAGGCTGTTGCCGAACCACTGGTGAGCCAATTCGTGTGCCACGAGCCGTTCTTCGGTCCTGTGCCCGTCGCAGAAATTGGCCCCGAACGTGGACAGACCCTGCGCCTCGATGGGGATCTCGAGGTCGTCGTCGGTCACCAGGGCCGTGTAGTGCGCGAAGGGGTACGGGCCGAACAGGCGCGTGAACAACTCGAGCATCTCCTGTTGCCGCCCGAAGTCCTTGTCGAACGCGTCGCGCAGGCGTGACGGGTGCACCGCGTACTGCGGCACCGGCGACGACGCGATCGCGCGCATCTCGTAGTGCCCGATCTGCACGGTCGCCAGGTACGTCGCCATCGGCTCGGGTTGCTCGTAGACCCACGTGGTCCGGCTGGATTTGGTCGTCTTGTGGACGAGCGTTCCGTTCGCGATCGCCTGGAACGGCGCGTCCGTGGTGATCGAGATGCGGTAGGTCGCTTTCGATCCGGGATGGTCGTCGCACGGAAACCACGACGGAGCGCCGTTGGGCTGGCTCGCGACGAGCGAGCCCTCCTCGAGTTCCTCCCACCCGACATCACCCCACATGGTGTGGAGCGGTGTGGGGGTGCCGGCGTACTGGACGGAGATGGTCAGCACCGCGCCCGCGGGGATGGCGTCTGCGGGGGTGACGGTGAGCTTGCCGCCGCGGTGCACGAACTTGGCGGGTCGTCGCCCGTTGACCGTCACCTTGGACACGCGCATCGACGGTGCGAGGTCGAGTGCGAACTTTCCCCGCACATCGGTGGTCGTCGCGACGATGACGGCCCGGCCCTCCAACCGGTTCGCCATGATCTTGTAGGCGAGATCGAGTTCGTACCGCGACACGCGGTAACCGCGGTTGCCGCTGGTCGGAAGGTACGGGTCGAGGGGACGGTCGGCGGTCACGGGCGGCACCGGCTTCGCGGCCTTGATCGGTTTCACCGCGGTGACCAGTCGCCCGGGGACGTCCAGGCCGAGATCGGGTTGCCCTGCCAGCGGGTCGACGGTGGCACGACGTCGCCGCGCATCACCAGAGATGCGGGTCCGACAGTGGCGCCGTCACCGATCCCCGATGCGGGTAGCGCAACGCACTGGGGGCCGAGGGTCGCGCCGGCGCCGAGAGTCACGGTGTCCATGGCCATGATCCGATCATGGAACAAGTGTGTCTGTACAACGCACCCGCGTTCCACTGTCGCGCCGTCGCCCAGCGTCACGAGGTCCGCTTCGGGCAGCCAGTAGCTTTCGCACCACACTCCGCGTCCGATCGTGGAACCGAGTGCGCGCAGCCACAGGTTCGTGGCCGCGGTGCCCGTCGCCGCGCGGGCGAACCACGGCGCGGCGACGGTCTCGACGAAGGTGTCCGATACTTCGTTGCGCCACACGAACGAACTCCACAGCGGATGTTCTTCTCGGCCGATGCGCCCCACGATCAGCCATTTCGCCGCGATCGTCACGAGGCACGCGACCGCGCCGGCGGCCATCAGCACCACACCGCCGAGCAGGACGGCGATCCGGTAGCCGAAGTGCGACGCGAGCGTGTTGAGTGTGAAGAGAACTCCCAGCCCGATCCCGAACGTGACGATCATCGGGACGAGCCGGCAGGTCTCGACGAGACCGCGGGCGATCCGCAGCTTCGGCGACGGTGCGAACGTGCGGCTCGCATCGCCCTCACCCGCAGCGCGGCGCAGTCGCACCGGGGGACTGCCGAGCCAGGACGACCCCGATTTCGCTTTCTGGGGTGCGGCCGAGAGGACCGCGACGAGACCGTGCTTCGGGACACGGCGGCCGGGCGCCGCCATACCGGAATTACCGAGGAACGCCCGCTTCCCGACCTTCGCGTGCGAGATGTAGAGCCAGCCGCCCCCGAGTTCGTACGACGCGACCATCGTGTCGTCGGCCAGGAAGGCTCCGTCGGCGACCTTCGTGAACTTGGGCACCATGAGCACCGTCGACGCCTCGACGTCCTTGCCGATGTCGGCGCCGAGGAGCCGGAGCCAGCCCGGCGTGAGCATCGACGCGTACAGCGGGAAGAGGAAGGTGCGCGACGAATCCATCAGACGCTCGGTGGCCCACACCTGCCAGCCGATGCGGCTCCGGACCGGATGCCAGCCCTCCGTCATACGAATCGACAACAGTCGCACGGCGATCAGCGTGGTGAGTGCGAAGACGAACATGGTCAGCAACGCCGCGACCGGAAGCATCGCCAGGGACCGGGGAACGGCGTCTGCGACGGTCGCGGTGTCGCGCACCCACCACACGAGTAACGCGACACCTGCCGCGATCGACGCGATCGGCAGGCCGCCGAGGAGGACGGAGGTCAAGGCGTAGACGGGAATCCAGCGGGCTCCGCGGGGTGGTGCCTCCGAGGGCCAGGGACGGTCGGCCTTGCCGATCTTCTTGGCCGGCGACCCAGCCCAGTGCTGCCCGGACTTCACGCGCCCGAACACCGCGGAGCCGGCCTCGACTTCGGCATTCTTGCCGATGCGCGCACCGGGGGCGAGGAACGAGCGGGCACCGACGGCCGCGCCGGCACCCACCCGGATGGTGCCGATGTGGACGAGGTCGCCGTCGACCCAGTGACCCGACAGATCGACCTCGGGTTCGATCGAGCAGCCGTCGCCGAGTTCGAGGAGCCCGGTGATCGGGGGAAGGCTGTGGAGGTCGACATCTCGTCCCACCTTCGCTCCCAGGGCACGAGCGTAGTTCCGCATCCACGGGGCGCCCGAAATGTTGGTTGCTCCGACGGCGTCGGACAGGCGTAGCGCCGTCCACAGTCGCAGGTGCACCGAGCCGCCCCGCGGGTAACTTCCGGGAACCACATCGCGGAGCAGCAGCCGCGCTCCCACGACGGCAAGCGCCATGCGCCCGGGAGGGGTAAGGAACAGGGCGGCACCGAACGCGGTCCACCACCACGACAGGGTGACCGTCCACGGCACGTCGACGACCAGGCTGACGACGTTGTTGAGGATCGCGAGCCAGACGACCCACTGCAGTCCGGTGAGCGTCATGAGCGGCACGGTCGCGACGATCTGCGCGAACTGTGCGCGACGGGACACCGGAGCGACCACGCGGTGCGTGGCAGCGGTCGTCGGAGCCAGTTCGTCCAGGTAGACGGCGAGGGACCCGAGGCGTGGCCGGTCGTACAGCTGTGCGACGGTCATTTCCGGGTAGCGGGCACGAATGGCGGTGACGAGCTGGGCGGCTGCGAGCGAACCCCCGCCGAGTTCGAAGAAATCGTCGTCCAGGCCGTCGATGGGAGCGCCGAGGATGTCCGTCCACAACCCCGCCAGCCACGCGGCGGTGGGGTCGAGACCGAGGGCGTCGATCGAGTCGGCGTCTGCGCCGGGGAGCGGCCACGGCAAGGCGTTGCGGTCCACTTTCCCCGAGGTTCGGGTGGGGAGTTCGTCGACCCGGGCGAGCCGGGGCACGAGGGCGGCAGGAAGCTGCTCGGACAGGAGGTCGTGCGCGGCCGCGAGATCGAAGTCGGGGTCCGTCGAGGCGAGGTAGCCGACGAGAACCGAGTGTCCCGTCGCCGTCGTACGGACGGCGCAGGCGGCGCCGGCGACGCCCGGCAGGTTCTGCAAGGCATTGTCGACCTCACCGAGTTCGATGCGGCGTCCGCCGATCTTCACCTGATCGTCGGCACGCCCCTGGAACAGCAGTCCTTGCCGGTCGAGCACGACGAGGTCACCGCTGCGGTAGGCGCGCGACCATCCGAGACTCGGCATGGGCGCGTACTTTTCGGCGTCCTTCGCCGGGTCGAGGTATCGCGCCAGTCCCACGCCGCCGATGACGAGTTCACCGGCTTCTCCCTCGGCGACGGGGTTGCCCTCGGCGTCGACGACAGCGAGATCCCAGCCGTCGAGGGGCAGCCCGATGCGGACCGGCCCGGAGCCGTCCATGAGTGAGGCGCACGCGACGACGGTGGCTTCCGTCGGACCGTAGGTGTTCCACAACTCTCGTCCCGGAACGGCAAGCCGTTCGACGAGGTCCGGCGGGCAGGACTCGCCGCCGAAAATGAGCAGCCGCACCGCTTCGAGAGATTCGGCCGGCCACATCGCGGCGAGGGTCGGCACGGTGGAGACGACACTGATGTCACGCGAGATCAGCCACGGGCCGAGGTCCATGCCGGACCGGACCAATGAGCGCGGAGCGGGCACCAGGCACGCGCCGTGGCGCCACGCGAGCCACATCTCCTCACACGAGGCGTCGAATGCGACCGACAAGCCGGCCAGTACCCGGTCTCCCGGCCCGATCGGAGCGTCTCGGCAGAACAATCGCGCTTCGGCGTCGGCGAACGCGGCGGCGTTGAGGTGGGTCACCGCCACACCCTTCGGAGTGCCGGTCGACCCCGACGTGAAGATGATCCACGCATCGTCCTCGAGCCGTGGACCGCGCAGCGGCGGGTCGGCCCGTACGGGAGCGGTACCGGGACCGATGCCGTCGTCGGTGACGACGGCGGTCACCCGGGCCTCGGAGAACACCAGGTCGGCGCGTTCGTCCGGGTCGTCGGCGTCCACGGGAACGTAGGCCGCGCCCGCGGCCAGGATCGCCAGGATGGTCACATACAGTTCGGCTCTGCCCGAGGTCATCCGAACCCCGACCCGATCGCCCGCACCGACCCCGGCGTCGAGGAGGGCGTACGCGCCTACCCGGACTTTCTCGAGCAGTTCCGCGTAGCCGATGACGCCGGTGCCGTCGTCGATCGCCGGTGCGTCGGGATGCGCCTCGGCGGTCGCGCGCAGGATGTCGACGAGGGTGCGGGCCGGCGGTGCGTGTGACGCGCGAAGAAACTCTGCGGGGATCACAGAGCTGCGGGGTTCAGCGGGGAGTGGGGCAGGCAAGTCCGCGGCGTCCTTCTACTCGATGGTGCTCCGGTTATCTCACGTTCAAGTGGACACGAGGTGAACGTCGGGGCACATCGCAGGGCCCGGGTGTGTCGCGCCCCGGCCGACTCGGAGGCGGTATTTCGGCAGGTCCGCGGCGTTCGTCCGCACTGTCGCGGTCGGCGCACCACATCCGGTTTGACACGGGACCGCCCGACTGCAATCCTCTTCGGCAGGTCATGAGTACCAGCATCGAGCCCCGGCTTGCTGGTCGGCAACCCTCCTCCGCGGTGGGGTGCTCCGGGTGACGACCTGGCTGTGATTCCAATACCGGACACGGCAAGCGCGGACTCCGCCGGCGATCGTTTCCCTTCGTCGTGGCGATTACCGACGGGTCCCTGGATCGACGAGGGATTTTGTCATGACTGCTGCATCTGCCACCGCCTGCATCGCGCCGTTCGCACACGTCTCCGGATGTGATGTGCAGGTGCCGCTCGTGCAGGGCGGCACCTGCACCTACGTCAACTTCGATTACGCGGCGAGTGCACCCGCTCTCGCCACAGTCACCGAACGCATCGCCGAGTTGCTGCCGTACTACGCGAGCGTCCATCGCGGCGCCGGATACGCCTCGCGGGTGAGCACCGCGAGTTACGAGGATTCGCGAGAGTCGGTGGCGCGCTTCGTCGGTGCCGACACCGATCAGGTCGTCGTTTTCACCCGCAACAC
This sequence comes from Rhodococcus sp. DT1, assembly GCF_049844875.1. Lineage (NCBI taxonomy): Bacteria > Bacillati > Actinomycetota > Actinomycetes > Mycobacteriales > Nocardiaceae > Rhodococcus > Rhodococcus sp. DT1. The sequence goes on from NZ_JBNCLW010000005.1 coordinate 18,684, forward strand.
GACCGATTCGCTGAACCTGCTGGCGGGTGCGGTGCCCGGTGACGTCGTGGTGCTCGATATCGAGCATCACGCGAATCTCCTCCCGTGGAAGAACTCCCGGGTTGTCGTGGCGGCCGACTCGATCGCGGAGACCGTGCAGCGTATCGCCGAGGAGCTGAACCGGGCGCCGGCCGCGCTGCTCGCCGTCACGGGTGCCTCCAACGTGACCGGTGAAGTGCTGCCGATCTCCGAGCTCGCCGCCCTCGCTCATTCGTGCGGTGCGCGGATTCTCGTCGACGGTGCGCAGTTGGTGCCCCACCGCAGCGTGGATCTCACCGCCGACGGAATCGATTACCTCGCCTTCTCCGGTCACAAGCTCTACGCCCCGTTCGGCGCCGGAGTGCTCGTGGGACGCCGCGACTGGCTCGACACCGCCGAGCCGTACCTCGCCGGTGGCGGCGCGGTGCGCGAGGTGACTCTCGACGGTGCCGAATGGGCTTGTGCCCCTGCGCGACACGAGGCCGGAACACCGAACGTACTCGGGGTTGCCGCCCTGGCCGCGGCATGCGACACCCTCGGCGGTTTCGACACCGAGGCCGCGGCGCGGCACGAGGAAGAACTGTGCCGCCTGCTCGTCGACGGATTGAGCGGCATCGAGGGCGTCGAGATCCTGAAGTTGTGGGACGACTCGGAAGACTGCGTCGGCATCGTGACCTTCACCGTGGATGGATACGAACCGGGTGAGGTGGCGTCGTACCTTTCGGCCGAGCACGGAATCGGAGTGCGCGACGGGCGTTTCTGCGCGCACCCGCTGCTCGCACGCGTGGGACGCCCGGGTGGGGCGGTGCGCGCGTCGCTGGGGCTGGGCAGCTCGTCGGCAGACGTGGACCGGTTGCTCGCCGCGCTGCGCACTCTGGTCGCGCAAGGACCTGCGTGGACGCACGCGAAGACCGGCGGCGTGTGGAGCCCGGCACCGGAAACCCGGCCCGGACTCGCGCAGTCGGGAGAGGGTGCGTCGCAATGCATCTGAGCGTGAGTGTTGTGGTCGACAATTCCCCATGGGGTAGGTAGGGTTCTCGTCATGACCTCGGAGGCGACTGCAACGGCGCACTGGTGCCGCCGGCATGTCGATCTGTGCCGCACCGCCTCCGGTACCTGTCCGGACTGAGTTCTCTCCGCACGCTTTTCAGCTGCTGCCGCATCGCGGCTCATTCGAGAGGTTACTCATGTCCGATACCGATTCCACGTACCGGGACCGGACGCGGCGGTTGCTGCGCGTCGCGGTCGAACTCTCCGGGCAATCCGGACCCGACTACTGGGCTGATCTCACCGTCGGCCGTCCCGCCGATCCTCCGCTCGACCCTGCCGCGCCGTCCGGCAACGTAATCCGGGTTCGCGCCGCCGACCTGCGGGAAACAGCGAAGATTCGCGACCGGATCCGTACCGAGGCCGTCGCGGAGGGCCGCGACCCCGATGCGGTGACGGTGCTCGTCGACCTCGAGGTGGTCGTCGATCCCGATGCACGTGCCGCGCGGATCCGCCACGCTCGGACCGACGGGATTGCCCGTCGGGGTCCGAGCACGTTGTCCTATGTGGGAACGCCGCACGGGCTCGCGAGCCTGATCGCCGACATCCATTCCGTCGGGGTGGCAGACGGCGTCACGCTGATTCCGTCGACGGCGCCGTTCACGGTGGAACATCTCGTCGACGGCACCCTCCCGTGGCTCGAGGCCCGCGGACTGCTGACGGTGTCACCGACTGTTGTGGAGGTTCTGCGACGGTTCGGTGAAGGGGCAGGTCCCGCGGCACGCGCGTCGTAGGCCGAACTGGGACGAGCGAAGGGGCAGGAGATTTCTCCTGCCCCTTCGCTTGTGCTCTAGGCGCTTCGTCGGTGGAGAGGGGTGACGACGTGGACGCGCGCGTCGGGGTCGAAGCGGTAGCCGGCGCCTCGGACAGTGGTGACGATGTCGCCGAACCTGCCGAGTTTCGACCGGATACGGGAGACGTGTACATCGACGCCCCGGTTGCCGCGTTCGGGATCGATGTAGCCGGCACCGAGGGTACGCAGAGTCGATCGGGGAACCGCTGTGTGAGGGCGATCGACGAGATACGAAAAAATCTCGAATTCGGTGTGGCTCAGCTCTACTCGGCTGCCGTCGAGCACCAGGCCGCGAGCGGGCAGGTCCACCACGAGCGGTGCGGGCCCCGGGCTGAGGAGCGTGTGGGTGCGTGCGCCGGGAAGAAGGCCGGTCGCTGTTTCGCGGAGCGCGTCGGCGAGTGCCGCGAGGTCGCCGGGGTGGACAGCGCCCGTGTCCGAAACTTGGACGATGAGAACGAGTTCCGGCTCATCGACTGAGGAGGTGCCGGTTGCGCGTTCGAGGTGGTCGGTGGTCATTCGAAGACTCCGCTCGGAGAATGGACATCGGCGCGCCGCATGACGCATATGCCGCGGGTGACTATCGCGGTTGCCGGGAAAGGAGAAGGGCTGGTGCGTATCTCAGCGCGCACACAGGCTCGAGCGGGTGCGGCACAGGTCGACGTGCCTGCGGCTCCACGCTCGGTCGGTCATGAGTCGAAGTGTACCGCGCGTGGCACTTCGGGTGGTAGCCGAGCGGTACCCCTTCAATCCACGTCCACGTCGATTCCCGCCGTGACGCGCATCAGTTCGCGGTACGTGGTTCGAAACAGCGTGTTGGCGCATCCACCCGCCGCCCACAGTTCCGCGTGGTCCTTCAGTGACCGATCGATGTAGGTCGGGAGGTTGGTGGGGTGTCCGAGCGGGGCGACACCACCGACAGGCTGGCCGGTGACCTCGACGACCACCGAGCGGGGTGCCGGCGCCAGGGTGCCGCCGAGGCGCTCGCCGGTGCGGTCGAGTGCGACCCGGTGTGCGCCCGACACCAGGAGCAGGATCGGTTCGTCGTCGAGAAGGAACACCAGGGACTTCACGATGGAGCCCACGTCGGCTCCCACCGCCGCCGCGGCCTGTTCCGCGGTGGTCACGGAGTCGGGTTGCCTGGTGATGAGCCCGTGGTGTCCACGAGCGATGAGCGTGTCGGCGACACGGGCCACGTTCGGGTGCCAGAACCTGCTCATGAGTCAAGAGTAGGACCTGCTCATCGGGGACGAATACGCGAAACGCCCGAGGAGTTTCGGGGCGGTGGCAGTGCTCGCCGACGAGGGACATTACTCTCGAGTAATGACCGATCACACCAGTTGGAAAGCGTTCACCGTCGAGCACAAGGACCACGTCGCCCAGGTGACGCTCATCGGTCCCGGCAAAGGCAACGCGATGGGCCCGGACCTGTGGTCCGAGCTGCCCGTCCTGTTCGCCCAACTCGACGCAGATCCGGACGTGCGTGCCGTCGTGCTGGCCGGCGCCGGCAAACACTTCACGTTCGGCCTCGACCTCGTCGCGATGGGTGGTGACCTCGCGGCGGTCCTCGCAGACGGTGCCCGCGCGAAGGCGCGCACCGAGTTCCACGGGATGGTCAAGCGTATGCAGGCAGCCATCACGGCCGTCGCCGACTGCCGCAAGCCGGTCGTCGCGGCGATCCAGGGCTGGTGCATCGGCGGCGGTGTCGACCTCATCACCGCGGCCGACATCCGCTACGCGAGCGCCGACGCCAAGTTCAGCGTCCGCGAAGTGAAGGTGGGCATGGTCGCGGATGTCGGCACCCTCGCGCGCCTGCCGTACATCATCGGTGACGGGCACGTCCGGGAACTCGCCCTCACCGGCAAGGACATCGACGCTGCGCGCGCCGAGAAGATCGGTCTCGTCAACGACGTCTTCGCCGACGCCGACGACGTCCTCGCCGCGGCCCACCGGACCGCTGCGGAAATCGCGGCGAACCCGCCGCTGGTCGTGCACGGGATCAAGGACGTCCTCGACCACAGCCGCTCGGCGCAGGTCGACGACAGCCTTCGCTACGTCGCGGCATGGAATGCGGCGTTCCTGCCCTCGGAGGATCTCGGCGAGGCGATCAAGGCGATCTTCGAGAAGCGCCCGCCCGAGTTCAAGGGACAGTGACGACGGCCGGTACCCCGGCACACCCCCGACACGACGAATCTCCCGGCCGATCCGTGGATCATCCGGGAGATTCGTCGTTGCAGGACACTCAGGTGTTCTGCGGCAGGCTCAGTGGCCGCCGTTGTCCTTCAAGCGCGCGATGGAGGCAGTGACCTCGGCCTCTGCGTCGGCGCGGCCCGTCCAGTCCGCGGCTTCGACGTGCTTGCCCGGCTCGAGATCCTTGTAGTGCACGAAGAAGTGCTTGATCGCGTCGAGTTCGAACTGCGGCACGTCGCCGATGTCCTGGATGTGATCCCACCGCGGGTCACCTGCGGGGACCGCGAGAACCTTGTCGTCGCCACCGGCCTCGTCGACCATCTTGAACATGCCGACCGGACGGGCATCGACGATGACGCCGGGGTACACCGACTCGGGGAGCAGTACGAGGCAGTCGAGCGGATCGCCGTCTTCACCGAGAGTGTTCTCGATGTACCCGTAGTCGGCGGGGTACCCGAACGCGGTGTAGAGGTAGCGGTCGAGCTTGACGCGGCCGGTCTCGTGATCGACCTCGTACTTGTTCCGCTGCCCCTTGGGGATCTCGATGGTGACCTCGAACTCCACGCGCTTGCCTCACTTCGTCGGTGTTTTCGCTCGCCGATACGACATCCGTATCTGCGGTGATGGTCCGGAGAAAGGATAACGGGCGCGGCGCTAGTCTGGACGACGCAGGTACCGGACCACGAAGGCGGCCACCAGGGCGCGAGTGTGCAGGACACAGCGGAGGCGTGTTGGCGGGGCAGGAAAAGATCAAGAAGCAGGGTTCGTTGGTCACACGTCGGCGCCGGAACATCCGGATCCTGTTCGGTATCTGGGCCGCCGGTTTTCTCGCACTCGTCGTGGGCGGCGCATTTGCCGTCTACGACGTGCGCACCACTGCCAGCGCGACGATCGCGCCCGCTCCCGCACCGGTCGTCGCGGACCCCGCGGTCGCGCCGGTGGCGGACGATGCCCCGGCTCCGGTCCCCGCGGCCCTGGCCGCCGCGCTCGACGCAGCCGTGAAGAACCCGGCGCTCGGATCGTTCACCGGATCGGTCACCGATGCGGCCACCGGGACCGTCCTGTGGTCCCAGGACCCGGACCGGCCGATGACACCCGCATCCACGACGAAGATCCTCACCACCGCGGCCGCGTTGCTCGGCCTGCCCAGCGATCACCGCATCACGACGCGGGTGGTCGAGGGCTCCCGTCCCGGCGAGATCGTCCTCGTCGCGGGTGGCGACCCCACCCTCACCGCTCAGCCCGTCGGCGAAGACGGTTTCTACCCCGGTGGTCCCCGCATCGCCGATCTCGCGCAGCAAATCCAGCGCAGCGGAGCCGTCGTCGACACCGTGGTCGTCGATGTCGGGATCTTCAGCGGAGACCCGCTCGCGGTCGGATGGGACGCCACCGATGTCGGGGACGGGTTCGTCGCACCCATCGAACCGGTGATGCTCGACGGGGGACGCCTGCGGCCGCTCGAAGACGAGTCGCCGCGTTCGGCTACTCCTGCGCTCGACGCCGGGCGAGCGCTCGCCGCCGCACTCGGCGCCGATCCCGAGAAGGTCACGATCGGGACGGCCTCACCGGGTACAGCGCCCATGGCATCGGTTCAGTCCGCACCGCTGCGGACACGACTGGAACAAATGGTGCAGCATTCCGACAACGTGCTCGCCGAAACCATCGGACGGGAAATCGCGATCTCGTCGGGTAGCGCGCCCACGTTCACCGGTGCCGTCGAAGCTGTGACCCGCACTCTTCAGGGCGCCGGGATCGACACCTCCGGAGTCACGCTTCAGGACCTCAGCGGCCTGTCCCTCGACAACCGCATCCCGGCGCGGGTCCTCGACTCGATCGTCGCGCGCGCCGCCGGCCCGGACGCTCCGGCCCTGCGTCCGATGCTCGATTACCTGCCGGTCGCGGGTGCCACCGGCACGCTCAGCGACCGCTACGGCACCACTGCCCGTGCCGGAGCCGGGTGGGTCCGCGCGAAAACAGGCACACTGAGTCTTGTGAGCGGGCTTACGGGATACGTCGTGGACGTCGATGGCCGGGTACTGACGTTCGCACTCATGTCGAACGATCGGTTCCCCAACGAAGCACGACCCGCGCTGGACGACGTCGCGGCCGTACTCCGGGGATGCGGCTGCCGATGAGCGAACAGGAGCGGGGCATCGGCGACGCGATCGACTGGGAGTTCGCGGCGGGTGTCGGTGCCCGGCTCACGCGCTCCGGCCCCGCGATGTCGGGGTATACCCGTGACGCCGCCATCGAGGAGCTGTACGCGGCGGCGGAGCGCGCCGAAGGCCCGGTGCGTGAGCAGACCGGGATGGGCGACGGGACGGTGCCGCCGCCCGCGCGCGTCGTGGATCGCCCCGACTGGGTGCGGGCCGCGGCGGAGTCGATGGCGGACCTCACCGGGTCCGACCGGAGCGGGAGCTGGCTCGGTAAGCCCGCGGGCGCGCAGGCAGGCGCGATGCTCGCGTACCTCGCGTCGGCCGTCCTCGGTCAGTACGACCCGTTCTCGCGCACGCTGCTGCTCGTCGCACCCAACGTCGTCGCCGTCGAGCGCGCACTGAAGGTGCCGACCTCGGACTTCCGCCTGTGGGTGTGTCTGCACGAGGTCACCCACCGCGTGCAGTTCGAGCAGGCTCCCTGGATGGCGGACATCATGCGCGAGTCCACCGCCGAACTCACGGCAGCGGTCGACGAGCCGATCGGTGAGGTCGTGAGCAGGTTCGTGGCCGCCGCCCGCGATCTGCGCACTCCGGGCGAGAAGCCGATGTCGCAACGCGGCATGGTCGGACTGCTGCGTGCCACGCAGGCGGAACCGCAACGCGAATCGCTCGACCGGATGCTGGCGCTCGGAACGCTGCTCGAAGGCCACGCCGATCACGTCATGGACGGGGTGGGGCCGTCCGTCGTTCCGTCGGTGGCACGGATCCGCCGTGCGTTCGACAGCCGGCGTCGCCGCAACGGAAACCCGATCCACCGCGTGATCCGCGTCGTTCTCGGCGTGGACGCGAAGATGGCGCAGTACGTGCACGGCAAGAGGTTCGTCGACGCCGTCGTCGCGAAGGCCGGCATGGCGCAGTTCAACGCGGTGTGGTCCGGCCCCGACGCGCTCCCGACCCTCACGGAGATCGATCACCCGGACGCCTGGATCGCACGGGTGCTGGGCTGACCGTGCCGCCCGCTCCGCGACTGCCCGAACTGCCCGCAATCCACGAGGTCCGGCTGGCGGTGCGCGCCTGGCTGTCCACGCACGACGTGCGCGCGGTGGCCGTCGCGCTGTCCGGTGGCGCCGACTCCGCAGCGCTGATAGCGGCGGCCGTGGCCGAGGCCGACGAGGTGCACGCCGTCGTCGTCGACCATCGTCTGCAGGAGGGCTCGTCGGACGTCGCCGCGCGCGCCGCCGATTTCGCGCGTGCGCGTGGGTGCGCCTCCGTCCGGGTGGTGGCCGTGGACGTTACCGGCCCCGGAGGGCTGGAGGCGGCTGCTCGTACCGCCCGGTACAGGGCCCTCGACGAGGCGCGCGGCGGAATGCCGGTCCTGCTCGGCCACACTCTCGACGACCAAGCCGAGACGGTCCTCCTCGGTCTCGGCCGCGGTTCGGGGCTTCGCTCGATCTGCGGAATGGCGCCGTTCGACGCCCCGTGGGGGAGACCCCTGCTCGGCGTACGGAGAAGCGTCACCCGGCGCGCATGCGGCGAACTCGGTTACCTCCCGTACGAGGATCCCCACAACGCGGACCCGCGATTCACTCGCGTCCGATTGCGGACCGAGGCCCTCCCGATGCTCGAGGAGATCCTCGGTGGCGGAGTCGCCGCGGCGCTCGCTCGCACCGCCGCGCAACTTCGGGACGACGGGGAGGCGCTCGACGAAGCGGCTGCCGGCCTGCTGGCCCGTGCCGCGACCCCGCGCGAGCCCGCGGCCGACTGCTCACTCGATGTGACGGTGCTCACCGATGCACCCGCCGCGGTCCGCCGCCGGGCGGTTCGCTTGTGGCTGCTCGGACGCGGTGCACCCGCGCCGAACGACAAGTCGCTGCGCGCAATCGACGATCTGGTGGTGCTCTGGCACGGGCAGGGGCCCGTCGCGGTGGGCCGGGGTCCGGGAGCGGGGACCAGGTTGGTGGTGCTGCGTCGGCGTGGCAGGCTGAGTATGGAGTTCGTCGACCAGCAGCGGTGCGCGGACGACTGACGGAAGGTGGGTAGAACCCGGTGTACGAAGGTGACATTGCCTCGGTGCTGATCTCCGAGGAGCAGATCGCAGAGCGGACGGCCGAACTGGCAGCCTCGATTGCGGAGCGATACCCCGAGGGCGCCCCGGAGGGTGATCTCCTGCTCATCGGTGTGCTCAAAGGCGCGATCTTCTTCATGACCGACTTCGCCCGAGCCCTGCCGATCCCGGCCCAGATGGAATTCATGGCGGTGAGCTCGTACGGTTCCTCGACCTCGTCCTCCGGTGTGGTCCGGATTCTCAAGGACCTCGACAAGGACATCGCCGGCCGCAACGTCCTGATCGTCGAGGACATCATCGACTCGGGTCTGACGCTGTCCTGGCTGATCCGCAACCTGTCGACGCGCAACCCGGCGTCGCTCGAGGTCGTCACCCTGCTGCGCAAGCCCGACGCCCAGAAGATCGACGTCGAGGTCAAGGACGTCGGCTTCGACATCCCCAACGAGTTCGTCGTCGGGTACGGACTCGACTACGACGAGCGGTACCGGGACCTGCCCTACATCGGCACTCTCCACCCGAAGGTCTACAGCAGCTGACACCTGCGCGGTGGGAGTGCAGACGCCGCAGATGAACCGTCCGCAGCCTCGCTGTGGGTGGGAACAAGGGACACCGCCGGTTCGTTGTCTGTTCGAACGACCTGCTGCGACTCCGCGGCGGTTCGTCGTCACGCGGTAACCTTGCGGTGCCTGGTTGGTCACTGCTCGCGAAACCGCGACCGCACCGGGTGTAGCGCCCTCGACACGACACCGATGACGTCACTATCGAAAGGACCGGCCGGCCGGGCCGAACCTGTATGAACCGCAAGACAGTGTTCCGTAATCTGGCGATTGTCGCCGGCATCCTGTTGGTCATCTACGCCTTCAGCTACTTCGGCGACGACACGCGCGGCTTCACGAAGGTGGACACGTCTGTCGCGATCTCCCAGCTCGAGGCGAAAAACGTCAGCGAGGCGCGCATCGACGACCGTGAGCAGCAGCTCCGGTTGTGGCTGAACAACGGCGACGATGCGACCGAGGGCAGTACCGAGATCATCGCGAAGTACCCCGCGTCGGCATCGGAGCAGATCTTCGATCTGGTCGGTGATTCCGGCGTGCCGAAGTACAACACGCAGGTCACCCAGGAGAGCTGGCTGACGTCGATCCTGCTGTTCGTGGTGCCGATGGCCATCCTGCTGGTGGTGTTCTTCCTCGTCATGAGCCGTATGCAGGGCGGTGGCCGCGGCGGGATGATGGGCTTCGGCAAGTCTCGTGCCAAGCAGCTGACCAAGGACATGCCCAAGACGACGTTCAACGACGTCGCGGGTGCGAACGAGGCCGTCGAAGAGCTGTACGAGATCAAGGACTTCCTGCAGAACCCGAGCCGGTACCAGGCGCTCGGCGCCAAGATTCCGAAGGGCGTGCTGCTGTACGGCCCTCCCGGCACGGGTAAGACGCTGCTCGCGCGCGCTGTCGCAGGCGAGGCCGGCGTGCCGTTCTTCACGATCTCCGGTTCGGACTTCGTCGAGATGTTCGTCGGCGTCGGTGCCTCCCGCGTGCGCGACCTGTTCGAGCAGGCCAAGCAGAACGCGCCCTGCATTATCTTCGTCGACGAGATCGACGCCGTCGGCCGTCAGCGTGGTGCGGGCCTCGGCGGTGGCCACGACGAGCGCGAACAGACTCTCAACCAGCTGCTCGTCGAGATGGACGGCTTCGGTGACCGCTCCGGCATCATCGTCATGGCCGCCACCAACCGGCCCGACATCCTCGACCCCGCGTTGCTGCGCCCAGGTCGTTTCGACCGTCAGATCCCGGTGAGCAATCCGGATCTCGCCGGTCGCCGCGCGATCCTCGCGGTGCATTCCAAGGGCAAGCCGATCGACCCGAACGCCGACCTCGGCGGTCTCGCCAAGCGCACCGTGGGCATGTCCGGTGCCGACCTGGCGAACGTCGTGAACGAAGCAGCCCTGCTCACCGCCCGCGAGAACGGCACGGTCATCACCGAGGCGACGCTCGAAGAGGCCGTGGACCGCGTGATCGGCGGGCCGCGCCGCAAGAGCCGCATCATCAGCGAATACGAGAAGAAGATCACCGCGTACCACGAGGGCGGTCACACGCTCGCCGCGTGGGCGATGCCCGACATCGAGCCGGTGTACAAGGTCACGATTCTGGCCCGTGGGCGCACGGGCGGGCACGCCATGACGGTGCCCGAGGACGACAAGGGCCTGATGACCCGGTCCGAGATGATCGCGCGCCTGGTCATGGCGATGGGTGGCCGCGCCGCCGAAGAGCTGATCTTCCGCGAGCCCACCACCGGTGCTTCGTCGGACATCGATCAGGCGACGAAGATCGCCCGCGCGATGGTCACCGAGTACGGCATGAGCGCGAAGCTCGGCGCCGTCCATTACGGCCAGGAGCAGGGCGACCCGTTCCTCGGACGGTCGATGGGGAACCAGACCGACTACTCGCACGAGGTGGCCCGCGAGATCGACGAAGAGGTCCGCAACCTCATCGAGGCTGCGCACACCGAGGCATGGTCGATTCTCAACGAGTACCGCGACGTCCTCGACGTGCTCGCGGGCGAGTTGCTCGAGCACGAGACGCTCACCCGCAAGGACCTCGAGCGGATTCTCGCCGATGTCCACAAGCGCCCGCGCATCACCGCGTTCAACGATTTCGGTGACCGTATCCCGTCCGACAAGCCGCCGATCAAGACGCCGCGCGAACTCGCAGAAGAGCGTGGCGAGCCGTGGCCGGCGGAGCCGCCGAGCCTGACGAAGCCGCCGCAGCCGCAGCCGCAGCACCAGCAGCCGCAGCACCAGCCGGACCCGCACGGCTCCAACGGTCGGCCGCAGCACGGCGACGACCGGCAGCCGCAGTACCCGGGTGCGCCCCAGCCGGCGCAGCCGCAGTCGGCGCAGCCCCAGTACCCGGGTGCCCAGCCGCAGTACCCCGGCGCCGCGCCCGCGGAGCCGCAGTACCAGCCGTCGGCTCCCGGAAACGGGTACGGCCGGCCTCAGCCTCAGCCGATCCCGGCGTCCGAGCCGCTGCCCGGATTCCCGCCGGCGCCGTACCCGGGTGGACCCCGGCACGCGACCCGACCCGATTACGGCGCCCCCGCCGGCTGGTCGGCACCGGGCTGGCCGCCGGAGGAACAGCAGGACGAGCGCGGAACCTTCCGGGGCGGTTACCCCGATTGGACCCGCACGGGATCCGACAACTCCGATGAACAACGGGACGAGGGACATCCGACCCCCGAACCGCCACCCACGCAGCCGTGGGAAGGGCCGTCCGGCCAGCGTTGAGACGACGAGCAACTTCAAGAGTGGAGGACTGGCGGGTGTCGGTTGATCACGTGGGTACCGCAGCGGGTTCCGGTATGGACGACGATGACGTGGTGTCGCAGACGCTGAGTGTGGAGGCGGGGCGAGTTTTCGACCAGCCACGCGCCGAGGCGGCCGTGCGGGAACTGCTCATCGCCGTGGGCGAGGATCCTGAACGGGAAGGTCTGCGCGACACCCCGGCGCGCGTTGCACGGGCATATCGCGAGGTGTTCGCGGGCCTGTTCACCAACCCCGACGAGGTTCTCAACACCACTTTCGACGAGGGACACCGGGAACTCGTGCTGGTGCGCGACATCCCGATGTACTCGACGTGTGAACACCACCTGGTGTCCTTCCACGGCGTCGCGCACGTCGGCTACATTCCCGGCCCGACCGGTCGCGTCACGGGTCTGTCGAAGCTCGCACGCGTGGTCGACCTCTACGCGAAGCGCCCGCAGGTGCAGGAGCGCCTCACCAGTCAGATCGCCGACGCACTGGTGCGCAAGCTCGAGCCGCGCGGAGTGATCGTCGTCGTGGAGGCCGAACATCTCTGCATGGCGATGCGCGGCATCCGGAAGCCCGGGGCGAGCACGACCACGTCGGCTGTACGTGGATTGCTCCAGACGAGTTCGGCGTCGCGCGCCGAGGCCCTGGACCTCATCCTGCGCCGGTGAGCGTGTTCGAGGCCGAGCAGCGGCCGATCGTGATGGGCGTACTCAACGTGACCAGCGATTCGTTTTCGGACGGCGGGCGCTATCTCGACCGCGAGTCGGCCATCGCACGCGGACTCGAACTCCGTGACCTCGGCGTCGACATCGTCGACGTCGGAGGCGAATCGACACGTCCCGGCGCGATGCGCATCGATCCCCAGGTCGAGGCGGATCGAGTCACGCCGGTCATCGAAGCTCTCACGGCGGAAGGCATCCGTACGAGTGTCGACACGATGCGCGCGTCGGTCGCCGAGGCCGCGATCACCGCGGGTGTGACGATCGTCAACGATGTGTCCGGCGGGCGCGCCGACAGCGACATGGCGTCGGTGGTGGCGTCCGCGGGCGTGCCGTGGATCCTCATGCACTGGCGTCCCACCGGTGGGTTCGTCCACGCGGGTGGGTCCGCGCATTACGACGACGTGGTGACCGAGGTGCGCGACGAGCTGCTCACCCAGGTCGACGTCGCCGTCGCCGCGGGCGTCGACCCGTCGAAGATCGTTCTCGACCCCGGACTCGGATTCGTGAAGCAACCGGACCACAACTGGCAACTCCTCCACGGCCTTCCGGAGCTGAACGCGCTCGGTTTTCCCGTGCTGATCGGTGCCTCCCGCAAGCGCTTCCTCGGATCCTTGCTCGCGTCACCCGACGGCGCAGTGCGTCCGCCCGCGGGTCGTGAAGTCGCGACGGCCGTGGTGTCGGCGCTCGCCGCGACCCACGGCGCGTGGGGAGTGCGCGTGCACGACGTGCAGGCTTCGCGTGACGCGCTCGCGGTGGTTCGGGCATGGCAGCACGGCGGTGCGGAGAGGATGCACGTATGAGCGACCGGATCGAACTGCGGGGACTACGGGTCCGCGGCACCCACGGAGTGTTCGACCACGAGAAGCGTGACGGACAGGATTTTCTCGTCGACATCGTGGCGTGGCTCGACCTCGCTCCGGCTGCGGCGAGCGACGATCTCGCCGACACGCTGCACTACGGCGAACTCGCCGAAGCCGCCGCCGCCGTCATCGCCGGCCCGGGGCGCGACCTCATCGAGACAGTGGCCGGGGAAATCGCCGACGGCGTGCTCGCCGACCCACGGGTGTCGCGCGTAGAAGTCACGCTCCACAAGCCGTCGGCGCCGATACCGCTGACGTTCTCGGACGTCGCCGTGGTGGTCGATCGGACCCGGAGCGTGTCGTGAGCCGGGCCGTGCTGTCGATCGGGTCCAACATCGGCGACCGCGAGGCGCATCTGCGCTCGGTGGTCGAGGCGCTGGGACGGCGTGCGGTGGCCGTCTCCGCGGTGTATTCGACGGCGCCCTGGGGCGGCGTCGAGCAACAGGACTTTCTCAACGCGGTGATCGTCGCGGAGGACGCCGCTTTCGCACCGGACGACTGGTTGCGGTTCGGCCGCGAATGCGAAGCGGCGGCCGAGCGGGTACGCGTCGAGCGGTGGGGTCCGCGCAGCCTCGACGTCGACGTCGTGTCGTGCGACGCGGGCGACGGAGAGGTGCTCAGCGACGATCCCGAGTTGACGCTCCCACACCCGCGGGCACACCAGAGGGCCTTCGTGCTCGTGCCGTGGCTCGACGTGGAACCCGACGCGGTGCTCACCGTGGAAGGGGAGACCCGCCGTGTCGACGACTGGCTCGACGGACTCGAGGCGGCGGAGCGTGACGGCGTGCACCGCACCGATCTGAACTTGACCGGCACCGGCGTGGGGGAACAGGCACGATGAAACCGACCCGGGTTCGCGATCTGCTCGCGCTGGCCGTGCTGGCGGCGGTCATCACCTGGTTGCTCGTGCGCACGCTGTACGGCTCTCTGCCGGCCATCCCGGTATATGCCGGAGCGTCGCTGTACGTGGCAGCGGTGATCGAGGTGGTCCTCGCGTTCGTCATCCGCTCGCGGGTCGGTAAGCACGAGATCGGGGAAGGCCCCGGCCGCATCCACCCGATCACGGTTGCGCGTTCCGTCGCCCTGGCGAAGGCGTCCGCGCTCGTCGGAGCGGCCAGTACGGGCGTATGGGCCGGATTCCTGCTCTTCCTTCTGCCGGAGCGCGCCGAAGTCCGCGCCGCCATGGAAGACACGTCCGGCGCAGTCGTCGGGGCAGTTGCCGGTGTGGCTCTTGTGGCTGCTGCGCTGTGGCTCGAATACTGTTGCAAGGCACCGGAGGACCCCGACGAGCCGAACGAGCCCGCGACCTGACGGCCGCTGTGGCGGGACGATCCGTGCCGCCGAACGGATTTCGCTGAGACGGGCGGGCATCGCTGGTTCGACCTGGGAAGACACGTAGTCTGGTAAGTATGGTTTCCCCGGGACGAGAGAACAGAAATCGTCGTCCGTGGCGCAGTACCGGATCCATGATCGTCGCCGGTTTGCTTGCCTTGGCCATGATCGCGTCCCTGCTGTTGGTTGTCAGCGACAGCGTGCAGGTTCTGCGTATCGCGGTGGTCGTGGCACTGTGGGCGGCCACCGTCGGCGCGATTGCGATGACCAAGTACCGCCGCGAGTCGGCGCTGGAAAAGGCCAAGGTCGACGACCTCAAGACGGTGTACGACCTTCAGCTCGAACGCGAGATCTCCGCGCGCCGCGAGTACGAACTGACGGTCGAGGAAAAGGTTCGGTCGGACCTGCGCATCGACGCCGAAGAAATGGCAGCGCTGCGTCATGAGCTCGCGACACTTCGCCGCAATCTCGAAGTGCTGTTCGACGGTCGGCTTCCCGACGAGAACGTGGCACTCGGAGGGCAGGCGGATCGTCGGCGCGAACTCGACGCCACGACACGTGTCACGGCGCCGCGACCGTCCGGACCGGCGTTTGCGTCGCCCGACGACGAGCCGCTCACAGCGGAGACGATCACGGTGGGCTCGCAGGAGGAGCGCGCCGAGACACCGCCTGCCGGGACACCGCCTGCCGAGACACTGCCTGCCGAGACACTGCCCACCCAGGCACCGCCCGCCGAGACACCGCCCACCCAGGCACCGCCCACCGGGGTGCGCCCGCAGCCTGCCGATGTGCACACCGCAGCGGCCGAGCCCCCGACCGGCCGACGCGGCCGCCGCCGCGCGGAGGGTGCCCATTCCGAGGGCCGGAGCGTCGCGGAAATTCTCGCCGCACTCTCGTCCGAACGCTGATCCGCGCGCCACGTCGCGGGACGGTACCGGCTGGTCACAGCCGGGTGAGGCGCAGATCACTCCTTTCCGTCGTGGCGGGCGCCGAGCGCAGCGCGCTATTGTCGGGCGAACGTCCGGTACCCGCTGAGCGGGACTGGAACGAATGAGAGGACTCCCGTGAATTCCTTCGGGATCACCAACGCGCCTGCGCCTGCCCGCCTATCGGTCGGTGTCGTTTCCGCAGGTCGCGTGGGCGCCGCACTGGGCGCGGCGCTCGAGCGCGTCGGCCACGTGGTCGTGGCCTGTTCGGCGGTGTCCGAGGTCTCGAAGCATCGCGCAAGTGTTCGCCTTCCAGACTCCGAGATACTGCCGGTCGACGAGGTCGCCGGCCGCTGCAATCTGCTTCTCCTCGCCGTTCCGGACACCGAACTCGAATCGCTGGTGGCCGGACTGGCCGCCACCTCCGTCGTCAAGCCGGGCACGATCGTCCTGCACGTATCCGGTGCTCACGGCATCGGTATTCTCGCGCCGCTCGCGGAGCAGGGCGCAGTGCCGCTCGCGGTTCACCCCGCGATGACGTTCACCGGGCACGACGAAGACACCGCCCGCCTCGCGTCCACCTGTTTCGGCATCACCGCAGCCGACGAGATCGGCTACGCGATCGCGCAGGCACTCGTCCTCGAGATCGGTGGCGAACCGGTCCGGGTCTCCGAGCAGATGCGGCCGCTCTATCACGCAGCGCTTGCCCACGGCAGCAACCACTTGGTCACGCTTGTCGCCGACGCAGTCGAAGCGCTGCGAGTCGCGCTCGCCGGTGACGAGTTGCTCGGTCAGCAGATCGTGGACGGTGCACCGGGCGGAGTCGCCGAACGAGTCCTTCAACCTCTGCTCACCGCCGCGTTGGACAACGTGCTGCGGCGAGGACCGTCCGCGCTCACGGGTCCGGTGGCCCGCGGCGACGCGGACACGGTCGCTACACACCTGCAGGTACTCGACGATGCCGACCCGCAGATCGCGGCGGGCTACCGCGCTATGTCGCTGCGGTCGGCGCAGCGCACCGGCTCGAAGCCGGAACTGATGGAAATTCTCGAAAGGGCTGATCACGGTGAATGAAGCGCGACAGGGCGGTTACGTGCGTGGAGAAACCACCGTGCACCACAATCCCGAGGACCTGAGAAAGGTCACCAAGGCGTTGCGCAGTGTGGGCCGCACGGTCGCACTCGTACCCACGATGGGCGCGCTGCACTCCGGGCACCTGGAACTGGTGAAGCAGGCGAAGCTCACGGGCGCGGTGGTCGTCGTGTCGATCTTCGTCAACCCCCTCCAGTTCGGTCCCGGCGAGGATCTCGACGCCTACCCCCGCACGCTCGACGCAGACCTCGAACTGCTCCGGGATGCCGGCGTGGAACTCGTGTTCGCTCCCACGGCTACGGCGATGTACCCGAACGGACCGCGCACCACGATCCACCCGGGCCCGCTCGGTTCGGAACTCGAAGGTGCTTCGCGGCCCGGCCATTTCGCCGGCATGCTCACCGTTGTCGCCAAACTGCTGCAGATCGTCGCGCCCAACTCCGCGTACTTCGGGGAGAAGGACTACCAGCAACTGGCGTTGATCCGGCAGATGGTGACAGACCTGAACTTCGACGTTCGGATCGTGGGTGTGCCCACCGTCCGTGAGGCCGACGGGCTCGCCCTGTCCTCGCGCAACCGCTACCTCTCCGAGCAGGAGCGCGAGATCGCAACCACGCTGTCGGCTGCGCTCGTCGCCGGCGCACACGCGGCTGCCGGTGGACCGGACGCCATCCTGGCGGCAGCGCGAGACGTACTCGCGTCCGCTCCTGAGATCGAGGTGGACTACCTCGAGGTGCGTGGCGCCGATCTCGGACCCGCCCCCGAACGAGGCGACGGCCGGTTGCTCGTCGCCGCACGACTCGGTACCACCCGGCTGATCGACAACGTCGGTGTCGCTGTCGGTACCGGGTTTCTCGAACGCGCGGTCGGGCAGGTAGATCCCACCGTCGCCGACGACCTGTTGACCCGCTGACCGAGTTCGCGAAACCAGAAGGAAGCCGAGGACGAACATGTTCCGCACCATGATGAAGTCGAAGATCCACCGCGCCACGGTGACCCATGCGGACCTGCATTACGTCGGTTCGGTGACCGTCGATCAGGACCTGATGGACGCGGCGGACCTGCTGGAGGGAGAGCAGGTGTGCATCGTCGACATCGACAACGGCAACCGTCTCGAGACGTACGTGATCGCGGGGGAGCGCGGGTCGGGCGTCATCGGAATCAACGGTGCCGCGGCGCGTCTGGTCAGTCCCGGTGATCTGGTCATTCTCATCGCCTACGGCGTGATGAACGAGCAGGAATGCAAGGACTACAACCCGAGCGTCGTGTTCGTCGATGCCGACAATCGTCCGGTGGAACTCGGCAACGATCCGGCGCACGCACCCGAGGGATCCGGTCTCATCACCCCCCGGATGCTGTCCACACTCGACGCACCGTCCCTGGTGTAGACATGCTCCTCGCCGTCGACGTCCGGAACACCAACATCGTTCTGGGCGTCTTCACGGGCAGCGGGACGCATTCGAAACTGCTGTGCGACCGGCGCGTGCGCACGGACCCGAAGATGACAGCCGACGAACTGGCTCTGCTCTTCCGGGGACTGCTCGGTGACGACGTCGACCGGATCACCGGCGTCGCCGCGTTGTCCACCGTGCCGTCGGTGCTGCGCGAGTTGCGGATCATGCTGGGGCGCTACTGGTCGCAGGTGCCGCATGTGGTCGTCGAGCCGGGCGTCCGGACCGGAGTGCCGTTGCTCGTCGACAACCCCAAAGAGGTCGGCGCCGATCGCATCGTCAACAGCCTTGCGGCCCATCACTTCTACGGCTCTCCGTGTGTCATCGTGGACTTCGGTACATCCACGTGTGTCGACGTCGTGTCCGCCAAGGGCGAGTTCCTCGGTGGCGCCATCGCGCCCGGCGTGGAGATCGCGATGGACGCCCTCGCATCTCAGTCCGCGGCGCTCCGGAAGGTCGAGTTGGTCCGGCCCCGCGGCGTTCTCGGGAAGAACACCGTCGAGTGCATGCAGTCCGGCGCGGTCTTCGGTTTCGCCGGCATGGTCGACGGTCTCGTGCGTCGGGTGTGCGCGGAGGTGCCCGGATTCGGGGCCGACGACGTCGCGGTGATCGGGACAGGAGACAGCGCGCCGTTGATCATGCCCGAATCGCGGACGCTCGAGCACCACGAGCCCGATCTCACCCTCGAAGGGCTGCGCCTGGTCTTCGAACGTAATCAGGTGAGACGCGCTACACGTGCCACGGGTTCCACCGGACGCGGTTCTGTGTAAAGATGCTTCCGTGATCCGTTGCATGAGCGCCCAGGAGTGTTGTCGAGGCTGACGCCTGCCTCGACTGTCGACACATCCTGGGAGATTTCTCATGCGCGCTGCGCTGCTCGATTCTGCTTCTCTTTCTTCTGCCCCCATCGCTCTGTTTCCGCTGGCGGTCGAACGCACCTATCCGACCGAACTCGCCGCGGCCGTTGCGCGCGGCGCTGTCGTCGTGGACATCCGCCGGCATTCCGAACGGGCCGCCCAGGGCACATTGCCCGGTGCGCTGGCGATCGACGCGGCACTCGTGCCGGAGCGGCTCGACCCCGCCCACCCGAATCACCTCGCAATGGCCACCGGCTACGACAAGGAGTGGATCCTTGTCTCCGCATACGGTGCCGACACCGACCGTGTCGTGCTCGACCTGCGCCGACGCGGGCTGCGGGGTGCAACCGCGCTCGTGGGCGGTTACGCCGCCGTCAAATCGGCGAATCTCGTCGACGCGGTCACCGTGGCCCGGCATGTCGCCGAAGACGTGGCGCGCGTCACCGCACACTGACTCTGCCGCACGCGGTGCGGTAGCTGCGGGATAAAAGCCCAGGGCTTTCGGATAGTCTGGTTACCCGTGAGTGATGCCAGTGTTCAGCAGCCCGACGATACCCCCGAGCAGATCCGGGTCCGCCGCGACAAGCGCGAACGACTCTTGGCGGAGGGTAAGGACGCCTATCCGGTCGTCGTGCCCCGGACACACACCCTGGCGCAGATCCGCGCCGCGTATCCCGACCTCGAACCCGACGCCACAACCGGCGAACAGGTGGGCGTGGTCGGACGCATCATCTTCCTCCGCAACACCGGCAAGCTCTGCTTCGCCACCTTGCAGGAGGGCGACGGCACTCAGCTTCAGGTCATGATCAGTCTCGCCGGTGTGGGAGAAGACGCTCTCGCGGCATGGAAGGCAGAGACCGACCTCGGCGACTTCGTGTTCGTCCACGGTGAGGTCATCAGCTCGCGCCGCGGCGAACTCAGCGTCATGGCCGACTCCTGGAGCATGGCGTCGAAGGCGCTGCGCCCGCTGCCGGTCGCGCACAAGGAGATGAACGAGGAGACACGCGTTCGTCAGCGTTACGTCGACCTCATCGTCCGCCCCGACGCCCGCCGGAACGCGCGGATGCGGGTCGCGGTGGTGCGCGAACTGCGCAATGCTCTCGAGCGCCGCGATTTCCTCGAGGTCGAGACGCCGATGCTCCAGACGTTGCACGGTGGTGCCGCCGCGCGGCCGTTCGTCACCCATTCGAACGCACTCGACATGGACTTGTTCCTGCGCATCGCTCCCGAGTTGTTCCTCAAGCGCTGCGTCGTCGGTGGGATCGAGAAGGTCTTCGAGATAAACCGGAATTTCCGCAACGAGGGTGCGGACTCCACCCACTCACCCGAATTCTCGATGCTGGAAACCTACGAGGCGTACGGCACCTACGACGATTCGGCGAAGATGATCCGCGAGGTCATCCAGGAAGTCGCGATGGCGGCGTTCGGCAGCCATGTGGTCACTCTGGCCGACGGCACCGAATACGACTTCGGCGGTGAATGGAAGACCCTCGAAATGTACCCGTCTCTGTCGCAGGCGATCGGCTCCGAGGTGACTCCGGAAACCACGGTCGACGAATTGAAGGCCCTCGCGGGACGTGTCGGTCTCGAGGTTCCGGAGGGCAAGGGCTGGGGCCACGGCAAGCTCGTCGAGGAACTCTGGGAGCACATGTGCGGCGACCAGTTGTACACGCCGACTTTCGTGCGTGATTTCCCGGTGGAGACATCGCCTCTCACGCGCGATCACCGCTCGGTGAAGGGCGTCACCGAGAAATGGGATCTCTACGTTCGCGGTTTCGAACTCGCCACGGGTTACTCGGAACTCGTGGATCCGGTGATCCAGCGTGAGCGTTTCGTCGATCAGGCGCGGCTCGCGTCGGCCGGCGACGACGAGGCGATGGTTCTCGACGAAGATTTCCTCTCGGCCATGGAACAGGGAATGCCGCCGACGACGGGGACGGGAATGGGAATCGACCGTCTGCTGATGGCGCTGACCGGCCTGGGAATCCGGGAAACAATCCTGTTTCCGATTGTTCGTCCGACCACGCGTTAATTCCACCCACCGAGTTTCGTATTGCCATGGGTTAATTCCGGGGTATCGTGGTCCTGTCCCGGGGGGGACCGCTTTCTTCATTCGAGAGGATTCTCAACACATGGCAAAGAAGGTCACCGTCACTCTGATCGACGATGTGGACCAGGAAACGGCCGCAGATGAATCGGTGGAGTTCGGACTCGATGGAGTTACCTACGAGATCGACCTGTCCGAAGAGAATGCTGCCAAGTTGCGCGACCAGTTGGAATTCTGGATCGAGCACGCACGAAAGGTGGGGGGCCGCAAGCGCGGCAAGGTCGGTCCGTCGACCACTCCCACCACGCGCAAGCCCGCACGGGCCGGCTCGGATCGTGAACAGACTGCCGCAATTCGTGAATGGGCGCGGAACAACGATTGGCCGGTCTCCGCGCGCGGCCGCATCTCCGCCGAAATCGTGGAAGCTTACAACCAGGCCCACTAGGAATTCCGACGCAGGAGTGATCCCGCGGGGGCGTCGTCACCTGGTGGCGGCGCCTCTGTGCACGTCAGGGCTCGGACCCGGCGGTGTGGGGTCCTCTGTTTTGCACAACACATTTCTGGGGGACCTAACCGTGCCGGAGTAGGATTCGCAGGATGGTTGACAGAGTGCTCGAGCCGGGAAAAACGTGTTGGCGCACCGCACGTGCGGCCAATCTTACTTCGATCGTCGACGCCGCCACCTATTTCCATCACGTGAAATCCGCGATGCTCAGCGCGAAAAAACGGATCATACTCATCGGCTGGGATTTCGACACCCGGATCCAATTCGAACCGGACGGCAAGACCCTCGAGGGCCCGAACAGGCTCGGCGCTTTTCTGAAGTGGCTGCCGCGCCACCGTCCCGACCTCGAGGTCTATCTGCTGAAGTGGAATATCGGGGCCTTCAGTGCCCTCGGCCGTGGGATGACGCCTGTGTTCGTACTCGACTGGTTCACCGACTCACGGCTACACCTCGAGATCGACGGTGCGCACCCGGTGGGTGCCGCACACCACCAGAAGATCATCGTCGTCGACGACGAAATCGCGTTCTGCGGTGGAATCGACATGACCGTCGATCGGTGGGACACCTCCGACCACGCGGACCGGAGCCGATACCGCCGGGAACCGACCGGCAAGCGCTACGGCCCGTGGCACGACGTCACCACTGCGGTGGACGGCGAGGCCGCGCGAGCGCTGGGCGAACTGGCCCGAGCGCGCTGGAAGGCCGCTACCGGCGAAGAACTCGGACCCGTCGAAGGAACCGAACCGATCTGGCCCGAGGGACTCGAGCCGACCGTGCGCGACGTCGACGTCTCGATCGCGCGTACGTTGCCGACGTACGGCGATCAGGAGGGCGTCCACGAGATCGAAGCGCTGTACCTCGCCATCATCGAGAACACACGCAGCACCCTGTATCTGGAGAGCCAGTACCTGGCATCGCGCACCCTCGCGGAGGCGCTCGCGGCGCGACTGCAGGAACCGGACGGCCCCGAAATCGTGCTCGTACTTCCGCGCAACGCCGACGGCTGGCTCGAACAGAAGGCGATGGACGGCGCCCGGCGTGCTCTTCTCCACCTGCTGTGGGACGCCGACGTGCACGGCCGCTTCGGCGCGTACTACCCGGTGACCGAGGGCGGCAACCCGATCTACGTCCATGCGAAGGTCGTCGTGATGGACGAGAGCGTCTTGCGAATCGGTTCGTCGAACCTCAACAACCGTTCCATGGGATTCGACACCGAGTGTGATCTCGCGATCGAAGCGGCAGAACCCGGGGACCGGGTGGGCAGGGCCGCGGTCGACCTGCGCAACACGCTGCTCGCCGAGCACCTCGGCGTGGACGTCGGAAAAATCGAGGAAGCCACGGCGGACGGGGGCTCGCTGCTCGCGGCGGTCGAGCGCTTCCGCGGGCCGGGCCGTTCGCTGCGTCCCTTCGAACCCGCTACCGTGGATGGGGAGGACAGCGTGCTCGCCGAGAGCAGCCTCGCGGACCCGGAGCGTGCCCCGCGCAGCCTCGGAAGGCGTCTACAGCGCGTCCTCGCAGGCTGACGGCCTGTTCGCTTCTGGCGTACAGCTTGCGGAAACGTATCTGCCACGTGCAGCGTTACAACCTATAGCCGGGTTTTTCCCCAACCTCCGAAGGGTAGAGGGAGAGCGGGTCGATACCACGCCAACTAGAGTGTGCAGTGGGAACGTGGAACCTTCACCGGTTCCGATGAACGACTCGAGTGCCGGAGCTAAGAGCGGCAGCAGAGATCCGGGACGATCGCGTATCGGATTCTGCGGCCGGAGAGTGTGAGGGAGTGCGATGTTCGAAAGGTTCACCGATCGCGCGCGGCGCGTCGTTGTCCTGGCTCAAGAAGAGGCCAGGATGCTCAACCACAACTACATCGGCACGGAGCACATCCTCCTCGGCCTCATCCACGAGGGTGAGGGTGTGGCGGCGAAGTCTCTCGAGTCGTTGGGGATCTCCCTCGAAGGTGTCCGGAGCCAGGTCGAAGAGATCATCGGCCAGGGTCAGCAGGCACCGTCCGGGCATATTCCTTTCACTCCGCGTGCCAAGAAGGTCCTCGAGCTGAGCCTGCGCGAAGCGCTGCAGCTCGGCCACAACTACATCGGTACCGAGCACATCCTGCTCGGGCTGATCCGCGAGGGTGAAGGCGTGGCCGCTCAGGTCCTCGTCAAGCTCGGCGCCGACCTCAACCGGGTCCGGCAGCAGGTCATCCAGCTGCTCTCCGGTTACCAGGGCAAGGAACCCGCGGAATCCGGCACGAGCCGCGGCGAGTCCGGCACCCCGTCGACATCCCTCGTCCTCGATCAGTTCGGCCGCAACCTCACGCAGGCCGCGCTCGAAGGCAAGCTCGATCCGGTCATCGGCCGGGCCAAGGAAATCGAGCGGGTCATGCAGGTGCTCTCGCGCCGCACCAAGAACAACCCGGTGCTGATCGGTGAGCCCGGTGTCGGTAAGACCGCCGTCGTCGAAGGCCTCGCGCAGGCCATCGTGAACGGTGAGGTCCCCGAGACCCTCAAGGACAAGCAGCTCTACACGCTCGACCTGGGCTCGCTCGTCGCCGGCAGCCGTTACCGCGGTGACTTCGAGGAACGCCTCAAGAAGGTGCTCAAGGAGATCAACAGCCGCGGCGACATCATCCTGTTCATCGACGAGCTGCACACGCTCGTCGGCGCAGGTGCCGCCGAAGGCGCGATCGACGCCGCGTCGATCCTGAAGCCGAAGCTCGCCCGTGGTGAGCTGCAGACCATCGGTGCGACCACCCTCGACGAGTACCGCAAGTACATCGAGAAGGATGCCGCCCTCGAGCGTCGCTTCCAGCCGGTCCAGGTCGGCGAGCCGACGGTCGAGCACACCATCGAGATCCTCAAGGGACTCCGGGACCGGTACGAGGCGCACCACCGCGTCTCGATCACCGACAAGGCGCTCGTCGCATCCGCGACGCTCGCCGACCGGTACATCAACGACCGCTTCCTGCCGGACAAGGCGATCGACCTCATCGACGAGGCGGGCGCGCGTATGCGCATCCGCCGGATGACCGCACCGCCGGACCTGCGCGAGTTCGACGACCGGATCGCCGACGCCCGTCGCGAGAAGGAATCGGCGATCGACGCGCAGGACTTCGAAAAGGCTGCAAGCCTGCGCGACAAGGAGAAGCAGCTCGTCGCGCAGCGTGCAGAGCGTGAGAAGCAGTGGCGTGCGGGCGACCTCGACGTGATCGCAGAGGTCGACGAGGAGCAGATCGCAGAGGTTCTCGCGAACTGGACCGGTATCCCCGTGTTCAAGCTCACCGAGGAGGAGACCACCCGTCTGCTCCGCATGGAAGACGAGCTGCACAAGCGGATCATCGGCCAGGAGGACGCGGTCAAGGCTGTCGCGAAGGCGATCCGGCGTACGCGTGCCGGGCTCAAGGACCCGAAGCGTCCGTCCGGTTCGTTCATCTTCGCCGGTCCGTCCGGTGTCGGTAAGACCGAGCTCTCCAAGGCGCTGGCGAACTTCCTCTTCGGTGAGGACGACGCGCTCATCCAGATCGACATGGGTGAGTTCCACGACCGGTTCACCGCGTCGCGTCTGTTCGGTGCGCCCCCCGGCTACGTCGGATACGAAGAGGGCGGCCAGCTCACCGAGAAGGTGCGCCGCAAGCCGTTCTCGGTGGTGCTCTTCGACGAGATCGAGAAGGCCCACCAGGAGATCTACAACACGCTCCTGCAGGTCCTCGAAGACGGTCGTCTCACCGACGGTCAGGGACGCACGGTGGACTTCAAGAACACGGTGCTGATCTTCACGTCGAACCTCGGTACGTCGGACATCTCGAAGGCTGTCGGCCTGGGCTTCACCCACGGCAGCGACAGCGGGTCCAACTACGAGCGGATGAAGAACAAGGTCAACGACGAGCTCAAGAAGCACTTCCGGCCCGAATTCCTCAACCGTATCGACGACATCATCGTCTTCCACCAGCTGACGAAGGATCAGATCATCCAGATGGTCGATCTGATGATCGGACGCGTGGAGAAGCAGCTGAAGAACAAGGACATGGGCATCGAGCTCACCGAGAAGGCGAAGTCGCTGCTCGCGAAGCGCGGATTCGACCCGGTCCTGGGCGCCCGTCCGCTCCGCCGCACCATCCAGCGCGAGATCGAGGATCAGCTCTCCGAGAAGATCCTGTTCGGCGAGATCGGCTCCGGCCATATCGTCCTCGTCGACGTCGAGAACTGGGACGGCGAAGGCGCCGGCGAGAACGCGAAGTTCACGTTCACGCCGAGCGAGAAGCCGGCCGAGGTGCCCGACACCCCGGCGGTCGTCATGGCGAAGACCCCCGAAGGGGAGCCGGAAGCCTGACATCGCGGTTCCGATAGACACGCCGAGGGGCGGTACCCGTACGGGTACCGCCCCTCGGCGTCGACGGGGTAGCGGCCGTCAGGCGTCGCCCGGTCGCATCCACGGGGCGGTCACGCGGCCGCACCAGTTGGCGAGTCGCTCGGTCGGGCCGGCATCCGGAGTCGAGTCGACGACGGGACCGAACGGCACCTCCCCACCGCGGGGAGAGGCAGGCAGGGCACGCTCCATGATCTCGTGAGCAGCGCGGGCCAGTGCCGGGTCCGCCTCCGGATTCTGGCCCGTGGACACGGCCAGATCCCAGCCGTGCACGAGTACCTCGTTGAGGGAGACCAGCACGGCGGCCCGCCCGGGAAAGGTGCCCCACGGGGCGGTGACGGGCCTGTAGAGGAGGGTGTCGTCGTCCCACACCTCCCAGTACCGCGTGGTGACGGCATCCAGCGTGCCGGGCCATGCGTCGTCTGGTGACGAGAGGACCTCGGGGACCGAGTGGACGTCGCCACCCATGCCGATGACTCGGCCACGATCGACAGTCGAGGCGAGATGCCCGAGGAGTGTCCGGACATCGAATTCGGGGCAGGGCGTGGGGTCGGTCATCTGTTCCGGGCGGACACCCGCGAACAAGTCACCCGCCCACCCCAGAGCGCTGCGAAACAGTGGACGAGGATCATGCTGGGCAGTGGTCATGCACACAGGATCCGTCGTCACGGCGCCGGACCCGGTCCCGAATCGGGCGAGCGATGCGGTATCGAGACCTCGTTCCGCCCGGGGCGCGGGAAAGACTGCGAGTGTGGTTTCGGACGGGCTCGGGTACGCATCCCGAAACCCCCATACCCCACAGGAAGGATTCAGGATGCCCACACGGACCGCGCGAACTGCTTGGAACGGCGACCTGCAGAACGGAGCCGGGCAGGTCGAACTCACGAGTTCGGGCCGCGGCACGTTCGATGTCTCGTTCCCGAAGCGATCGGCGGAGAACGCCGACGGCACCACCAGCCCCGAGGAACTGATCGCCGCGGCGCACTCCGCCTGCTACGCGATGCAACTCTCCGCGTTGATCGCGGAAGCGGGAGGAACCCCGCAAAGTCTCGACGTCGGCGCCGACGTATCGCTCGGGCCGGATCCGGCCGGTGGGTTCCGGCTCACGGGCATCACGCTGAAGGTGCGCGGTGAAGTCGACGGACTGGACGCCGACGGCTTCATGAAGGCAGCGCAGGACGCCAAGGCGAGTTGCCCGGTGAGCAAGGCGCTGACGGGCGTGGAAATCTCCCTGGACGCTGCCCTCGAGTCCTGAGGGAACAGCGCTCCGGGCGCGCGTGTTGGACGAGTCGTGACGACTCCCCGGATTGCCCTCCCCACCGCCCATATCGAAGTCTGGTCGGATATTGCGTGTCCCTGGTGCTACATCGGCAATCGCCGGTTCGCGGCGGCACTCGACGAATTCGAGCACCGCGACCGTGTCGAGGTCACGTGGCGTTCCTACCAGCTCGCACCGGAGACTCCGGTGGGGAGGCGCAAGCCCGAAGCCGAAGCCCTCGCGGAGACGAAGGGCATGCCGCTCGAGCAGGTTCGGCAGATGTTCTCGCAAGTCTCGGGCGCCGCAGCCGAAGTCGGTGTCGAGATCGACTTCGACACGGTGATCGCGGCCAATACGTTCGACGCGCACCGTCTCGTGCACCTCGCCGGCGCACGCGGTGAAGACCTTGTCGAGGCGTTGTTCCACGCGCATTTCGTCGAGGGCGACGTCGTGGACGATCGCGAGACATTGGTGCGCATCGCCGCGTCGGCCGGACTGGACGCGGATCTCGTTCGCGCCGCACTCGAATCCGACGCCGCAGCGGACGCGGTACGTGCGGATCTGCTCGCGGCGCGTCAGCTCGGCGTCACAGGTGTTCCGTTCTTCGTCGCCAACCGCGCTGTCGCGGTCTCGGGTGCACAGCCCGAGGACGTGTTTCTCGCCTTGCTGCAGCGTGCGATCGAGGACGTCGACAGCGAGGAAGATCAGTCTGTGAGGGACGCCAGGTAGCGGCGAACACCCAGCGTCTGCAGAAGCGGGACTGCCGGACCGGCGAGCCGCGTGTACCAGCGCCCGGGGCGTGAGAATGCCACCACCCGGCCCACGACCCGGCCGTCGGTGGTGTGTTCGACGAGGAAGCTCTCTTCCCCGCTCACGGGGTGACCGGTCAGAGTGCCGTAGGTGAATCCCCGTCGCCGCGGCGTATCGACGACGTCGATCACGCGGCACCACGCGGGAAACCGCACCGGCCCGATGCCGAACAGCAGTTGCACGTCGACGCCGACCGCCGGCGCAGGGGTGCTGGGGGCGACACGGATTCCGGCGGCGCGGTGCATGTCCCACGCGAACAGACGGGCAACGGCGACGTCGAATGTGGCGGCGCCGTTGCCCAGTTCACGCTCCACGGCCGCGTGGCGGTATCCGGCGGGGAGCGCGCCGTGCGACGCGCCCACCTCCCGATACGTCAACTCGCGCCCGGAATTCCCGGGCGCGGTCATCAGGACTTCTTGACGTCGAGGACGACTTCGAATTCCAGGAGCGACGCGCCGGACGCGACCGGGTTCTTCGCCTCACCGGCGTGAGCGGCCCGCGCGCCGCCGTCCCGCCATGCGGCGAAGTCCTCTTCGGTTTCCCATTGGGTGACCACGAAGTACCTGTTTTCACCCGCGGTGGGGCGCAGCAACTGGAAGCCCAGGAACCCGGGCGAATTCTCGACGGTGTGCGCGCGATTGGCGAACCGCTTCTCCAGTTCGGATCCGGCACCTTCGGGGATTTCGATTGCGTTGATCTTCACGACTGCCATGGTCGCGACATTACTCCGCTACCTTGGGCCACTGTGTTGCATGACGAAGGTGGTAGCGGACGGCCGATCCTGTTGTTGCACGGTCTCATGGGAAGCGCGCGTACGTGGCGTCGCCAGGTGCCGTGGCTCCGGGAGCACGGCCACGTGTATTCGTTCGACGCGGCGGGTCACGGCCGCGCGGCGCCCGCGAACCTCGGCACCGACGCGTTCGTTGCCGACCTGGCTGCCCACTTCGACGAGAACACCGAACCGTTCGTCGTGATCGGGCATTCGATGGGTGCGCTGCACGCGTGGTGCCTCGCAGCGGCGCACCCGGGCCTGGTCGCCGCGCTCGTCCTCGAAGACATGGCACCCGATTTCCGTGGCCGGACCGCCGAGAACTGGGCGGCGATGGTGGGGCAGTGGCCACAGCCTTTCCCCACCGACGACGCGGTGCTCGACTTCTTCGGTCCGGTCGCCGGACGCTATTTCCTCGACTCGTTCAGCCGTCGCGCGGACGGCTGGTACCTGCACGGCGACGTCTCGACATTCCGTGACATCTCCGAAGAGTGGGGCCGGAGGCACTTCTGGGACGAGTGGACGGCCTCGACCGTCCCCGCTCTGCTGATCGAGGGCGAGTTCACGATCACTCCGCCGGGGCAGATGCGGGAAATGGCGAAGCGCCGCCCGGGGACCGGCTACGTCCGCATCGAGGGTGCCGGGCATCTCGTGCACGACGATCGGCCGGGCGAGTATCGCGCGGCCGTCGAAGAATTCCTGACCGGCCTGCCCTGAAAGCCGCGGACCGGACTACAGCAGGACGAGATCAGCGACCCGCTTCGCCGGCAAGGGCGAACAGGCCGTCGTCGGTCTGCTCGACCAGTCCGTCGACGAGGAGCGAGTGCAGCGCCCGGTCGCGCTGCCCGGGATCGTCGAGCCACACACTGTCGAGCGCGGGCCGTTCCACAGGTCCCGTGCTCTCCCGGAGGACGGCCATCAGACGCCCCCGGACCTGACGGTCGGTCCCGGCGAACTTCTGCACGCGTTTCGCGGGACCGTCGTGGGCCGGCCGACCGGCCTGCACCCATGCGCATTCCGGTAAGGGACACCGTCCGCAGTCCGGTGTCCGGGCGGTGCAGATGGTCGCGCCGAGTTCCATCAGGGCGGCGGAGAACGTCGCCGCCCTCGCACGGGTGCGCGGAAGCATAGCCTCGACGTCTGCGAGATCTCTCGTGGTGGAAGGGTTTCCCGGCTCTGCGCGACCGTGCACGGCGCGAGCGACGACGCGGCGAACATTCGTGTCCACCACCGGCACCCGCCGCCCGTAGGCGAAGCAGGCGACCGCACGCGCCGTGTAGGCACCGACGCCGGGCAGTGTCAGGAGCACGTCGACGTCCTCGGGGACGCGGTCGCCGTGCTGCGCGGCGAGCACCCCCGCGCATTCGTGCAGGCGCAACGCGCGCCGGGGGTAGCCGAGTTTCCCCCAGGCACGCAGTACGTCGGCCTGACTCGACGCGGCCATCGCCGACGGCACTGGCCAGCGCCGTACCCACTCCTCCCAGATCGGCACGACGCGCACGACCGGGGTCTGCTGCAGCATCACCTCCGACATGAGGATCTGCCAGCCCGTCACACCGTCGCGGCGCCACGGCAGGTCGCGTGCTTCCGCGGCGTACCAACGCGCCAGCGAAGTGGCGTCAACAGGCATTTCTTCTCCTCCTGTCCCGGATGCGGGACCGTTGTGCACCGCAGTGGGACCACTGCGTGAGGGTCGCGAAGGTCCCGGGTGAATAATGCCCTTATGCCCAATTCAAACCCGATCTCCGCCTGGAAAGCTCTGACCGAGGGTAATCAGCGATTCGTCGCCGGTACTCCGCAGCATCCGAGCCAGGGGATCGATCGCCGGGCCGAACTGGTCAACGGTCAGCATCCCACCGCGGTGTTGTTCGGTTGCGGCGACTCCCGAGTCGCCGCAGAGATCATCTTCGACCAGGGTCTCGGCGATATGTTCGTGGTCCGGACGGCCGGACATGTCATCGACAGCTCCGTGCTGGGCTCGATCGAGTACGCGGTCGAGGTCCTGGGGGTGCCGCTCATCGTCGTGCTCGGGCACGACAGCTGCGGTGCCGTCGGCGCGACGCTGACAGCACTCGACACGGGTGAGGTTCCCCGCGGTCACATTCGGAGCATCATCGAGCGGGTCGCGCCGTCGATCCTGATGGGCCGGGCGGACGGATTGTCCACCGTCGACGAACTCGAGGTGCGGCACGTCGTCGAAACCGGGCGTCTTCTCACCGACCGGTCGCGGATCATCGCCGAGCGGGTTGCCGACGGACGATGCGCGATCGCCGGCGTCACCTACCGGCTCGACGACGGTCACGTCCAGTTGCAGGGGCACATCGGCGACATCGGTGTGACCGCCGACTGAGCGACACGCCGAGCGCTATGCCGCAGCGCATCCGGGCTGGCACTTACCGTGTGAGGCGTGCTTGAACCCACCGGCCCATTGCCCCCCGAGATCTATCGGCGACGACGCATGCTCGCGATCGTCGTCGCTGTGGTCGTGCTGGCGTTGGTCGTGTGGCTCGTCGTCGCCCTGACCGGCGGCGGCGACACCGAACCGGAACCCGCGGCAGCTCAGTCCACATTGACCTCCAGCACCGAGCCTTCGTCGAGTGCCGCAGAGACGACGAGCACGCAGAGCGACGGTTCCGACGGCGAAGGAGATACCTCGTCGGGCTCGGGCGGATCGACGTCCGGCACGACGACGGCGGATTCGCCGGAGGAGTCAGGAGCCGAGACGACCGCCGCGGCGGTCCCGCCGGGCCAGTGCCCCGACCAGTCGCTCGCGGTGCGTGTCACCGCCGACGAGCCCAACTACCAGACGGGTACCGAGCCCGGTTTCACGATCGTCATCACCAACATCGGCACCGCACAATGCGACCGTGACCTCGGGGCCGGACTGCAGCAGGTTCTCGTGTACACGCTCGACGGCAACGAGCGACTGTGGTCCAACACCGACTGCTTCCCCGAGCCCACATCCGACATGCGGACTCTGCAACCGGGAGATCAGGCGGCCTACTCCGTCAAGTGGTCCGCGTCGACGTCCGAGCCGGGGTGCGCGTCGCCGCGCGAGCCCGTCGGTCCGGGTGCGTACACGGTGGTCGGTCAACTCGGCGGGCTCCGCAGTACGCCGGAGCCGTTCAACATCACGCCCTGAATCGCAGCGTCAGTCGTAATGGTTGATGGCCGATTCGGCCAGCCGTGACAGTCCCTCCCGGATGTAGCGCGCCCAGAGCGCGCCGATGCCGTCGACGGCCTGCAGATCCGCCGCGGTGGCCGCGAGCAGACCCTGCAACGTGCCGAATGCGGCGACAAGCCGATGAATCTGCTGGGATTGCAGGCGCGGCACGCGGTGCAGCACCCGGTATCCGCGGGGACTCATCGGCGCATCGAGCGCTTCGATGGTGTCGGGATAGCCGAACGCTCTCGAGAGCGTGGTCAGGTCCAGCAGGTCCGTGTCGCTGAGGCCGGCGAGGCGATCGAGTGCCTGCTCCACACCCCGCGTCGACGGTGGCTCGTCACCCGACAGATAGTCGCGGACGATGAGCTGCCGGGCCAATTGATTGTCGCCGACCAGTTCTTCGAGCTGGAGTGCCAATTGGCGGCCGTCGGTACCGAGTTCGAGCACGTCCTGTTCGATCTCCACCGACAGCCGATGCATCATCTCGAGCCGCTGCGCCACCGTGAGCGCGTCGCGCAGCGTGACGATGTCCTCGATCTCCACCACCGACAGCTGCCGGGTGACGTCGTCGAGCCGCGCCTTGTAGCGCTCGAGCGTGGACACGGCCTGGTTGGCGCGCGAAAGTATCGTCGCCGAGTCGTTGATCACGTGCCGGCGTCCCGCGACGTACACACTCACGATGCTCATCGACTGGCTCACCGACACGACGGGATAACCGGTTTCGATGGCCGTGCGCTCCGCGGCCCGGTGGCGGGTACCGGACTCCACGGTGGGGATGCTCGGATCGGGAACGAGCTGGACGTTGGCGCGGACGATCCGGGTGCCGTCGGTCGAGACCACGACGGCGCCGTCCATCTTCGACAGCTCGCGCATCCGGGTCGGTGCGAATTCCACGTCCAGTTCGAAGCCGCCGTCGCACAGCGCCGCGACCTTCTCGTCGAAACCGAGAACGATCAGTCCGCCCGTGCGGCCGCGCAGAATGCGTTCGAGCCCGTCGCGCAGGGCGGTGCCGGGGGCGAGTCGGGCGATGGTGTCGCTGAGCGTCGCGGACCGCGCCGACTCGGTCATGTGGCAGATTCCTTCCGTGTCCGGATCCTGCGGTCGTGGTCACATTCCAGGGAGGGAAGAAAAAGGCTCCCGTGACCGCGCAACTACATTACTTGTTCATGAGCAGTACCTGGACCTTGCCCGACGACGTCGTTCTTCCCGAGCCTCCGGCCGACCACCCCGGCCCGGGGGCTCCTGTGCCCCAGCACTGGTCCAAGTGCTTCGGATGCGGAGATGATCAGCCCACCGGCCTCGGAATGGAGTTCACCACCGGGGAGGGACTCGAGGTGATCGGACGGTTCGAGGTCGCCAAGCGCTACCAGGGCGGTCCGGGCTTCATCCACGGCGGCATCCTGATGACCGCGTTCGACGAGGCGCAGGGCATGGCCTGCAACGCCGCACTGCGCTCGGCTGTGGTCACAGCCCATCTGGGCATCGACTTCGCGCGTCCCATCCCGCTCGGTGCGGTACTCGAGTTGCGGGC
The DNA here is from genome assembly GCF_049844875.1 of Rhodococcus sp. DT1. Lineage (NCBI taxonomy): Bacteria > Bacillati > Actinomycetota > Actinomycetes > Mycobacteriales > Nocardiaceae > Rhodococcus > Rhodococcus sp. DT1. The sequence goes on from NZ_JBNCLW010000005.1 coordinate 51,939, forward strand.
CCGGGTGGAGGGCACGGTCCGCCGCAAGGTCTACACGCGCTCGGAGGCCCGGATCGTCGAGGGGCCGCTGGCAGATCCCGACGTGATCGTGGGGTCGTCCTACGGGTTGTTCATCGTCGTGGGCCACGAGCATTTCGCCAAGGGGAAGAATTTCGCCGACGGACTGCCCGGCAGCGACCAGGACATCTCCGCGGTCTGATGCGTGCCGGGCGCGGTGCTCGGTCACTGCGTATCGGGTAGCAGCGGCACGCCCGGGCGATGGTCGCGGCCGAGCAGTGTCGCCGACGTGACCGAACCCGCGCCGAATCTTCCGTGAAGGTCGTCGAGCACCGAGTCGAGCGCGTGCCGGTCGATCGGCGAGTGCGTGACGCGACCCGGCTCCTCTCCGGAGACCGGGCATTCGCGTCGGGGGCCGGCCGGTACGTCCTGATCGAACGGCAACTCGAGCTGCTCGGTGCCTTCCCCGTCGAGGTTGGTGACCGCGATGCCCACCAGGGTTACTCCTCGCTCGGCGATCAGCGGGCGGGCCGCCGAGAGCAATGCACGGGCGGTGTCGCCGATCAGGTCCGTGCGGGCGGTCGGGCTGCCGAGCGTGTACGACCGTGTGGCCCGCGCGTAGTCGGCGAACCGCAGTCGCAACACCACGGTGCGGCCGAGACGGTGTGCCCGCCTCATACGGCGGCACACCCGGTCGACGAGTAGTTGCAGCGTCGCCTCCACGGACTCGTCGCTGTGCGGCCCGCGGCCCAGGGCATGCTGCGCGCCCATCGAACTGCGTCCGCGATGCCGGACAGGGCGTGGATCGTGACCGACGGCGAGTGCGTGCAGATGGCGCCCGGCTGCGGCGCCGAGGAGCGCCACCAGGTCGGATTCGGAGTGCTGCGCGATGTCGCCGACCTTGCGCAGCCCGTGGGCGTGCAGTTTCGCGGCGGTGACCTTCCCGACGCCCCAGAGTCGTTCGACCGGCAGCGGGTGGAGGAAATCGAGTTCGGCCTCCGGCGGGACACGCAACAGCCCGTCGGGTTTCGCGACTCCGCTGGCAACCTTGGCGAGAAACTTCGTCCGAGCGATGCCCACGGTGATGGGCAGCCCCACCTCGTCGGCCACTCTGCGCCGCAACCGCGCCGCGATCTCGAGGGGCTCACCCGAGATGCGGCGTACTCCCGACACGTCGAGGAACGCCTCGTCGATCGAGATGCCCTCGACGATCGGGGTCGTGTCGTCGAACACCGCGAACACATCGCGCGACGCCCGGGCGTACGCCTCCATGCGGGGCGGAACGGAGATCATCCCGGGACACAGCGCTCGCGCGGCGCGCCCCGACATCGCGGTCTTGATGCCGTAGGCCTTCGCCTCGTAACTGGCGGCCAGCACCACGCCGCCACCGACGACGATCGGTTTCCCCCTCAGCCACGGATCGTCGCGCTGCTCGACCGACGCGTAGAACGCGTCGAGATCGGCATGCATGATCGTGGCTTCACCGGACACGAACATATGTTCGCACGGACGCCCGACAGGATTGCCGTTCTCAGCGCGACAGCGTCGACAATGCCTGTCCGACGTTCGTCACCTCGGTGGCTTTCATCCCCTTCGGGACACCTTCGACGCCGCGCGGGACCACTCCGCGGGTGAATCCCAGCCGGTTCGCCTCGGCGAGCCGGCGACCCGCACCGGCGACGCGGCGCACTTCACCTGCCAGGCCGACTTCTCCGAGCAGCACCGTGCCGGCAGGCACCGGTTGATCCCGGACGGCCGACGCGACCGCGAGAGCCAACGCGAGGTCGGCGGACGGATCGGTGATCCGCATGCCGCCCACCGTCGAGGCATAGACGTCGCAGTTGCCGAGCTTGCCCAGTCCGCAGCGACGCTCCAGCACGGCAAGCACCATCGCCACCCGGGCCGAGTCGAGTCCGCTCACGGCGCGGCGTGGCGACGGGTTGTGGGTGGGCACCACGAGCGCCTGCACCTCGCCGAGCAGCGGCCGCTTCCCGTCCATGGTGACGGTGACCGCCGTGCCCGGTACCGCTTCGTCGCGGTGCTGGAGGAACAGGCCGGACGGATCGCTGACGCCGACGATGCCGCTCTCGGTGAGTTCGAAACAGCCCACTTCGTCGGCGGCGCCGAATCGGTTCTTCACTCCGCGCACCATTCGGAGCGTCGAGTGCTTGTCGCCTTCGAAGTGCAGCACCACGTCGACGAGGTGCTCGAGGGACCTGGGACCGGCGACGGCGCCGTCCTTCGTGACGTGGCCGATCAGGAGCACGGGCACACCGCTGGACTTGGCGAGTGTGGTGAGGGCACTCGTCACCGCGCGCACCTGCGTGACGCCGCCGGTGACGCCGTCGACGTCGGCGGCGAGCATCGTCTGTACCGAGTCGACGACCAGCAGCGTGGGGCGTACCTGCTCGACGTGCCCGAAGATCGTGGCGAGGTCGGACTCGGCCGCGAGGTACACGCGGTCGTGCACCGCCCCGGTCCGGTCGGCGCGCAGCCGTACCTGCCCCGCCGATTCCTCGCCGGTGACGTAGAGCGCGCGCTCGTCGCTGCCGCGCTGGGCCCACCGATGGACCACTTCCAGGAGCAGCGTCGACTTGCCGACGCCGGGTTCTCCCGCGAGCAGCACGACCGAACCGGGAACTATTCCGCCGCCGAGGACGCGGTCGAGTTCGTCGACACCCGTGGACTTCGCGTAGGTGGCTTTTCCGTCGATCCGGGACAGCGGGGTGGCCGGGGTGGACGGCAGCACCGCGGCAGCGCCGGCGCGGGCGAGGGTGGTCCCGGCACGCGCAGCGACGGCCGTGGGTTGCGGAAGGGCCTCGTCCATCGACCCCCATGTTCCGCATTCCGGGCATCGGCCGACCCATTTCCCGACGGTGTGCGCGCAGTCGGAACAGCGGTAGAGCGACTTGGTTTTGACCACTGCCGGAGGATAGTGGCCCGCCCCGACAGAAAAGACCCCGGTCGGCAGTGCTCGACCGGGGTCTTTTCGGAGTCTGGGTGCGGCTAGTGTGCCTCGCCGACAATCGGCGACATGTCGGACTCGTCGCGCGGGGTAATCGGTCCCGCGTCGATCGGCACGGAGACGGTGATGTCACCGGCCTCGGCGAAGGAGAAGGTCACCGGAACCGTCAGTCCCGGACGGACGAGTTCGTTCAGGCCGACCAGTTCGACGGTCGCGATGCTCGGCGCGTCGGGCGGGGTCTCCTGCGTCTGCGCCGGCTGCGGCGACTCGTCGAGGCGGGCGGTCTCGGTGGACTCACCGGCGATCACCGACGACTGGGGCGCGATCTCGATCTCTTCCGCATTCACGGACGACGCGAACTCGGTGGAGATGTCGGTGAGGACGTCCGGGGTGTAGGTATCGAGGTTCACGACCGTGAAACCGAGCAGTGCGGTGCCACCCGGTTCGATGCTGTACTCCTCGGAGTTCGGGTAGATCACGTGCACGTTGCGCAGCGCGATCGATCCGACCTCGGCGTTGTTGCCGTTGATCGCCGCGACCTGAATGGCGGTCTGGCTGATCTGGCCGGCACCGCACGCCGACAGCGTGAGCGTCGCTCCGGCCGCCAGGGCGAGGGCGGTCACGACTCGCCGAGTCGGCGCTTTGAGAGCAGTCACGGGTTCCTCCATCGAGTAAGGCTCGCAATCCACTAGGCAGAGTAGTAGTCAGCGAGCGACCTGTGTACGGCGGGGCCGGAACTCGTAACTTTTGGTGTCGCCCCCGAAAGCCCGGACATGCCCACTCCCTAAGGGTGACACACGTCACATAAAGCACGGAACCGACTGCCTGTCAACCCCTGCGCTCACGTATCGATGCCCCTGACCTGCACCGTTGATGGGAGGACGGGGTAGTCACGTGTTAAACTCGGTGAATCGAAAGGGGCACGGGACACATGATTTTCAAGGTCGGAGACACCGTCGTATACCCCCACCACGGTGCGGCGCTGATCGAAGCTATCGAAACGCGCACCATCAAGGGTGAGCAGAAGGAATACCTGGTTCTGAAAGTCGCGCAGGGCGACCTCACAGTGCGAGTTCCTGCAGATAACGCAGAGTACGTCGGAGTTCGCGACGTTGTTGGACAAGAGGGCCTCGACAAGGTTTTTCAGGTGTTGCGCGCGCCGCACACCGAAGAGCCGACCAACTGGTCGCGGCGGTACAAGGCCAACCTCGAGAAGTTGGCCTCCGGCGACGTCAACAAGGTCGCGGAAGTTGTCCGCGACCTGTGGCGCCGGGAGCAGGACCGCGGCCTTTCCGCAGGTGAGAAGCGAATGCTTGCCAAGGCTCGTCAGATCCTGGTGGGCGAGCTCGCTCTCGCGGAGGGCACGGACGACGTCCGCGCCGCGAGCATGCTCGACGAGGTTCTCGCAGCCGCGTCCTGAGTGGCGAGCCGCGTGAAGAACCCCGAACACAGCAAGTGAACGATCGCAACGGGCCGGTCGTCGGAATCATTCCGGCGGCCGGCCGCGGCGTTCGTCTGGGCGAAGAACTGCCCAAGGCGTTCGTCGAACTGGATGGCCGGACCATGCTCGATCGAGCGGTCGAAGCCATGCTCGACTCCGGCGAGGTCGACCGCGTGGTTGTCGTCGTGCCGCCGGAACTTGCCGCGACCCCGCCGGCCGAACTGGTACGGCCCCCGTTTTCGAAACGGGTGCTCGTCGTCGCAGGAGGTGCCGAACGCGCCGATTCGGTGCGTGCCGGGCTCGCCTGCGCGGGCGACGCGCGATTCGTGCTCGTGCACGATGCGGCCCGGGTACTCACCCCGCCCGAGATGTTCACGCGGGTGGTCGCGGAACTGCGACGCGGAAGCGACGCGGTGATACCGGTGCTCCCCGTTACGGACACCATCAAGAGCGTCGATGCCGAAGGCGCTGTCACCGGAACACCCGACCGCGCGACCCTGCGCGCGGTACAGACACCGCAGGGTTTCGACGTCGCACTCCTTGCCCGCGCGAACACCGACGTCGGTGATGCCACCGACGACGCCGGACTCGTCGAGCGGCTCGGGGAACGAGTCGACACCGTCGCGGGCGATCCACTCGCCTTCAAGATCACTACCCCCTTGGACCTGGTCCTTGCGCGAGCACTGCTCACGGCCGGGGTTCGAACCGCAGAGGAGCGCTGAACCGTCGTGCGTGTCGGAATCGGAACGGACGTGCATCCCGTCGAGGCGGGTCGGCCGTGCTGGATGGCCGGACTGCTGTTCGAGGACGCCGACGGATGCTCGGGCCACTCGGACGGTGACGTCGCCGCGCACGCCCTGTGCGACGCGCTGCTGTCCGCGGCCGGTCTCGGCGACCTGGGAACAGTCTTCGGTACCGACCGTCCGGAGATGGCGGGCGCATCGGGCGCGGCCATGCTCGCCGAGGTGCGCAGGCTCCTGACGGAGGCGGGATGGACGATCGGCAACGCGGCGGTCCAGGTGGTGGGTAACCGTCCGAAGATCGGGCCGCGACGCGACGAGGCGCAGCGCGTGCTGTCCGACGTCCTGGGCGCTCCCGTGTCGGTGTCTGCGACGACCACGGACGGTCTGGGATTGACCGGACGAGGCGAGGGTGTGGCGGCGATCGCCACCGCGCTCGTCCTGCAGCAGAGCGACGACCGGTAGGATCGACGGTCGTGACCTTGCGCCTTTACGACACCGAAACGCGGGATGTGCGGGAATTCGTGCCGCTCGTCCCCGGCCATGCCTCGGTGTACCTGTGTGGTGCCACCGTTCAAGGCGAACCCCACATCGGCCATGTGCGCAGTGGTGTCGCCTTCGATGTTCTCCGCAGGTGGCTGACAGCCCAGGGCCTCGACGTCGCGTTTGTGAGAAACGTCACAGACATCGAGGACAAGATCCTCCGCAAGGCCGCGGAAGCCGGCCGTCCGTGGTGGGAATGGGCGGCGACCTTCGAGCGCGCGTTCAACCGGGCCTACGACGCGCTCGGTGTCCTTCCGCCGTCTATCGAGCCACGCGCCACCGGGCACGTCACGCAGATGGTCGACCTCATGGAACGACTCATCGCGGCGGGCCATGCGTACCCCTCCGACGGCAACGTCTACTTCGACGTGAAGAGCTATCCCGAGTACGGGTCGCTGTCCGGGCACAAGCTCGACGACGTGCACCAGGGTGAGAGCGCCGGGCTCGGCAAGCGCGACCCTCGCGACTTCACTCTGTGGAAGGCGGCGAAGCCGGGTGAGCCCTCGTGGCCCACTCCGTGGGGGCGCGGCCGTCCCGGATGGCACCTCGAATGCTCTGCGATGGCTACGTTCTATCTCGGTGGCACCTTCGACATTCATTGCGGCGGAATGGATCTTGTCTTTCCCCACCACGAGAACGAAATCGCTCAGGCTCGGGCGGCAGGCGACGGCTTCGCCCGGTACTGGCTGCACAACGGCTGGGTGACCATGGGCGGCGAGAAGATGTCCAAGTCGCTCGGCAACGTGCTCTCGGTCCCGAACGTGCTCACCAAGGTCCGGCCCCAGGAATTGCGGTACTACCTCGGCAGTGCGCACTACCGTTCGATGCTCGAGTACTCCGAGGCAGCGCTCCAGGAAGCGGCCGCCGCCTACCGGGGTCTCGAATCGTTCGTGCTCAAGACCCGCGATCGTGCGGGCGAGGTTCCGGTCGGTACGTGGACGGACGAATTCGCGCAGGCACTCGACGACGATCTCGGTGTGCCCAAGGCGCTCGCCGAGATCCACGGCCGGCGCAGCGAGGGCAACAAGGCACTCGACAACGGTGATCTCGATGAGGCCGTCCGGATCGCGTCGCAGGTGCGCGCGATGCTCGGAATTCTCGGAGTGGACCCACTCGATGCACACTGGAGTGACTCCACCGCCGACCGATCGGCGGCTCTGGAAGCGCTCGACGTGCTCGTCTCCGCGGATCTCGTCCGCAGGCAGAATGCGCGAGCAGACAAGAACTGGGCGATCGCCGACGAGGTGCGCGACCGGTTGACAGCGGCAGGTATCGAAGTGACCGATACGCCGAACGGACCCGAGTGGTCTCTGAAAGCAGGACAGTGATGGCAGGCAATTCCCAGCGCCGCGGCGCAATTCGTAAGGGCGGAACCAAGAAGGGGCAGGTCGTCGGCTCCGGCGGTCAGCGCCGTCGTGGTCTGGAACCGCGCGGTGCGACACCCAAGGCCGAGGATCGTCCGTACCACGCCGCCGCACGGCGATCCCGTGCTGCCGCGAAGGCGACCGATACCTCCCGTGGTGGCGGTCGGCGTCCGGCGGGCCGCAAGCCCGAGGACGGGCCGGAGATGGTGCTGGGCCGCAACCCCGTCGTCGAATGCCTGCGTGCCGAGGTTCCCGCGACCGCTCTGTACGTCGCGGTCGGAGCCGAAGCGGACGAGCGACTCAAGGAAGCCGTGCAGCGGGCCGCCGACATGGGCATCTCGATCCTCGAGGTGTCGCGCGCGGAACTCGACCGGCTGTCCACCAACGGAATGCACCAGGGCGTGGGTCTCCAGGTGCCGCCGTATCGGTACGTGCATCCCGACGACCTGATCACCCGCGCGAAAGAACTCCATGAGCGGCCGCTGCTGGTCGCGCTCGACAACATCTCGGATCCGCGCAACCTCGGTGCCGTCATCCGCTCGGTCGCGGCGTTCGGCGGACACGGCGTGGTCATCCCGCAGCGGCGTTCGGCGTCGGTGACCGCCGTGGCATGGCGGACCAGTGCGGGCGCGGCAGCACGACTGCCCGTCGCGCGCGCCACCAACCTGACCCGCACGCTCAAGGACTGGCAGGCGCAGGGTGTGCGTGTCGTCGGTCTCGACGCCGGCGGAGACACCACGCTCGACGAGTTCGACGGCACCGATCCGGTGGTCGTGGTGGTCGGCTCCGAGGGTAAGGGCTTGTCGCGTCTGGTCCGCGAAACCTGTGACGCCGTGTTGTCGATCCCGATGGCAGGCGATGTGGAATCGCTCAACGCGTCGGTGGCTGCGGGCGTCGTGCTCGCCGACATCGCCCGGCAGCGCCGCGCGTAGCGTCACCCGGCTTCGACACCGCGACCGCCGCTACCACGGCGGTCGCGGTCGTTTCTACGGCGAGGGTGCGGTGGGTGACCATCCCGTGAACGGCGGCACCGATACGCACGGCACCGGGCGCGGGTTGTCCGGGTCGAGGGCGTTGAGGACGACCGCTGCCGCCACGGGGTCGTTGACGATGGCGACGTGTTCGGCCCAGTCCGCCTCGCAGTGGTCCTGCAGCACGAAGTTCGTGGCGTTGCCGGCTTCCCGGTAGCCGCTGGTGTGCGGAAGCACCAGTTCGTCGTATCGCGTGATGATGTTGGTGTACCGGACCTCGGGCGCGTAGACGCCGTCGGCGTGCAGATCCCGGAACCACTGGGAGCCGGCGAGCACCTGCGGGCATGCCCCGCAGCCCACGGTCGCGACGAGTTGTTCGAGTTCGTCACGCAGACCGGCCTGGCCGAACAACGAGAAGGTGGCTTCGAGCAGGAACGCGTGGCTGCCGTCCCACAGCGGCGCGAGGGAGATGTGGTCCCGGACCTTGGTGTTGCCGCCGAGACGGTTGAGGTAGTACGTGGGCATGAGGGTGCCTTGCGAATGGCCGACGAGGGCGACTTTCTCGGCCCCGGTCGCCTCCAGCACCTCGTCGACGAACACCGACAACTCGGCGGCGCTCTGTTCCATGGGTTTCAGGCCGCCGAATGCGTTCAGCGGCCACGGCAGGTCGGGATAGTTGCCGTATGTGAGCGCGAAGACGCAGTAGCCCTCGTTTGCAAGCAGTGGTGACAGGTAGGCCCAGTTGTCCTGTCGATTAGCGGCTGTTCCGTGTACGAGGATCACCGGGTCGGGGTGCTCGTCGGAGGGCTCACACGACCAGTCGTTGGAGCCGGGCGCCGACCCTCCCGGGTTCGCGAGTTCCATTCCGATGCCGTCGAGAAATGTCGGCGCGAGCGGGTACTGCTGAGCCCCAGTGTCTTCGGCGGATGCGACGCCGCTTCCCATGATCGTGCCCGCTGCCACGATCGCTGTACCCATGACTGCTGCCGTTATCCGACGCAACACGTCGCCACCTCTGTCTCCGCCACCGATGTCGCGAGAAAGTTAACAGAGATTCACATTTGTGACGAGGGTGATGTCTCGATTGGCCGGATTGTCTGCCTCGGATCGGTGTGGAAGCCCGCCGGACGGGGTAAAGAAGCACAACAGTCGACGTGGGGAGGCACCGTATGTACAGCGCTCGATTCGACGGTCGGTTCGAGGTTTCACCGCCTCTGAACGCCGGTGAGATCGAGTTCCTTCGCGCCTTCGCCGGTCCCGCGAGCGGGCCGCACAATGCGGGACGGGACGGTCTGCCGACGCGGGGTCGTCCGATGTCGTGGTGCCAGTGGACTCCCACGGACGACGGATCGGCTCTGGTGTGGGACGGCGACGAGCACTTCTTCCGGCACGCCGAATGGCTCGCCTATCTGATCGATTCGTTCCTGTCGCCGCGTGCCCGTATGCGGCGGGTGCTGAGGGGACGCCGCGACCGGTTCCCGGAGGTGTTGTCGCACTTCACGTTCGACCATGTCGTCGACGGCGTCGTCTCGGTTCAGTCGAGTTCGGGAGAAGAGGAATGGATCACGGTGCGTGACAACGTCGTCCAGAGTGTCGCGCAGGTAGGCGGCCGTTTCCGGTCCGAGGCCACCCGTCCCGTGCAAGGTCTGTGCCTCAGTGCGCTCCACCGCTCGGAGCGCGCCACCGTTCCGGAAGCGACCGCGGTCCTCTAGTGTTGCGGCCGTGGCCGCTCCGCTCCCGTTCCGTACCAAGCTGTTCGCCCTCGTGGAGGGCCTCACCGGCGCGTCCATCGCGGACGAACCGCCCGAGGCGGTCCCCGCGCGACGCGCACGCCGGACGAAGCTGTTGTCCTCGCGCGTCGGGCGATGGGTCGCCGGCCGGCCACACCGCGCCGCGCACATCGTCGACCGCACGGTCGAGTTGCAGCCCGCCGAGATCGCCGGACTCGAATCCGCCACCGAGTCTGTTACGTTGCGCCTGCGCATCTACCGGCCGTCGGGTTCGGCGCCCGGTCCTCTCCCTGCCGTAGTGCTCTTCCACGGCGGAGGCTGGGTGCTCGGTGAGCCCGAGCAGGACGAGTGGTGGGCGAGCCACATGGCTGCGGAGTCTCCGTGCGTCGTCGTGTCTGTCGATTACCGGCTTGCGCCCGAAAACCCGTACCCTGCGGCGGTATTCGACTGCTGGTCGTCTCTGCTGTGGGTGGTCGAGCATGCTGCCGAACTCGGCGTGGACGGGACGAGGGTGGTGGTGGCCGGGGACAGTGCCGGCGGCAATCTCGCCGCGGTCGTCGCGGATCTCGCCGCGCAGTCCGGCCTCTCCGCACTGGTCGGACAGGTGCTCGTCTATCCGGGCACCGAGATGGAAGAGGTATTTCCCTCCGAGCGCGAGCACGCCGATGCGCCCGTCCTGACCTCCCGCGGTATGCGCGCGTTCGTCCGCTTGTACCTCGACGGCGCAGATCCGTACGCGCCCACGGCGGCACCGTTGCGCGGCAGTCTCGCCGGCGCCACGATTCCTGCGCTCATCCAGGTCGCCGGGCACGATCCGCTGCGCGACAACGGCGTGTTCTATGCGGATGCGCTGCGCGAGAAGGGCGGCGACGTGACCCTGACGGAGTACGAGAACGCGGTCCACGGGTACCTCAGCCTGCCCGGCGTCTCGCCTCCCGCACGCCGCGCCCTCGCTCAGACGATCGAGTTCGTACGGCGTGTCACGAATCCGGAGATCTCGGGGGAACCCGGTTCCCAGGCTCGATCGGACGCCTGAGAGCCGTCTCCGATCAGGACTCGGACGACAGGTTCTCCTCGCCCGCGTCGCAGATCGCCGCACAGCCGGGTTCGGCGTGCGGGTCACGGTCGAGGGCGCCCACGGCCCCCATCACGAACGGAACCACCATCGAGATCACCTCGTCGACCGGCCCGCCGTCGGCCAGCACCTGGCGGTGGGGGTCCAGGCAGCCCAGGATGCACCGGCTCGCGGACCGTGCGTCGATCAGCCGGAACACTCCCGACTTCTCGCCCTCGACGAGGATCCGGTAGACCACGTCCTCGAGTTCGTTGAGTTGCGAGGTGAACTCCAGCTTGGTCGCATTCGGGATCAGGCTCATCACGGGCGGTGTCACGGGGTGGGGCCCGGCGAATTCGAGGAGAACCAGCTCGACGACGGTCTCGAGCATGTCGCGGGGATCGTCCATCCCGGCGAGCTTGCGCGTGAGCAGATCGAGAAACCGCTCGATTTCATGGGCGGACCACGCGAGGAGCATCTCGGATTTGTCGGCGTAGTAGTTGTAGATCACCGTGCGGGTCAGGCCGGCTTGCGCGGCGACGGCTTTGACCGATGCGCCGTCCCATCCCTCGCGGGCCAGCACCTCGGCGAAAGCGCTGAGGATGCGAGTGCGAGTGGCGGATTTGTGCTCGGCCACGGTGTGCCCGGCGTTCAGGATAGGCACGTATTGCTCCGGGATCGGATCGGGGACTTGTGACCGATCGAAGGGTACACCCCGGCGGATCGAGCGCGCCGAAAGTGCGTCGGCTCGGATGCCTTCGGGGGGCCCGAGCGCGTCTCGAACCATGATGTTGACGACATGTCGTCATCAAATTTCAGGCCTGGCCGGCCGCCGGCAAGATCAGTGATAAGCGCAGGTAGAGGGCGGTTTCTGGCGCGTTTCGAGGTCGGGAAACTACCCATTGTCGTAGGTAAACCTTAGTGGTAATGCAACTCATCCTCTGTTGAAATCGGAGAAGTGAGTCCCGTGCCCGCCTACCTCATCCCAGGTGCCTTCGCCTGAGCGATCCTTTCCAGGAGCCCCTATGTTTCTTGCAGTGCGTGAACTGGTGTTCGCGCGTACACGTGTTCTGCTGATGGCATCCGTCATCGCCCTGATCTCGGTTCTGATGGTCATCCTCTCGGGCCTGTCCTCCGGACTCGTCGACGACGGAGTCTCGGGCCTTCAGCGGACGCCCGCCCAGGCGTTCGCCTTCCAGGAGGGCACGAAGACGGACTCCGCATTCTCGCGGTCCGTCGTCACCGAAGAGCAGGCGGCGGCATGGGCTGCCCAGCCCGGCGTCGAGCACGCCGAGCTGATGGGCAACGCCATCGTCAACGCGCACACCGGCGGCGGCATGGCGATCGACCTGACACTCTTCGGCATTGTGCCGGGCTCCTTCCTCGAGCCCACCGCAGGCGAAGGCACACAGCTGAGCGGGCCGAGAGACATCATCCTCAGCGAGACCGCTCGTGACGAAGGTGTCGCTGTCGGCGACACCGTGACGGTCGACCGGCTCGGGACGGAAATGACCGTCGTCGGGTTCACGGAGGACAAGCGCACCTTCGGCCACGTCGACATCGCGTACGTGCCGCTGGCAACCTGGCAGGAAATCAACGCGGGCACGCTCGAAGGCGCCGCCACCGAACCGCGGGCGTACACGGAGGCGAGTGTCGTCGCGATCCAGGGAACGGACGGCTCCCTTCCCGACCTGGCCGCCGGTGACGCCGCAGCAGGCACTGCGAGCAAGACCGTCGAGGAGTCGTTCGACTCCTCCCCGGGTTACTCCGCGGAGACGATGACGATGTCCATGATCATCGCGTTCCTCTACGCGATTTCGGCACTGGTCGTCGGTGCGTTCTTCAGCATCTGGACCGTCCAGCGGCTGCGTGAACTCGCGGTCCTCCGCGCGATGGGTGCGTCCACCGGATATCTGATGCGCGACAGCATCATCCAGGCAGCCCTGATTCTCGTCGTGTCCGTCGCCTTCGGTGTCCTCGTCGGCCTCGGCCTCGGCTCCGGACTCGAAGGAACGGGCATGCCGTTCTCGCTCCAAACGGGCCCGATTCTGCAAGGCGCACTGTTGCTGATCGTGCTCGGCCTCATCGGGGCCGGACTCGCGATCGTGCGAATCACCCGTATCAACCCCCTGACGGCACTGGGAGAGAATCGATGAGCGCCCTCACCACCACCACGGGCCTGAGCCTGCGGAATGTCGGCCTGCAGTTCGGCGACGGCGACAGCACCGTCACCGCACTCGACGACGTGAGCCTCGAAGTTGCCCCCGGCGAACTGGTCGCGATCGTCGGTCCGTCCGGCGCGGGCAAATCCAGTCTCCTGGCCGTGGCCGGAGGACTGATTCATCCCACCACCGGCACGGTTGTGCTGCGGGACGTAGACCTGACCGCCACACCGCGTCGTCAGCTCGCCGAAATCCGCCGCAATCAAATCGGGTTCGTGTTCCAGTCCTCGAATCTGCTGCCGGCACTGACCGCGCTCGACCAGCTGCGATTGATGTCGACGATCACGGGACGGCCCGGGCGTGACCCCCACGAGCTCCTCGAATCCGTCGGCATGACCCACCGCGCGAACAAGCGTCCGGGCCAGCTGTCCGGTGGCGAACGTCAGCGCGTGGGTATCGCTCGCGCCCTGGTCACCGAACCCGCCGTGTTGCTCGTCGACGAGCCCACCGCGGCGCTGGACCGTGCTCGGAGCCACGACGTCGTGCAGCTTCTGGCGGACGAGACCCATAGTGCCGGGGTCGCCACGATCATGGTCACGCACGACCACGACGTGCTCGTGCACTGCGATCGCGTACTGGAAATGATCGACGGCAGGCTGTCGCCTCTCTCCGAGTGACGTCGCAGACGACACAGCATGCGGCCGGGCTACCGGGTGACGGAGAACCGCACCCGGTGGCCCGGCCGCAACTGTGCTGCGAGGGGAAGATCGGCGCGTGCCACCACTGCGATCACCGGGTATCCACCCGTGACGGGATGGTCGGCGAGGAACAGCACCGGATGCCCCTCGGGGGGTACCTGTAGTGCTCCGGGAACCATTCCCTCGCTCGGAAGTTCGGCTCGCCGCGACCGGTGGAGCGGTCCGGTGCCCCGCAGCCTGATGCCGATCCGGTCGAGCCGGGGCGTCACCGTCCAGCGTTCCCGCAGCAGGGCGCGCACGGAGGCCGGCGTGAACCAGTCGTCGCGCGGGCCGAGGCGCACCCCCAGTTCCACCGGATCGCCCAGGTCGGCGGGCGGGGGGAACTGTTCTTCGACAGGCAGGGCGTCGGCGAGTGCGCCCACCGGTAGACGATCACCTGCCCGAACGGGCGCGGGACCGGTGTTCGACAGCGTGTCGGTGGCCCGGCTCCCGAGCACCTCGGGAACATCGATGCCTCCGCGGACAGCCAGGTAGGACCGCAGTCCGATCGACGGTGGCCGGATCGCCAGCACATCGTCGTTGCTCAGGTGAATCCGCGACCAGTCACCCCGTGGCCGCTCGTTCACGGTGACCTCGGCACGCGCCCCGGTCACCGCCACGATCATCGCGCCGACGCTCCGCACGACGAGCCCGCCGGCCGTGACCTCGAGGGTGGCGGCGCCGGGGTGGTTGCCCACCAACCGGTTCGCCGCATCGTGCGCCGTCCGGTCGGCAGCGCCGGACGTGGTCAGTCCGGTTCCGCCGTGGCCGGGGCGACCGCGATCCTGGACTGTCGTGAGAACGCCGGGGGAGACAACCTCGAACCACGCCACCGCCCCAGTCTCGCGCACGGCGCCGTCACCCATCCGTGCGTCGGATGTCGGGCGCCGACGACTCTGTCACCAGCGGACGCCGCACCGGCCGGAACCGGACGCGGACACCGGGCCGGAGCAACGCAGCAGGGATCCGATCCGGTTGCCACAGTTCGGCATCGGTCGTCCCGATCAGCTGCCATCCTCCCGGTGACTGCCGGGGGTAGATCCCGGAGAACTCGCCGGCCAGCCCCACGGCTCCGGCCGGAACCGCGACACGCGGCGACTCGCGCCGGGGAACCTGCAGACGATCGTCACCTCCGGTGAGGTACGCGAATCCGGGAGCGAACCCGCCGAAGGCGACGGTCCAGGCCCGGTCCGTGTGTGCCGAGATCACGCCGTCCGCACCCAGTCCGGTCCTCTCTCCGACCTCCGTGAGATCGGGGCCGTCGTACCGGACATCGATCACGATCTCGTCGGCGACGAGGGTGTCCGCATCTACAGGTGGGGTCTCGGCGATCCATCGGCGCACGGTGTCACCGCGAATCTCCCGGGGTTCGAAGCGAACCAGCACCGTACGGGCGGCGGGAACGAGGTCGACGACGCCGTGCGGCCGGTCCGCGTCGAGCGCCCGGTAGTGCGCGAGCACGTCGTCGAGCGATGCGAACTCGGCGAGCAGCGCGGCGTCTCCGTTCGGCAGGATCCTCATCGATCGTCCCTCACACGAATGCTTCGATACCGATGCTCTCGGCGTCGAGCAGAGCACGTACGGCAATTGCCATCGCGGTGGCGCCGGGGGAGTCGCCGTGAATGCACACCGACCGAGCGGTGACGGGCACGTCACTGCCGTCGAGTGCCGTCACCACACCTTCCGTCACCATGCGCAGCACGCGTCGCGCCACCGTGTCCGGGTCGTGGAGGATCGCATCGGGTTCGTGCCGGGAGACGAGTGTGCCCTCGGGTGTGTACGCGCGATCGGCGAACGCCTCGCTGACCACCGGCAGTCCCGCGCGTTCGGCCTCGTCGAGAAGCACCGACCCCGGCAGGCCGAGAACCGGCAGCGAGTCGTCGTACGCGCACACCGCAGCGACCACCGCACGAGCCTGCTCGCGATGGTGCACCACCGCGTTGTACAGCGCGCCGTGCGGTTTGACGTAACTGACGGACGAACCCGCAACCCGCGCGAGTCCCTCCAGAGCGCCGATCTGGTAGATCACTTCGGCGGTGAGTTCGGCCGGCGTCACATCGATGAACCTCCGGCCGAAGCCGGCGAGATCCTGATATCCCACCTGCGCGCCGATCCGCACGTCGCGTTCTGCGGCGGCCCGGCAGGTGTCGAGCAACGTCGAGGGGTCGCCCGCATGGAACCCGCAGGCGATGTTCGCGCTCGAGACGAGTCCGAGCATCGTCTCGTCGTCGCCGAGCCGCCACTGGCCGTAGCTTTCACCGAGGTCGCTGTTGAGGTCGATGCGAGGCACGAGACAAGTCTAGGGCCGGTGGGGCCGCAACCGGCCCGCGCTCTCCCGCGATGCTCTTTCGAGCGGAAGTGCTGTCAGAAGACGACGCCCACGTCGCGCGCGACGATGTCGTCGAGGGCTCGCTCGACAACTGCGGCGATCGTCATCGACGGGTTGCAGGCCGCCGTGTTGCCGGGCATGAGTGCCCCGTCGAGTACATACAGGCCGCGCTGCCCGAGCACCCGCCCGTCGAGATCGCAGACGGTTCCCATACTCGCTCCGCCGAGGGGGTGCCAGGTGGACGGGACAACGGTGTTCGTGTCCGTCAGGATGTCGTTCGGCCCGGCGATCTTGCGGGCGGCAGGATCGATGTGATCGTTCTGGATGGCTGCGTCGCCGTCTGTGGGCCACCGCAGAATCGCATCGTCGCGGCCGGAGTCGTAGACGAAATGTCCTCGGCCCGCGCTGACGCCGAAACCGACCATGACCGTGCTGCGGGTGTCGAGTCCGTACGCGGAGGGGATGGACGCCTGGATGACGGTGAACGCGTTGTTCGGGTCGTCCCAGTTCTTGCTGCCGTACACGACCGGGCCGCCCTGCACTGCGCCGAAGCTGTCTTCCAGACTGGTCCAGAGGTAGATGCGGTCCGCGTTCGACCCCCACCCGCCGCCGAGTTCGTCGGGCATGTCGGTGATCCGGCCGTGCGCCGATGCGCGCACGAGAAGGCGGGTCGTGTTGAGACTGCCCGCGGACAGTACGAGGGCGTCGGTGGTGAGGATCTTGTTCTCGACCACCGCGCCGGTGGTGTCGATCCGGTCGACGTGCACGGTCCATCGCCCGTCGGCGGCGCGCGCGACGTCGGTTACCTCGTGGAGCGTCTCCACCGTCACCAGGCCGGTCTGCTCTGCTGCGGCGATGTAGGTGACATCGACCGAATGCTTGCCACCGTTGTTGACACCCAGTGCGCCGGACCCGTCGGTATACGACGGCCGCATCTCGCCGCGAAGTTCGGCCAGTGCGTAGTCCCAGTCGATCGGCATCGGGATCTTGTCGAGCGGTAGGCCCGCTCGTGTGACGCGCTCGGCGAAGATCCGGGAGGTCTTGTAGTGAGGGCTCGCCACCAGTTCGTCGGGTGCGACGGCAAGCTTCAGCATGCGCGCGACTCGCGGATAGTGCACGCGGTCCAGGGTGGCCCAGTCGAGTTCGTTCGGGAGGTTCGCTTCGAACACGGACTCGCTGGGCTGCAACGACATCCCCTGATACAGGAGCGACCCGCCCCCGACGCCGGCTGCGCACAGGGCAGTCATGTTCTCACCGGCGACCGCCTCGACGAGACCGGTGTACGGCTCGAACACATGCGTGCGGCCGAACAGTTCGGGATTCGACCGGTGCCACAGAATCCGCTTGTCGGGTGCGTCGATTCGCGGAAAGGTCGTCGAATTCGGTCCGGTGGGCCACCGTATTCCGCGTTCGAGGACTGTGACGCGCACGCCGGCCTGTGCGAGCCGTAGCGCCGTCACGCCACCTCCGAACCCGGATCCGACGACGACGACGCGGTGTTCTTCCCGCGTGAGAGGGACCCTGTTCACGCGCGCTGCGATGCCCGGTGCGGCCGGGGCGACCCCAGCGCCTGCGAGCGACAATCCGGCGACTGCGGCTCCGGCGAAAAAAGCCCGGCGTGTGACGTGCGGCAAGTGATCCCCCCGGATGGTTGCGTCGGCCTCGGGGGTCTTCGGACAGCCGGCCCCGGAGGCGTCGCAAAACTAGACACTCTGGGGCCATAGTGTCAAGATCCCGGTCCTGCTTCGGGCCGGGTATGTGACAGCGCCGGCCCGAGCCACCGGGTCAGGAAGCGTCTGAGTTCGTCGTCGGAGTGCACCGCCTCGTCGTCGAACAGCACTACGGACAACCCCAGAAAGAGCGAGATCTCGATGATGTCCTCGAGTTGTGATTCCACCTCGGGGTGCCGGGTAACGAGCGGCGCGAACAGGGTGCGCGCGACCGGCTTTGCCCGCGCGACCATGCCGTTGTCGAACACCGGGTTCTCTCGTTCGGAGCGCAGCAACGCGGCCAGGATGGCGTTGTCGCGCACGACGGTCCGGCTCGCGACGATGAGTTCGACGACGTAGTCGGCGGGGGTTGCGATATGTCGGAGACGCGTGTGGATCCCCGCGAGTGCCTCCACCGCCACTCCCGCGACGGCCTGGGACACAAGTTCTTCCCGGGACCCGAAGATCGAGTACACGGTCTGCCGGGACACCCCGGCAGCGTGTGCCGCGCCGGCGATGGTCACGCCTTCGAAGCCGACCTCCCCGATCAGTTCGACGGTGGCGTGCAGAATCTTGTTACGGGACCGCATCGGACGATTGTCCGCTACCGGTTCGTCAGTGCCGGACGGTGCTCGCGGACGGAGTGCGGCCGACGCCCCGCCGCCTGCGCGAGGACCCGACAATCCGGCACACCAGGTAGATGACGAACGCGATGGTCGTGATGAAGCTGGACACGGGGACTCCGGGCGCGAGCGCGAGGAGGATTCCTCCCACCGCGGCGATCTCCGCGAAGATCACCGACAGCACGGTTGCGGCGAGTGGTCCGCTCACGACTCGGGAGGCGGCAGCGGCCGGTGTGATGAGCAGCGCCATCACGAGCAGGGCGCCGACGATCTGCACGCCGAGGGCCGCGGTGACTCCGACGAGCACGGCGAAGACGATCGACAGCGCCCGGACCGGCACGCCTCGCGCGGCGGCGACTTCGGGGTCGGTGCTCGCGAACAGCAGCGGACGGTAGATGAAGATCAGGGTGCCGATGACTACGACCGCGCACGTCGCGAGCAGAGTGATGCCCGTTCCTCCCGGCGCCACGATCTGACCGGTCAGCAGTGAGAACGCCGCGCCGGTGCGGCCGTCGTACGCCCAGAGCAACAGCACGGCCAGTCCGAGGCCGAACGCCATGACCACACCGATCACGGAGTCTCGTTCGCGCGCGCGGGTTCCCAGGATGCCGAACAGGATCGCGGCGATCACCGCGCCCACCACGGCACCGAGCCCGACGGAGACGCCGAGGAGCAGTGCGGCGGCCGCACCGGTCAGGGACAACTCGGAGGTGCCGTGGACCGAGAACGCCATCTGCCGGCTGATGATCAACGGGCCGATGATCCCGGCGAGGAGACCGAGGATGGCACCGGCGACGAGGGCCTGCTGGACGAAGTCGTACTGCAGGAGGTCGGCGGTGGTGTCGAAGTCGAACAACCGTCCCATGGCGTCGGTGAACTTGCTGCTCATGCGTCGTCCTCGTGTTCGTGATGGTGAACGCCCTCGCCGGGACGCAGACCGCCGGCGCTGCCGAGCGCGTCGATGGCGTCCCCGGTACCGATGACGACGAGGCGCCCACGCACCTCGAGGACCTCCACGTCGGTGCGGTAGAGCTCCGAAAGAACCTCCGAGGTCATGACTTCGGAGGGCGTCCCGATGCGGAACTGACCGTCCACGAGATAGAGCACGCGATCGACGAGAGGGAGGATCGGATTGATTTCGTGCGTGACGAACAGGACGGCAGTGTTGTGATCGCGACGGCGCCGGTCGATGAGCGACGAGACGAGGTGCTGG
Organism: Rhodococcus sp. DT1; assembly: GCF_049844875.1. NCBI lineage: Bacteria > Bacillati > Actinomycetota > Actinomycetes > Mycobacteriales > Nocardiaceae > Rhodococcus > Rhodococcus sp. DT1. The sequence goes on from NZ_JBNCLW010000005.1 coordinate 71,517, forward strand.
TTGGCGAGGTCGAGGCTGAGCAACGGCTCGTCGCACAGCAGGACGTGGGGATCGCCGACCAGCGCCTGCGCGATACGCAGACGTTGTTGCTCGCCTCCCGACAGGGCGCCGATGGGAGCCCCGGCGTATGCCTCGGCTCCTACCTGGGCGAGTGCCGCGTCCACCGCGACTTTCCGCTGCTTCCAGAAACGGATCCCGGTGCCCCAGCGGTGACCGTCTACGCCGAGACCCACCAGGTCGCGCCCGCGCAGGGGGACACCCTCGTCGAGGGTCTTCTGCTGCGGCACGTAGCCCAGATGCGAATTACCGGCACGCACCGGTGATCCCGCGATGGTCGCGGTTCCGCCGCTGAGCGGCAACTGGCCGAGGAGGACTTTCAGCAGGGAGGTCTTGCCCGCCCCGTTCGGTCCGAGGACGGCCACGAACTCACCCGGTTCGATGGTGAGATCGAGATCGTCCCAGAGCACACGATCGCCGAATGCCAGCCGCGCGCCGCGGAGTTCGACCGCGTGGGCGCGGTCGGGTGTCGAAGAATTCACCGGAGTCCGTGTTCTCGAGCGGGTGGTCAGGATTCGGTGTCGAGTGCGGAAGCGAGCGCCTCGGCTGTCCTGGTCTGCCACTGAATGTAGTCGACACCGTCGGGCAGGGTTTCGGAAACTTCGACGACAGGAATACCCGACGCCTCTGCTGCCGCGCGCATCTCACGGCTCACCTTGTCCTCGGTCTGCGGGTTGTACAGCAGTGCGCGGACCTGCTTGTCGAGGAGCAATTGCCGGGTGGCCGCGATGGCGGCGGGCGACGGGTCGGTGCCGTTCTCGATCGCATTCGCGAAGTCTGCGGGTACCTCGTCGCGGAGTCCGGCCGCGGTCACCAGATAGGTCGCGATGGATTCGGTCTGCGCGATCGGTGCGTCGGGATGCGCTTCGGCGATCGAGGCCACGCGATCGGCGACGGCGTGCAGATTGTCGTGGAACGCCGCGGCATTGGCTTCGTAAGTGGCGGCACCCTCCGGATCGAGTTCCGCAAGGCGATCGGCGACGGCGTGCGCGACCGCATCGGCGGTCGCGAGGTCGTACCAGACGTGCTCGTTGACGCCGCTGTGGTCGTGCCCGTCGTGCGAGTGACCCGTGCTGCCCGCTGTGTCGTCGGTACCGGCGTCGTGGGTGTCGTGGGTGTCGTGGGTGTCCTCGTGGTCGTGGCCGGCGTGCAGATCGGATCCTTCGCCGGATTCGAAGAGCGCGAACGCCTCGACGGTCGCGGGGTCGCCGCTACCGGACTCGAGGATGTCCTCGACGAACCGGTCGTATCCACCACCGTTGTAGACGACGAGCGACGCGTCGCTGATCGCCGCGGCGTCGAGCGGGCTCGCCTCGTAGGAATGCGGGTCGGCCGACGGTTCGGTGATGAGGGACTCGACCTCGATACGGTCGCCGGCCACGGCCTGGGCGACGGAGCCCCACACGTTGGTGGAGGCGACTACGCGCAGGGTGTCCTCGTCATCGGATCCGGTGGTGGCGGACCCGCACGCGGCCAAGGTGGTCACGCAAGCCACGGCGGCGGCCGCGAGCGCGGTACGGGAGGACAAACGCACTGTGGTCTTCTCCTGAATCGAGAGTCGACGAACGGCCCCGGAGGCACGCCCAATCGTTATTGGTAATCGTTACCGTTCCACTTTAGCGGGTCGGGAAGGCGAATTACGCCGTCCCCGCGTCGCCGTGACGAGACCCACAGGACTACGGTCCCCTCATGCCCAGGTCCCGTCAGCCCCGCCGACAGGCGACGCTGGCCTCGATCGCTGCCGAACTGAAGATCTCCCGCACCACGGTGTCGAACGCGTACAACCGGCCCGATCAGCTGTCCGCGGAGCTACGCCAGCGTGTGCTCGATGTGGCCAAGCGCCGTGGGTACGCCGGCCCGGATCCGATGGCGCGGTCCCTGCGCACCCGCAAGGCCGGTGCTGTGGGCGTCCTTCTCACCGAGGCGCTGAGCTACTCGTTCCGGGACCCCGCCGCCATGCGATTTCTGTCCGGGCTGTCGGAGGCCTGCGAGGCAGCCGGACAAGGTCTGCTGCTCATCCCCGCCGGTCCCGGACGCGCCGACACCGAAGCCGCGCAGGTCGTGCACCGGTCGTCGGTGGACGGGTTCGTCGTCTACTCCGTACCGCCCGAAGATCCGTACCTGGCTGCGGTGCTCGAACGGAATCTGCCGATCGTCGCCTGTGACCAGCCGCGCGGTTTCGAGCACACCCCTGTCGTGGGCATCGACGACCGGGGCGCGATGCGGGATCTCGCCGCACATCTCATCGGACTCGGCCACCGGCACATCGGCATCGTGTCCATGCGACTCGGGCGCGAGCGCCACGACGGTGTCGTCGATCTGTCGACCCTCGACAGCAGCGGATTCCACGTGCAGCGCGAGCGCATCCTCGGAGTGCAGGACGCGATGCGGGCGGGCGGGCTGGACCCGGCCTCGCTCACTGTCGTCGAGCGCTACACACACACCTCGGAAAACGGGTTGTCGGGTGCGGCGCAGATCATGAGCGTCAATCCCCGGATCACCGCACTGATGTGCACGACCGACGTTCTCGCGCTCGGCGCCCTGGCGTGGGCCGACCAGACGGGACTCGATGTGCCGGGCCATCTGTCGATCACCGGCTTCGACGGAATCGACGAAGCGCTGCGCGAAGGACTCACCACGGTGCGTCAGCCCCAGAAGGACAAGGGGCGCCGGGCCGGCGAGCTACTGCTCGCCGCCCCGGCGCATTCCGGCGTTCCGGTGCTGGAGACGCTCGATACCCAGCTCTGGTTCGGCAAGACCTCCGGCGCCGTCGAGCGCGAGTGGTACGCCGAATAACCGTCTCTCAGCGCGGCGGACCGGACAGCAACTGGGCGCACCGCAACAGCCCGATGTGGCTGTAGGCCTGCGGATGATTGCCGAGCGAGCGTTCCGCCACGGGATCGTATTCCTCGCTGAGCAGGCCGGTCGGGCCCGCAGCGGCGACGAGTTGCGTGAACAGCGCCTCGGCGTCGTTCCGCTGCCCGATCAGGAGATACGCCCCGACCAGCCACGCCGCACAGAGGTGGAAACCGCCTTCGGTGCCGGGAAGCCCGTCGTCGTGCCGGTACCGGTACACCGTCGACCCGCTGCGTAGTTCCGCTTCGGTTGCCTGCACGGTTGCGTGGAATCGCTTGTCGTCCGGGTCCACCAGCCCGGTCAGGCCGATGAACAACGTCGCCGCGTCGAGATCGGTGCCGTCGTACGCCGCGGTGTACGACTGGACGTCTTCGTTCCAGCCCTTCTCCTTGACCTCCTCGGCGATCTCGCGACGAAGCTCGGCCCAGCCTTCACCGGCGGGACGGCCGAACTTCTCCGCGAGAGTGAGTGCGCGGTCGACGGTGAGCCAGCCCATGACCTTCGAATACACGTGGTGCCGCGGGTTGTCGCGGATCTCCCAGATGCCGTGGTCCGGTTCGAACCAGCGGCGCTCGACCGCGAGCACCATGGCGCAGACCAGTTCCCAATCGCGGTCGGTGAGTGCCTGCGCGTGGGCCACGCCCCGCTCCTCGCGCCGATGCGCGAGTTCGGAGATCAGGTCGACGATCGGACCGAACACGTCGAGCTGAACCTGCTGGTTCGCCGCGTTGCCGACGCGAACGGGGCGCGAACCGGCGTACCCCGGCAAGCTGTCGAGGACAGCTTCCGGAGGCAGTGCGCCACCTGCCAGCGTGTACAGCGGATGCAGTCGCTCCGGTCCGGGCAGGGTCTCGAGCACCCCGTGCACCCAGTCGAGGTAGTTCTCGGCTTCTTCGAGCGATCCGACTCTCACCAGTGCCTGTGCGGTCAGCGCCGCATCCCGCAGCCAGCAGTAGCGGTAGTCCCAGTTGCGGACCCCACCGATCTCCTCGGGAAGCGACGTGGTGGCCGCTGCGAGGATCGACCCGGTCGGCGCGTGGACGAGGCCGCGCAGGGTCAGAGCCGAGCGCTTCATGAGATCGGGCTTGAGGGGCGGCAGTTCCAGGTTGTTCGCCCACGTGCTCCAATACGCTTCGGCCTGGGCGCGGCGCTCCTCGTGGGGCACCGGATGCTCGCTCAGATCGTCTGTACCGCATCGAAGTTCGAGCACGACGTCCCCCTGGGAGGGATCCACGACGGCGTGCGCCGACTGGTGTGCGCCGTCGGTGCTGATGTCCCAGCGCACGCCGGGGGACCGGAGAACGTAGGGCTCGTTGAAACCCATCACCCGGATTCCGTCGTCCGTGACTTCCAAGGTCACCTGTCCCTGTCCGAACTCGGGACGCGGCGCGAAGGTCACCAGTGCGGTCGCGCGGCCGGTGATCACGCGGGTGAGGTCGGTTCGGCCCGGCTCGACGTCGTGCGGCAGGTAATCGATGACGGCGAGGGCAGCCCAGCGGGTGACGACAGTCATCGTGGAGTCCACGTAGCGCTGGCTCAGCGGCAGCGACTCGCGGGTGGGGCCGATCGTGAAGTGGCCGGCGGGTTCTCCGCCGAGCAGGTGGGCGAACAGTGCGGCGGAGTCCGGCTCCGGGTGGCACATCCAGGTGATGGTGCCGTCGGGGGTGACGAGCGCCTTGGAGCGGGGGCTCGCGAGCATCGTCAATCGCTCGATCGGTGCGGCATTGGCACCGGACAACCACGTGCGGCGCTCCTCGAGGAGAAGCGCGAGCGCCGAGTTGACGTCCTCGGTGGTGCCGACCCGGTACTCCGCGGCGGTGTCGCCGTCGCCGACCTTCACACCCACGTCGGGACCGTGCAGTGACGCGAATGCTTTCTCGTCGGTGACGTCGTCGCCGAAGAAGACCGCCGCGGTGGCGGCGTCCTGGTGCCTGATCAGGTCGAGGGCCGCGCCCTTGTCGGTGGCCACGACGGACAACTCGATCACCGACTTGCCTTCGGTGACCTGCACACCCGGACGCAACGCGAGGTCCCCGCGCACGATCTCGAGTGCGCGCTCGGCATCCTCCGCGGACGCGTTGCGCACATGCAGGGCGACGCTCGCGGGCTTGGTCTCGATGTGTACGCCCTCGAACTTGTCGGCGACCGACGCGAGTCCGTCGACGAGCACGGTGAGGAGTTGCTTGGCTTCGGGATCGATCTCGTTGATGAAACCGATGTCGAACTCGGAACCGTGGCTGCCGACCAGCTTCACCTCGATGGGGAGACGCGACAGCGCGGCGAGATCCTTCAACGATCGGCCGGAGATCACCGCGGCGGACGTCGAAGGGAGAGCGGCGAGTCCACGCAGGGCGCGGACGGCGTCGGCCCGGGGATACGCCTGCCCCGGGTCGGCGACGATCGGCGCGAGGGTGCCGTCGTAGTCGGTTGCCACCAGCAGCCGCGGAGTACGCGCTGCGGCGACGAGGGCGCGTCGGAGATCGATCGGAAGGTCGTGGGCACTCACGCGAACCAAGGTAAGCGAAGAAAAGCGGCAGAGTGCCGCCGGAGCGGCCTCTGGGGTGGTGTTTCCCGTTACATCAGGCGCCGGCAGTGGCGGACGACGGACGTGCACCCTCTCCGAGCAGCAGATCGACCGTCAGTTCCAGGCGTCGCGCGACATCCGTCGCGGACGACCGGCGGGTCAGCCAGGCGACCAGGTTGGACAGCCACACGTCGCTGATGACGCGGGCGATCGCGAGTTCCTCTTCGTCGGGCTCGCCGTCGTTCATGGCCTTGGCGAACAACCGGTCCATGAGCTTGCCGACCTGGTCGACCTCGGCGGCGGCGGATGCGTCGGCGAACATGAAGGCGCGCGTCATGGCCTCGGTGAGAAGTGGATCGCGCTGCATCGCCTTGGTGATGAGACTGAGGATGAGGTGCATCCGTTCCAGCGGGCTGTGCCCCGGCGGGATCTTTCCCTTGCTCTCGATCCGGGCGAATTCACGCCCGAGGGCCGAGACCAGCAGGTGGACCTTGGACGGGAAGTACCGGTAGAGCGTGCCCACGGCGACGTCGGCCCGCTCGGCGACGGCGCGCATCTGGACGGCTTCGTATCCGCCCTTCGACGCCAACGCGAGGGTGGCGTCGAGTATCCGCTTGCGACGTTCCTTCTGGGCATTGGAACTGAGATCGTCCTCGGTGAGGGCGGTCAACGTTCCGGTGCCGTTGGAACGTGAGCGGGACGGGGTGGCCATAACTTCGTTTCCTCACGCCTTGACTCTGAACCGGTGTCATATTAGAACACGTTCTAGGTAACCATGTCATTCCGAAAGGCGGAGACCCGCTGTGAGTATCGCCACCACCGAGGAACAGCGGGCCGTTCAGGCGTCCGTACATGCCTGGTCACGAGCCACGGCTCCACTGGCAACCATACGTCGGGAGACCGACGGGGCGTGGCGTGACGGGTGGTCGTCTCTCGCGGAACTGGGACTGTTCGGTGTTGCCGTTCCGGAGGCATCCGGAGGGTTCGGGGCGACCACCGTCGATCTCGCGGTCATGCTCGAGCAGGCCGCACACGAACTGGCCGCGGGCCCGGTGCTGACCACGGCTGCGGTGGCGCTCGTGTTCGGCCGCGGCGGCGACGCGACGGCCAAGACCACCGCGCAACTCGTCGAGGGCGCTCTTCCGGCCGCCCTCGCACTCGACTCCGAGGTGCGAGCGGAACCGGCGACCGACGGGTTCGTCCTCACCGGTGACGCGGGCCCCGCCATCGCGGCCGAGCCGGGCGTCGCGGTGCTCGTGCGACTGGCCGGGGATCCCGAACGCTGGGCACTCGTCGACGCCGACGCTGCCGGTGTGCGTCTCGAGCCGCTCGACACGCTCGACAAGTCGCGGGCTCTTGCCCGGGTGCGTGTGGACGGTGTCGCCGTGACGGCGGACCGTGTCGTCGAGGTCCCCAGCGGATTCGTGCGGGACCTCACCGCGGGGCTGGCAGCGGCCGAACTTGCCGGCATCGCCGGGTGGGCACTGACGACCGCGGTCGAGTACGCGAAGATCCGCGAACAGTTCGGCAAACCCATCGGCGCGTTCCAGGCCGTCAAACATCTGTGCGCCGAAATGCTGTGCCGCACCGAGAAGATTCGGGCCGTGGCGTGGGATGCGGCACGCGCGATCGATACCGATCCCGACGAGCTTCCCGTGTCGGTGGCCGTTGCGGCTGCCGTGGCACTCGACGCTGCCGTGCAGACCGCGAAGGACGCGATCCAGGTGCTCGGCGGCATCGGCTTCACGTGGGAGCACGACGCCCATTACTACCTGCGCCGCGCCGTCGCCACCCGCCAGTTGCTGGGCGGTTCCACGGCGTGGCGCGCCCGCGTCACCGAACTCGCGCGCGGCGGCGCTCGCCGGCACCTCGGTATCGATCTGTCCGGGCACGAGAACGATCGTGGGCGTATCCGGGACGACATCGCTTCCATCGCAGCGCAACCCGAAGGGCAGCGCCGCACCGCGCTGGCCGAATCCGGGTATCTCGCGCCGCACTGGCCACCCCCGTACGGGCGCGGGGCGGGCCCGGCCGAGCAGGTCCTCATCCAGCAGGAACTTGCCGAGGCCGGAGTCGACAGGCCCGACCTGGTGATCGGATCGTGGGCTGTGCCGACGATCCTGGAGCACGGAACTCCGGCACAGCGAGAACGATTCGCGATGCCGACGCTGCGTGGCGACATCGTGTGGTGCCAGTTGTTCTCCGAGCCCGGCGCCGGTTCCGATCTCGCCGCACTCCGGACCACTGCGGAGAAGGTGGACGGAGGGTGGATCCTGCGTGGGCAGAAGGTGTGGACATCGCTCGCGCACGAAGCGGATTGGGCGATCTGCCTGGCGCGAACCGACCGCGAGGCACCCAAGCACAAGGGCATCACCTATTTCCTCGTCGACATGAAATCGGAGGGCATCGCGGTATCGCCGCTGCGGGAGATCACCGGCGACGCGCTGTTCAACGAGGTGTTCCTCGATTCGGTGTTCGTTCCGGACGACTGCGTCGTCGGTCCGCTCGGTGGCGGGTGGAAACTCGCCCGCACCACGCTCGCGAACGAACGCGTGGCGATGGGGGGCAAATCGTCGTTCGGTGCGGCGATCGAGGAACTCCTGGAACTGTCCACACCGGGTGACGCCGTCGCCGACGACCGGATCGCCGTACAGATCGGGGAGGCGACCGCCGGGTCGCTGCTCGATCTGCGCACCACGCTCGCCCAGCTGGGTGGGCAAGATCCCGGTGCTGCCTCGAGCGTGCGCAAACTCGTCGGCGTGCGTCAGCGACAGGACACCGCCGAACTCGCCATGGACCTCGCGGGCGAGGCGGGCTGGGTGGAAGGTCCGCTCACCCGCGAATTCCTCAACACCCGGTGCCTGACGATCGCCGGTGGTACCGAGCAGATTCTGCTCACGGTCGCAGCGGAGCGGCTGCTCGGACTTCCGCGGGAGTAGGGGGTCCTTCCCGCGGGACACCACCAAGTGCTACAACTGGAACACGTTCTAGCACGAAGGTGGTAACGGTGGACTTCGCACGTGACGAGACGCAGGAGGACGTTGCCGGCGTCGCGGCCGACCTGCTCGCCCGCGACCTGGGCGCCGACGACCTGTGGAGAGCCATGGCAGAGGCCGACCTGCTGTCGCTGGCCCTGCCCGAGCGACTCGGAGGTTCGGCACTCGGCGTCGCCGAGGCTGCCACCGTGCTCACCGAGGTCGGACGTTCGGCGGCACGGATCCCCGCGCTGCCGACCATCGGGTTCGGGGTACTTCCCGTTCTCGCCCTCGCCACCGAGGCACAGCAGGACGTCCTGCTCGACGGTGTCCCCGGCGGCGCGGTCCTCTCCGCCGCGCTCGCCGAACCGGGCCGGCCGTTCCCCGGCCGGCCCGGGGCCACCGTCACCGCCACCGACGGCGGGCACGCCGTCACCGGATCGTTCGTGGCCGTGCCCTACGCCGATCGCGCGCGGTTCGTCCTGGTACCGACCGACTCCGGGGTCGTCGCGGTCGACCCGAACGCCGAGGGCGTCACGCTGAGGGAGAGTCCGTCCGCGGTCGGCGACCCCGAGTTCTCGATGCGGCTCGACGGAGCGGTGGGAACCCTGCTCGGCGACGGCCTCGACGGTGCGGAGTCCGTGGCGACGCTCTACCGTCTGGCAATCGCCGCGACAGCCGCCTACTCGGACGGATTGCTCTCGGGAGCAACCGATCTCACTGCCCGCCACGTCAGTGAGCGGCACCAGTTCGGTAAGCCGCTCGCCACCTTCCAGGCAGTGGCCCAGCAGATCGCGGATGTCTACGTCACCGCCCGGACCCTGCACGTCGCCGCATTGTCTTCGGTCTGGCGTGTCTCCCGAGGTCTCGACGCCGACGACGATCTCGACGTCACCGCGTACTGGATCGCTGCGGAACTTCCTCCCGCCATGAGGGTGCTGCACCACCTGCACGGCGGCATCGGAGTGGACGCGACCTATCCGCTGCACAGATACTCGTCGACCGCCAAGGATCTTGCACGGTGGCTCGGCGGCGCTTCGTACCGACTCGACCTCGTGGGGGCCCGGTGTTCATCGATCTGACCGACGACCAGCGTGCGCTGCAAGCCGAGTTGCGCAGCTACTTCTCGAATCTCGTCTCCGCCGACGAAGCCGCGATCATGCGCACCGAGCGGCACGGCTCCACCTACCGTGAGGTGGTCCGCCGAATGGGCAAGGACGGATGGCTGGGAGTGGGATGGCCCGTCGAGTTCGGCGGCCACGGCTTCGGCGACGTCGAGCAGCAGATCTTCGCCAACGAAGCCATGCGTGCCGACGTGCCGCTGCCCGGTGTCACGTTGCAGACCGTCGGTCCCACCTTGCAGGTCTACGGAACCGACGAGCAGAAGCGGAAGTTCCTCCCCGCAATCCTCGCCGGTGAGGTCCATTTCGCCATCGGCTACTCCGAGCCCGAAGCCGGGACGGACCTCGCGGCGCTGCGCACCACCGCTGTACGTGACGGCGACGAGTACGTGGTCAACGGGCAGAAGATCTTCACCACCGGGGGTCACGACGCCGACTACATCTGGCTCGCTGTCCGCACCGGCTCGGCCGACTCGAGGCACCGGGGCATCTCCATTCTCATCGTCGACACGACCGACCCGGGATTCAGCTGGACGCCCATCATCACGTGCGACGGCGCGCACCACGTCAACGCCACGTACTACAACGATGTGCGGGTGCCGGCGAACATGCTCGTCGGTGAGGAGAACAAGGGCTGGCGGCTGATCACCACGCAGCTCAACCACGAGCGCGTGATGCTCGGACCAGCGGGCCGGGTCGCGGGCATCTACGAACATCTGCAGGACTGGGTGCGACGGCACAACCTCCTGGACGAACCCGACGTGCGCCGCGCACTCGGCGAGATCCACGCGACACATCGGCTCAACGAGCTTCTCAACTGGCAGGTCGCGGCGAGCGAGAACGACGCCGTCGACATCGCCGACGCGTCGGCCACCAAGGTGTTCGCCACGGAACGGATCCAGCGGGTCTGCCGGCTCGCCGAGGAGATCGTCGGACGCCACGGCGACCCGGCCGACACCGACACGGCCGATCTGCTGCGCTGGCTCGACATGATGGCCAAGCGGAACGTAGTGATCACGTTCGGGGGCGGGGTCAACGAAGTGATGCGAGAACTCATCGCCACCGCCGGTCTGGGTATGCCCCGGGTACCGAGGTGACAGGCGCACAGACGGCCGGCGCGGACAGCACGGCCGACGAGATCCTTGCGGCCGCCGAACGCGTGCGCAACGACGGACCGTCCGCACCCCGGTTCGGGCGCGATCCCGTCAATCTCCCGATGATCCGGAACTGGCTCGAAGCGATCGGTGACGACAACCCGATCTACACCGACGAGTCCGCTGCGGTGGCAGCCGGGCACGACGGCCCGGTCGCACCGCCCGCGATGGCTCAGGTCTGGACGATGCGGGGTCTCGGTGCCGAGCGGGAGAAGGACGATCCACTCGGCCGGATGACGCAGATCCTCGACGACGCGGGGTACACCTCGGTGGTCGCGACCAACTGCGACCAGATCTACCACCGCTACCTTCGCCACGGTGAGCACGTGACCATCGAGTCCACTCTCGAGGATGTGGTGGGTCCGAAGAAAACCGGCCTCGGAGAAGGGTGGTTCTTCACCACCCGCAACGTGTGGAAGGTCGGTGACGAGGTCGTCGCCGAAATGTTGTTCCGCATCCTCAAATTCGCTCCGCCGGGCGAGGCCGCCGAGTCCGCCCCGCGGGTCACGGTGCCCGAGGATCTGGACCCGTCACGGATGATGCGCCCGTCCGCGTCGCGTGACACGCAGTTCTTCTGGGACGGCGTCGCCGGCCACGAGTTGCGCATCCAGCGCCGCCCCGACGGCACGTTGCAGCACCCGCCGGTACCGGCGCTGTGGCTCGACAAGGACGAAACGACCGACTACGTGGTGTCGTCGGGCCGGGGGAGGGTGTTCAGTTTCGTCGTGCACCATGCCCCGAGAGTTCCGGGCCGGCAGGTTCCGTTCGTCGTCGCGCTCGTGGAACTCGACGAGGGCGTGCGCATGCTCGGAGAACTCCGGGGAATCGACCCGTCGGACGTGCGAATCGGAATGGCTGTCGAGGCAACCTATCTCGACTTCCCCGGCGACGACGACACCGGAGGAACCCCGTGGACGCTGTACGCCTGGAAGTCCCTCGAGGAGGATTCGTGAGCATCGATGCGGTGACGGCAGGACAGGCGCTCCCACCCTTGTCGATCCACGCAGACCCGACGTTCGTCGTCTCGACGGCGTTGGCCACCCGCGACTTCCAGGACGTGCACCACGATCGCGACAAGGCGCGGCAGCGCGGGTCCAAGGACATTTTCGTCAACATCCTCACCGACACCGGCCTCGTCCAGCGGTACGTCACGGACTGGGCAGGTCCTCGCGCAGTCGTGCGGTCCATTTCGTTACGCCTCGGCGTGCCCTGGTACGCGTACGACACCCTCACTCTCGCCGGCACGGTGGCGGCCGTCGACGACGGTCTGGTCACCGTCGACGTCGTCGGGCGTAATGCGCTGGGCGACCACATCACCGCGAAGGCGACCCTCGTGATCGGAGATGCCGAATGAGCGGCCTGTCGGGCAGGGCGGTCGTGGCAGGCATCGGTGCCACCGACTTCTCGAAGGATTCCGGCCGGAGCGAACTGCGACTCGCGGCGGAAGCCGTGCGGGACGCGCTCGACGACGCCGGACTCGCCCCCTCCGACGTGGACGGCCTGGTCTCGTTCACGATGGACACCAATACCGAAGTCGCGGTTGCGCGTGCGGTGGGGATACCGAACCTGAAGTTCTTCTCGCGCATCCATTACGGCGGGGGTGCGGCCTGCGCCACCGTGCAGCAGGCGGCGATGGCTGTCGCGACCGGCGTGGCCGACGTCGTGGTCGCGTACCGCGCGTTCAACGAACGTTCCGGCGCGAGATACGGGCAGGTGAACAGCACTCTCGCCGCCCAGGTCAACGCCTCCGGTACCGACAACGCGTTCTCCTACCCACACGGGTTGAGCACACCCGCATCGTTCGTCGCGATGGTGGCGCAGCGGTACATGCACGTCTCGGGTGCCACCGGTGCGGACTTCGGAGCGGTGGCTGTCGCGGACCGGGCCCACGCGGCGAACAACCCGAAGGCGTTCTTTTACGGAAAACCCATCACCTTGGACGACCACCAGAATTCCCGCTGGATCGCAGAACCGTTGCGGCTGCTCGATTGCTGTCAGGAATCGGACGGGGGTGTCGCGCTGGTGGTCACCACACCGGAGCGTGCGAAGGACCTGAAGCAGGTGCCCGCGGTGATCGCGGCGGCGGCGCAAGGCAGCGGACCGGACCAGTACATCATGACGAGCTATTACCGCGACGGACTCACAGGTCTCCCGGAGATGGGCATCGTCGGGAATCAACTGTGGGAACAATCGGGCCTCGCCCCGAAGGACATTCAGACTGCGATCCTGTACGACCACTTCACGCCGTACGTGCTCATGCAACTCGAGGAACTGGGATTCTGTGACCGGGGCGATGCGAAGAACTTCGTGGCCGACGGGATAGAACTCGGTGGCAGGCTGCCCATCAACACCCACGGTGGGCAACTCGGCGAGGCGTACATCCACGGCATGAACGGAATCGCAGAAGCGGTCCGCCAGATCCGCGGGACGTCGTGCAACCAGGTCGACGACGTCGAGAATGTGCTCGTCACAGCGGGCACGGGCGTGCCGACGTCCGGTCTCGTCCTCACCCGCTGACTGCGGTCGGGCACGGACGGATCCCGGGCGCCGTTCATTCGGGGTCGACCGCTGTGGTCGCGCCCCCCGGTTCGCGGCGTGCGGCGATCAGCGCGAGGACGATGCCCAACGCGACCCAGCAGGCGAGCACTACGCTCGGGAACCCGCTGCCGATGCCGCCGAAGAACGCGTTCGCGCGCAGGAGTGAACCGGTCGCCCCAGGGGGCAGAAGCTGCCCGAAAGTGGACCATCCGTCGGGAAGCCAGTTGACGGCCGCGGCGCCGGGCGCGCCACCCGCGGTGGCCGTGTAGATATCCACGCCGTCGGCCGCGAAAACGAGTCCGCCTGCAGCTTCGCGATTCTCGATGCCGGCGATGAGGTCTTCGGGAGTGTCGAAGCGGACAACGTCCCATTCATCGGGGGTGAGGTTTCCTGCGACGGCGTCGACCGCGGGCGAAGGCCCGGCCAAAGCCGAGTCTCATGTCGTGGGGTCCGCCATGGACGGCAGGCAGCGCGAAGGCGAGGAGCATCACGCCGACGACCGCGGTGAGTCCGGCGACGAGCGCACTCAGCCGGATCCACGACGAGCGGGTCGTCTTGTCGGTCTGTGCATTCGCACCGGCGTTTTCGTCCGGTCCGCCGGCCGATTGGGAGCTGGACATCCTGCGTCCCTTCGACACGTGTCCGGTGGATGCAGCGTGCGGACCCAAAACCGGTCCCGGTAGCCATGCTTCCACACGTCTCCGACGTCGGCCTGCAGAGACGAGGACGGTCGAGTGCTGGACGAGGAGCGATGTTACGACTCGGATGTGGCTGCCGGAGAGAAAACTCGATCTTCCGGACGGACACGGTGACCGCGCGCATACTACGACTATCATTCGCCTGCGAAAGGGACGACCATGTCCGAAGAAGTGCGTGCGACCCGGCGCGAGCCCAGTGTGAAACAAGGCATCGCGGCGGGCACATCGGTAGGTGCCGCAATCATTCTCGCGACCCTCGGCGTCGTATCCCTGTTGCAGGGCATCGCAGCGGTGGCAGAGGACGAGATATTCGTCGTCGGTGTGGCATACACCTACGAATTCGACGTCACGACGTGGGGCTGGATCCACATCGTGGTCGGCGCGCTGATGATCCTCATCGGTGCGGCGCTCTTCACCGGCGCCACCTGGGCACGCGTGACAGCCATCGTGATCGCGGCGATTTCCATCATCGTCAATTTCCTGTGGCTGCCGTACTACCCGTGGTGGTCCGTTCTCATCATCGCGCTCGACGTCGTGGTCATCTGGGCCGTCTCCACCTGGAACCCGCGTACGTATGTGTAGGGGCGTTCGGGCGGTCTAGCCGCACGGTCACGGTGACCGTGCCCGCGCGTCCGGAACTCGACGATGACCGCACCTGCGTACGACTCCCACAACGGTTTCGCTCTATGGTGGGCACGCCTCGCCTGGATTCTGCTCGCGGCGGCCTTGGTCGTACCGATCGTGGTTGCAGGCCTTCGCGGCGCCGTGTTGTTCACGGTGACGAGCATCGCGGCCGTGGTGGTGGCCGTCGCCGCGGTGTACGGGTTTCTCACGTGGCGTGGTCTTCTCCGACTGGCGGCGCTGGTGTCGGCGCTGTGCGCTCCGATCGTCGTGCTGGTCGTGATCGTGCGAGAACGCGAGTTGTGGGTGATCCCGCTCGAGGTGGCTCTCGTGCTCGCGGCATTCGGATCTGCGCGCGCCGCACTGAGGATCCGTTCGTCCGAATCCACGATGCCCGAATACCCCGCGGAGACTGTGCACCGGCCGTTCATCGTGATGAACCCGTACTCCGGCGGTGGCAAGGTCGTCCGTTTCGACCTGCGGCGACGAGCCGAGGAACTCGGTGCCGAGGTCGTAGTGCTCGACAGGCCCGAATTCGTCGATGTCCAGGCGCTCGCGCGCCGGGCGGTGGCGCGGGGAGCTGATCTGCTCGGTGTCGCCGGCGGCGACGGCACTCAGGCACTCGTCGCGGGAGTTGCTGCAGAGCAAAGTATTCCGTTCTTGGTGATCAGTGCCGGCACACGCAACCACTTCGCGCTCGACCTCGGACTGGACAGGGAAGACCCCGTGGCGGGTCTCGAGGCGCTGCGCGACGGTGTCGAACTGCACGTCGACCTCGGAGACATCGACGGTCGGCCCTTCGTCAACAACGCGTCCTTCGGGGTCTACGCCGAGATCGTGGAAAGCCCGCACTACCGCGACGGCAAGGCGAAGACCGTTCTCGACCTGTTGCCGGATCTGCTGGACACCAGCGCACACGCGGGATTGCGCGCACGGATCGACGGCACGGTTCTCGACGGTCCGCGCGCACTGCTCGTGAGCAACAATCCGTACACCACGGACGACCTGGTGGGGATGGGCCGGCGTCTTCGGCTCGATCGAGGCAGGCTCGGCGTGATCGCTCTGTCGGTGCATGGAGCCGGCCAGATCGTCGGAGTTCTTCGCCGCGCGCGGAGCAAGGGTCTCGTCCAGCGCACGGCCACGGAAGTCGTGGTGTTCTCGGATGAACACGACATCGCGGTCGGCGTGGACGGGGAGTCGGTGCGGATGCCGTCGCCGGTGCGCTGCACCGTCGCCCCGGGTGCGTTACGCGTCCTCGTGCCGCGCGACCGGCCGGGGATGCGGATTCCCCGGCCGGTTCTGGATTGGGTACAGCTGTCCCGGTTGGCGCGTTCGACTACCAGACGGTGACGACGCCACCGCACGACGTGGTCGGGATGGCCCACAAAGGAATGCTGTTCACCGCGCTGACGGTGAATTCGACGTCGCCGGGTCCCGAACGCACATCGAAACGCGCCACCCCGCTGCCCGGGTAGGCGACGGTGACGGAGTCGGTGACGGTTCCGCGTGCACCCGTGTTGCGGTTGTGCCAGTCGAGGCGCACATCGGACCGATATCCACCGGCGAAGAACCACAGGCTGGATACGTCGGGTAGGGACAGCTCGATCCTTCCCGGTTCGGTCTGCCATCCGAACAGCCGTGCCGGCGCATACGGCTGGTCCACGATGTAAGGGCTGACGCCCCAGCAGCGGTTCATCGGAATCGGAGTTTCTGCAGCAGCTGTCCCGGTGCCCACGCCGAGTCCGGTGAACATACCCGCGGCAACGAGAGCGGAAGCGGCGGTGCGTCGGAGGAATCGTACGGTCATACAGGTCCCCTTCTCCTGGAATGAGCGTTCAGTAGAGCACGCGATGTGATTCCGCGCCAACGATTTCGGGCTGGGGTGGGGCTGACGGCGGTCTCCGTCGTGCGGCAGGACGGTGCTCGCCCGCTTGTGCTGGACGCCTTGCCCCGACCTTCGAATTCACGCGTACCCCACCCCGAACAGCCCGGGTTCGCACCTCGGGCGGTCGGTGTAGCGGGTACCGCCGGAGCAGCCGATTCCGAACGTGCGCGATTTCTGCGATGAGAAAACCGGTCGAAACGTGTCGGTCCTGTAGTGCAGACTGACGACGCAACCACCAGTCAGGGAGGACTCATGGCCGACGCCATAGTCGCAGAAGGACTGATCAAGACTTACGGAGATGTCAAAGCCCTCGACGGCATCGACCTCCGGGTGCCCGAAGGGACGGTCACGGCGCTGCTCGGCCCCAACGGGGCAGGCAAGACGACGACGGTCCGGGTACTGACCACTTTGATCGTGCCCGATGCCGGTAGCGCGCGGGTAGCGGGCTTCGACGTCGTGAACGACGCCCGCGCGCTCCGCTCCCACATCGGAGCGTCGGGGCAGTATGCGGCGGTCGACGAATACCTCACCGGTTTCGAGAACCTCGAGATGGTCGGCAGGCTCTACCACCTGGGCGTCAAACGCAGCAGGGAGAGAGCGCGCGAACTGCTCGCGCAGTTCGACCTCGAAGAGGCAGGAGATCGCCCGGTCAAGGGTTATTCGGGAGGTATGCGCCGACGTCTCGACCTCGCCGGCGCGCTGGTCGCCGAACCGCCGGTGCTCTTCCTCGACGAGCCCACCACCGGCCTGGACCCGCGGGCGCGGCTCGGGTTGTGGGAGGTCATCGACACGCTGGTGGCGCGTGGCACCACGCTCCTGCTCACCACCCAGTACATGGACGAAGCCGAGCGCCTCGCCGACGACATCGCGGTGATCGACCGCGGCAAGGTCATCGCGCGCGGCGATGCGGACGAACTCAAGAGCCAGGTGGGCGGCGAACGCATCGAAATCGGTGTGCCCGATGCCCGAGACCAGCAAGTCGCATGCCGCGAACTCGCCTCGGTCGCGTCGGGCGAGATCCAGCTCGATTCGGGAACCGGAACGCTCACCGTCCCCCTGAGTGGCGCGGGGGGCGGGGCGGGCGCCGAAGCCCTCGTCGCGGCGCTGGGGAAGCTCGCGGTGGCGGGCGTTCGCGTGACGGATGTGGCACTGCGAAAGCCGACACTCGACGACGTGTTCCTCACCCTGACGGGCCACGAGGCAGAGAAGACAGAGGAGGCCGCGCAGTGAATTCGGTACAGCTGGTCACATCGGACGGCCTCACCATAGCCAAGCGCAACATGATCAAGATCAAGCGTGTGCCCGATCTCATCGTGTTCACGATGCTCTCGCCGATCATGTTCGTGCTGTTGTTCGCCTACGTGTTCGGTAGCGCGATCGACATTCCCGGAATGTCGTATCGCGAATTCCTCATCGCCGGCATCTTCACTCAGACGGTGATCTTCGGGTCCACGTGGACCGGCTTGGGAATGGTCGAAGACCTGCAGAAGGGCATCATCGATCGGTTCCGGTCGCTGCCCATGGCACCCTCGGCCGTCTTGATCGGACGGACGACCACGGACGTGCTCATCAACGTGGTCAGCCTCGTGGTGATGTCGCTGACCGGTCTGGTGGTGGGGTGGAGGATCCACTCGTCGTTCGGGGAGGCCGTAGCGGGTTACCTGCTGCTGCTGTTGTTCGCCTACGCGTTGTCGTGGGTGATGGCCGTGGTCGGAATGTGGGTCCGGACGCCCGAGGTGTTCAACAACGCGAGCTTCATGGTGATCTTCCCGCTGTCGTTCGTCGCGAACACCTTCGTCGATCCGTCATCCATGCCGCCGGTACTCCGCACGATCGCCGAATGGAATCCGCTGTCGGCACTCACGCAGGCTGTGCGAAACCTGTTCGGGAACACCAACCCGATGGTTCCGCCGCCGGACGTCTGGCCGCTGCAGAATCCGATCCTCGCGTCGCTCCTGTGGACCGCGCTGATACTGATCGTGTTCGTACCGTTGGCGATCTACCGGTATCAGAAAGCGGTCAGCCGCTGAGTTTCCCGGTGCACTGAGTTTTCCGGTGCACCGGTGCGCCGCGTCTCCCGCTGGACGCTCGCGGTGGTGGAATCAGCGTGCTTGCCGAGTTGCCCAGTCGTTGATCGCCACCGCGAACTCCGCCGAGACGGGGAGCAATGCCACCACGTCGGCGGGGCTCGCAGGCAGCGGGCCGAGTTCTTCGAGGCTGTGGTTCGCGGTGGCGAAGTGCTCGAACTGCAAGTCGGTGTGCTCGAGAGCCCGTCGCAGCGGATCCACCTGTGCGCAGCTGATGTTGAGGTCTTTGTCCGAGCAGGTGAGCAGCACCGGTGTATCCGCCGCCAGTCCCGCGGCCAGCGCGGCTGGATCGAGCCGGTCCGCCTCGGCGAGGAACTTGGCGTTGGCCTCGTTCAACCCGAGTTGCGCGACCAGAGGATGCTGGTCCGCAGGGACGGTACCCGTGGCGCGCAGCGATTCCACGGTCCGCGGCACGTCGGCACGCACCGCTTCGGCCTGGTCCGGGCTCAGCTGCCCGGACTCTGCCACGGCCGTGAGCTGTGCCGACAGCAGGTCGAGGTAGCGCATCGAGAGGGGCTGGAGAAGCCCGAACCCACCACCGATTCCCCTGTCACCGAGAGCGAGTGCGGTCAGGCCGCCTTCGCTGTGCCCGAGGACGAGGATGTCCGACGTGGCGATTCCGGTCCGCGTGGCGAGCAGGTCGGCTGCGGCCGCGGCGTGATCGACCTGGTCGACGAAGCCGTACTCGCCGATGGTATCCGCCGTGAACTTTCCGAGTCCTGTGTCGCCTGCCCCGATCTTGTCGAAGCGAAGGCTGGCAATGCCTTGGGCTGCAAGCGAATCGGCCACCCGCAGCAGCACATCGGAGGACGCGACCCCCGGCTGATTGCCGTTGCGATCGCTCGGGCCGCTACCGGGCAGCAACAACGCAGCACCGGTGGTGGCGCCGTTGGGGAGTCGGAGACTGCCGTGGAACGTGCTGCCGTCGGCGTCGAAGGTTACTGCCGTGTCGTCCCCCGACGGCAGGATGACCGAACCGGTGTCGGGCAGCGCCGACGCCGTTCCGGTGAGCGTCGCCCCGCCTCCCAGCACCAAGATCGGTACCGCTACCGCACCAGCCCACCGTCGCAGATTCCGCATGGGGCAGAACATTAGCAAAGCTGACGAGACCGGTCAGGGGAGCAACGTGTCGATGAAGCTGTTGCTGAAGACGCGGTGAGGATCCAACCGGTTGAACACTGCCCGCGCCGAATCCCAATTATCCTCGGACGGAACGCCTTCACGATAGGTGTCGGGCAGGCTCTGAGAGACGATGGTCGCGTCGGTGTACGGCAGGTCCGGGCCGAATGCCCACCCTTTCGACCATTCCGGCCGGAAAGTCGAATCTTCGCCGTTGTACCGCTGCCTCATCCACTGCTCCATTTCGCGGTAGAACGCGAACATGCCGGGTGTTCCGGGCACACCCAGCACATTGAGCCAGATGGCCGTGTCCCACTCCGGGTGGTCGGGGCGAGGACGCGTCGACGCGAGCGTCGGCGACCCGGCGGAGGGTACGAGAACATCTTCCGGCCGGTCCAGACCACAACAGCGGATCTCGACCGGTCCGTTGAGCGGGTACTGCCCGAGCGCGCGGTAGTGCTCGATCCGCTCCTGGAACCAGTGCGTGAAGTCGTGAATCACGGTTGCGATATTGGCGCGATCGGTGAGTACGGCGCCGCCCCCCTCGGTGAGACGCAGTGTCGTAGCTTTGATGTAGAACTGCAGGTCCTTCGACCATCCCCAGATATCGGACGACGCCGTCGCCGCCAATCCCGCGACCGTCACACCGTAATAGGTCTGCCCGAACGCCGGGGCGATCGCGGTATTGCCGGCCGTCAACTGGCCCAGAAGATCGGTGATCGGCTCCGAAACGTTGTCGGAGAACGGATAGTTGTACGGTCCGTGCACTTCTCGGGACGAGGCCGGCTTCTCGGGTGCGAGAGACCAGACTTTCAGCCACGGCTTGTCGGTGAAGGGATACCAGATCGCCTCGGCGCGCCCGGTACTGCGCACGAACGACTCGAAGGTGCGGCCCTGAGCGCCGGGGAGAGAGAACAACTCGTCCCACGGGATGTCGGTGAAGCTCTGACAGCGCATGCGGTAGTTCGGTCCCGCCTGCAGGGTCACGGAGGTGACGAACGTGCGGCCCAGATGGCACAGCAACGGCGAGATATCAGGATCGGCGCGGGTGAACGTGCGCAACGAATACGCGCTTCCGTCCCATACGACGGCAGTGAGCTCAGTGATGAGATTACTCAACGATCCGAAGGTGTGTCCGGGCTCGGTGGATTCACCATCGGCGGGCAGCGCAGCTCCGTGTGCGTTGACGGCGAGCGAACCGGCAATCGTGAGCACTCCGGGTGCGGGGAGGTTTGCCCAGCCGAGGCCGTGTTGTTGAAGTGCCGTCGTGATGGCGTCGAGTGTGGCGCCGGGACCCGCCGTCACCGTGGGGGGAGAACCTCCGGGATCGACGTCCACCCAGTCGAGGTGGGCGATGGTGTCGGCGAGGATCACCCGATCGATAGGTGCGCCGTTGACGACCGTCAGCGGCGTCCAGCCGTGCATCGCGCCCCGCGGCCGGATCGTGTATCCGTGCTGGTGGCCCCAATTGGTCAGCTGTACAACATCATCCGGCGTACGCGGCGCGCAGGTCCAGATCGCGTCCAGCATGATCTCCTTGGACCAGTTCTGGTACGCCTGCTGGTACAGGGCGATGCCCTCGGGAAAGGCAGGTGGTGTCGGAAGGGTGCTCGCTGCCGAACCCGAAGGGACCGCGTGGGCGGGCGTCCAGCCGCCCAGTGCGGTGGCCGCGAGGGCCCCGGCGCCCACAGCAAGGAAGCCACGCCGGGACAGGAACGGCGACGCATCTCGAATTGCCATGTGTGTGTTTACTTTCCCCAGGGTTGTGTTGTCACGACACGGTCAGGACGACATCGGCCAGTGCCGGCGCGAGGTCACGTTCGACCACCGAGGCGGTGGCAAGCTTGCGGGAACCTTCGTCCCAGACCCGTATACGGAGGGTCTCCCCGGGGAACACCACACCGGCGAACCGTGCCCGGAAACCGGCGACTCGGGCGGTGTCCGCATCGAGGAACCGGTCGGTGACGGCTTTGCACACGATTCCGTAGGTGCAGAGCCCGTGCAGGATCGGGGCGGGGAATCCGGCGGCCGTCGCGAACTCGGGATCGGAATGCAGGGGATTGCGGTCCCCGCACAACCGGTAGAGCAGCGCCTGCTGCGGAAGAGTCGGGACATCTATTTCGGCATCCGGTTCCCGGTCTGGAAGCTCCACCGACTCGGAAGGTCCACGTTCTCCGCCGAATCCACCTTCACCCCGCGCAAAGATCGACGACCGGGCCCTCCACAGAGGAGTGCCGTCGAGGTCTTCGGTGGTGGATTCCTGCACGATCACGGCGGCCTTGCCCTTGTCCCACACCTCGGAGATGCGGGTGACTGTGCGGCCTTTGCCCGACGGCGGGATGGGCGCGTGCACGACAACTTCCTGACTACCGTGCACGACCTTGGCGAGATCGATCTCGATTCCGGGAAAGGACACCTTCGGCGGTTCGATCTGGTGGAACGTGGCCGCGACCGTCGCGAAGGTGGGCAGCGCCTGCGGTGCGTGGTCGCGGAGATATCGCAGTTCGCCGGCGTCGGTGGGCCGGGATCCGGCACCGAGACCGAGGTTGTAGAGCTGGATGTCGCTGCTCGACCAGGAGAATTCCTGGGCGGGCAACTCGGCGCCGAGAGCGACGGCGGGGTCGATGGGCACGCGATGTTGTCCTTTCGCGGAAACGGCGGCGCGGTGGCCGGGTATCGGTCAGCGGCTTTCGGCGGGTTCGGTCAGTTCGTCGTCGGCGGGGTCACCGTGACCGGCGTCGAGGATGTCGAGGACTGCCAGATATCCGAAGGTCATCGCGGGGCCGATCGTCGCGCCCGGACCGGCGTACGTGTGTCCCATGACGGGTGAACCGACGTTGCCCGTCGCGTAGAGCCCTGCGATCACGGTGCCGTCCTCGCGCAGCACCCGTGCGTGGACGTCGGTGACGAGGCCGCCCTTGGTGCCGAGATCGCCGGGCACGACCTTGAACGCGTAGAACGGCGCCTTGTCGACGACGCCGAGGCTCGGGTTGGGCTTGTTACGGGGATCGCCGTAGTAGTGGTCGTATTCCGACTCGCCGCGGCCGAAGTCCTCGTCTTTGCCGGCACGCGCGAAACCGTTGAACCGTTCGACGGTGTCGGTGAGCGCTGCGGCAGGAACCCCGATCTTCTCGGCGAGTTCGCTGATCGAGCCGGCCTTGACGAGCACACCTGCCTTCTCCCAACGGCCGGGAAAGGGCGTTCGCGGGGTGATACCGGCGAAGGTGTACCGATCGCGGTAGCGCTGATCGAGGATGAGCCAACTCGGAATGTTCTCCCCGGGCCCGTCGCCACGCCCGTACTTCCCGCCGTACATCGCGTGTGTCGCCTCGACGTAGGGCGCGGACTCGTTCACGAATCGTTTTCCGGCACTGTTGACCATCATGCAGCCGGGCAGGCTTCGTTCCGACAGCGCAAACCACGGACCGCCGGTGAGCGGGAAGGACGGACCCCACCACGCGTCGTCCATGAAGTCCACTGCAGCCCCGAGTTTTTGGCCCGCCAGGATTCCGTCGCCGGTGTTGGCCTTTGCTCCCACCGTCCATTCGGTGCCGATCGGCGCGCGCTGGTACTTCTTGCGCATCTCCTCGTTGTGCTCGAACCCGCCGCTGGCAAGGATCACGCCCTTGCGGGCACGGATGATCTGCTGCTCGCCCTGCGCGTCGACGGTCACGCCGCGCACCACACCGTCCTCGACGAGCAGATCGGTCAGCGCGGTATCGAGGAGCAACGGCACGCCGGCGTCCCGCAGACCGATGCGCAGGCCGGCCATCAGCGCCTGGCCGCGTACCAGAAGGTGCTTCTTGGTGATGTTGGCCCACACGAATCGCGCTCCGACCCGAACGGCACGGAGGGGCCCGCGGGGGTTGCGCACCAGCAGGTTCAGCCATTTGTAATCGGCCTGGGTGATGACGAAGTTCTTCGGGGCGCGCGCGTAATCGGGCTCGAGCAAAGCAAGATCGTCGCCGAGGCGGCGGCCGTCGAACGGCGTCGGTTCCACCGAGCGCCCCCCTGCTCGGCCGCCGGGTGCCTCCGGGTAGTAATCGGAATACCCTGGTACCCACTGTAATTCGAGCGCGCTGTGCTTCTGCACGAAAGACAGCATCTCGGGCCCGCGATCGATGTAGGTATCGATCTTCTCGGCGGGTACGACATCGCCGATGATGCTGTGGAGGTACGTGCGTGCGGCCTCGGGAGTGTCCTGCACCCCAGCTGCCGCGAGGGCGTCGTTGTTGGGAATCCACACGCCGCCGCCGGAGCGGGCGCTCGATCCGCCGTACCGGGATGCCTTCTCGATCAGGACGACACTCGACCCCTTGCGGGCAGCGGTGATTGCGGCGGTCATTCCGCCGGCGCCACTGCCGACGACGACAATGTCGTACTCCTGATTGCTCATGTAGAACACGTTATAGAACGAGGGGGTGTGGAGTCCATCTTTTCTGTACAACCCACTGTCGGTACAGAGAGCGGCGACCGGAACGCGTTCCAGTATCGACATCGGACGCCGGGTGCAGCGAACCGCCTCGGCCGGTGGAAACGGGGCGTCGGCGAATGGCGCCGTATGACCGGATTGACCGCTTGGTGGATATAGGTGGGTTTGTTCGTTTCCGAGGTGGGTATCCGCAGCCGTCCGAACCCTTCGGACACATCATCGACTGCGAGGTGGAGCCGTGCGTTTGTTGACTCTCTTGGTGCTGGTCTGGCTGGTGATCGGGGCCGTCGCTGGGTGGCAGCGAGGCTACTTCGAGGATTCCCCGCAGAACTGCAGCAGCCTGGCAACGGTGGCAACCACCGTCGTAGCAGGCCCGCTCAACTATGCGGGTGTGAACCCGCAGGTCCAGTGCGAAGGACTGCCCGAGCCCAGCCAGTAGGCCGGCGGGGGACGGCGACCGAACGACATGTTCTGCCCCGTCCACTGTTCCGAACGGCCAGTGTGGAGTGATATCCCGACACATCCCCGGCGAACTCTTTCGCCGGGGATGTGTGCGTTCGGTTGTGCCCCAGGACAAGATGCGGGCAGGCGACGGCGAGGGGGCGGCGCGTTGCATGCCTTCCACCAACCCACGGACGGGCAGGTCGTACTTCCCGGCGTCGGTTACCACGCGCGCCACGCGGACCGGGCCTGACGCGACTTCGTAGCCTTGCTCGGCAAGTGCATGCCCGTCGCGCGAGAGTGACGCCCTTCTACGACGCGTCGGGAACGGCGATCGTTCCGTCGAGCACGGCCTGATCGATGGAAGCCTGCAACTGCGGGCACCCTTCGCGGGGGCTGATCGACGCGCCGGGGACCACTCCGGAGTCGCGGAAGGTGGGGCACACCGCGTCGGGATTCTCCTGCCACTGCACGCTGGTGTGTTTGTAGCTGTTCTTACGCACCAGCACACACGTGCCGCACCGGCGACATCTCACCTCGTGCTGACCGGAGTCGAGATAGTTGATCTTGTCGATTGCGGTCTGTGTGGCGATGGCCTCGACCCGATCGGGCCGATCGGCGAAATCCGGTGACTTCGCCCATCTTCTCTGCCGGGTCGAGGAACTCATCGTCAGACCTCGGCTTCCTGCTTGCCGGACTTCTCTTCTGCCGCCTTGCGCGCCAGATTCTCGGCGACCTCTTTTTCCCAGGACTCGTTGGCCTTGGCGGTGTCGACCTCGAATTCGAAACGGCCCGTCATCTTCTCGGTGACATCGGCGATGTCGACATAGAACTGCTCGTACCAACGACGGAGCTGGTAGACCGGGCCGTCCTCGTCGCACAGCAAGGGGTTCTCGATCTTGGTCTTGTTCTTCCAGATCTCCACGTCCTGGAGGAAACCTTCACCGATTCCCTCGGTGAACTTCGCCGCCAGTTTGTCCGACTGCTCGTCGGACATCCCGGTCGGCTTCTTCACGATGATGCCGTACTGCAGCATGAACGAGTCGTGCGTCACGGGGTAGTGGCAGTTGATCAATACCGACTCGACGTTGTATCCGCCGTAGCTGTTGGTCATCGGATTGATCATGTAGGACGGCCCGTAGTACGCGGCGTACGACTCGAGGGTCGATTCGAGCCCGTACTGCGTCGACATCCCCTTGTCGGGCCGGCCGCGCGTGTTGAGGTACTGCTCCGCGATGTGGCCTTCGAACACGTTCTTGAAGAAGGTCGGGAAC
This sequence comes from Rhodococcus sp. DT1, assembly GCF_049844875.1. NCBI lineage: Bacteria > Bacillati > Actinomycetota > Actinomycetes > Mycobacteriales > Nocardiaceae > Rhodococcus > Rhodococcus sp. DT1. The sequence goes on from NZ_JBNCLW010000005.1 coordinate 97,299, forward strand.
GCGAAGTGGATGTAGTAGAAGTGCGCCATATCCACGACGTTGTCGATGATCTCCCGGCAATTGGCGCCCTCGATGAGGATCTGGTTCCAGGTCCAGTCCGTCCACTCGCCCGTGCCGTGGTGCTCGATGTCGGGAATCGTGACCTCGGCCGGCGGTGGATTGCCCTCGGGGTCGTTCCATACGAACAACTGGCCGTGCTTGACCATCGTGGTCCAGGCGCGGGTGCGTGCCAGCGGGGGAACTCGGCGCGAATACGGGATCTCGGTGCACTTGCCGTTGCCACCCCAGCGCCAGTCGTGGAACGGGCACGCCACCGAGTCGCCCTTGATCTCGCCCTGGGTGAGGTCGCCGCCCATGTGGCGGCAGTAGCCGTCGAGCACGTTCAGTTCGCCCTTGCTGTCGGCCCAGACCACCAGTTTGGTGCCGAAGGCTTCGACGGCATGGGGACGCCCGTCGGCGAACGTCCTGCTGAGCCCGAGGCAATGCCAGCCCCGGGCGAACCGTGTCCGGGCTTCTCCGATGTCGATCTCGCGAATCTGCGCCATGTCAGCTCACTTCCTTCCGCAATCTCCTGTTAGAACACGTTATAGAATTCTGGTCTCGAGGGGAAGCGAACCGGGACTTTGGTCCTGAGCGTTTAGGGGTGTATGCGCTGATCTCCCGATCCTCGACACGAATAGGAACATGTTCTAGTCTCGGTACAAGCGATCAATTCCTGAACAGACGGGAGCGTCCAGTGGGTGACCACGACAGTCATGAGGTACTGCAGCGGATCGACGCACTGCTGCCCACCCTGCGCGAACGCGCGCAGGAGGCCGAGGATCTGCGCCGCGTCCCGGATGATTCGGTCAAGGCACTTCAGGAAGCCGGCTTCTTCCGGTTGCTGCAACCGGCGCAGTGGGGCGGGTACGAAGCGGACCCGGTGACCTTCTACACCGCGGTACGCAACATCGCGAGTGCGTGCGGTTCCACCGGGTGGGTTTCCGGCATCATCGGCGTGCACAACTGGCACCTGGCGTTGTTCGGCCAGGAGGCGCAGGAAGAGGTGTGGGGCGACGATCCCGACGTCCGGATCTCCTCGTCCTACGCCCCGATGGGCGCGGGTGAAGTGGTCGACGGTGGTTACAAGGTCAACGGTGCGTGGGCGTGGTCGTCCGGCTGCGACCACGCGAGCTGGGTGGTCGTCGGCGGTCCCGTGATCAAGGACGGGCGTCCCGTCGACTTCGGCAGCTTCCTGATCCCGCGATCCGAGTACGAGATCGACGACGTGTGGAACGTGGTGGGCCTGCGTGGCACGGGTTCGAACACCATCGTCGTCAAGGACGTCGTGGTGCCCCGCCATCGATTCCTGAGCTTCAGGGCGATGAACGAACTCGCCTCACCCGGTCTCGAGCAGAATACTGCTCCCGTCTACAAGATGCCGTGGGGCACAATTCATCCCACAACCATTTCGGCGCCGATCGTCGGCATGGCGTACGGAGCGTACGACGCGCACGTCGAGCACCAGGGCAAGCGTGTCCGCGCCGCCTACGCGGGTGAAAAGGCGAAGGACGATCCGTTCGCGAAGATCCGTATCGCCGAGGCGTCGAGCGACATCGATGCGGCGTGGCGTCAGCTCTCGGGCAACGTCGCGGACGAATACGCGTGCCTCCTGCGCGGCGAAGACGTTCCGATGGAGATCCGCCTGCGGGCACGCCGCGACCAGGTCCGCGCGACCGGCCGGGCCATCGCCTCGATCGACCGGCTCTTCGAGAACTCCGGCGCCACCGCGCTCGCCAACGGGACGCCGATTCAGCGTTTCTGGCGCGACGCCCACGCCGGCCGGGTGCATGCCGCCAACGACGCCGAGCGCGCGTACGTGATGTTCGGCGCCGCCGAGTTCGGTCTCCCGCTCACCGACACGATGGTCTAGGAACGCCTGTGACTGCAACAGAAGAGCTCACCTACGAGTCCACCTCCCGTTTCGCGCAGGTGCGCGACGATCTGCGCCTGCACTATCACGAGGCGGGCGTCGGTCACGACACCACGATCGTGTTGCTGCACGGTGGCGGCCCGGGCGCGTCCTCGTGGTCGAACTTCGCCAAGAACATTCCGGTACTCGCGCGGCGATTTCACGTAATCGCCGTCGACCAGCCGGGTTACGGACGTTCGGACAAGCCCACCGAGCATCCGCAGTACTTCGTGCACAGCGCGTCGGCGCTGGCCGATCTGCTCGACACCCTCGGCATCACCGATCGAGTGCACCTGCTGGGCAATTCGCTCGGCGGCGGCGCGGCGGTGCGGTTCGCACTCGACTATCCCGATCGCGCCGGGAGGCTCGTGCTGATGGGCCCCGGGGGCCTGAGCGTCAACCTGTTCGCGCCCGATCCCACCGAGGGCGTGAAGAACCTCGGCAAGTTCGGCTACCAGCCCACCCGCGAGAACCTCGAAGCCTTCCTGCGGATCATGGTGTTCGACCAGTCGTTGATCACACCCGAACTCGTCGAGGAGCGATTCGCTGCCGCGAGCACACCGGAATCGCTGGCCGCTGCGAAAGCCATGGGCAAGTCCTTCTCCAGCGGAGAGTTCGAGAAGGGCATGCTGTGGCGCGACGCCTACAGGCTGCGCCAGCGCGTCCTTCTCATCTGGGGCCGGGAAGACCGGGTCAACCCGCTCGACGGCGCGCTGGTCGCACTGAAGATGATTCCCCGCGCGCAACTGCACGTGTTCGGCGGCTGCGGCCACTGGGCGCAACTCGAGAAGTTCGACGAATTCAACAAGCTGACCGTGGACTTTCTGACGGACGGAGACAATTCATGAGTATCCGATCCCTGGCATACCTTCGCATCGGTGCGACCGATATGGGCGCGTGGCGCGAGTACGGACTCAAGGTCCTCGGCATGGTCGAGGGCAAGGGTTCGGTCTCCGACGCGCTGTATCTGAGGATGGACGATTTCCCCGCGCGTCTGGTCATCGAGCCCCACGAGTCCGATCAACTCCTCGTATCCGGCTGGGAGACCGCGAATGCTGCCGAACTCCAGGAGGTTCGCGACAACCTCTCGGCTGCGGGCGTTCCGTTCAAGGAAGGTACCGCCGAACAACTCGCGGATCGCCGTGTGGTCGAACTGATCACCTTCCAGGATCCGTCGGACAACACCCTCGAGGTGTTCCACGGTGCGGCGCTCGAACACCGCCGAATCGTCAGCCCGTACGGTCACCGGTTCGTCACCGGAGAACAGGGCCTCGGTCACGTGGTGCTCTCCACCCGCGACGACGAGGAATCGCTGCGCTTCTACCGCGATGTGCTCGGATTCCGTCTCCGCGACTCCATGCGCCTGCCCCCGCAGATCGTGGGTCGGCCCGCGGACGGCGATCCGGCGTGGCTCCGGTTCTTCGGGTGCAACCCGCGCCACCACAGCCTCGCCTTCATGCCGATGCCGACCCCGAGCGGCATCGTCCACCTCATGCTCGAGGTGGAGAACTCCGACGACGTCGGACTCGCACTCGATCGCGCACTGCGCAAGAACGTCAAGATGTCGGCGACACTCGGCCGGCATGTCAACGACAAGATGTTGTCGTTCTACATGAAGACGCCGGGCGGTTTCGACGTCGAATTCGGTTGTGAGGGACTGCAGGTGGAGGACGAGGGCTGGATCGCTCGTGAATCCACCGCGGTGAGCCTCTGGGGTCACGATTTCTCGGTGGGGATGCAGCCGTGACCGTGCCGGTCGGTGATACCGGCGGTGCGATCGATCCCAAGTCGTTCCGTACCGTTCTAGGTCAGTTCTGCACCGGAGTCACGATCATCACCACCATGGACGGCGATGAGCCCGTCGGCTTCGCGTGCCAGTCGTTCGCGGCGTTGTCTCTCGACCCGCCGCTCGTGTTGTTCTGTCCCACCAAGCAATCCCGCTCGTGGGGAGCGATCGAGCGGTCGGGCCGCTTCTGTGTCAATGTGCTCGCCGAGGAACAGCAGGAGACGTGTGCGCGCTTCGGCTCTCGCGAACCCGACAAGTTCGCTGGAATCGACTGGAGCCCTTCGGATCTGGGTTCGCCGATCCTGACCGGTTCACTCGCTCATATCGACTGCACCGTCGAGACCGTTCACGACGGCGGTGACCACTGGGTGGTGTTCGGCCGGGTCGCGTCGCTCAGCGAGGTACGCGACGAGGCCGAGCGTCCGTTGCTCTTCTACCGCGGTCAGTACACCGGCATCGAACCCGACAAGACGGTGCCCGCCCCGTGGCGTGATGATCTCGAAGCGTTTCTCACCACCGCGTCGGAAGACACCTGGCTGTAGGGCACAGAAGAGGGCGCCGGACCCGGGGACGAACCCCGGAGCCGGCGCCCTTTTTCGTCTGGAGTTTCGACGGTCAGGCGGGTATCAGGACTGCGTGGAGCCGTCCGGATCCTCTTCGTAGTACTCCGTGGTCACCACGCGCTTCACCAGGCGCGGCTTGCGCGGCTCGTCGCCGTGACCCTTGTCTTCCTTGTTCCGGTCGCGGTCACCGCCGGTGCGGACGTCCGGAGTGCCGGTACGGTGAGTGTCGGAACTCTCGCCGATACGGGCATCCGGGGTCGCGTTACCCGGGAGATTGCCGGGGGCGCGGTGACTTGTGTGCGTATCCGACCCCGTGTGCGTATCCGACCCCGTGTGCGTGTTCGCCGTGGACGGGATGGAATGCGTGCCGGGGGTCGGGGTGGACAGGGTGCCCGGAGTCGGGTTGTGGGAGTGCCCGGACGATCCCGGATCGCCGAAGCCCTGCGACGGCGACCCGGTGGTCCGGTCTCCGGACTCGGAGACCCCACGTGCCGTGCCCGAGGGGGACGACGGGGTGGAGGCGGTGTCACCGGGGACCGAGTGCTGCAGCGGATCGTCGCGCTGGGTGTCGTGCGACGGGCGGTAGTTCCCAGCAATGCCTTCGCGTGCCGCGTCGGGGGGCAGCGTGCCCGTCCCGCCGGTGTCACCCGGTCGATCGGAATGACCGATCCGGTCCGTGCCACCGATTCGGTCCGTATCACCGGATCGCCCGGCGTCCGGGTTCCGATGTGCGTCGGTGGACGCGGAATCGCCCTCGTGAGCGCGGCTGTAGTAGCGGTACAGTTCGTCTTCTTCGAGGGGCGTGAGTTCGCCGTTCTCCTCGACGTTCGGCGCGCCTGTCACCGTGTCCTTGCCGAACGGCACATGCACACCCGAGTCGTCGAGGGTGGCGTCGTCGACGGGGACGAAGTGACGGCGGGTACCGAACAGTCCGGTCACCACCGTGATCCAGCCCGGCTCCCCGGTTCTGTTGTCGAGATATACCTCGCCTACTTTTCCTAATTTGGTGCCGTCCGGACCGTACGCGGTGGCACGAGCGAGGGTATCGAGTTCGTTGTTCGTAATCATCATTGCCTCATCGGTCGGCGCTGTTGTCGCTGAGGGCATTCCCTGCTCGCGGACCGATGAAACTCCCTGGGCGCGGCGAAGCCGACTGCCGCGGACGGGACGGTCGGCCTGACCCGATCCCGGTCGAGTTGGCCGGCTCGCTTCGGGTGCGGTTCTCCCCGCGTGCCGTTGCCTTCGGCGTGGGCCCATGTTATGCATATTGTCAACAATCCGACAAGAGCAAGTGCCCGAATTCGGTAGGTGCATCCCGGGAGGGCCCTCATGGCACGACTGTCACCACTTCTCCTGCAAGCCACCCCGGTCACCGTGGACCACGCGTCGGGTTGCTATCTGTACGGCAGCGACGGGCGTCGCTACCTCGACTTCACCGCCGGTATCGGTGTCACCGGCACCGGGCACTGTCATCCGCATGTGGTCGAGGCGGCGCAGCGGCAGGTCGCCACCCTGATCCACGGCCAGTACACGACCGTGATGCACCGACCGCTCCTGGAACTGGTCGAGGCACTGGGTCCGGTATTACCCGAAGGTCTCGATTCACTGTTCTTTGCGAACTCCGGCAGCGAGGCTGTCGAAGCAGCGCTGCGTCTCGTACGGCAGGCGACAGGCCGTCCCAACGTGGTCGTCTTCCACGGCGGATTCCACGGCCGGACGGTCGCCGCCGCGTCGATGACGACGTCGGGCACCCGCTTCTCCGCAGGCTTCTCCCCGTTGATGGGAGGCGTGCATGTCGCGCCGTTCCCCACCGCCTACCGGTACGGGTGGAGCGAAGACGAGGCAACGGATTTCGCGCTCCGAGAATTGGATTACCTCTTCGCCACCGTCACCGCACCCGACGAAACGGCGGCATTCTTCGTCGAACCCGTGCTCGGCGAGGGCGGCTATGTCCCGGGCAACGTTCGCTTCTTCCAGGGCCTGCGGGAGCGTGCCGACAGGTACGGCATCCTCCTCGTGTTCGACGAGATCCAGACGGGATTCGGGCGAACCGGAAAGTTCTTCGGGCACCAGCACTTCGACGTGCGCCCGGATGTGATCACGATGGCAAAGGGGCTCGCGAGCGGATTTCCGTTGTCCGGTATCGCGGCCTCCGAGGAACTCATGTCTCGTGCCCGGCCGGGATCGCAGGGTGGAACCTACGGTGCCAACGCGGTGTCGTGTGCGGCGGCGGTAGCCACACTCGAGGTGATCCGGAAGGAAGGACTCGTGACGAACGCGGCGCTGCGTGGAGACGAGTTGCTGGCGGGTGCGCAGTCGCGGGCGACACCCGCCGTCGGTGACGTTCGTGGGCTCGGGCTCATGGTGGGATCCGAATTCACCGATGCCGACGGTGCGCCCGACCGCGACGGCGCCACAGCAGCACAGCGCGCAGCAGCACGAAAAGGGTTGTTGCTGTTGACCTGCGGCGCCTATATGAACGTGGTACGCATGATCCCTCCGCTGGTCGTGACCGGAGAACAGGTCGAGGAGGCACTCGATATCTGGTCGGAGGTTCTCGCCGAGATCTGAACTGTCCCGCGTACGAAGGAGATCCTGTGGCCCGGTTCATCACCATTTCCCTCGACAAGCGCGGCGTCTCCTGTCGCGCACGGCTGCTGGACACAGAGGCACCGCTGACCTGCGAAGCGGTATGGAACGCTTTGCCGCAGAACGGATCCGCATTCCATGCCAAGTACGCGCGCAACGAGGTGTACACCCTCGTTCCCCGCATCACGGGTGCTCCGCATCGGGAGAACCCGACGGTGACCCCGATCCCCGGAGACGTGTGCCTGTTCGATTTCGAACCGTGGGAGATCGGGAACTCCGCATACGGATACGAGCCGGGATCGGAAGCGCATGCGGCGCAGGGGGCTACCGATCTGGCGCTCTTCTACGGGCGGAACAACCTGCTCCTCAACGGCGATGTGGGGTGGGTGCCGGGCAACGTGTTCGCGACCATCGAGGAGGGCCTGACCGACCTCGCGGTGGCGTGCAACGACCTGTGGATGGAGGGCGCAGCGGGGGAGACGCTGACGTTCGCCCGCGACTGATCGGTCCCCGTCACTCGTCACTCCGCGTCGTACCGTGCGCGGTGCGCGAGCACCTCGTCCATGTGTGCCTCGGCCCACGCCTTGATCCCGCGTATCACCTGGTGGAGCGACAGCCCGAGTTCGGTGAGTTCGTATGTGACCGTGACCGGCACGGTCGGGGTGACGGTGCGCGTCACCAGGCCGTCGCGCTCGAGCGACCGCAGTGTCTGCGTGAGCATCTTCTGACTGACCCCCGCGAGCCTGCGGGACAGTTCCGAGTAGCGCATCGCTCGTGGTTCACCGCTGCAATCGTTGCCGGGGCGGGAGGGCCCGTCACTCCCGAGCGCGGCGAGAATCAACGCCACCCACTTGTCCGAGATACGCGCGAGCAGCTGACGGCTGGGGCACTCCGCCAGGAATGCGTCGTACTCCGCCTGTACTTGCGCTCGCTTCTGGGCCGCAGTCATGGTCGGCATGAGTGCTCCTTCCTACCGGCGGGTGCCTTACGCACTTCGAAGTGCGTACTTCCCTTTGGAGAGCTACCTACCCATGATGAAGCGGAGGGTCATTCGATACAAGTGCCGAGGAGCAACCGATGAACACATCGACTTTCCGCACCGCCGTGGTGCACACTCCGAACGGGCCCGGCTCGATCGAGATCATCAGCGTTCCCGTCGTGCGACCGGGACCCGGGCAGGTTCGCGTCGGGATCGCCGGCGCGCCCGTCAATCCGGTCGATCTCGGGGTCGCGGACGGGTTCTTCCACACGATCGGCCTGATCGACCAGCCCGAATACACAGGGCTGGGATGGGAGTTCGCCGGCACGGTGCTCGATGCCGGCCCCGGTGTGGACCTGGAGATCGGCACCCGTGTCGCCGGCATGGTGGGCGGCTTCGATCGCGACTACGGCACGTATGCCGAACAAGTCGTCGTACCGGTCGCGGGTCTGGCCGTCGTCCCGGACGGACTGGATCTGATCACGGCATCGACATTGCCGGTCAACGGGTTGGCGGCCGTGCAGATGCTCGACCTGCTCGGTGACGCACCCGCGGACGGGCACCGACTCCTCGTGACCGGGGCAGCGGGCGCGGTGGGCGGCTATCTTCTCGCACTCGCGCCCGAACGGGGATGGGAGGTAACAGGTCTTGCTCGGCTCGAGGACGAGGAATTCGTGCGGAGTCTGGGTGTCCGGTTCGCTTCGCACGCAGAGCCGGGCTGGGACGCGGTCGCCGACGCTGCGTCACTGCAGGAACGGGCGCTCGAGGTGGTCCGTGACGGGGGGAGATTCGTCGGCGTCAAGCCGAACGCGGTTCCGGCCACCGAGCGCGGAATCTCGGTATCAGCCGTGGAAACGCGCCCCGACGGTGTCAGGCTGAGTGATCTGCTCGTGCGCGCCGCGTCGGGTGGGCTGCCGGCGCGGGTGCATTCCGTCGTACCGCTCGATTCGGCCTCCGATGCCCACCGCGCGGTCGCTGCGGGCGGGGTGCGCGGCCGTTACGTGCTCGCGCCGTGACGTCGCACTAGCTCAGCGCGTATTCGGCGAATCGGGCGACCGCCAGCAGCAGGTCGTCGGAGTGGCGCGGTCCGACGATCTGCAGGCCCACCGGCAGGCCGGCGGCCGTCGTGCCGACCGGAATGCTGATCGCCGGTTGCTGGGTGAGGTTGAAGGGGTAGCTGAACGGCGTCCATTGCGGCCAACTGCTTGCCGAGGATCCCGGCGGAACGTCGTGACCCGCGTCGAACGCGGTGATCGGCACCGTGGGGGTGAGGAGCATGTTGTGCGTCTGGTGGAAGTGGCCCATCGCGATTCCGAGGCTCGCTGCGACCGCCCGCGCATCGAGATAGTCCACGGCGCGCAGGTGCTCGCCGCGCTCCCAGACGGCGCCCAGGCCCGGGTCGACCTTGTTCCGGGTGCCTTCGGGGAAGGACGCCAGCATTGCGGCCGCGCCCGCGGCCCACATGATCTCGAAGGCCTCGAGGGGGTCGCCGAAACCGGGATCGGCCTCGGTCACCGGGAGTCCGGCCTCGTCGAGTGTTCGCACCGCCGCGTCGACGATCTCACCGACTTCCGGATCGACCGTCACGTATCCGAGGGTCTTCGAATACGCGACGCCCATGCCCAGTACCTCCCGCTGGAGCGCACCCCTGAAGGTCATGATCGGGGGCGCGAGCGCCGTGGGATCGCGGTGATCGGGAAGCGACAGGATGTCGGTGAGCAGCGCCGCGTCCTCGACCGTCCGGGTGATCGGTCCGGCGTGGGCGAGTGGGCCGAACGGGCTCGCCGGAAACAGCGGGATCCGTCCGTGGGTGGGTTTGAATCCCACGACTCCGCAGAACGCGGCGGGAATCCGAATGCTCCCGCCGCCGTCGGTGCCGACGGAGCACGGGCCGAATCCGGCTGCGACCGCCGCGGCGCTCCCGCCCGACGATCCACCCGCGGTCTTCGTCGTATCTGCCGGATTGCGGGTGATCCCGTACAACGCGGAATCGGTGACGGCCTTCCAGGCAATTTCGGGCGTCGTGGTCTTGCCGACGAATACCATGCCGTCCTCACGCAGCCTCGCGGTCACCGGGCTGTCCACGTGCCACGGCTGATGTTCGTCGACGGCTTGGGAACCCCGCAACGTCGGCCATCCCGCGGTGAGGAACACATCTTTGATCGAGATCGGCACACCGTCCAGGAGACCCTTGGAATATCCGGTGCGCCAGCGCTCCTCGGAACGCCGCGCCTGAGCGAGGGCCTTCTCTTCGTCGACGAGGCAATAGGCGTTGATCTCACCGTCGCGTGCGGCGATCTCGTCGAACACCGCCCGCGCGGCTTCGACCGGCGACAGCTCACCGGAGGAGAACGAGGTGACGAGTTCGACGGCGGTCATGTCGGTCGGGTTCATCGTGTTCTCCTTGTCCGGGTGGTGTGCCGGGTTCTGCCCGGGCACACCGGCCCTCACGAACTCGGCACGTAACCGAGTCGCTTGTCCACGACATTCTCGAGTGGCAATCCTGCTCTCCAGCGGCGGAAATTGTCGGCGAATGCGTCGACGAGCGTGTCCTGCCACCCGACGAAGTCACCCGCGTTGTGCGGGGTGACGACTACACGGGGAAGATCCCACAGGGGGTGGTCGCGCGGTAGCGGTTCGGGATCGACGACATCGAGCGCGGCGCCCGCGAGCACGCCCGAGCGGAGTGCGTCGACGAGGTCGTCGGTGCGCACGAGTTCACCGCGACCGACGTTGATCAACCGTGCACCGCGCTTCACGTGCCCGAACAATTCGGCATCGAACAGTCCGTGGGTGCTGTCGGTGAGAGGGGCTGCGAGTACGACGAAGTCGGCTGCGGCCAGCGCCGACGGAAGATCCTCGGTTGCGGTGACGGTGCCGAAGTCCGGGTCGCCGGTCCTGCTGCGGCGGCCCGACCCGCTGACGTTCATTCCCACGGCGGTGAGGAGTCGCGCGATGGCCCGCCCGATCGGCCCGGTGCCCACAACCAGGACGCTGCGGCCGACGATGCGCTCGGAGTCGCGGTGTCTCCAGGTGTGGTCTCGTTGCAGGCGCAGGGATTCCGGGATGTCTTTGGTGAACGACAGTATTTGAGCCAGAACGTATTCCGCGATCGGAACGTCGAAGATTCCGCGTGAGTTGGTGACCGTGACATCGCTGTCGACCAACTCGGGAAACATCAGCGGATCGACACCGGCCGAGGCCGCGTGAACCCAGGAGAGTGCGTTCGCCGCGTACCACGCGTCAGGGAGCGCGTCGGACTGGAAATCGTAGACGAACAGGACATCGGCGCCGTCGAGAGCGCCTGCCAGTCCTTCGCGCTTCGTGTAGCGAAGGGTCGCATGCTCGGCGACCGGAGCCATCCGCACCGCGGAGGGCAGGGCTTCGGCATGAAGCACTGCCACGACCGGGTTCGCGTTCACGTTGACACCGTATGAGCGCATCGTATGATTGTCAACAATCTTACCTGCCGGGGGATTGCCGGAATGGACGTCGTTCGGGGGACTGCATGGAACTGGACATCCCCGAATTCGAGGGGCCTCTGGCACAGCGCGGAGTGGGCATCATCGCGCCTTTCGATCTCGCTCTCGAGCGCGAACTATGGCGCTGGGCACCGCTCGAGGTGAGTCTGCATCTGGCGCGGACACCCTACGAACCGGTCCCGGTCAGTCTGGAGATGGCCGAATTGGTTTCGGAGCGAAGACACCTCGTCACCGCTACCCGCGACGTGCTGCACGTGGAACCGGAAGTGGTCGCCTATCTGTGCACCTCCGGCAGCTTCATCAAAGGTATCGGCTACGAGAAGACCTTGTGTGACGCCATCTGCGAAGCCGGCGCCGCCTGCGCGGTCACCACGTCCGGGGCGCTACTCGAAGCACTGCACGACCTCGAGCTCACGCGGATCTCGGTGATCACCCCGTACGACGAGCAGCTGACCAAACTCCTGCACAGCTTTCTCGCCGAAGCCGGGACCGAGGTGGTCCGGTCGACCCACCTGGGACTCGGCGGCGGCATCTGGAAAGTCAACTACCGCACCATCGCCGAGCGAATCATCGCCGCGGACAGTCCCGATTCCGAAGCGATCTTCGTCAGCTGCACCAATCTGCCCACCTATGACCTCATCGCCCCGCTCGAGCAAGAACTCGGCAAGCCCGTGCTCACAGCGAACCAGCTCACCATCTGGGCATGTCTCGGTCGGATGAGATTACCGATGACCGGACCGGGGAAATGGCTGAGAGGAGTTTTCTGATGCAGCAGGACCGTTCCGCGAAGGTGGGGATCATCTATCCCGGCCATGCCGCAGAAGACGACTTCGTGTTCGCCGCGGAACTCGTAGGCGCCGCTTTGCCCGTCGCGCATATCTACGGCACCGATCTGCACGCGGTACCCGAGCTGCTCGACCTGGGCGGTCCGCGGAAACTCGCGGCCGGTGCAGCCCTCTTGGCACCGGAAAACCCGGATTCGGTGATGTGGGCGTGCACATCGGGCAGTTTCGTCTACGGGCTGGAGGGTGCGCGCACGCAAGTCGACGACCTGTCTGTCGCGGCCGGGGGCGTGCCCGCATCGAGTACGAGCTTCGCGTTCGTCGAGGCATTGACGGCTCTGGGTTCGACGCGCGTCGCGGTGGCCGCGAGCTACCCCCGCGACGTCGGCGCGCTGTTCGTCGAGTTTCTCACCGCGACAGGGAGTGACGTGGTGTCGTTCGGTGTCGCGGGGATCGACACGGCCGCCGAGGTGGGCACGCTCTCCGCGGACGACGTGCTGGACCTCGCTGCGGCCGGTGACCATCCGGATGCCGACGCGATCCTCGTCCCCGATACCGCGATGCACACCCTGCGCATTCTCCGAGAACTCGAAAAGCACGTCGGGAAACCGGTTCTCACCGCAAATCAGGTCACGCTGTGGCAGGGCTTGCGACTGGCCGGATGTACAGTGATACGCCCGGAACTGGGCACTTTGTTCGAGGAAGGTATCGATCATGGCGCTCGGTGATCTCGACGATCTCCGGCCTGTCGCGCGGCCGTCGACAGCGGAACTTATCGCGGAACAGCTTCGGTCCGCCATCGTCAAGGGCGCACTTGCACCGGGCACCCAATTGGGGGAAGCCGAACTCGCGACGCATTTCGCAGTGTCGCGTGGACCGCTTCGCGAGGCCATGCAGCGTTTGCTCTCGGAGGGGCTGCTCTACAGCATCCGGAATCGCGGAATCTTCGTCACGGAACTGACTTTCGACGACGTCGTCGACATCTACCGTAGCCGCCGGGTCATCGAGGGTGGTGCCCTCGACCTGATCCTCGAGGGCCGCCGGGAGCAGGCGTGGCACGATCTCGGCCCCGCGGTCGACGCGATGCGCGCTGCCGCCGAGCGCGACGACCCGGCCGGTGTGTCCGACGGCGATCAGCGCTTCCACGAAATTCTGGTGGCGAGTTCTTCGAGCCCGCGGCTCATCCGGGCGGCGCGCACCCTTCTGGTCGAGACCCGCATGTGCCTGGGTGCGCTGCAGACCACGTATCCCGTGCTCGGCGAGCAGGTCGACGAGCACGTCGTGTTGCGCACCGCTATCCGGTCCGCGCCGGCCGACCATGTGCACCGCATGCTCGACGAGCACCTCGACGACGCCGTGCGCCGTCTCCGCGGACTCCAGGGCGCCGGGGACGGAGTCGTGCTCTAGGAAGGCAGCGGTTCCAGAAAGGCGGGGGTCCCGGAAGGGCGGGGTCCCGGAAGGGCGGGGTCCCGGAAGGGCGGGGGTCTACGAAGTCACCCGGGTGGCGTCCCCGAACGTCATCTTCAGATCCGGAATGGACGAGGTGACGAGCGCGCGACGAGGCAGGCCGAGCGACCGCAGTTCGTCCGCGATGGGATGCGATCCGAGTTCGAGTGTGGCCCCTCCCGGCCGGGTGCGCACCCCACTGGGATTCATCGACCAGGTGGTGCGTCGCGTCGTCCCGTCGAGGTGGGAGTAGGCGGCGAGAGAGGCGGCGATCCCCTTGCCGGGAAGCCCGATCCCGGGCGCGACGGTCAGCTTCGCGATGAGCGCTCCGTCGGCGCTCACCGAACCTCGCTTGATGTTGCCCCGGTGATCGGCGTCGAAGTCGGCCAAGGTCTTCGGGAAACCCCATATGCCGCGACCGGCCGCGAGCGTGAACTCTCCGTCCACGGGCAGACGATGGATCAGCGCGCCGGCACCGCCGGTCACCAACTGCCGTACGTCCTGCACCACGCCCCCACCGGCTCGCTCGTGATCGCGGACGAGAAAGCAGACTCCGAACTCGTTGTACGGCCCGAGATCACCGTCGACGTAGTCGACGAACACCAGCGTGCACAGTCCTCGACCCGGCCGGTACCGGAGGATATCGAGGCCCGTGGGGGCGATCAGGGCTTGCGCACGTGCCGCAGGAACCGAGAACACGCCCATGAATGCGGTCGCGGTCCGGACCTGTACCGGCATCTCGACCGGAGTTCCCAGGATCGAATGGGTGGTCGTGTCGCTCATCGCTGCCTCTCCGACGTGGAACGCGTGCAGCAATGAGAACACGTTCTACTCCCGGAAGGGAAGGGATCAGGCAGGGGCACCCATGTTCATCTCGTCCGGATGCATCCCGACCCGGACACCGTCGTCGAGCGTCGCGATCTCGCTCAGATCGAGGTCGTCGAGTTCGAAATCGAACACGTCGATGTTCTGGGCGATGCGATCGTTGTGGACCGACTTCGGGATGACGATGAGTCCGTTCTGCAGGTGCCAGCGGATGAGCACCTGTGCCGGCGACACGCTGTGCCGGTCCGCGATCCGCGTGATGATCGGGTCGGTGAGAAGGGTGTTCGGCTTCGAGAGCGGGCCCCAGCCGGCGTTGCTGGTGCCGCCGAGAGGGCTCCACGATTCGACGGCGATGTCGTGCTCGGATGCGAAGGTGCGGATTTCGTGCTGGGGGAGATGCGGGTGGAGTTCCACCTGATCGACCGCGGGAAGCATGCCGCCGCGGTCGACGAGCAACTGGAGATGATGCGGCTCGAAGTTGCACACACCGATTGCTTTCGCCTTACCGGATTCGGCGATCTTCTCGAGCGCCTCCCAGGTGCGCAGCAGCCGGTCGTTGTCCTGCAGGGGCCAGTGGATGAGGTACAGATCCACGTAGTCGGTGCCCAGACGGGTGAGGCTCTCGTCGAACGCTGCCAGCGCCCGGTCGTAGCCTTGGTCGGAATTCCAGAGCTTCGTCGTGAGGAAGATGTCCTCACGCGGGACGGACGACGAGGCGAGACCCCGACCGACGCCTTCTTCGTTGCCGTACGCGGCTGCCGTGTCGATGTGCCGGTATCCGGCCTCGTCGAGCGCGAATCGGACTGCGCTCTCGGTTTCCTCGTTGTCGGCCTGCCACACTCCCAGGCCGAGCTGCGGGATCGTGGTTCCGGAATTCAGCGTGATGTCGGGAGTCGTCATCCCTCAAGGCTAACCACTGCGGCT
The DNA here is from genome assembly GCF_049844875.1 of Rhodococcus sp. DT1. Lineage (NCBI taxonomy): Bacteria > Bacillati > Actinomycetota > Actinomycetes > Mycobacteriales > Nocardiaceae > Rhodococcus > Rhodococcus sp. DT1. The sequence continues at coordinate 112,626 of NZ_JBNCLW010000005.1, forward strand.
CCGGCTCAATCATCCGTGCATGCCGGGTGCGCCACCCCGAGCCCTGGTGCAGGGCTACGAGGTGGCGCGGTCCCGGCACGGGGAATCGGCACGGACGAAAGACGAATTCCCGGTCAGCCCGCGATCGCCTGCAGATACGCGCGCGGCGGGCCGAACAACTGGGCGGTGCCGTGGGCACGCTTGAAGTACAACTGCGCGTCGTGCTCCCACGTGATGGCGATACCGCCGTGCAACTGGATCGTTTCCGACGCCACCTGCTCGAAAGCCTCCGAACAGTAGACCTTGGCGGCGTACGCGTCCTGCGGATCCTGCGACAGTGCAGCGGCGTACGACATCGACCGCGCGGTCTCGACCAGCGCGTACATGTCGGCCATGCGGTGCTTGAGTGCCTGGAACGACCCGATCACCCGGCCGAACTGCTTGCGGTTCTTGGTGTACTCGACGGTGAGATCGAGCGCTGCCTGCGCCGCCCCGACCTGCTCGGCCGACACCGCGATCACCGCGACCGACCGCAATCGCTCGACGAGGTCGGAAGGACACGGCACACGGGTGCCTGTGACCCCGGAGAACGAGACCTCTGCCAGAGTGCGGGTGGGATCCATCGTGGGTACCCGGCGGCGCTTGACCCCCTCCGCGGCGGGGTCCACCTCGAACAACGCGGTCGTGTCGCCGTCGGTGGCCAGCACGAGCAGTGCCGATGCGACGTCTCCGCCGAGCACGTAGTGAGCGGTGCCGGTCAGGACGTCGCCGTCGGCGACGACACCGGGGGTGTCCCAGCCGGACTTCGACGCCCAGCACACGGCCACGATCTCGCCGGCGGCGATTCCGGGCAACAGCCGCCCTGCGGCGTCGGCGTCACCGGACAGCAGCAGCGCCTGCGCGGCGAGAACCGCGGAGCCGAGGAACGGCGTGGGTGCGAGCGTGCGGCCGAGTTCTTCGAGGACCACGTGGGTTTCGGCGAGAGACGCGCCGACACCGTCGTATTCTTCCGGGATCGCAAGCGCGGCCACGCCCACCTGCTCGACGAGCCGTGTCCACAGGTCGGCGTCGTACCCGTCGGGCGAGGCGATCGCTTTGCGCACCGCGGCGGAGTCGGAGTGCTTGGCGAGCAGCATCCGCACCGACTCGCGCAGTGCAGCGCGGTCTTCGGATTCGAACGTCACGACGCCACCTCGGCCTTCTCCAGCGCGTCGACGATCCGCGCCCGGTGTGCGTCCGGCGTGCCCCAGGCGGTGACGAGGGCACGGACCTTGGTGATCCACAACGACAGGTCGTATTCCTGGGTGTAGCCGATCGCGCCGTGCACTTGCAGTGCGGTGCGAGCGGCCCGGTACGCGGCGTCCCCGCAGGCCACCTTGGCGGCCGAGACGTCGCGCGACGCGGTCGGAAGCCCGTCGCGCATCGCGAGTGCGGCGCCGTGCAGGAGAGGCCGGGCCATCTCCAGACCCACGGCCACCTCGGCGAGGTGGTGCTTGATCGCCTGGAAGGAGCCGATCGCCCGTCCGAACTGCTTGCGCTGCTGCGCGTATTCGACGGTCGTCTCGAGCAACGTCCGGCCGAGACCCTGCAACTGAGCGGCCGACGCGAGTACGCCGATGTCGAACGCCGCGGCCGTATCGGTCGTGCCGAGCGTCTCGGACGGCGAGACTTCGGACAGGCGGCGTGACCGATCGACCGACTCGCGCGCAGGTCCGGCAGTGCCCACCGACACGGTTCCGTCGGCGACGTGCAGCACCAGGGCCGCGACGTCGGTGTCCACCGCATAGGGGACATGCGGTGCGAAAGCGACGGTGGCGAGCGACCCGCCGGCGAGCGCGGCGAGTTTCTCGGGTGCCACGGCGGAGAGCAACGCCGGCGCCACCGCGACGGTCTCGACGACCGGTCCGGGAACGGCGTGGCGGCCCAGTTGCTCGAGGGCAACGACGAGGTCGACCGCGTCGGCGCCGAGACCGTCGTGCTCCTCGGGGACGAGCAACCCGTTGACGCCGGTGTCGGCGAGCCGCTGCCACACTGCGAGACCGGCGGTGGTGTCGCCGGTGTTCCAGGCCCGGATCACCGCGGGCATATCCGACTTGGTGAGCAGGGCGTCGATGCTGGACGCGAAGTCTTCGTGCGACTCGTCGAGTGCGAATCTCATCGGTCACCCCTCGGAAGGCCGAGCAGCCGCTCGGCGATGACGTTCTTCTGGATTTCGTTGGTGCCGGCGTAGATCGGGCCCGACAGCGAGAACAGGTAACCGTCGGTCCAGCCGTCGACGAGTTCGGCGTCCGGTCCCTGCAGGCCGAGAGCGGTCTCGTGGGTCGCGATGTCCCACTCGGACCAGAACACCTTGTTGATCGACGATTCCGCGCCCAGCTGGCCACCACTCTGCAGACGGGTGACCGTTGCCCACGTGGACAGCTCGTAGGCACGTGCGCCGATCCACGCGTCGGCCACGCGGTTGCGTGTCGCCGTATCGCCGTGCAGGTCGGAGTCGCGGTAGCTGCGCAGCAGGCGGTCGGTGGCCGCGAGGAACCGGCCGGGGGAGCGCAGCGACAGCCCGCGCTCGTTGGACGCGGTGCTCATCGCAACCCGCCAGCCCTCGTTGACCGCGCCGATCACTCCGGACTCGCCGGGGTTCGCCGGATCGTCGGGCACGAAGACGTTCTCGAGGAAGATCTCCGCGAACCCCGGCTCACCGTCGAGCTGGGGAATGGGCCTGACGGTGACGCCCTCGGCCCGCAGATCGAACATGTAGTACGTGATGCCCCTGTGTCGCTGCGCATCCGGGTCGGACCGGAAGAGACCGAAACCCATGTCCGCGTACGAGGCACGCGAGCTCCAGGTCTTCTGGCCGTTGAGCAGCCAGCCGCCGTCGACCCGGGTCGCGGTGGAGCGCAACGACGCGAGGTCGCTGCCCGACTCGGGTTCGGACCAGGCCTGGGCCCAGATGTCGTCGGCGCGTGCCATGCGCGGCATGATCCGTGCGAGCTGGTCGGGGTGCGCGTGTTCGAAGAGCGTGGGGGCGAGCAGGAAGATGCCGTTCTGGCTCACGCGCCCGGGCGCACCCGCGCGGTAGTACTCCTCTTCGAACACGACCCACTGCTGCAAATTCGCATCGCGGCCACCGAGTTCGGCCGGCCAGGACACCACCGACATCCGCGCATCGGCGAGTTGCTGCTCCCACCGGCGGTGTTCTTCGAAACCTTCCGCGGTGTCCATGGACTTCAGCGGAGTCTGCGGCACGTTCTCTTTCAGGAACGCGCGCACCTCGTCGCGGAACGCGAGGGTGTCGTCGTCGAGTTCGAGGTCCACTACTTCCCTTCCTGGGTGGGCCGCGCGCTCGCGGCCATCGACTTGGCGTTCATGCCACCGAGCGAGTCGGCGCCCACTTCGGCGTTGTGCGCGTGCGCGAAGTGGTGCAGGCCGAAGACGGAATCCATGCCGTTGCGCATCCCCATCTGGTCTTCGCACTGGTTCACGGCACGCTTGGTCAGCGCCAGGCCGAAGCGCGGCATCTCGGCGATACGCGAGGCGAGAGAGAGGGTTTCGGATTCGAGTTCTTCACGCGGAACGACCCGGCTGACCATGCCCACCTCGTAGGCGCGCTGCGCGCTGAAGCGATCACCGGTGTAGAGGATCTCCTTCGCGAACCGCGTTCCCAGAATCCACGGATGCGCGAAGTACTCGACGCCCGGGATACCCATGCGCACCACGGGATCGGAGAAGAACGCGTCCTCCGAGGCAACGATCAGATCGCACACCCACGCGAGCATGAGGCCGCCGGCGATGCACGCTCCCTGCACCGACGCGATGGTCGGCTTCGGGATCTCACGCCAACGGCGGCACATCCCGAGATACACCTCCATCTCGCGGGCGTAACGCTGGTCGCCGCCGGCCTTGTCCACGTGGTCCCACCACATGACGGCCTTGTTGTCGTAGTGCACGTGGTGGTCGCGGCCCGGGGTGCCGAGATCGTGGCCGGCGGAGAAGTGCTTACCGTTGCCGGCCAGCACGATCACCTTCACCTCGTCGTCTTCGACAGCCCGCTCGAATGCGGCGTCCAAGGCGTAGGTCATGACCGAGTTCTGCGCGTTGCGGTAGTCGGGACGGTTGAGAGTGACGATCGCGACGCCGTCGCGCACCTCGTAGGTGACGACGTCGGGTTCGAACGGGACGGTCATGACTTCTCCTCACGCAGAACGTTTTTCAGTACCTTGCCGGACGGGTTTCGGGGCAGTGCGTCCACGAACCGGACCGACCGCGGAACCTTGAAGTTGGCGAGTTTCTCTTTGGCATACGCGATGATGTCGTCCTCTGTGGGCTGCTGCCCGTCCAGTGGGACGACGAACGCCCGCCCGACCTCGCCCATGCGCGGGTCGGGCACCCCGATGACCGCCACCTCGTGTACCCCGGGAACACGGAGCAACGCGGCTTCGACTTCGGCCGGGTACACGTTGAACCCGCCGCTGATGTACATGTCCTTGAGCCGGTCGGTGATGTCGAGGTAACCGCGCTCGTCGAGCACGCCGACATCGCCCGTGTGCAGCCAGCCGTCCGGGTCGATGGTGGCGGCGGTCGCCTCGGGATCGTCGAGGTATCCGAGCATCACGTTGGGTCCGCGGAGCAGGATCTCGTCCTTCTCGCCGATGCGTACCTCGAAGCCGGCGGTGGCGCGGCCCGAGGAGGTGGACACGGTCACCGGATCGTCGTCGACCCGGCACATCGTGGCGACCACGGCTTCGGTCTGCCCGTACGCGGTGAGTACCGCGTCGAAGCTCAGTTCCCGCTGCATCCGCTCGACCAGGGAGACGGGCACCGGCGCGGCTCCCGTGATGGCGATGCGGAGCGTCGACATGTCGTACTCGTCGCGCCGGGGGTGATCGAGAATCGACTGGTAGATCGTGGGTGCTCCGGGAAGCACGCTGATGTTCTCCCGTGACACGATCTCCATGACCTTCTCGGTGTCGAACACCGCCATGGGGATCACCGTCGCACCCTCGAGCAGTGCCGCCATGAAGCCGGCCTTGTAGCCGAAGCTGTGGAAGAACGGGTTGATGATCAGATAGTTGTCGTCGGGAGACAGTTCGGCGCAGTCACCCCAGGCGTCGGCGACACCGATGGTCTGGCGATGCGCGCTCAGTACGCCTTTGCTGCGGCCGGTGGTGCCGGAAGTGAAAAGGATGTCGGCCACATCGTCGGGTTGCACGGCGTTCGCGCGAGCGTCGGCCTCGGTGCGCAGATCCTCGGTCGCGGTTGCCAGGAAGTCGTCCCACTCGAATACGTCGTCGCGGGGAGCGTCGTTCCCGCCCAGCGGGACCCGCACGACGGTCGGAAGGACGAGTTCGGGTGCAGCGTTGCGCAACTGGGTGAAACGGTCGCTGCCGAGGAATTCCCCGGCCACGACGAGGGCTGCGGCGTGCACTCGCTCGACGATGTCGGCGGCTTCGCTGCCTGTGTAGCGGGTGTTGACGGGGACGACGACTCCGCCCGCCCAGTGCACGCCCAAAGCGGCGATCTCCCAGTGGAAAGTGTTGGGGGACCAGATAGCGGCGCGGTCACCGGGCCGGAATCCGCGGGCCACGAGTGCGGCAGCGAAGTCCCGTACACGGTCGTGCAATTCAGAGAAGGTCAGACGGGTATCGCCGTCGACGACGGCGAGTCCGTTCGCGTGGTCGCCGACGGCACGGATGAGGGCGGCCGGCGTGGTTCCGGGTGTTGTGTTCACGTAGCTCCCTACCTAGCAATTGCTTGGTAGGTTATCGTACAGACGTGCACGAGAGCGAGAGCCTGGACAATGCGGAGTTCGCGGCCACCGTACGACAGTGGCTCGAAGAGAATCTGACCGGCGAGTTCGCCGGGCTCAGAGGCAAAGGCGGACCCGGTAGCGAACACGAATTCTTCGAACAACGACTCGCGTGGGATCGCCACCTCGCGGCGTCGGGCTGGACCTGCATCGGCTGGCCCACCGAATACGGCGGGCGGGGCGCGACGATGGAACAGCGCGTCATCTTCCACGAGGAATACGCGAAAGCCGACGCCCCCGCCCGCGTCAACCACCTCGGCGAGGAACTGCTCGGTCCCACCCTCATCGCATTCGGAACCGAGGAACAGAAGCAGCGCTTCCTTCCCGGAATCCGCAACGTCACCGAGTTGTGGGCGCAGGGTTATTCCGAACCCGGCGCCGGCTCCGATCTGGCGAACGTCTCCACCACCGCCCGTCTCGACGGCGACAAGTGGGTCATCAACGGCCAGAAGGTATGGACTTCCCTCGCGCACGTCGCGCAGTGGGCTTTCGTCGTCGCCCGCACCGAACCGGGATCGTCCCGGCACCACGGCCTGAGCTTCCTGCTCGTACCGCTCGACCAGCCCGGCGTGACGGTGCGTCCCATTCAGCAACTCACCGGCACGTCCGAATTCAACGAAGTGTTCTTCGACGACGCCGTGACCGACGCAGACCTCGTGGTGGGCACGCCCGGAGACGGCTGGAAGGTCGCCATGGGCCTGCTGACCTTCGAGCGTGGTGTCTCGACCCTCGGCCAGCAGATCGGGTTCGCGCGCGAACTCCGGACCATCACCGATGTCGCCGCGGCGAACGGCGCGCTCGACGATCCTGCCGTCCGCGAGAAGATCGCCCGTGCCCGCATCGGACTGCGGGTGATGCGGGCGCACGCGGTGCGTACCCTGGACGACGCAGATCCGGGACAGGCATCCGTCGCGAAGCTGTTCTGGGCCAACTGGCACCGCGACCTGGGCGCACTGGCGATGGATGTGGAGGGCGCGGCCTCGCTGGTGGGTCCCGACCACGACCACGCCGGCACGCCGTCCGTCCTCACGGACCCCGAACACCTCGAACTCGCGGAGTGGCAGCGACTGTTCCTGTTCACCCGCGCCGACACCATCTACGGCGGATCCAACGAGATCCAGCGCAACATCATCGCCGAGCGCGTGCTCGGCCTTCCCCGGGAGGCACGTCCGTGACCACTTCGCCCAGCGCCATTTCACCCCTGGCCACCGCGCCCGTCGAAACACCGGGCCACGGTCTGCTGACGGGGAAGAAGGTCGTCGTCACCGCCGCCGCGGGAACCGGGATCGGATTCTCCTCGGCGCGGCGCGCTCTGCTCGAGGGCGCCGACGTGCTGGTCTCCGACTTCCACGAGCGCCGTCTCGGTGAAGCCGCCGACAAGCTCGCGGCGGAGTTTCCCGAGCAGCAGGTCGCGTCGATCGTGTGCGACGTCTCGTCCACCGAACAGGTCGATGCCCTGATCTCCGGTGCCGCCGAACAACTCGGCCGCATCGACGTGCTCATCAACAACGCGGGTCTCGGCGGGGAAACCCCGATCGTGGACATGACCGACGACCAGTGGGACCGCGTCCTCGACATCACCCTCACCAGCACCTTCCGCGCGACCCGCGCGGCGCTGCGCTACTTCCGCTCGGTCGATCACGGCGGCGTGCTCGTCAACAACGCGTCGGTGCTCGGCTGGCGTGCCCAGCACTCGCAGGCGCATTACGCCGCGGCGAAGGCCGGCGTCATGGCGCTCACCCGATGCTCGGCGATCGAGGCCGCGGAGTACGGAGTGCGGATCAACGCGGTCGCCCCGTCCATCGCCCGGCACGCCTTCCTCGCGAAGGTCACCAGCGAGGAACTGCTCGACCGGCTTGCCGCGGGTGAAGCCTTCGGCCGGGCCGCGGAGGTGTGGGAAGTCGCAGCCACCATCGCGATGCTCGCGAGCGACTACACCACATACCTGACCGGCGAGGTCGTCTCCGTCTCCTCGCAGCGCGCCTGATGCGCCCGTGCGCGGCTCCCCGCAACCGGGACCGCGCGCGGCAGCTTGAAAGGATGTCTCCATGACTCCATCTCGCGACGACAGCAACGGTAAGTCGGGACGCCGCGCCGAACTGCTCGCCATTGCTGCCGATCTCTTCGCTTCGCGGGGCGTCCGCGCGACCACCGTGCGCGACATCGCCGACGCGGCCGGGATTCTCTCGGGGAGCCTCTACCACCATTTCGATTCGAAGGAATCGATGGTCGACGAGATCCTGCGCGGATTCCTCGACGACCTGTTCGACCGGTATCACAAGATCGTCGCGTCGGGGCTCGACTCCCGTGCGACGCTCGAGGCTCTGGTGACCACGTCGTACGAGTCGATCGACAGGTCGCATTCGGCGGTGGCGATCTACCAGGACGAGGCCAAGCACCTCGAGGGCGAACGCTTCGCGTACATCGCCGAACGGAACACCGAATTCCGGGAGTTGTGGATCGGTGTCCTCGAGCGTGGCGTGGCCGACGGTACGTTCCGGCCGCATCTCGATGTCGAACTCGTCTTCCGGTTCGTCCGCGACACCGTGTGGGTCGCGGTGCGCTGGTATCGCCCCGGCGGCGCCCTCACCGTAGAACAAGTTGCGCAGCAGTACCTTTCCATCGTTCTCGACGGACTGTCGAACCCGGATCTGCATAAGGAGCAATCATGACCGAGGCCTACATCGTCGACGCGGTGCGCACACCGATCGGCAAGAAGAAGGGCGGACTGTCCGGCGTGCACCCGGCCGATCTCGGCGCGCACGTCATCAAGGCCGTCGTCGAGCGCACCGGAATCGATCCGGGCGACGTGGACGACGTGGTGTTCGGCTGCGTCGACGCCATCGGCGGTCAGGCCGGCAACATCGCCCGTACCGCCTGGCTCGCTGCCGGGTACCCGCAGCACGTGCCCGGGGTGACCGTCGACCGCCAGTGCGGGTCGAGCCAGCAGGCGCTGCACTTCGGCGCTCAGGCGATCATGAGCAATACCGCCGACCTCATCATTGCGGGCGGCGTGCAGAACATGTCGCAGATCCCGATCTCGTCGGCGATGACGGCCGGGCAGCAGTACGGCTTCGACACGCCCTTCGGCGGGTCCACGGGCTGGACCGAGCGCTACGGCAGTGACGAGGTGTCGCAGTTCAAGGGCGCCGAGATGATCGCCGACAAGTGGGACATCAGCCGCGAAGAACTCGAGCAGTGGGCTCTGCAGAGTCACGAGCGTGCCAAGGCCGCCATCGCGGCGGGCCGCTTCGACAACGAGACCGTGCCGCTCGGTGACGCGACCGTCGACGAGGGGCCGCGTGAGACCAGCCTCGAGAAGATGGCGTCGCTGCAGCCGCTCGTGGAAGGCGGCCGCCTCACCGCAGCCGTCGCGAGCCAGATCTCCGACGGTGCCTCCGCGGTGTTGCTCGCGTCGGACGAGGCCGTGAAGAAGTACAACCTGAAGCCCCGCGCGCGGATCCACCACCTCAGCGCACGCGGTGACGACCCGATCTTCATGCTGACCGCGCCGATTCCGGCGACGCAGTACGCCCTCGAGAAGACCGGCCTGACGATCGACGACATCGACCTGATCGAGATCAACGAGGCGTTCGCACCGGTGGTGCTGGCCTGGATCAAGGAGATCGGCGCCGATCCGGCGAAGGTCAACGTCAACGGCGGCGCGATCGCGCTCGGTCATCCCCTCGGCGCGACCGGCACCAAGTTGATGTCGACGCTCCTGAACGAACTCGAGCGCACCGGTGGTCGTTACGGACTGCTCACGATCTGTGAAGGCGGCGGCACCGCCAACGTGACGATCATCGAGCGTCTCGACTCCTGACGTCCTCGGTGTCCGCCCCGGTTGCCGGCCGGGGCGGACACCGCGCGCGTGTTACCGACGCGACGGTTCGGGGATGCGCTGCCGGTACACGTCCGTAACGTGCTAGGCGCTGTCGGAACGGTGGTTCGGGACTACCCTTCGGAATATGTGCCGGAACATCACAGAGCTGCGCGGACTCGAACCGGCAGCGACCGCCGAGGAGATCGAGGCGGCCGCCCGGCAGTACGTCCGTAAAGTCACCGGAATCCAGTCCTTGTCCGACGCGACCCGGGAGCCGTTCGACCGGGCTGTCGCCGAGGTTGCCGCGACGACCACCAGGCTGCTGGCGTCGCTGCCCGAACGGAGACAGCCTCCCCGCACCGTTCCGCCGTTGCGGCGTCCGGAGGTCCGGGCGCGGATGGCGGCGCGCGGCTGACGCCGTAGAGCCCCGCAGCAGTACGCACCCGAACCTCTGCATTCGGACCATTTTCCCGGTTCTCACCGGCTTTGCGCGAGTAGCGTGACGCAGGCCAGCATCGTGCGCGACGACGCGGACCACCGTGGCGTCGCGCACGGTCCCGCGCCGACCCGGTGAGGAGCCGAAATGGCCGTCGAGCAGTCGCCGCACAGCCACGAGTACGTCGAATATCTCCGTACGGACCCGGATCTGCCGCCGGTCGGCGTCGTCGATCGAACTCCGATGTCGCTGACCGCGCGCATCGTGTTCGTCCTCTTGGCGGTCGCCGGTGCCGTCGCCTGGGCCGTGATCGCGCTGGTGCGCGGCGAGGACGTCAACGCCGTGTGGTTCGTCATCGCGGCGGTCTGTACCTATCTGATCGCGTACAGGTTCTATGCCAAGTTCATCGAGCGAAAGATCGTGCAACCGCGCGACGATCGTGCCACTCCTGCCGAGGTGCTCGAGAACGGCAAGGACTACATGCCGACCGACCGGCGGGTGTTGTTCGGTCATCATTTCGCCGCGATCGCAGGCGCGGGACCGCTCGTCGGTCCGGTTCTCGCCGCGCAGATGGGTTATCTGCCCGGCACGATCTGGATCGTCGTCGGAGTGGTCTTCGCCGGAGCGGTCCAGGACTTCCTCGTGTTGTGGATCTCGACGCGGCGCCGTGGGCGCAGCCTGGGACAGATGGCGCGCGAAGAACTCGGCGTTGTCGGCGGAACCGCCGCCCTGATCGCGGTTTTCGTCATCATGGTCATTCTCATCGCGGTACTCGCACTCGTCGTGGTCAATGCCCTGGCCGAGAGCCCGTGGGGGCTGTTCTCCATCGCGATGACCATCCCGATCGCCCTGTTCATGGGCGTGTACCTGCGGTTCCTGCGACCCGGCAAAGTCGCGGAGGTCTCGCTCATCGGAGTGGCCCTGTTGCTGCTGGCGATCATCTCCGGTGGGTGGGTCGCCGAAACGAACTGGGGAACGGAATGGTTCACCCTTTCTCCGGTCACCATCGCATGGCTGATGATCGCCTACGGGTTCGCGGCGTCGGTACTACCGGTCTGGCTGCTGCTCGCGCCGCGCGATTACCTTTCGACGTTCATGAAGGTCGGCACGATTATCCTGCTCGCCGTGGGCATCCTCGTCGCCCGTCCCGTGATCGAGATGCCGGCCGTCTCGTCGTTCGCGGTCGCCGGGAACGGACCCGCGTTCGCAGGTTCGCTGTTCCCGTTCTTGTTCATCACCATCGCGTGCGGCGCACTGTCCGGTTTCCACGCCCTGATCTCGTCGGGCACCACCCCGAAGATGCTCGAGAAAGAGAAGCAGATCCGGCTGATCGGATACGGCGGAATGCTCACCGAGTCGTTCGTCGCGATCATGGCGCTGGTCACGGCCTGCATCATCGATCAGCACCTGTACTTCGCGCTCAATGCCCCCGCAGTGCTCACCGGAGGCACCCCGGAGACCGCGGCGGCCTACGTCAACGGACTCGGCCTGTCGTCGCCGGATATCACTCCCGAGCAGATCGCCGGGGCCGCGGCAGCGGTCGGGGAGGAATCGATCATCTCCCGCACAGGTGGTGCGCCGACGCTCGCGTTCGGTATGTCCCAGGTGCTCAGCGACCTGTTCGGTGGCGACGCTCTCAAGTCGTTCTGGTACCACTTCGCGATCATGTTCGAAGCGCTGTTCATTCTCACCACCGTGGATGCGGGAACCCGCGTCGCCCGCTTCATGCTCTCGGACTCGCTCGGCAACTTCGGTGGTCCGGCCCGCCGCTTCAAGGATCCGTCCTGGCGGCCCGGCGCATGGTTCTGCTCGCTGGTCGTCGTCGCCGCGTGGGGCGCGATCCTGCTGATGGGCGTGACCGATCCGCTCGGCGGCATCAACACCCTCTTCCCGCTGTTCGGCATCGCCAACCAGTTGCTCGCGGCGATCGCGCTGACCGTCGTTCTCACGATCGTGGTGAAGAAGGGAATGACGAAGTGGGCGTGGATTCCCGGTGTTCCGCTGGTGTGGGACCTGATCGTGACGATGACCGCGTCCTGGCAGAAGATCTTCTCCTCGGACCGTGCGGTGGGGTACTGGGCACAGCACCGCGCCTTCGTCGACGCAAAGAACTCGGGCGCGACCGCGTTCGGGTCGGCGGACAGCCTCGACGAGATCGACGCGGTCATCCGGAACACGTTCATCCAGGGCACGTTGTCGATCGTGTTCGCGGGACTCGTGCTCGTCGTGGTAGCGGCGGGTCTCGTCGTGTGCGTCAAGGCCGTACGTGCGGGTGGGCTTCCGACGACGGAGTCGCCGGACGTACCGTCCAAGATCTTCGCTCCCGCTGGGTTCGTTCCGACCCCCGCCGAGCGGGAGTTGCAGAAGCAGTGGGACGAACTGATCGCGTCGGGCAAGGTCCGGCCTCCCGGTGCGGCGGTGACGCGGGACGGCCCGTTGCGCCGGCACGCTCACGAGAAGACGGGCACCTCATGACCTCGGTACTGCGCCGAGTGTGGTGGTGGGTCGGAGCGTTGATGGGTGACCACGACTACGCGCGCTATGTGGAACTGCACCGCAGGCTTCACCCGGGATGTCCTGTCCCGAGCGAGCGTCAGTACTGGCGGGAGCGTCACGCGGACGCGGACGCGAACCCCGGCGCGAGGTGCTGCTGACCGCGTTGCCGGTTACTCGTCGTGTTTGCTGCGGCGCAGTTCGTCGTTGATGCGGAGGGCTTCGGTGAGCTGATCCTCCAGGATGATGATCCGGCACGCCGCATCGAGTGCGGTGCCCTGGTCGACGAGTTCCCTCGCGCGGGCGGCGATGCGAAGCTGATATCGCGAATACCGCCGGTGCCCGCCTTCCGACCGCATCGGATTGACCAGGTTCGCGGTGTCGAGACTCCGGAGGAAGGCTTGGGTGACGCCGAGCAGCTCGGCGGCGCGTCCCATGCTGTACGCAGGGAAGTTCTCGTCGTCGAACATGTCTTCGGCGTCGTTGTTCTGTTTCACGAGGTGTGCGTGTCGCCCTTCGTATACATGGACGGGGACCCCGGCGCCTACGGCGCCGGGGTCCAGGGGTTTACGTTCGTAGATATCTACTTGCACGGGCCAACTGGTCGGTCGGCCTTTCTACCTGTGTCCCGCCTCGGTGGACGGAACCTGATCTCGATAACTGACCGCGCACCACCTCCAAGCCGGGTAATTCCTTATGTCCTGGGGCCGCACCAACTCCGGCCCCGATGGAGTCGGACGCTTCGAGGTTTACCTACTCAACTCACTGCCTCGACGCGCCCTACTCCAAGCCTTTTCGACTCCTGAGCGGGCAGTTCGTTCTCGCCCTCTTTCGGACTCGCTCTCACTTACAACACATAATCTACAACCGACAAACCGGAATGTCTACAGCGACCAATGCAGATTTCTGTGATCGTCGTCATCCTGAACGGTGGCTGCCCGCTCGGCTCCGGTTGTGCTTGACGAGGGTGAACTGTTGGAGATCGATCAGGCCCCGCCGGAAATTCTCCGCGCAGCCGGTGAGGTATCGCATGTACCGCTGATAGACCTCTTCGGAGGCCAGTTCGACTGCCTCGTCATGGCGCGCTTCCAGTGCGCGCGCCCACAGATCCAGTGTGTGCGCATAGTGCGGTTGCAGCGATTCGATGTTCTGCACCCAGTAGCCGTGGCGCTGGGCGCCGGTGATGATCATGTCCCGTTCCGGAAGCTGCCCACCGGGAAAAATCTCTCTGAGGATGAACCGCAGGAACAGCGCGTCGTCCCGGTTCACCTCCACATCCATGTCCTCGAGCAACTGCCGCGAGTGGCCGACGATGGTGTGCAGCATCATCCGGCCGTCCGGGGGCAGCATGCGCGAGGTGCGCTCGAAGAACGCGTCGTAGCGCCGCCGGCGGAAATGCTCGAAAGCACCGATGCTCACGATGCGGTCCACCGGCTCGTCGAAATCCTCCCAGCCCTGTAATCGGACTTCCGCGGAGCGGCGCCCCAGCGCGAGCCCGGAAATCATCTCGGAGACGTGCTCGTACTGGTTGCGGCTCAGGGTCAGGCCGATGACATTGACGTCGTACCGCTCGATCGCCCGCCGCATCGTCGACCCCCATCCGCACCCGATGTCGAGCAGCGTCATGCCCGGCCGGAGGTCGCACTTACCGAGGGAGAGGTCGATCTTCGCCTTCTGGGCATCCTCGAGCGACATGTCGTCGGTCTCGAAGAACGCACAACTGTAGGTGCGCGTCGGGTCCAGGAACAGGTCGAAGAAGTCGTCGGACAGGTCGTAATGGGATTGGACGTTCTCATAGAACGGCGTCAGTTTCGGCATCGAGGCACCCTTCACGGTGGTGGCTGCACACTTCACACCGCGTCGTGGTTGCGCGACCACCCGGGCGGTGCTGACGACTCATTCTCCCAGTTGCGTCAGCCCACTGTCGGCAGAGTAACGAAACTCGGTGCGGTCGGGTCGAGCTCGAGGTGCTGCGGCCGCAGTCCGCTCTCCCTTGTCATCGGTCCCAGTGGAAGGGACCGCGGAACGTTCGCGGCATACACATCGATGCGCAGTCGGTGCCCCGGTGCGAGCACCGCATCCGTGGGGATGGTGGTGATGTCGAGCGATGTCGGCTCGCCCGGAACGACGGGCTGTCTCGTCGCCAGAGTGAGGCTCGGGTGTGCCTCGGCGTAGTCGCCGTCGGCCGTGAACTCACTCAGGGAATCGTCGATCGCGCGCAGGGAGGCGACCAGCGACCCACTGGAAAGGACCGTGGAGCGCCCGTCCGGGGCAACGTCGTTGACCGACACCGACCAGAATCCGTCCGTGGCGTCGAGGGCGGTGTTGAGGTGCACGTTGATCGGTCCCGACAGCACGATCGGCTCGGTGAGCACATCGGTGGTGAACGTCAGCGCCTCGGCCTCGTGGAACCGGGAGTCCTTGCTGCATACCGAGCCGAGCAACACCGTGATGCCGGCCGTGCCCTGCGCACCTTCCCGCGAACAGAACCCGCGCAATCCCGGCGTCACGGTGAGGCGCCGCGCGTCGACCGGGGGCGTGGACACGAGTCTCCCGTCGTGCGCCGCATGCCCCGCACTCCCGCTCGGCGCGGCCGCCAGGAACAGCTTCTGGTGGCGGACTCCGGCGCGGGGAAAGCGTTCGGTGGTGGTCCAGCCGCCGCCCTGCTGCAACAGTGTCACGGGCCCGTACTCTTCGATTCCGTTGTCCATATCCCGGAGCCACCGGTCGAACCACGCGCGCTGCAGTGCAGCGATGTTCGGCGGATGCCCCGGCGTGCCGAAACTCGTACCCGTCACGGCGTGGTACCCGTCGCCCATGACGAGTTGCTTACGGCCGGGTTCGACGGGAATCCGGTTGTAGATGTCGGGTTCGCTGTTCGCGAAGATGTCGTGCCAGTTCCCGAATACGAAAGTAGGCACCGTGATCGACTCGAGGTCCGCCTGCCGATCCTGGTAGAAGGGTCCGTCCTGTGCGACCTCCAGAGCGCCGGGAGACACGTCGTCGACAGTCGGAGCTGTGATGACTTCCAGCAGTTCCGGGATCTTCGTGGCGGGATCGGCGAGCCGATCTCGTAACCACTGCGCGTCGAACCGGCCCTCGATCAGCGCTTGCACATCGGGCAACCACTTGAGCCCGTTGACGAGGCCGAGCCAGGCGGGCATGAAACCGATGCCCAGTGCGCCACCCGTTCCGACGATGTCGCGGAGAAGATCGTTGCCGGGTTCGACCGCGAACACGGCGTCGAGAGCACGGGGCCGAAGCCCCGCAGCCTGGATTTGATTGATCGCCGAGTACGACACGCCCGTCGTCCCCACGCGGCCGTTGGACCACGGTTGCGAAGCCGCCCAGTCGATCACCTCGACGGTGTCCTGTTGTTCGCGAGGACCCAGGATCTGCCACTGACCGTGGGAGAATCCGGTGCCGCGAACGTCGACGACGACCTGGGTGTACCCGTTCTGCACCAGGTCGCGGTTGAGTCCGAACGCCTTACCGAGTTGCGATGCGGGGGCCGCGAGTTCGGTGATCCCGTCGAGCGGGGCACCCAGATTCAAGGTGGTGCCGAGATCCTCGACGACCGGTCCGACGGACGGATCCTCCATGGCCACTGAGGCGAGCGTGGACAGCAATTTTGTGTAGGGCGTGAGGTTGAGTACCACCGGCGTCGGCTCGGCAATGGGCGAGCCGTCGGCATTCGCCGGCCGGAACACATTCGCCCGCAGCACAGTACCGTCGCTGAGCGTGATGGGGACGTCCCAATCGACTGCGGTCCCGGGATAGGCGTCGGGAACGTCCACGCTTGCTTGCCACGCCACCGCATCGGAACCACCGGACGGGTTGGCCACTGCCGGAACGGCCGAGGCCAGCGCGATCGTCGTGATCGCCACCGCGACCGACACCCGGGACATTGCTTTTCGCACGCGGGACCCCCGACCTGCCGTGACAGCTTTTCGGGGCACGGTACCGTGCCGGCGCTCCCCCTTGCCGGGAAACGCCGCAGCACCCGGCCACGTGGTGGCCGGGTGCTGCTGTGCTACGAGGGCGTGATCAGGCTGCGGGTCGTCCCGACTCGCGCAGGGCGCCGAGAGCGTCGATTCGCTCGACCGCCTCGGCGACGATCCGATCGATGAGTTCCTGGCAACTCGGCAGGTCGTCGACCATGCCGACGACCTGGCCGGAGGCGAGGACACCGGCTTCCGTATTACCGTCGACCAGACCGGCTTTCAGAAGCATCGGAGTGTTGGCGGCCATGATGATCTGCTGCCAGGTGCGATCGCTCGCCTTCTTCATCGCGAGACCGTCCCGGACGAGAGTGGACCATTTCATCCCGGTCATGGACTTGAACTTGGTCGCATTGCGTGCCGCCGCGACCAAACCCTTCGCGTAACTGGACCGTTCGAGGCTGTCCACGAGATCGGTGTTGAGCACGCGATGCGGCATGCCGTCCACCTTGAGTGAGACGGTCGTGTCCTGGAGGCCCCGCGCAAGATACTGCTGCTTGACGGAGTCCGGTACCGCGCTGTCGCTCGTGAGGAGGAACCGGGTGCCCATCGCGACGCCGGCGGCGCCGTACGAGAGGGCAGCGGCGAGCCCGCGCCCGTCGAAGAAACCACCCGCGGCGATCACCGGGATGTCGACCGCGTCGAGCACGCTCGGCAGCAACAGTGTCGTGGCGACCGGGCCGGTGTGCCCACCGCCCTCACCGCCCTGCACGATCACGGCGTCCGCACCCCACGACGCGACCTTCACCGCGTGCTTGGCGGCGCCGATCGACGGGATCACGACGATGCCGTGGTCCTTGAGCTTGGCGATCAGTTCCTTCTTGGGGGCCAGCGCGAACGACGCGACCTTGACGTTCTCCCGGATCAGCAGATCGATGCGCTCTGCCGCATCCGAGGCGTCGGCGCGCATGTTGACGCCGAACGGCTTCTCGGTGAGGGACTTGGTTTTCGCAACCGCGGCCTCGAGTTCGGCGTACGTCATCGTTGCCGAGGCGAGGATGCCGAGGCCGCCCGCGTTCGACGTTGCCGCGGTCAAGCGGGGACCGGACACCCATCCCATGCCCGTCTGGACGATGGGATGTTCGATGCCCACCAGTTCCGTGAGGGGCGTGCGCAGGGTTGTCACAGGGAGACCTCGCGGTCGCGCAGACTCTTCGGGTCGAGGACCTCGCGGATGAGCCGCAGTTCCTCGGCGGTCGGTTCGCGGGTCACGCCGGCCTCGTTCAGCCCGGCAACCTCGAAGGAGGTGTTCTCGGCGACAGTTGCGGCCTCGACACCGGGGTGCAGCGACAGTGCCCGGAACGTGTGGCCCGGGCCGCCGAAGTCGAAGACACCGAGATTGGTGACGACGCGGGGGATGCTCAGGAACCGGTACGCCGGATTCTCGGGATCGATCTTGTCGTATCCGACGCCCGAGACGATGTCGACCTTGTCGGTGAACACCCGAGCGGTGTGCCGGCCGACCCAGTAACTCGTGGCGTGGTTGATGGTGTTGCCCGGGGCGCCGCGCACGCCGAACATCTGGCGGGTGGGGTGCTGGAGCGGACCGAAGGCCGAGAGGTTCTGGTTACCGTGGCGATCGATCTGGTTGGCACCCATGACCACGTGGCGCCGACCGGACGCGACCACGTCGAACACCTTGCGGAACGGCATCCATCCCTCGATCGGGGCCTTGGCGCCGAGCGGCGGAACCTCGGCGAGGATGAGTGCTTCCCCGTCGGTGATCAGCAGGTCGGGCTCGGTGGTGAGCTTGGCGAGCCGGGCGCCGATCTGGGGGAGAGTGGCCATCGGGCTGGCCATGATTTCGCCTGCGCCGGAGAAGATCTCGGCGCACGCGACCGCGCAGTACTCGGCGCGCGTGACGGTCTCGGTGGTGGTCATGCCTGCTCCCCACTCTTGGATTCGGCTGCGAACTTCTGGACGGCGGCCTGGTAGTCGTCTTCGCTGCCCGACAGGAAGCGATCGACGAACTTCTGCCAGGACTCGGGGTCCTTGGCCGACTCGGCGTAATGACGCTGGAACTTCTCGTCGCGCCCGTAACTGTCACCCGCGAGGGTGAAGTGCGCACCGCCGGGTGCTTCGACAACACCGTCGACCATCATCCGGTTGAGAACGATGGACTGCAGCGGAACGGATTTGACGAGTTCTTCGGTGTCGACGATCCGCTCGACCGAGACGTAGCGCTTCTCGGCGGCCATGCAGTAGAGGTCGTCGAAGTAGGGATCGACACCCGTGTACGCGGCGTTGCCGTGTGCATCACCGATATTGAGGTGCACCAGCGACGCATCGAGGTTCAGTGCGGGCATTGCGATCAAGGTCTCGGTGCCGTCCGGCCCCGGGTAGGGGGAGGTGACGGTCTTCAGTTCGCCTTCCCAGAATTCGACGACGTCCGAACCGAGTCCGGCGCGGATCGGAAGGAAGGGAAGGCGCGCGGCGGCGGCCTCGAGGCCGCATTTGACCATTCCCTCGTCCATTTCGCGCGCGATGATCTCGCCGCCTGTGCGGGCCTTGGCGAACCACGGGTCGTAGAACGGTGCCGAGTCGAGGGAGACGAAACCGTAGTACGCCTTCTTGACCTTCCCGGCCGAGCACAGCAGGCCGAGGTCCGGGCCGCCGTAGGTCACGACCGTCAGGTCGGTGATGTCCGATCGCAGGATCGCGCGGACCAGTGCCATCGGCTTGCGGCGCGAACCCCAGCCACCGATGCCGATGGTCATTCCGCTGCGCAGCTCGCCGACCACATCGTCGAGCGACATTCTCTTGTCACGCATGGGTTTCGAACTCCTGTGAGAGAGGGGACTTCAGCTGTTGGTCCGGGCTTTTCCGGTGGCGACGAATTCGTCGCGATGCTCGTCGGCGACCCCGGCGAGGTTGAGCTCGAACGTGAAGCCCTGCTCGATGCGGTAGCTGGTCTTGACATCGACGGGGTCGATGCGGTTGATCGCTTCCTTCGCCCGGCGGATGACGCGGGTGTCCTTGGCCGCGATCATCTCGGCGACCTCGCGTGCGGCCCCGTCCAGTTCGTCACGCGGGACGACCTTGTAGACGGAACCGAAGTGCTCGAGTTGCTGGGCAGTCACGTTCTGTGCCGTGTAGTAGAGCGTGCGCATGAGGTGCTGCGGCACGAGACGCGCGAGGTGCGTTGCCGCTCCGAGTGCACCCCGGTCCACCTCGGGGAGGCCGAAGACCGCGTCGTCGGACGCGAGGATGACATCGGCGTTTCCGACGAGGCCGACGCCGCCGCCGACGCAGAAGCCGTTCACGGCGACGATCACGGGAACCTCGCAGTCGTAGACCGCTGCGAAGGCCGCGGCACAACCGTGGTTGGCGGCGATGAGGGCCTCGTAACCCTCGGTGGCCTGCATTTCCTTGATGTCGACGCCCGCGTTGAAGCCTCGGCCCTCGGCTCGGAGGATCACGACGTGCGTCTTCGGGTCCTTACCGGCGGTGAGGACCGCGTCGGCCAGGTCGAACCACGCCTGCGAGGGGAGGGCGTTCACAGGGGGGAAGTCGACGGTGACCGTGGTGATACCGGCGCTGTCGGAGGTCGAGGTGATGCCCATGGCATGTTCCTAACGTCTGTACCAAACCAAGCGATTGCTTGGTAAGTTAGCACACGAACCCTGTGGGGCACAGGAGCCCGGAATGCTCGCCCGCGCCACAGCTCCCTCGCCGAAACGCGATTTCCTCGAAATCTGAGGGCGTACTGCGTTCGGCCCCAACCTGTTACATAACGAATACGAGGAGAGAAGATGACCGAAGCAGTAATCGTGTCGGCCGTGAGATCGCCCATCGGGCGCGCGCGCAAGGGTGCGCTCGCGTCGATCCGCCCCGACGATCTGGCGACACAGATGGTCGCCGCGGCACTCGCGAAGATTCCGGACCTGGATCCGGCGGAGATCGACGACCTGATGGTCGGCTGCGGACAGCCCGCCGGCCAGTCCGGCTTCAACATCGCCCGCGTGGTCGCCGTGCAGCTCGGCTACGACTTCCTTCCCGGCGTGACCGTCAACCGGTACTGCTCGTCGTCGCTGCAGACCACCCGCATGGCGCTTCACGCGATCAAGGCCGGCGAGGGCGACGTGTTCATCTCCGCCGGTGTCGAGTCGGTGTCGAGCTTCGTAACCGGCAATGCCGACGGCCTGCCCGACACCAAGAACCCGCTGTTCGACGACGCGCAGGCGCGCAGTGCCACGCTGGCCGAGGGTGGCGTCGCCTGGACGGACCCGCGCAAGGACGGTCTGCTCCCGGACGTGTACCTGGGGATGGGCCAGACCGCCGAGAACGTCGCGTCCTACACGGGCATCTCCCGCGAAGACCAGGACCGGTGGGGCGTCCGCTCACACAACCGGGCCGAGGAAGCCATCAAGTCGGGGTTCTTCGCAAAGGAGATCACGCCCGTCACGCTGGCCGACGGCACCGTCGTCTCCACCGACGACGGCCCGCGCGCCGGCACCACGTACGAGAAGGTCAGCCAGCTCAAGCCGGTGTTCCGTCCGGACGGCACGGTCACCGCGGGCAATGCGTGCCCGCTGAACGACGGTGCTGCGGCGCTGGTGATCATGTCCGACACGAAGGCGAAGGCTCTCGGGTTGACGCCGCTGGCGCGGATCGTCTCGACCGGGGTGTCGGGCTTGTCGCCGGAGATCATGGGTCTGGGCCCGATCGATGCGACTCGCCGGGCGCTGGCCAATGCGGGGATGGGAATCTCGGATATCGATCTGTTCGAGATCAACGAGGCGTTCGCGGTGCAGGTGCTCGGGTCGGCTCGTGAACTCGGGATCGACGAGGACAAGCTCAATATCTCCGGTGGTGCGATCGCGCTGGGGCATCCGTTCGGTATGACGGGTGCGCGGATCACGAACACGCTGCTGAACAATCTGCGTGAGCAGGACAAGCAGTTCGGTGTGGAGACGATGTGTGTCGGTGGTGGTCAGGGTATGGCGATGGTGCTCGAACGCCTGAGCTGATCCCCTGACGCCGACGTCCGGGTGGCTCCTACTGCGCACGCCGCAGCAGGAGCCGCCCGGACGTTCACATCTCCGGACCGTGCGTACCGCGCCAGCCCTTACGGACGATCTTTCCGGTGGAGTTGCGGGGCAACAGATCATGGGTCAGGCGCCACCGCGTGGGTACCTTGAAATAGGCGAGGTGCTCGGCGGCGAACTTGGTCAGATCCTCCTCGGTCACCGTCGTTCCCGCGACGAGCACGACCACCGCGACGACTTCCTGCCCCCAGTCGGCGTGCGGTGCTCCCGTCACCACGCACTCGCGCACGGCAGGATGCTGGGCAAGCACTCGTTCGACCTCGGAGGGATAGATGTTCTCGCCGTTCTGATGGATCAGATCCGCACGCCGGCCGACCAGCCGGAGCCGGCCCTTCTCGACGACCCCGAAATCGCCGGTCCGAAGCCAGCGGTCCGGCGTGATCGCCTCGGCGGTGGCCTTCTCGTCGTCCCAGTACCCGATCATGACGAAAGGACTGCGGACGCACACCTCGCCGACGTGGCCGTCGGGCAGCCATTCGCCGTATTGATCGCGGATCTCGAGGCTGACGGTGATGATCGGGACGCCGACGGTACCCGGATGCTTCTCGAGTTCCTGTGCGCTGGCCACCGCGATCGATGTGCTGCATTCGGTGATGGAGTAGCTGTCGACCATCGCGTGCCGTCCGAACGGGAGTTGCTCGCGCAGGCGTTGTTTGAACTCCGGTGTGGACGGTTCCGAGGACAGGGTGAACCGTGTCAGCGACGTCAGGTCGTACCGGTCGAGGTCCTCGTCTTCGAGCATGCGTGCCGCCATCGACGGCACGGCCAGCCAGTGCGTCACCTGTTCGCGTTCGATGAATTCCAGGACACGGTGGACGTCGAACCATCCCTGGTTCATGATCACGGTGCTTCCCATCGCCAGCCGCGGCACGATCGTGTTGTGCAGGCTCGTGATGTGGAACATCGACGACGTGAGCAGGTAGCGGGCGTCGGACGGGGCCGAGCGGTCGTACGTTTCGCCTGTCCAGATCGTGTGGATCGCTTCGGTGTAGCGCTGATAATCGACGACGGCCAAGAGGTTGCGCTGAGAGTGCAACGCCCCCTTGGGGTCCCCGCTCGTACCGGAGGTGTACAGCAGGACGGCCGGGTCGTCCTCGTCGATTCGCGGGGGCGGAGGCTGCCGGCCGTCGAACTCGGCGATCAGTGCGGGCAGATCCGTCTCGACCGACAGCACCACCGTGTCGCTCGGGGCGATCTTCGTGACCGCCTCGACACGCGGAGCATCGACGAAGACGATGCGTGGGCGGGAATGGCGGATACCGAACTCCAGTTCCGGTTGCACCCACCATGCGTTGAGCCCGACCGTGATGGCGCCGAGAGCCTGGGTCGCCCAGAACACGGTGACCCACTCGGGTCTGTTGGCCGACAGGATGGCTACCCGGTCGCCCGCACGCACGCCGTACCGCTCGCGCAGCGCGGCGGCGAGGGCATAGGACTCCCTCGCGTTCTCGTCGAAGGTGATGCGGCGGTCGGCCGTGACGAGATACTCGCGATCACCCCAGACGAGCGACTGCGACAGCAGATCCGCCACCGCGCGGTTCCGTTTACGCATGACCGGCATCGAGGTACCGAGGACCTCGTCCATCACGATCTCGAACTCGCCGCCCGGCCCGGTGAGCCGGGAGATGAGTTGATCCAGGAAGGGGAAGGGATCCGACGGAATGCTCATCGTGCACCGCCGAGTCCGGATCGCGTGGCGGCCCGGCTCGGACCGGTTGTCGCCGACGACCGGTGAGTCGCCGGTGATCCTGCACGCTGCACGAATGCCCCTCCTCGTGGATCGGATCGCAAGAATCTCTCACGCCGATGTACGCCCTGTTCGAATGTACCGGTCAGTGGGATGCTCGGTGACCCCCGCTACACGGGGTGCCTAGCGTGCGATCAGCACGCTCGGAAAGGACACGAAACGATGCCCGCACACGATGCAACCACGACCGACACGCCGACCCCGGCAACCTGGCGCGGTGCCGAACTCGGCACCCGGACGGTCACCTATGACGAGCGCGACGCGATTCTGTATGCGCTCGCGGTGGGGGCTCGCGCCACAGATCTCGACCTCGTGTTCGAGGACCGTCTCCGGGTGCTGCCGACCTTCGCTCTGACCTTGGCGCAGTGGGCGCCGGATGCGCTGGGATCGCTCGGTGCATTCGATACGAAGACCGCACTCCACGGCTCCCAGCAGCTGGACGTTCTCGGCCCGCTCCCGAGATCCGGCAGCATCACGATGACGGCGCGGGTCGGGGAAGTGTGGGACAAAGGCCGCGCCGCAGTCTTCGAGGTGGTGGTGGAGAGCGAGCACTTCGTCGCCACATGGTCACTGTTCGCGCCGGGAGCGGGCGGATTCGGAGGGGACCGCGGTCCGTCCGCGCCCGGGCAACCGGAGGGCGAACCCGACTCGACCGCACTCCTCACCACCCACGCGGAACAGGCCGCGCTGTACCGGCTCACCGGCGATCGTCACCACATCCACATAGATCCGGACGCCGCAGCCGGGATCGGACAGCCGCGGCCGATTCTCCACGGACTGTGCACGCTGGCCGCGACGACTCTGCCGCTCGCGCAAGAGCTCGGAGCACACCCCGCAGATCTCGTCGCGTTGTCCGGTCGGTTCGCGGCCCCGGTCTTCCCCGGCGACACCGCCGAGATCCGCGCCTGGGGCGCGTCGTCCGAGGTGCGGTTCGACGTCACCACCGAGGCAGGAGCAGTGCTGTCGGGAGGCCGCGCGGTCTTCGCCCAGAGCTAGAAGCCCTCGCGTGCGCTCCCGCTGGCCGGGAATCCGGCGCGGCGCCGCGTGAGCGTCTGTTGTGATCGGACTGCCCGTGATGGCCCCATCGCTCGTGACTATCTGGAGGTATGAGTTGGACACGTTCGCCGAAGTAGTGCGAGCTCGCCGCGGCGACGCCAAGGTGGGACTGCGCTTCGAGGACCAGCGCTGGACCTGGGACGAAGTTGTCCAGGAAAGCGCCGATCGTGCCTCGGCGCTCGTGTCGACCGTGCCACTGCCCGAGGGACGGCAACGCCACATCGGAGTGCTTCTCGAGAACGTTCCGGACTTCGTGTTCTGGATCGGCGCGGGAGCACTCGCCGGTGCCGTGGTGGTGGGGATCAACGCCAGCCGAAGCGGCCCGGAAATCGCCCGGGACGTCCGGCACGCCGACGTCGACCTGATCATCACCGAGTCGCGCCTGGCGCATCTCGTCGCCGGCACCGACCACGGCCTGCCCGCCGAGAAGATCCTCGACGTCGACAGCCCGCGATACCGCGCGTTCCTCGAACCGTTCCGTGGTGCCCAGCTTCCCGAGACCCGGCCGTCGCCGGACGACATCGCGCTGCTGTTGTTCAGTTCGGGTTCGACCGGCGCTCCCAAGGCGGTCGTCGTCAGCCAGGGCCGGCTCGCCCGGCTGTTCGGGCCGCTCTCGGAACGCACGCACATGCGCCGCGACTCGGTCACGTACCTGTGCATGCCCCTGTTCCACGGCAACGCCCTGATGCTCAACCTCGGTACCGCGATGAGCGTGGGTGCGACCGTGAGCATGATCCGGAAGTTCTCCGCGAGCCGCTTCGCCGACGACATCCATCGCTACGGTGCGACCTTCGTGAACTACGTCGGGCGCGCGCTCGCCTATGTCCTCAGCCGTCCCGAAGATCCGCGCGACCGGGACGGAACACTCGAAGTGGCATTCGGGACCGAAGCCTCCGAAGTGGACGTCGCCCGGTTCTCGGAGCGCTTCGGCTGCACCGTCATCGAGGGGTACGGCTCGAGTGAAGGGGTCTTCCGCATCAACCGCACTCCCGATACCCCGACCGGTTCGCTCGGAGTCGCGGTGGGCGGCGTCGACGTGCGGATCCTCGACGAGGTCACCGGCGAGGAATGCCCGCCGGCCGAGTTCGACGACACCGGCCGCCTGATCAACGGTGAAGCGGTCGGGGAGATCGTCGCCCGCAACACAGCCCACACCTTCGAGGGTTACTACAAGAATCCCGGCGCGATGGCGGACCGGATCAAGGGGAACGATTTCTGGTCCGGTGACCTCGGTTATCGCGACGCCGACGGGTTCTTCTACTTCGCGGGCCGGTCGTCGGACTGGCTGCGGGTCGACAGCGAGAACTTCTCGGCCGCTCCGGTCGAGCGGGTTCTGCATCGGTGCCCCGGAATCCTCTCCGCGCCCGTCTTCGCTGTTCCGGACCCCGCCACCGGGGACCAGGTGATGTGCGCTGTCGAACTGGACCCCGGATCGGTGTTCGACCCGGCAGCATTCGGCGCGTTCCTCGCCGAGCAGCCGGATATGGGTGACAAGTGGTGGCCACGCTTCGTCCGGGTGACCGACCACATCCCGCTGACCGGCAGCAACAAGGTGGACAAGGCGCCTTTGCGTGCGGCCGCCTGGAACACCGACGACACGGTGTACGTACGTGTCGCGCGTACGGCGGAGTACGTGCCCTTCGACGACGACGCACGCGCGCGTCTCGAGGCCGAATTCGCCGCGAACGGCAGGGCTGCGCTGCTCCCCGTGCCGGCGCCCGCGCAGAGCGTCTGAGGCCGCCGTGAACAACGAAATCCCGGGCCCCGACCGCATTCGCGCCACCGTCGCGAGTACCTGCGGCGGATCGAGGCGTCGTCCGCAGCCGGCATAGCCGACCTCTACACCGACACTGCGACCGTCGAGGACCCCGTCGGCAGCGACGTGCGCACGGGACGCGACGCGATCCTCCCGCTGTATGCGGGACTCGAGCACTCGCGCAACTCGACGGAACTGCTCACCCTGCGGATCGCAGGCAACGAAGCGGCCTTCCACTTCCGGGTGACCTCGGAGGTGGACGGGACCGAGTACGTCTTCGAACCGATCGATGTCATGACCTTCGCCGACGACGGCCGGATCGCGTCGATGCGCGCGTTCTGGTCGGCGTCCGACACCCGGAGTTCGTGAGTCCCGCCCAGTGAGACGCCGGGATTGGGCGTGACGGTGATCACCTAGCGTCAGGATCATCGAAGCGGCGAGACCCCGACCGGCACAACACGTGCCGATTTCCGCCGGTGTACCCCGTACTTCCCAATCCCCCGAAAGGACGGACGACCGTGAGCCTGGGCACTTCCGACACCACCGAGGTCCGCGAGATCGTCGCGGGCTCTGCTCCTACCCGTTTCGCGCGCGGCTGGCACTGCCTCGGCCTCGCCGAGTCCTTCAAGGACGGCAAGCCGCATTCCGTGGAGGCTTTCGGCACCAAGCTCGTCGTCTGGGCGGACACCGCAGGCGAGCTCAAGATCCTCGACGGCTACTGCCGTCACATGGGTGGCGATCTGAGCCAGGGCACCGTCAAGGGTGACCAGGTTGCGTGTCCGTTCCACGACTGGCGCTGGGGCGGCAACGGCCGCTGCACCAACATTCCGTACGCCCGCCGGGTTCCGCCCATCGCGAAGACGCGCGCGTGGCACACGCTCCAGCAGGACGGTCTGCTGTTCGTGTGGAACGACCCGCAGGGCAACCCGCCGCCGGCGGACGTCACGATCCCCCGGATCGAGGGCGCGCTGAGCGACGAGTGGACCGACTGGGTCTGGTACCGGACCGAGGTCGACACCAACTGCCGCGAACTCATCGACAACATCGTCGACATGGCGCACTTCTTCTACGTGCACTACTCCTTCCCGACGTACTTCAAGAACGTCTTCGAAGGTCACGTGGCCAGCCAGTTCATGCGCGGCAAGGCGCGCGAGGACGCCCGTCCGCACGCCGCGGGCCAGCCGCGGATGCTCGGCAGTCGCTCGGACGCGAGCTACTTCGGGCCGTCGTTCATGATCGACGACCTGGTCTACGAGTACGAGGGCTACGACATCGAGTCGACCCTCATCAACTGCCACTACCCGGTCTCCGAGAACAAGTTCGTGCTGATGTACGGAATGATCGTCAAGAAGTCCGATCGCTTCGAAGGCGACGAGGCACTGAAGGTCGCGCAGCAGTTCGGCAACTTCATCGCCAAGGGCTTCGAGCAGGACATCGAGATCTGGCGCAACAAGACCCGCATCGACAACCCGCTGCTGTGCGAAGAGGACGGCCCGGTGTACCAGCTTCGCCGCTGGTACGAGCAGTTCTACGTCGACGTGGACGAGGTGAAGCCGGAGATGACCGACCGCTTCGAGTTCGAGATGGACACGACGCGCCCGGTTGCTGCGTGGATGAAGGAAGTCGAAGCCAACATCGCCCGCAAGGCACTCGAGGAACAACCCACCAGCGCGGGGTAGGAGTAGTAACGATGGAGAACCGGATGGAACCGCTGCGGTGTGCCGAGTGCTCGGCGCAAGTGCTGGTTCAGAAGAACAGCTGGGAGCACACCTCCATCCAGTGGAACGCCGACGCGCGCCGGCGCTGTCCTCAGGTGCAGGACGACGCCGGCCGCGACGGCCGCCCGGGTGCCCCGCGCATGGCGTGCACCCGGCTCGCGGAAACCATCACACGCGCGGCGGCGTCGGGCGTCCTCGACGTCTACGACGACGCGCCCGTGCCAGCACCTGTTGTCCAATGAAGCTTCGACCCGACCACTCCGGAGGATCCGCGATGACCGAACCCCTCAACCTCGATCGTGCACAGTACGGCCCGTGGGCCGTGATCGCCGGAGGATCGGAGGGTGTCGGCGCCGCCTTCGCTGACGAATTGAGCCGTGCCGGATTCGATCTCGTGCTCATCGCACGGAAGCCCGGACCGCTCGAGGAGACCGCGGACCGCGCCCGCGAGAACGGCGTACAGGTACGCACTCTCGCGCTCGATCTGCTCGCCGCCGACGCAGTCGACGAGATCCGCGCCGCGACAGCGGATCTCGAGGTGGGGTTGTTCATCTTCAATGCGGGTGCCAACAGCTACGGACACGAGTTCGTCACCGGCGACCTCGAGGGATTCCGCGGCGTGATCGACCTCAACGTGCACCGTCAGGTCGAACTCGCGCAACTGTTCGGTGCGCCGATGAAGGAGCGGGGCCGCGGCGGCATCATGCTGCTCGGCTCCCTCGCGGGATACATGGGCTCGGAACACCAGAGCATCTACTCGGCGTCGAAGGCGTTCAGCCGGGTGTTCGCGGAGAGCCTGTGGCTCGAACTCGCACCCCACGGTGTCCACGTCGTCGAACTCGTCCTCGGTGTCACGCGCACCCCCGCGATGGTGCGCGCCGGACTGAACTTCGATGTCCCCGGCATGCGTGTCTCGGAGTCGGAAGATGTTGCACGCGAAGGCCTCGAACATCTCGAGGACGGTCCGGTGTGGATCGCGGGCGGAAACTACGACGCAGCGGTGAAGCGCAGCGGATTCCCTCGTCGCGAGCTGGTCGAAGGAGCAGCGAAAGCGATGCGTGCCCTGATGAACCGCTGACAGAACTGTCGACTCCCTCACCAGGGATGACTGCCCCGTCCCGCCCTGATCGCAGGGCTGGACGGGGCTTTCTGTGTAGCGCCTGGAAGATCTACGCCGCGAGGGAGCCGGACTCCGGGCAACTGCTCGGCGCGGTCCGGGTGTCGTCCGACGGTGTCGCCTACGGGTACATCGCAGACGGATTCGTCTTCCCGGAGCATCGGGGCGACGGCGTCGGGAGCGCCGTGCTCGAGTGCCTGCTGTCGGATATCGACGCAGCAGACTTCCGGTGGATGCTGCATACGGCGGATGCGCAGCCGCTCTACTCCTGGTTCGGATTTGTTGCCTACGGCCCGACATACATGGAACGCCCGAGTAGACACAGTCGGCCGGCCTCTGGATGAACGCACTGCGCGCCCGGGCGGAACCGGGCGCGCAGGGTGCCTCCTCATGCCGGGAGGAAACGAGAAGACGTCGGATGGGTCAGGAGGCGACTGCGTCCGGGACGCCACGGGGAATCATCACGGTGAGCGCGATCGCGATGAACGCCAGTACCAGGAACATGACGCCGATCATGTTCAGGCCACCGATCGGAGTGGCCGCGAACGCGAGCAACATGGTGGCGACGGACGTGCCGACACCCTGCCCTGCGGTACGCAGCACCGCATTCGTGCCGGTCGCCTCGCTCGTGTTGCGTTCGGGCACGGCCTCGACGATGAGGTTCGGCAGGGCGGTGTAGGCGAATGCGGTGGCGACCGACACCACCACGACCATCGCGGTCATCGCCACGACCGAATTGTGAGCGGTCATCATGGTCACGGTGCTGGCGACGAAGAGAATGCTGCCGATCAACATCGATACGCGGGACCCGACGGCCGCCGAGATACGGCCGCTGAGGGGTGTGCACGCGAAACCGAACATCGACCCGATGAAGGACAACCAGCCCGCGTGCGTTGCGCTCAGGCCCAGGCCGAAGCCGTCCGACGTGGGTGTCTGCATGATGATCGGGATGATCATGGTGGCGACGCCCATCGGTCCTGCGGCGATCGCGACCGTCGCGAGCATCGTCAGCGAGAACTTGCGTCCGGCGAAGAGGCGCACATTGATGATCGGTGACGGCACGCGCAACTCCCACCGCACGAGCAGAACGAGTACGACGGCGCCACCGACGATCAGGCCGAGGGTCCGGCCGTCGGCCCAGCCCCAGGCCTGCGACTTGTTGACGCCGAGGAGGATCGCAGCGACGGATGCCGCGAATGTCACCGCTCCGACGTAGTCGATTTTCTCCTTCGTGCCGGTCGGCGGCCGCCACGGCAGGACGAACCACACGAGCAGAATCGCGAACACCGAGTACGCGGCAGCGACGACGAAGATCATGTGCCAGCTGGCGTAGTCGATGAGCAGCCCCGCGACCAGCAGTGACGCCGAACCCGCCGCAACGGCGGATCCCGAGATCAGCGCGACGGCGACGGGAACCTTGCCCGACGGAAGGTGCTCACGTGCGAGGCCGATGCACAACGGAAGGATCGCGCCGGCAACACCCTGGATGGTGCGGCCGACGATGATGCTGGTGAGACTGTCGCCCGCGGCGCTGATGATGGAACCCACCGCTGCGACCACGAGAAGAACGATCAATACCCGTTCGCGTCCGTACATGTCGCCGAGGCGGCCACAGACCGCGGCAGATGCGGCCGCGACGAGGAGGAACGAGGTGACGGCCCAGCCGACCGTCGAGGCGTCGCTGTCGAAATCCGTGATGAGCGTGGGGATCGCTGCGAACATCATGGAAGTTTCGAAAGCGCTGATGATCTCGACGGCGATCAATACCGCCACGATTACCCAGACGGGTTGCCTGCGGTCGAATCGTCCTCGGCCGGAAGTATGTTCGGGCTCCCGGTGGGATAGCTCGTTAGCGTATGACGTCACTGCGCATCCAGACTCTCGGCGGCCCGTCGTGGCCCGCGGGGTTTCCTCACTCCAGTCGGGAGTGGTGCGCATCACTTTCTAGATGAGGTAACAAACTCTCCGAGTTGTGTTCCCGCTCATCGAGACTGCCGACGTCTCCGGTGCACCGAGATCAGAGCAGTGCCGCCTCGTGGACGGTGCGGTCGAATTCCGGCAGCGCTGCGCCGTTGCGCAACGTCGTCGCGAGCGTGGGATCGGCGAGATGAAGTCGCCCGATGGCGATCAGATCGAATTCGTCCCTGCCCATCCGGCTTTCGAGTTCCGGAAGGTTGTCTCGGACGGGAGCGCTGCCCTGGGTGCGGCTCTCGCGCAGGGTTGCGCCGATGCCGACGCTTCCGACCGCCATGGACACGGCGCCCGTGACCTTCTTGGCCCATCCGGCGAGGGTGAGGTCGCTGCCCTCGAACGCGGGCAGATCGAAGCGGCGGATGCTTGCGTCGAACACGTCCACGCCGGCGTCGGCCAGCGGCGAGAGGACGGCCTTCAGCTCGTCCGGCGTGTGCGCGATCTTGGCTTCGTAGTCCTGTTGCTTGTGCTGCGAGAATCGATAGAAGATCGGCAGGTCCTCACCGATGGTCGCGCGAATGGCTGCAACGACTGCCGCGGGGAATCGGGTCCGGTCTCGGAGGTCACCGCCCCAGCGGTCCTCGCGCAGGTTGGTTCCTTCCCAGAGGAACGAGTCGAGCAGGTAACCGTGACCGCCGTGCAGCGCGACGCCGTCGAATCCGACTTCCTTCGCAGCCGCTGCGGCACGGGAGTATGCGTCGACGACCTGCGTGATGTCCTCGTCGGTCATGGCGCGCGTGGGCTTCGACGCGCGGGCGACATAGTCGGCTCCGTACGAGGTGACGCCGGGTTCTCCCCACACTCCCGACGGCCGCATCGGGGTCAGGGCGGGATCGACATCTGCCGTCATGGCTCCCCACAGCGGCCCGACGTGCCAGAGCTGCGGAATGATCCGGCCGCCTTCGGCGTGGACCGCGTCGACGACGCGGCGCCACCCGTCGAGTGCGGCCTCGCCGTACATGTGAGGCACGCGGGGGTTGTCGACGGCGGTGGGGTGGTCGATCGCCACTCCCTCGGTGACGATGAGTGCCGTGCCCCCGGCGGCACGGCGCCGGTAGTACTCGGCCACGTCCGGTCCCGGTACTCCACCCGGCGAGTGCGACCGCGTCATCGGCGACATTACGATGCGGTTGCGCAGCCGAAGGGAGCGGACGGCGAGCGGGCGGAAGAGAGCGGAGGGGACTTCGGTCATGGCTGTTTCGGCACTTTCGTCGGTGGTCACGCGATTGCCGTGACGACTGCAGGTCGATCGGGCACCTTGCTCTCCGGTTGTACCGGCGCCGCAGATCGGTGGACAGGTTCTTCCTGGTCAGTGGGATGTGCGGGCGGTGTGTGTACTTCGTCACCTTCCGTAGTACCCTTTGGTGCAGACCACAAGAATGAATTTCAGTTTGTCGTTCTGTGGGTTCTGTGCAGGTGAACGAAAGGGTGCCGATGTCAGAGTCCGACTACGCGAAACCGGCCGAGTCCGCGAAGCGCGAGCTTCCCGCGTCGATGGTGGAACGCATGACCCTGATCCTCGATGCCTTCGACGATCGCTCGTCTCGTCTCACTCTCGAAGAGGTCGCGTGCCGCACGCGACTGCCGCGCTCGACCGTTCATCGCATCCTCGACCAGATGGTTCGGCTCGACTGGATCGACCACGCGTCGTTCGGTTACTGCCTGGGCCGGCGGGCGAAGGCCATGACCGAAGGCGACAACGGCCACATCCGGATCCGGGAAGCCGCCGCTCCGCTGCTCTACGAACTCCACATGACCACGGGCATGGTCGCGCACCTCGCGGTGCTCGACGGCGGTGACTGCGTCTATCTCGACAAGATCGGCGGCCAGCTCGCCGCGGCACTGCCGTCCCGTGTCGGCGGCCGGGTTCCCGCCTACGCCAGCGCGTGCGGAAAAGCCTTGCTCGCAGGCCTCGAGCCCGAGCAGGTCGACGACCTCTACGACGAGCGGCTCGCCCGCCGTACCGACCGCACCATCCACGATCTGTCGACTCTGCATCTCGAACTCAACCGCATCCGTAGCCGGCGCGGTCTGGCATTCGAAACCGGTGAGTCCGCGGTCGGGATGGCATGTGTCGGTGCCGCCATTCGGGGACCCGAGGGGCCCATCGCCTCGATCTCCCTGTGCGGTCCCACCCGCGCGGGTCTTCTCGAACGGACCGCGCCGCTCGTCGCGGCGGCGGCCCGCGACGTTTCGCGCGCGCTGTATCCCGAACTGAGCGTTCCCCGGCGGGGCACCCGCACGGCGCGGGTCCCCGCAGAGTCGTGGTCCTCGCACGCCATGGAGCGGCTGCTCGCCACCCAATCGGGGGAGTGGATATAACCCGCCACGACCGACGACCGCCCGGCACGTCCCGGTGACCGGGAGGTCGCGCGCCGCGTGAGGGCCGTCACTGGGAACGTCTCGGATATGACGACCGAATTGAGTTACGACGAGACTGCCAGGACGCTCGAGACCGACCGGGGCACCCTCCGCTACCACGAGGCAGGTGCCGGAGAACCGCTCGTCCTTCTGCACGGGTCCGGCCCCGGAGTCACCGGATGGCGCAACTATCGCGGCGTGCTCGCCGACCTTTCCGAGCACTTTCGGTGCCTCGTCCTGGAGTTTCCCGGATTCGGGGTCAGTGACCCCTGCGAGGGTCACCCGATGGCGATGGCGTCGGTAGCGGTCGCCGACTTCCTCGACGGACTGGGCCTCGACCGGACAGCGATCATCGGCAACTCGATGGGCGGCATCGTCGGTACCCAGTTCGCGATCGCACAGCCCGACCGGGTGAGCAAGCTTGTCACCATCGGCGGCGCAGGACGTTCGGTCTTCGCGCCGGCACCGGGCGAGGGCATCAAGCTTCTGATGGAGTTCACGGACGATCCGACACGCGAAAAGCTCGTCCGCTGGCTGCATTCCATGGTGTACGACCCGGCGATCATCACCGAAGAGCTCATCGAGGAGCGGTGGGCACTGGCCACCGAGCCCAAGACCCTGGAAATCGCGCGTCGCATGTACAGCACCGCGGCATTCGCCGCGGCCGGGCGGGCAGCCCTCGCCTCCGACGCCACCCCCTACTGGGCGCAACTCGGCCGGATCACCGCACCGACCCTGCTCACCTGGGGCCGTGACGACCGGGTCAGCCCGGTCGACATGGCGATGCTCCCGATGCGGGACCTGCGCCGCGGAGAACTGCACGTGTTCCCCAACTGCGGGCACTGGACCATGATCGAGGCCCGCGACGCGTGGCTCGCGACGGTCCTGGCGTTCCTGAAGCGGGACGACGCCACGGCGTCCTGACGGTCTGAACACCCTCGGCCCCGGTCGATCCCGCTCAGTGGAACATTTCCGGAGCACGGCTGCGATCTCTTGAGACCGTAGCCACCACCGGAACTCCGACGCCGCCGGCAGCACATTCGCACGGTGACCGGGCGTCGCCATCAGAAAGCTGGAGACATCATGGGACAGGTCCTCGACTCCCTCGCAGAGTTTGCAGACGAAATCCGGGCGGACGGCGCCGAGGGTGACACGCTCATGCGTCTGACCGACCGCAGTGCCGGACGGCTCCGCGACGCAGGCGTCATCCGGATGTTGCAGCCCAAGGAATTCGGCGGCCTGGAGGCTCACCCGCGAGAGTTCGCGGAGACGGCGATGGCCATCGGCGCGATGGACGGCGCGACGGGCTGGGTCAGCGGCATCGTGGGTGTACACCCCTGGGAGATGGCGTTCTTCGACCCGAAGGCGCAGCAGGAAGTGTGGGGCGAGAACCCCGACACCTGGATCGCCTCGCCCTACGCGCCGATGGGCGTGGCGACTCCCGTCGACGGCGGATACATCCTCAACGGCCGCTGGTCGTTCTCGTCGGGCACCGATCACTGCGACTGGGTGATGATCGGTGCGGCAGTCGGCGACAAGGACGGCAAGCGGGTGTCTCCGCCGAAGAGCCTGCACGTGCTGGTGCCGAGATCCGACTACCGCATCGACCACGAGAGCTGGAACGTCGTCGGCCTGCGTGGCACCGGTTCCAAGGACCTCATCGTCGAGAACGCCTTTCTCCCGGCGTACCGCACACTGGCGGCGGAACGCGTGATGGGCGGCGTGGCGTGGCAGGACGCCGGACGCGAGGAGACGCTCTACAAGTTCCCCTTCTCGTGCATCTTCCCGCTGGGCATCACCTCGTCGCTCATCGGTATCGCCGAGGGCGCCCTCAACTGCTACATCGAGACGCAGCGTGAACGGGTCACCGTCTCCGGAACCGCGATCAAGCAGGATCCGTACGTGCTGTCCGCGCTCGGCAACGCGGCCGCGGAGATCGCCGCCTCGCGTGCCGCCGTCCTCGAGACCGTCGACCGGTTCTGGGATCTCACCGAGCGCGGCAAGGAGGTCACCTTCGAGATGCGTGCCGTCGGCAGGCGGACGCAGACCGCTGCCGCGTGGCGTGCGGTGGCCGCGGTCGACGAGATCTTCGGCCGCGCGGGCGGCGGTGCCCTGCAGTTGAGCAACCCGCTCCAGCGTTTCTGGCGCGATGCCCACGCCGGTCTGAGCCACGCCATCCACGTGCCCGGATCGATCTTCCATGCGGCGACGCTCACCCAGCTCGGTGAGGAACCGCAGGGCATGATGCGCTCGATGATCTAGTTCCACCCCCCAGGCAGGAAAGGACGGACATGACGGATATCCGTGGACTCGGCTATGTCAGGATTCAGACCCGCGACGTGGCTCGCTGGCGTGAACTCGTCGTCGACGGGCTGGGGATGGCCGTCGGCACCGGACCGGAGAGCGACGGGCTCTACCTGCGGATCGACGAGCGGCGCTCACGCCTGATCGTCCTTCCGGGCGACACCGACCGTGCCCTGGCGGTGGGCTGGGAGGTGCGCGACGAATTCGCGCTCCGGCGTGTCCGGGAAGCGGTCGAGAAGGCCGGCATCTCGGTCGAGGTGCTGAGCGAGGAGGAGTCCACGTACCGCGACGCCGAACAGGTCATCGCGTTCGACGATCCGGGCGGCACCCGTACCGAGGTGTTCTTCGGTCCCGTGCTCGACCACAGCCCGCTCGTGACTCCGTTCGGCGGCACGTTCCACACCGGGCCGGAGGGCCTCGGGCACGTGGTGCTCCCCTCCGCGATGTTCGCCGAATCGTACGAGTTCTATACCGAGGTACTGGGTTTCCTTCCCCGGGGTGCGACCCGCCTCGGTGGTCTGTCCGCGCCGCCTCCCGTCCGACGCGTGCGTTTCCTCGGCGTCAACCGCCGCCACCACAGCCTGGCGTTGTGCCCCGCGCCGCCGCTCGGCGCACCGGGTCTGGTCCATCTCATGCTCGAGGTGGACACCCTCGACGCGGTGGGTCAGGCACTCGACCGGATCGGCAAGCTGGGTTTCTCGATTTCGTCGACGCTCGGCCGGCACACCAACGACAAGATGGTCTCGTTCTATGTCCGGGCACCGGGCGGCTGGGACATCGAATTCGGTACCGAAGGAATGCTCGTGGACGAGACCTTCTACACGGCAGAGGAAATCACCGCAGACAGCTATTGGGGACACGACTGGTCGGCGTCCGAACCCCTGGCGGCATTCACTCCGCCGTCGCACTGACGGGGTAGCAGGACGGGAGCGCACTCCATGACGCCTTGCCATGTGCTCGACGCGGTACGGGAACTCGCACCCGGATTGGCGGCCCGGGCCGCGCACATCGACGAGTCGCGCAGGATTCCCGACGAGACGATCGCGGAACTGGTTGCCGCCGGCGTCTTCCGGATGCTGCAACCGCGACGCTACGGCGGGATCGAAACCGACCCCATGCGGTTCTACGAGGTTGTGCGGGCGCTGTCGGCGGCATGTGGGTCGACGGGATGGATCGCATCGGTCGTCGGTGTGCATCCCTGGCATCTCGCGCTGTTCCCCGACCGCGCACAGCACGACGTCTGGGGCCGCGACGAGTCGACGCTCGTGTCGTCCGCGTACGCGCCGGTCGGCAGGCTCCGTCAGGTCGGCGACGGTTACCGATTTTCGGGGACGTGGATGTTCTCGTCCGGATGCGAGTACGCGTCGTGGGCACTGTTGGGCGGGATGGTCGTCGGCGCGGACGGCAGACCGCTGGATTTCGTCACCGCACTCGTTCCACGTGACGACTACTCGATTCGCGACGTGTGGAACGTCGTCGGCATGCGGGGAACGAGCAGTAACGAGATCACCGTCGACGACGTGTTCGTTCCTTCGTACCGGGTCGTGCGCAACTTCGACACCGCGAACCTTCGCGGTCCCGGTCAGAAAGTCAATGCCGGCCCCCTGTACCGGCTTCCGTTCGCGTCGCTCTTCGCGACCACCGTCGCCGTGCCGATCGTCGGCGTGGTCGAGGGTTGCTACGACGAGTACCTCGCGGCGATGCGGGAACGGGTGCGGCTGAGCCTCGGTGGCGGACGGTTCGCCGACGACCCGTTCGCGCAGGTCGCGGTGGGGCGCGCGTCCTCGGAAATCGATGCCGCGGTACTGCAACTCGAACGGAACATCCGGGAACTCTGGCGACTCGCAGAGGCCGGAGACGACATCCCCTTCTCCCTGCGGCTACGAACCAGGCGCGATCAGGTACGAGCCACCGAACGGGCCGTCGAAGCAATCGATCTGCTGTTCAAGACAGCCGGTGGAACGTCCTTGTTTCTCGGCAACGTCATCGAACGGGCGTGGCGCGACGCGCATGCCGGGAGCATGCACGTCGCGAACGAGCCCGAACGCGCCTTCGCCCTCTACGGGAAGGACGCCTTCGGGCTGCCCGTCGAAGACAACCTCGTCTAGCTCTCGGTCACGGCAGCGCCGGGGAGTACCGAGTCCGCCTGCGCCATGTGCTGGGCCGCGCGGTAGGCAAACACCATCGCCGTTCCCAGCGGAGTTCCGGGCGCGGGATAGAACCGGCCGCTGAGTGATGCAGCGGTGTTGCCTGCCGCATACAACCCGGCGATCGCCGAACCGTCCTCACGGAGCACCCGCGCATCGGTATCGGTGCGCACCCCGCCCTTCGTCCCGAGATCGCTGAGAACGATCCGGGCCGCGTAGAACGGTGCTTCGGTCAGGGCGGTGAGGGCGCGGTTGGGGTTCTCGCTCGGCGGGCAGAAGAACACGTCGTACGGGTCCTCGCCACGCGCGAAGTCCTCGTCGACTCCGGTGGCCGCCGAGTCGTTGAAGCGCTCGACGGTCGATCGCAGGGCGTCCGCGTCCATGCCGAGTTGTGCGGCGAGTTCTTCGATGCTGTCGGCGCGCACCCACGTTCCGGCGGCGAGATGATCGTCCGCGCTCGCCTCGGGAATCGACATGGCCGGCAGTACCGGCCCACCTTCACGCGAGTCGAAGATCAGGTACGACGGCACCGACCGCGACACGCCGTGTGCCAGCATCTCCCGCCCGAACCGGTCGTACGGCTGCATCTCGTTGAGGTAGCGCCGGCCGTCCGCGTCGACGAGGACGCCGCCGCGCACGCACACCATGAATGCGCCCGATCCGTCCGGCATCTCGACGCCGGGGCACCACCACGCCTCGTCCGTCAACGCGATCGCGGCACCTGCGTCGGCGGCCGCGACGTGCAGATCGCCGGTGTTGGCACCGCGCGGGCCCATGCTCCACGCCGCGGCACCGGGAGTGCCGTGCTCGCTGCGCATGTCCTGGTTGCCTTCGATGCCGCCGGCGGCGAGCAGCACGCCGCGGGTCGCGCGGATCCGGACGGTTTCCCCGGACTCGGTGAGCGCTTCCACGCCCACGACCCGGTCGTTCTCGACGATCAGCGACCGCACGGCGGTGCCGGTACGCAGGTCCGCGTTGCCGGTGCCCTGCAGGGCAAGGAGCAGCCGTCCGATCAGGGCGCGTCCCGCGATGAGGGTTTCGTCGGGGTGCGGTTCACCGTTGCGATCGAGTCCCGGTTCGGGGCGAATTCGCTCACGGAGAGCACCGATCTGTTCGCTCGGCAGGTCCAGGGCATTGATCGCGCGTCCCACGTCCACACGCCCCGGTGCGGGGTAGTAGTCGGGGAAGGGGCGCCACTCGAATTCGAGGTGCGGGTCGCGCTCGAGGAAGTCGACGAGCACCGGGGCCGTGGTCAGGAACGCTTCCTGACGATCCTTCTCCGCGTCGCCCAGTACGGCCGCGAGATAGGTGCGTGCCGCGTCGGTCGAGTCGCCGAGGCCCGCGCGTTCCTGGACCGTGGTGCCGGGCAGCCACATCGCCCCGCCGGAGTACGACGAGGTGCCGCCGAACAGTCCGGTCTTCTCCAGAACGACGGTGCGCAGACCGGCCGCAGCGGCGGAGTATGCGCCTGCCAGCGCCCCGCCGCCCGATCCGACGACGATGACGTCGAATTCACTGGTGTTGTCCTGCACGGGAGTTGTCCTCTCGGTTGTGGTGGGTGTCGCACCTACGCAAGCGCATGTGCGGCGCTGCGCGTGGGCATGCTCCCGACCAGCGGGATACTCCCGGCCAACCGGTCCGGGTCCGCTTACGGTCCGCAGGAGACCACTGGGCTGTAATGCGGAAGGGGCTGTGCCCATGAGTAGTTCACCGATTCGTCCGATTTCCTCCGAGACCGTCGGAACCTGGGATTTCGAGGCCGACGTCGTGATCGCCGGATACGGCATAGCGGGGGTGTCCGCGGCGATCGGTGCTGCGGAGAACGGCGCCGGTGTGCTGGTACTCGAGCGCACCGGCGGCGGCGGTGGAGCGGCCGCGTTGTCCGGGGGCATCGTGTACCTCGGCGGCGGCACCCGGGTGCAGAAGGCGTGCGGATTCGACGACACCCCCGAGAACATGAAGACCTTTCTCGCCGAGGCGCTGGGGCCGGGAGTCGACCAGGACAAACTCGATGTCTACTGCGACGGCAGCGTGCAGCATTTCGAGTGGCTCGAAGCGTGCGGGGTCCGGTACAAGGAAAGTTTCTGGTCCCAGCCCGGCTGGGAATGCCCCGTCGACGACTCCCTGATGTACAGCGGGGGAGAGAACGCGGCACCGTTCGACACACTCGTGCCGCCGGCGCCCCGCGGACACCTCGCGCAGGTCCCGATGCCGCGCAACGGCGAGCAGGGAGCCGGGCACGTTCTGATGACCACGCTGATCGGAAAGGCGACCGACCTCGGTGTCCGCGTGGAATCCGACATCCGGGTGCAGCGCCTGGTCGTCGACGGCACCGGCCGTGTCGTCGGTGTGACCGCGACCCGATTCGGACAGGAGATCACCGTCCGCGCGCACGGCGGTGTGGTGCTCGCGACCGGCTCGTTCGCGTACAACGACGAGATGATGCAGGCCTACGCGCCGCGTCTCTACAAGCGGCCCGCCGCGACGGTCGAGGAGCACGACGGTCGCGCCATCCTCATGGCGCAGGCGCTCGGTGCGGGACTGGCGCACATGGACGCGTGCGAGGTCGCCTTCTTCTGCGACCCCCAGCTGATGGCCCGCGGCATCCTCGTCAACGGACGAGGACAGCGGTACGTCCCCGAGGACACCTATCCGGGCCGCATCGGTCAGCTCACCATGTACCAGAACGACAACCAGGCGTTTCTCGTCCTCGACGAGGCG
The DNA here is from genome assembly GCF_049844875.1 of Rhodococcus sp. DT1. Classification (NCBI taxonomy): domain Bacteria; kingdom Bacillati; phylum Actinomycetota; class Actinomycetes; order Mycobacteriales; family Nocardiaceae; genus Rhodococcus; species Rhodococcus sp. DT1. Next base: position 153,110 of record NZ_JBNCLW010000005.1, read on the forward strand.
GCGTACGAAGAAGGGATGGCAGCGCCGAGTTCGAGCCCGCAGCTTCGCAGGCAGCCGACCTGGGTGTGCGAGAGCGTCGCCGAACTCGAATCGGAGATGGGTCTGCCCGAGGGCACCCTGACCGCCACCGTGGAGTTGTACAACCGGCACGCCGCCGCAGGCACCGATCCTGTGTTCGGGAAGAAGCCCGAATGGGTCAAGCCGATCGGGTCGCCGATCGCTGCGATCGACCTGCGCGGCATGACCGGTGGTTTCACGCTGGGCGGTCTCCGGACATCGGTGGACTCGGAGGTCCTGCACGTCGACGGCGATCCGATACCGGGCCTGTACGCGGCGGGCCGCTGCACCTCCGGATTGTCTGCCGGAGGATATTGCAGCGGGATCTCGCTCGGTGACGGGAGCTTCTTCGGGCGGCGGGCCGGGATCAGCGCCGCCGCCACCGGGTAACCCCGGTCGGTCAGCCGTCGAGGCCGAACGCGCCCCGGTAGAAGACCATCGGACGGTCTTCTGCCGGGCATTCGAGTTCGGTCACGCGGCCGACGACGATGTCGTGATCCCCGGCGACGTGTACGTCGTGGACCTCGGCGTGGACCCGCATGAGCACGCCCGGCAAGGTGGGCGTGCCCCATCGGGACAGTTCCCAGTCGAGACCGTCGAACTTGTGCCCCCGGCTCGAACCGAACCGCCCGCACAGGTCCGTCTGTTCGGCGCCGAGCACGTTGACGGTGAACCGGCCGGCGCGCCGGATGCGTGGCCAGGCCCGGCCCCGGTGATCCGCGCAGAACAGGACCAGCGGCGGTTCGAGCGAGACGGATGCGAACGACTGGCAGGCGAAGCCGACGGGACCGTCGTCGTCGAGCCCGGTCACCACGGTGACACCCGAGGCGAAACGTCCCATCGCCCTGCGCATCTCGTCGGGAGTGGGTACGTCACCGTCGAACGCACGTTCCTGGGTCAGCGACTGAATCTGCATGTGCCTCACTCCGATTCGATCCCGGGCCGCCTGGGTTCGGCGACGTCCACGAATCCGAGAGTATGGGTGACCTGCGCCACGCCTGAACCGGTTCTCGCTCAGCGGACGTTCACGCGAAATCGCGGCGCCGATCCCTGCGCCCGATGTCTGCCCGCCGGCGCGGTCCCACTGAGCGAGACCAACGGTGATTCCGGCGACCCGGCTCCCTCGCCCGGGTGGATGCGGGCACGATGGGACAATCTGCACGTCCAATTGCAGGAAGGGGGCCGGCGATGCCGAGGATTGCCAAGGCGCGGGAGGGCGCCGAACCGACATCGGACGTGCAACGCGAACGGCAGGTGCGGATCCTGACCGCTGCCGCCCGTCTCGGTTCCGAACACGAACTCACCCGGGTGCAGATGGCGGAGGTCGCGAAGGACGCGGGTGTCGCGATCGGCACGCTGTACCGATATTTCCCGTCGAAGACGCATCTCTTCGTGGCGTTGCTCCTGAGCCAACTCGAACGCGCGAAGCAACGACTGCCCGATCCACCGCGGGGCTTGGCCCCGCCGCAGGCGATCTGCGACGCGCTTGTCGTCATGACGCGCGCGATCGTCGCGCGGCCCCGCCTCGCGTCCGCCATGCTCGTGTCCAACAGCACCGCCTCCGCATCGGTGGTGCCGGATTCGGTCGAGGTGGAGCGTGTCTTCCAGGGCATCGTGCTCGCGCAGGGCGGCATCGAACAGCCCACGGACACAGATCGCGACGCGGTGCGCCTGCTGTCGATGGTGTGGTTCGGCCTGATCCTGGTGCTCTTGAACGGCAGAGTGTCGATCGAGGAGACCGAGACCGACATCCGGCGCGCCTGCGATCTGCTTCTCGTCCACATGGCGGATACGGCACCCGGACCGGTGTGACAACGCCGAAGCCCCGCCGGCCGCGGATGCGGTGGGCGGGGCTTCGGCGCGTCGAGCGGCGACGTGGCCGGGCAGGTCTACCCGGCGGCGCCGATCGACGGCGCGCGGTCGAGGATGTCGCCGAGTGCGGCGGCGCTGGCGTCCGCGCCACCGAGCGTGAAGGCCAACTGGCGCCCCCACAGGAAGTAGCGGTGGATGGGGTAGTCGATGTCGGCACCGATCCCGCCGTGCAGATGCTGAGCCGTCAGGCCGACACGAATGCCGCCGCGCGCCGCCCACCACTTCGCGACGAGCACTGCGGCGTCCGCCTCGTCTTCGCGCCCGGTGTCGATGAGCCACGCCGCGCGGCGCATCGTCAGGCGAATGGCCTCGGTGTCGATGTAGGCGTCCGCCGCGCGCACCGCAACGGCCTGGTTCGTCGACAACGGCCGCCCGAACTGCATGCGCTCGGAGGTGTACGCCGCGGTCATGCGCAGCGATTCCTCACACACGCCGAGCTGGAGCGCTGCGATGGCGAGACGGATCCGTCGACGTGTCCACTCGGCGATCTGCGTGCCGTCACCGGGTAGAACGTCTGCGGCCGCGACGACGACATCGTCGAAGCGAAGGGCCGCGTCGGCGGTTTGTCCGGTCACGGACACGGGCGTGACCGTGAGGCCCGGCGCGTCGGCGGATGCCACGACGACGGCGACGGACTCGTCGCACAGGACGGGAACCACCACTCCGGCTGCGCCGGGCGCCCAGGGGACGGACGGAATCTCGCCGCTGATCACCAGGTCGTCGCCCTTGCGGATCGCGGTCAGCGCCGCGCTCTCACCGGGGTTGCCGTCGAATGCGCCGGTGAGGACGATCGACCCGTCGACGATCCCGGGGACGTAACGCTCGATCTGTTCGGGTGTGCCGAACCGAGCGAGGGGGAGAGCAGCGCCTGCGACGACGGACCAGACCGGCACCGGTGCGACGCGACGGCCCTGCTGCTGCAGGATCGTCGTCAAGCCGAGCATGCCCATGTCCGCGCCTCCGGCGGATTCGGGCAGGGCGAGGCCCAGCAGTCCGGAGTCGGCGAGTGCCTTCCACAGTGTGGCGTCGAAGCCACCCTCGGTCCGTTCCACCTCGACTACCCGTTCGACCGTTGCCAGCGCACCGAAGACCTGCGAGGCAAGGTCCTCGACGGCGATCAGGTCGTCATCGAGCTCGAATTCCATGTCAGCTCCTCGTCTCTGACGGCGTCACGGCCGTTGTCGCTGCCGGCTCCGGCGCTTTGGCTTCGGGGCGCCGACGGGCGCCCAGGGTCATACCGAGTGTCTTGGCTGCCACGATCTCGCGCAGGACCTCGTTGGTGCCGCCACCGAAGGTGTTGTTCTGCGCACGACGAGCGAGCGACTCGACACGGCCCTCGACCACGGCACCGTGGCTGCCCGGACGCAGCAGACCGCGGGCACCGAGCACTTCCTGCAACATGCCGTACGCGGTGACGACGCCTTCGGTGCCGAAGATCTTCGCTGCCGCGGAGTCACCGCCGCCGAGGGTGTTGGCAGCGATATCCGACACCAAGCGAAGGTTCACGAGATCCGCTGCCGACAGCAGTGCGTAGACCTCCGCCAGCGTCTTGCGGACCCACGGGACGTCGAACAGCACACCTGGTCCGACGGGCTCCTGCTTGGCCCACGCGAGTACTTCGTCGTACATCTCGTTGGCGATACCGCCGCGCGCGGCCAGGGCGACCCGCTCGTGGTTGAGCTGGCTGGTGATCAGTGTCCATCCCTGGTTCACTCCGCCGACCACGTTGCTCAGCGGCACCCGGATGTCCTCGTAGTAGGTGACCGCGGTGCTGATGCCGCCGACGGTCTTGATCTCGGTAGCCGAGAACCCCGGGGACGAGGTGGGCACCAGCACGACCGAGATGCCCTTGTGGCGGGGCGCGTCGGGATCGGTACGCACGGCGAGCCAGATCCAGTCCGCGAAGATCGCGGAGCTGGTGAAGAGCTTGGTGCCGTTGATCACGAGTTCGTCGCCGTCGATGCGCGCACGTGTCTGCAGCGCCGCGAGGTCGGTTCCGGCACCGGGTTCGGTGTACCCGATGGCGAATTTCAGCTCGCCGGTGAGGATCTTGGGAAGGAAGTAGTCCTTGTGTTCCTGGCTCCCGTACTTCATCAGAGCCGGTGCCACCGTGTTGAGCGTGACCAGCGAGACCGGGGCGCCCGCGCGGATCGTCTCGTCGTAGAAGACGTAGAGAGCCTCGGGGTCCTCACCGCGTCCGCCGTACTCCTCGGGCCAGCCGAGTCCGAGCCAGCCGTCGCTGCCCATCTGCCGGTAGATCCGGTCGAAGACCGGGCCGCCCTCGGTCTGGTCGACCAGGGCCCTGCGATCCTCGTCGTTGATGATGCGGGCGAAGTACTCCCGCAGTTCGGTGCGTAGCCGCCGTGACTTGTCGGACAGCTCGGGATGCATGTGGTCTCCTGAGAGGTGGTCGGATGGCGTGGGAGCGGCGCGGTTCAGCGATCCGTCGACAGCACGATCGCGCTGTGCGGAACCGGCGAGCCACCCGTGACGAGGACGTTGTTCAGCACCTTGGTGGGCTGGTTGACCGAGGTGCCGCGGATGAGCCGCACGCCTTCGGCGATTCCGTTGACGCCGTGGATGTAGCCTTCGCCGAGCTGCCCTCCGTGGGTGTTGACCGGGAGGCGGCCGTCCACCTCGAGGTTGCCCTCGGCGACGAAGTCCTTGGCCTCGCCGCGACCGCAGAAGCCGTACTCCTCGAGTTGCAGCAGCACCATGGGAGTGAACGCGTCGTACAGGATCGCGGCGTCGATGTCGTCCGGGCCGATACCGGCCTGTGCCCACATCTGCTTGGCGACCAGTTCGACCTCGGGCATCACGTCGATGTCGTCACGGTAGTAACTGCTCATCGAGATCTGCTGCGGGCCGACACCTTGCGCGGCACCGGTGATGACGGCCGGAGGATGCGGCAGTGAGCGTGCGCGTTCGGCGCTCACGATGACCAGTGCCTGGCCTCCGTCGCTCTCCTGACAGCAATCCAGCAGTCGCAGCGGGTCGGCGAGCATCCTCGAGTTCTGGTGGTCGTCGAGGGTGATGGGCCGCTCGTAGAACCACGCCTTCGGGTTGGTGGCGGCGTGCTTGCGCGACAGTACCGAGACGCGACCGAAGTCGGCGCTCGTCGCGCCGTAGCGCTGCATGTACCGGCGCGCCAGGAATGCTTCCTGCTGGGCAGGGGTGAGCAGACCGTACGGATTGATCCAGTTGCGGTATTCCTGATCGGTGCTGGAGTTGTAGGCGAACGGCGGTGGGCCGGAGCCGAATCGGTGGCCCGAGCGCTCGTTGAACGCGCGGTAGACCACGACGACCTCGGCGACGCCGGTCGCGACGGCCATCGCGGCCTGCTGGACGGGTGCGCAGGCACCGCCGCCACCGTGGGGGATGCGGCTGAAGAACTTCAGTTCCGGGATGCCGAGCGCGCGGGCCACGGCGATCTCGGGGTTCGTCTCCATGGTGAAGAGTGCGAAGCCGTCGACTTCTTCGACGCCGATCTGCGCATCTGCGAGCGCGGCCACCACGGCCTCGCACGCGAGTTGCCACTCGCTGCGACCGGAGTTCTTCGAGAATTCGGTGGCTCCGATGCCGGCGATCGCGGCAGCTCCGGAAAAGCCCTGCACGGTCATGGAGTCTTCCTCTCGTACGGCTCCACGACGACCTCCGCGGTGACGTGGACGCCCTTACTGTTGCGGCCCTGCACTTTCACGGTGACGGTGCGGTCCTCGACCGCGACCACCTCGCCGCTCATCTGCAGCGGGTCGCCCGGGAAGGCGGGGACGCCCAGGCGCAGCGAGGCACGGCGTATGCGTGCCCCCGGCCCGGTCCAATCGGTGATGTAGCGGTCGACGAAACCGTTCGTCGCATTGATGCTCATGAAGACATCGGGTGTTCCGCGCCGTTGTGCGGCCCCGGCATCGTGGTGTACGTCCTCGAAGTCCTGCGATGCGATCGCGGTCGCGGCGATGGTGGAGCGGTCGAGGGGCAGTTCGAGCCCGGGAAGGGACTGCCCGACAGCGCATTCGGAGAGATTCACGACGTTCCTCCGACTTTGCGCAGCTGCGGGAGGATCTCACCGTGAGCGTGTTCGGCGAAACCCACCTCGAGTTCCATACCGAGTTCGAGGCTGTCGTGGTCCACGCCCGCGATGTCGGCCACGATGCGGATGCCTTCGTCGAGGTCGATCAGTCCGACGGCAAGGGGGTATTCGAACGCCGGGTCCTGCGGGTGATGAATGATGGTCCAGCTGTGCAGGGTTCCGCGGCGCGATGATTCGACGGAGTCCCACTCGAACGACCGGCACACGGGGCATGCCGGGCCGGGCGGATGCCGGAGGGTGTGGCAGTCGCTGCACCGCTGGATCTCGAGCCTGCCTTCGCGGACCGCGTTGAACCAGAACTCGTTGTCCTGAGTGATGGTGAGTCTGGGGACGGTGGTCATCACGCCTCCTTGGGGGTGTTCGGATTGAACCGGAGCATCCGGAAACGCTCCTCGGCGACGAGTTCGCCGTGCTGGTCCTCGTAGCGCTTGTACAACGTGAAGAAGCGACCGACGCCGAGACCCGTTCGTTTGACGGGAGATACGGATTCGATCGTCAGGTGGGCGGTGATGTGGTCCCCGGGAACGAGTTCGCGGTGGTATTCCTGTTCGACGTTCGTGGCCACGACGGACGTGAGGCCTTCGCTGTCGAGTTCGGCAAGCATCCTCGAGTACGCGAAGTCCTCCACGATTCCTGCGGCGCGCTTGCGGTGCACCTCACGCCACCGGCGGTACCCCGCCATCACCCAGGTGGAGATCATCGCGGGTGGGCACACCACGGAGTCGCGACCTGTGGCGCGGGCCGCGTCGGCGTCGACATAGATCGGATTGAAGTCGTCGTGGGCTTCGACCCAGTTGCGGATCATCGCCTCGTCGACCGCGTACCGGGCGACCCGGGGCGGCTCGGCCACCTGGCCGACGTACTTCTCGTAATCATGCTCGACCGTCTGCATGGCCCCAATCACCTTCTCTTCGGCACACCCCACTCGGACGCCACGCTAAGTGCGGTCCCGAGCCGGTATCGCCCGATTCCCACTGAGCAGGAGCCGGGCGTGGTCGAGCCCGGCGACGGATACCAAACCAAGCGATTGCTTGGTAAGTTGGGCGGGCGGCCCGCCGGTGGGCCGGACGAATCGACCTCGGTCGCCGCGGGCGACCACACGGACGCGGAGGCAGTGAATGGATCTGGGACTGGACGGCACGGTCGTGCTGGTGACCGGAGGCGTCCGCGGCGTCGGTGCGGGGATCACCCGAACGTTTCTCCGCGCCGGAGCGACCGTGGTGACGTGCGCGCGCAACGAGGGCGAGCATCCCGTGGAGGCGGACGGCCGGACGGCGGAGTTTCTCGCCTGCGACGTGCGCGACCCGGATCGGGTGGGCCGGTTGATGGACGAGATCGTCGCAAGGCACGGCAGGCTCGACACCCTCGTCAACAACGCCGGCGGTTCGCCTTATGCGCTCGCTGCAGACGCCAGCCCGAAGTTCCACGCCAAGATCGTCGAGCTCAACCTGCTTGCGCCGTTGCTCGTCGCGCAGGCCGCGAACGCGGTGATGCAGACCCAGGACGCGGGTGGATCCATCGTCAACATCTCCAGCGTGAGCGGTTCCAGGCCGTCACCGGGTACCGCGGCCTACGGTGCCGCGAAGGCCGGAATCGACAGTCTCGGCCAGTCCCTCGCGGTGGAATGGGCACCGAAGGTGCGCGTGAATTCGGTGGTGGTCGGGATGGTCGACACGGAGCAGTCGCACCTGTTCTACGGTGACGACGAGGGTGTTGCCGCCGTCGGCGCCACGGTGCCGCTCGGTCGCCTCTCCACTCCCGACGACATCGGTCACTGCGCAGCATTTCTGGCATCCCCGCTGGCGGCATACGTCAGCGGATCGACACTGACCGTCCACGGCGGCGGCGAACGCCCTGCCTACATGGCAGCGGCCCGAACGAAGGAGACAAAGTGAGTGGACTGCTGGACGGACGCGTCGCGATCGTGACGGGCGCAGGCCGGGGAATCGGCCGCGCCCACGCGCTGGCCCTCGCCGCGGAAGGCGCGAAGGTCGTCGTCAACGACATCGGTGCCGGCATCGACGGCGCCGCGACCGGAGAATCACCCGCGGAGCAGGTCGTCGAGGAAATCCGTTCTCTCGGTGGCGAGGCCGTCGTCAACGGCGACGACGTGGCCGACTGGGCCGGCGCGGAGAATCTCGTCAAGACGGCGCTCGACAACTTCGGGCGGCTCGACGTACTGGTCAACAACGCAGGCTTCCTGCGCGACCGCATGCTCGCGAACATGAGCGAAGAAGAGTGGGACGCGGTGATTCGCGTACATCTCAAGGGGCATTTCGCGCCCATGCGCCACGCCATGTCGTACTGGCGTGCCGAGTCCAAGGCCGGCAACCCGGTCGACGCGCGCATCATCAACACGAGTTCGGGCGCGGGCCTGATGGGCAGCATCGGCCAGGGCAACTACGCCGCTGCCAAGGCGGGTATCGCCGCACTCACGATCCAGGCCGCGGCGGAGTTCGGTCGTTACGGGGTCACCGTCAACGCCATCGCCCCGTCCGCACGCACCCGCATGACGGTCGGGGCCGGCGGCGCGATGGCCGAGATGATGGCCGCGCCGGAAGAAGGATTCGATGCGATGGCGGCGGAGAACATCTCGCCGATCGTCGTGTGGCTCGGCAGCACCGAATCGAAGGACGTCACAGGCCGCGTGTTCGAGGTCGAGGGCGGAAAGGTGTCCATCGCGGACGGCTGGCGTCACGGCGAGGTCGTCGACAAGGGTGACCGCTGGGATCCCAAGGAACTCGGACCGGTCGTGGACAAGCTCCTCGCGTCCACCGAGGCACCGACGCCGGTGTACGGAGCCTGACAGAAAAGATGCGCGCTTCCGGTAGCGAGAGCTATCGGAAGCGCGCATCCTTGTGCGGCGCAGATCAGGCGGGTGTGCGCACGATCAGGGTCGAACCGGGGAAGTAGGCCGCCAATTCGGTGCGTGCCTGCTTGAGAACGGCTGTGCCGTAACCCTGCTTGCGCAGTTCGGGGCGAACCCAGATGCGCACTTCCACCTCGTTGCCGACGAGCTCACCGAACGCGAATCCGACCGCGGTGGGCTCGTCGCCGGAAAGATCTTCGGCGACGAGCCACATCCCGGATTCGTCCTTCATCAACGCGTTTCCGCGCGCCTGCTCGGCGGCGACGCTTTCGGCGCTGGCATCGCCCAGCTGGTCGGCGCACCTGGCCTCGAGCAACTCCAGGTCGGTCGCCGTGTCCGAGATCGGACGCACACGGAAATGCGCGCCCGTCGCGTAGGGCCGTGCCGCCGTCGTCCAGTGGACTACGGCGTCGAGATCTTCGAGTTCTTCCCGGATCTTCTTGCGCTCGGCCTTGGTCAAGCGGCGGAACGGGAGGTTGAGCACTGCCTCCGCGCAGAACTCACTCGTCTCGAGCAGCGCGGCGATTGCGGTCACCGCCTCCGCTCGGTCGGCGCTCTCGACGATGGCATCGAGTACCTCGTGACGTTGTTCCAGAGCACGCAGCAGCGCCGCTGCGATCTCCCGTCGGTCGAGGACCTGGTCGTGGTTCGTGGTTGCCATCGCGACATCCCTTCTCGAAAGCGTGTAACTACCGGTGCCAGTATTCCCGCATTCCGGTATTGCCGCGGGTCGCCGTCCTACTCACAGACCACCACGGGGATGACGCGGTCGGTCCACGACTGGTAATTGTCGAAATCCGGGTACATCTCGACCAGCCGGGGCCAGTACGCCGCGCGCTCGGTGTCCGTCGCGACCCGCGCGTGCATCTTCCGCACCCGCGACTTGATCTGGACGGTGACCTCCGGATTCGCCTGGATATTGCGGAACCACAACGGGTGTTTGGCCATTCCGCCCTGCGAGGCGACCAGGACCACCTTGTCGCCGTCCTCGAGGAACAGCAGGGGAGCGGTGCGGGGCTGTCCTGTCTTGCGTCCGGTCGTGGTGACCAGGCAGACCGGGATTCCCCAGGGAAAGGCACTGCCGACGCGCCACTTGCCACCGACCCGGCCGCCGGTGGCCCGGTAGGCGGCGACGTTGACGCGCGACATCCACTTCATGATCGGGATGGTCGCCTTCGAGTTCAGTCCTTTGGGAGCGGTGTCCGTTCCCACGTCAGATCCGCTCGATGACGGTTCCGGTGGCGAGCGCGCCACCCGCACACATGGTGATCAACGCGGTCGAGCCGTCACGCCGTTCCAGTTCGTGCAGCGCGGTGGTCAGCAGACGCGAACCCGTGGATCCGACGGGGTGTCCGAGCGCGATGGCTCCACCGTTCACGTTGACCTTGTCCATATCGGGGCCGTGCACGTTCGCCCACGAGAGCAGGACCGACGCGAATGCCTCGTTGACCTCGAACAGGTCGAGATCGCCGATGCTCATGCCCGACTTCTCGAGCACCTTCGCGGTGGCCTGGACGGGGCCGTCGAGGTGGAACTCGGGCTCTGCACCGACCAGCGCCTGCGCGACGATGCGGGCACGGGGCTTCAGACCGAGGGCCTTGGCGCGGTCCTCGTCCATCAGTAGGACGGCGGCTGCGCCGTCGGAGATCTGCGACGACGTGCCCGCGGTGTGGATTCCGCCGTCGAGCACCGGCTTCAGCTTCGCCAGCGACTCGGACGTCGTGTCGCGAAGGCCCTGGTCCCGGGTGACGGTCTGCTTCTCGCCGGTGAGGTTGCCCTGCTTGTCGACGACCGGTGCGACGACGTGCAGCACCTCGCGGTCGAAGCGGCCCTCGTCCCATGCCTGCTTGGCGAGCATCTGCGACCGGACGCCGAGCGCGTCGATGTCCTCGCGGGTGATGCCGCGCCGGCGGGCGATACGCTCCGCGGCCTCGAACTGGTTGGGCATGTCGATGTTCCACGATTCGGGCCGTCGCGGGCCGGCCTGGTCGCCCACATTGGCGCCGAGGGGAACCTGGCTCATGGCCTCGATGCCGCACGCGATCCCGGCATCGATGGCGCCGGTGGCGATGAGACCGGCGATGAGGTGGTTGGCCTGCTGAGCCGAGCCGCACTGGCAGTCGATGGTCGTGGCGCCCACCTGCCAGGGGAGGCCGGCGTTCAGCCACGCGGTGCGCGTGATGTTGTTCGACTGCGCGCCGGCCTGGGTGACGCAGCCGCCGATGACCTGTTCGACGAGGGCCGGATCGATCCCGGCGCGCTCGACGACTCCGCTCTGGGCGGCGCCGAGGATTTCCGCAGCGTGCAGGCCCGCGAGCCATCCACCCCGCTTGCCGATCGGGGTGCGGACGGCCTCGACGATGACTGGGGTGCCCACGGCGGGCTCCTTTCTCTGCAGTTCTCTGCACTCTAAATGCTCTCTGCAAAGTAGAACAGGTTGCCGTCGGCGGCGGCAAGCGTGTGAATCGGTCGGGACGTGCTGATCTCTTGGTCACGAGCCGCGCCTGTGTTTGAATGGTTTTAGAACGTGTTACACATCACGCGAGCGGTACTCGCCAGGCAGGAGAGATAAGTGGCGCAGCCGAACATCCCCGAGGGAATCGACTTCACCGATCCCGACTTGTATGCAGACCGCATGCCCTTCGAAGAGTTCGCCGAACTCCGGAAGACGGCACCGGTGTGGTGGAACAAGAAGTCGCCCGACAAGGGGGGATTCCACGACGACGGGTTCTGGGTGGTGTCCCGCCACGAGGAGGTCCGTGAGGTCTCCCGCCGGAGCGACGTGTTCTCCAACTGGGAGAACACCGCGATCCCGCGGTTCAACGACGACATGCCCCGAGAGGCTATCGAACTGCAGCGCCACGTCCTGCTGAACAAGGACGCACCCGAGCACACCAAGCTCCGCAAGCTCGTTGCCCGTGGTTTCACCCCGCGCGCCATCAACGGTCTGCGCGACGAACTCGACCGCCGCGCGAAGTCCATCGTCCAGGATGCGTGCACCGCCGGTCAGGGCGACTTCGTCACCCAGATCGCCGCGGAACTGCCCCTGCAGGCCATCGCGGACCTCATCGGTGTCCCGCAGGAAGACCGCTCGAAGATCTTCGAATGGTCCAACCAGATGACGGGCTACGACGATCCCGACAACACCGCCGACCCGGCGGCGGCGTCGATGGAGGTGCTCGGCTACGCCTACCAGATGGCGGCCGACCGCAAGGCGAACCCGGCGGACGACATCGTCACCGCCTTGATCGAGGCCGACATCGACGGCGACGAACTCGCTCCCGAGGAGTTCGGCTTCTTCTTCATCGTGCTCGCTGTTGCCGGCAACGAGACCACCCGCAACGCGATCACGCACGGCATGGCGGCGTTCCTCGACAATCCCGAGCAGTGGGAGATCTTCAAGCGCGACCGCCCGAAGACCGCTGCCGACGAGATCATCCGCTGGGCCACGCCGGTTACGTCCTTCCAGCGCACCGCACTCGAGGACACCGAACTCGGCGGGCAGGCGATCCGCAAGGGCGACCGCGTCGTGATGCTGTACGCGTCGGCGAACAACGACGAAGAAGTCTTCGAGAAGCCGCGTGAGTTCGACATTCTGCGCGACCCGAATCCGCATCTGGCGTTCGGCGGCACAGGTGCGCACTACTGCCTCGGCGCGAACCTCGCGCGCATGGAGGTCGATCTGATCTTCGGAGCGATCGCCGACCACATTCCCGACATCACGAAGATCGGTGATCCGCGTCGCCTGCGGTCCGGGTGGCTCAACGGAATCAAGGACTTCGAGGTGGACTACAAGACGTCGGGTGGATGCCCGGTGAAGCACTGACACACGGCAGTACCGCGGTCCCCCGCACCTTCGGGTGCGGGGGACCGCGTCGTTCGCGACACCTGCGGGATGGTCAGGGCGCGGCGGTCGGAGACGGGAATGTCCGGCGGCCGTCGCGTGTTCAGGGCTCGAGCCGGCGCAGATCGTCCACCGTGTCGACATCTCCGGCATCCGCAAGGGTGGTGCAGTCCAGACGCCGTACCCGGTCGCGGTGGTGCGCAAGGTAACTGCGGGCGCCCTCGTCCGCGGTGGCCTGCCGGGCCGCTGCGACCGCGTCGGCACGGTCGAACACGACCGGATGACCGGGCCGGTCGTCGAACACCGGCAGCGTCACCGTTCCGCCGTGGTGTTCGCCCAGTACGTGCCGGACCAGTTCGGCGGTGATGCCGGGGAAGTCCACGACGGTGAGCGCCACCGTGGCGTGACCGCCAGCAGCGTCGACGCCGCGGCGCAGCGACGTCGACATCCCGGTGCTCCACTCCGGATTGACCACCACGGTGCTATCCGGCGGACACGCCGCGGCGACCTCGTCGGCGTACGCACCGAGCACCACGATCACCTCGTCGCACCCGCCGTCGGCGAGCGCGGTGGTCACGGTATGCAGCAGGGGACGGCCGCGGTGGGGCAGGAGCGCTTTCGCGCGCCCACCCAATCGCGAGCCGTCCCCTGCTGCGAGAACGATTCCGGCGGTGCTCATCCCCCGACTCTACGAGGGACCGGCCCTACGGGGCCGGACGTACCGTCTTCATGGCTCGGTCCATCTCCCAGAACGCCCGCAGCGACACGATCTTGCCGTCGCCGTTCACCCGGTAGACGAAGGCCCCCTCGGCATCGACGATGTTCCCGGCCATCGTGGTGCGAATGGTGCCGATATTGACGCACTCGTCACCGCACACCAGCACGTCGTCGATGAGGAACTCGAGCTTGTCGGTGTTGGCGATCGTCATGTCGTAGAACGCGGCGATGGCATCGCGGCCCGTGTGCCCCTTGCCTTCCGGGTCGAATCCCGACGGCCCCACCGGGTCTTCGACGCACGCGTCGTCTGCGAAGACCGCGAGCCACTCGTCCTTGCGTTTGCCGCTGGCTGCCGTTTGCGACGCGCGCGCCGCCACCCGTGCGGGGTGTTCCTCGCTCATGCCGCATCCTTTCCGTGGATGTACTTGTCTGCGAACTTCCGCAGCGATTCCTGTTTCGCCTCGAGGGGGGAGTCGAACCCGTGGCCGTCGAAGATCCACGGCACCACGATGATGTCGGTGACGCCCGCATCGGCCAGCTCGGCGTAACCGGACGAACCGAACCGATCGACACACACAGCCTGGATCTCGAACGGCACGTCGGACCGCCCGTATTCGTCGCGCAGGACCCGCAGCCGGTCGATGACCGCCACCAGGTCGTCGAACCCGATCATGGCCGACGTCCAGCCGTCACCGACCCGTGCGGCACGACGCAGCGCGATATCGGTGTGCCCACCCACGTAGAGCGGCACCGGGGTACTGGGAGCCGGACTCATCTGAAGCCGGTCGAATTCGAAGAACTCGCCGTGATGCTCGACCATGCCGCCACCGAGAATCAGCTTGAGCACATCGATCATTTCGTCGACGCGCTTGCCGCGCCGGGCATATGGGACGCCGCACCACTCGAATTCTTCCGGTGCCCAGCCGATGCCGACTCCGAGACCGAACCGGTCTCCCGTCAGATTCGCGACGGAGCCGACTTGGCGAGCCAGCAGAACAGGGTTGCGCGACCCCAACTTCAACACCTGGGTATAGAACCGGATGGTCGAGGTCGCCGCGCCCATCGCGGCGGCGGCGATCAGCGGATCCACCCACGGTGTGTCTGCCGTCCACATCCGGGACCCGTCCGGGGTGTACGGATAGTCGACGGTCTGCTTCTCCATGAAGAACAGTGAGTCGGGAAGGGCGATCGACGAGAACCCGCACTCCTCGGCGGTGCGCGCGATACCGCTCAACTGATCGAGCGGCGTCATCGCGACCCCGACGGTGAAATCCACCATGTGACGCTCCTAGTTCGTCGGTCGATCGGAAGAAACCACCCACATCGAGAAGTACTGCGAACCACCGCCGTAGGCGTGACCGAGTGCTTTGCGGGCACCGTCGACCTGGTGGTCGCCGGCCTTGCCCATGACCTGGATCGCGGCCTCGGCGAAGCGGATCATGCCGGACGCGCCGATGGGATTGGAGCACAGGACCCCGCCGGACATGTTGATCGGCAGTTGTCCCCCGATCGCGGTTTCACCGGACTCGGTCAGCTTCCAGCCCGATCCCTGCGGAGTGAATCCGAGGTTCTCGAGCCACATCGGCTCGAACCAGGAAAAGGGGACGTAGATTTCGGCGCAGTCGATTTCGGTGAGCGGATCGGTGATGCCCGCCTGCTTCCACAATGCCGCTGCCGCGTCCCGGCCGGCCTGGGGGTCGACCTGGTCGCGGCCCGCGTACGTCGTGGGTTCGGTCCGCATCGCGGTGGCGTGGATCCACGCCACCGGGCGCCCGGCGGCCTCTGCCGCGGCGGCGCTGTCGGCATCACCGATCACCACGGCACACGCGCCGTCCGACGACGGGCAGGTTTCGTCGTAGCGGATGGGGTCCCACAGCATCTGCGATGCCTGAACCTTCTCCAGGGTGATGTCCGGCTGCCTGAGGTGTGCGTACGGGTTCTTCGCACCGTTGAGCCGGTCTTTGACCGCCACCATCGCGCCCACGTGCTCCGGGGCGCCGGACCTGCGGATGTAGGAGCGGACGTGCGGGGCGAAGTAGCCGCCCGCGCCCGCACCGACCGGCATCGTGAACGGCACCGGTGTCGACAGCGCCCACATCGCGTTGGATTCGGACTGCTTCTCCCACGCCACGGCGAGGACTCGGCGGTGGACGCCGGACTGCACCATGCTCGCCGCGACGTTGGCGGTGGATCCTCCCACCGACCCCGCCGTGTGTACGCGCAGCATCGGTTTGCCGGTGGCGCCGATCGCATCGACCATCGACAACTCGGGCATCATGACGCCCTCGAACAGGTCGGGTGCCTTGCCGATGATGACGGCGTCGATGTCGTCCCAGCCCACCTGGGCGTCGAGCATGGCGCGGTCGATCGCCTCGCGCACCAGGCCGGACATCGATACGTCGTGACGCTTGGCGACGTAATGGGTCTGCCCGGTGCCCAGGACAGCTGCGGGTTGCTTGGCCATCAGTTACGTCCCTCCAGGACAGCTACCAGATTCTGTTGCAGCAGTGCGCCACTCGTCGCGTGGGCCAGCGCGCGACCCGCTGTCCCGTTCATGATCGCTTGTGCGGCGTAACCGATTCGCTCGAGGCCGCCGGAGAACATCGCGTTGCCGCTGAGCGGACCGCCCGACGGATTGACGGCGGTGTCGTCGCCGAGTCCGATCTCCTCGCGCAGGATGAGTTCCTGATGGGTGAACGGGGCGTGCAGTTCGGCGACGTCGAACGCGGTGTCGCCGCCCGTCACGGCGCGTGCCGCGGCACGCGCGGACGGCGCGGTGGTGAGGTCGGCGGCGCCGAAGTTCGGCGAGTCGATCCGATGCTCGATTCCGGTGATCCAGGCGGGGTTCTCGCACAGTTCGCGTGCGCGGTCTCCTGTGGCCAGAACGATTGCGGCGGCGCCGTCGGTGACGGGAGCGCAGTCGTGCTTCCGGAGCGGGTCGGCGATGTACGGGCGGGACAGGAGTTCGTCGATGTCGAGGTCGCCGGAGAGCTGGGCCTTCGGGTTGTTCTTCGCTGCGGCGAGAGAGCGCACGGCTACTTCGGCCATCTCGCGATCCGTCCACTTCCCGGATTCGAGACCCATCCGGGCCTGCAGTCCGGCAAGGGAGACGGAGTCGACGCCGAGCGGTGCGACGAGATACGGATCGAGTTGCAGCGACAGTGTCCGCCGCAGGGTGCCGGCCGACGACTTGCCGAAGCCGTAGACCAGTGCGGTGTCCACTTCGCCGGTGATGAGTTTGACCCACGCCTCGTAGAGCGCCCATGCGGCGTCCATCTCGACGTGTGACTCGTTGATGGGCGGGACGGCGCCGATGGCGTCGATGGCCGAGATGAACGAGAAGGCGCGCCCGGCCAGGTAATCCGAAGACCCGGAGCACCAGAAGCCGATATCGGACTTCGTGATGCCGAGCTTGTCGTAGAGCTCCTGGAAACAGGGGACGAGCATCTCGACACCGTTGGTGGTGCCGAATGTCTCGCGCACGTGGGGGGCGTGCGCGAAGCCGACGACTGCAATGTCTGTCATGGTGCTCGACGCTCCTAGAGGTGGTGTTTGAAGGTGTCGAACTCGGCGTCGGGCTCGCCGGTCGGGCGGAAGTATTCGATGTTGCGCAGCGTGTGGTCCCACTCTTCCCGCGGTCGCCACTTGGCCTCGACACGCATTCCCATGCGCACGTCGGTGGCCTCGCACTCGAGGATGAGGTGGAGGAACGGGATGTCGGCACCGTCGAGCAGCACATATGCGGCGACGTAGGGAGGCTTGATCTGCTGGCCCATGAACGGCACGTTGACGATGCAGAACGTCGTGACGGTGCCCTTGTCGGGCAACTCGACCGGTTCCTTGGTGGGGACGCCGTCGGTGGGGCTCGCCCCGCGCGGCGGCACGTACACCTTCTCACCGGGACCCGTGCGGCCGCCGATGATCTTGCCTTCCTTCAATCCCCGGAGATACCAGGATTCTTCGGGTGACGCGCTGTGCCGGTAGTCCAGGTCGACGGGAGTGGTGATCATCGAGACGGGCTCGCCGGGCTCGGACGGTGTGTCCGCGGTCGCTTCACCGGGCTCGAAGGCCGCGATGTCGTGGATTCCGCCGGTGCGTTCGGAGGCCCAGCGGACCCGGACGCGCATGCCGGTGTCGATGTCGTCGGGGGAGGCGACGTCCACTGCGTGGAGCATCGAGGTGTCGGCACCGTCGAGGCGGACGAGAGCCCATGCGAAAGGCCGGTCGAAGGGCTGGCCCGGCAACGGGTCCGCATTCCACGTCCAGCTGACGACGGTTCCCGTCAGGCCCACCTCGACGAAATCGGTGAGCGGTTCATGGGTGACGGGGTCGTATTCCGGGGGCGGGACGAAGATCCTGCCGTCGGATCCGCGCGCACCGACGATGCGACCGTCGCGCAGTCCGGTGACGAACGCGCCCACGGTCGGCCCGGTGGATCGTGTGTAGTCGAACTTCAGATTCAGCGGTGCACTCAGCGGTGGCTCGGCGACCGCACTCTTTCCCAGGCTCACAAGTTCGAGTAGAACAGGTTCTAGTGTTGCTGGCAAGGGTACCGTGTGATCTGCACCTTGCCGCGCTTGGTCCGACCCGAAAGGCGTGCAATGAAACTGGGACTGCAACTGGGATACTGGGGTGCGCAACCACCGGGCAACGGACCGGAACTCGTTGCAGCAGCCGAAGCCGAGGGGTTCGATGCGGTGTTCGCAGCCGAGTCGTGGGGCTCGGATGCGTTCACCCCGCTCGCATGGTGGGGGTCGGCGACCGACCGGGTGCGGCTGGGTACCTCCGTCGTCCAGATCTCGGCGCGTACGCCGACCAGTTGCGCGATGCACGCGCTGACACTCGATCACCTCTCGGGCGGCCGGCACATCCTCGGTCTCGGTGTATCCGGTCCACAGGTGGTCGAGGGCTGGTACGGCGCGCCGTTCGAGAAGCCGCTCGCGCGAACCAGGGAGTACGTCTCGATCATCCGTCAGGTGCTGGCCCGTGAAGCGCCGGTCACGAGTCCGGGGCCGCACTACCCGCTCCCGTACACCGGAGCCGGAGCCACCGGACTCGGGAAACCGCTCAAGCCCATCACCCACCCGTTGCGTTCGGACATACCCATCTGGCTGGGCGCCGAGGGTCCCAAGAATGTCGCACTCACCGCGGAGATCGCCGACGGGTGGCTCGCCATCTACTACACGCCGCGGCTCGCACCGATGTACAACGAATGGCTCGACGAAGGGTTCGCCCGTGCCGGCGCACGTCGCACGCGCGAGGACTTCGAGATCGCCGCGACGTGCCAGGTGGTGGTGACCGACGACCGTGAGGGCACCGTCGCCGCGATGAAACCGGTGACGGCGTTGTATGTCGGAGGGATGGGAGCGCCCGAGCTGAACTTTCACGCGCAGGTGTACCGGCGCATGGGGTACGGCGACGTCGTCGACGAGGTCACCGAACTTTTCCGCGCCGGCCGCAAAGACGAAGCAGCCGCGGCGATTCCGGACGAGATGGTGACCGAGACGATGATCGTCGGTGACCTGGCAGAGGTGCGCGAGGGGGTGCGCAGGTGGGAGGACGCCGGCGTCACCATGTTGCTCGTCTCGTGCCGCGACGCCGCCCAGATCAAGGAGCTGGCCTCGGCCGTGCTGCAGTGACCGGGGCGGCTGTCGCGCACGCACCTCAGGACGAGTAGGCCGCCTTCAGCTTCCCCTTCACGAGCTTGCCCGTGGGAGTGCGGGGAAGCCGGTCGACGAAGTCCACCGACCTCGGCACCTTGAAGTGCGCGACCCGCTCTCGAACATACGAGAGCAGTTCCTCGGCGAGCTCCGGGGATTCGGTGGCATCCGGGGACAGTTCCACCACCGCCTTGACCTCCTCACCCATCTCCGGGTGGGGGACGCCGATGACGGCGACGTCGTCGATGGCGGGGTGAAGCGCGAGGACGTTCTCGATCTCCTGCGGATAGATGTTCACGCCGCCCGAGATGATGGTGAAGGACTTGCGGTCGGTCAGGTACAGGAACCCGTCCTCGTCGAGGTACCCGAGATCCCCCACCGTCGTCCACGTCGGATGCTCGGGATGCTGTGCGGTCGAGGTCTTCTCGGGATCGTTGTGGTAGGTGAAGGGCACGTGATCGGCTTCGAAGTAGATCGTTCCGATGTCGCCGGCCGACAGCACCGTGCCGGCGTCGTCGCAGATGTGGGCAGGGCCGATGACGCTCTTGCCCACCGAGCCGGGATGGTCGAGCCATTCCTGGCTGTTGATGAACGTGATGCCGTTCGCTTCGGTCGAGCTGTAGTACTCGTAGATCACGGGGCCGAGCCAGTCGATCATGGCGCGCTTGACGTCGGGTGGGCACGGCGCTGCGGCATGGATGAGTACCCGCAGGCTCGAGAGGTCGTGGCGGGCCCGGATCTGCGGGTCGAGTTTGAGCATGCGCACGAACATCGTCGGGACCATCTGCCCCGCGGTCACGGAGTACTCCTCGATGTGGCGCAGCGCGGTCTCGGGGTCGAACTTCGACGCGAGCACCACCGTGCCGCCGAGCGCGTGGACCGCCGCACCCCAGCGCAGGGGCGCGGCATGGTAGATCGGTGCGGGGGAGTAATAGACGTCGGCGTCGCTGATGCCGAACATGTACTGCGCCACCATCACCAGCGATTCACCCGGTTCGTCCACGCGGCGGTCGGGCAACGGCGGCTGGATCCCCTTGGGAAATCCGGTGGTGCCCGACGAGTAGAGCATGATCGCGCCGGACGGTTCCTCGTCGAGTCGTGGTCCGGCGCTCGCGATCGCATCCTCGTACGACTCGAAGCCGCGAACCGCGCCGCCGAAGGCGAGCCGGGCCGACCGGGCGGCAACCGTGTCTCCGACGTGTTCGGCCAGGTCGCCGAGAGTCGCCGAGACGACGAGCGCCTTCGCGCCGCTGTCCTCGACGATGTAGGCGACTTCACCGGCAGTGAGATGGCTGTTGACCGCCGTGATGTAGAGGCCCGAGCGCAGTGCTGCCCAGAAGACCTCGAAGGCTTCGACCCGGTTGTCCGTGAGCAATGCGACGACGTCGCCCGGCCGGAGTCCCGCGTCGTGCAGTACCCGTGCCAATGCCGCCGAACGGTCGTCCAATTCGCGATAGGTCAGGCTGCGGTCGCTGTCGGCGAGAACGACAGCGATTTTGTCGGGTGTGTTGCGCGCGTGGACGCCGGGGTACATGGGGCTCCTTACCGCCTGCACGAACAGTGCAGGCCTGTGTCCTGGATCACAACGGAACGTAGCAGAGGCCGGGATGTCGGTGTGGTCCAGGTCTCACAGGCTCGTAAGGCCGCGCAGACGAGCGCGCCCGCGCACGAAGTTGTGCGCGGGGCGCGTCGCCGGTTCGATGGGGAATCAGGCTCCGGTGAACTTCGGGGGCCGTTTCTCGGCGAAGGCACGGGGACCTTCTTTTGCGTCGGCACTCTTGAAGACCGCGGCACCGAGTTCGGCGTCGATCCGGAACGCCTCTTCCTCGTGGAGGCCCTCGGAATCGCGAATCGTGCGCAGGATGGCCTGGACGGCGACCGGACCGTTGTTCGCGATGGTCTCCGCGATCTCGAGTGCCTTGTCGAGTGCGGTGCCGTCGGGGACCACGTAACCGATGAGCCCGATCTCCTTGGCTTCGGGCGCCTTGATGTGCCGGCCGGTGAGCAGGATGTCCGCTGCGATCGTGTACGGAATCTGGCGGACGAGGCGCACGGCGGAACCGCCGAGGGGGAACAGTCCCCACTTCGCTTCGGAGACGCCGAATTTGGCGCTTTCGCCGGCGACCCGGATGTCGGTGCCCTGCAGGATTTCGGTGCCACCCGCGATGGCCGCGCCTTCGACTGCGGCAATGAGGGGCTTGGTCAGCCGGCGGCCTTTGAGGAGGGCGGGTAAGCGGGACAGGTCCCAGCCACCGCCCTCGAACTTGTCACCCGGTGCCGACTGGTTCATCGCCTTGAGGTCGGCGCCTGCGCAGAAAGCGCCGCCGGCACCGGTGAGGATCGCGACGCGGATCTCGGGATCGCTGTCGACTCGATCCCAGGCGTCGGACATGATCGCCATCATTTCGCCCGACAGCGCGTTGCGTGCCTCCGGCCGGTTGAGCGTCACGATGAGAACGTGACCGCGTTGCTCCACGAGGCAGTGGGGAGCGCGGGACGAAATGTCCGAATCGGCTGCGCCGGGGGCTGCGGGAGAGGACACTGGGGGACTCCTGGCGGGTGTTGTGAAATAGGTCTCAGTAAAGTCTTGTCAATAACGGTAACACGTTCTACTTTTGTGGCGTGCCCCTTAACATCGCAGACCTCGTCGAGCACGCAATCGACCTCGTTCCCGACCGTGTCGCACTGGCCTCGGACGGCAGAGAGGTCACCTACGGACAATTGGAGGAACGAGCCAACCGACTCGCCAACTACCTGGCCGAACAGGGTGTCCAGCCCGGTGACAAAGTCGGGATCTACTCCCGCAACACCATCGAGGCCGTCGAGGCAATGGTCGCGGTGTTCAAGATCCGGGCCGTCATGGTCAACATCAATTACCGGTATGTCGAGAACGAGTTGCAGTACTTGTTCGACAATTCCGATACGGTCGCGCTCATTCACGAGCGCCGGTACTCGGACAAGGTCGCCAACGTTCTGCCGTCCACGCCGCTGGTCCAGACCGTCGTGGTGATCGAGGACGGCACCGACGGCGACTTCTCGTCGTACGGAGGGGTCGAGTACGAGACCGCGCTTGCCGGGAGTTCGGCCGAGCGCAACTTCGGTGAGCGCAGCCCCGACGACCTGTACATGCTCTACACCGGCGGCACCACCGGCCATCCCAAGGGCGTCATGTGGCGTCACGAGGATGTCTGGCGCGTGCTCGGTGGCGGCATCAATTTCATGACGGGCGAGTGGGTGAAAGACGAGTGGGAACTCGCCAAGCAGGGCGCCGAGAACCCCGGGCTCGTGCGGTACCCGATTCCCCCCATGATCCACGGCGGCGCGCAGTGGGCGCTGTTCCAGTCGCTGTTCAGCGGCGGCAAGGTCGTCATGCACCCCGAGTTCTCGGGCCACGAAGTATGGCGGATCATCGACGAACACAAGGTCAACGTCATCTTCATCACCGGTGACGCAATGGGTCGCCCCATGCTGGACGCACTCGAAGAGGGCAACCCGAAGACCGGTCAGCCGTACGACCTTTCGACTCTCTTCGCGATGGCGTCGAGTGCCGCGCTGTTCTCTCCTTCCCTCAAGGACCGCTTCCTGGAGCTGCTTCCCGGCAAGGTGCTCACCGACTCGATCGGCTCGTCCGAGAGCGGGTTCGGCGGTCTCGGAATCGTGGAGAAGGGCAAGACCCGCGGCGGCGGCCCCACGGTGAAGATCGACGAGTCGACCACGGTGCTCGACGAAGACGGCAACCCCATCGCTCCCGGCTCGGGGCAGGTCGGCCTGATCGCGCGCAAGGGAAACATCCCCCTGGGCTACTACAAGGACGAAGAGAAGACGAAGGCGACGTTCCGCGAGTACAACGGCGTCCGTTACTCGATCCCCGGCGACTACGCCCGGGTCGAGGAGGACGGCACCGTCACGATGCTCGGGCGCGGTTCGGTCTCGATCAACAGCGGCGGCGAGAAGATCTACCCCGAAGAGGTCGAGGGCGCGCTCAAGCAGCACCCGGCTGTCTTCGACGTGCTCGTGGTCGGCGTGCCCGACGATCGGTTCGGCGAACGGGTCGCCGCGGTGATCGCGCTTCGGCAGGGCCACACCGCGACTCTCGACGAACTGGTCGCGAGCGCCCGCACCAAGATCGCGGGCTACAAGGTGCCGCGCAGCGCATGGTTCGTCGACGAGATCAAGCGCTCGCCGGCGGGCAAGCCCGACTACCGGTGGGCCCACGAGCAGACCGAAGGGCGCCCCGCCGACGAGCACTGCACCCCGAGCGCTTCCGGCGCGGTGGGCTGAGAGGCAGGGAGATGCAGACCAGCCTCGGCCGGAAGTTCGGAATCGACTATCCGATCTTCGGGTTCACTCCCTCCGAACACGTCGCCGCGGCCATCAGTCGCGCCGGCGGACTCGGTGTCCTCGGATGCGTGCGCTTCAACGACGCGGAGGAACTCGACGCCGTCCTGACCTGGATGGACGAGAACACCGACGGCAAGCCGTACGGCGTGGACATCGTGATGCCGGCCAAGGTGCCCACCGAGGGCACCGCGGTCGATCTCGACAAACTGATCCCGGCGGAACACCGCGCGTTCGTCGACCGGACCCTCGCCGAACTCGGTGTTCCTCCACTGTCCGATGACGTCGAGCAGGCGAGCGGTGTACTCGGCTGGCTGCATTCGGTGGCGCGCTCCCACGTCGACATCGCTCTGGGGCACAGGATTTCGCTGATCGCGAATGCTCTGGGTTCGCCCCCGAAGGATGTCATCGACCTCGCTCACGAGAAGGGGGTGCCGGTAGCGGCATTGGCGGGGGCGGTGGAGCACGCGCGCCGGCACGTCGAGAACGGTGTCGACATCGTGATCGCCCAGGGATACGAGGCCGGGGGGCACACCGGTGAGGTGGCGTCGATGGTGCTCTGGCCCGAGATCGTCGATGCCGTCGGCGATTCCGCGTCGGTACTTGCCGCGGGCGGCGTCGGGTCCGGCAGGCAGGTTGCGGCCGCATTGGCGCTGGGGGCCGACGGGGTCTGGATGGGTTCGTACTGGCTCACCGCCGCGGAATACAAACTCGGCTCCGCGGCCGACGGCCCGTCGTCGATCCAGCGGGCGCTGCTCGGTGCGACGTCGTCCGACACGGTGCGGTCGCGCATCTATTCGGGCAAGCCGGCGCGACTGCTCAAGACCAAGTGGACCGAGGCGTGGTCGCGGCCGGACGCACCGTCGCCGCTGCCTATGCCGCTCCAGAACATCCTCGTCAGCGAGGCGCACCAGCGCATTTCGGCCGCGAACGACCCCGAGGTCGTCGCAATGCCGGTGGGCCAGGTGGTGGGCCGAATGAACGACATCCGTCCCGTCGCCGACATCATGAACGAACTTGTCACCGGCTACGACCAGGCGGTCGATCGTCTGAACGAAGCCCGATAGTCCGGGGGGATGGAACTGTGCCCGGGAGGTGAATCCTCCCGGGCACAGTCTTCTACTTGCGGACCAGAATCGTGAGCAGCGCCTGAATCTGCTCGACCGTGGGGGAGGGCAATCCGTCGCGGCCGTACACGAATCCGATCCCCGCGTACACCAGTGTCCCGGCGCGGACCCGTGCCTCGTCCTTGTCGAAACCGAGTTCGAGGAACGCGTTCTCGACCACCGTCATGATTCTCTGATCGAGGGCGCGCACGGATTCGGCGACCTGCGGGTCGCTCCGCGCCCACTCGCGCACCGCCACCTCGGCCTCCCAGGCGCGGTCGTCGACGAGCATCGTGCCCATGCGCGTCAGCCGTTCCCGGACGGGCAGTTCTTCGACGCTCGTCAGGCCGCGGGCAGCGTCGTTGTCTTGTGAGGTGTACCGGGTGGCGATGGCCTTCATCAGGTCGTCGATGTCGGTGAAGTGCCAATAGAAACTGCCCTTGGTGACGCCGAGTTCGTCGCACAATCTGGAGATCTTCACGGCAGTGCGGCCTTCGGTGACGAGCAACTGCAACCCGGCCGCGGTCCAGTCGTCGAGGGAAAGCCGGGGGCGCCGCCCGGACCGCGAGCCGTCCTTCGTCGGTTGCTGCGCCACGGGGTCGTCACCTCTTGTCTCTCGCTGTACGCGTCGAGCGTACATGTCGCGGGAAAAGAGAACGTGGGCGAGCGATACCGCGCACCCCGAGAGGGTATCGAACGGCCTTCCGGCACACTGCAATACAGATCATCATGTCGACTACAGCGATCGCGGCCAGGACGGAACGTCGACCACACCATACCGTATGGTATTGTGACGGCAGTCACGAAATGTGCTCCCTTCTCGGCTGCGGTCGCGTGAAAACGGAAGCCTGGTCCATGCGGAATATCAGTCGCAGAACTCTTCTCGCCGGAATCGCAGCCGGCGCCGGCGCAAGCGCGCTGGTCGGCGGTCGTGCGGTCGCCGACAGCCCCGACCTGCCCCGTCCTATGCTTTTCCCGTCGCCCCGGCTGACGCCGTTCGTCGACGACCTTCCCATCCTCCCGAGGCTCGAGGGCTCGTCGCTGACGATCGACGCGGTGAGCGCGACACACAGCTTCCACCGCGACCTCGCGCCTGGTCCGACCCTGGCCTACGGAGACAGCACGTATCTCGGTCCGGTGATCACCGCGCACCGCGGACAGGAAACGGCGATCGAATACCGGAACCGGATCACTGTGCATCCGTTTGCTGCCGACGTCGACACCACCCTGCACGGGCTGAGCGAGCGGGACCGCACCGAGGTGCCCACATCGATGCACCTGCACGGCGGCGTGACGCCTCCCGAATTCGACGGTCACCCTCAGAAGATCGCGCGACCGGGAGAGGGATCGACGTACCGCTTCCCGAACAGGCAGGATGCGGCCGGGCTCTGGTACCACGACCACGCCATGGCTGTTACGCGCCTGAACGTCTATGCCGGGCTGGCGGGTGTGTACCTGCTCCGCGACGACTACGACACCGGAGAACGCGGCAACCCGCTCGGACTGCCGGCCGGTGAGTTCGAACTCGAACTGGTACTGCAGGAGAAGATCGTCCACGGCGACGGACGCCAGAGCATCCGCTCCACCCCGATCGTTCCGCAGGGTAGGTGGGAAGGCGGCGCGGTCGGCGACGTCGGCGTCGTCAACGGCAAGATCTGGCCCGAGGCGCGGGTGGCACGGGGCCTCTACCGACTGCGGTTGGTCAATGCCGCGTCCTTCAGTGTGTGGGATCTGCGTTTTTCCAACGGCATGCCGTTCTGGGTCATCGGGATGGAAGGCGGACTGCTCGACGCTCCCGCACCGACCACCCACGTACGGCTGGCACCGGGCGAACGCGTAGACCTGCTGGTGGATTTCGGCATGCTCGATCCCGGTGCCACCGTCGAACTCCGCAACACCGAATCGGCCGCACCCCAAGCCGCCCAGATCGGTGCCGTCCACATGCCGATGTTTCTGCGTTTCCGGGCCGAGGCCGCGCGCGGCTTCACCGGACCGGTACCGGACCGACTGCGCGGCGGCACCGGGCAACCGCCGATCGTGGGAGCCACGCCGGAACCCGCGCACATTCGCAACGTGTCGCTGAGTCAGCCGTCGGACGTACGGCTGCCCCCGTCGATCATGTCGCTCAACAATCTCAGATTCCACAGCGACGATATCGAGATGCCCCGGCAGGGCACCGTCGAGCAGTGGAACATCGTCAACGCGACACCCGACCCGCACCCGATCCACCTGCACCTCGTGCACTTTCGCGTCGTGGGACGCCAGGCGATCGACACCCTCGCGATGTGCGCGCGGCAACCGCAGCCGCCGATCGGCACCAAGTGGACCCCCGACGCCGATCCGTTCGTCGTGGAACCACTGCGTGGCCCCGAGCCGTGGGAGACCGGATACAAGGACACCGTGATCTGTGATCCGAATTCGGTGACCCGCATCGTCGCCTACTTCCCGACCGCCGACGAACTGCGCTTCGATCCCGACGCGACGTTCCCGGCTGCGGTCGGCACCGCAACGACCGAGAGTGCCGGGCACCACGAACACACGGAACACCGGGACGACCACCGGTTGCAGGGCTACGTGTGGCACTGCCACGTCCTCGACCACGAAGACCACGACATGATGCTCGAGTATCGGACGGTGCGATGAACCCCACGACAGGCCCCGAACCCCGCGACCACTTCCAGCGCATTCCCTACGAACCGGCGACGGACGGCCGCGTCGAGATGCACTCCGGTCTGAGCCGCCACTATCCGACGCTCCACGGCAACCTCGTAGCGGCACCCGGATACTCACGCGAGGTCGGCGTGATCATGTGCCATCCGGCGTCGAACTTCCTCAGTCACTTCCTGCTTCGCGCGTTCGCCGGCGCCGGCATCCCGGCGATGGGCCTCAACACCCGGTACGCATCCAACGAACCCGCTCTCATCATGGAGCGCGCCGCGTTCGACCTCGGTACCGGCGTGCGATGGATGACGGACGAACTCGGTTTCGAGAAGGTGGTGCTGCTCGGGTTCAGCGGCGGGGGCTCGCTGGCCTCGTTCTACCAGTCGCAGGCGGAGAACCCCACGGTCACGCAGACCCCCGCCGGCGATCCCGCCCGGTTCGCCGACGCGAAACTACGCCCCGCCGACGCACTGCTGCTCGTCGGAGCGCACCCCGGACGGGCGCGGGTGCTGCGGCACTGGATCGACGGCGCCGTCGTCGACGAGGCCGACCCGTATGCGACCGATCCCGACCTCGACCTGTACGCGCCGGGCCGGACGGTACCGCTCGACCGCGAGTGGGTCGCCCGCTACCGCGACGCGCAACTCGCCCGGATGCGCCGCATCGACGCGTGGGCTCTCGGGCAACTCGACGAACTGAACCGGATGGGCGCGTCCGACCGTGGGTTCGTGGTGCATCGCACCGTCGGAGACCCGCGGTTCGTGGATACCACCCTCGACCCGTCGGACCGGGAGGCCGGCAGCATGTACGGCGATCCGGCCGCCGCGAACACCGCCGCCGGAGGACTCGCCCGATTCGTGACGGTGCGCAGTTGGCTCAGCACCTGGAGCGTCGACCACACGCACGCCGACGCACTGACCGATCTGAGCAACGTCACTGCGCCGGCGCTCGTGATGAGCCTGCTCGGCGACCAGGCCGCTTTCGCCGAGGATTCGCGTCTCATGCGTGATGCCCTGCCGGGAGAGGCGGAACTGATCGAGATGCGCAACCTCAACCATTACCTGGTGGACCAACCGGGTGGCCTCGATGACGTCGTGAGCCGCCTGACCGGATGGATCCGCCGCACGGTGACAGACGACCGAGCCGAGGAGGCGTCGGCATGACCGGAACACTGGAAACACGCGCATCCGGGGAATCGGATACCCCGGACCGCTGCCCGAGCGCGTTCCCCTACTGGCAGGCGAAGGCCCGGCCCGGTGTCCGGCGGGTACGGGGACTGATTCGCGCCGTGACGGGCTTCGACATCCTTCCCACCGACGAGCAGGCTCGCGCACTGTGCAACGACCTCTACAGTGGCGACCCCACCGCGGAGCGCTTCGTGGACGAGGTCTACCACGGTGACCTCGGCCCCCAGGCGGCCCGCGCACTGCTCGAGCGGGCCCTGACGGAGGGCATCGACTCCGTTCCCGAGGCACCCGACGCGATGAAGGCGCTGTTCGACGAGTTCGAGACCGTCCCCGAATGGGTGCAGCCGGAACTCGTGGAACAGGGCGCCGAGATCTGGCGGCGCTGGGGCACGATGCTGTTCAGCTTCGCAGGTGCGGAAACTCTCGAAATCTATACGGAATCCGCTGTCGCGACACCGCTCTCGCTCGCCGGCGGTTACGCGGGCGACAACGCTCTGCGCCGATTCCTCGAAACCTCGCGGTTCTGGATCGACGTGTCCGAGCCCGGCGCGCTTCTCGCCGCCGGATCGCGCGGCCGGGCCACGGCGCTGAAGGTGCGGATCATGCATGTCTCCGTACGTGCCCGCGTGGCCGGGCACCCCGAATGGGACGCCGCCAAATGGGGACTTCCCATCAGCCAGACCTACATGCTGCTCACGCTCATCGCGGGCAGCGTGACTCCGGGGCTGGCACTGTGGACTCTCGGCTACCACACCACACCGCGAGAAATACGGGCGCTCATCCACTTCCAGAAGTACATGGGCTACCTCCTCGGTGTGCGGACGACCTGGTACCCCGAGACGATCGGCGACAGCGTGCGGACGTTGCTCACCACCGTCGTGTCGCGGTCGTACGACTCGGGGGAGTACGGCAAGGAACTCATCGAGTCGTATCCACAGGCGTTCGCTCCGCGAGAAGGGCAACGTGGTCTCGCCCTGCTCCGTGCGAAATACAATTTCCGCATCAACTCGGTGTACTCGGCGATGTTCATGTCGCCCGGCACCCGGCGGAAATACTCGATGCCGAAGGTGCTGCCGTGGATCCTCATCCCGGTTGTGCGGTTCCCGCTGATCACGCTCATGGAACTCGCCCGGCGATTCGTGCCGGGCGTGGGCACGCTGCACGAGAAGATCATGGTCGTCCACCGGGAGAACTGGTACCGAGCCCAAATGGACGGCCGCGAAGCACAATTCGACGCCAGCGGTGCGCTGCGTCGTTGATCGGACATGCGATCGAGCGGGCGGCTCGACCGCACAGTGTGACAACTACCCCGCCGACACCCGAACTCTTGGAGACAACCCATGCCCGCTCTACAGATCGTCGAAGCCTGGAACGGACCGGGACGCCGTGACGGCGAGATCACCGTCGTCGGACCGAAAGACAATGCCGCTCATCCTTCCAGCGAGAAACACGCCTTCGAACACTGGTATTTCGACGCGCATCTCGACGACGGCCGGATCGTCGTCGCGATGGTGCAGACGCGGGAACTGGTGCACCGCAGACCCGGAGTGGAGATCCACATCTACTCGCCCGACGGGCAGCGCAGGGAGGAGATCCGGCAGTACCGTGACTCGGACCTCACGGTGTCGGAGGAACGCTGCGACGTGCGGGTCGCGCACAACACGGCACGTCTCGTCGGAGAGGACGAGGGCAAGCCGATCTACCGTGTCGCCGTCTCCGAGGGCGGCCTCGGATTCGATCTGACGTTCACCGCCCTGATTCCGCCGTGGATGCCGGGCAGGGGCCGGACGAGTTACAACGACCGCGAGTTCTTCGCCTGGGTCGTGGGCGCGCCTCGGGCCTCTGTCGTCGGCACCGTGACGGTCGACGGCGTCACCACCGAGGTCACCGGTCGCGGCTACCACGACCACAACTGGGGTGTCGGTGACATGAAGCGTGTCATCGACAAGTGGTACTGGGGCCGGCTGTACACCGACGACTTCTCCCTCGTGTACGCGATGGTGCACACCCAGAAGAAATACGGTGCCCACTGGTCGCAGCCGGTGATGATCGCCCGGGACGACCGGATCGTGCTCAGCAACGGCGAGGTCGAGATGACCGAGGGCCCCGCGGTCTTCGACCCGGTCGCCGACCGCACCTATCCGTCGTGGCTGCGGATCCGTGTTCCGGGCTCGCTCGATCTGACGCTCACCGTCCGCGACATCGTGCACGCCCACAATCTTCTCGAAGACGTACCGCTCGCCTCGAGCGCGCTGGTGAAGCCGATCGTCAATCGACTCATCGGCCGCCCGGGGTACTTCCGATTCCGGTCGGATTTCACGATGACGGTCACGGTCGATGGCGAGGAGTACGTCCGTACGGGGACCACACTGCACGAGATGGTCGCGCTCACGTGAGCGGAGGCAGCGACGGTCGCGTGGAGGTCGACGATCCGCCGGGTCTTTCCTATCTGCGGGGATTCGGCAACGAGCATCACAGCGAGGCCGTCGAGGGTGCGCTGCCGTGGGGGCAGAATTCCCCCCAGCGTGCGCCGTACGGTTTGTACGCGGAGCAGCACTCGGCGACCGCGTTCACCGAACCACGCGAACACAACCGCAGAACATGGACCTACCGGATCATGCCGTCTGCCGCGCACGGGCCGTTCGAGCGCGTGGACAGCCGTGGCTGGGTGTCGGCGCCGGTGTCCGGAGGCGTGCTCACCCCCAACCGGATTCGGTGGGATCCGCTGCCTCCACCGGCACCCGGGACGGATTTCGTGGACGGGATCATCACCTACGCCGTCAACGGCGACGTCCACGCCCGCACCGGCATAGCCGTACACCTCTATTCCATGTCGTCGTCGATGACCGACCGGTACTTCGTCGACTCCGACGGGGAACTGCTGTTCGTCCCCCAGGACGGGGAACTGCTGCTCTGCACCGAGTTCGGGCGCCTCGCGGTCGGTCCGGGCGAGATCGCGGTGATCGGCCGTGGCGTGCGCTTCCGCGTCGAGCTGCTGGGGGAACGGGCGTCGGGCTACGTCTGTGAGAATTACGGGTCTGCCTATGCGCTGCCCGAACTCGGCCCCATCGGGGCGAACGGTCTCGCACACGCACGCGACTTCCTCTATCCCACCGCCTGGTACGAGGACCGGAACGGACCTGTCGAACTGGTGAACAAGTTCGGTGGACAGCTCTGGGCGACCGAGCTGGATCATTCCCCACTCGACGTGGTCGCCTGGCACGGCACGCACGGTGCCTACAAGTACGACCTCGGCAGGTTCAACGCGATGACCACCGCGGGGTGGGACCATCCCGACCCGTCGATCTTCACCGTGCTCACCTCCCCGACGCCGATACCGGGCCAGGCGAACGTCGATTTCTGTGTCTTCCCCGACCGGTGGGTGGTTGCCGAGCGCACCTTCCGGCCACCGCATTTCCACCGCAACGTCATGACCGAGTTCATGGGACTCGTACGCGGGCGCCACGATTCGAAGGCCGAGGGGTTCGTACCCGGCGGTGCGTCCCTCCACAACCAGTGGGGCGCGCACGGTCCCGATGCGGAGACGTTCGACCTTGCCACCGCGGCCGACCTGGTACCGGTCAAGCTCGAGAACACCCTCTCGTTCATGTTCGAGACGCGATCGGCGCTCACCGTGACCGACGCCGCCTACCGCTGTGCGCACCGTCAGACGGACTACGACGCGTCGTGGTCCGGGCTCATCCGTCGCTTCACCCCGCCTTCTTCCTGAGGAGTCCCGATGACCGACCTCTCCACCCCCGTCCCCGCCCCCGTCACAATTCCCGACTCCGGCCTGCGTATCGGAGGGCGGACCGTCCCGGCGCAGTCCGGTGCACACTTCTCGTCGATCAATCCGGCGACCGAAGAAGTCGTCGCCGAAGTGGCAGCGGGCGGCGCCGCAGACATCGACGCCGCCGTCGACGCGGCCCGCGACACCTTCGAGTCCGGAGTGTGGTCGCGCATGCCCGGCGCCGAGCGTGGGCGAATCCTCACGCACGTGGCGGATCTCCTCGAACAGCACGCGCCCGAGTTGTCCGCGCTCGAGACAGCGGAGATGGGAAAGCTCTACGCCGACACCGTGGCCGGTGACATTCCCGCTGCCGCCGCGTCGTTCCGTCATTACGCCGGCTGGGCCGACAAGATTGCCGGCGAGGCGATGATCCTTCCGGATGTCGGCCCCCAGCACCGATTCGGATTCACGCTGCGGCAGCCTCTCGGCGTGGTCGGTGCGATCACACCGTGGAACAACCCGACCGTGGTTGCGGCGTGGAAGATCGCACCCGCGCTCGCAGCCGGATGCTCGGTGGTGGTCAAACCCGCGGAGGACGCATCGCTGGCGACGCTCAGGCTGGCCGACCTGCTCGCCGAAGCCGGTGTGCCCGACGGTGCGTTCAACGTCGTTCCCGGGCTCGGTCCCGAGGCCGGTGCTGCGCTCGCCGCGCACACCGGCATCGACAAGATCACCTTCACGGGGAGCCCCGCGGTCGGAAAGACCATCACCTCGCTTGCGGGCGAGAAGTTCCGGAAGGTCACCCTCGAGCTGGGTGGTAAGGCCCCGCAGTTGATCTTCCCGGACGCCGATCTCGACGCGTCGCTGCCGTGGATCGCGATGGGCAACTTCTACCACCAGGGCCAGGTGTGCGCGGCGGGTACGAGGGTGA
The DNA here is from genome assembly GCF_049844875.1 of Rhodococcus sp. DT1. Taxonomy (NCBI): domain Bacteria; kingdom Bacillati; phylum Actinomycetota; class Actinomycetes; order Mycobacteriales; family Nocardiaceae; genus Rhodococcus; species Rhodococcus sp. DT1. The sequence goes on from NZ_JBNCLW010000005.1 coordinate 186,172, forward strand.
TCGTGCACGAGTCGATGGCCGACCAGGTGGTGGAAGGGCTCGTCGAGTTCGCCCGCAACGCGGTCGTCGGCGACCCCTTCGACCCGGCCAGCACCCAGGGCACGATCGTCAATCGCAAGCAACTCGATCGCATCCTCGGCTACATCGAGAAGGGGCGCAGTGAGGGCGCCCAGCTCGTCACCGGAGGATCCCGCATCGGCGACCGCGGTTTCTTCGTCGAACCCACCGTGTTCCGCGGCACGAACGACCTCACCATCGCGCAGGACGAGATCTTCGGCCCGGTTGCCACGGTCATCACGTTCAAGACCACCGACGAGGCGGTCCGGCTCGCGAACACCACCAAGTACGGCCTCAACGCCTTCATCTTCAGCCAGAACCTCTCCACGGTGCACAGCGTCATCCCGCAGTTGCGGGTCGGAACGGTGTGGGTCAACGGCTGGGGAGTGCCCGACCCGGCGCTACCCTGGGGCGGGCGCGACGCCAGCGGTATCGGCCGCGAACTGGGCCGCAGCGGCCTCGAAGCGTTCACCGAGGAGAAGACGGTTCACCTCGGTTACTGACCGAAGGAACAGGCAACACAGTGCAATCCGGTAACGCAGGTACGCAGGGTGATTCGGCGCAGACGACGGCAGGCACCGGTGCGCTCGCGGACATCAGGGTGCTCGAACTGGGCACCCTGATCGCGGGTCCGTTCGCCGGACGCCTGCTCGGCGACATGGGCGCAGACGTCATCAAGATCGAGGATCCCGCTCGTCCCGACCCGCTGCGTACATGGGGACAGGGCGAGCGGGACGGGCACCGATTCTTCTGGACGGTGCACGCCCGCAACAAGCGCTGCATCACTCTCGATCTGCGCGCTCCAGACGGTCAGGAACTGTTCCGGCGCCTGGTCGCCGAATCGGACGTCATCGTCGAGAACTTCCGGCCGGGCACCCTCGAGAAGTGGGGACTCGGGTACGACGTGCTGTCCGAGATCAATCCGGGCCTCGTCCTGGCCCGCGTGTCCGGGTACGGGCAGACCGGTCCCAAGGCCGGGCACGCGGGTTACGCGTCGGTCGCCGAGGCCGAGAGCGGTCTGCGGCACCTCAACGGCTATCCCGGGCAGGCCCCGCCGCGACTCGCGCTGTCCCTCGGCGACACCCTCGGTGGCATGTTCGCCGTCCAGGGGGTGCTCGCCGCGCTGCTCAGCCGTGAACGCACGGGACGTGGACAGATCGTGGACGTCGCATTGACGGAAGCGTGCTTCGCGGTCCAGGAATCCGTGGTGCCCGACTACGACGCCGCCGGCGTGGTACGGGGCCCGTCCGGCACCCGCCTCGAGGGGATCGCCCCGTCGAATCTCTACCGGACAGCCGACGACATGTGGATCGTCATCGCCGCCAACCAGGACACCGTCTTCCGGAGGCTGTGCGCTGCGATGGACTCCCCGGAACTCGCAGACGACCCGCGTTTCGCCGACCACCTTTCCCGCGGCACCAACCAGGACGAACTCGACGCACTGATCGGGCGATGGGCGGCGACCTGGACGCTCGACGACCTGCTCGCACACCTGTCTGCGGCGGGCGTCGTCGCCGGTCCGGTCAACACGGTCGCGGAAGTGGTGCGCGATCCGCAGTTCCAGGCCCGCGGAATGCTTGTGCCGCACCACGACGAGCGCACGGGCCGCGACGTGCTCGGGCCTGGTGTCGTGCCGGTCCTCGCCGGCACACCCGGATCGGTTCGCATGGCGGGCGCACCGATCGCCGGTTACGACAATGCCGCCGTCTACGGCGACATCCTCGGACTCGCCGAGGCCGAGCAGGACGCGCTCCGCGAGCGCGGGATCATCTGAGTTCGGGCGAGACGCCGCTGGGCATGTTCAATCCGCCGCGCGCACTCTAAAGTGGAACCTGTTCCAGTCTTCCACTGTCTCCCGAGGAGTGCCGAATGCACACGCCCCTTTGCGACGAACTCGGCATCGAGTTCCCCATCTTCGCCTTCACCCACTGCCGTGACGTTGTCGTCGCCGTGTCGAAGGCGGGCGGGTTCGGTGTCCTCGGCGCCGTCGGGTTCACCCCCGAGCAGCTCGAAGTGGAGCTGAACTGGATCGATGAGCACATCGGCGACCGTCCGTACGGCGTGGACATCGTGATTCCGAACAAGTACGAGGGTATGGACACCGACCTCTCGGCCGAAGAACTCACCAAGATGCTGCAGTCGATGGTGCCGCAGGAAACCCTCGATTTCGGGCGCAAGATTCTCACCGACCACGGTGTGCCGCTGCCCGAAGGAGACGATAACGCGTTGCAGCTTCTCGGCTGGACGGAGGCAACGGCCACCCCGCAGGTCGACGTTGCCCTCCAGCATCCGAAGGTCACGCTCATCGCCAACGCACTCGGGACGCCTCCGGCGGACATGATCGCGCACATCCACGAATCCGGGCGCAAGGTTGCGGCCCTGTGCGGATCCCCCTATCAGGCGCGCAAGCACGCCGACGCCGGAGTCGACATCATCATCGCCCAGGGCGGAGAAGGTGGCGGACACTGCGGCGAAGTCGGCTCGATCGTGTTGTGGCCACAGGTGGTCAAAGAGGTTGCGCCGGTGCCTGTCCTGGCAGCGGGCGGTATCGGCAGCGGCCAGCAGATCGCGGCCGCCCTGGCGCTGGGCACGCAGGGCACCTGGTCCGGTTCCCAGTGGCTGATGGTCGAAGAGGCCGAGAACACCGCCGTGCAGCAGGCGGCCTACGTCAACGCCACCAGTCGCGACACCGTGCGCAGCCGCTCGTTCACGGGCAAGCCCTGCCGGATGCTCCGCAACGACTGGACCGAGGCGTGGGAGCAGGACGACACCCCGGAGCCTTTGGGAATGCCTCTGCAGTACATGGTCTCGGGCATGGCCGTCGCTGCGACGCACAAGTACCCGGACGATTCCGTCGACGTCGCGTTCAACCCCGTCGGGCAGGTCGTCGGCCAGTTCTCGAAGGTCGAGAAGACCTCCGCGGTCATCGAGCGGTGGGTGCAGGAGTACCTCGACGCGACCGGCACGCTCGAGCGGCTGAACGAGGCCGCGAGCGCCTGACCGGGACGATCACGTGGCCGCTGCGCTCCGGCGCGGCGGCCACCGTTCGTTCGCCGGCTGCGCGCGGTCGTGTTCTGCCCGCGCTCTTGCGCAGTGCCGCTCCCGGCTCCTGCTCAGCCCGTCGGCGTCAGCAGATCTTCCAGCCCGGTGGCCGGGTATCCACCGTCGCGACACAATTGCACGGTCGGTGCCCGTCGTCCCGGGTACTCGATGCACGGCATGTTCCGTGCCCCGCGCACCGCGACCGGCGAATCGGCCGGCAACGTGCAGTACAGATCCGGCGGGGTTTCCGGAACGTCGAGTTCGGTGGGCGACCGGCGTTGCTCCGGTGGCAGGAACCCGCTGATACACGGCGGCGGATCGTTGTACGAATTGACGAAATACGTGTTCTGCGCCGGGTTGTCGACGTTGGGCAGGCCGGCGGACTGTGTCGACGCCATGATCGAGGGGAAGAGCACGAGTATCTGCTCGAGCGACGGTTGATACACCGCCGCGACCTGCTCGACCGTGATGAGGTTCGCCAGGAGCAGGGGCAGGGTGGGTTCGGCGTCCTCGAACAATGCCTGCACCTGCGCGGCGGCAGGCGCGCCGACCCCGAGCAGGGTGCGGATATCGGTGTCGGAGTCACGGAGTTGCCCGGTCGTGCCGGCGAGTGACGATGCCCATCGGGTGATGGCGTCCGAGGATGCCACCTGTGTCTCGAGCAGCGGCCCGACCTGATCCAGCAGGGTCGCCGTGCTGTCGATGCTCGCGGCTGCCTCACCGCTCACTGCCGCCGCAGACTCGATGAGCGTCCGCAACGCGTCGTCCGAATCGGCGACAGCGGAGTGGGTTTCGTCGAGCAGCACGGACAGACGGTCGGTCCCGACCGACTGCAAGGTGCTGTCGAGTTGATCGAGTGCCCGTCCGATGGGCTCGGGCACCGACACACGGTCGGACCCGACGACGTCACCGTCGCCCAGGTACGGCGCGTCGGCGCCGGCAGGCAGGAACTCGACGTACTGCTCGCCGATGGCCGACATGCTCCGGACCTGAACCGCGGCGTCCGCGGGGACGGGTACGCCCGAATCGAGGGACAGCACGGCTTCCGCACCGCCGATCGTCATCGTCACAGCGGTCACGCGCCCGATCTCGACTCCGCGGTAGGTCACGTTGGCCGACGGGTACAGACCGGCTCCGTCGGTGAGTTCCAGCCGGACGTCGTAGCGGCCGATGCCGACCAGGCGAGGCACCTCCACGACCCACAGCGCGACGACGAGGACGGCAGCGAGTCCGATCGCGAAGAACGCGAGCAGGCGGGTTCGCAACGCCGCGGTAGGACTCATCGCGGGGCCTCCCCTGACGGGGGAACGAGCAACGACACCAGGTCGGGGAGGGGAGCGGCACCGCCGGTGAGCGCACCCTCGAACGGAGTGCCGAGCAGCAACGCGTTCTCGAGCGTCGGCAGGGTCAGATCGAGAATGACGGTGCCGTTCGCATAGTCGCCCCGAACCGCGTTGCGGTACGTGTCGATCGGGAACGGGAAGGTCAGCAGGTACCGCAGCGATTCGGTCAGCGAGTCGCCGGAGGCTGCCAGTGACGACAGGATCGGCTCGAGATCTCGCAGATTCGCAACCACGTCGTCGCCGCTCGCCTCGACGACCTCGGTGGCGACCCGCCCGAACTGCCCGAGGGAATCGGCGGCACGGGTCAGTTCCGCGCGCTGAGCCGCCAGCACCTCGAGCGCAGGCGCGAGTTGATCCGCGGCCGCGGCGATCCGGTCGTTGTGCACGGCAACCTCCGCGGCAAGTGCGTCGATGGACTCCATCGCGCTCACGATCCCGTTCCGCTGGGCATCGAGTCCACTCAGTACGGCGTCGAGCCGGACGAGCACCGCACGCGTCGATTCCTGTCGTCCGTCCAGCGCGCGGTTGAGCTCGAGGGAGATCTCCTGAGCCTGCGCGAGCCCGCCGCCGCTGAGGACCAGGGAGAGCGACGAGAGCGTCTGTTCGGTGGTGGGAAAAGCACCCGACCGTTCCAGGGGGATGACGTCGCCGTCCGCGAGACGGCCGCGTGCGGGTTCGCCTACCGGCGGTGACAGTTCGACGTGTGCGGAGCCGAGCAGGCTCGTCTGACCGATTGCGGCGTTCGCGTTGGCGGGCAGCACGGTGGAGCCGTCCAGCATCACCGTCACCTCGGCGTGCCCGTTGCTCAACCGAAGCCCCGACACGCGGCCGACCGTCACATCACCCACCCGTACGCGCGAATTACGTTCCAGTGTCGTCACATCCGGCATCTCGAGGGTGACTTCGAAGGCGTCGGCCCCGTGCCCGCGCGTGCCGGGCAGGTCGAGCGAGTTGAGTCCTTGCCAGTCGCATCCGGTCACCACGAGAACACACGCGAGCATGCCTGCCGCTACCGCCGGGCGCGTACTCACGGCGACCCCGGCGAGAGGAGTTCGGTCAGGTCGGTGGGTGCCGGGGCGCCCGGTGCGAGATCCGGCTCGGTGTAGACGAGTTGGTCGGGCAGCGCGCCCACACCCCGGGTGGGATTGATGCGCGCCGGCGGATACTCCGTCGCGAGCAGCGGAAGGATCGGGCCCAGGTATTGCACGCACAGTTCGGAACCGGTGTGGGCGTCCACCTGTTCCGCAGCGGCCAGTGCCGAGCAGATGAACTGGGCCGGGTTCGCAAAGTTGGTCAGCGCGAGCGCCGACACGACGGTGTTGTGGGCCGGCTGGTAGATGTTCTGCAGGTTCGACAATGCGGTCGGCGCGACATGGAGCACCTGGGCGATGCCGTCACGCTGTGCCGCGAGCGTCTCGGCGAGCACAGCGGTGCGATCCACGGTCGTGTCGATCTCCTCGCGATTGGTGCGGACGAACCGTTCGACATCGACGAGCACGGTGTCGAGTCCGGCCAGCGCAGCGCCCATCTCGTCGCGGTTCGCGTCCAGGACATCCGTCACCGCGGCAAGCCGGTCGTGGAAGGACACGATCTGGTCGCCGCTCGCCGACAGCGCGTCGACGAATACCTGCAGGTTGCCCAGCGTGCCGAAGAGGTCGCTACGGCCGTCCGAGACGGTGCGCATCGCTGCCGACAGTTCCCGCAGAGATTCGCGGATCGCGGGGCCGTGCCCCTCGGCATTGTCGGCAGCGACGTCGAGCACCTCACCGAGCGGCCCCCGCGCATCGTCGTCGGTCGGACCGAGTTCGGTGGTCAGGCGAGCCAGTTGCGCGGTGATCTCGTCCCATTCGACCGGTACCGCTGTGCGGTCGAGCGTGATGCTCGCGCCCGGAGCGAGTTCGGGTCCGCCGGTGTAGGGCGGAGTGATCTGGAGGAAGCGGGCCGAGACCAGTGTCGGCGCCATGAGCGCGGCCTCTGCGGCGGCCGGGATGCGATGGGCTGCGTCGACGGTGAATGTCACCAGCACCCGGTCGCCGCGCGGTTCGATGCCGGTGATCCGTCCGACCTCGACCCCCATGATGCGCACATCGTCGCCGACGTACAGGCCACGTGCAGTCGTGAACTCCGCCGAATACTCGTCGGTCGCACGCCACGGCACGACGGTGAACGACACGACGGCGATCACCGCCAGGACGAGCAGCGGCACCACCCACGTCAGGAACCCTGTGCTCCGCTTCACGGAGTACCTCCCGGAACGGTGATACCGGCATCGTCGAGCGCCCGCGTGAGGGCCGGTTCGATGATCTGCATCGGCAGCAGATTCTGGATGTAGGAGTTGAAGAACGGGCCCGACGCGACCGCCTCGCCGAGTTCGGTCGCGTACGGACCGAGCCTGTCGATGGCGAGCGCGATGTTGTCGCGGTTGCGTTCGAGGACGGCAAGAACCGCGTTGACCCTGGTCAGCGTGGGCGTCAGCTGGGCCTCGTTGTCTGCGACCAGGTTCGAGATCTCCACGGACAACGCGTCGACGTTGGCGAACAACGTGTCGAGTGCTGCGCGACGGCGGTCGAGTTCGCCGAGCACGAGGTCGGCGTCGACGATGAGCGAGTCGATAGCGTCGCTGCGCTCGGCGAGCACCGCGGTGACCTGCTCCGCATGCGTGAGCAGTTCGCGCAACGAGGCGTCGCGGCTCGCCACCGTCTCGGACAGGCGCATCACCCCGTCCACGGCGGCACCGACGTCGTCGGGTGTCTCGCGCAGGGTGTCGGACAGCACGCGCATCGAGGTACGGAGCTGTTCGGCGTCGAGTTCGGCTGCGGTATCGGCGAGATCACCGAGGGCGTCCGTCAGCTGGTACGGGGCGGTGGTCCGGTCGAGGTCCATCGTGCTGCCCGGTTCGAGTCTCCCCGGACCTGCCGGACGTACGCGCAGGTGCCGTGCACCCAGTGCGGTGGCGGTCGCGATGTCGACGGTCGTGTCGGTGCCGAGCGTGACCCGCCGGTCGACGGTGAATGTGACGGCGACGGCGTCGTGGTCGATGACGATGTCGAGCACACGGCCGGCATCCTTGCCCGACACCTGCACGGCGTCGCCGGGGTTCAGACCGCCGGCGTCGACGAAACGCGCGCGATAGGTGGACCCGGAGTCGAACAGCGGCAGTGACCGGATGTTCAGGGCGCACAGCACGAGAACGATCAGCACGACCGTGCCGATCACACCCACGCGGGTGGGATTCATGTCGCGGAACTGTGTCATGCCGGGGCGCACCTGCCCGTCGTTTGACCGAACAGGGGCGAGGTGACGGTGTTGCCGGAGGGGTCGCTGACCTTGATGAGCATTCCGCACAGGTAGTAGTTGAAGAACCCGCCGTAGGCGCCGAGTCTGGTGAGTGCGGCGTACGCATCGGGCAGCCGTGTCGCCAGGCTGTCGATGGTGTCGCTGCGGGACTCCAGTTGTGCCGCCACGAGTTCGGTTTCGCGGAGCGTACCGGCAAGCGGGGAGCGCGTCCGGCTGAGCAGGTCCGCGACGGATCCGCTCGCCGCATCGAGACGGGTGACCGATTCGCCCAGCATCACCGAATCCTGCGCAAGTCCCGACAGCAGTTCCTGCGCGCGCACGAGTGCGGCGTCGACCGTGTCGCGGTGCGCAGCGAGAGTGGCCAGCACCGCGTTCAGGTTCGTGATCACCTGCCCGACCAGGAGATCCCGGTCGGCGATGGCCGACGTCAGGGACGCGGCATGGGCAAGCACCGACTCCACCGTTCCGCCCTGGCCCTGCAGTACGGAGATGAGATCTGCGGACAGCCGGTTGACCTGGTCCGGGTCGAGCGCGCGGAACAGCGGTGTGAAACTGCCGACGAGCACGTCCAGATCCAGTGCCGGGCGGGTCCGTTCGGGACCGATCGTCTCGCCGGCACTCATCGGGACGAGTTCTCCCGGACCATCGGACAATTCGAGATAACGGTCGCCGACGAGGTTGAGGTAACGGACCGTCGCGACGGTCGCCCGGGTCGGCGTGTAGACGGAGTCGACCTCGAAGACGACGTCGATGCGGTTTCCGTCGGCGAACTCGACCTTCTCCACCTGCCCCACTTCCACGCCGGACACCCGGACGAACTGACCCGGCTCGAGTCCGGACACGTCCTCGAACACAGCGTGATACCGGGTGTAGTCGCCGAAGCGCACCTGACCGAAGACGACGAACAACCCGCCGAGGATCAGCGTCATGACGAGGGCGTAGATGCCGGCCGCGATCGCGGTACGCGTCATCCGACTCCTCCGCCCAGCAGTTCGAACAGGGATTCCGGTACGAATACCGGTGCGGTGTTCCGTCTCTCGAACGGATCGGCCCCGGTGCGAGCGACCACGTAAGGCGCAGGTGTTTCGTCGAGGGTGACGATCGGCAGTGCGCCGCACCGCGGACCGCCCGTCGCGGCGACCACCGGAAGGTTGCGCGGATACTCGTACGGATCGACACCGAGCAGCAGCGTCGAATTGAGCATCATCGACGATCCGTTGCCTCCGGACGCCGGTTCGGCGAGTTGCCGGGCACGGTCGGCACCCTGGAAGAAGCACGGCAGAACAGGGGAGTACTCCTCGAGCAGCGACGCGGTGGGGCGCAGGAGATCGAGCACGTCGATGATCTGCTCGGTGTTCGGTTCCACGACGCGCCGCCCGGCGTCGCCCATCCCGATGGTGGCGAGCAGCAACCGGTCGAGATCGTCGACGCGCTCGACGATCGTTGCTCCGGTCACCGTCAGGTTGCCGAGCGACTCCGTCACCTCGTCGGTGACCGGCGAGTAGATGTCCGCGGTGGCTTCGGCAGCGGTGAGGTCGCGTCGAATCACCTCGATGCGCGGCTCGAGTCGTGCGAGCACGGCATCGGTGTCCGACACAGCCGCGCCGAGTGTGTCGCCCCGGCCGCGCAGGGCGGACGCCAACGCGCCGAGGGTCCGGTTGAGCTTCGCGGGGTCGACGGCCTGCAGCACCCCGGACAGCGACTCGAACACGGTCTGCGTCTCCACCGTCACGCTCGAAGCCTGCAACACCGCGCCGTCGGACAACCCGGGAGTGCCGGTCGATCCGGTGCCGGTGAGGGAGACGTACTTGGCGCCGAACACTGTCGTCGCCAGGATCTCGGCCTCCGCGGTGGACGGGATGCGCGCCGCGTCGGCGGGGTCGAGGAGAACGACGACCTCGGCCCCGGCAGGAGTGTGCCGGACTTCGGTCACGGTGCCGACCTGCACACCGTGCGCCTTGACCATCGCGCCGCGCTCGAGCATCAGCCCCGCCCGGCCGGTATCCACCGTGACGGTCACCCCCGAAGCGAACGCTCCCCGGAAGGCGAGTCCGACGACGACCAGCACTACCGCGGCGACGACGACGAAGCCCGCTGTGGCCAGTCTGTGCAACCCGGTGCTCCGCATCCGTCCTGCCCGCACCGCTCTCACCCGGCCAGATGCAGCTGGCGGGCGCTGCCGTAGAGGACCAGCGAAATGAGCAGGGTGATCGTCACGACGGCGATGAGGGACATGCGCACCGCGCGGCCCGTTGCGACACCCACACCGGAAGGACCACCGCTCGCGGTGAATCCGTAGTAGCTGTGCACGGTCATGACGACGAGTGCCATCGCGACCGCCTGGAAGAACGACCACGCCACGTCGGCCGGGCGCAGGAACGTGGAGAAATAGTGGTCGTACACCCCCGGGGACTGACCGAGAACGACCACGGTGGCGATACGGCTCGACAGAAAAGCGGCGAGCACGGACAGCGCGTAGAGCGGAATCACCGCGATCAGGCCGGCCAGGATGCGGGTACCCACCAGGTACGGCACCGAGCGGATGGCCATGACTTCGAGGGCGTCGATCTCTTCACTGATGCGCATCGCGCCGAGTTGTGCGGTGGTGCCCGCGCCGATGGTCGCGGCCAGGCCCACTCCGGCGGTCACGGGCGCGACGACCCGCACGTTGACGTAGGCGGACAGGAACCCGGTGAGCGCTTCGACCCCGATATTGCCCAGAGACGTGAACCCCTGCACCGCGACCGTCGCACCGGCGAACAGGGTGAGGAACCCCATGATCGCGACGCTCCCACCGATCATCGCGAGAATGCCGGTCCCGAGCCCGATCTCGGAGACCACGCGCAGTGTTTCGCGTGGATAGTGGCGGGCGGCCCGTCCGGTCGAGGCGAGTGCACCGATCGAGAAGACCACCTGACGGCCGACGGTGTCGACCGCGCGGTCGAGACCGTGACCGGCCCGGCGCGCAGCGTGCGCGACCCGCCCGCCGGTGGGCGGTGGCACGCTCACCGACCCATCACCGCGATCCCGATCGAGGTGAGCAGCATGTTCGCGAGGAACAGGGCGACGAACGCGAACACCACGGTCTCGTTGACCGCTTCGCCGACACTCTTCGGTCCGCCGGTGACGGACAGGCCGCGGTGACATGCGATGAGACCTGCGAGCAGCCCGAAGACGGCCGCCTTGAGTTCCGACAGCAGGAGTTCTCCCGGCCCCACGAGCAAGGTGACGCCCGCGGCGTAGGTCCCCGGGTCGATGTTCTGGAAGGTCACCGAGAACAAGAATCCGCCGGTGAGCCCGATCGCGCACACCGCCCCGTTGAGCGTCACGGCGACGGCCGTCGACGCGAGCGCGCGCGGCAGCACCAGGCGCGCCGCGGGATCGATACCGAGGACTTCGAGGGCAGCGATCTCCTCACGGATGGTGCGCGATCCGAGATCCGCTGCGATGGCTGTGGCGCCTGCTCCGGCCACGACGAGAACCGTCACCAGGGGACCGATTTGTGTGATCGCGCCGAGGCCGGCGCCCGCACCGCTGAGATCACCCGCGCCGATCTCCAGCAGCAGCGAATTGAGGGTGAAGACCACCAGGACGGTGAACGGGATGGACATGAGGACCGTCGGGACGAGGGACACGCGCGCGATGAACCAGAACTGCGAGAGGAATTCACGCCACTGGAACGGGCCCCGGAACGCACTCACGAATGCGTCGAGCGACAACGCGTAGAAACTCCCGAGGGCGCGCGCTGCGGTACCGGGCACCGATCCCATCGATCCTCGCTTCTCCCACGGGGTCTTCCTGGCGTTCGGCTAGACGTTATCGGTGTCCCGATGTCGTTGTGAGAGGTTCGAGGAGGTGTGTCGTGTCCGGCGACAACGGCACGAATTCGGCATCGCCGCGCTCACGGACCCAGACCGGATCGGCGCAGTGCCATCGTTCCGCGGCGAGCGATCGGGTGAGGATTTTGAACGTCGCGGTCCGGGGGAACTCGCGGCAGACGCGCACGAGTGTAGGCACCTGCTTGGGGCCGAGATCGGTCTGCTCGGCGAGAAAAAGGGCGAATCTCTTCGCGTCGAATTCCTCGGCGACAGTGGGTATGACGGCCGCCATCACGCGATCACCCACGTGCCGGTCGGGGACCCCGTACACGGACACCTGGGCGAAACCCGGGTATCGCATCAAGACTCGCTCGATGGGCGCGGACCCGAGGTTCTCGCCGTCGACACGGAGCCAACCGGAACTGCGGCCGGCGAAATAGACGAACCCATCCGCGTCCCGGTAACCGAGGTCTCCGCTGTGGTACTTCCCGTCGCGGAGACGTTCGGCGTCGGCTTCGGGATTGTTGTAGTAGCCGCTGAACATTCCGGCTCCACGAGTGTTGACCAACTCGCCGGTGGCGTCGTCGGCGTTGACGATCCGGCCGTCGCTGTCGAATTCGGCGGGAGGACACGGCTTCCCGGTTTCCGGATGGAGGATGTCGATGCCGTCGGGGAGCGTTCCGAGCGCCCCGGGCGGCGCACCGGGGGTGGCGGCGATGGAGACGCCGCCCTCGGTGGACCCGAAGCCGTCCACGACCCGGGCGCCGAATCGCCGGGTGAACTCCGCGACCGCAGGCGCCGTGCCTTCGTTGCCGTACATGATGCGCAGACGATTGTCGGCGTCGTCCGCGCGCTGCGGTGTCGCGACGATGTACGACAAGGGTTTGCCGACGTAGTTCGCGTAGGTGACACCGAACTTCCGGAGATCGGTGACGAACCCGGATGCCGAGAACCGGCGCCGCAGTGCCACACCGCTCTCGGCTGCCAGCGCCACGCCCCAGCCGGCCATGATCGCGTTGGAGTGGAACATCGGCATCGACAGGTAGACCACGTCATCCGGCCCGAGGCCGAACCGCTCCGCGAGCATGAGCCCCGGGCCGGTCACCTTCCCGTGGGTGCAGCGCACCGCTTTCGGATCTCCGCTCGTCCCCGAAGTGAAGATGAGCATGAACAAGTCGTCGGGCTTCGTCTGCGCGACCACCGGGGCCGAGCCTGCGAACGGAGCGAGCATCTCCGGCCACTCGGCGGAGTCGACGTCGATCACGCGCACGCCGGGAAGGTCGAGACCGTCGAGCAGTGGCAGGTGAGCGGATTCGGTGAAGACCACCCGGCAGTCGGTGAGCGCGATGTCGCGGGCGAGCGCCTCGCCTCGGCGGGTGGTGTTCAGGCCCGCGACCACCGATCCGGACAGCGCGGCGGCACCGAGCAGCAGGGAGAACTCGGGCACATTGTCCATCAGCACCCCGATGTGCGGGGGAGCGTTCTCGTCGAGCAGGTCGCGCAGCAACGCCGCGCGGTCGTGCGAGGCGCGGACGTGTTCCCGCCACGAGATGCGGGTGTCCTCGAAGGCCATGCCACGGTCGTCGATGTCGGACAGGCGTGTGAGCAGCGAGGTCACAGTGGGATCGGCGGTCATGGCAGTCCTCGTCGTCCGGTCAGGCGGGGGTGTCGGCGAGTACCCGGCCGAGCGCACGAAGTTGCGCGGTGGCCGAACCGAGGAGGAACTCGTGCTGTTTGGCAGCGAGGAAGTATCGGTGGACGGGATGGTCCTCGTCGAGGCCGACGCCGCCGTGCACGTGGATCGCGGTATGTGCCACGCGGTGTCCCGCATCGGCCGCCCAGAATGCGGCACTGCGGAGTTCCTCGGCGTGCGGTTCGCCGGAGGCCATCCGGTGGGCGGCCTGCCACAAGGTCAGGCGTACCGCCTTGGTGTCGATGTAGGCGTCCGCGAGTCGCTGCGCGACAGCCTGGAAACTGCCGATCGGCCTGTCGAACTGGATGCGTTCGCGGGCGTACTGCGCGGTGAGCTCGAGTGCGCGGTCGAGCACTCCGCACTGGTAGGCGGCCGACCCGAGCAGGGTCCGATCCCGCAGCCGGGCGGCCACGGCTGCGCCGTCCGTGCCGAGCACCCGGCCGGCGTCGAGCTCGACCCCGTCCAGCGTGAGGATGCCTCTGCTGCCGCGGTCGGTCGTTGCCTGGCGGGTGACCCCGGCACCCGGGTCGTCGGACCGCACGAGGAAGACCGCGACGGAGTCCTCCAGCGACGCCGGGACCAGGAATCCGTCGGCGACCGGCGCGGCGTCGACGACCGTCTTGGTGCCGTCGAGCACGTACCCGTCGTCCGCGGCGTGTGCTCGGGTGGTGGGGACCACCGGATCGTCGTCGAGTTCTTCGGACAGTGCGGCGGTGAGGATCGTCCCACCGGCGGCAGCCGGCCTGCCCCACTCCGACACCTGCTGCGGCGTACCGAATTCACCGATGACGGAGGCACACACCGCGATCGACGTCAGATACGGGACGGCGGCAACCCCGCGGCCGAGTTCGAGCAGGATGCTTGCCTGCTCGAGCGGCCCGTACCCGTCACCGCCCACCGACTCGGGCAATGCCGCGCCGAGGATTCCGGACGAGGCGAGGAGGTCCCACAAGGTCCGGTCGATCCGGTCGTCGAGCGAGTCGAGCACGCGCAGATGGTCGTTGGTGACGATGTCGGTGACGATGCTGCGGGTCAGGCTCGACAGGTCCTGTTGAGCCTCGGTGAGGGTGAAGTCCACGGTGGAGGATCCTTCGTTAGCGCTTGGCGGGAGGCTGGCCGAGGGCGGCCATCGCGATGATGTCGCGCTGGACCTCGTTGGTGCCTCCGCCGAAGGTGAGAATGAGGGAACTGCGGTGCATACGTTCGATCCGTCCGCGCAGCAGCGCGCCCGGAGAGTTCTGACGGATCGTCGACGCGGGTCCCAGGATCTCCATGAGCACACGGTAGGCCTCGGTGGCGAATTCGGTACCGAACACCTTGTTCGCCGACGCCGGCCCGGGCCCGAGCGGCGTCTTGCCGGAACTCGACGCGATATCCCAGTTCATCAACTGGAGGTATTCCGCACGGGCGTGCACCCGCGCCAGACCGACCTGCACCCATTCCTGGTCCACGACGCGGCGTCCGTCGGGCAGCCTCGTCTGCTGCGCCCAGCGGCGCACCTCGCCGAGCGCGGTGAGCACCGGTCCGGCGGACGTGAGCGCGACACGCTCGTGGTTGAGCTGATTGGTGATCAGGGACCATCCGGCGTTCTCCTCGCCCACCAGAGCGGACGCAGGGACACGGACGTTCTCGAAATAGGTGGCGCTCGTGTCCGGACCGGCCATGGTGTGGACCGGGGTATACGAGAACCCCTCCGCGTCGGTGGGCACGATGAGAACGCTGATGCCCTTGTGTTTCTTCGCATCCGGGTCGGTTCGCACCGCAAGCCACACGTAGTCGGCGTACGCGATCAGGCTCGTCCACATCTTCTGGCCGTTGATCACCCACTCGTCGCCGTCGCGCACGGCCGTGGTGCGCAACGACGCGAGATCCGTTCCGGCTTCGGGCTCGGAGTAACCGATGGAGAAGTGCAGTTCGCCCGCGGAGATGCGCGGGAGGAAATACTCCTTCTGCTCCGCGGTGCCGTAATGCATGATCGTCGGCGCCACCGAATCGATGGTGAGGAACGGGACCGGTGCGCCTGCGATCGCGGCTTCGTCGGTGAAGATCAGCTGGTCCATCGCGGAGCGGTTCTGGCCGCCGTACTCCTCGGGCCAGCCCAGCGTGAGCCAGCCGTCCTTGCCCATCTGCTGCACGATCTCGCGGTAGACGTTGCCGGCCCCGTACTCGCCGGTCGTCGCGGCGAGGGCCTCACGCCGTTCCGGAGTCATGAGATGGGTGAAATAGTGTCGCAATTCCTCACGTAGCGCTTGTTGCTCGGAGGTATAGCTGATGTCCACGAACGCTCCACTTCGCCGCTGCGGGATTAGCGCGAATCATTGCACAGAAATGGAACGCGTTCTAGCCTGAGGCGGTCGGGTCGGTACGAAAGTGAAACGGGGTTCGGGTCATGGATGTCAAGGTCGACTTCGACCGCTGCGAGGCGAACGGCGTGTGTGTCGGGGTGGCGCCCGAGGTGTTCGATCTCAACGACGACGACGAGTTGCTCGTGAAGCACCCGGTTCCCGAGGGTAGTGAGGCGAACGTTCGTGAGGCAATTGCGCAGTGCCCCAGGGCAGCCCTGTCCGAAGGGTGAGCTGGGACCCCGTCGCGTCTTGTCATAAACAGGAACACGTTCTACATTCTCTGGACTGTCCCGATGTGGTGCCGGGGACGTCCACCGGGGTGTGGCCGTCCGGCCGGCCCGAATCGCAAGGAGTGCGTGGATGAGTTCTGTCGGCAGCGGTGTGTCCCTCGAAGGCAAGGTCGCCGTGGTCACCGGCGCGGGTGCGGGCCTCGGGCGGGCCGAAGCGATCGCGTTGGCTCGCGCCGGCGCGTCGGTGGTTGTCAACGATCTCGTCGCCAACGACTCCGTGGAGGACACTCTCGCGCAGATCCGCGCCATCGGACCCGGTGCGGCATTCGTGCCGGGAAGCGTCGCCGAGCGCGCGACCGCCGATGCGATGGTTCACGCCGCCGAGAAGGAGTTCGGTGGAATGGACATTGTGGTCAACAATGCGGGCATCACGCGTGACCGGATGCTGCCGAACATGTCCGACGACGAGTGGGACTCGGTCGTCGCGGTTCACCTGCGCGGCCACTTCCTGTTGTGCCGCAACGCCGCCGCGTTCTGGCGGGGCAAGTCCAAGGAGGTCGGCGGGCCCGTCTACGGGCGCATCGTGAACACGTCGTCGGAGGCGGGGCTGCTCGGACCGGAGGGGCAGGCGAACTACGGTGCCGCGAAAGCCGGCATCACGGCCTTGACGGTGTCGGCCGCGCGGGGGCTGGCGCGCTACGGCGTGCGAGCAAACGCGATCTGCCCCCGTGCCCGCACGGCGATGACCGAATCGGTCTTCGGCGCCCCGCCGGACGGCGAGGTCGATCCACTCTCGCCCGACCATGTGGCGAATCTGGTTGCCTACCTGGCCTCGCCCGCCGCAGACCACATCAGCGGACAGGTCTTCATCGTGTACGGGCCGATGGTCGCGCTCATGGCCGCGCCGGTCGTGGAGCAACGGTTCGACGCGGACGTGCAGTGGACACCGGAAGCCCTCGCGGCCGAACTGGGGGGTTACTTCGCGGACCGTGATCCGGCTGCGACGTTCTCCGCCTCCGATGCACTGAAGCTGTGAACGCTTCCGACTCGCCCGAGCCGGAACTCTCTGCAACCCTGCGTGACACGTATCCTGGGCGAAGGGTACGTATCACGCCGACCGGCCGGTTCCGAGTCGGCAGTGCGCCGCGCGTCGGCGGCAAGGGACACCTGTTCTAGTTTTATCTCCGTTCAATTTCAATATTCAACTGTGTTGAATCGTCTTCCGGGGTTGGGGCGAGCGGGAGAGTAGTGCCGAATCCACGGAAAAATGGCTGATCAATGCGCCTTATGTCCGTATTAGCGAGAGTGGGGACGCGGAGAGTGCGGCCGCGGAAAAAACGGATGAATTGTCTACAGGATGTTTCTTTGACACGTGAACACGTTCTAGTTACTATGACGCGGGTCACAGCAGATTTCTGCGCACGGTCGGATTTCGGTCGGGCCGGCGAACGAAAGGGGAGACGGTGGTAGATCTCCTCGAGGTTCCACTGCGCGCCGTCGGCGGCCTCTTCGCAATGACCGGCGACACCGCGAGGGCGGTGTTCACCAGGCCCTTCCAGAGACGTGAATTCGTCGACCAGGCGTGGTTCGTCGCGCGGGTGTCTCTCGTGCCGACCGTTCTCGTGGCCATTCCCTTCACCGTCCTGGTGAGCTTCACCCTGAACATCCTGCTCCGCGAGATCGGTGCGGCGGACCTCAGCGGTGCCGGGGCCGCGCTCGGAGCCGTCACGCAGGTCGGGCCGATGGTCACGGTGCTGATCGTGGCCGGTGCCGGAGCCACCGCGATCTGTGCGGATCTCGCAGCCCGCACCATCCGCGAGGAGATCGATGCGATGCGGGTGCTCGGCATCAACCCGATCCATCGGCTCGTGGTCCCGCGCGTACTCGCGTCCACCGTCGTCGCGCTGCTGCTCAACGGGCTCGTCTGCACGATCGGCATCCTCGGTGGCTTCGTGTTCTCCGTCTTCCTCCAGGACGTGAACCCCGGAGCCTTCATCAACGGCATCACGCTTCTCACCGGCTTCGGTGAACTCATGATCTCCCAGGTCAAGGCAGGATTGTTCGGCATGATCGCAGGCCTCGTCGCCTCCTACCTCGGACTCAACGTCAAAGGTGGCCCCAAGAGCGTCGGGGACGCCGTCAATCAGACGGTCGTCTTCGCGTTCATGGCCCTGTTCGTCGTCAACCTCCTCGTCACCGCCGTCGGCATCAAGCTGACGGCCGGATGAGAAACGCGGAGGACACACCATGGCAGTGATCTCCGGGCGATTCCCGAGGGCCGTGCGACGGTTCTCCCGCGCCTCGACGTCGATCGACCGTCTGGGCGAGCAGGCCCTGTTCTACGGCAAGGCGCTCGCGACGATCCCTCGCGCGCTCCGGCAGTACCCGAAGGAAACCCTCCGGCTCGTCGCCGAAATCAGCATGGGGACAGGTGCCCTGGCCGTGATCGGCGGCACCGTCGTCATCGTCGGATTCCTCACCCTGTTCACCGGCGGCATCATCGCGGTGCAGGGGTTCAGTTCCCTCGGCAACATCGGCGTCGAAGCACTCACAGGGTTCTTCGCGGCGTTCATCAACGTCCGCATCGCGGCACCCACCATCGCCGGGATCGGCCTGGCCGCCACCATCGGCGCGGGCTCCACGGCGCAACTCGGTGCGATGCGCGTCTCCGAGGAGATCGACGCACTCGAGACCATGGCCATCCCGTCGATCCCGTACCTCGTCTCCACCCGGGTCCTGGCGGGAATGATCGCCATCATCCCGCTGTACTCGCTCGCGGTGATCGCGTCGTTCGTCGCCAGCCGATTCGCGACCGTCGTCATCTACGGCCAGTCGGCCGGCGTCTACGACCACTACTTCACGACGTTTCTCATACCCACCGACATACTCTGGTCGTTCGTCCAAGCGATCGTGATGGCGATCGCCGTCATGCTCATCCACACCTACTACGGGTTCACCGCCGGCGGCGGACCCGTCGGTGTCGGCGTGGCCGTCGGCAACGCGGTGCGCGCGTCGCTCGTCGCAGTCGTCACCGTCACCCTCCTCATCTCTCTCGCCGTGTACGGCGCGACCGGCAACTTCAACTTGTCGGGATAGGGCGCGGCACATGGACACTCCCTCGTGGAAGAAAAAGCTCGCGGCGTTCGTGCTGGTGGGTGGGCTCGCCGTGATCGTCTTCGTGGCACTGACGATGTTTGCCGCCGGATTCACCTCCACCACGCCCGTCACCGTCACCGCGCAGCGATCGGGCCTGGTGATGGAACCCGACGCGAAGGTCAAACTGCGCGGCGTCGAGGTCGGCAGGGTCTCGTCCATCGAGCACACCCCGGACGGTGCCGTGCTGCGGCTCGCGATGCAGCCCGGACAGATGCACCTCATTCCGTCCGACACGCGCGTGTCGATCGAGTCGACCACCGTGTTCGGTGCCAAGTTCGTCAACCTCGTGGTCCCGGAGGATCCGTCACGGGTACCGCTGCAAGAGGGCGCGGTGATTGCGGCCGACAGTGTGACGGTCGAGTTCAATACGGTCTTCGAGCATCTGTCCGAGGTGCTGACGCAGGTGCAGCCTGAGAAGCTCAACGCCACGCTCGGTGCGCTCTCGGAGGCGCTCAACGGTCGCGGCGATGCGCTCGGGGCCACCCTCGCGGACGCGGACGCCTACCTGGCCGAGATGAACCCCTCGCTCCCGCAGTTGCAATACGACCTGGGAGCTGCTGCCGACGTCGCCAATCTCTATGCGGACACCGTGCCGGATCTGATGACCACGATCGGCAACGCCACCGAGGTCGGTAACACGATCGTCGACGAACAGTCGCAACTCGACCTGTTGCTCATGAATCTCACCGGTCTGGCCGATACCGGTCGTAACGTTCTGGGGGAGAACGAGAACCAAGTGGTCACCGCACTCGACAGCTTGTCGTACACCACCGGGCTCCTCGGCGAGTACTCGCCCGAACTCACGTGCTTCATCATCGGTCTCAACGATGCTCGCATCGCCTTCGAACCGATGGCCGGAACGGGTGAATATGCCGCGCTCACGCTGAGCACGAGCTTCATGGGTGGTGCCACGCCGTACAACGCGGCCCAGGACCTGCCCGTCGTCGGGGCCTCCGGCGGCCCGAACTGCTGGGGCATGCCGGACTACGATCCGCGACGCGACGGGAACGCGAAGTTCGTGGTGACCGATACCGGGACCACGCCGTACAAACCGGCCACGGAGGCATGGGTGCGTTACCCGACGATCTTCCAGTACCTGTTCGGTGACCAACTCGCGGCAGGGCAGTGACGATGCGGCCCACCACGATCAAGTTCCTGATCTTCACGCTCACGATGGTGCTCGTGTTCGCCGGCCTCGCAGTGGTGTTCAGCCAGGCCCGGTTCACCGGAAAAGAGACCTACCACGCGGCCTTCACCGACGTCTCCGGACTGAAATCCGGCGACAAGGTGCGTATCGCCGGTGTCCAGGTGGGGTCGGTCGACGGGGTCGACATCGGGGACGGCAACCACGCGGAAATCGAATTCGGCGTCGATTCCAAGTACACGCTCTTCACCGGCACTCGCGCGACCGTCCGCTACGAGAACCTGGTGGGAGACCGGTATCTGGAACTGCTCGAGGGAGCCGGCAGCGTCGACGTTCTCCAGCCGGGCGGAAGCATCCCGATCGAGCAGACCGAACCTGCTCTCGACCTCGACCTGCTGCTGGGAGGGTTCAAGCCACTGCTGCAAGGGCTCGATTCCCAGCAGGTCAACGACCTGTCCGGCGCGTTGCTGCAAGTGTTCCAGGGGCAGGGCCAGACGCTGGTCTCCTTGCTGGGCAACACGAATTCGTTCACCAATTCACTCGCGGATCGCGACCGGTTGATCGGCGACGTGATCGACAATCTGAACGGTGTTCTCGGCACCATCGACGACCACGATCGCGAGTTCGCCGAGACCATCGACCAATTGAGTGCCCTCGCCGGTGGGCTGGCCGCAGACCGCGACCCGATCGGCGCCGCGATCCCGGAGATCGCCGGGGGCACTGCGGATCTGGCAGCGCTGCTGCAGAACAACCGACCCGACCTGCAGTCCGTGATCGCCGAAACCAATCGGTCCATGACACAACTCGATCTGGGTGAGGACGACATCAACCGCACACTCGAACGTCTCCCGTCGGATTACAAGAAACTCATCCGGGTGGGCGCCTACGGCAACTTCTTCCAGTTCTTCCTCTGCGCCAACACCTTCAAGTTCTCCGGACCCGACGGCACCACCGTCAGGTACACGACGGCGAACCACGACACGGGAAGGTGTGCGAAGGTCGAATGAGTGCACCGCGCGAACGCAGTCATCTCCAGATCGGCATCGTCGGTTTGGGTGTGTCCGCCGCCATCGTCCTCGCCGGGTTGCAGTACGACCAGCTCCAGTTCCTCTCGGGCGGGCTGAGCTATTCGGCTCGATTCGAGGACGCGGGTGGACTCGTCGCCGGAGACGAGGTGATGCTCTCCGGTGTCACGGTCGGCGACGTGACCGACGTGAAGCTCGACGGCCAGACCGTACTCGTGAACTTCACGATCCAGGACGGCATCGGCCTCGGCGACGGCACCGGCGCCGACATCAAGACCAACACCGTCCTGGGCCGCAAGTCGCTCGCAGTGCGTCCGGGAGGCTCCGGCGTGATGCGTCCGGGCACGATCATCGAGATCGACCGAACCAACTCGCCGTACTCGCTGACCGACGCGCTCGGCGACCTCACGACCACCGTGTCCGAACTCGATACCGGACAGATCAACGAGTCGCTCGATGCCCTGTCGGATTCGCTGCAGGACACTCCGCCGGAGATACGCGGTGCCCTCGAGGGCATGACCCGGTTGTCCCAGTCGATCAACTCGCGGGACGAGTCCCTGCTGCAGTTGCTCGACCGGGCCGAGGACGTGACCGCGATCCTCTCCGAGCGCAGCGATCAGGTCAACGCGCTGATCGTCGACGCCAACGCCTTGTTCGGCGAGCTGAACCTTCGCCGAGACGCCATCACCGAACTCATCGCGAACATTTCCGCGGTCTCGCGCCAGCTCACCGGCCTCGTCCAGGACAACCAGAGCCAGATGGGGCCGACGCTCGAGAAGCTCAACGCGGTCACCGCGAACCTGCAGGCGAACAAGGACAACATCGCTGGGGCGCTCGACGGTCTCGGACCGTACATCAGCGCTCTCGGTGAGTCTGTGGCCAGCGGGCCGTTCTTCAACGCCTACGTGTCGAATATCCTGCCGGCGCCGTGGTGGAAAGCCATCGTGGACAGCCAGGTTGCCCCCGACCTTCTCCCCGAGGATCTCCAGAACGTGATTCCCAAAGAGCCGCCGTCGATCACGAGGGATGGCGAATGAGTACCGACACCATGCCGGTGGACAACCACGAACCGGCGCCTCCGAAGAACTCCCGACTTCCGCGCCGGTTGCTGATCGGTATCGCGGCCGCCGTCGTCCTTGCGCTGGTCGCGGGCTTCGTGTGGTTCGTGCTGCCCGGCCTCGGCAAGCGGACGGTCTATGCCGAATTCGTCTCGACCAGCGGGTTGTACGAAGGTGACGACGTACGCGTGCTGGGTGTGTCGGTCGGGCGCATCACCGATATCGAGCCCGGCGACGACCTGGTTCGGGTGACCATGTCGATCGACGACGCGGTCGACGTGCCGGCCGACGCCGCTGCCGTCGTTATCGCGCAGAGCCTCGTCTCTGCCCGCTTCGTCCAGCTCACCCCCGTCTACTCCGGCGGCGCCGCCCTCGAGGACGGCGCGACGATTCCTCCGCAGCGCACCGCGTCGCCCGTCGAATGGGATCAGATCAAGACCGAACTCATGCGTCTGTCCGAGGCGCTCGGGCCGGAAGAACTCGATCCACAGGGCTCGCTCGGCCGGTTCATCGACACCGCCGCGGAGAACCTCGACGGAAACGGGCAGACCATCCGCTCCACACTGCGAGAGCTGTCCGCGACCATGCATACGCTGTCGGAGGGACGCACCGATCTGTTCTCGACGATCCGGAACCTCCAGACCTTCGTCTCGGTGCTGTCGTCGAGCAACGAGCAGATCGTGCAGTTCGGCGGACGGCTGGCCTCCGTCTCGAATGTGCTCGCACAGAGTTCCGACCAACTCGGGGTCTCGCTCACCGATCTCGGCATCGCGGTCGGCGACGTGCAACGTTTCGTCCAGGACAACCGTGCCGGACTGACCGAGTCGGTCGAGCGCCTCGCCGACGCCACCGAAGTGCTCGCGCGCAAGCGACCGGAGATCGAGCGGATTCTGCACTCGGGCCCGACGTCGCTGGCCAACTTCTACAACATCTACAAGCCGGCACAGGGGTCGCTGACCGGCGCCCTCGCCATCAACAACCTCGCCAACCCTGTGGAGTGGATGTGTGGGTCGGTCGCTGCCGCCGCGAACGCGACATCCGAACGAAGCGAAGAGTTGTGCCGTCAGCAACTCGGTCCGGTCCTGGCCTCGATGAGCGCCAACTACCTGCCGGCACTGGCCAACCCGCTCGCCAGTGTGCAGGCGTTCCCCGGGGACATCGTCTACAGCGAACCATGGCTCGAAGGTGCGTCCGCGGGACGAGGGACCGCACCGCCGCAGGCGGCGCCCGCACCCACGCCGCTCGACGGACTGCTGGGCGGATTACCGAACGTCGCGGTCCCGCAGGACCTGGGAACACTGCTGCAGCCGGGAGGGGGACGATGATCCTGTCGAATGGACGGCGCATCACCGCGGCCGCGGTCGTGCTGGCGGCGACGCTGGCGCTGACGGGCTGTGAATGGGATGGGCTCAACTCTGTTCCCATGCCGGGCACCGCCGGACGCGGTGAAGGCGCCTACCGCGTCGAGATCGAGATGCCCAATGTCACGACGCTGACCCAGAACTCACCGGTCCGCGTCGACGATGTCACCGTCGGGTCGATTGCCGCGATCGAGGTGGACGGATGGCACGCGCTCGTCACGGTGGCGCTCGACAAGGACACCGTGGTGCCCGCCAACGCGACGGCCAAGATCGGCCAGACGAGCCTGCTCGGTTCGCAGCACCTCGAGTTGCTCGCCCCCGTCGACGAACCCGCGCGTGGACGGCTCGCGGACGGCGATCGGATTCCCCTCGAGCGTGCGGGTGTCTATCCGACGACGGAGCAGACGCTCTCGTCGTTGTCGCTGGTACTCAACGGCGGCGGTCTGGCGCAGATCAACGACATCACCACCGAACTCAACGCCGCACTGGTCGGGCGGGAGGATTCCGTCCGCAACCTGCTCCCGCGTCTCGACGAACTCGTGTCCGCGCTCGACACCCAGCGCGGCGATATCGTGTCCGCGCTCGAAGGGATGGACCGGCTCGCGGTCACGGTGAACAACCAGAACGAAACCCTCGTGCGGGCACTGGAGGAACTACCGCCCGCGCTCGAAGTCCTCGTGGACCAGCGGCAGAACCTCACGTCCGCGATGTCCTCGCTCGGTGAGCTGAGCACGGTGGCGAGTCGTGTCGTCGAAAGCTCCAACGACGATCTCAAAGCGAACCTGCAGGGGCTGGCACCGACGTTGCGGGCGCTGGCCGACTCGGGCAGCGCGCTCACCGAAGTCCTCGGCGTACTCCTGACGTACCCCTTCCCTCAGAACGGGATCAACAACGTCATCCGGGGTGATTACGCGAACCTCGCCATGACGATCGACCTCACCCTCGATCGGCTCGACCTGAATTTCCTGACCGGAACCCCACTGGCGGGCCGATTGGCCGGACCGGAGGGAATTCTCGGCAGGGACGCCGGACTCGCCGCCCAGGCCGTCGATCCGTTCCAGGCGCCGCTCGCGCCGCCGCCCGCACAACCCGCCCCGGGACCTGCCGGCACACTCTCGATCCCCGGAATCGGCGAGATCACGATTCCCGGACTTCCCGAGGGGGTGTTCGGACCATGATGCTTTCACGATTCGTTCGTATCCAGCTCTCGATCTTCGCTGTGCTCACCGTGATCGGTCTCGTCGTGATGACGCTGCAGTACGTGCGTCTGCCGGCGCTGCTGGGGGTCGGCCGGTACACGCTCACCGTGGAACTTCCGTCCACCGGCGGCCTGTATCCGCACTCGAACGTGACCTACCGGGGTATCAACGTCGGAACGGTCCAGTCGGTCGCGCTCTCGCCCGCAGGCGTCGACGCGACGCTGTCGATCGGCAGCGACTACAAGATTCCTGCCGATGTGGACGCGGCCGTTCGGAGCGTGTCCGCCATAGGTGAGCAGTATGTCGATCTCGTTCCCCGCGAAGGGGGTTCGAGTGGTGGGTATCTCGCGGACGGCGACGTGGTGCCGGTGGAGCGCGCTACCGTCCCGCAAGAGGTCGGTGCCCTGCTGGACCAGGCGGACGTGTTGCTCGCCAGCATCGGCGACACGCGACTGCAGGCACTCGTGGACGAAGCCTTCGAGGCGTTCAACGGATCCGGTCCCGAATTGCAGGACCTGATCGACTCGACCCGCCTGTTCGTGCAGGAGGCATCGGGGAACAGCGCCGAAACCCGTCGGCTCATCGACGAGGTGGGGCCGCTGCTCGACACTCAGACGGTCACCAGCGACGCCATCCGGTCGTGGACGCGGGACATGGTGACCTTCACCGACCGCTTGCGCGAGAGCGACCCCGATCTGCGGACACTGCTCGAGACCGGTCCGTCGGCCGCGGCCGAAGCCGAAGTGCTGCTGCAGGATCTCCGCCCGACACTTCCGCTCCTGCTCGCGAACCTGGTGAGCGTCGGTGAAGTCGGTGTCATCTACAACTCCGGGATCGAGCAGGTCCTCGTGCTGTATCCGCCGATGACGACCGCGCTGATCACGGCGGCCGGGTCCGGACCGCCGGAGGACGGTGCAGTCGTCGACTTCCATCTCCAGCTTCACGACCCGCCGCCCTGTCTTTCCGGATTCGTCCCGCCGGATCAGTGGCGCAGCCCCGCCGACACCACGATGGTCGACACGCCGGGGGATGTGTTCTGCCAGTTGCCGCAGGACTATCCGAACGCCCAGCGCGGTGCCCGGAACCTGCCGTGCATGGAGTATCCGGGGCGCCGTGCACCGACGCCCGATCAGTGCCGTACCGGCTACACACCGAAATACTCCGACAATCCGTGGCAGGGTCCACCTACGCCGGTAGGGTCCGACAATGTCGTGCCGACGCCTGCGTCATACACCGAAGGCAGCGGTGCTGCGGCACCGGCCGGCGTCACCGCGCGCCGGATCGATCCGCAGACGGGGACGTATATCGGTCCCGACGGCACCGTGTATACCCACGCCCAACTGGGAGACGACCGGAGTTTGGAGACTTTCATGAAGGCACAGCAGGGCTGATGGCGAACGAACACGACAAAGACGGTCCCACCGTCGAGCCCGATACGGTTCCCGACGAGAGCACCACGCCGACGAGTGCGACCGATACCGGGGGCAGCGACACGGCACCGGCTGCCTCCGCGGCACCGGCGGCGCCGACATGGCCCAAACGGGTGGTCGTGGTCGCATCGATTCTGCTGATCGCCGTTGTGGCCGCCGGTGTCTGGCTGATCATCGACCAGCGGTCGGCCGACGAGCGTGACGAGCGACGAGCGGCGTTCGTCCAGGCTGCGCGTCAGACCGTGCTGAACCTGACGACGATCCGCGCCGACTCCGCAGACGCCGACGTGCAGCGGCTGATCGACGGGGCCACCGGCGACTTCAAGGCCGAATTCGAAGGGCGCGAAGGCCCGTTCGTCGAGGTCGTGCAGCAAGCCGGCGTCACGACGATGGGGGAGGTGCTCGAGGCCGGAATCCAGAACGAGGACGGTACGTGCGCGTCGTCGCTCGTCGCGTCGCGTGCGATGGTGAGCAATGCCGACCAGACCGAGCCGGAACCACGCGATTTCCGTCTGCGCGTGACGATCTGTGACGAGAACGGCAGACTGCTGGCGTCGAAGGTGGAGTTCGTGCCGTGAGTGAAGACCGGAAAGACAAGCAGGTGACGTCAGTGAACACGGACAGCCAGGCGGACACGAACAGCCGGACGGATACGGCCGGCGAGACGAACACGACCGGCGAGACGAACACGACCGGCGACACCACATCCGGTGAGACCGCGGCCGCGACGGCTTCCTCACCCGGGGATACCGCAGCCGCAGACACCGCTCCGGCTTCCACGGACACGGTCGTGAATTCCGCAGACACCGCTCCGGCACCCGCGGACACCGCACCCGCGCCCGTGGACACAGCACCGTCCTCGCAGTCGTACCTGCGGCACGTCGCGATCGGGCTGTCGGTGCTCGTACTCGTGTTCGCGGTCGTCGTGGGCTGGCTCGCGTACGGAGCGCGGGCCGACTCGGCTGCCGAGGCTGCCCGTACCGAAGCCCGTGTGGCAGCAGAGGAGCAGGCCGTCGCGATGCTCGCCTACACCCACGGCGAGGTGGACGATCAGATCGCCGTGGCGGGCGAGGGCCTCACCGGGGACTTCCGTGACGAGTACACGAATCTGATGAAGAACGTCATCGCGCCGGGGGCCAAGGAGAAGGCCATCAGCGTGCAGGTGAGCGTGCAGGGATCGTCGGTGGTATCCGCCGATGCCGACAGCGCCGTGACCCTGCTGTTCCTCAACCAGATCACCACGAGTTCCGAGAATCCGGAAGCTGTGAGCAGCGGCAGTCGTGTGCGAGTCGAACTCGAAAAACACGACGACCGCTGGCTCGTCAGCCGGCTGACACCGATCTAGGCTCCGGGGGGTCGCTCCCTCAACAGCACCGTGTTCCCGTCAGCACGGTGTTTCTGTCAGAGCACCGTGTTTCTGTCAGAGCACCGTGGCGACGTTCCACGCGGAGTGGATCGCTCCTTCGATGTAGCCGACGTCCGCGGCGTCACCGACCACGTGGATCTCCGGTACCCTGCCCTCGAGCTCGTCGGCGAGCGGCGCCGCGGCCGAGACTCCGGACGCCACGACGACCATATCGGCCGGGGCGGTGAGGGTTTCGTCACCGACGCGGAATTCGACGGTGTCGGCGGTGATGCGCTGCACCTGTGCTCGCCGGTGAATGGTTACGCCGACTTCGCCGGCGTGCCGAACTGCCGTCCAGCGTCGTGGCATGGCCATCGGCACGCCCAGTTGTCCGCCCTCTTCGAGCAGGGTCACCCGGCGCCCACGTTCTGCGAGGAACTCCGCCAGTTCGAGACCGACGAGCGAGCCCCCGACCACGACCACGTCTTTGCCCATGGGCAGGAACTTGCGGGTGACGGCGCGAATCGCCTGTGGGCTCTTGGTGATTCCCGACAGCTTGCCGAGGCGCCCCATGGTGCGGAGGAACAGCGGTTGTTCCGACGTGTCGCCGGCCCCGGTCATCAGGGCTCGCAGCGTATCGCCGGTGTGCACGTGTGGCAGATCGCCACCGGGAACATCGGGCCGGCCGCGCACCGCGCCGGTGGCGATCACGACGGCATCGGGTGCGAGTGCGGCGACGGAGTGGGCGGTGGCCTCGGTGTTCAGGCGGACATCGACGCCGAGGCGTTCGATCTCGGAGCGGAGCCACCTCAGCAACTGCTCGTTGTCCGGGGTGGTGAGGGTCGAGAACCAGAGTGTGCCGCCGAGCCGATCCGACTTGTCGAGCACCGTCACCCGGTGTCCTCGCTCGGAGGCGACGCGCGCGACTTCGAGCCCGCCCGGCCCGGCACCGACCACGACGACGTGCTTCGACGCGGACGTGGGGGTGAACGGCACCAGGGTCTCGTTGCCCAGCGCCGGATTCACCGCGCAGATCGGGGTGTCGTCCCAGAAATTCTCCTGAACACAGACATAGCAGTTGATGCACGGCCGCACCTGCTCCGGTGTGCCCGCGGCGAGCTTGCCGACCAAGGAGGGATCCGCGAGCAACTGGCGGCCCATCGCGACGAAATCGGCGTCGCCGTCGGCGATGGTCTTCTCGCCCACCTCGGGCAGTACGCGACCGACTGCGATCACCGGGATGCCGACGGCCTTCTTCACCGAGGCTGCCAGACCCGTGTAGGCGCCGACAGTGTTCGGGAGCGGCCCGTCGGTGAAGTTGGAGAACGGGTTTCGGCCCCAGCCGGTCACGTGGATCGCGTCGGCTCCCGCGGCTTCGAACAACTGTGAAGCGCGCACTGCCTCGTCTGTGCTCAGGCCGTCGGCTTCGCCGAATTCGCGTCCGGCGACGCGCACCAGAATCGCCAGGGAGTCGCCGACTTCGGCCTTCACCGCGCGGATGACCTCGCACGCCAGTCGCGCACGGTTCTCGAACGAACCACCGTATTCGTCGGTGCGCCGATTGTCGGCGCGGCTGAGGAAGGCGCCGAGCACATAGCCGTGCGCACAATGGATTTCGACCGCGTCCGCGCCTGCCGCTTTCACCCGGCCCGCGGCGTCCGCGAAGCAGCGCACGAGCCATGCCAGGTCTTCCTGTGTGGCTTCGTGGTATTCGGCCTGCTTGCCGTGGGTGACCGCAGCCATCTTCTGGAGTTCTTCACCGGTGTTGTCGGCGAGCGCGCTCAGGTCGGGGCTCGAGTTCGGGGTCGAGGGGACGAGCAGCGGCCGATCGTTGACGGTGTCGATCCGTGCGACCTTGCCGTGGTGCGTCATCTGCACGCACAGAGCACTACCGGCCTCGTGGACAGCGTCGGCGAGTGCGGTGAGACCGGGGATGAACCTGTCCTCCGACAGTCCGGGTTCCTTGGTGCTGGCGCAGCCGAGCGGATAGGCGACAGCGCAGCATCCGGTGATGATCAGCCCGGTGCCGCCCTCGGCGCGGGCGACGAAATGGTCGATGTCGCCCTGCTCGATCTCGCCGTCGTCACACAGATTCATGTCCATGGCGGGCAGGACGACCCGATTCCGCAGCGTCACGGGCCCGATGGTGCCGGGGGAAAGGAGATGGGGGAAGGTTCCGGTCGTCACACCAAGACGTTATGCCCGCGGGTTGTGTCCCGCGGCATAGTTCCACTCAGTGGGACCGACCCGCTACCCGCCGTTCCCGTTGCGGCCTTCACCCGGTGTGATCAGTGCGGGTCCCGCAGCGCCGGTGTGCGACAGCGCTTCGAGGAACGAGCGTGCCCACCGGTCGACATCGTGCGTGAGGACCTGACGGCGGAGGGCACGCATCGTCTTGCGTCCGACGTCGCGGGGTTGCTCGATCGCTGCCTGCATCTTGTCCTTGACGTCCTCCAGGTCGTGCGGATTGCACAGGAAGGACTGACGCAGTTCGGCTGCTGCGCCGGTGAATTCGCTGAGCACCAGCGAACCACCGAGATCGCTGCGGCACGCGATGTATTCCTTGGCGACGAGGTTCATCCCGTCGCGCAACGGCGTCACCAGCATTACGTCGGCGGCGACGAAGAAGGCGATGAGTTCCTCGCGGGGCACCGGGCGGTGGATGTAGTGGACCACCGGGCGGCCGACCTCGGCGTACTCACCGTTGATGCGACTGACCATGCGCTCGATCTCACCGCGCATCTGCACATACGACTCGACGCGTTCGCGGCTGGGAGTCGCGAGCTGCACCATGACGGTGCGGGCCGGATCGACCCGTCCCTCGTCGAGGAGTTCGTTGAGGGCGTCGAGCCGGACGTCGATGCCCTTGGTGTAGTCCAGCCGGTCGACCCCGAGCAGGATGTGGTCCGGGTTGCCCAGTTCCTTGCGGATCGCTTTGGCCCGGTCGCGAATCTTCTTGCTACGCGACTGTTCGTCGAGTTCGCCCGACGCGATGGAGATGGGGAAGGCACCGACGCGCACCGAGCGGAATCCGACCTGGACCACACCGAGCTTCGAGCGGACACCGATGTTGCCGCGCGAGGTCTGGTGGCCGGCGAGCCTGCCCGCCAGGTAGAGGAAGTTCTGGGCGCCGCCGGGGAGATGGAAGCCGATGAGGTCGGCACCGAGGAGCCCTTCGACGATCTCGGTGCGCCAGGGCATCTGCATGAACAACTCGACCGGCGGGAACGGAATGTGCAGGAAGAACCCGATCGTGAGGTCGGGCCGCAGCATCCGCAGCATCTTCGGCACCAACTGGAGTTGGTAGTCCTGGATCCAGACGGTGGCGTTCGGTGCTGCGGCCTTGGCCGCTTCTTCCGCGAAGCGCCGGTTGACCTCGACGTAGACGTTCCACCATTCGCGCCGGTATTCCGGGCGGACGATGACGTCGTGGTAGAGCGGCCACAGCGTCGCGTTGGAGAACCCCTCGTAGTAGTCGGCGATCTCCTGAGTGCTCAGGGGAACCGAGTACAGCGTGAGGTCGTCCTCGACGATGACGCCGGCGTCGGCGTCGGCCACCCCGGCCCAGCCGACCCACGCTCCGTGGTTGGAACGCAGGATCGGCTCGAGGGCGGTGACGAGACCGCCGGGGCTGCGCTTCCATCGGGTCGTGCCGTCCGGCAGGCGTTCGAGATCCACCGGCAGGCGATTCGCGACGACGACGAAATCGGACGGGGTGATCGACTCGGATTCTTCGGTCGCATCCGCGCCGCCTGCTGTCACGTCGTGTCCTCTCGAGGTGCCGGTCCGATGGATCTCGTCAGTACTTTTCGGCCGGGCCGATGCCCAGCATCGACAGCAGCATGCGGCACTCGTCCGCAGTCTCGGCGTAGGCGGCGACGACGCGCTGTGCCTGTCGGGCGGTCTCGTCGGCGACAGGTTCGAGATCGTCGTCTGCCAGAACGTCGGGCGTGGTGGGGTCCGCGGTCATGTGTTCCTCCCGGGTAGCTGCTCGGCGCGAGCATGCATCTGCCTCGACTCTAGGAGAGTGGGACACCGGGGCGCCACCCGCCGGGTGCTGGATCGATCGTGGCCGGGGCCCTCGCGGTACCGTAGGGCCCGTAACGCCGCGCTCGTCGATCTGTGCGCGTTCGCCCCCCGCAGTCTTCGAGGAAGGTCTCCATGCCCATTGCGACGATCAACGGAATCCCGCTGAACTACCAGGTCAAGGGATCCGGCGACCTCGTAGTTCTCGTCATGGGAACCGGCAGCCCCGGCCGGGTGTGGGACCTGCATCAGGTGCCCGCGCTCGTGAAGGCCGGCTACCGCGTGGCCACGTTCGACAACCGTGGCATTGCGCCGTCGGGGGAGAGCCTGAGTGGGATGACGCTCGACGATCTCGTTGCCGACACCGCGGGCCTGATCGAGTTGCTCGGTGGCCCGGCGCATGTCGTCGGCACGTCGATGGGTGCGCGCGTCGCGCAGGAACTGACCTTGGCGCGTCCGGACCTCGTCCGCAAAGCGGTGTTCCTCGCCGGCCATGCACGGATGGACCGGTTCCAGATGACGCTCACCGAGGGGGAGCGGCAGTTGTACGACAGCGGTGTGGAGTTGCCGCCCAAGTATCAGGCCGCGGTGACCGCGGTGATGAACCTGTCGCCCGCCTCGCTCGCCGACGAGAACACCGCACGCGACTGGCTCGACGTGTTCGAGTTCAGTGGCGGGAAGATGTCGCCCGGCGTGCGGGCCCAGTTGGGCATGGACCGCGAGTTCGATCGCCGTGCCGCCTACCGGGCGATCACGAAGCAGTGCCTCGCGGTGGGATTCGCCGACGACCGCATGATTCCGGCGTATCTGTCGCGGGAAGTGGCGGAAGCGATTCCTGGCGCACGGTACGAGGAGATTCCGGACGCGGGTCACTACGGGTACCTGGAGCGTCCCGAGGTGGTCAACAAGGTGTTACTGGACTTCTTGGCGGCGTAGCGGCCAGAGCACGTGTTCGGCGAGCGCGGTGGGATCGACTTCGATCCCACCGCGCTCGCGTCCGTCCGGGGAAGGGCGGCAGCCGTGTCCGGAAGATGGTGGGAGTCCGGCGGTTCGGAGTCCCCCATGGACGGTCGACCCTTGGTAGGCTCGCTCAACCAAGGTTAGCCTGAGCTACATTCTCAGAGCTTTGGTCGACGGACCTGGGCTCGCGCCCCCGAGTACGGAAGTTGAGTGATGACCGACCGATCCAGCGCTACCGCAGGTGATTCGGAGAATCCGGACGAACCTCGAGGGGACGTGTTCGACCTCGTCGGAATCGGCTTCGGCCCCGCCAACCTCGCTCTGGCCATCGCCATCGAGGAACACAACGCGACCGATCCGGACTCGCCGCTACGAGCCACGTTCTTCGAGCGGAGACCAGACTTCGCGTGGCACCCGGGGATGATCCTCGAGGGCGCGACCATGCAGATCGCCTTTCCCAAGGATCTCGTCACCTTCCGGAACCCCACCAGCAGTTACAGCTTCTTCGCGTACCTGCACGAGCGCGGGCGGCTCGCGGACTTCGTCAACCACCAGACGTTCTTTCCGACCCGGCACGAATTCCAGGATTACCTGCGGTGGGCCGCCGACCGTGTCACCGCGGATGTCCGGTACGGAACCGAGATCACTGCCGTCGAAGCGGTCCGTCACCACAACGGCGCAGCCGATCTGTTCGCGATCCACGCAGCCGACGGCAGCGTGGTCCATGCGCGCAGCGTCGTGGTCGGTGTCGGGCTCCGGGCGCAGATCCCGCGCTGGGCCACCGAATCGGTGCGGTGCTTTCACAACCACCAGTTCCTGTTCCACCTGGACGCGATGCCCGAGCCGGCGCATCAGCGATTCGCCGTGGTCGGGGCGGGACAGAGCGCCGCGGAGGTGGTGCAATACCTGCACGCCCACTACCCGCAGGCCGAAGTCCACAGCATCTTCAACCGGTTCGGCTACAGCCCGGCCGACGACAGCCCGTACGCGAACCGGATCTTCGATCCTTCGGCAGTCGACGAACTCCACGGAGCGTCGCCCGCGGAGCGGGAGCGGGTGCTCACTCTTCATCGCGGCACCAACTACTCCGTCGTGGCCCCGGAACTCATCGAGGCGCTCTACGCCACCGAGTACCGGGAAAGGGTCAGTGGGCGTCGCCGGCTGTTCATGCGCCGCGCCTCCGAAATCGTCTCCACCACGGAAAGCGCCGCGGGCATCGAGATCGACGTCCGGAACAACCTGGACGGCGCCGTCGAGACATTGATGTGCGATGCGGTGGTCCTGGCGACCGGTTTCGAGCCCGCGCCGCTCACTCCGCTCCTCGGCGACCTCGCGCCGGACGGGCCGGTATTGGTGGTCGACCGTGACTACCGGCTGCCGACGCCGGAGGACATCGATGCCGACATCTACCTGCAGGGCGGCACCGAGAAGACACACGGCCTGACCTCGTCGCTGTTGTCGAACGCGGCGGTACGAGCAGGAGAAATCCTGGCTTCCGTCCTCGGTCGCCGGGAACTGAAGATGTCCGGAGCCCTGGGTGTTGTCGGTGAACTTGATAGGATTCCGGACCATCACACCTACGCAACAAGTGAGGCGAGATGAGCACGAACCCATTTGACGACGAGGAC
The DNA here is from genome assembly GCF_049844875.1 of Rhodococcus sp. DT1. Taxonomy (NCBI): domain Bacteria; kingdom Bacillati; phylum Actinomycetota; class Actinomycetes; order Mycobacteriales; family Nocardiaceae; genus Rhodococcus; species Rhodococcus sp. DT1. Next base: position 220,329 of record NZ_JBNCLW010000005.1, read on the forward strand.
GGCCGGTTCTACGTCCTCGTGAACGACGAGGAGCAGTACTCGCTGTGGCCGACCTTCTCCGAGGTTCCGCAGGGGTGGCGGGTGGTATTCGGCGAAGAGTCGCGTGCCGCGTGCGTCGAATACGTCGAGCAGAACTGGACCGATATGCGTCCGAAGAGCCTTCGCGATGCGATGGAAGCCGACGAAAAGGCTCGTCAGGGCTGACCCTTCGTCACGGCTGATACACCGAATACTTCTACATTCTGCGAGAGTCACGCCCGCGCCAACCGAGGCGCAGCGTGGCTCTCGTTGTTTCGGTTGCCGCGGCGTCGACAATCGGGATCGTGTCCGTGATGGGGATCGGGCCGGTCACCGGTGTCGGGGCCGGCCGGATCGCACGCTTCTTCTCCAGCCTGATCCGGGGGATCCGGCGCAACTGCGGGCGGCGCAGCGACCCGACCTTGAGGATACTTCGCGGGTTGCGGGTGCGACGCGCGAGCCACTCGCCGAGGGTGACTCCGGCCGCGAGTGCGCAGCCGATACCGAATGCCGCGAACAGCGCGGTCATGCCGATGCTCATCTCGTTGCGCAGCATCGCGTACAGACCGCGGTACAGGGCGAGACCGGGAAGCAGCGGAGTGATACCCGCGACCGCGACGACCAGCGGCGGGGTGAGGGCGCGGCGGGCCATCAGGCCACCCGCGAAGCCGATGACGGTGGCCGCCACCGCCGAGGAAATGATGGGACCGAGCGAGAGCCCGAGCGCCAGCTGATAGCCCAGGCTGCCGGCAGCTCCGGCCAGGGCCGCGACGGTGAGCGCGCGGCGCTCCGCGTAACACGCGAGTGCGTAGAACGCGGCGGCGGCGGCGCCGGCCAGGATCTTCGTCGGCAGCTGGGTGAGGTCCGGCAGTGCCCCGTAACTGATCAACGGCAGTTCGGCGCCGAACACCTCCGCGACGCGCAGGGTGGTCGCGACGCCGGCGATGATGCCGCCCGTCATCATGAGTACTTCGAAGAATCTGGCCGACGCCGTGATCGGGGCTCCGGTGATCGCATCCTGCACGGAACCCACCAGCGACAGACCGGACAACAGCACGGTGACGCCGGCGGCGATGATCAACCCTGGGGACACTTCGAAGCCGAGTGTTTCCCGTAGCCCGTACAACGTGATCGCCGGGGCGGTTGCGATGATGCCGCCTACGAGGTGCTGGAAGAAGAACGGCAGACCGGCGTGGTTGAGGGCGCGATTGACTCGGTCGATCACGAACGTCGATCCGAAGGCGACGAGAGCCACCAGGGCGTCGCCCCCGAGCAGTACCGAGATCGCCGCGGCCATCCCCGACCACGCGATCGTCGCGACCCAGCGGTTGTACGGGTGGGCCGCCGACGTGATCGCGAGCAGTTCCTCGTGTGCTTGCGCCGGGGAGATCGCGTCGCGGCGGATTCGGCGCGTCAACCGGTCGACCGCGGCCAGCCGCGTGAAGTCCATCGAGCGGTAGTGCACGACGCGCATCGTGCTCGCGGGCGGCATCGTCTGCCCGCGATAAGCGGACAGCACGATCGAGTTGTAGGTGACATCGACGTCGCACTGCGCGAGGCCGTAGGTCGCGGCGACGAACCGGACCTGCTCCGCGGTGTCGATCGCGCCCGTGCCGGACGCGAGCAGGACTTCGCCGACGCGGACCGCGACATCGAGCGCCTCGGCCACCACCGCGTCGTCGGTCAGGTCGATCGGCTGCAGCGGCGTGGGTGCTGCGGTGACCGCGTCGATGGTCGCGCGGCGCGTACCCAGGGTCCGGTCCAGGACATCGCCCAGCAGGCTCACTGACCGCCACCTCCGGTACGGGCGGAGACAGGTGGGGCGGTACGCATGCGTTCCACCGTAACGAAACGGGCGGTGTGCGCCGGAGGCGGGACGACCTATATGATGGGCGGCGTTCGCTGCCTCCTTAGCTCAGCGGTAGAGCACTCGCCTTGTAAGCGAGCGGTCAACGGTTCAATCCCGTTAGGGGGCTCGAGAGTAGGTCGATCTGCAGATAACTGCAGGTCGGCCTATTTTTTTCGACATGACGCCCGGCGGTCGCGGCAGGGCCGGCCTCGAGGTCGCCGGGGCTGCGAGTGCCTGCGCCCGGCGGAAGCGGCCCTTGGATCCGCACCCCGCTTCGACCACGCGCGGTGTGGGATCTCACAGCCCTGTCGGTGCTGCAAGACGACTCCGCCCCCGCCACAGGGGCGGGGGCGGAGCACGGTGGATGAGGGGCGGGTCAGCGGAGAGCGAGCTTCCGGCGTGCCTGGTCTTCGAAGTCGCTGTCGACCATCAGGTCGTAGCGGGCGGCCTCGATGCTCTTGCGGGAGACGAAGTCGCGGCGGCCGCCGGTGCTCCAGTGCGCCGCGAATCCCAGGGTTCCGCCCCACACCGCGCCGAAGGCGGCGCCGGCGAGGAGGATGGCCGCCATGCTGGTGGCCGGGAGGAACAGGGCGAGCAGGAAACCGAACAGCAGGCCCGTCCACACGCCGGCGGCCGCGCCGTTGAGTGCCGCTTTGCCGTTGGTCATCCGGCCTTCGATGCTCTCGACGGTCGTCACTCCCTGACCCACGACGCGCAGGTATTCGACCGGAAAGCCCTCGTCGGAGAGGTGGTCGATGGCCCGCTCGACTGCTTCGTATGTGCGATAGCTCTCGAGAAGGGTCTCCGAATCGGTGGCATAGCCCGTCGTCGGTGCGTAGATCTCAGTCATACGTTCCTCCTCGATGTGAATGTAACGATACGTATAGCGTAGCGTAGCGTTTCGTAGCGTTTGATTCGGGTCTTCTTTTCGGAGACACTCAGGATCATGCGGGGCATACTCGCCTGAAAAGGAGTGACATGGTGGTCGATACCGACGCAGATCCGGTGTCCGAATCGCCGCGACGCCCCGGCAAGGCACGCGCGGGAACGGATGCGCGGATCATGCGGGCGGCGCTGGAGATCCTGCGTGTGCACGGCCCCCACCGCGTCACCGTGGAGGCGGTCGCCGCCCTGTCCGGTGTAGCGAAGACGACGATCTACCGGCGCTACGCCAACCGCGAGGAGATCCTCGACGCAGCGTTGGACTCGCAGGCGATCACGCCGTGTGTGCCGGACGGTCTGTGTGTCTACGACCGGATGAAGTGGACGCTGGAACAGGTCCGGCGCGCGTTGGCGAGTGATATGGGCATGGGCAGCGTGGGTGCGGTACTCATCGACGAGGATCCGGATTTCACAGAATCGTTCCGGGAGATCATCAATGCCCGCAGCGACGTGGTGGCCGGTGTGCTTCGCGCCGCTGTCGACGCCGGTGCGGTCCGCGCCGACCTCGACATCGACACGGCGGTGTCCATGCTCGTCGGTTCGTATCTCGGTGCGTACCTCCGTCACGGCGAGGTGAGCGAGTCGTGGGCCGACGGTGTCGTCCACGCCATGTGCCCGGAACTCGAACCGGACGCGCACGAGCACTGAGTCGCTCGGCGGACACGCCGTCCGTAGGGTCGAGAGGGTGACAGACGTTCAGGGCTGTGTGGTTGCCGTCGTCGGATCCTTGAATCTGGATCTGACCGCCACGGTTGCGCGGGCGCCCGACGAAGGCGAAACCGTACTCGGCCGACGCCTCGACACCTATCCGGGCGGCAAGGGCGCGAACCAGGCCATCGGCGCCGCACGGATCGCTCCTACCGCCGTCGTCGGCGCCGTGGGATCCGACAGTGCCGCCACTGCGCTGCGTTCCGCGCAGACGGCCGCGGGCGTGAACACCGACCACCTGCTCAGCGTCCAGGTGCCCACCGGACGTGCGATCGTCGTCGTGACCGACGACGGCCGGAACCGGATCATCGTGATACCCGGAGCGAACTCGAAGGTGTCGGCCACCGACGTCACCGCGGCGCTCGACACGCTGGACCCTGCGGTCGTACTCACCCAACTCGAACTGCTGCCCGCCGCGACGGCGGCCGCCGCCGAGTGGGCGCGTGCCCATCACCGGCGGTTCGTTCTCAACCCCAGCCCGGTTGCCCCGCTCGGCGAGGACGTCCTCGCCGACGCCGATCCGCTCGTCGTGAACGAGAGCGAAGCGCTCTACTACGCGGATGCCTCCGCGGGCGACGACCCGGACGAGATCGTCGCCAGGCTCCTCGAACGCGTCCGGACCGTGGTGATCACCCGGGGTGCGGACGACGTGGTGGTCGCCACCGAGGACTACGTCGAACGCATCGCGGTTCCGAGGGTGCGTGCGGTGGACACGACCGGTGCGGGCGACCACTTCGCGGGAACCCTGGCCGCGCTGCTCGGTACGGGCCACGACCTTTTCGCCGCAGCACACGAGGCCGCGAGGGCCGCGGCGATCCTCGTCGCGTCGCACCGTGCCCAGCGCTGACCGGCCGACACGCCGGAGCGTGTCACGTGGGCGGCATCAATTCGCCCTTGCTGCCGCGTAGCCATCGTCCGGGCAGCCTGCCCGCGAGGTCGCCGAGCGGACCGACCGCGCCGCGCAGCAACTCGACGGTTTCCTGAAGCATGTCGACGCTCGCGTTCATCTTGATGATTCCCGGCGTCAACTCCGCGAGGGTGGCGGAGAGCGAGACGATCTGATCGAGGGGGCCACCCCGGGCGAGCAGCCGGTCGAGGGCACCCTGCTCGGCCAGCAACACCTCGAGTGCGCCGCCCTCCGCCAACGCCCGCTCGACGACACCGCCCGGCCGGGTCGCGACGTCGACGATCCCGCCCGGCGACGTCAGCCGCTCCACGGCTCCGTCCTGCGCCAGCAGTCGTTCGAGAGGCCCGTCGGACGCCGTCAGCCGATCGAGCAACCCGCCGTCCGAGAGCAAACGGTCGAGAGCGCCGTCGTCGGCGAGGACCCGGTCCAGCGGCCCGCCGGGAGCGGTCAGGCGATCGAGCGCTCCGCCTGGCACCAGCAACCGGTCGAGTAGTCCGCCCGGAGCGGTCAGGCGGTCGACGGGCCCGCCCGGTTCCAGCAGACGATCGAGCGGTCCGCCGGGACGCAGCGCCTGGCCGAGTGCGCGATCTTCCGAGGTCAGCGTCGAAATCTGCTGTAACAATCCGCGCGAACTCCGGGCCGCGGGCAGACCGACGGCGCCGAGTGCCGAATATGTCTGCGGCGACACCGCGATACGGACCGTACCGACGACAACTTCGGTGATTCCGAGCGCCGTATCGGCCACGGACATACCGACCCGGAGCGGGAGTGCCAAAGCGGAACCGAGGCTCATGGGGTCACTGTAACCGCACGGCCGTCTTGCACCAGGGACCTCGCGCAGCGGTCAATGCACGAGTTTCAACCCCACGACACAGGCCACGATCCCGCCGATCAACAGCAGCTTGACGAGCGTTGCGGACTCGGTGCCGGTCACCATCGCGTAGCCGACGGTCAGAGCGGCGCCGATACCTACCCACACCGCATAGGAGGTGCCCACGGGCAGCGTGCGCATCGCGTAAGCGAGGCCCGCCATGCTCGCGACCACCGTGACGCCGAAGATCACCGTCGGCCAGAGCTTGGTGAAGCCGTCGGATTTCCCGAGAGCGGTCGCCCAGACCGCTTCGAGAACACCGGAGAGGACGAGAACGATCCAGGCCATGACGCAACGCTCCTACACCGTCTTGTCGCTCGCCGGGTACGGTGCGCTCGTCCGGGGGAAACCGATGACAGCCCCTACCGGCAGGTTATGAAGACTCGAGGCGGGAGGCAAGCCGTCACCGCCGGATGTGACGCGTCGGACCACGAACGGCGTCAGGACGCGACGAGCATCTCCGACTCCTCGACCACCGCGGTGCATGCGCATCCGCCGACGAGGTCGGTGCATTCGGCGACCAGCGCATGCCGGACGATCGAGAGGTCCACGCAGGTGTCGTCGGTGCACTCGACTTCCACCGCCGAGTGCAGGATCAACGACCCGTGGCAATGGTCGATTCGGCTGTCGCACTCCCTACACGTCATAGTCCTTTGATAGCACTCGCCACGGACAGGTCGTTCGAGGCGGGTCCCCTGGCGTGTTGCGCGTCGCAGCCGGCAACTTCCCAGCAAGCGCCGCCCGGCCGGGCGCTGTGACCGGGCCGAGTGCCCATACGATCTTGGAACCCGGACCGTTCAGCAAGCAGCGGAGGCATCTCATGGGAATCACGGACTCGGTGACGCGCGCGGTCCACAACGCGTGGTCGTTGTTCGTCGCAGACGGAGTCGCGGCACCTCACCGGACGCCCTCGGTTGTCGTCGGGCAGGGACCCCACCGGACGTTGCGCCGGTTCGGCGCCGAGGACGACGGCGGTGATCCGGTTCTTCTGGTGACGCCGCTCGCCGCGTCGCCCGCGTGCTTCGACCTGATGCCGGACCAGAGCCTGGTGCAGTATCTCGCCGGCCTCGGCCGCAGCGTCTTCGTCGTGGAATACGGCGAGATGAGTGCCGAGGACCGCGACCTGGGACTCGACTACTGGATCGACGACATCGTGCCCGACGCGATCCACCGGGTATCCGAACAGTGCGGCGGCCGCGACGTGGACGTCGTCGCCTGGAGTATCGCCGGAGCCATGGCACTGCTCACCTCCGCCGCGCATCCCGATCTGCCGGTGCGGTCCATCGCCGCCTTCGGAAGTCCGCTCGACTTCTCGAAGATTCCCGTGATGGCGCCGCTGCGGCTGGCCGGGAAGATCTGCGCGGAGCCCGCGATCGATGTTCTCGACACGGTGTTCGGCGGCGTTCCGGCTCCGCTGGTCCAGGCCGCGTACCGCATCACCGCGCTCGACCGGGAACTGACGCGGCCGTGGTTCATCGCCTCCAACATCACCGATGCGGACAAGCTGGGGCGAATGGAATTCGTGGATCGGTTCCAGGAGCAGATCTACGGCTATGCGGGCCGCGCGTTCCGTCAGCTCGCCCGGATCACGGTCGCCAACGACCTGTCGTCCGGGGCGCTCCACCTCGGCGAGCGGATCGTCGACCTGGCCGACGTCACGGTTCCGGTGCTCGCCTTCGCCGGGACAGAGGACATCCTCGCGCCGATCGCGGCCGTCGAACCGGTTACCCGGTTGCTGCCGAACGCACGGGTGCGGTTCGTCCGGGTACCGGGCACACACCTCGGGATGCTCACCGGTGCCCGTGCGCGCACCACGTCGTGGGCAGAACTCGCCGCGTTCCTCGAGAACCCGCACGGCGACGTTCCGTCACCCGGCGACACCGCGCCGGCCGATGCGGCGGACGCAGCACCGGCCGACGCATAGCCGGTATCAGCCCACCGGTTCGGTCTCAGGCTCCCGCCGCGCGAGGTCCGCGGACTGCGGCTGCTCGGGCACGGGTTCGACCGTCGTGGCGGGCCGTCGGACGAAGAACGCCCCCACCACTGCGATCAGTGAGATCGCCGCACCCCAGACGAGTGCGCCGTGGACACCGTCGCCCAGTGCGGCCACGGGATCGGCGCCGCTCTCGGCACCCGCGACCGTCGTGCGCGTCATCACGGTGATGAACAGTGCGGTCCCGGCAGCGCCGGCGACCTGCTGCATGGTGCTCACAATGGCGCTGCCGTGCGAGTACATCCGTTGGGGGAGCGCACCCAGCGCGGAGGTCAGGAGCGGCGAGAACATCATCGCGAGCCCGATGTTGAGCACGACGTGCCAGGCGATGACGGTGCCGACCGTCGTCTCGGTGCCGAACGACGTCATTCCCCACAGTGCGATGCTCGCGACGACGGCGCCGGGCGCGACGAGCGGACGCGGCCCGAAGCGGTCGAACAGGCGCCCGACCACGTAACCGAGCACGCCCATGGCCAGACCGCCGGGCAGCAACATCAGGCCGGTCGCCAGGGTGGACTGCCCGAGAACGTTCTGCAGGTAGATGGGCAGCAGGATCAGGGTTCCGAAGAGCGACATCATGCTGATCGACACGAGCACGACCGCGAGGGAGAACGACGGCGTACGGAAGGCGCGCAGGTCCAGCAGCGCGTTGTCCCCGAGCCTGATCTGGCGGACCACGAAGATCACCAGCGCCGTGATGCCGACCGCCAACGGAAGCCACGGAGGAAGGAGGGGGTCGCCTTCGGCGGCTTCACCGATGCTGCTCAGGCCGAAAACGAGACCGCTGAACGCGAATGCCGACAGCGCCACCGAAAACGCGTCGAGCGGGATCGCGCGCGGCTCGGTCACGTTCCGGATCCACTTGACGCCGAGTGCCGTGGCAATCGCCGCGATGGGAAGGACCAGCCAGAACATCCAGCGCCACGTCAACTGGTCGAGTACGACACCGCCGATCGTCGGGCCCGTCGCGGGGGCGACGGCGATCACGATCGAAATGACGCCCATCATGCGGCCACGCCGCTCGGCGGGCACCACGTTGAGCACCGTCGTGAACAACAGCGGCAACATCAGGGCCGTACCCACGGCCTGAACCACGCGGCCCAGAACCAGAATCCAGAACACCGGCGCCACGGACGCGATGAAGGTGCCGAGCAGGAAGCTGGACATCGCCACGGCGTACACGGTCCGCAGAGCCAGGCGCGTCATGAGGTATCCGGAGACCGGGATGACCACCGCCATCGTGAGCATGAACGCGGTGGTGAGCCACTGCGCGGTTGCCGCTCCCACGTCGAACTCGATCATGAGCTTGGGAAGAGCGACGCTCATGATCGTCTCGTTCAGGATGACCACGAAGGCCGCGCCGACGAGTACGGCGATCAGACGGCCGGCTCCCGGGGGAAGGGAGCCGGCCGGACGTTCTGGAGAGTGTGGCGGGTGTGAAGACATGTGAGTCTCAACCCACGGGAGGGGAAACTTGTTCCGGGCGTCCCGTCAGGCGGGAACGTTGTCGCCGTGGCCCATCTCCCGGAGCGCCGCACGGATCTTCTCCTGTGCCCGATCGAGGGACTCCGCGGAAGGATCCTTCTCAGCCTTCGCGAAGTCGAAGTCGTCGAGCGAGTGGGCGGGGAACACGTGAAGGTGCAGGTGCGGCACCTCGAGGCCCGCGATCACCAGACCGGTTCGCGGCGTGTCGTACGCGGCGGACACCGCCCGGCCGACGATCCGTGCGACACCGTTGATCTTCGCCCACAGCTCATCGTCGACACTCTGCCAATGGTCGACTTCCTGCCGGGGCACGACGAGCACATGCCCTTCGGTGAGCGGGTTGATGGTCAGGAAGGACACGACGTCGTCGTCCTGCCAGACGAACCTGCCCGGAAGTTCCCCGGAGATGATCATGCTGAACACGGAAGCCATAGGGCGAGGATAGGCGGATCAGAGACGCTCGGCGACATCTGCGGCGGCCAGGGCGAGCACCAGCAGCGGCACCACTTTTTCCGGTGCGATGCGATAGCGGCTGCGTGTTTCCTGTTCGACGATCCGCGCCGCCGACAAGGCCCGCAGGTGATGGTAGAGCCGCCCCGCGGAGGACAACTCGGTCGCGTCCTGGAGTTCGGCGGCGGTGGCGGGACCCCGGAGCAAGGTCCGGACGATGGCGAGGCGTGCAGAACTGCCGAGTGCGTCGAGGACTGTTGCCACTGTCGCCGGATCCAGCGACAGAACCGCACCGGCGTCGTATTCGATGGACCACTGGATGTTCCCGTTCAGCGCGACTGTGCCGCTGTATGCGACCCGGCCGGAGGCGTCCGGTGCGGGCGTGTCGCTCGCTGTTCGGGTACCGGCCGGGGTCGCTCCGGCCTCCAGGTCGTGCACCCGCCGTTCGAGGTCGGTGAGCCGGGCCTCGTATGCGTCGTTCACATCGCGCAGCGTATCCGCTCCGCGGTTGCGGGGTCGTTCGCTGCGGCAGCCAAGAGTTGCTGGTGGGGTAGCGACTCGAGGGCGCTCGTGTACTCGCTCTCCGACATCCCCGCGCTCAGGAGCACTGCCGTCGCGATACTCCCGTCCTCCCGGCGGAAGGTCATGGCTTCGGTGAGCACGCCCGGTAAGCTCCCGCCCTTGAATCCCACGCCTGCGAATCCCTCGGGTGCGGGCTGCCATTCGAGGTGCTCGCGAGCGATGTCGGCGCCCGGTCCGAACGATCCGTCGGCGATGGCTCGGTGAAGTCGGGCGAGGTCCGCAGCCGACCCGGCATTCCCGAAACGCTGGATGCGGTCGACGTCGGCGAACACGTCGTCGCCCAGTTGTGCGGCGCTCATGATCTCGTCTCGAAAGCGAGGATCGTCGGCGTAACGGCGGGCGGCAGGCCACACCGCGGCTTCGTCCAGCGAGGAATCGAAGAGTGCCAATGTGGTGCCGAGCATCGTCGGTGGCCGGAAGTCCGACCAGCCACCTCGCGCTGCTGCTGCGGTGAGGGCGTCGTCGCCCAGCCTGTCGCGGAGGTAGTCGGGCACCGCGTTGTCGCTTTCGCGAACCATGGCTGTGACCATCTCGTCCAGCGTGACCACCGCAGCCGGACCGGTGGCGTCGAGCCGTTCCAGAGCAGCGGGGTGTGCGTTGCCGTCGGTATTCGGTAGGTACCAGCGCTCCCACTCGGTGACCGGAACCCGCTCGAGGGGGTCGAGCCGGCCTTCGGCGACGGCCTGCGCGTACGCAGCCAGATGCACCACCTTGACCGCGGAGGCGAGTGGGTGCGGTTCGTCGCTGCGGTGGTCGAGGACGGTGCCCTTGCCGTCGTCCAGTGCGATCGCAACCGTGTCGGTGTTTTCGGCGACGTAGCCGATCCATCCTTCCGCCGTTGTGACGTCGGCCTCGGGCACGGCCTCGCAGTCGGCGGCGCGGGGGACAGGGGCTGCGCCCGCGGAATCGGGCTCCGCGGCAGCACCGGCACAGCCGGTCAGGGTCAGTGCCACGGCTATGGCAACGCACGGGATCGACCTACTCGCCATGGGAACTCCTCTTTGTCCTGTCGCTACTCGGTGAGTGGACGCTACTACAAGATTCCGGAATTCCGGAAGTCCGAATATTTGGATCGAGCGACCACGAACCGGCCCGATGCCGCGACCGTCGTATCGTCAGCACCATGGAGGCCCCCGAATCCGTGCGCTCGGCACCGCTGCGGGAGCTCGTGGACGAACTCGTCACCTATGTGCTCGCGGGACTACCGGCGGACCGGCGCACCGTGGTGGGCCTGTGCGGCCCCCCGGGCGCGGGAAAGAGTCGCGCGGCCTGGTTGCTCATGAAGGCCCTGCGACGTGCGGGGATCGCCGCCGGGCAGGTACCGATGGACGGATTCCACCTGTCGAACCGGCAACTCGAAGCCCGGGGCGCACGCTCGAGAAAAGGAGCACCCGACACCTTCGACGTCGCGGGCTTCCGGAACATCCTCGAGCGGATCAGAGCCCGGGGCGACGACACGATCTACGCACCGGATTTCTCCCGGCCGCTCGACGAGCCGATCGCCGCGGTTCATGCCGTGGCCCCGGACGCCCGTGTGGTGATCACGGAGGGGAACTACCTGCTGTTCGAGGAGGACGGCTGGGCCGAGATCCGGCCGCTGCTCGACCTCGTGATCTACCTCGACGTCCCCGATCGCACGCTCACCCGCCGTCTCGTGCACCGGCACCGCACCCACGGCCGGGCCGACGACCAAGCCCGCGATTGGGTGCACACCGTCGACCTTCCCAACGCTGCGGCCGTCGCCCGGACCCGCTGCCGCGCCGATCTGGTGTGGAAACCGGTCCCGTAGTCTGTCGTGCGTGCGCGTACTCGTTATCGGCTCCGGTGCCCGTGAACATGCTCTCGTCCTGGCCCTGAGCCGTGACCCCGCGGTGACCGCGGTGATGGTCGCCCCCGGCAACGCCGGGATCGCCACGATCGCCGAGCAGTTCCCGGTGGACGCGGCCTCCGCCGACGAGGTGGTGGCACTGGCAACCGCGCAGAAGGCCGATCTCGTCGTCATCGGCCCCGAGGTCCCGCTCGTGCTCGGTGTTGCCGACGCCGTCCGCGCGGCGGGCATTCCCTGCTTCGGTCCGTCCGCCGACGCCGCGCGCATCGAAGGGTCCAAGGCGTTCGCCAAGGATGTGATGGCCGCTGCCGGAGTGCGCACCGCCCGCAGCGAGGTCGTCGACACACCGGCACAGATCGACGAGGCCCTCGACCGGTTCGGGCCCACCTGGGTCGTCAAGGACGACGGTCTCGCGGCCGGCAAGGGGGTCGTGGTGACCGCCGACCGCGACGCTGCCCGCGACCACGCCGCGGAGATCATCGAGAACGGCCATCCGGTCCTGCTCGAGTCGTTCCTCGACGGCCCCGAGGTCTCGCTCTTCTGCCTGGTGGACGGCGAGACCGTCGTACCGCTGCTCCCCGCACAGGACCACAAGCGGGTGGGCGACGGCGACACCGGCCCCAACACCGGCGGGATGGGTGCCTACACCCCGCTTCCGTGGCTGCCGGAAGGCAGCGTCGAGCGCATCGTCGACGAGGTCGTGAAACCCGTTGCGGCCGAAATGGTCCGACGGGGCTGCGGGTTCTCCGGGCTGCTGTATGCGGGTCTGGCAATGGGTGCGGACGGGCCGGCCGTCGTCGAATTCAACTGCCGGTTCGGAGACCCCGAGACACAGGCCGTGCTCGCGCTGCTCGAGTCGCCGCTCGGCGGTGTGCTGCACGCGGTCGCGACCGGCACGCTGGAGAGTCTGCCTCCGTTGCAGTGGCGCGACGGAGCCGCGGTGACGGTCGTGCTCGCGGCCGAGTACTACCCGTCGACCCCGCGTACGGGCGACGTGATCACCGGTGCGGAAGGCCCCAACGTGCTCCACGCCGGAACGAAGCGCGGGCCGCACGGCGAGTTGCTCTCGTCCGGTGGCCGCGTGCTCAGCGTGGTCGGTGTGGGCGACGACCTGGCTGCCGCCCGTGCCGACGCCTACGCGACGCTCGACGGAATCAAGCTCCCGGGCGGGCATTTCCGCCGCGACATCGGTCTCGCCGCGGTGGAGGGCCGCATCGCGCTGTAACCGACGGGCCGGCCGGGTAAATCTTGCGCCTGCCAGGTGCATGTTGCACACTCTGTGCATCTTCTGACGTGCCAGGGGTGAAAGCATGGTTTCGTGGAAACGAACACTCACGCAGGATCCGACACCGTTGGGGCACCACAATGTCGTGAGGTACCCGCTTCCCGACGACATCGTCGTCGAGCGTGATCTTCCGATCTCGACAGCCGACGGCACACTCCTCCGCGCCGACGTATACCGGCCGCGAGATGCGGCCGACGAGCAGTGGCCCGCGCTCGTCGCCGTCACCCCGTACGGCAAGAACGCCGGCGTCGACGACTACCCGATCGATTTCGCAGCGCTCGCGGCATCCGGCACATTCGTCGGCGACCTCGAACTGAGTGAGGCGACGTCGTTCGAAGCCCCCGACCCCGCGTATTGGGTGCCGCGCGGATACACCGTCGTGGTCGCGGACATGCGCGGCTGTTTCGCCAGCGACGGTCGTCCCAGATTGCTGCTCGGCCGTGCCGCCGCAGACGCCGCGGCCGTGATCGAGTGGACTGCGGAACAGTCCTGGTGTACCGGCAAAGTGGGTCTCGCCGGCGCGTCGTACCTCGCCACGCTGCAGTGGTACACCGCTGCACTCGCGCCGCCGCACCTCGCGGCGATCGCACCGTGGGAGGGCATCACCGATCCCTGCCGCGACACGCTCACCCATGGCGGAATCCCCGAGACCCGCTACAGCGAGTTCTGGTACCGCGCGATGCATACCGGATCCAAACCGGCGTCGGCGTCCTTGCGCCGCCTCACCCCGTGGCTTCTGCGGCGGTTTCCCGACAGGTTCCGGCACGTCGCCGCACCGCCCAAACTCGAAGACGTCACCGTGCCCGCGCTCGTGGGGGCGTCGTGGTCCGATCAGGGTCCCCGCAATCGCGGGTCGGTCGAGGGATACACCCGTATCGGATCGGCCGACAAGTGGCTCTACACCCACGGACGCAAGATGTGGCAGACCTACTACAGCCCCGAGGCGCTCGACGTTCAGCGCCGGTTCTTCGACCGCTTCCTCAAAGAGGAGCACAACGGGTTCGACACAGTGCCGCGCGTGCGTCTCGAAACCAGGCACGACCTGCGCACCTACTCGGAGAGATTCGAGCAGGACTGGCCCATCCCCGACACGCGATACGTGCCGCTGTATCTCGACCACGGCACGAGTTCGCTCGAGCCCACGGTGCCCGACGAACCGCAGTCCCGGCGCACCTTCCCCGTCGCGGGTGACGAACTCACCTTCACCACCACCTTCACCGAAGACACCGAGATCACCGGGCACACCGCCCTGCGGTTGTGGGTCCAGGCGAAGGACGCCAACGACATGGATCTGTTCGTCGGCCTGAAGAAACTCGACTCGTCCGGAGAGGACGTGTGGTTCGAAGGGCACGGCGGCTACGAGAAAGGCTTCGTCGCGCACGGCTGGATCCGTGTATCGCATCGCGCGCTCGATCCCGAGGCGTCGACCGCGTACCGGCCGGTCCTGGATTACACCAAGTACTGGCCGCTGCTGCCCGGCCAACTCGTGCCCGTCGACATCGAGATCATGCCGCACAGCACCTTCTTCGAGGCGGGTTCGACGCTCGTGCTCGTCGTCACCGGCCACGACCTCGACGACAATCCCGCGGTCGGGCACGACCGCACCGTCAACAAGGGTTTCCACATCGTCCACGCCGGTGGCGACTTCGATTCGCATCTGCTTCTTCCCGTGGTTCCGGCTCGCCCGCCCGCCGCGCTCGAGGGCGCCGCCGGTGGCGGGAACGAAGGGGACGCAGAGCAGTGCGGCGAGACACCGGGGCTCCCGAACCGGGCCGCGCGGTTCGTCGCCCCGGATGAAATGCCGATCGCGTGGTCGGCCCTCGGGCGGCAACGGGTCGGCCTCTAGGGGGCTGGTCGGGCGTACTAACGTCGAGGATGTGCGCACCGAATCGCAACGCTCCGGTATCGAGACCTTCCACGTCATGGACGTGTGGAAGGCGGCAGCCGAACGGCAGCGCTCCCACGGCGACGTCCTGAGCCTGGCGGCGGGCCAGCCCTCGACTCCCGCGCCCGCGCCCGTGCTCCGCGCGGCCGGACTGGCCATCGATGCGGAACTGCTCGGTTACACCGAAACCTTCGGGATTCTTCCGCTCCGCGAAGCAATCGCCGCGTACCACCACGACCGCTACGGAATCGATGTCGACGCGGACGACGTGGTCGTCACCACGGGATCGTCGGGCGCGTTCACACTGCTGTTTCTCGCTGCTTTCGACCCGGGCGACACCGTGGTGGTCGCACGACCCGGATATCCCGCCTACCGCAACACTCTCGCAGCGCTCGGATGCACTGTCGTCGAACTCGACTGTGGCCCGGAGACGCGGTACCAGCCGACGGTGGCGATGCTCGAGGCACTCGACTCTCCGCCGGCCGGGCTGATCGTCGCGAGTCCCGCCAACCCGACGGGCACGATGATCGAACCCGCCGAACTCGCAGCGCTCGCCCGCTGGTGCGACGAGCACGACGCGCTGCTCGTCTCCGACGAGATCTATCACGGCATCGAATTCGGGACGCACGGCTCGCCCGCGACATCGACGGCCTGGGCGACCTCCCGGGACTCCGTGGTGGTCGGTTCGGTGTCGAAATACTTCTCGATGACGGGATGGCGCCTCGGCTGGATGCTGGCACCCGAATCGCTGCGTCCCGCGCTGCAACGGCTCGGATCGAACATGACCGTGTGCCCTCCGTCTATTGCGCAGTTCGCCGCGATCGAGGCGTTCGGTACCGAGGCACGGAGCGAACTCGACGGCCATGTGGAGCGCTACGCCGTGAACCGCGAGTTGCTGCTCGACGGACTGCCCGATCTCGGTATCACCGAACTCGCCCCTGCGGACGGTGCGTTCTACGTCTACGCCGACATCCGGCACCTGCTGCTCTCCGGGGAGACGTCCACGGCCTGGTGCGCGCGCCTGCTGCACGACACCGGTCTCGCGCTCGCACCCGGCGTCGATTTCGACACCGTGCGCGGCGACGGCACCGTGCGGTTGTCCTTCGCGGGTGCCACCGCGGATGTCACCGCCGCACTCGACCGGCTCGCGGGATGGCTTCCGCTGCCGTGACCTGCGGTCCGGCCGGGTCCTAGCCGCCGTCCGCGACGATGCGGGCCAGGTTGCGTTCGGCGAGGGCAGCGATCGTCAACGACGGGTTCACCGTGCCCGTGCTACCGGGTATCAGGGCACCGTCCACGACGTACAGGCCGGGATGACCGTGCACGCGCCCGTAACCGTCGGTGGCGTCGCCCAGGACCGCCCCGCCGAGCGGATGAGCCGTGAACGACGCGTTGACGTCCTCCGCCATCGGCGGGGCGCCCGGGACGGTGCCACCGGCCGCGGCCATCGCGTTGTGCACCGTGCGCAGCGCGTCGACACTCGCGAGTTCACCGCCGGCAGGCCAATCGACGATCGTGCGGCCGGTGGCGGCGTCGTAGACCATCTCCGCGCGAGTGGGGTCGAGCGTCATCCCGAGCGAGGCCAGCATCCCCACGTCCTTGGCGGTGCCCGCGACGAACCAGTTCTCGAGGCTCAGCGGCAGACCCGACTCGTCGACGATCCGCGATGCGGACGGTGCGCCCTGGTCACCACCGAACCCGTCCGTCAGGGCCAGGGAACGCACCAGCACCGCGTCCCCGTTGGTGCCCCAGCCCCGGCCGACGTGCTCGTTCAGGCGCGGCAGCGACCCGGTGTGGCGTGCCTCGACCAGCAACTCGGTCGTGCCGATCGACCCGGCGCCGAGCACCAGGCGGTCGCACGTGAGGGTCGTGGTGTTCAGGACCGCGCCGGTCGGGTCGACGGCCTGCACCTCGACCCGGTACCGGCCGTCGGGCTCCTGGCCGACCGCGAGCACCCGGTGTCCGTGACACACGAGGGCGCGTCCCGTCGCCTCCGCTGCCGGAATGTAGTTCTGTGTCAGGTCGAACTTGGCCCCGTTGGAGTTGCCGAGGTTGCTCTCGCCGGCGACGGCCGAGCGGCGTACCGAGCCGGCCAATTCGGCGCGGATCACGTCCCAGTCCCAGATTCCGTCGATCCGGTGCGGCGAGTATCCCGCGGCCCGCGCGTCGTCGTCCCAGCGGCGGGAGTGCGTGAACTCCGGAGCGTGATAGATGTCGTCGGGCATGGCGTCGAGGCGCAGCATCGACCGGACCTTGGGATACCAGGTCTTGGCCATGTCGTCGTAGCTCAGTGAGTTGCCGAAGACGTGCTCGAAGAAGCGCTGTTCGGGTGCGATCATCACGCCGGAGAACACGATCGACCCGCCGCCGACGGCAGCGCCACGCCACACCGACATGTGCGGATAGTCGACGACATCGAGGACTCCGGCGAAATCGTCGCAGTGCACCGGGATTCCGGTCGGGCCGGTGAAATGTGTGCGGTGGTAGTAACCGCGACCGTCGGCGAGCAGATCGGACGTGAACACCTCGCGCCACGGATCGCGCGGCCAGCGCATCCCGCGCTCGAGGACGGTGACGCGGCTGCCGGCTTCCGCGAGCCTGAGCGCGGCGACACTCGCACCGAACCCCGAACCGACGACGATCACCTCGGAATGCTGCGGAGGCACCGGCGACGGCGCGAACAGTTCGGGAAGGGTGTTCCGATAGGTGTCGAGCCCGACGGGCAACGCCGACGCGACCCGGACCGGGCCGCCCGGCACTCCGAGGGCGGCAACGGCGGCACCCAGTGCGGAGGCCTGAAGCAAGCGGCGACGTCTCATCCCGGTACGGCTCCGATCGTTCGTGAAAAAGGCGAAGCGGGCCGCGCAGTCCGGGCCCCCATCTGACGACTGCGGCGCAATCGTACCGGGTGGTATCAACTGGCGTTTTCCCCTGGTGAGCGCGGCAGGCTGTCACGATGTGACTGTGACTATCGCAGCCACACCGAAAGGGGAACGGCGCCGTCAGGCGCTGGTCGAGGCTGCTGCCGATCTGATTCTCGAGGAGGGAATCGGCGCGGTACGCCACCGCGCCGTCGCTACGCGGGCGGGCTTGCCACTCGCTTCGACCACGTACTACTTCGACTCCCTCGAACACCTCGTCCTGTGCGCCATGCAGCACAACGGCGCGCGGGACGTCGAAATGATGCGCGCGCGTGTCCGCGACGTTCCGGCGTGCCCCCGCAGCCTCGAGAAAACCGCCGACCTCGTTCTCGACCTGCTCGTCGGGAAAGCGGTGTCCGACGACGACCGCGACCGGCTCGTCGCCCGCGTCGAAGGCTGCGTGGCCACGGTGCGCCATCCGGAACTGCGTGAAGCGCAGGTGGGCATCCGGGAGCAGGTCGACGAGGTGCTGACCGACCTGCTCGAACGGTGCGGTCGCGCGGTCCGGGTACCGCAGTTGCACACCCTCGTGGTGGTGGTCGACGGGGCGGTGTTGTGCGGGCTCGGCGACCTCGATCCCGACCCGCGCGCCCTGGCGAGGACGATTCTCCTCGATGTCATGCACACGGTCGCGCCGCCTGCCGAACCATGAGTCCGGGCACGGAACGTAAACTGGCCACTCGTGAGCCACATCCCGAACGTCCTTGCCACTCGCTACGCCAGCCCCGAACTGCGGGAGTTGTGGTCACCGGAGCACAAGATCGTGCTCGAACGGCAGCTGTGGATCGCAGTGCTGCGTGCGCAGGCGGAACTCGGGATCGATGTGCCGGCCGAGGCGATCGCCGATTACGAACGGGTCGTCGACCAGGTCGACCTCGCGTCCATCGCCGACCGCGAGCGCGTCACGCGCCACGACGTGAAGGCCCGTATCGAGGAGTTCAACGCCCTCGCCGGCCACGAGCATGTCCACAAGGGCATGACGAGCCGCGACCTCACCGAGAACGTCGAGCAGCTGCAGATCCTGCGGTCACTGGAGCACGTCCATGCGCACGGTGTCGCGGTGGCCGCGCGACTCGCCGAACGGGCCGCGGAGTACTCGTCGTACGTGATGGCGGGCCGGTCGCACAACGTGGCCGCGCAGGCCACGACGCTCGGTAAGCGCTTCGCTTCGGCGGCCGACGAACTGCTGCTCGCGCTGCAGCGGGTCCGCGAGTTGATCGAGCGGTACCCGCTCCGCGGTATCAAGGGACCGATGGGCACCGCGCAGGACATGCTGGACCTGCTCGGTGGGGATGCCGCGAAGCTCGCGCAGCTCGAGGAGAAGATCGCGCAGCACCTCGGGTTCTCCCACGTGTTCACCAGCGTCGGGCAGGTCTACCCGCGCTCGCTCGACCACGACGTCCTCTCGGCCCTCGTGCAGGTCGGTGCCGCGCCGTCGTCTCTCGCGCACACCATCCGGCTGATGGCCGGGCACGAACTGGTGACCGAAGGTTTCCAGCCCGGCCAGGTCGGGTCGTCCGCGATGCCCCACAAGATGAACACCCGGTCGTGCGAGCGGGTCAACGGGCTGCAGGTCGTGCTGCGCGGGTACGCGTCGATGGCCGCCGAACTCGCCGGTGCGCAGTGGAACGAAGGCGACGTGTTCTGCTCCGTGGTGCGGCGCGTCGCGCTGCCCGACGCGTTCTTCGCGATCGACGGCCAGGTCGAGACCTTCCTGACCGTGCTCTCCGAATTCGGCGCCTATCCCGCCGTGATCGACAAGGAACTCGTCCGCTATCTGCCGTTCCTCGCGACCACCAAGGTGCTCATGGCCGCGGTGCGCGCCGGTGTCGGACGGGAGACCGCGCACGAGGCGATCAAGGAACACGCGGTGTCGGTGGCACTCGCGATGCGTGAGCAGGGTCGCGAACCGGACCTGCTCGACCGGCTCGCCGCGGACGACCGGCTTCCGCTCGACCGTGCCGCGCTCGACGAGGCGCTCGCCGACCGGTCGGCGTTCGTCGGCGCTGCCGACGCGCAGGTGAGCGCGGTCATCGCGTCCGTGCAGGAGCTGGTGGACCGTTACCCGGACGCAGCGCGTTACTCGCCGGCGCCCATTTTGTAGTAAGTAGGGGGCGGCTACGGGGGAGTCCCGAGGGGATAGCTGCACACACAGGGGAGGAAGCAGTGCTCGAGAAAATGAGCCCGGGAAGGGTGAGAAACGCGACGCGCACGCGCACAGCGTTGCTGGACGCAGCGCTCGAAGTGTTCTTGCGCGACGGGTATTCCGCAGCGGCGACGGAGGACATCGTGGCCGTCGCGGGGGTGACGCGCGGCGCGCTCTATCACCACTTCGCGAACAAGCGGGACCTGTTCCGGGGTGTCGTCGAGCGGGTGCAGAGGGAGGCGGAGCAGACGCTGCATCCCGGCGAGGTCGACGATCCGTGGGACGGTTTCACCACGGCGGTGCTGGCGTCCCTCGACGTGGTCAACGACCAGCCCACTCGCCGACTGTTGCTCATCGAGGCGCCCGCAGTGCTGGGGTGGACCGAAGTGCGGGAGGCACATCGGCATTCCACCCTGCGCGTCGTCGAGGAGATGCTCGCAACGCTCGCTCCCGATACGCATCGGTCGTCGTCCACGCGCACCTCGGTGCTCGCCCATCTGCTCGTCGCCGCCGTCGAGGAAGCCATGCTCTACCTCGCGCACAGCGACGATCCGGTCGGGGATCGTCCCGCGGTGCAGGCGGAACTGCTCCGCCTGCTCGGCACCGCACGCGAGCCGGTTGCCGCGGAGGCGCCGGGCCGGTGAGCGAGTGCATCTTCTGCGCCATCGTGGCCGGCGACGCCCCGGCGAGCGTCGTGCTCGACGAACCGGACGTCCTCGCCTTCATGGACATCCGGCCGTTCACACCGGGGCACCTGCTCGTGGTGCCGAAGCGGCACGCGTCGGGTCTTGCGCAGCTCGACCCGGCCGACGGCGCGAAGGTGTTCGCCGCCGGTCAGCGCATCGCCACCGCGATGCGGTCGAGCGACCTGCCGATCGACGGCGTGAACCTCTTCCTGGCCGACGGTGTCGCCGCCGGCCAGGAAGTGTTTCACGTCCACCTGCACCTGGTACCGCGCACAAGCGGCGACGGATTCGGTATCCGTGCGCGTGCGCAGACGCCGAACCGTACGGTGCTCGACGGCACCGCAGACGCACTTCGGGCCGCCGTGGAGTCGTTCGGGGCATGATGCAGTGACAGGTTCGTATATCCAGCCGATCTCACCGATCGGCGGCTCGCTCGCGTGGTCGGCACTCGTCGCGGCCCTTCCGCTCTTGACGATGCTGGTGCTCCTCGCGGTGTTCCGTTTCAAGTCGCACGCGGCGGCGGCAGTGGCCGTGCTGGTCGCACTCGTCGTCGCCGTCGCCGGGTACGGCATGCCCGTCGTGTCGGCGCTCAGTGCAGGGCTCGAGGGTGCGGTCTTCGGTCTGTTCCCGATCATGTGGACCGTCCTCAACGCCGTGTGGGTGTATCGGCTGACCGTCGAGTCCGGTCATTTCGACGTGCTCACCCGCGCGTTCGCGCGGATTTCCCCGGACCATCGCATCCTGACCATCGTCATCGCATTCCTGTTCGGTGCGCTGCTCGAGGCGGTCGCCGGGTTCGGTACACCCATCGTCGTCGCGACGGTGGTGCTCATCGGGGCCGGATTGCCGCCGGTCCGCGCGGCAGCGGCGTCGCTTCTCGCGAACTCGGTGGTGACGCCGCTCGGAGTGATGGGTACGCCGATCCTGACGATGTCGCGGGTGTCGGAGATTCCGGTCGACGAGATCGGCCCGGTGGTGGCCCGCCAGGTGTGCCTGCTCGCGGTGTTCGTGCCGCTGGTGCTCGTCGCGGTGGTGGGCGGGCGCCGCGGTGTGCGCGAGACGTGGCCCGTCGCGCTCGTGGTCGGTGCCGCGTTCGGTGCCGCGCAGTTCCTGTGCGCGAGCTACCTGACCGTGGGATTGAGCAACATCGCGGGAGCGGCGGCCGGTCTGGTTGCACTCCTGATCGTGCTGAAGGTGCGGACACCGCGCCCGGATGCGGTACGTACCGGTGGGAACGACGGGATCCAGGACACTCGGCGGCGGATGATCGAGGCGTTCGCGCCGTACGCGCTGATCGTGGTCGTGTTCCTCGTCAGCCGTCTCGGCCCGGTGGAGTCGTTCCTGTCCAACGCCACCTTCTCGTTCACCTGGCCGGGTCTCGACGTGACGGGCGCGGACGGCAGGGTTCCGACGGCGGAGACGTTCACGCTCAACCTGCTCACGGCTCCGGGTTCGCTCGTGTTCGTCGCGGCGCTGCTCTCGACGGTCGTGCTCGGAGTGGCAGCAGGAGATGCGCTGCGGTGCCTCGTCGCTGCGGTCGTGCAGTTGCGCTGGTCGTTCGCGACGGTGACCGCTGTGCTGGCCCTCGCCTACGTGATGAACCTGTCGGGCCAGACCACCACCATCGGCCAGTTCCTCGCGGGAGCCGGCGCCGCATTCGCGCTGCTGTCACCGCTGCTCGGCTGGCTCGGTGTGCTGGTCACCGGATCCAACACCGCGTCCAACGCGATGTTCGGCAGTCTCCAGGTCTCCGCCGCACAGCAGGCGGGGCTCGACCCGACCGTGCTGGTGGCGGGCAACATGGCCGGCGGGACTGCCGGTACCCCCATCGCGCTGCAGAACCTGGCGCTGGTGTCCTCGGTGCAGGGGCTGTCCGGACGAGACGGGTTGCTGATGCGGCGCCTCTGGCCGATCAGCGTGGCCATGGTCGTCGTGCTGGCTGTGCTCGTCTGGTTGCAGACCACAGCAGTCTTGTCCTGGATGGTGCCGTAGTACGTTCGGGGACGTAGTGGCACTGGGGCCGCTCGCGTGAACTACGGTGAGACCGTGGCGCGTTCCCAACCGATCTTGACTCCGCTCACCGAAGCGGCGATCTTTCTCGTCCTCACGATCGACGAAGGTCGAGAGGACGAAGTGCGCAGTCTCCTCGAAGATCTGTCCGGTCTGCGACGGTCCGTCGGTTTCCGGATTCCGGACGGTGGGCTGTCGGTGGTGACGGGCATCGGGTCGGAGATGTGGGACCGGCTGTTCGACGGGCCGCGTCCCGCAGAACTGCATCCCTTCGTTCCGCTCGACGGCGGCCGGCACCGCGCGCCGTCCACCCCGGGCGACCTGTTGTTCCACCTCCGCGCGTCGTCGACGGATCTGTGTTTCGAACTCGCGGCGAAGATCAACGACCGGTTGCGGGGCGCAGCGACGGTCGTCGACGAAACGCACGGTTTCCGCTACTTCGAGCGTCGCGACCTTCTCGGATTCGTGGACGGCACCGAGAACCCGGAAGACGAGGAGGCGGTGGCTGCCGCGCTCGTCGGCGACGAGGACCCCGAGTTCACCGGCGGCAGTTACGTGATCGTGCAGAAGTACCTGCACGATCTCTCGACCTGGAACGCCATCAGCGTCGAAGAGCAGGAGCGCGTGATCGGCCGGACCAAACTGGACGACATCGAACTCGACGACGCCACCAAGCCCGCGAACTCACACGTCGCCCTCACCACCATCGAGGACGACGACGGTGAGGAACGCCAGATCCTGCGGGCGAATATGCCGTTCGGCAGCTTCGGTGCCGACGAGTTCGGTACGTACTTCATCGGATACGCCGCGACGCCGGATGTGACCGAAGAGATGCTGCGCAACATGTTTCTGGGCAATCCGCCCGGCAACTACGACCGCATCCTCGACTTCTCCACGGCCGTCACGGGTTCGCTCTTCTTCTGTCCCTCGTCGGAAATGCTCGAAGATCTTCCGCCCGCACCGGCGGACGCACCCGGAACTGCCGACACGAGTGCATCGACGCCGTCGGATGCGGACGGGTCACTCGGAATCGGTGCTCTCAGAAGGAGTTCAACGCTGTGAACAATCTCTATCGTGACCTTGCTCCGATCACCGACGCGGCGTGGGCCGAGATCGAGGAGGAGGCGACCCGCACGTTCAAGCGGCATGTCGCGGGCCGCCTCGTGGTCGATTTCTCGGGCCCGCACGGGACAGATTTCGCCGCGGTCGGCCTCGGCCGGCTGGGCGAGGTCGAGTCACCCGCGGCGGGTGTTCGCGCGCGTCAGCATCGGGTGGCGCCGCTGGTCGAACTGCGGGTGCCGTTCACTCTTTCGCGCGAAGAACTGGACAACGTCGAGCGAGGCGCCAAGGACGTCGATCTCGATGCCGTCAAGGAAGCTGCGCGCCAGATCGCGTTCGCCGAAGACCGGGCGATCTTCGAGGGTTACGCCGCCGCCGGTATCGAAGGCATCCGCGCGTCGTCGTCCAACACCGCGTTGCAACTGCCCGACGATCCGCGCGACATCCCCGAGACCATCAGCCAGGCGCTGTCCGAGCTGCGACTCGCAGGTGTCGGCGGGCCGTACCACGTGCTGCTCAGCGCCGACGAATTCACGAAGGTCAGCGAAACGTCCGACCACGGCTATCCGATCCGGGAGCAGATCAGGCGCCTCATCGACGGGGACATTATCTGGGCTCCCGCGATCGATGGAGCGTTCGTTCTCACCACCCGTGGCGGTGACTACGACCTGCAGGTCGGGCAGGACCTGTCGATCGGTTACCTCTCGCACGACAGCGAGAACGTCCAGCTGTACTTCCAGGAGTCGTTCACGTTCCTCGTGTACACGAGCGAAGCGTCGGTGCCGCTGATCTCGCAGGGCTGAGTCTCCCTCGCCGAAGCCCGGGGGCCTGCATTCAGCGGGGCGGGTCCCCGGCCTTCAGAGCTGCGGCGTTGACCCGGACGAGAGCGGTGTGCAGCGCCTCGAGTTCGGCGACGTCGACGCCCAGGGAATCGAACACCTGGCCGGGCACGGACTCCGCGTCGCGGCGCAGGGCACGGCCTTCGTCGGTGAGGTCGACGACCAACTGCCGTTCGTCGATCGTGCTGCGTTCGCGCGTGAGCAGTCCGAGCGCTTCGAGCCGCTTGAGCAGCGGGGACAGCGTCGGGGAGTCGAGTTGCAGCACCCGCCCGATGTCCTTCACCGTCATCGGGGCGTGCTCCCAGAGGGCCAGCATCACCAGGTACTGCGGGTGGGTGAGGCCGAGCCGGTCCAGGATCGGCCGGTAGACGGCGAGAACAGCGCGGTTCGCGACGGCGAGCGCGAAGCACACCTGCCGGTCGAGTGCCAGAGGATCGTCGCCGGAGGAGGAGAACTGCGCTGCCGGGGTATCGACGCTCATGGCCCGACAATACCGAACACGGCGACGGCCGTATCCGGGTGATCGGGGTCGCCGGGTTCCCCCAACGACCGCGATGCCGGCCGGTCTCCGGTCGCTCTTGACCTCGAGTGCAGTCGAGGTCGTAGCGTGATCGTTCATGACGGTTGCGACGTGGACTCCCGACACTGCGCCTCTTCAGGGCCTGGGCCTGATGCGACTGTCCGACGACGGGTGGGGCGACGACGACCGTGACCCCGCCCGCCTGGTCCGGGCCGCCGTCGATGCCGGCGTGTCCGTGCTGGACACCGCCGAAATGTACGGAAACGAGGAAGTGGTCGGCCGTGCACTCCGCGGCTGTCGCCAGGACGTCACGTTGTGCAGCAAGTTCGGCGTCTATTGGGGGCCATCGGGCCGGATGGACGATTGGAGCGTCCGCGCGGATCCTGCGACAGTGCGTTCGGCCATCGACGGTTCGTTACTGCGTCTCGGCGTCGACCATCTGGACCTCTACTACCTGCATCACCGCAGCGATGAGACACCCATCGAGGAGACCGTCGCCGCGATGGCCGAACTGCACCGAGCCGGGAAGATCGGTGCGCTCGGGTTGTCCAATGTCACGCTCGACGACATCCGGCGCGCTCACGCTGTACATCCGATTGCCGCCGTGCAGTTGGAGTGGTCCCTGTCGCAGCGCAGCGTGGAGACTCTCGTTCCGACTCTTGCCGACCTGGGGATCGCGCTGGTCGCGTATTCGCCACTCGGTCACGGCAGCCTTACTCACTCCACCGGCAACCCTCTCGCGCACGTCCTTGCGGACATCGCCGCGCGGGTAGGGGCGACCCGTGGCCAGATCGCTCTCGCGTGGGTTCATCATCGGGGCCGCCGGGCTGGATGCGCGGTCGTTCCCTTACCTGGAACCACGAGCATCACGCATCTTCACGCCAACCTCGCGGCAGCCCGGGTCGAACTCACCGAAACCGATGTCCGAAACCTCGAGGATGCTGCGAGTTCACATCCGGTCAGGCCAGTCCCGTCGAACGCAACGTGATGTTCAGCCGGCCGCCGGGCAGTCCCACCTGTGCGCTACCGGTGTCGGGGAAGACGGCGGGCACGCCGTGGAAAGCGAAACGCGACGGCCCGCCGAACACGAACAGGTCGCCGGATTCGAGACGAACATCGGTGTACGGGCGGCCCCGCGACTCGCTGTTGCCGAAGCGGAACGTGCAGGCGTCGCCGATGCTCAGCGACACGATCGGGGCCGCGACCCGTTCGTCCTTGTCCTGGTGCATGCCCATGCGCGCGTCGTGATCGTAGAAGTTGATCAATGCGGCGTCCGGCGTGTAGTCCGCTCCCGCGGCCGCGTCCTGATACGCATCGCCGACCGCGCGCCGCCCGAGATCGACGAGCAGGTCGGGGAGGGGCGCGACGGGCGCATCGTCGACGTCCACCGCTGTGCGGCTGTACCGGTAGGGGGACCAGTGCCAGCCGAGGCACACCGTACGCACCGACATCTGCCCGCCGCCCGGTAACACGGTGTGCCGCATCGGCGCCGGGCCCCGTGCCCACTCGCGGCAAAGTTCCACCAGTTCTCGCTGCTGGTCGACATTCAGCCAGTCGGGCACGTGCACCGCACCGGGCGCGATCTCGCGGCGCGGACGGGGGATGGAGAACAGTTCGTTCACGGTCAGGGTCACTCTCGGCGGATCGTGGCAATGCGTCCGTCTCCAGGATGCCAAGTCCCGGCACGGACGACGACTTGCCCCCGCGTCGTCCGGTGTTCGCCCTATAGTCCGGTGCAGCGTGCGACAGTGCGGGCAGCGAGCATCACGACCGAGAGGGGTCCGGTGAAGGTTGACGGCAAGGTAGCCATCGTGACGGGTGGCGGCGGTGGAATCGGTGGCGCTCTCGCGGCCAGGCTCGTGGCAGAAGGCGCCCGTGTGGTCGTGGCCGACCTCGACGAGGACGCCGCTCAGCGTGTCGTGGACGCTCTCGGCGGCACGTCGGCGATCGCGGTGGGAGGCGACGTCTCCGACACCGACGCGATCCGTGGTCTCGTGGAGCGTGCCGAAGCGGAGTTCGGGCCGGTCGACCTGTATTTCGCGAACGCCGGCATCACCGGCCCGCCCGGACTCGATATCGGCGAATCCGCCTGGGATCAGGTCCTCGACGTCAATCTGCGCGCCCACATCCGTGCTGCGAACATTCTCGTGCCCGGATGGGTGGAGCGGGGCGAAGGGTATTTCGTGAGCACCGCATCGGCTGCCGGTCTTCTCACCCAAATCGGGTCGGCGGCGTATTCGGTGACCAAGCACGCCGCGGTCGGGTTCGCCGAGTGGTTGTCGGTCACCTACGGCGACCAGGGGGTCCGGGTCTCGTGCCTGTGCCCGATGGGTGTCAACACGCCACTGTTGTATGCCGGAAAGAACTCCGATACCGAACTCGGCGCGCTGGCCACCCGTGCGGTGACCGGTGCCGGTGCGGTTCTGGAACCGGACGACGTCGCGGAGGTAGTGCTCCGGGCACTCGAAGACGAGCACTTCCTCATTCTTCCGCATCCGGAAGTCCTCGAGATGTACCGGCACAAGGGTGCCGACTACGACCGATGGCTGAGCGGTATGCGCCGGTACCAGAACATCCTTCGTGGGCAGTCGGCGCAACAGTAGGAGCGCGGTCCCGCCGAAACCCGATCCGTATCCGCTCGTGGTGACATAGCGTCTGCGCCATGGCTTCTGTCGACACCGTCCGCGGCCCCGCCGACACCGGTGATCTCGGTCGTGTCCTCATGCACGAACACGTCTTCGTGCTCGGGGAGGAACTGCGCGAGAACTACCCCGGCTACCCGACGAGGTGGGACGAGGAACTGCGCGTCGACGACGCGATCTCGAAACTGCGTGCATTGTCCGACCGTGGGATCGACACGATCGTCGATCCCACCGTGATCGGACTCGGCCGGTACATACCGCGGATTCAGCGCATCGCCGAACACACCGACATCAACATACTGGTGGCGACGGGGCTGTACACGTACAACGAACTGCCGTTCCAATTCCACTATGTCGGACCGGGATTGCTGTTCGACGCCCCCGAACCTCTCACCGAACTGTTCGTCCACGACATTCGTGAGGGCATCGCCGACACCGGTGTGAAGGCGGCGATGCTCAAGTGCGCGATCGAGGCGCAAGGTCTCACGCCGGGGGTCGAGCGGGTGATGCGCGCGGTGGGCCGGGCCCACGTCGAAACGGGAGCCCCCATCACCGTCCACACCAATCCGCACACCGGATCCGGCCTCGTGGCGCAACAGGTGCTGGCCGAAGAAGGTGTCGATCTGACGAAGGTCGTGATCGGGCACAGCGGAGACTCCACCGACCTCGAGTACCTCCGCAAGATCGCCGACGCCGGGTCGCTCCTCGGAATGGACCGGTTCGGTCTCGATCTGCTGCTGCCCTTCGAGCAACGCGTCGATACCGTTGTCGCACTGGCGGAGAGCGGATACGCGGACCGCATGGTGCTCGCGCACGATGCGTCGTGCTTCATCGACTGGTTCCCGCACGAGGTCAAGGAACTTGCGGTACCGAACTGGAACTACAACCACATCAGTGACGATGTGCTGCCGGTGCTGCGCGAGCGCGGTGTCACCGACGAACAGATCACCACGATGCTCGTCGACAATCCTCGGCGGTTCTTCGAATCCTGAGCGCTGCGCGCCGAACGGGACAGAATGTGCCGTATCCCTTGCGTCCACCTCGAAACGAGACCAGGCTGATTCGTGGATGGCATCGGCCGGATAGTCATGGTTCACGTCCACGACCGGTGTTCGTGCAATGACAGGTACGGCAGTGGATCGACGCTCTCGGGCAGATCGGCGCCGGATTTCGATCGGAGATACCCATGTCGGTCGCCCGTATCGTTCTCATGGCCTTATTCATGTGTGCTGTCGCTGTAAGCGGCTGCTCAGACGGCGACGGCGACGGCGGCGGCTCGAATGCTCCTGCGTCTTCCTCCACCGAGACTTCTGCGTCAGCGACAGCATCCACGGCGGCGGGGGAGTCCTCAACGTCCGCTGCGGAACAATCGGGTGTACCCGAGCCCGTGGTTCCCCCCGCACAGGTGACGTTCGAGTGCGGTGACCCGACGCTCTACCAGAGTGGCACTGCCCTCTACTCGGATGGCACCACCGGGTACGAACCGAGCTGCGACGTCGCGCCCTCCGAGCGCACATTGCAGTACTGCGACGTCGGCGGCGTGGCCGTGTACAGCGACGGCTCCTATTCCACAACCGATCCAGCGTGTGCGCTGCCACCGCCGCCATCGGCCGACGAGTCGGGTTACCCCTATGACCCCAGCCAGGATCGCAATGGTGACGGCGTCATCAGCGGTTATGAGCGGTGTGGCACTGCGTGTGGGGAAGCGCCGACCAGCGGCGAGATCCAGATGCAGTACGGATGCGAAGAAGGATGGATCGACCCCGAAACATGCACTCAGGCTGGTTACTGAGTCGGCGAGGTCGACCGGGAATCTGGACGCCCGCGGCACCTGCTCTCGATGCACTGCTTGCACAGCGTTGTGGAGACCAACCCGAGCGTGCGCTTCCGGACCGGACGGTGCTGACGCCGTGCCGGACAGATCGATCAATACAGTGGAGTCATGACATCGCACGGTTTGCCGGTCACGGTTGCTCGCGGCGTCGGGGTGGACACCGGCAACGCAGTGAGGGGAGCCCTCACCGGTCGCCCCCGCCCCGAGGACTGCCCTGCCGACGTGACGGTGCGCCCGCTCGAGGATCGAGACTGGGATGCAGTGCGGCGGATCTACGGTGAGGGGATCGCGACCGGCACCGCGACCTTCACCACCGAGGTTCCCGCCCGTGAGGTACTCGGCGAGCTGTGGCTGCCCGGCCACCGGTGGGTCGCCGAGATCGACGGGTCTGTCGTCGGCTGGGCGGCGTTGAGCCCGGTATCGAGCCGCGAATGCTATGCCGGGGTGGCGGAGAACTCGATCTACGTCGCCGACGGGATGCGTGGGCGCGGGGTCGGCAGAGTGCTGCTACGCACCCAGGTCGACGCCGCCGACGAGGCGGGTTTGTGGACGTTGCAGACCTCGATCTTCCCGGAGAACCGCACCAGTCTCGCTCTGCACCACGCGGCGGGATTCCGCACCGTGGGTATCCGCGAACGAATCGGCAAGCTCGCCGGCGTCTGGCACGACACCGTCCTGCTCGAACGCCGGTCCGAAACGGTGATCTGACAGACCCGGCCTACCTTGCGGGACCGGGCATCGTCGGCCGCGGATTCTCGCCCGCGCGTTCACGCGGCGTCGTGCAGCACCAGCCCGAGCGTGCGCCGCAGTCCGGACCGGACGGTGCTCACACCGTGCCGCACCGGCGACCGTGTCCATCCGCGGGCACCGCGTGTCGGGCGGTCGCGCGTGGTGAAGATCAAGGCGTGCCCTTGCTCGATCACGGTGGCAGTACCGCGGGACTGGGCTCGGGGACGTTGCTCGAGGAGCAGGAACTCGCCGCCGGTGTAGTCGACACCGGGACGGTCGAGCCCGATCACCACCTGCAGCGGGAACGCGAGATCGCCGTAGAGGTCGCGGTGCAGCGCGTTCCAGTCGCCGCCCGTGTAGCGCAGCATCAGCGGCGCCGGCTTGCTCTGGCCGGCAGCGTGACACATTTCCAGCCACTCGTCGAAGTCGTCGGGCCAGGGTGCGGGGTCGCCCAATCGCTCGGCCCACTCGCGCGCGGGGGCGAGCAGGTGGTGGTAGAAGGCGGCGCGGAGTTGTGCGACCGGGCCGGGGACGGGCGTGCCGAAGTACTTGTAGGTTCCGTGGCCGTAGCGGTGGCGGGCCATGTCGACGGTCGTGCGGAATCGGGTGTCCTCGTCCCACAGCGACGAGATCTCGGCACGCTCGGCGTTCCCGAGGAGCGGGCCGGTGGCGGCGCAACCGTAGTTGTCGAGGTCGTCGACGAGCTGCGGCCAAGGGAGATCATCGATGCGGGCGGGCAAGGTCGAGGTGTGCTGCGTCATGCTTGCTCCTTCGCTCTCGTACCGTAAACGCACCGGAGCGCGAGAACGTGAGATCTCAGCGAGGAGCGTCGTCGACGAGCTTGCGAAGCAGCCGGGCGAGGTCGGCGCGTTCGGAGGGGTCGAGCCGGGCGAACACCTCCGCGGCGTCGGTGTCGCGTGCCGCGTCGAGTTCGTCCAGAACTGTGCGACCGTTATCGGTGAGCTGCACACATACCGCGCGGCGATCGGCGGGATCGGGAAGGCGCTCGGTCAGTCCACGGGATTCGAGGCGGTCGACGACCTCGGTCGCCGACCGCGGCGCGATACGCAGTGCCTTTGCGACCACGCCGAGGCGGATCGGGGTGTCGGTGTCGCCGATGACCCGGAGTGCGCGGTGTTCGTGTGGGGACAGCTCCCACGGGTTCAGCAAGTCGTGCCAACGTCGCCGCAGGGTGCGGGTGGCGCCCATCAGAAGGTCGCGCAGCACAACGGGAGAATCGGACATGACCGGACTATACCTCACTTGACAGTTACCTCTTAATGAGGCAACCTCAGTAATTACGTACGAATCATGAATCGAGGTGGTGTGCATGATGCATCCCCCACCAGGTCGAGGCGGTCACCCCGGTGGCCGCGGAAAAATCGATCCCAAAGACGTCGAGCAACTGCGCGAATCTCCCGTCAGCCTGCGCCGGATCGGCGCGCTCTTCGCCCCTTATCGTCGTCAGATCGCCCTTGTCGTGGTGCTGATCGTGGCGTCGTCCGCTGTGTCGCTCGCGACGCCGTTCCTCGTGCGCGCCGTCATCGACGACGCGATTCCGCACCAGAACGTGAGCCTGTTGCTGTGGGCCGTGGGCGGCATGCTCGCGGTCACCGTGATCAGTTCACTGTTCGGAGTGGTGCAGACCTGGATCTCCACCACGGTCGGCCAGCGAATCATGCACGGCCTGCGAACCCGGGTGTTCAGCCACCTGCAACGGCAGTCCCTGAGCTTCTTCACCCGAACCCGTGGCGGTGAAATCCAGTCGAGACTGACCAACGACATCGGCGGCATGCAGTCCGTCGTCACGACGACGGCCACCTCGCTCGCCGCCAACATCACGACCGTGGTCGGCACCGCGATCGCCATGGCTGTGCTGAGCTGGCGGTTGTCATTGCTGTCGCTGATCGTGCTTCCGCCGGCCATCTGGCTCACCCGCCGCGTCGCCCAGATGCGACGGGCGATCACGACGCGCCAGCAACGCCGGCTCGCCGACATCCAGACCCAGATCGACGAAGGCCTGTCCGTCAGCGGCGTACTGCTCGGCAAGACTCTCGGCACCGGTCCCGCGCTGGCGGACAAATTCGCGAAGACCTCCGCCGATCTCGCCGACCTCGAGGTGCAGGCGCAACTGTCGGGGCGGTGGCGCATGGCCACCATGAACATCGTCTTCGCGGCGATTCCGGCGGTGCTCTATCTCGTCGCAGGTCTGCCCGCGACCTCGGGCGGCATGACCATCGGCACGCTCGTCGCATTCACGGGACTGCAGGGGGCGCTGTTCCGTCCCCTCATGAGCCTGCTCGACGTCGGCGTGTCCGTCACCAGTTCGCTTGCACTGTTCAGCCGCATCTTCGAGTATCTCGATCTGGCAGTCGACATCGAAGAACCCGCCCACCCGGTCCCGGTCGACCCCGAGAAGATCTCCGGCAGGGTCCGATTCGAGAATCTCGGCTTCCGGTACGAAGGGGCACATCGCCTCGCGCTCGAGGGGATCGACCTCGACATACCGGCCGGTGCGCAGGTCGCGCTCGTTGGCGAGACCGGTTCGGGCAAAACCACCCTCGGGTCACTGATGGCACGGTTGTACGACCCCACTTCCGGCCGGGTGACGATCGACGGAATCGACCTGCGCGACATGCGGCTCGCCGATGTAGCGGCTCTTGTCGGTGTCGTGTCGCAGGAGACCTATCTGCTGCACGCCACCGTCCGGGAGAATCTGCGCTACGCGAGGCCGGACGCCACCGACGCGGAGATCGAGGACGCCGCGCGGGCAGCGCACATCCACGACCTGATCACCTCGCTGCCCGACGGCTACGACACCGTGGTCGGCGCACGCGGACACCGGTTCTCCGGTGGCGAGAAGCAACGAATGGCGATTGCCCGCACGCTGCTGCGGGACCCGCGGATCCTGGTGCTCGACGAAGCGACCAGTGCCCTCGACAACGACACCGAACGCGCCGTGCAGCAGGCGCTCGACAACGCCCGGGCCGGGCGCACGACCATCACCATCGCACACCGCCTCTCCACGGTGCGCGACGCCGACGAGATCGTCGTCCTCGACCACGGACGGATCATCGAGCGGGGCACCCACGACGCGCTCGTCGCGCGCGGCGGCAAGTACGCGGCACTCGCGCGACGCGACGGCCGTACGCTCGCCGAGCACACCGACCGGTCCGTGGGCGTGTGACTCAGGCGCGCACCGACGAGAGGGCGCCCACCACCTCGTGCGTCGGAAGCACGACCGCGCACCGCGAGGCGACGTAGCTCAGTGCGTCGGCGTGCTCGCGTTGGGAGAAGTCGGCCGTGGCGTCCGAGACGAAGAAGACCTGGATGTCGTTCATGAACCCGTCCAGGGCCGTCGTCAGGCACCCGATGTGCGCGTACACGCCGGTGACGATCAGCTGGTCGCGGCCCCACGCGCGCATCCGTTCGAGCAGATCGGTGCGGATGAAGGCGCTGTACCGCCATTTGGTGAGCATGGTGTCGCCGGCGTGCGGTGCCAACTCCGCGATGATCGACGTCTCGGCGGGGTCCTCGGACAATCCGGGGCCCCAGAAGTCGGACAACAGCGCACGGTCGGCCGGGTCCTGGTCTCCCGGTTGCGCGGTGTACACAACCGGAGCGCCGACATCGTGAGCGGTGTTGCGCAGCAGGTCGATATGGGGAACCACCGTGGCCAGCGGATCGGCCGCCCGGTCGAACGAGCGCACGAAGTATTCCTGCATGTCGTGCACCAGCACGACGGCGCGGTTCGGATCGATCGACCACGACACCACGTTCGTGGGCTGCTCGTGGGGAAGGGAATAGGACACGGACTTCGGCAGAGCCATCGGATCTTCGCTTTCTGCGGTGTGGTCGGTCAGTTCTGGAGGGTGGCGGCCAGCGCGCGACGCAGTTCGTTGCGGCTGATCTTGCCGACACCGGTCACCGGAAACGCGTCGACGAAGCGCACCTTGTCCGGGATCTTGTACGCCGCGAGTCCACGCTCCCGCAGGAAAGCTTTGAGCGCGAGAGCTTTCGGCGCCTCACCCTCGGTGACGACGAAGGCACACGTGCGTTCGCCGAGGTACTGGTCGGGCATGGCGACCACGGCGGCATCGAGCACCGCGGGGTGCGCGACGAGATGGTTTTCGACCTCCTCCGCGGCGATCTTCTCGCCGCCCCGGTTGATCTGGTCCTTGGCGCGGCCTTCGACCACGATGTAACCGTGCTCGGTGATCCGCACGATGTCGCCCGTGCGATAGAACCCGTCGGGAGTGAATGCCGTCGAATTGTGTTCGGGCGCATTGTAGTAACCGCGGATCGTGTACGGGCCCCGGGTGAGGAGATGGCCGGGGGCACCGAACGGGACGGGCTCGTCGGCGTCGTCGACGACACGGATCTCGTCGTGCGGGCTGATCGGACGTCCCTGGGTCCGGATGATCGTCTCGTCGTCGTCGTCGAGGCGGGTGTAGTTGACGAGGCCCTCTGCCATGCCGAAGACCTGCTGCAGCGTGCAGCCGAGTTCCGGGCGCACCCGCTTGGCAGCCTCCGCCGGGAACTTCGCGCCACCGACCTGCAGTACCTCGAGCGACGACAGGTCGTGTTCGGTACGGGCTCGTGCGGACAGCCATGCCAGTGCGAGCGGCGGGACCAGCGAGGCCATCGTCACCCGTTCGCTCTCGATGAGTGCGAAGGCGGTGTCCGGACTCGGATCCGGCGCGAGCACGACCGTGCCGCCTGAGTGGAGGACACCGAGAATCCCGGGCGAGCTCATCGGGAAGTTGTGTGCCGCAGGAAGCACGACCAGCATGCGAGTGCGCTCGTCCACTCCGCAGATGCGGGCGGAGTCGCGCACAGAGTAGAGGTAGTCGGCGTGGGTGCGGGGGATGAGCTTCGGGGTTCCGGTGGTACCACCGGACAGTTGGAGAAAGGCGACGGACTCGGCATCGACGTCGGCGATCGGTGCAGGCTCGTGCGTGCGCAGCGATGCCAGGGAGGTGAACTCGGCGCAGTCTCCGGCGACGATCACTGCGGGCGGGTTCTCCAGCGCGCCGGTCACCTCACGGGCGAGCGTGCGGTAATCGAAACCACCGTGCTCGGCGGCGACGATGTAGGCGGCGGCGTCCGAGAAACGGCAGAAGTAGCCGACCTCGGAGGCGCGGTGCGCCGGCAGAGCGAACACGGGCAACGCCCCGATGCGGAAGACCGCGAAGAGGACTTCGGTGTATTCGACGATGTTCGGTAACTGGAGCACGACCCGGTCGCCGGCACGAACACCGGCATTCAGGAGCCCGGTGGCGATACGTGCGGCGGACTCGTCGAGGTCACGGTAGGTGAGGTGCCGCCGCGCCCCGGTGGCGTCCGGTCCCACGACCGCGACCCGGTCGCCGAAGTGCGCTGCGCGGGTGGGCATGAACTCCGCGAACGTCTCGCCGGTCCAGTAACCGGCGCCGCGGTACAGCTCACTGAAATCCTCGGGGAAACGGGCGATGTCGGCAAGCGCGCTGCGCCGGAGGCCGGAGGTCACGAATGATTCCTTTCGGGAACGGAAGGGGTCTCAGGCACGAAGGGTCGCGCCACCGTCGACATACAAGGCTTGCATGGTGATGTGCCGGGCGCGGTCGGAGAGAAGGAACTCGATGGCGTCCGCGATGTCGGACGGTTCTGCGATGCGCCCGAGCGGGATTCCGACCTTGAACTGTGCGGGGTCGCCCTCGATGGCGCTGCGCGCACCGTTGTCGTCGTCGGGGTCCTCCCACAGCGACCGTTGCATCGCGGTGTCGGTGGAGCCGGGGGCGACGATATTGGCGCGGATTCCGTAGGGCGCCAGTTCCAGTCCGGCGACCCGCACGATCATCGCCGCGGCCGCTTTCGAGGATCCGTAGGCACCCATGCCCATCCGGGGCACACCTGCGGAATTCGAGCCGACCACGACGATCGAGCCGGAACGGCGCTCCCGCATCACACGTCCCACGGAGCGGAGGACGGCGACCAGTCCGGTCACATTGACGTCGAACATCCGCTGCCAGTCGTCCGGATCGGAGTCGAGTACGGATCCGGTGCTGAACACTCCCGCGACGTGGGCGAGTCGCTCGAGGGGACCGTGGTCGGTTTCGATGTTGCCGACGGCGAACTCGACCGCGTCGTGGTCGCGGATATCGACGGGGTACACAGGGGTTCCCTCACCGATCAGTGCCGCGGTCTTGTGGAGTCCGACGGGGTCGCGGTCCATGAGGGCGAGTCGGTGTCCGGCGCGGGCCAGGGTGACCGCTGTGGCACGTCCGATGCCCTGTGCGGCGCCGACGACGAGGGTGACGGGGGCGCTCATCGCCGCACCCCGAGCGCATCGAGTACGGTGCCGAATTTGACGGTGGTCTCGGCGAGTTCGTCTGCGGGATCGGAGTCGGCGACGATGCCGCCACCGGCATAGGCGGTGAGGGTGAGACCGTCCGCGTCGAGCACGGCGCACCGGATCGTCACCATCCACTCGCCGTCACCGTCGGCGTCACACCACCCGACGGCCCCGGCGTAGAACCCGCGGTCGCCTTCGACATCGCGGATGAACTCGCGCGCCGCCTCGGTGGGCGTGCCGCAGATCGCGGGAGTCGGATGCGCCGCGAGGGCGAGGTCGAGCGCTGTGGTGGAGCGGTCGCGCAGGCGGCCCGAGACCGGTGTGCCGAGATGCCACAACTGCTTGGTGCTCGTCAGCGACGGCTGGTCCGGGATGTCGAGGTCGGTGCACAACGGTTCGAGTACGGCGCGCAGCGCACGGACGACGTGCGCGTGTTCGGCGAGATTCTTGGCGGACTCCGCGAGACGCTCGGCGGTCGCGCGATCCGAGTCGGGGTCGGCGTGACGAGGTGCCGATCCGGCGAGCGGATGTGCCGTGACGAGATCGCCACGTCGCCGGATGAGCACCTCCGGACTCGAGCCGATCAGGTGCCGTCCTCGCCAGGAGCCTCCCGCCGGGGTGAGGTCGACCGCGAATCCGTTGCCGGCGGGGTCGTTCCCGGCGAGTCGTGCGAGGAGGTCGGCGGTCGGGACCGGCCGTTCGGAGCGCAGTCGGAGTGCGCGTGCGAGGACGACCTTGACGAGGTCGTCGTCGGGGGAACGCAGCAAGGTGAGTGCGGCGGCCACACGGTCGACGTGTGCCTGCTCGGCAGGAATCGCGTGGGCGATACGGATGGTGGGGAGATCGGGCCTCGAGACGCCGAGCGGCGTGGAGGTGTGCCGCAGCGAACGCGGCGCTGTGAGGGCGGCGGGGTGCGCGGGGTCGAAGGGAAGCGCACCGGCGAGAGCGCGCACGCGCCCGGTTCGCAGAGCCTCGGCCGCGGCATCGGCGCGGTCGAACCGGTCGTCGAGTCCTTCGGCGATCACGGTGCCGTGCGGGCGGGACAACACGAACGGGCGCGGCACGGTCCGCTCGGCACAGTCGGGTGTCGGTGCGTCGACAACCGATGTTTGCATGCTCGAACCTCTCGATAGCGGAGTGAGAAGGCGGATCGAGCGCAAGGTGCACAAGATCGCTTCAGCAACATATACGGTTAGCCTTACCTTTGGTACTGTTCCGCATTGCCGAGAGTTGCGCAACACGGGTGTTCTGCTCGGGCCCAAGAGTTTTCGAACGCAGAAAAGGGGATGACAGTGCCCACGTCCAGGCCGTCGACTTCGGGACTCGCGCTTACGCGCGCCCAGACGGGCGTATGGTTCGCTCAGCAATTGACCCCCGACAACCCGATTTTCAACACCTCGGAATGCCTCGAACTGCGCGGATCGGTCGATACGGACGCCCTGGTGGCGGCGGTGCGCCGCGCCGCCGACGACTGTGAGGCCCTGGTCGCGGCCTTCGAAACCCAGCCCGACGGTACGGTCGTCCAGTTTCCCGGACGCAGACAACTCGCCGACCCGCCCGTCGTGGACGTGCGCGGCGCGCCGGACCCGTGGGCCGCGGCCCACGAGTGGATGACGAACGACCTGGCACGCGCCGTCGATCCGGCCGTCGACGTGTGCGTCCGCGCCGCCGTACTGCGCCTCGCGGACGACCGTGTCGTGCTGTACGTGTGCGGGCATCACCTCGTGTTCGACGCGTTCGGGTTCTCCCTGTTCAACCGCCGCATCGGCGAGCACTACACAGCCCTCGTCGCGGGCACCGAACCGGCCGCGCACCGCTTCGCCCCCGTCGAACCGGTCGTGCGGGAAGAGGAGAGCTACCGCGAGTCGGACGACTTCGCCGCCGACCGGGCGTTCTGGGCCGACTACCTCGCGGACGTCGAGGAAGCGGTGGCGCTGAGCCCCGGAGCGAGCGGAATCGCGCGTCGTTCCCGGGCGGTCCGGTTCACCCTCGACGCACAGCAGCAGAACGCGCTCGCCGCACTCGGCAAATCCGCTCGCGGAAGCTGGGGCGACGCGGTGACCGCCCTGGTCGCCGCGTACCTGCGCGGTGCGACCGGACGGGACGACATCACCATCGGATTCCCGGTGATGAACAGGCTCGGTTCCGCCGCACTGAATGTGCCGATGACGGCGGTCAACGTCGTGCCGTTGCGGCTGCGCCCCGCCGCACGCGACAGTCTGTCCGGCCTCGTCGGGCAGGTCCGCGATTCGGTTGCCCGGTGCCGCAAGCACTACCGCTACCGCGGTGAGGACATCCAACGCGACCTGCGCCTGCCCGCCGGGTCGCGCGGCGTCATCGGCCCGTCCGTCAACGTCAAACCGTTCGGCGACCGGTTCCGCTTCGCCGACATCACCGCCGCCGTGCACTCGATCGCCCGCGGACCACTCCAGGATTTCATGATCACGGTGCGGCCCCTGGACGAGAGCGCCGGCCTGGAAGTCTTCGTCGACGCCGACGCCGACCTCTACGACGAGGACGACCTGCGGCTTCACGCCGCACGTCTCGAGCAGTTGTTCGATTCCGTGACCACCCTCGATCCGGCGACATCGCTCGCGCAACTGCCGATCCTCGTTCCCGCCGAGCGGACACGAATCCTGGAGTGCTGGAGCGCATCTCCGGACATACCGGTCGAATCGGACCTGACTCTCGTCGATCTGCTGCACCGGCAGGCCGCCGCGACACCCGACGTGCCGGCGCTCGCGGACGCCACAACCACGCTGACCTACGCGGAGTTGCGCACGCGGGTCGACCGGCTCGCGCGATATCTCGCGTCCGAGGGACTCGGCGACGCTGCCGAACCGCGGATCGCGATCGCACTGCCGCGTACGGTCGACGCCGTCGTCGCGATTTTCGCAGTGCTCGAAACCGGCGCGGCGTATGTGCCGCTCGACATCGACCAGCCACTCGAGCGCCTCGCGTACGTGCTGGCCGACGCATCGCCCGTGTACGTGCTCACCGACCGCACCACGGACGGACGGGTTGCGGACGCCGACGGTGCCACCCGCCGGATTCTCCTCGACGACACCGACACCGACACCGACACCGACACCGACATCGGCGGCCGTGTGGAGACAGATCTGCCACCCGTCGGACGGTCGGGGCCCACGCCCGACTCGGTCGCGTACGTCATCTACACCTCCGGATCCACAGGACGGCCCAAGGGCGTGGTCGCCCCACACCGCGGCCTGGTCAATCTCCTGCACAGCCACCGCGAGCAGGTGTTCACCCGCGCCGCACGCGAAGCCGGGCACGACCACCTGCACCTCGGACTCGCGTGGTCGCTCGCGTTCGACGCCTCCGTGCAACCCCTGCTGTGGATGCTCGCCGGGCACACCCTCCACATCGTCGACGAATCCGCCCAGCGCGACCCCGCACGACTGACCGAACAGGCGTTGCGCGAGGACTGGGACTTCGTCGAACTGTCGCCGGCGCAACTCGACCACGTCGTCGAGGACGGGATGCTTCCCGAGAACACCGTCTCCACCCTCGGCTTCGGCGGTGACGCGGCCACCGGCCGGCTGTGGGAGAACCTGCGCGCGCGCCGCGGCGCCGCGTTCAACTTCTACGGCCCCACCGAGTGCAGTGTCGACGCCCTCGTGGCCGAGGTGCACGACAGCGAGACTCCCGTGGTGGGGCGGCCGGTCGCGAACTTGCGCGCCTACCTCCTCGACAGCGGTCTCGCCCCGGTGCCGCCGGGAACGGAGGGGGAGCTGTACCTGTCCGGTCCGGGTGTCGTCCGCGGTTATCTCGACGCGCCCTCCCTCACCGCGACCCGGTTCGTCGCGAACCCGTTCGGGACGGGCTCGGCCGATCCCGTCCACGCGCGCCTCTACCGCACGGGCGACCGCGCGATGTGGACGGAGGACGGGAACATCGTCTACCGCGGCCGCGTCGACAACCAGGTGAAGGTGCGCGGGTTCCGCATCGAACTCGGGGAGGTGGACGCGGCGTTGCTGCGGCTTGCCGGTGTGGTGCACGCCGTGTCGGCGATTCACACGGACGCTGCCGGTACTACACAACTCGTGGGCTACCTCGTCGGCGATGCACTCGATCCGGCGGTCGCCCGGGCGCAACTGACCGAGTGGCTCCCGGCACCGATGGTGCCTGCTGCACTCGTCGTGCTGGGTGAGCTACCGCTGACCTCGAACGGAAAGCTGGACCGGAAGGGGCTTCCCGCACCGGATTTCGCCACGCTCGTCTCCTCGCGACCTCCGGCCACCGAACTCGAACGCCGCCTGTGTGAGCTGTTCGCAGAGATTCTGGGCCTCGACAGCGTCGGCGCCGACGACGACTTCTTCGCACTCGGTGGACACTCGCTCTCGGCAGCGAAGCTTCTCGCCCGGGTGCGGGACACTCTCGGTGTCGAACTGGCGATCCGGGAAGTATTCGACCATCCGACGGTGGCCGGACTGGCTGTGCGCTGCGAGAGCGCGGGTCTGGACGCCGGGCCCGCACGACCACCGCTGGTCGCGAGGAAGCACGGGGACCTCGTCCCGCTGTCGTTTGCGCAGCAACGGTTGTGGTTCCTGTTCCGGATGGAGGGGCCCAGCCCCACGTACAACGTTCCTCTGACCGTGCGGTTGCACGGCGACGTCGACGCCGACGCGATGCGCCGTGCCGTCGCCGACGTCGTCGCCCGCCACGACAGCCTGCGCACGGTGCTGACCGAACGGGACGGAACCGGGATGCAGCGGGTACTCGAGCACGTCGAGACGCCGTTCGCCGTCGTGGAGACCGGCCCGGACACGGTGGAGGCGGACGTGAGGTCGGCGGCGCGCTACGCATTCGACCTCGAGCGCGAAACCCCCGTCCGGGTGCGGCTGTTCACCGTCGCGCCCGGCGAGAGCATCCTGTTGCTGCTCGTGCACCACATCGCGAGCGACGAACTGTCCACGCCGATTCTGCTGCGGGACCTCGGAACCTTCTACTCCGCGCACACAGGTGCCGCCGTCACCGAGCCGGCTCCACTGCCCGTCCAGTACACGGACTACGCGGTGTGGCAGCGTGAACTGCTCGGCGACCCGAAGGACCAGACCGGGCTCGCCGGACGGCAACTCGACTTCTGGCGCACCGAGCTCGCGGGTCTACCCGCGGAACTCGAGCTGGCAACCGACCGGCCCCGCCCGGCCGTGGCATCGTTCGCCGGTGGCGGCGTCGAACTCGCGGTCCCGGCCGGACTCGCCGACGCGGTCCGCGCCGCCGGCCGCGACACCGGCACGACGATGTTCATGATGGTGCACGCCGCCGTGGCGCTCGCGCTCTCCCACAGCGGGGCGGGGGAGGACATCCCGATCGGCTCACCCACCGCGGGCCGGCCCGCCTCCGAACTCGACGATCTCGTGGGGTTCTTCGTCAACATGGTGGTCCTGCGCACCGACCTGTCCGGTGACCCGACCGTGCGGGAACTGCTGGCCCGCATCAAGAACGCCGACATCGCCGCGTACGCCCACCAGGACGTGTCGTTCGACCGGGTCGTCGAGGCCCTCGACCCCGAGCGAAGTGCCGCCCGCCACCCCCTGTTCCAGGTGATGGTGCAGTACCGGAACCCACCTGCCCTGCGTGCGTTCGAGCACCTGGCGCCCGAGGTGTCCCTCGTCCCCAACGATGCCGCGATATTCGATCTGACATTCGACGTCGTGGACACGCCGGACGGGTCCATGCGGGTACGCGTCGAATACGCCCGTGATCTGTTCGACCACGACACCGCCGAGTCTTTCGCCGCGCGCGTGGTGCGTGGGTTCGCCGCTCTGGCCGGAGACCCCGACCGTCCCCTGTCCCGTGTCGACCTGCTCTCCGGCGCCGAACGCGACTGGCTTCGCGCCGGCCGGCCGGCACCGGAACCCGCACGCCCGGAACCCGTTCCGGAGACGCTGGTCGACCTGTTCGACCGCACGGTTGCCGCGGCGCCGCACCTCCCCGCCGTCGTCTCCGCGGAGGAAACCCTGACGTTCGGGGAACTCGACGCGTGGTCCGACCGGATCGCGTGTCATCTCGTGGATCGCGGTGTCCGGGCAGAAACGGTCGTCGCGCTGCGGCTACCGCGGGGAAGCGCCGTGGTCGCCGCGATTCTCGGTGTCTGGAAGGCGGGTGCGGCGTACCTGGCGATCGACCCGAACTACCCGCTCGAGCGCATCGACTACATGATGCGCGATGCAGGGGTGACCGTCGTGCTCGACGAGAGTGCGGTCGCGGAGTGCGGCGACGCGAGCATGCCGTCGCGGCCCACGGAGCTGCGCGGTCGCGCCGGTGCGGACAACGCCGCCTACGTGGTCTACACCTCCGGTTCCACCGGTCTGCCGAAGGGCGTCGTCGTGCCGCACCGCGGTGTGGTGAATCTCTGGGAGACGGTGCGTTCCGGCACCTACGGTGACCCGGCAGAACAGCGGCTGCGGGTGCTGCTCAGTTACACCTTCGCGTTCGATTCCTCGGTCGACCAGTTGCTCGCGATGCTCGGCGGCCACACCGTGCACGTGCTCCCCGAAGAGTTGACCGCCGACGCAGACGGCATCGTCGGCTATGTCCGCGGCCATCGGATCGACGCCCTGGACTGCGCGCCGGTGCTGATGACGCAACTCGTCGCAGAAGGGCTTCTCGACCCCGCCGCGGATCACCGCCCGTCGGTGGTCGCCGTCGGCGGCGAGGCCGTGCCCGCCGAGCTGTGGGCCCGGCTCGCCGCCACTCCGGGGCTGCGCGCACTGAACATCTACGGACCCACCGAGTGCACGGTGGACGCGACTGCCGCAGTCATGACGGCGGACGTGGCGCCGCATATCGGCGAGCCCATCGCCGGGGGTCGTGCGCTCGTCCTCGACCGCTACCTGCGCCCCGTGGCGCCGGGTGTGCCGGGTGAGCTGTACGTCGGCGGTCCGCACGTGGCCCGGGGATACCTCGGCCGGCACGGCCTCACGGCCGGAAGGTTCGTGGCCGACCCGTTCGGCACACCGGGTGCCCGCTTGTACCGCACCGGCGACATGGTGCGGTGGACATCCCCGGTGCCCCATCGCCTCGAATATCTCGGCCGCGCCGACGATCAGGTCAAGATTCGCGGGTTCCGTATCGAACTCGGTGAGGTCGAGGCGGTACTCGCCGGACATCCGGACGTGACAGCTGCCGCTGTGCTCGCCCGCGAGGACGAACCCGGACGCAGACGTCTCGTCGGCTACGTCGTGCCGGGGACTGCGCAGGTGGACGGTGACGCGGTCCGGGCATACACGGCCGAACGGCTGCCCGACCACATGGTGCCCGCTGCGGTGGTGGTGCTCGAGGAGTTCCCGCTGACCGCGAACGGCAAGGTGGACCGGGCCGCGCTCCCCGTCCCGGTGTTCGCACCCGCGACGGCCGGCCGGGTGGCGGGCAACGACATGGAGCGGCGGCTCTGCGCCGTGGTGGCCGACGTGCTCGGACTCGACGCGGTCGGCCTCGACGACGACTTCTTCTCTCTCGGTGGTGATTCCATCGTGTCGATC
Source organism: Rhodococcus sp. DT1 (assembly GCF_049844875.1). Taxonomy (NCBI): domain Bacteria; kingdom Bacillati; phylum Actinomycetota; class Actinomycetes; order Mycobacteriales; family Nocardiaceae; genus Rhodococcus; species Rhodococcus sp. DT1. The sequence continues at coordinate 264,360 of NZ_JBNCLW010000005.1, forward strand.
CAGCTCGTGGCCAAGGCCCGCGCGGCGGGTCTGCGGTTCACCGCGCGGCACGTTTTCGAGCACCGGACCGTCGCCGGTCTGGCCCGCGTCGCCGAGGTGGATACAGGCCGGCAGGAAACGGATGTCGCGGCGGCGCTCGGCAGCATTCCGGCGACGCCCATCGTTCACGACCTGCTGGACCGAGGGGGACCGTACGCCAGGTACGCGCAGTCCAGGCTGCTGCGTACCCCGGAAGGCCTCACGCTCGGCGAACTGACCGGCGCCGTGCAATCCCTGCTCGACGTCCACGACGCGCTGCGTTCGGTGTTCGACTCGGCTGCACGCGTTCTCGAGGTCCTGCCGGTGGGTGCGGTGTCGGCTGCGCACGTGGTCACCCGGGTCGACATCTCCGGCCTGGACGACCCGTCCGCGGTGATGGTCGCGGCGACCGAGGAGGCGTACGCGGCGCTGGACCCCGGGTCCGGGGAACTCGTGCGCGTCGTGTTCTTCGATCCGGGCCCCGGCGTGCAGGGCCGGGTGCTGTTCGCGGTGCACCACCTGGTGGTGGACGGGGTGTCGTGGCGGATTCTGGTCCCGGACCTCGCCGAGGCCGTCGCGGGTACCGCGCCGCTCCGGTCCGGTACCCCGCTGCGTGTCTGGGCTCGCGGCTTGCTCGAGGCCGCGCCGGCGCGACGAACCGAACTGCCGTTGTGGCGTCGTATCACGGCGCCCGGCGGCCGTGCCGCCTTCGCTTCCCGCCCTGTCGATCCCACGCGGGACACGATGTCCGCGACGGCGCAGGCGCATGTCGACGTGCCGGTCGCAGTGACGGAGGCTCTGCTCACGACGGTGCCCGAGCAATTCCACGCGGGTGTCGACGACGTTCTGCTCACCGCGCTGGCACTGGCCACAGCCCGGGTGTGTGGCGCGGGTGCGGTGGTGGTGGATCTCGAAGGGCACGGACGAGAAGAGCAGGTGGTGGCCGGCGCCGATCTGTCGCGCACCGTCGGATGGTTCACGAGCCTGTACCCGGCCAGGCTCGACGTGTCGGGGGCAGACCTCGACGACGCCTTCGCAGGTGGCCGGAATGCCGGTGAGGCACTCAAGAAGGTCAAGGAGCAACTTCGCGAGATCCCCGACAGCGGTATCGGATTCGGGATTCTTCGGCATCTCGACGAACAGGGACGGCAGGTTCTCGCGTCGGCGGCTGCTCCCGAGATCGGGTTCAACTACCTGGGCAGACTGACGCTGGGTGAGGCGGAAGGGCAGCCGTGGTCGAGTGCGCCGGAATCGGCCGGTCTCGGCGGCGCCACCGAGGCCGACATGCCGGTGAACCACGCGCTCGAAATCGGCGTCTTCACCGAGGAAACGGGGGAGGGGCCGGTGCTCCGGGGCACGTTCGGCTACAGCCCGGCACTGGTGCCCGAGCACGTGGTCGCAGACCTCGTGGAGTGCTGGGTTGCGGCACTGGAGGCGCTGGCCGGACACGCGGCGTCGGGGGATGCCGGTGGATTCACTCCGTCGGATCTGACTCTCGGTGGCCTCGATCAGTCGGAGATCGACGAGTTCGCCTTGGAATTCGGATGATCGTGACGCTTGGCGTGGCCAATTGTTTCGGTTAGCCTAACCAATCGTGACCGGGGGTACATCCCGGCGAGAACACATCTGGGAGAAACGTCATGCGGGTTCTTGAACGTAGCCGGGCGCGTAGCGTCGCGGTTCTCGGTGCGGCTGCGCTGCTCACGGCCGGCCTGGTGGGCTGCTCGAGCGACAGCGGCGATGCCTCGGACAGCACGGAGGCGGCTGCTACCCGGACGTTCGAGGCGCAGAACGGCTCGATCGAGATCCCGTCCGATCCGCAGCGCATCGTCGCCTGTGGCTACGCCGCGTTCCCGCTCATCCAGGCCGGGGCGAACCTCGCCGCGGTGTGCGAATGGACCCGCGAGATCGGGAGCATGGACGAGGAGACCCTCGCCGCGTACGAGGAACTGCCGAAGGTGGCACCCGACGGAGCTGCGAGTGAGCTGAACTACGAGGCCATCACGGCTGCCGAGCCCGACCTGATCATCATGGGCGTTCCGGCCCGCGTGCAGTCCCAGGTCGACATGGCCAAGCTCGAGGCCCTTGCGCCGGTCGTGTTCCTCGGCCCCACCAACCCCGGCGACTGGCGCTCGCTCGGCGAGCAGTACGCCGACGCCGCCAACGTCGGTGACGCCTACGGGGAGTTCAAGTCGGAGTACGAAGCGCGTGCCACCGAGATCGCGGACAAGTACGCGGATACCCTCGGCAGCCTGAACTTCGCCGGCCTGTGCAGCACCTGCGGCACCGAGCCGGGTGAGTTCTTCCGCGAGTACAAGTCGTCCTACACCACCAACCTGTTCGACGACCTCGGCTTCACGTTCCCCGGCGAGCCCGTCGATCCCGCAGACGTCCACGGCGAATACGTCTCGCTCGAGCAGCTGCCGCAGAACCTCGCGGACGCCGACGTGATCGTCTACGGCCTCGAAGCGGACGGCTCGGTCTCCGCCGAACTCCAGGAAGTCTTCGACTCGCCGCTGTGGCAGAACCTGCCCGCCGTCAAGGCCGGCAACCTCGTCGGCGTCCAGCACGCCAACGCCGCCACGTACGAAACCGCGCTGCTCGCACTCGACTCCATCGACGCCGCGCTCGACAAGTTGCCCGCGAACCAGAAGCAGTAACACTGTCGCGGTCGACCACCGCGGCTGCCATCGACCGAACGGCCCCCGATGTCCCCGACTCGGGGGCCGTGTTCGTCGTGCCCGACACGCCCGTCTCCGCCCCGGAAAGCTGCCATGACTCGCTCCACTGCGCTCGAAGACATCGTTCCGCTCTCGCCGCTGCAGCAGGGTCTGCTCTACCTGAGCACGATCGCCGCTCCCGCCGAGCCGGCCGGCAACGACGGCAGCGCCGAGCCCGACGCGTACACCGTGCAGTCGGTGCTGCGTCTGTCGGGAACGGTGGACGAGGATCGCATGTGCACGGCAGCGCAGGCGCTGCTCGACCGGCATGCGTCGCTGCGGACGTGTTTCCGGCCCCGCAAGGACGGGCGCACCGCAGGACTCGTCGTACGCGGTGTCGAAGCGCCCTGGCGCAGCGTGGATCTGACGGGAACACCGGGCCCGGAAGCGGAACGGCGCATGCAGGACCTGATCGACGCCGACCTCCGCCACTGGTTCGACCTCACCCAGCCCCCGCTCGTGCGATGGCACTTCGTCAGGTTCGGTGCCGACGACGTGCGGCTGCTCCTCACCACGCATCACATCGTCGTCGACGGATGGTCCACGCCGATCATGGTGCGGGAGCTTCTCGAGCTGTATGCGGCGGGCGAACCCGCCGCGCGCGCCGGTACGGTGCTCGGCCCGGTGCGGCCCTATCGCGACTACCTGGCATGGCTGGAACGGCAGGACCACGGCACCGCGCGGCAGCTGTGGCGCGAGACCCTCGCCGAATTCACCGAGCCCAGCCTGGTCGCCCCGCCCGGATCCACCCGCGCCACCGAGCCGTGCGCCGAGCTGGCCGTCACCGTGCCCCCCGGCCTCGCCGAGCGTCTCGGCACGCTGACCCGCACGGCAGGCGTCACGTTCAACACCGTGCTGCAGACCGCCTGGGCGATGCTCCTGTCCGGTCTGCTCGGGCGCGACGACATCGTGTTCGGCGCGACCGTGTCGGGCCGCCCACCCGAACTCGCCGGCGTCGAATCCATGGTCGGCTTGTTCATCAACACCGTCCCCGTCCGTGTCCGGCTCGACCCACGCGGCACCGTCACCGAGACGCTGCGGCGGGTCCAGCTCGATCAGTCGCGCACGGTGGACCACCAGTATCTCGGGCTCGCGGACATCCAGCGCGACGCCGGGATCGGCGAGTTGTTCGACACTCTCACCATCTTCGAGAGCTACCCGGTGGACCGCGAGGCGCTCGAGCGCGCGCAACAGTCCGGCGGCGTCACCATCGCCGGTGTGGAGGCACACGACGCCACCAACTATCCGCTCGTCCTCACCGCAGGACTCGCCGACGACCTCGTCGTGAAGCTCGACTACCGTCCGGCGCTGTTCACCCGTGACGATGCGGCGGCCCTCGGGTCCCGGCTCGTCGCGATCCTCGAGGCCCTGGCGTCCGATGCGGAGGCACCCGTCGCGGCACTCGACGTGTTGCCCGGGGCGGAGCGCGAGCAGGTTCTCGGAGCATGGTCTTCGGGAGCCGGGTCTTCGGGAGCCGGGTCTTCTGCGGCTGCGGACCCTGCCACGGGGACCGTCGTGGATGCGCTCACCCGGCAGTTCCGGAAGCGTTCCGGCGATCTCGCGGTGGTGAGTGGCGACCAGCGGCTCACGTTCGACGACCTGGGCACCGAGTCCGCCCGTCTCGCACGGCTACTCATCGCACGAGGTGTGGGTCCCGACGACCGTGTCGGACTCGCACTGCCGCGCACTGCCGTGATGGTCGAGGCGATCGTGGCGGTGCTCGCCGCAGGCGGGGCGTACCTGCCTCTCGACCCGTCGTACCCGGCCGACCGGCTGAAGCATATGGTGACCGACGCTGCGCCGGTCGTCGTGATCAGTACGTCCGCAGTCGCCGGAGAACTCGGTGACGTGCTCGCCGGAGCCGACGTGCTGCTGCTCGACGATCCCGCTGTGGAACGGACCCGTGCAGAGTTCCCGGCGCACCCGGTCACGGACGGTGACCGCCGCGCACCGCTGCGAGCGGGACACGCCGCCTACGTGATCTATACGTCCGGCTCGACGGGGACTCCGAAGGGGGTCGTCGTCTCCCACGGCAATCTCGCAGATCTTCACGCGGCCCAGAGAAACACGTTGATGTTGCCCGGGATACGGGAGCCGCGCGGGGGTCAGTGGCGTGTGCTGCTGACGTATCCGTTCGCATTCGACTCCGCCGTCGCCGCGCTCACGTGGCTGTTCGACGGGCACACCCTGCACCTCCCGGACGACGACCGCCGGACCGACGTGGACTACCTCGTCGAGTACGTCCGCGCCCATCGCATCGACTACGTCGACACGGTGCCCGTACTCATGACCCGCTTGCTCGAGGGCGGCCTCCTCGATCCCGCACACCACCGGCCGGCCAAGGTGACCGTCGGCGGTGAGGCCGTGAGCGGCGACCTGTGGCGCACGCTCGCCGGATCCGGTGTCGAAGCCTTCAACTGCTACGGCCCCACCGAGTGCACCGTGGATGCCTCGTATGCGCGCATCTCCGACGGGCCGGTCACGATCGGCGGGCCGACGCCGGGCACCCGGCTGTACGTGCTCGACCACTGGTTGCGGCCCGTCGCGCCCGGCGTGGCAGGAGAGTTGTACATCGCCGGAAACGGTGTCGCGCGAGGGTATCTCGGACGGCCGGGCCTGAGCGCCGACCGCTTCGTGGCCGACCCCTGTGCCGGGTCCGGTGAGCGCATGTACCGCACCGGAGACGTGGTGCGCTGGACCCGCGCAGGCGTTCTGGAATACGTGGGCCGAGACGACGACCAGGTCAAGATCCGCGGCTACCGCATCGAACCCGCCGAGGTCGAGGCCGCGGCCGACGCGTATCCGGGCGTGCGGGCGTCCGTGGTCGTTCCGCACACGGACGGGAGGGGCGTGGCCAGACTGGTCGCCTACGTGGTGGCCGACGACGCTCTCGAGCCCGCGGATCTGCGTACCGCCCTCGCAACGCGCCTGCCCGAGTACATGGTTCCGGCCACCGTGGTCGTGCTGCCGGCTCTTCCGGTGACGGCGAACGGAAAAATCGACAAGAAGGCCCTTCCCGAACCGGATTTCGCGGCTCTGACAGGTTCCGGCGAGGCGACTACGGAACTCGAGACGACGTTGTGCAGCGCGTTCGCCGACGTACTCGGTCTCGAACGCGTAGGTGTCGACGACGACTTTTTCACCCTCGGCGGGGACTCCATCGTCTCGATTCAGCTGGTGGCGCGACTCCGGGCCGCCGACATCCAGGTCACCGCGCGTCAGGTGTTCGAACTGCGCACCGCGGCCGCGATCGCGGCGGCGCACGACACCGCGCCCGCAGCGGAGGCGGGACGCGAGACGACCCCGGCCGTCGGACCGGTTCCGCTCACCCCGATCGTCTACGACACCCTCACGCACATGTCTGCCCACACGCTGCGGACATTCACCCAGTCCCGCCTGCTGGTGACACCCGCGGGTCTCTCCACCGGCGACCTCGTCGCCGGTGTGCGTGCTCTGCTGACAACCCACCACATGCTCCGGTCGCGCTTCACCGTCGAGGCCGACGGGAACGCGCCTGCCTCCTGGACCGTGCCCGAGGAGGTACCCGATGCCGAGGGGCTGGTCCGGCACGTGGACGTGCGTGGACTCGACTCCGACCGGTGGCAGGCGGAGTTCACCGCCGCCCAGGACGCCGCCCGAGCCGCGATCGATCCCGCTGCCGGCGTGATGGTGCAGCTCGTCTTCTTCGACGCCGGACCCGAGGTGCCCGGCCGCGTGCTGGTGACGGTGCACCACCTCGTCGTCGACGGGGTGTCCTGGCGCATCCTCGTCCCGGACCTCGCGAGTGCGGTGGACGGTGCCCGCCGTGGTGCCGCCGGTGCGCTCGAGGAACCGCGAACGTCGTTCCGGGACTGGGCGACCGGACTCGCGGAGGCAGCACAGTCGGATCGGGTGACACAGTCGCGCCTGGTGTGGTCGCGATCCTGCACCGACACCGCGGGCGGCACGAGCGAGCAGGCCGCGCTCGGTTCCCGCGCGCTGGACCCCGCCCGCGACACGGTGTCGACATCGGCGTCGGTCGAGGTACAGGTTCCCGGCGACATCACCGCACGCATCCTCACCTCTGTACCCGCCGCCTTCCGCACCGGCGTCGCCGATGTCCTGCTCGCAGCCCTTGCGATGGCGGTGACGTCGGTCCGCGGCGGATCGGCGGTCCGGGTGCACCTGGAAGGACACGGCCGCGAGGAGCACATCGTGCCCGGCGCCGACCTGTCCCGCACGGTCGGCTGGTTCACCTCGATGTATCCCGTCGTCCTCGACCTCGGCGCATCTCCCGACAACCCTGCCCTCTGCCTCGCCCACGTCAAGGAGTCGCTGCGCGCGGTACCGGACAACGGAATCGGATTCGGGATCCTGCGGCGCCTGTCCGGCGGGGACGACGACCTGTTCACCGGCTACCGCGCTCCCGAGATCGTCTTCAACTATCTCGGACGCATGACGCTCGGGGAGACCGCGTCGGCTCCGTGGTCGGCGGCTCCCGAGGCTGCCGCGCTCGGCGGATCCGTCGACCCGGCCACGCCGCTCGATCATGTGCTCGATGTCAACGCGATCACCGACGACGGCCCGGACGGTCCGGTGCTGTCCGCCGAATTCACCTATGCCACCGGCCTACTGGACGCCGTGACGGCAGAGCGGATCGCCCGCGCCTGGGGCGAGGCGCTCGCCACCCTGTCCCGTGTCGCAGACGAACCCGCCGCAGTTTCCCTCACCCCGTCCGATCTGACGGCGACCGGGCTGACGGTCGAGGAGACGGCGGAACTCGGCCGCGCGGTCACCGGCGGGCTCGAGGACGTCGTACCGCTGACCCCGCTGCAGCGCGGCATGTACTTCCTGTCGGGTCTCGACGAGGACGGCGTCGACGTCTACACGATGCAGTCGGTTCTCGATCTCGACGGTGTGATCGACACGGTGTTGCTGCGCCGCAGCATCTCTCGTCTGATCGAACGGCATGCCGTGCTGCGCACCGGCTTCCGGATCTCCGCTTCGGGTGTCCCGATCGGGGCCGTCGCAACCGCGGTCGAGACGCCGTTCGAGGTGATCGACCTGTCCGCGGACGCCGACCCTGCCGGACGCGCCGACGCATTCGCGGAGTCCGACCGTGTGGACCGGTTCGCTGCCGACACCGCACCGCTCGTCCGCTTCCGCCTGCTGCAGTTGTCCGACGACCGGTCGCGCCTGGTGTTCACCGCACACCATCTCGTCCTGGACGGGTGGTCCACGCCGCTGCTGGTGCAGGAACTGTTCCAGATCTACGCGGCCGGTGGTGACACATCGGGTCTGGCCCGGGCGGTGCCGTTCACCGACTACCTCGCCTGGCTCGACCGCCAGGACGGTGCCGCCGGACTCGAGGTGTGGCGCGAGGCGTTGTCGGGTGTCGAGGAACCGACACTCGTCGCACCAGCCGGGTCGTCGATGCAGGCCGAACTGCCCGGCGAACTCTCGATCGAGGTTCCGGACGCGTTGTCGGAGCGGCTTCTGTCCGTGAGCCGCTCCCGCGGTGTCACGGTGAACACCGTGGTGCAGACGGCGTGGGGACTGCTGCTCGCCGCGCTCACCGGACGGCCGGACGTGGTGTTCGGTGCGATCGTCTCGGGGCGCGTGCCGGACGTCCCCGGTGTGGAGTCGGTGATCGGACTGTTCATCAACACCGTCCCCGTGCGGGTCCGCACTTCCGCCGAGGAGTCGGTCGCAGAGTTGCTCTCGCGCATGCAGTCCGAGCAGAACCGGGTGATGGATCACCAGTACGTCGGTCTCGCGGACGTGCAGCGCGCCGTAGGAGTGGGCGAACTGTTCGACACCCTGCTGGTGTTCGAGAACTATCCGGTGGACCGCGACGCCCTCGATCGCGCCCAGCACGACAGCGGAGTCCGGGTGTCGGCGATGAACGGCACGGACGCCACCAACTTCCCCCTCGTCCTCGTCGCGGGGTTGCAGGACACGCTGCGCCTGGTGCTCGAATACCAGCCGGCGGTCTTCGGTGAGCACGACGCCGCAGCGGTAGGACAGCGGCTCGTCCGGATCCTCGAGCAACTCGTCGCAGACCGGCCGGTGCCCGTCGCGCACCTCGACGTGCTGACCGACGCGGAACACCGGAACGTGCTCGGCCGGTCGGACACCCCGCACGCGCCCGCGTCGGGAGCGGCCACGGTTGCCGACCTGCTCGACGCGCAGATCGCCCGCACCCCGGACGTTCCGGCGGTCGTGTCCGGTGCGGTGACATTGTCGTTCGCAGAACTCGGGGATCGGTCGGCCCGTCTGGCACGTCTGCTGATCGGTGCCGGTGTCGGCCCCGAGACGGTCGTGGGATTGGCCCTGCCCCGGTCCGAGCACATGATCGTGGCCATCGCCGCCGCGATCCGGTCGGGCGGCGTGTACGTGCCCATGGATCCGTCCTATCCCGCCGACCGCCTGGCACACATGATTGCGGACTCCGGACCGTGCGTCATCGTGACCACCGCAGACGTCGCCGGCCGGATCGACGCCGTCGCGGGGGAGACCCCCGTGGTCGTGCTCGACGACCCCGCGACCCGGAAAGCCCTCGCGTCGCTGCCCGCGACCCCCGTGACCGACGCGGACCGTCGCGCGGTGTTGCACCCGGACAACGGCGTGTACGTGATCTACACATCGGGATCGACCGGCGTGCCGAAGGGCGTCGCCGTCACCCACGCGAATTTGCTCAACCTGTTCGACAGCCACCGCGCCGACCTCTACGTGCCCACGGTCGCCGCGTCGCAGCGCGAGGTCGTCGGCGTGGGCCACGCGTGGTCGTTCGGCTTCGACGCGTCGTGGCAGCCGACGCTCTGGATGTTCGACGGCCACACCGTGCACGTCTTCGACGAGGACACGATGCGCGATCCGGAACGGATGGTCGCCTACACGATCGAGCACCGTCTCGATTTCCTCGAGGTCACCCCGTCCTTCCTCGACCGGATGCTCGCCGCAGGGCTCTACGACCATCCGCACCGTCCCGCCACGGTGGGATTCGGCGGTGAAGCCGTCAACCCCGCGTCGTGGCGCCGCCTCCGGGAACTCACCGACGGGCGCGCATTCAACCTGTACGGACCGACCGAATGCACCGTCGACTCCCTCGTCGGCAAGGTCACCGACGCCGATACACCGTGTCTGGGCAGAGCGGTGCACGGCGGCGGCGCGCACGTCCTCGACGCGATGCTCAGGCCCGTTCCGACGGGCGTGGCGGGCGAGCTCTACATCTCCGGAGACGGTGTCGCACGCGGCTATCTCGGCCGTCCCGACCTCACCTGCACCCGGTTCGTCCCGAACCCGTTCGGCAGCAGTGGATCCCGGTTGTACCGCACCGGCGATGTCGTCAAGCGGGTGGCCGGGGCGGACGGTCACACCGTGCTCGAGTTCCTCGGTCGCGGCGACGACCAGGTCAAGATCCGGGGTTTCCGCGTCGAACTCGGCGAGGTCGAAGCGGCCCTCACGGCCGTACGCGGCGTACGCGACGCGGTCGTGGTCGCGCACACCGACAACCGCGGCGTGGTTCGACTCGTCGGCTACGTGACACCGGACGGGGACGTCGACTCGGCCGCCGTTCGGGCTGCGACCGCGGTGACATTGCCCGACTACATGGTCCCCGCCGTCGTCACGGTGCTCGACCGATTCCCCGCGACCGTCAACGGCAAGGTCGACCGGAAGGCACTGCCGGAACCGGATTTCGCGGCGCTCGTCGGGTCGCGGGAACCGAGCACTCCCGCAGAGGCTGCGCTCGCCGCCGTCGTCGCAGACGTCCTCGGTCTGGACCGCGTCGGTGCCGACGACGACTTCTTCTCCCTCGGAGGAGATTCCATCGTCTCGATGCAGCTCGTCTCGAAGGCACGTGCTGCCGGTGTGCGGATCACGACCCGTCAGGTCTTCGAACTGCGCACCGTCGCGGATCTGGCCGCGGCGGCCGACACGGCCGGTCCGGTGCACGAGCGGGTCTACGGCACCGGCGAAGCGATCGGTGACGTCCCGCTCGTGCCGATCGTGTGGGAGGCACTCGGTTGGGGAAGCGACCTCGGCCGCTTCTCCCAGGCCCGGTTGCTCGTCGCTCCGTCCGGGCTGACTGTGCCCACGTTGCAGACGGCCGTCACGGCGCTGCTGGATGTGCATCCGATGCTGCGATCTCGGTTCCGCGCCGGGGGTGCTCGTCCGACGTGGACGGTCCCGGCGGAGCGCGCGCCGGAGGTCCCCGCCATCGATGCACTGGTCCGGCGCGTCGACGCGACGCATCTCGGTGAGGCCGGCGTCGACGACCCGCGGTGGCAGGACCTGTTCGCTGCCGAACGGGAACGGGCCTATTCCTCGCTCGACCCGGACGCGGGCGTGATGCTCCAGGTGGTGTGGTTCGATTTCGGGCCCCGGACCGCGGGTCGTGTCCTCGTCGCCGTTCACCACCTGGTCGTGGACGGGGTGTCGTGGCGGATCCTGGTCCCGGACCTGGCGGACGCGGTCGAGCAGGCCGCCGGTGGCGGAACCATTCGGCTCGCCGCCTCCGGTACCCCGTTCCGCGCCTGGGCCACCGGACTCGTGGAGGCGGCACGATCGGAGCGGGTCGTCGAGTCCTGGCCGGCCTGGGAACCCGCCCTGTCGACATCCGAGCCGTCCCTGGGAGAGCGTGGCCTCGATCCTTCCGTCGACACCGTGTCCGCGCTCCGCTCGGTCCGCGTGCGTGTCCCGGTCCCGGTGACCGAACGGGTGCTCGCCGGCGAGTCGATCAACGAGGCGCTGCTCACCGCGCTCGCTCTGGCAGTGGCGTCGGTGCGTGGCGGGGACACCGTGCGTGTCGAACTCGAGGGACACGGCCGCGAGGAGGATGTGGTGCCGGGCGCCGACATCTCCCGCACGGTCGGATGGTTCACCTCTATGTTCCCGGTTGCCCTCGACCTCACCGGAATCGACATCGGCGACGCGCTCGAGGGCGGACCGGCCGCAGGTGACGCACTCGCCCGCGCCACCCGGTCGTTGCGCGCTCTGCCGGACAACGGGGTCGGTTTCGGTGTGCTGCACCGCTTCAATCCGGAGTTCGCGGACCGGTTCGCCGGGTACCGCCGACCCGAGGTGGTGTTCAACTACCTCGGCCGGATGACGCTCGGCGAAGAGACCGGCGCCCCGTGGTCGGGTGCCCCCGAGGCGCCGGCACTCGGCGGGTCGGTGGATCCATCGACACCGCTCGATCACGTCCTGCACGTCGACGCGATCACCGAGGACACCGAGGACGGTCCCGTCCTGGACTGCGAATTCGCCGCGGCCACCGGAGTTGTCGGCGCCGGCACCCTCGAGTTGCTGTCACAGCGCTGGGTGCAGGCACTGACCGCCCTCACCGGTCGCCGATCCCCGGTCGCCTGAACGACTTTCGAACCGTCAGCAGAAGGAGACAGAACATGTTGGACCGCGCGACCATCTTCGCCGATACCGCCCGCATCCTGGAGGTGGAGCCGGACGAGCTCGACCCGGCCGTGAATCTGGTGGACCAGGGCCTCGATTCGGTGCGCCTGATGGCGCTGATCGAACAGTGGCGTGGCGCGGGCGCAGACATCGATTTCGTGTCGCTGGCATCCGAACCCGACCTCGAGCAGTGGTGCGCCCTGCTCGCCGGACAGTGAGCGGATCGCCGTGGCCTTCCTCGAGAAACTGACCATCGACCTCGATCCGATCCGGACCAGTCGCGAATTCCGGTACCTGTTCACCGCGCGGGTGGTGTCGCTGCTGGGGCTCGGGTTCCTCATCGTCGCGGTCCCGGTGCAGGTCTACCAGCTCACCGGATCCACCGCCCAGGTCGCGGCAGTGACCGCGGTCCTCGGAATCACCACGTTCGCCGCGACTTTCGTCGGCGGTGTCCTCGCGGACCGGTTCGACCGTCGCAACGTGATCGCCATTGCGCGGGGGACCGCGGCGGTGGCTTTCGCGCTGCTTGCCGTCAACGCCTACCTGCCCGAGCCACAGATGTGGGCGATCTACCTCATCTCCGTTGTCGACGGGGCGGCGGGCGGTATCTCGGCGACCGCCCTGATGGCCGTCACCCCCAGCCTGGTTCCGCGCGACAAGCTCGCGGCGGCCGGAGCCCTCATGGCGCTCACCGCAGATCTCGGCTCGATGGTCGGCCCGGCACTGGGTGGTGTCGTGATCGCCGCCGGTGGCGTGGGCCTGGCCTATGCGCTCGCCGCGTTCACCACCGTGATCACCACCTTCTGCATCACCCGGCTGCCACCGCTGCCGCCGGCGACGGTGTCCGTCGAATCACCGCTGAGATCGATCGCCGCGGGCTTCACGTACGCGTTCCGCAACCGGGTGATCGGCCAGGTGCTCGTCGTAGGTTTTGCCGCGATGCTGCTCACCGGCTGGGCCGTGCTGCTCCCGGCGTTCGCCGACCGCGTGCTCGGCGCGGGGCCGTCGGTGGTCGGGTTGCTCTATGCCGCGCCGGCTGTCGGTGCCGTCCTCGGTTCGCTCACGAGCGGCTGGACGGGTTCCGTCCGTCGGTCGGGCCTGGTCGTCTTCGTCCTCATGGCCGTCTCGGCCGCAGGGCTCGCCGGAGCGGGCGCGACCGGCGTGACCGCGGTGGTGCTGCTGGGCCTGGCAGCGTACGGATTCGGCGACTCGCTCGCCGATGTGATGCGGTATGCGACGGTGCAGCGCAACACGGCCGACGAGTACCGCGGGCGTATCGCCGCGGTGTGGTCTGCTCAGGTGACTGCGGGTACGTCGCTCGGTGCGATCGCCGCCGGTGTGATCGCGTCGGTGGTGCCGATGTCGGTGGCACTGACGGTGTACGGAGTCGCCGGTATCGTGCTCGTCGTCGTGATGTGGGCGTCGTTCCCGACGTTGCGGCGGTTCGTGGACGACGATCGGCTCGAACCTGTCTCCTGACCACGGTCGGCGTCCGGTGTAGCCGCAGACCCGGCCGTTCGATCGAACCGTCCACGTCCGGTGTGCAGAAACGCCGCTTATCGTGACCGCATGGGGTGGCACCGCCAGAATTCGGGTTTCCGGGGTCCGTCGTTGGGGTTTGCGCTGGGTTCACTGTTGTTCGCGATCGGGGCGGCCCCCGGCTACGCGACGACGGTCGGTGCCCATATCGGCAACCTCACCTACTTCGCCGGTTCGCTGTTCTTCACCGCGGCCGCGTTCGCCGAGTTCCGGTTCACCGGGCGGGTTACTCCCGGACCGTCGACGTCCCGTGTCAACCGGTACGACTGGTGGTCCGCCCTGACCCAGTTCGTCGGCACCGTGCTGTTCAACCTCAGTACAGGTGCCGCCGTGATCCGCAGTCTGTCGGCACCCGAACGAGACGAGTTCGTCTGGCAACCGGATATGTTCGGGTCGCTGTGTTTCCTCGTCTCGAGTGGACTGGCCGTCGTCGCGACGACCGATGTCGACGGCCTGTGGGATCCGCACGCCCGCAACTGGGCCAGCACGTGGCTGAATGCGGTCGGTTCGATCGCGTTCGGTGTCTCCGCGGTCGGATCGCTCGTCGTCCCGGCCACGCAACGGCTCGAAAGCGCGACGGCCGCGAATCTCGGCACGCTGATCGGCGCGGTGTGTTTCCTCGTTGCTTCGCTGTTGATGCGTGCCCCCGGCCCCCCGCGGTCGCCGGTGGACGGCACGCCGCGGGGGCGACCCTCCCGTTCGTGAAGACTGTCGATTTCGAGCAAGCACCCGGCGTGATTTCCTCCCGTCCAGCCGAGTCTCGCCCGGCGCGCGCAAAAGTCGGTAAGAATGCGGTAATCGAACTCCGACCGTGGGAGGTGCCGTGAACCGATCCGTCGAGCGTCCGGACGACGAGTGGCCGAGTCTGCGTGTCGCCGACTGGGCCGCCACCCGCGACACCCTGCACATGTGGCTGCAGATCGTGGGCAAGATCCGGTTGGTCCACTCGCCGCCGGTCAACCATTGGTGGCACACGACGTTGTACGTCACGCCACGCGGCTTGGGTACCTCGTCGATTCCCTACCGCGGCGGTGTGTTCGATCTCGAATTCGATTTCTGCGAGCACAACCTCGGGATCCGTTCGAGCGACGGAGGCCGTAGCGCCGTCCCGCTCACGGCGCAGCCCGTGTCGGAGTTCTACTCGCGCACCTTCGGCGCCTTGGACGAACTGGGCATCGAGACCCGGATCCATGGTGCGCCCAACGAGGTCGACCCGGCGATCCCCTTCGCGCAGGACCACCAGCACAGCACGTACGACCCCGACGCGGCACACCTGTTCTGGCGGCAACTGCTCCGAGCCGACCGTGTCCTGCAGCAGTTCCGGGGCGAGTACCTGGGCAAGGTCAGCCCGGTTCACTTCTTCTGGGGAGCAATGGATCTGGCCTGCACCCGATTCTCGGGCCGCACCGCACCGCCACATCCCGGCGGAATTCCGCACTGCCCCGACGAGGTGATGACCGAGGCCTACTCGCACGAGCTGAGCAGCTGTGGATTCTGGCCCGGCGGTGGAGACGAGGGCGCCTTCTACTCGTATGCCTACCCCGCTCCGGACGGCTACGCGGACCGTCCCGTGCGCCCGGATGCCGCGTACTACTCGTCCGAACTCGGCGAGTTCGTGTTGCCCTACGAGGCGGTGCGCACGGCAGCCGACCCCGACGCGGAAGTGCTGGGTTTCCTCCGCAGCACCTACGACGCCGCAGCGGATCTCGGGAACTGGGATCGCGCGCACCTCGAGCGTTCGACCTAGCGGACGGCTCGGAAGCCGGCCAGTCGGCGCTGCCCACCGCCGGGGGCGGGCTCGTCAGAAGTGTGCGTTCCGGACGCCGTGCGCCCACAATTCGATCGCCGCGTAGCCGTCGCCGACTCCTTGCGTGTACGCCACCAGTGCACCGTAGAGGCGGCTGCCTTCCGCGGCCAATTCGATGGTGCCCACCCAGTCGGCCGCACGCGCCATGACGTGCGCCGAGATGTCCGTGACGTCGCGCGTCGCGCCGGAGACCGCGGTGAACGACTCGTCCGCGATCCGGAACGTCTCGGTCACGCCCCGCCAGTAGTACTCGGCGTCCATCGCTGAACGCAGTGACTGATAGTCGGTCGTGTCCTGCATCGCCCTGGCATTCCGGAGCTGGTTCGCCGCATGCTCGGACGATCCCAGCGGGACGTATGTCATGTCGTCGACGGTCTCGTTGCCTGCACGTCTGGTCCTCACCGCAGAGATGGTGCCCGATCGCGCGGCAGAACGAAACATCCGGTCTGTAACGATCCGCGCGACCGGGGTGGGTCCTCAGTGAGCGTGCTGGTGATCGTGGTCGTGATCGTGGGGGAGGACCTCGTCGTGTTCGTCCTCGACCCGGTCGTGGTCGGCGGTCTTGCCGTAGCCGGTCTCCGTCATCCCGCGTCGCCAGTAGCCGATGACGAGCGTGGCCTTACGATCGAATCCTGCCTCGTTCCGCAGCCACTTGCGCATCGCCAGCACGGTCTTCGACTCCGCCGACACCCACGCGAACTTCGTGACGTCACCCCCGGGGATCTCGATCGCGGTCGCGGCGTCGAACAGTTGATCGGTGGTGCCCGCGGGTGCGCCGTGGCGGTGGATCCAGCGGATCTCCACGCCGTCGGGATGGCGCAGGTCCTGCTGCTCGTGTTCGTCGGCCACCTCGATCAGGGCGACACCGGTGGCGTCTTCGCGCATGTGCTCGAGCATCCGCCCGATGGCGGGCAGGGCCGTCTCGTCACCGACGATCAGATACCAGTCGGCCTCACCGGCGGTCACTCCGCCCGCGCCCGCGGCAGCGATCACGTCCCCCGGGCGGGCATGTTCGGCCCAGCCGCTCGCGAGGCCCTCGTCGCCGTGCTTGACGAAATCGATGTCCATCTCGGCGGTCTCGGGGTCGAGGCGGCGGACCGTGTATGTGCGAACCTGCTGTTTCACGGTCGGATCGGGCCATGCGAGCCGCCCCCATCCGTTACGGGCCGGCACCTCGAGTCGACCGTTCGCGCGGGGAAACACCAACTTGATGTTCGGCACCCGGCCCGGGACGGAGGCATATTCGGCGACGCCGGGGCCGGCGAACGTGATCCGGCGCATGTGAGGCGTGATGTCCTCGACCCTCGCCACTTCGATGAGGACGGGGAGCATCCCGTATTCGTTGGTCATAGCGGACACCTTAGGGCACCCTGACCACATTCAGGCAGAGTCGGATTCCGATTGCCGGCGGTTCGGAATGAGTGCGACACAGAAGGTGAGGACGACCGCGCAGACGAGCACCGCGGTGAAGACGGGTGCGACGGACGCCGCAAGCTCCGCGGCGTCCGGGACGGATCGGCCGGTGGGCGCATCGGAACGGGACAGCGCGGTGTTCGCGAGCGCACCGAACACGGCGACACCCACGGCGCTTCCCAGTGCGCGGGCGAAGGCATTGGCACCGGTGACCACACCCCGCTCGGCCCACTCGACACTCGATTGTGCGGCGATGAGTGCGGGGCTCGCGATCAGGCCCATTCCGAGACCGATGAGCACGCAACAGCCTGCGACGTGCCACGGCGAGGATCCGATTCCGAGCCGGGTGAGCAGGACCGCCCCGGCCAGCAGCGGCACCGCACCGACCAGGCCGGTCAGCCGGAACCCGATCCGCAGATACAACCGGCCGGACTGCGACGCCGCTATGGGCCAGCCGATGGTCATCGTGGCGAGGGCGAATCCGGCGACCAGCGCGGACGTACCGAGAGCACCTTGCACGAACGACGGGATGTACGACGTCAACCCGAGTACGACCGCGCCGACGAGGGCCGAGACGGCGCTCGTGGTGATCAGGACCCGGCGGGTGAGCACCCACATCGGCAGGATCGGTTCGGCCGCGCGGGACTCGATCCATCCGAAGACCACCAGCAGGGCGATCCCACCGGCGAAGATGCCGATGCTCATGCCCGAGGACCACGCCCACGACTGGCCACCCTCGAGCAGGCCGAGGATCACGAGCGCGGCGCCCGCGGCGAGTGTCACTGCGCCCGCCCAGTCCACGCGTCGCGCGCTGCCGGACGGACGGTCCTCGTGGAAGTTGCGGACGATCACCCATGCAGCGATCGCGCACAGCGGCACGTTGATCCAGAAGATCCACCGCCACGACCAGAAGTCGGCGAAGACCCCGCCCAGGGCCGGACCCACGACCGCGGACATCCCCCACACACTGGCGAGATATCCCTGTGCTTTCGCGCGCTCGGCCACGGTGTAGATGTCACCGGCGACGGTCTGCGCCATGGGCAGCACGGCACCTGCACCGAGGCCCTGGACGGCGCGGAACGCGATGAGGGCGGGCATGCTCCACGCCAGCGCGCACAACACCGATCCCAGCGCGAAGACCGCGATGCCGAACAGCAGCACCGGCGTGCGGCCGAAGGTGTCCGACAACTTGCCGTACACCGGGACCAACACCGCCTGCGTGAGCAGGTAGCTGGAGAACAGCCAGGGGAACTGGGTGAATCCGCCGAGGTCGGCGACGATCGTGGGCACCGCCGTCGCGAGGATCGTGCTCTCGAGCGCAACCAGGGAGGTCGCGAGCATCAAGGCGATGAGGATCGGCCCGCGCTCGGAGCGGAATCCGACATCCACCCGTGACGATGCAGTCATGACGCCCCTGTCCTGGCTCGAACACCGGTTCCGGACCATTGTCGTCGATGGGATATCCGCCACGGCGTTCGGTCCCCGTCCGCATCGCGCACTAGGGTGTCAGCGTGCGTCCTTCACTCGAGTCCTATCCCCACCTCGCCGGCGGCAAGGTCCGTGATCTGCATGTCGTCGACGACGAGCACCTGCTTCTCGTCGCCAGCGACCGGATCTCGGCCTACGACCACGTGCTCGACACGCCCATCCCCGACAAGGGCCGGGTCCTCACCGCGATGAGCGTGTTCTTCTTCGATCTGCTCGATGCGAACAACCACCTCGCCGGCGAACCCGACGACGAGCGCATCCCCGAAGAGGTGCTCGGCCGCGCGCTCGTGGTGAAGCGGCTCGAGATGGTGCCCGTCGAGTGCGTCGCGCGCGGTTTCCTCACCGGGTCCGGCCTGCTCGACTACCGCGCCACCGGCGCGGTGTGCGGCGTCGCGCTTCCCGAGGGTCTCGTGGAGGCGAGCATCCTGCCCGAACCGATCTTCACTCCGGCCACGAAGGCCGCGCTCGGTGATCACGACGAGAACATCACCTTCGACCAGGTGGTCGAGAAACTCGGCGTGAATCTTGCAATGAAATTGCGTCAGGACACCCTCGATATCTACGGCCGCGCCGCGATGTACACCTCCGAGCGCGGCATCCTGCTCGCCGACACGAAGCTCGAGTTCGGTCTGGACAAGGCCGGCAATCTCGTCCTTGCCGACGAGGTGCTCACTCCCGACTCGTCGCGGTACTGGGATGCCGCCGAGTACGAGGAGGGCAAGGTGCAGCCGAGCTTCGACAAGCAGATCGTCCGTAACTGGCTCACCAGCGAGGAATCCGGCTGGGACCGCGCGTCCGACACTCCGCCGCCCGCGCTCCCGCAGTACATCGTCGACAAGACGCGTGCGCGGTATATCGAAGCCTACGAGCGTATTTCCGGGCTCTCCTTCGACGATTGGATCGGCTGAACGCAGATGACCTCCTCGAATTCGACCCCGCCGGTCGCCCAGAAGGTTCCGCACGAGCGTGTCCATCACGGCCACACGTTCGTCGACGACTACGAATGGTTGCGCGACAAGGAATCACCCGAGGTCGTCGCGTACCTCGAGGCCGAGAACGCGTGGACCGACGCGCAGACCGCACACCTGGCGCCGTTGCGTGAGTCGATCTTCGAGGAGATCAAGTCCCGTACCCAGGAAACCGACATGTCGGTTCCCGCTCGTATGGGCAACTGGTGGTACTACGCACGGACCGTCGAGGGCAAGCAGTACGGCATCCAGTGCCGGGCCCCGATCACGGACGCGGACGACTGGACGCCGCCCGAGGTCACTCCCGGCGTCGACCTGCCGGGCGAGCAGGTGCTGCTCGACGGAAACGTGGAAGCCGAAGGGCACGAGTTCTTCTCCATCGGGGCGTTCTCGATCAGCCAGGACGGCACGCTGCTGGCGTACTCGACCGATGTCGTCGGTGACGAGCGGTACACGCTGCGCTTCAAGAATCTCGAGACCGGTGAACTGCTCCCCGACGAAATCACCGGCACCGCACCGGGAGCCACCTGGGCCCTCGATCACAGCCACGTCTTCTATCAGACGGTGGACGAGTCGTGGCGCCCCGACACCGTGTGGCGGCACAAACTCGGGACCCCGCGCGACGAGGACGTGAAGGTCTTCCACGAGCCCGACGAGCGGTACTGGGTGTCGATCGGCTCGACCCGCAGCGAGAAGTATCTCATGATCTGGGTCGGGTCCAAGATCACCACCGAGGGGTGGATTCTCGAATCCGATGATCCCACAGGTGAATTCAGAGTTCTCCTCCCGCGTCGTGAGGGTGTCGAGTACGGCGCCGAGCATGCGGTGATCGGCGGCCGGGACCGGCTGCTGATCATGCACAACGATGTCGACCCGGAGACGGGGGAGAAGGCCGAGAACTTCGTCCTCGCCGAAGCGCCGGTCGACGACCCGTCGTCGCTGCGCACCCTCATCGGGCACCGCCACGACGTGCGCCTCGAAGACGTCGAGGCGTTCGAGGGTCACCTGGTGCTCGGCTACCGGCGCGAGGCGCTCACCCGGATCGCGGTGTGGCCCCTCACCGACGACGGATACGGCGAACTCACCGAACTCGAGTTCGACGAGGAACTGTTCGCAGTCGGTCCGGGTGGCAATCCCGAGTGGAAGCAGCCCGTCCTGCGCCTCGGCTTCACCTCGTTCATCACCCCGACCCGCGTCTACGAGTACGTCGTGGCCACCGGCGAACTGCTGCTGCGCAAATCGCAGCCGGTGCTCGGCGATTTCGATCCGGCACGCTACGAACAGCGCCGCGAATGGGCCACCGCCGAGGACGGCACCAGGATTCCGCTGTCGATCGTGCAGCGCAAAGACCTGGCGGACGGGCCGGCTCCGACCTTGCTGTACGGCTACGGATCCTACGAAGCCAGTATCGATCCGGGATTCTCGGTCGCCCGACTGTCGTTGCTCGACCGCGGCATGGTGTTCGTGGTCGCGCACGTGCGCGGCGGCGGCGAGATGGGCCGGCACTGGTACGAAAACGGCAAGACCCTGACGAAGAAGAACACCTTCACCGACTTCGTCGCGTGCGCGCGGCATCTCGTCGACGAAGGTGTGACCGGCCCGGACCGGCTCGTGGCGGACGGCGGCAGTGCGGGTGGCCTGTTGATGGGTGCGGTCGCCAACATCGCTCCCGAACTGTTCGCGGGCATCCTCGCGAACGTGCCGTTCGTCGACCCGCTGACCTCCATCCTCGATCCGTCGCTGCCGTTGACGGTGATCGAGTGGGACGAGTGGGGCAACCCGCTCGACGATCCCGAGGTGTACGAGTACATGCGCTCCTACAGCCCGTACGAGAACGTCGGAGCCCACGACTATCCGGCGATCCTCGCGATCACCAGCATCAACGACACCCGCGTGCTGTACGTCGAACCCGCCAAGTGGGTCGCGAAGTTGCGAGCCACCAAGACCGGCGACTCGCAGTTGCTGCTCAAAACCGAAATGAGCGCGGGGCACGGTGGTGTCTCCGGTCGCTACGAGAAGTGGCGCGAGGTGGCTTTCGAGTTCGCGTGGGTGCTCGAGACGTCGGGTGCCTACCGCGCGGAGACCGCGCCGCGACCCGCCGGGTCGTAACCGGCGGGTTCGTGCGACTGCTGCCCGGTCAGCGGCGGAACAGGGACCGCAGCGTCCGAGCCGGGCTCGGCGCCGGAGCGGTGTCCTGACCGCAGGTGCAGCGGTCGCCGGCGGGTACGGATCGCATGACGGCGTCGACATGCTGTCCGCAGCCGCCCCATCCGGTCTTCCGGCAGTTCGGGCAGGTGACGGGGTAACACATGGGGTTCTCCTCTTTCGTTGTTGTCGGTCCGGCTCCGGCCGGACCGATCAGGCCGCGACGTGGCTCTCGGCCCACGCGTTGTAGCCGCCGGTGAGATCCGAGACGTTGTCGAAGCCGTGGGCGCGGAGCAACGACGCCGCCACGCTCGAGCGCCATCCACCGGCGCAGTGCACCACGATGGGCTTACCCGTCGGTACCTGCCCGAGCCGAGTGCGCAACTGTGCCAACGGGATCGGCACCGCACCGGGGATCGTGCCGAGTTCGCGCTCACCGGGGTTGCGGATGTCGACGAGGGTGACGGTGCCGGCTGCGAGCAGGGTGTCGAGTTCCTCGACGGAGGTTCGGGGTGCGGTCCGAACCAGTTCGGTCAGCTCGGCCGGGAACATGCCGTCGGCGACGGCGAGATAGCCGATCGCGTTGTCCGATCCGATCCGGGCGAGGCGTACCGCCGCCTCCTGTTCCTCGCCGGGGTAGGTGATGAGCACGATCCTCTCGCCGACCTCGGCGACCATGCCACCGGTCTCGGCGAAGCGTCCGTCGAAACCGACGTTGACCGATCCGCGCAGGTGCCCGGCGGCGAAATCGTCGACGCTGCGTGCGTCGAGAACACGGGTGCCCGCGGTGAGCTCGGTCCGGACCTGAGCCGGAGTCAGCATCGGGATGGTGTGGTCCTGGGCGAGCAGCGGGTGGATCCGCTTGTTCATGGCGGCATCGGCCGAGAAGTACGACGGTGCGGCCGGCTGGCCCTCGGTGATCAGCGCGACGAAGTCGTCTTCGCTCATCGGCTGCACCGAGGGGTTGCTCACTCGCTGCTCGCCGATCGTGGAGGTCAGCTCGGTGGAGAGATTTTTTCCACAGGACGAACCGGCACCGTGGGCGGGCATGACCGTAACCTCGTCGGGCAGTGTCAGCAGTTTCTCGTGCACGGTACGGAACATCGCCCGGGCCAGGTCGCTCGTGGACCCGTCGCCGAGGTTGACCAGGTCCGGCCGGCCGACGTCGCCGATGAAGAGCGAGTCGCCGGTGAGTACTGCGGACGGTGCGGCGTCGGGACGCTCACGTACGACCACCGAGATCGATTCCCAGGTGTGCCCCGGGGTGGAGAGGATCTCCAGGTGGACTTCGCCGAGGGAAAGTTGCTCCCCGTCCCGTAGGCGGCGAATGGGGTAGTCGGTCTCGGCCGCTTCGCCGAAACCGATCCATGCGCCGGTCGCGTCCACCAGTTCGAGGTGTCCGGAGACGAAGTCCGCGTGGAAGTGGGTGTTGATGACGCCTTCGATGGTGAGGTTGTGCTTCGCGGCGTCGTCGAGATAGTCGCCGATATCGCGGCGCGGATCGACCACGATCGCCCGGCCGGTGCTCTCGTCGCCGATCAGGTACGACGCGTGGGACAGGCACTCGATGTAGTACTGCTCGAGAATCATGGGTTCCTCCGTTGCTGATTCCGGGTCTGTGGACAGCGTGGCATATACCCCCTAGGGTATGTCAAGTACCCCCCGGGGTATCGTGCTGCACAGAGTTTCGTCTCCGGCTCCGCATGGGGAACCGCGGAGTGCCGGGGAAGCTCCCGCAGCAGATCATGGTTTTAGATACCCCTAGGGGTATGTGTACGATGAGTTCCCAGAATACCCCATGGGGTAATTACGTCGCCTAGTGCGCACACAACCCAGAATCGAAAGGCCCTCCTTATGACCACGTCCGGTCCCGCCACCCTCGACCCGAGCGCGCTCCACGAACTGATCGGCGCCGATGCGAACGTGCGCGTCGTCGACGTCCGCACCCCCGGCGAATTCGAGTCCCTGCACATCGCGGGCGCCTACAACGTGCCCCTCGACCTGCTGCGCGAGCACCGCGACGAGTTCCTCGCCCACCTCGACGAGAGCATCGTCCTGGTGTGCCGGTCCGGGCAGCGTGCGACGCACGCCGAGGAGACCCTGCGCGAGGCGGGGCTGCTCAACGTGCACATCCTCGAGGGCGGGATGACGAGTTGGGAAGGACAGGGTCTGCCGGTCGTTCGCGGTGCCGCACGCTGGGAACTCGAACGCCAGGTTCGTCTGCTCGCGGGCTCGCTGGTGCTGGGCTCGGTCCTGGGCAGTGTCGCCGTGCCCAAGCTCAAGTGGCTCGCCGCCGGCATCGGTGGCGGTCTGAGCTTTGCGGCACTGTCGAATACGTGCGCGATGGGCATGATGCTGTCGAAGCTGCCCTACAACCGCGGCGCCACCTGTGATCCGCAGACGATCGTGGCACAGTTGACCGCTTCCAGCGGCACTGCAGCCGAAGGGAACTGATCGTGATCGCGCTGACCGTGTCACTGGCGGTCCTTGTCGGCGTCACCCTCGGGTTGCTCGGCGGCGGAGGATCCATCCTGACCGTCCCTCTGCTCGCCTACGTCGCGGGCATGGACGCCAAGGAAGCGATCGCCACCTCCCTGCTCGTAGTCGGTGTCACGAGCGCGGTCGGCGCGATCTCCCACGCGCGGGCGGGCCGCGTGCAGTGGCGCACCGGCATCCTGTTCGGTGCGGCGGGCATGGTCGGTGCCTACGCCGGTGGCCTGTTCTCGCGCTTCATTCCCGGCGGCATCCTGCTGCTCGCGTTCGCGGCCATGATGATCGCCACCGCGGTCGCGATGCTGCGCGGCCGCAAGAACAAGGCAGCAACCGGAAGTGCTGTTCCCGCTATGCCGGTCGGGAAGATTCTGCTCGACGGCGTGGTCGTCGGGCTGGTCACCGGTCTGGTCGGTGCCGGTGGTGGTTTCCTCGTCGTGCCCGCGCTCGCGCTGCTCGGCGGACTGCCCATGCCCATCGCCGTGGGTACCTCACTCATCGTGATCGCCATGAAATCCTTCGCGGGGCTCGGTGGCTACCTCTCGTCCGTGCAGATCGACTGGCGCCTGGCGGCGATGGTGACCGGCGCCGCGGTGGTCGGCAGCCTGATCGGTGGCCGGCTCACCTCGAAGGTCGATCCGGATACGCTGCGTAAGGGCTTCGGGTGGTTCGTTCTGCTGATGTCCTCCGTCATCATTGCGCAGGAACTGCATCCCGCTGTGGGAGGCGCGGTCGCGGTCCTCACGCTGGTTGCCGCCGGCACCGCCTATGCGTGCACACGCACCTCCCGCTGTCCGCTGCGGCGATGGCGTCAGCTTTCCGTCGCCGCCGGGTGACGCGAGAGGATGCGCCTCCGCATCACCCGGCGGTCCCGATCGGGCCGTCGAGCTGTGAGACGACGGGGGCGATACCCCAGGGGGTACGATGACAAGACATTCGCGAAAGGAATCGACATGGTCGGCGACGACGAAAGCATCACCCAGGTCCTCAATCGGTTGCGCCGTGCTCAGGGGCAGCTCGCCGGAGTGATCGCGATGATCGAGCAGGGCCGTGACTGCAAGGACGTCGTCACGCAGCTCGCCGCGGTCTCCAAAGCACTCGACCGTGCCGGCTTCAAGATTGTCGCCAGCGGCCTGCGGGAGTGCATGACCGATTCGGGTGACGGAAACAAGGAGCCGATGACCGAGGCGCAACTCGAGAAGCTGTTTCTCGCTCTCGCCTGAGTGCATCGACGACGCTGCCGTCCCGGGCGGGGCCGCCGTCCCGAACGGTCCGGTGCGGGCACGCTAGCTTGTAAGCATGACCACCGACCTCCAGAACATCTCGATCAACACCCTCTCGGGTGAGCCCACCAGCCTCGCGGCGTTCGAGGGGCACGCGCTGCTCGTCGTCAACGTCGCGTCCAAGTGCGGACTGACCCCGCAGTACGGCGCACTCGAGCAGCTCGCGAACGACTACGCCGACCGCGGCCTCATCGTGATCGGCGTGCCGTGCAACCAGTTCATGGGACAGGAACCGGGAACGGCCGAGGAGATTCAGGAATTCTGCTCGGCCACCTACGGTGTGACCTTCCCGCTGCTGGAGAAGATCGAGGTCAACGGCGACAGCCGCCATCCGCTGTATGCCGAACTCACCAAGCACGCCGATGCGTCCGGTGAAGCCGGTGACATCCAGTGGAACTTCGAGAAGTTCCTGATCGCCCCGGACGGTACCGTCGTCGATCGTTTCCGTCCCCGCACCGAACCCGACGCCCCCGAGGTCATCGAGGCCATCGAAGCAGTCGTGCCGGCCTGACGATCATGTTCACCGCTCGAGCGCGCGAGGCGCTGTACGACATCATCCGCATGCGCCGCGACGTCCGCGCCGAGTTCAGCGGGGAGGCGATTCGCGAGGACGCGCTGCACCGGGTTCTCGCCGCTGCCCACCACGCACCGAGCGTGGGTAATACGCAGCCGTGGGATTTCGTGGTGGTCCGTGATCCGGAGCGCCTTGACGCTTTCGCCGAGCACGTCGCCGGATGCCGGAAGGCGTTCGCGGATTCACTGCCCGAGGACAAGCGGCGGACCTTCGACCCCATCAAGGTCGAGGGCATCGCCGAATCGCGTACCGGCATCGTCGTCACCTACGACCCGTCGCGCGGCGGGAAGCACATCCTCGGGCGGCATACCGTCGACGAATCCGGCTTGTTCTCAGCGGTTCTCGCCATCCAGAACCTCTGGCTCGCGGCTACGGCGGAGGGGCTGGGCGTCGGGTGGGTGTCGTTCTACGAAGAAGAATTCCTCCGCGACTTCGTCGGAGTCGAGGACCCCGTCCGACCGATCGCCTGGCTGTGCCTCGGTCCCGTGACACGCCTGCAGGAGGTTCCGGACCTCGAGCGGTTCGGCTGGAGACAGGGCCGCCCCCTCGGTGATGCCGTGCACTTCGAATCCTGGGGGAAGCACGACGAGGGACTGAACGGCGCGAGACTGCCGGAACGTCGCGACGCCGACGTGTGATCACTCCGCAGTCGTCGTTCGAGCGACGATTCGCGTCGGTCTATCGCCGGCCGGCGTCCTCGACGGGGCGCGTCACCGTCTGAGGAGTTGCGTGGGCGACTGTTTGTCCCGAGCCGTGCGTTCGCTCGGTACTGTTTGCGGCATGGACGCAGATGTGATCGTGGTGGGGGCGGGCCTTGCGGGACTCGTGGCGACGGGAGAACTCGTCGACGCAGGCCGGAAGGTGATCCTGGTGGACCAGGAGAATGCGAACAACCTCGGGGGACAGGCATTCTGGTCGTTCGGCGGACTGTTCTTCGTCGACAGTCCCGAGCAACGGCGTCTCGGTATCGAGGACTCGTACGAACTGGCCCTCCAGGACTGGATGGGCACGGCGGGCTTCGACCGCGAGGTCGACGACCGGTGGCCACGCCGGTGGGCGCAGGCGTACGTCGAATTCGCGACGGGGGAGAAGCACGCGTGGCTCAAGCAGCGCGGGCTGAAGATCTTCCCGATGGTCAACTGGGCCGAACGTGGCGGTTACGACGCTGCGGGACATGGCAATTCGGTTCCCCGTTTCCACATCACGTGGGGCACGGGACCGGCTCTCGTCGAGATCTTCGCTCGTAAGGTCCGGGAGGGCGTCGACCGGGGACTGGTCACGCTGAAGCACCGGCACCAGGTCGACGACCTGGTGATCACCGACGGAGCGGTGACAGGGGTGCGAGGCACCGTGCTCGAGCCGACCGACGCCGCTCGCGGTGTCGCTTCGTCGCGGGTGGGAGTCGGTGAATTCGAGTTCGCTGCCGGAGCCGTGATCGTCACTTCCGGCGGTATCGGCGGCAACTTCGAACTCGTGAAGAAGAACTGGCCCCAGCGTCTGGGCGAGCCGCCGAAGCGGATGCTCACCGGTGTTCCCGCGCACGTCGACGGGCGGATGCTCGAGATCACCGAGAACGCCGGTGGCAACGTCGTCAACCGCGACCGGATGTGGCACTACACCGAGGGCATCACGAACTTCGACCCCGTGTGGCCGAACCACGGCATCCGGATTCTGCCCGGACCGTCGTCGCTCTGGCTCGACGCCACCGGAACTCGCCTGCCGGTTCCGCTGTTCCCCGGTTTCGACACCCTCGGCACTCTCGAGCACATCGCGCGCACCGGGCACGACCACACCTGGTTCCTCCTGGACCAGAAGATCATCGAGAAGGAGTTCAGTCTCTCCGGATCGGAGCAGAATCCCGACCTCACCGGCCGGGATGTCCGCTTGCTCCTGCAGCGCATCCGGTCGGGTGCGCCCGGACCGGTGGATGCGTTCATGCGGCGTGGCGTCGACTTCGTCGTCCGCGACAACCTCGCCGACCTCGTCGCCGGAATGAACGAGCTGACGCCTGATACGCCGCTCGACTACGAGCGGGTGCGTTCGGTCGTCGAGTCGCGGGACCGGGAGATGACGAACAAGTTCACGAAGGACCTGCAGGTCGTCGCGATGCGTGCGGCCCGCACCTACAAGCCGGATCGCATCGCCCGCATTGCGTCGCCGCACCGGATCCTCGACCCGAAGGCCGGCCCCCTGGTCGCGGTCAAACTGCATCTCCTCACCCGTAAGACGCTGGGAGGCCTCGAAACCGACCTGTCGTCGAGGGTGTTGCGTGCGGACGGCTCGGTGTTCGACGGGCTGTACGCGGCAGGCGAGGTCGCGGGCTTCGGAGGCGGTGGCGTACACGGCTACCGCTCGCTGGAAGGCACGTTCCTCGGCGGATGCATCTTCTCCGGCCGCGCCGCCGGGCGGGCGGCGGCGCGGTAAACCCCCCTCGGCGGCGCCGGGTGCGGATCAGACTTCGACGTCGTCCTCGTACGGCAGTACCCGGAACTCGGTGCCGTCGGGGGCCATGTCGGAGTACCGGCCGTAGAAGATGCCGTTCGCCTGATCGGTGATGATGCCCTGGTGGATCGGCACCGCCACCCGGGGATTCACGGCACGCAGGTAGTCCACGGCTTCCCAGATCTTGAGCCACGGCGCCGCTGCCGGGAGTGCGAGTACGTCCACCTTCTCGGACGGGATGTACAGCGAGTCTCCCGGGTGCATCAGGCGTGCCGGGTTCTCCGCGTCTCCGACGAGGAACGCGGTGTTGTCGATAACCGCAAGGTCGGGGTGGATCACCGCGTGGCGGCCGCCGGTGCCCCGGATCGTCACGTCGCCGACCGTGAACCGG
Organism: Rhodococcus sp. DT1; assembly: GCF_049844875.1. NCBI lineage: Bacteria > Bacillati > Actinomycetota > Actinomycetes > Mycobacteriales > Nocardiaceae > Rhodococcus > Rhodococcus sp. DT1. Next base: position 293,028 of record NZ_JBNCLW010000005.1, read on the forward strand.
TCGCCGGGCCGCACCGCCGACCAGTCGCCCTCGAGAAGTTCCGCGGACTGCGGATCCGAGAACAGGGCAGCGCCGGGGTTGGCGTCGAGAAGCGCCGGGAGGCGGGCGGGGTCGGCGTGGTCCGGGTGCTGATGGGTGACCAGAATCGCGTCGAGGCCGGTGATCCCCTCGAATCCGTGCGAGAAATTGCCCGGGTCGAAGAGGATCTTCTGCCCGAGGTGTTCCACGAGGATGCAGGAGTGGCCGAAGTGGGTCAGTCGCATGCCTCCGAGTATGCCGTTCGCAGTATCGGTCGCGAGCCGGATCTCCGGTGCGTGCGCGAGCCGGATCTCCGGTGCGTGCGCGAGCCCGATGGTACGTTGCGTAGTCAACTAATCGGTGCACATGCACGACGGATCGCCGACCGGCCCGAGGAGCGGACATGACCGAAACCCGAGAGCCCCGCGTTCTGATCGACAAACAGACCCGGCCTGTCTACCGGGCACAGGTCGCCGTCGCCGGCGCGGTGCGCGAGGCCGTCGCGGAGGCGGGGCTCGAGCGGTCCCTCGTCGAACTCGTCAACATCCGGGTCTCGCAGATCAACGGTTGCGCCTACTGTCTCGACATTCACGTCCGCGAGGCGCTGAAGGCAGGCGTGTCGACGACGCAGCTCGCGGTGTTGTCGGTGTGGCGGGACACCGAGCTGTTCACCGATGTCGAGCGGGCGGCGCTCACCCTCGCCGAATCGGTGACAGTGCTGCCCTCGAGCTACGAGCAGGACCGCGACTACGCGGAGGCCCGAGCGCACCTCACCGACGACCAGCTCTCAGCCGTCGCATGGGTGGCCATCACCATGAACGCGTTCAACCGCATCTCGATCGTCAGCCGCCACGCCCCGCGCTCCGAGTCGGAAGGATCGTGACACGTGCCCGACTACCGGCAATCCCTCGAATTCGGCAGCTTCCTCACACCGTCCGCCGGTGACCCGGCCTGGGTGGTGGATCTCGCTCTCGTGTCCGAACGCGCCGGGCTCGATCTGGTGACGATCCAGGATCACCCCTACCAGTCGCGTTTTCTCGATACCTGGACCTTGCTCAGCTGGATCGCGGCCCGGACGACGACCGTCACGGTCGCGCCGAACGTGGCGAACCTTCCCCTGCGCGGACCGGTGATCCTCGCACGCAGCGCCGCGTCACTGGACCGGCTCAGCGGCGGCCGCGTCGAACTCGGACTCGGCTCGGGTGCGTTCTGGGATGCGGTGGCGGCCAACGGAGGTCCGCGCCGAAGCGCCGGGCAAGCGGTGACGGCGTTGGCCGATGCGATCGCGGTGATCCGGGCGCTGTGGTCCGACGAGAAGGGCGGGGCGAAGGTCGACGGCGAGTATTACTCGCTGTCCGGTGCGAAACGCGGCCCCGCTCCCGCACACGATCTCGGAATCTGGGTCGGCGCCTACGGCACCCGCATGCTCGGACTGACCGGACGGCTCGCCGACGGCTGGCTGCCGAGTTCGTTCGCCGCCGGGCCCGACGTCCTGGGAGAGATGAGCGCGCGGGTCGACGACGCCGCTCGGGAGGCCGGGCGCGAACCCGCGCAGATCCGCCGCCTGTACAACGTCACCGGCACCTTCGCCGATGTTGCCGACGGTTCGTTTCTGCACGGTCCGGCGGAGGTGTGGGCCGAGCAGCTCGCCGAGCTGACTCTGCAGCACGGCACGAGCACGTTCGTTCTCGCGAGCGACGCCTCGACGGACCTCGAACGCTTCGCAGCCGAGGTCGCGCCGCGGGTGCGCGAACTCGTTGCTGCCGAACGCGGCGAATGGGAGTCGGCGATATCGCGATAGCGATGGTGTGCGAGATCGGAAGATCTCGCACACCACCACCGTCGCCCGGGGTCAGCGGGGCGCGAACCTGCGCAGGCGCAGACTGTTGCTGACCACGAACACCGAGCTGAATGCCATTGCCGCGCCCGCGATCAGCGGGTTGAGCAGCCCCAGCGCGGCGAGCGGCAGCGCCGCGACGTTGTAGGCGAACGCCCAGAACAAATTGCCCTTGATGGTGCGCAGCGTTGCCCGCGCGAGGCGGATGGCGTCGGGGGCGGCCCGTAGATCGCCTCGGACCAGGGTCAGATCCGACGCCTCGATGGCGACGTCCGTTCCCGTGCCCATCGCCAGCCCGAGGTCGGCCTGGGCCAGCGCTGCCGCGTCGTTGACGCCGTCGCCGACCATTGCGACGACCCTGCCCTCGGACTGGAGACGCTCGATCACCTGAACCTTGTCGGCGGGCATCACTTCCGCGATGACCTCGTCGATGCCGACCTGCTTCGCGACCGCCTCGGCCGCGCCGCGGTTGTCACCCGTGAGCAGCACGGGACGAAGACCCAGGTCGCGGAGTTCGGACACGGCGGCACGGGAACCGTCCTTGACCGTGTCGGACACCACGACGACCGCACGGACCGCACCGTCCCAGGCCACCCAGATCGGCGTCCGGCCTTCGGATTCGGCCGCCTCGGCTTCTCGTCGGAGGTCGGGTGCCGGTGCGAGCGACCATTCGTCGCGCAGCCAGGACAGCCGCCCGGCGAGCACGGCACGTCCGTCGACCACACCGGAAACCCCGCGCCCGCCGTGGTTTTCGAAACTCTCCACACCGGACAGCGGACGCGTCTGTGCGGCGTGGTCGGCGATCGCCCGGGCGATCGGATGCTCGGATGCGTGTTCGAGCGACCCCGCGAGATGCAGTACTTCGTCGGCGGATTCGTCCGGCGCCACATGAACGGAGGCGACGGTCATCTCGCCCGTGGTGACGGTTCCGGTCTTGTCGAGTACGACGGTGTCGACGCGGCGCGTGGATTCGAGGATCTGCGGGCCCTTGATGAGGATGCCGAGTTGCGCTCCGCGGCCTGTGCCGACGAGCAGCGCTGTGGGAGTCGCGAGACCCAGCGCGCACGGGCACGCGATGATCAGCACCGCGACCGCCGACGTGAAGGCAGCCGAGACGGGATCGTCGGTGAACAGCAGCCACGCGGCGAGGGTGAGCAGCGACAGCCCGATCACGATCGGGACGAACACCGCGGAAATCCGGTCGGCGAGGCGCTGGACCTCGGCCTTCCCGTTCTGTGCGTCCTCGACGAGGCGCGCCATCTGGGCGAGTTGGGTGTCGGAGCCGATGCGGGTCGCCCGGACGGTGAGGCGACCGCCGGCGTTGACGGTCGCACCGACCACGGCGTCGCCGGGCGCGACCTCCACGGGCATCGACTCACCGGTCAGCATCGACTCGTCGACGGCCGACGAACCCGATTCGACGACGCCGTCCGTCGCGATCTTCTCGCCGGGACGCACCACGAACACGTCACCGACGGCGAGCTGGTCGACCGGGATGCGGGTTTCGGTGCCGCCACGCAGCACCGCGACGTCTTTGGCTCCCATGTCGAGCAGCGCCCGCAGGGCGGCGCCGGAGCGGCGCTTCGCCCGGGCCTCGAACCAGCGACCCGCGGTGATGAAGGTGGTGACGGCCGCGGCGACCTCCAGGTAGATGTGCTCCTCGCCGCCGCCCGAGGCGAACAACTCGAAGGTCATCTTCATGCCGGGCATACCGGCGTGGGTGAAGAACAGCGCCCACAGCGACCACAGGTATGCAGCGGTGACACCGACGGAGATGAGGGTGTCCATCGTCGCGGCACCGTGCCGCAGGTTGGTCCAGGCCGCGCGGTGGAAGGGCAGGGCGCCCCACACGACGACCGGTGACGCGAGGGTCAGGCACAGCCACTGCCAGTTGTCGAACTGCAGGGCCGGGATCATCGACAGCGCGACCACGGGGACGGTGAGCAGGGCCGACACCGTCAGGCGCTGTTTCCATGGCGCGGCTTCGTCGGGTCCGCTGTCCTCGCCGGCAGCGTGCTGCGTCTGCGGGGGTGCGGGCAGTGCTGCGGTGTAACCGGTGGCTTCGACGGTCGCGACGAGGTCTTCGGGCGTGATGTCGCCGCTGTAGCTGACCTTCGCCTTTTCGGTCGCATAGTTGACCGACGCGGTGACGCCGTCCATCCGGTTGAGCTTCTTCTCGACGCGCGCGGCGCAGGAGGCGCAGGTCATCCCACCGATGGTGAGTTCGACGTCACGCGTCGTGTCGGCGGTCGTCATGTGGATACTCCTTCGATGTCGTTCCTCCTTTATACCCCTAGGGGGTATGTGTCCGCTACTCCCTGGGGGCGGTGGCCGGCGGGGCAGCGGCCGGTTCCGGCTCGAGCGGCCTGAGCCGGTAAACTTCGATGGGTCCGGTGTCCGTTCCCGGGCGCCAGCACTACTACCGAGGAGCAGCACGTGGCGCGTGTCGTCGTCGAAGTCATGCCCAAGGCCGAGATTCTCGACCCTCAGGGTCAGGCCATTGCCGGGGCGTTGTCGCGGCTGGGCTTCGCGGGCGTGACCGACGTCCGCCAGGGAAAGCGATTCGAACTCGAGGTCGACGGCAGCGTCGACGACGCCCAGGTGGAGAAGATCGCCGAAGCGCTCCTCGCCAACACCGTGATCGAGGACTGGGCGGTTCGCCGGATCGACGGTGACGCATGAGCGCACGCATCGGGGTCATCACGTTCCCCGGCACGCTCGACGATATCGATGCAGCCCGGGCGGTGAAGCTTGCCGGCGGCGAGGCCGTGAGCCTGTGGCACGGTGACGCCGACCTCAAGGGTGTCGACGCGGTCGTCGTGCCCGGTGGGTTCTCGTACGGCGACTACCTGCGGTGCGGCGCCATTGCGCGGTTCGCTCCGGTGATGACCAAGGTCGTCGAGGCGGCGCGCGGCGGAATGCCGGTGCTCGGCATCTGCAACGGCTTTCAGGTGCTCGCGGAAGCGGGCTTGCTGCCCGGCGCGCTGACCCGCAACGCAGGTCTGCACTTCGTGTGCCGCGACCAGTGGCTGAAGGTCGAATCGAACTCAACCGCGTGGACGTCGCGCTACGAGCAGGGTGCCGAGATCCTGGTACCGCTCAAGTCCGGCGAGGGCCGTTACCAGGCCTCGCAGGAAGTGCTCGACGAACTCGAGGGCGAAGGCCGTGTCGTGTTCCGCTACGTGGGCGAGAACCCGAACGGATCCCAGCGTGGCATCGCGGGCATCGCGTCGGCGAACGGCCGGATCGTCGGCCTGATGCCGCACCCCGAGCACGCCACCGAGGCGCTCACCGGCCCCAGCGACGACGGGCTCGGCATCTTCTACAGCGCGCTCGACGCGGTGGTCAACGCCTGATCTCCTGACGCACCGAAACCCCCGCCGTCCGATGGACGGCGGGGGTTTTTCGTTGGTCCGTCCATTCTTTGCGGTCGTTTTAACGCCGAAATACCCATCCTCACCTGCGGTGGAAAAGTTTCACTAGACATACGTCTACCCAAAATGTCATGCTCTGCATCACCGGTGGCGGAGGCCGAGTGAGCCAGCTACCGCACATTCCCGAGGAGATTCGTATGCAGTTCCAGGACAAGGTCGTTTTCATCACCGGTGCGGCGTCAGGCATGGGTCTTGCCACCGCGCAGGCATTCGCCGACCAGGGCGCCGTCGTCTACGGCGCGGACATCTCCGCCGACAACCTCGCTCGCGACTTCGCGGCGCTCCCGGGAGCCCACGCCGTTCCCCTCGACATCGCCGACAGTGCCGCCGTGCGCGAAGCCTTCGCCACCGTCGAGCGTGAGCACGGCCGACTCGACGTGCTCGTCAACGCGGCTGGCGTCAACGCGCCCAACAAGGCTGCGCTCGACGCCCTCAACGCCGAGAACTACAAGGGCTTCGAGGCGATGAAGGAAGGCCGGCAGCACAACCCGGAGTTCTACGAAACCATCACCGACGAGGACTTCGACCGCGTCCTGAAGATCAACCTGTACGGCCCCTTCTACACGATGCGTTCCGCTGTGCCGCTGCTCAAGAAGGCAGGCGGCGGCGCGATCATCAACTTCTCCTCGGCCGCCGCGCTGATGTCGGTGGCGATGCCCGCGTACTACCCGGCGTCCAAAGCCGGTGTGCTCGGCCTGACCCGGGAGGCTGCCACCGAACTGGCTCCCTTCAACATCCGCGTCAACTCCCTTGCGCCCGGGGCCGTCGACACGCCGCTGTTCCGCCAGAGCGACGAGGAGTTCTCCGACTTCCTCATCTCGATGCAGCCCATCAAGCGGCCCGCCACCCCCGAGGAGATCGCCAAGACCGTGCTGTTCCTGGCGGGTGCCGAGGGCTCCTACTACACCGGGCAGACGTTCTCGCCGTCCGGCGGATTGGTCATGTAACCCACCGCTGATCCCCGCCGCACCGAGAGAAACAGGACCGACACCATGCCCGCTCTGGACCCCACCGCACTCACCCGGCTCACCGACGAGATCCGCCGTGACATCGACCACGGCGACTACGACGGCGTCAACATCATCGTCGCGCGTCACGGCGACATCGCCCTGAACGAAACCCTCGGCTACGCCGAACGCGCCACCGAGACCGCGCTGCGGCCGGACAACGTCTTCCGCATCCTGTCGATGTCGAAGGCGTTCACCAACACGCTCGCGTACCGCGCACTCGGCGAAGGCAAGCTCGCGCTGTCGACGCGCGTCGTCGACATCATCCCCGAGTTCTTCGGCACCGACGTCTTCCGCTCGGTGCGCAAGGACCGCATCAACCTCCACCACCTCCTCACACACCGCTCGGGAATGCCCGCCACCCCGAACCCCGGCCTCGGACCGGACCGCTTCGGGGTACTCGCCGACGTGATCGACGCGCTGTGCTCCGTGGACGTCGTCAACGAACCCGGGACCACCCTCAACTACGCGCCGTCGATCAACCACGCCCTCATGGGTGAAATGGTCCGTCGCGCATACGGTTACGACCACTTCCGGGACCTCGCGCGCGATCTCGTCTTCGAGCCGCTCGGGATGACGCGGACGGCGTTCGGCATGCCCGCAGCCTGGCGCGCGGACGCGGTGCCGCTCAAGGCATACGTACCCGACAACGGCTGGCTGTCGCCGGCCGACATCGAAAACCTCAACGACACCATCACCGAGGCCGCGGAGATCCCGTGGGTCGGTGCCGTCAGTACCGCGGAGGACATCTTCGCCTTCGCCGAGATGTTCCGCCGCAAGGGCGAAGTGAACGGACAGCACCTCGTCGCTCCCGTGGTCGTCGACCAGGCCACGACCCTGCAGACCGGCGACATGCCCAACGACCTGTATGCGGGCATCGCCGCGAGTCGCGGATGGGAAACCCCGCCCGGCAACTTCGGGCTCGGATTCTCCTTGTCCGGCACGGGACCCCACGCATCGTTCTTCGGACCCTTCACCTCCCCCCGCACCTTCGGCAACTACGGTGCCGGGTCGTCCCTGTTCTGGGTCGACCCCGAACTCGACATGACGTTCGTATTCCTGTCGGCCGGCTGCATGGACGAAGGCGACAACGTCGCCCGATTCCAGAAGCTCTCCACCATGGCCGCCGCGGCCGCCCGCTGACTCCTCCGGGAAGACCTGACATGACCCTCACGCCTGAAGCTCCCTCCGCTTCCCGGTGCCCTGTCGCGCACGGTTTCGACGCACTGAGCGACGACTACTTCACCGACCCCGCAGCACATTTCGCGAAGTTCCGGGACGAGACGCCCGTGTTCTTCTATCCGTACCTCAACGCGTGGATCGTCAACCGCCGCGAAGACGTCGAGACCGTGCTCGCCGACTGGCAGCGGTTCACCTCCGGCGGCAACAGCGGCACCATCGACGTCCCCGAACAGTTCCGGGCGATCGTGCCGCCGGACCTCATCACACAGATGCTGGTGGGCTCCGATCCGCCGAGCCACACCGACCACCGGTTCGTCGCGCAGCGCGGGTTCACCAAAGAACGCATGGAGGCGCTGCAGCCCGAGATCGAGGCACGCGCGCACCGCGTCGTCGACGGCTTCGAGGCACGCGGCTCCGGCAACCTCGTGACGGACTACGCGCTCGAACTCACCACGCAGACGATCATGGCGCACATGGGTCTCGGGTACGAGCACGACGCGATGATGCGCCAGCTTCGGGACGACTTCGCGATGATCCTCGCGTCGGCTGCCGAACCGATGGCCGAGCCGATGCGGACGCAGGTGTGGCAGCGCTACATCGATGCCACCCTCGTGCTGCGCCGCATCATCGACGAGCGTCGTGAGAACCCCGGCACCGATCTGATCTCCGATATGGCGATCGTGAACGACAAAGACGGCAACCGGATGCTGTCGGCGGCCCAGATCGCTGTGCATCTCACCGAATTCGCGATGGCCGGCGTCGATTCGACCACCCAGGCGGTCTCGAACGCGGTGCTGTTCCTCGCGCGGAACCCGGAAACCCTCGCCGAGGCGATCGAGGATCCCGCACTCTGGCAGCGAGTGTTCGAGGAGACCGTGCGACGCAGGCCGTCGTCACCGTTCGCTGCGCGCCAGGCGCAGCAGGACATCGAACTGGGCGGCGCGCACATCCGGAAGGGCGACATGGTGTGGCTGGCGCTGGCCAGCGCCAACACCGACCCGGCGCGGTGCCCGCACCCGTTCGAGTTCGACATCCACCGCCCCGAACCCGAGAACCACCTCGCGTTCACCCAGGGCCGGCACACCTGCCTCGGCCAGGCACTCGCCCGGGTTCAGGGCGCGACGGCACTGCAGGTGCTCTTCGAACGGCTCCCGTCGTTGCGTCCCGCGGCGGAGGTTCCCCTCGACTTCCTGCCGATCGCGCTGCTTCCGGTGCGCCGGACCCTGCCGGTGACCTGGGATGTCGCCGACATCGAGCGAGCGAAAACCAAGACCGCCCGGCACATGGAACTCACGGTGCTCGAGCGCCGCGACGAATCCGACGGGGTGGTGTCGCTGACCCTCGGCCACCCCGACGGCGGCGCGCTGCCCACGTGGAAGCCGGGCGCGCACATCGAAGTTCGGCTCGGCGACGGCGACGACGCCCTGCTGCGGCAGTATTCGCTGTCGTCGTCTCCGCAGGACAGCACACGCTGGCGGATCGGTGTGCTCCGCGAACCGGATTCGCGCGGTGGATCGCAGTACGTACACGACCGGTTGCGGGACGGCGCGACCGTCACGGTCGGCTTCCCCCGCAACAACTTCCGTCTCCGCCCGGCTGCGCGGTACGTCTTCGTGGCCGGGGGGATCGGCATCACCCCGATCCTGCCGATGATCGCGCAGGCCGAGGCCGACGGTGCCCGCTGGGAACTGCTCTACGGCGGCCGCACTCGCGCGTCGATGGCCTTCCTCTCCGAACTCGAGCGGTTCGGCGACAAGATCACCGTGTGCCCGCAGGACGAGACCGGTCTGCTGGATCTGCGTACGTTGCTCGCCGAGCCCACCGAGGACACGCTGATCTACTGCTGCGGTCCCGAACCGCTCCTGCAGGCGATCGAAGCCGCGAGCGCGCACTGGCCGGTCGGGTCGCTGGTGACGGAACGCTTCGCCGCGAAGAAGATCGTGCGCACCGAACCGGACGTGGCGTTCGACGTCGACTTCGCCCGATCCGGGATCACCGCCACGGTGCCCGCCGGGAAAACGGTGCTGGACGTGGCGGAGGAGAACGGTATCGAGGCGTTGTCGTCGTGCAAGGAAGGGACGTGTGGCACCTGCGAGGTCCGGATTCTCGCGGGACGCGCCGACCATCGGGATTCGATCCTCACCCCCGGTGAGCAGGAGCGGAACGAGACGATGATGATGTGTGTCTCGCGCGCGGAGAAGGGGTGCTCGAGGCTGGTGCTCGACGCCTGACCGTGCGAAAACTCGATCGGATTCCGGCGGCGGGACCGGTAGGGTTTCGTGCGACGAGAGGCGGGAGGGCGAGTGGCACCGAGAACGGCGGTCGTGCCGAAGATGACGCGGGTCGAGCAGAAACGCGCGACGCGTGAAGCACTCATCGAATCGGCGCGGGCACTGTTCGTCGAATCGGGATACACCTCCACCACGGCCGAGGCGATCGCCAAGGCCGCGGGGGTGTCCCGCGCGACGTTCTACCTGCACTTCCGGTCCAAGGCGGAGATCGTGCAGTGGCACATGTCGGCGCTCGAACAGCCGATCCGGGACGACTACCGGCGCCTCGACGCGTTCGAGGACCCGTCGCTCGGCGACGTCACGGACTGGCTGAACGAGCACGCGCTGTTCTGGCGGGCGCACCGGGCCGAGTTCGCGAGCATGGAGCAGGCGCTCTCGCACGAGCCTCTCGTGTCCGACGAGTGGTTCGCCATGTTGCGCCGTGTCGCGTCGGGTATGGACAACCTGCTGGGGCGGCAGTCGGACGACGACGCCCGGTTGCGGGCACGCCTCCACGTGACGTCCATGCTGATGTCGACCGACCGCAACTTCCACTTCGCGCTGGTGCAGGGGCACGACGAGAATTTCGAACGGCTTGTCTCCGTGCTCGCGGAGCAGTGGTTGTTCTGCCTGCACCGCACAGGCTGACGACATACGGAACGAGGGATCTCGCGCGCCGTCCCGATCGGCTGCGAGATCCCTCGTCCGTGAAACCCGGAGCTCAACCCCCCGATCGGGTCCCGGGCCGGCGCCCCCGTTTCGTTCGATGGAGGCACCGACCACCAGTGTGCCCGGCTGGCCCCGGTTTGTCCTGACAACTCGTCGCCGATTTGTCCCCAAAGCGGCTTCGACGCCGTCATCCGAACTCCCGGCGGGGTCTCTCGCGTCAGGGGTATCCGGTCGGAGGATCCGGAAGTGCGAGGATGCAGACATGCCTTCGATGACGCAAGCGGATGCCCCGGGACTGTGCAACTTCGTCGACATGTCGCCGTCGCCGTTCCACGTGTGCGCGACCGTCGCGGCCGCGCTGAACGACGCGGGCTTCACCGAACTCGACGAGTCGCAGCGCTGGCCGAGTGAGCCGGGACGGTACTTCCTGGTCCGCGGCGGATCGCTCGTCGCGTGGAGCACCGAAGGCGACGACACCGATCCGGCGCGGCCCTTCCGCATCGTCGGTGGACATACCGACAGCCCCAACCTGCGGGTGAAACAGCATCCCGACCTCGCGTCCGCCGGATGGCGGCTCGTCGGACTCGAACCGTACGGCGGAGCCTGGCTCAATTCCTGGCTCGACCGCGACCTCGGTGTGTCCGGGCGGCTGACGGTGCGCTCGGGATCCGGTTCCACCGACGTGCTCGTGCGCGTCGACCTTCCCGTACTGCGTGTTCCGCAGCTGGCGATCCACCTGTCCGAAGACCGCAAAGGCGTGCAACTGGACCCGCAGCGGCATCTCAACGGCGTGTGGGGCATCGGCAGCGAACCCCGCTCGTTCCTGGCGTATGTCGCCGGGCAGGCCGGGGTGGACGCCCGGGACGTGCTCGGATGGGAACTGATGACACACGATCTGGCGCCGAGTTCCCTGGTCGGCGCCGACGGTGAACTGGTCAGCGCACCGCGCCTGGACAACCAGGTCACCTGCTACACCGGGCTGCAGGCGATGCTGCACGCCGCCGATCACGTGGCGACTCACGCCGGCCCGGTGCCGCTGCTCGCCCTGTTCGACCATGAAGAGGTCGGCAGTATGTCCGACCGGGGTGCGTTCTCCGACCTGCTCACCACGGTCCTCGAACGCATCGCGCTGGTGCGCGGCGGCGGCCGTGAGGATTACCTCCGGGCGCTGGCGGGGTCGGTCGTCGCGTCGGGGGACATGGCCCACGCCACCCATCCCAACTATGCGGATCGTCATGAACCGGCCCACCGGATCCTGGTCGGCGGCGGCCCGGTGCTCAAGGTCAACCAGAACCTCCGCTACGCCACCGACGCCGCAGGGGCGGCGGCGTTCGCGCTCGCCTGTGAGCAGGCCGGCGTGCCGTTGCAGCGGTACGTGCACCGGGCCGATCTGCCGTGTGGCTCGACGATCGGTCCGATCACGGCATCGCGCACGGGATTGACCACCGTCGATGTGGGGGCGCCCCAGCTCGCGATGCACTCGGCCCGCGAACTCATGGGAGCCGCCGACGTCGCGAGCTACGCCGATGCTCTCGCTGCGTTCCTGACGCCCGCGATCTGAGCCGGATCTCCGAGACCGGCGGTTCCCGAGACCGCTGCGCACTCCGGTGACAGACTGAGGTGGTCCTGTCCGGCCCGCAATGAACGGGAGTGTTGGCGTGAGCAGCCCGTCCTATCCCGATCACCTGCTGACCCTCGACGAGTGGGTTGCGCTCCCGGACCACGAGAACCATCACGTCGAGGTGTGCGAGGGCGTTCTCGTCGTCGCACCGGCACCGGGCGCCGCACACGATCACGCCGAGATGGTCCTTGCGATGCAACTGGACCGCCAGTTGCCCGACGACCTGTGCGTGCTCGGCGGCGTCGAGGTGCTGGTGTCGGAGAACCCGCTGACGGTGCGGGTGCCCGATGTGATCGTCGTGGACCGGACGCTCGTCGACGCCGACCCCGATCGCGCTCCGATCACCGAGGTGCGGCTCGTGGCGGAGATCACCGTGCCGGGCACCGCCCGCACCGACCGGGTCACCAAGTTCTCCGAATACGCCGAGGCAGGCGTGCCGCAGTACTGGATCATCGATCTCGACGGACCGCCGGTGGTCGCGGTGTTCACCCTCGAGGACGGCTGGTACCGCTACGACGGCGAGCACACCGGCACGACCGTCCTGAAAGCGGTGGGTCATGACGTCACCCTCGAGCTTCCCGGCCTTGCCCCCGCACCGGTGACGCCTGCCGAGCCCTCGCCCCGATAGACTGGCTCCCGGCAGTGCCCGCCCGGCCTGCTGTTTTCGATCCCAGAGTGAAGGGACCCGACGCCCAGTGTCACCGCACGTGGATACCGTCACCCACGCCGCCGAATCTCCTGATGTCGCTCAGCCCTTCCGGGAGCTGGGACTCAAGGACGACGAGTACGCGCGCATCAAGGAAATCCTGGGGCGCCGCCCCACGGACGCCGAACTCGCCATGTACTCGATCATGTGGTCCGAGCACTGCTCGTACAAATCGTCCAAGGTGCACCTGAAGTACTTCGGCGAGACCACCACCGACGAGATGCGTGCCTCGATGCTCGCGGGCATCGGCGAGAACGCCGGCGTCGTCGACATCGGCGACGGCTGGGCCGTCACCTTCAAGGTCGAATCCCACAACCACCCGTCGTACGTCGAGCCCTATCAGGGCGCCGCGACCGGTGTCGGCGGCATCGTCCGCGACATCATGGCGATGGGAGCCCGGCCGATCGCGGTCATGGACCAGCTCCGCTTCGGCGACCCGAGCCACCCCGACACGCGGCGCGTCGTCGACGGTGTCGTGCGCGGTGTCGGCGGATACGGCAATTCGCTGGGTCTGCCCAATGTCGGCGGCGAGACCGTGTTCGACGCCTCGTACCAGGGCAACCCGCTCGTCAACGCGCTCTGCGCGGGCGCGATGCGCGTCGAAGACCTCCACCTGGCGTTCGCGTCCGGAACCGGCAACAAGATCATTCTGTTCGGAGCCCGCACCGGCCTCGACGGCATCGGCGGCGTCTCCGTTCTCGCGTCCGAGACCTTCGACGACAGCGCGGGCGGCCGGCCCAAGAAGCTGCCGAGCGTGCAGGTCGGCGACCCGTTCACCGAGAAGGTGCTCATCGAGTGCTGCCTCGACCTGTACCGGGAGAAGCTCGTCGTCGGCATCCAGGATCTCGGCGGTGCCGGACTGTCCTGCGCGACATCCGAACTCGCCGCGGCCGGTGACGGGGGAATGCACATCTCCCTCGAGCGCGTCCCGATGCGCGCGACCGGCATGACCCCGGCCGAGGTGCTCTCGTCCGAGTCGCAGGAACGCATGTGCGCGGTGGTCGCTCCCGAGAACGTCGACGCCTTCATGGCGGTCTGCAAGAAGTGGGACGTGCTCGCAACCGTGATCGGCGAGGTCACGGACGGAGATCGCCTCGTCATCGACTGGCACGGTGAAACCGTGGTCGACGTGCCCCCGCGCACCGTCGCCCACGAGGGCCCGGTCTACGAGCGTCGCGTGCAGCGCCCCGAAGGCCAGGACGCGCTGGTGGCGAACACCACCGCCGGGCTGAAGCGTCCGGAGACGGCCGCCGAACTCGAGGCCACGCTGCGCAAGATGCTCGCATCACCCGCGCTGTGCAGCCGCAAGTGGATCACCGAGCAGTACGACCGCTACGTGCGTGGCAACACCGTGCTCGCCGAGAACGCCGACGCCGGTGTCATCCGGATCGACGAGGAGACCGGCCGCGGCATCGCGCTGGCCACCGACGCGTCGGGCCGCTACACCCAGCTCGATCCGTACACGGGCGCGCAACTCGCACTCGCCGAGGCCTACCGCAACGTCGCCACCACCGGTGCGACCCCGAAGGCCGTGTCGAACTGCCTCAACTTCGGTTCGCCGGAGGACCCGGCCGTGATGTGGCAGTTCCAGCAGGCCGTGCGCGGTCTCGCCGACGGCTGCGCGCAACTCGGAATCCCCGTCACCGGCGGCAACGTCAGCTTCTACAACCAGACGGGCTCGACGCCCATCCTGCCGACGCCGGTCGTGGCTGTGCTCGGCGTGATCGACGACGTGCATCGCCGCATTCCCACCGGGCTCGGTCTCGAACCCGGGGAGACGCTGATCCTGCTGGGGGAGACCCGCGACGAGTTCGACGGGTCCATCTGGGCGCAGGTCGAGCACGACCATCTCGGCGGCGTGCCCCCGAAGGTCGATCTCGAACGGGAGCGGTTGCTGTCGGAGATCCTGCTCGCCGGTTCGCGTGACGGACTGATCTCGGCTGCCCACGACCTGTCCGAGGGCGGTCTCGCGCAGGCCGTCGTCGAGGCGGCGCTCGCAGGCGAGACCGGTTGCCGGATCCTGCTGCCCGAGGGCGCAGACCCGTTCGTCACGCTGTTCTCCGAATCCGCCGGACGGGTGCTCGTCGCAGTGCCTCGCACGGAGGAATCCCGGTTCACCGGGATGTGCACCGCACGCAACATGCCGTGGGTGCGTATCGGTGTCGTCGACGAGGGCTCCGACTCCATCGAGGTCCAAGATCAGTTCTCGATTCCGATGGACGAACTTCGAGAGGTGTGGGAAGGCACCCTCCCGGCTCTGTTCGGGTAGCCGTGCCGGCGAGCCAGGTCGATCGCCTGGCGGCGATCGCGGCCCGACGGGGCCGAATCGTCGCGGCGGTCAGCGACTTCGGTGACCGCTATCCTCTGCCCGCGCGGGTGTGGGGACGGTTGAGCCTGGACTTCACCGGCATCGCCTTCGCTTCACTGTTCTTCTGCTGGTCGTTGACGCCGTCGCTGCTGCCCCGGGACTGGTTGTTCCAGGGCATCGTCGGCGGCATCAACGCCGCCATCGGCTACGGCGTCGGGTGCGCGGTCGGGTGGGCCGTCCACCGCTTCCTGCTGTCCGGCAGGCGGTGGTGGCCGCCGCCGCTGCCCGTCGTCCGGGCGTTCAAGGTCGCGATACCGGTCGCGGGAGTCGTCGCGGCTCTCGTCGCACTCGTTCTCGCCGCCGACGACCAGCGTCAGCTCGCCGCGCTCATGGGGTCGGAACGGACCACCACCAGCGGATATCTGCGCACCATCCTGCTCAGCCTCGGAGTCTCCGCCGGTCTGATCGGACTCTGGCGCGCCCTGCACGACATCGGCCGCTGGGTAGCCGGGCAACTGATCCGCCGTGCCCGCGTGCCGCTCGGGCTGGCCCGGACGCTCGGTGTGCTCGTCGTCGTGCTCGCCACGTTCATGCTCATCGACGGAGTATTGCTGCGCGGCGCATACTTTTTCACCAATCAAGCGTTCAGTCTGCACGACGACACGACCCGTGAGGGAACTCTCCAGCCGGCCGAGCCCACGAAGTCGGGCAGCCCCGATTCGCATGCACCCTGGGAATCGCTCGGGTTCCAGGGCAGAGATTTCGTCTCGCGCGGCCTCGACGCCGGCGAGCTGAGCGCCATCAACGGCGTCCCCGCGCAGGACCCGATCCGGGTGTACGTCGGGCTCGACTCCGCCGACACCCCCGAAGAGCGTGCGGATCTCGTTGTCGCCGAACTCGAACGCACCGGCGCGTTCGACCGGTCGGTGCTCGCGTTGATCCCGACCACCGGCACCGGGTGGGTCAATCCGACAGCTGCGCAGGCGATGGAACTCGTCCACAACGGCGACCTCGCGATGGTGGCGTGGCAGTACTCGTACCTGCCGAGCTGGATCTCGTTCCTCGCCGACCGCGAGAAGGCCGCCGCGGCAGGGGAGATGCTCATCGACCGAGTACGAGAGCGCTGGACGCAGTTGCCGGAGGACACCCGCCCGAAGCTGTACATCTACGGCGAGAGCCTCGGCACCCAGTCCGGGGAGGGAGCGTTCGACAGCATCGGCGAGATCCGCTCGAGTGTCGACGGGGTCCTGTGGGTCGGTCCGCCGAACTCGAACCGATTGTGGCGGCAGATCGTCGAGCGGCGAGATCCCGGCACACCCGAGGTGTTGCCGGTATACGCGGACGGACTCGTCGTGCGATTCGCCGGCGGAAGCGAATCCGTTCCCGAACCCGACGCGGCGTGGCTGGCGCCGCGCGTGCTCTACATCCAGCACACCTCCGATCCGGTGGTGTGGTGGTCTCCCGACCTGATATTCAGCCGACCCGACTGGCTCGCGGAACCACCGGGACACGACCGGCTGCCGCAGATGCGGTGGTTCCCGTTCGTGACGTTCTGGCAGGTGTCCGCCGACCTGACGAACGCGGCCGGGGTGCCGGACGGGCACGGCCACAACTACGGCACTGCGGTGCTCGACGGCTGGCTGGCGATTGCGCGACCCGACGGATGGACCGCCGACGACACCGAACGAGCCCGCACCGCACTCGAGCAGTTGCGGGGCGTGCAGGGGCCGGAGAAATGACGCCGGGGTCATGGCGAGGGGTGGTCGCGTCCGCCGCGACGCTCGCGCTCGGTGCGGCCCTGCCCGCAGTCCGGTCGGGCCCTCGGGGTCGAGGGTTGCTCGCCGCCGCGGCGGGAGTGAGCGCGGTCCTGGCGACTCGTGCGTCCGGAGTGTCTGTATCCGCGCTCGGATTCGATCCCGCCCGCACCCGGGACGGTGTGCGGTGGGGTGGTGGCGCGGCGACGGCGGTCGCGGCGGGGTACGTAGTCGCGGTGACGGTGCCCGGACTGCGCGCGCACTTCGTCGACGAGGGTCGCGCATACCGTCCGGACTTCTACGAGTGGATCGGGCTGCACATACCGGTCGGCACGGTGGTCGCGGAGGAGTTGCTGTTCCGCAGCGCCTTGACGGCCCTGGTCGGTCCTGTCCCACAGGCCCTCGTCTTCGGCCTCTGGCACATCCGCCCGGCCAGGATCGAAGGCGACAGCGTTGCCGGCACGGTGCTCGTCACCGCGCTGTCGGGTCTGGTGTTCGCGTGGTTGCGTGTACGCAGCGGCAGCATCCTGGCTCCTGCGCTCGCGCATCTGGCCGTCAATGTGGGCGGGGCTGTCGCAGTCCGGATCGCTACAGTCCGGGCAGCGAAAGGCACACACGTGCGCCGGGATTAGGCTTCGGGAACATGGCACCACGTAGAACTGTCGATCCCGCCGAGCTGAGAGCCGCACTCGACCGCGTCGAGCCGTGGGTCTCGGGACGCAGCGACGACAGGCCGGCCCGCGCCGATCTGGCGGCCGCGGTGCGGCTCAGCGCACGAACCCTCGAACAGATCGCACCCGGCTCCAGCGTCGAGGTGCGGGTGCCGCCGTTCGTCGCGGTGCAATGCGTCGAAGGCCCCCGGCACACGCGAGGGACGCCTCCCAACGTCGTCGAGACCGACGCACTCACCTGGTTACGTCTGGCGGTGGGCCGGCTCACGTTCGACGAGGCGGTCGCCGTAGGGTCGATCGACGCCTCGGGAAGCCGGGCCGGCGAGATCGCGCACTGGCTTCCGCTGCTCCGCTTGTGATGCCCGAATTGCGCGGTCCGCACCGCCCAAGCGGGGACGACGGTCGGAGTCCCGGCCCATGGCCCGTAGAATGAAACCGCCCCGCCCTTGTCCAGCCTCAGGGAGCACCTCCGTGACCAGTGCCGATCTGTCGGTTCACACACGTAATCTTCTCGCCTCCGACGAACCCGAGAACGAACCGCGCGAGGAGTGCGGCGTCTTCGGAGTGTGGGCTCCTGGCGAAGACGTGGCCAAGCTCACTTATTACGGCCTCTATGCTCTACAACACCGTGGCCAGGAGGCAGCGGGCATCGCCGTCGCCGACGGCTCGCAGGTCCTCGTGTTCAAGGACCTCGGTCTTGTCAGCCAGGTCTTCGACGAGCAGACGCTCGCCGCGATGCCCGGCCACATCGCGATCGGCCACTGCCGCTACTCGACCACGGGTTCGACGACGTGGGAGAACGCGCAGCCCATTTTCCGGACCACCGCGTCCGGTTCCGGGGTCGCCCTGGGTCACAACGGCAACCTCGTGAACACCGCGGCTCTGGCCGAACGCGGCCGCCGGCTCGGCGTGCTCGACCCGAAGCGTCCCGGCGCAGCGAACTCGGACTCCGACACCGTCGGGGCACTGCTGGCGCACGGTGCACGGGACAGCACCATCGAAGAAGCGGCCATGCAGCTGCTGCCGACCCTCCAGGGCGCCTTCTGCCTGACCTTCATGGATGAACACACCCTTTACGCGGCGCGCGATCCGTGGGGCATCCGGCCGCTGTGCCTGGGTCGCCTCGATCGTGGCTGGGTGGTCGCGAGCGAGACAGCGGCCCTCGACATCGTGGGCGCATCGTTCGTCCGCGACATCGAGCCCGGTGAGCTTCTCGCGATCGATGCGAACGGCGTGCGCTCGTCGCGGTTCGCCGCTCCCGAGCCCAAGGGCTGCGTGTTCGAATACGTGTATCTCGCCCGCCCGGACTCCACCATCGCCGGCCGGTCCGTCCACGCGACGCGCGTCGAGATCGGTCGCCGGCTGGCCAAGGAGCACCCGGTCGACGGTGACCTCGTCATCCCGGTTCCCGAGTCGGGTACGCCCGCCGCAGTCGGGTACGCGCAGGGATCGGGCCTGCCGTACGGCCAGGGCCTGATGAAGAACGCCTACGTGGGCCGCACCTTCATCCAGCCGAGCCAGACGATCCGCCAGCTCGGGATCCGGCTCAAGCTCAACCCGCTGCGTGAGGTCATCCGTGGCAAGCGGCTCGTCGTCGTCGACGATTCGATCGTGCGGGGCAACACCCAGCGCGCCCTCATCCGCATGCTTCGCGAGGCGGGAGCCCTCGAGATTCACGTCCGGATCGCGTCGCCGCCGGTGAAGTGGCCGTGCTTCTACGGGATCGACTTCGCGTCGCCGGCCGAACTCATCGCGAACGGTGCCGGTACCCGCGATCGCGACAACGACGACGAGCACGATTACGACCTGATGGTCGAGATGGTGCGACGCTCGATCGGAGCCGACTCGCTCGGCTACATCTCGATCGACGGAATGATCGGCGCTACCGAGCAGCCCGCAACCCGGTTGTGCGCTGCGTGTTTCGACGGCCATTACCCCATCCCGCTTCCCAACGGGCATGCGGTCGTCAAGGACTCGCTCGACGGCGTCGTCGACACGGATTCCCCGACCCCGACGGTCCTCGAGAACGCCAACGCAGACGTTCTGAGTCGGCCGTAGAACCTGGTCGGGTACCGTAAGTCCCGCGGTCGGCACTGTTCGGCGTGCGTTCTGCATGCCCCGTGACGGATACCGGCCACCCTTTATCAGTAGATCGAACACAACTCGAGGCTGGAGCCGACAACTCATGACCGAGGAGACAACCCCCGGAGCTTCCTACGCCGCAGCGGGCGTGGACATCGAGGCCGGTGACCGTGCCATCGAACTGTTCGCGCCGCACGCGAAGAAGGCCACCCGCCCGGAGGTGCTCGGCGGTCTGGGTGGGTTCGCGGGCCTCTTCGCGCTCAAGCGCGACTACAAGGAACCGCTGCTCGCGGCGTCCACCGACGGCGTGGGGACCAAGCTCGCGGTCGCGCAGGCGATGGACAAGCACGACACCGTCGGCCTCGACCTCGTCGCGATGGTCGTAGACGACCTCGTGGTGTGCGGCGCCGAACCGTTGTTCCTGCAGGACTACATCGCCGTGGGCCGCGTCGTTCCCGAGCGGGTCGCCGAGATCGTCGCCGGCATCGCCGAGGGTTGCGTCCAGGCGGGTTGCGCACTGCTCGGTGGCGAGACGGCGGAACACCCCGGCGTGATGGCCGACGGCGACTACGACATCTCCGCGACCGGCGTGGGCGTCGTGGAGGCCGACAAACTGCTCGGCCCCGAGCGGGTCCGTCCCGGCGACGTCGTGATCGCCATGGGCGCGTCGGGCCTGCACTCGAACGGATACTCGCTCGCTCGCAAGGTGCTGCTCGAGATCGGCAAGATGAGCCTGACCGCGCACGTCGACGAGTTCGGCCGCACCCTCGGTGAGGAACTGCTCGAGCCGACCCGCATCTACGCCAAGGACTGCCTCGCGCTCGCTGCCGAGACCGAGGTGCGTACCTTCTGCCACGTCACCGGTGGCGGTCTCGCCGCGAACCTCGCGCGCGTGATGCCGAAGGGTCTTGTCGCAGAACTCGATCGCACCACGTGGAGCCCGGCGCCGGTGTTCGGTCTCATCGCCCAGCGCGGCCGTGTCGAGCGCGCCGAGATGGAGAAGACGTTCAACATGGGCGTCGGCATGGTGGCGATCGTGGCTCCGGAGGACGTCGATCGCGCCCTCGCGGTGCTCACCGCCCGCCACATCGATTGCTGGACCCTCGGTACGGTCCGCCGGGCGCAGGACGGCTCCGACGATCGGGCGATCCTGGCGGGCGACCACCCGCGCTTCTGAGCCTTCACCACACAGGTCCGGTCCCTCACCCGATGGGTGGGGGACCGGACCTGTGTCGTGTGAAAGCTTGTGGCCGACTGTGTTTTCCCGCCTGCCGAACGAAGAGCGGTGCAGGAGGGGTAGCTACGCCGAAAGGTGGACCGTCGCGGCGTTACCACCGCTGGGCCCACTCGGTAAAAAGCCGACTACACCACTGACGGAGGGGGTGCCGAATTCTCGGCTGCCCCCTCCGTCAGAGAGAAAGGTGAGTCAACGACGAAAATCGTCGTCGTAATCGTCGTCCCAACCGGAACGCTGGTCTGCGAAGACCTCGTCACGCTGCGAGTTGGTTACACCGCCAGACAACTCTCGTTGGAGGTTCTCGAAGTCGGTGGACGGCGAGCTGTACTTGAGTTGCCGTGCAACCTTGGTCTGCTTTGCCTTAGCCCGGCCGCGGCCCATGACTAACCCCCTCGCGCTTTGACGGGGCGGCCTGGGGAAATTTGGCGGCCCCGGTGAGTTGAGTATTTTCCTGTGGCCCACTTTAGCGTGGAAAAGTCGGTTCCGCTCCCACGCACCTGTCCGGGCCGGTGTCCTTTACGTCTCAAACGGACCCGACCAGCGGCAATGAAGATCTCGCGTCGTGGAATGTGCCCTTCAGAACACCCCCGGGACGGCCCGAACGGTGCCGACGCGTACCCCGCCGCCCGAAACCGGCTGGGAGGCGAGCGTCGCGAGGACCTCCGCGTCACCGACACCGAGCCGGTGGAGCAGGGCCGAGGAAAGCGGTAGCCGGGCGCGTTCGTGGCCATCGTCGATCTTGAAGGCGAAGGAGGTTCCGTCCGGGAGCGCCCCGGCGTGGACCCCGTCCGCGCCGGCTTTGCACAGCAGACCCGGGACGGCACGCATCAGACTCAGATCGTCCTTGCCGGTGCCCGAGATGAGGAAGGGGTGTTCCCGGATCGCGTCGGCCACCGCGCGTTCGGGTGTGCCGGACTCGGCAGTGGCAAGACGCGCGTACGCACGCGCCAGATTGATCAGCGGTACCGGCACGATCGGCAGGCCGCAACCGTCGATGCCGAGATCCGCGTCCTCGATGTCTCCGGTGAGATCCGCGATGGTCGCGACGACGCTCTCCTGCAGCGGGTGGTGCGGGTCGAGATAGGTACCGGTGTCCCAGCCTCGGGCAGCGCACACGGCCAGCATCGCGGCGTGCTTGCCGGAGCAGTTCATGTACGCGGCGCGGGGTGCCCGACCCGCCGCGAGCACCTCGGCCCGGGCCAGTTCGTTGCCCGGCAGATCCTCCGGGCACTGCAGATCCTGCTCGCCGAAGCCGTGGGCGGTGAGAAGCTTCTCGACCAGCTCGACATGCTCGGTTTCGCCCTCGTGTGACGCTGTGGCGATGGCGAGTTCGGCAGAACTGCGCGGCACGAAACCCGACCGCAGCATCGCGACGGCCTGGAGAGGCTTGTTCGACGAGCGGGGATAGATCGGGGTGTGCACCTCGCCGAGGGAGACCACCACCTCACCCTGCGGGTCGAGCACGATCAGCGATCCGCGGTGGACGCACTCGCGGAAGCCCGACCGCACCACCTCGACCAGTTCGACGCTCACTGCTGTTCCGCCTTCCGGCCGGCGATCCGCCGGCGTGCCTTCTCCGCCACTGTCGGCGCGAGATCGTCTTGCTGGTCGAGCATCACGGTGAGCCGTTCCGGGTCACGGCCGGTGAACAGGTCCCGCACGGTGACGCCGTGACCGGGGACGTCCTCGACGGTGATCGTGTCGCCCGCCCGGACGGATCCTTCGGTGATCACCTTCAGGTACGCACCGGTGTCCGCACGCGCGGTGAAGCGCGCGCCCCAGCGCGGTTCCTCCGACCAGTTCCCGAACGTGCGGCACGGCGTGCGCGGTCCGGTGATCTCGAGCAGCAGGCCGCCGTCTCCGACCCGCCAGCGTTCCCCGATGACGGCGTCGGTCGGCGACATGCCGCTCACCCGGAGGTTTTCGCCGAACCATCCGACGGGAAGGTCGCGGCCGAGTTCGGCCGCCCAGCGGCGAGCCTCGTCGTCCCCGTACGCGTAGACCGCTTTGTAGCGGCCGCCGTGGTTGGCGGTGTCGCACTGGCGATCGCCGGCGAGACCGGACTCGCCGACGTGGACCTCACCGTCGACGGGTCGTTTGTCGATGGCGGTCACCGGGACGCGCCGCAGTCCGGTGTCGCGGAGCGCGTGCACGACGCACACCGCCTCGACCCGGCCGGCGGTCACCGGCCGCGCAACCGCTCGACGGCCTGCCTTCCGGCCTGCACGGTGTCGTCCTGCGGTATCGAGTCCGGATCGATCGACGCGGCACACGGACCGGCGACGAGCGGCGTGTCCGGGGTGATGGTGCGTTTGACGAGCGCCAGCGCGACGGGACCGAGTTCGAAATGGTCCACGATGGTGCCGATCCGCCCGACCGTCCTGCCGCCGGCCGTGACGGCGTCGCCGGTCTCGGGCCGTCCGTCCGCCGAGCCGTCGAGGTGCAGGAGGACCAGGTGCCGTGGCGGCTTGCCGAGGTTGTGGACCCGCGCCACGGTCTCTTGACCCCGATAACAACCCTTGTCGAGGTGCACGGCTCCGTGCTCCCCGGGCCCACCGATCCACCGCACCTCGTGCGGGATGGTGCGGTCGTCGGTGTCGATGCCGATGCGGGGCCGCAGGGCGACCACCCGCAGCGCGTCGTAAGCCCACGTACCTGCCGGGCGTGCGCCGGCGGACACGAGGGCGGTGAACGTCTCGACGAGCCGGTCACGGGGAATCAACAGGTCGTAGGAATCGTCGGTGGGCCAGGGCATCCGTCTGACGAACCCGCCGCCCGGGAGTGCGACTGCCGCGTAGGGCTCCGCCGGCAGGGCCTCGAGACCGAGGACGCCGAGGATGCCCGGGCTGCCCGCCTCGGGCCCCAGGAGGGACAGGACGGCCATGTCGTTGCCGTCCCGCGGTTCGGCCTTCGACCAGAACACCATCTTGGTCAGGAATCCGAGAAGGTCCGGTCCGCGGCTCGGTTCGGTGTCGATCCACGTGACACCGTCGAGGTCGGTCTGCACGAAGTGGTGTTCGACCCGGCCGTTCACGTCGAGGCTGAGGTTCTCGGCGGACGTACCCGGGGGCAGCGCGGCGACGTGCTGGCTCGTGATGGTGTGCAACCACGACAGGCGTTCGTCGCCGGAGATGGCGATGACGTACCGCGTGGAGCGGTCGACGATCGCCGCGCCGGTGGTCGCGGCGCGTTGTTCGCCGAGGGGGTCACCGTAATGCCAGGCCGAGCCCTCGTCGGGGGTGCCAGGGGGTGACGCGACTGCGTCGGGAACGGTGAGGAGACGGCTCTCGGACACGATCGGAATCTCGGTCACGACAACAGTCTATGGGGAAGTGGCCGCGTGTTCGCCACTCGCTAGGCTGGAAGCATGGCTGATCGGGTGCTGATGACGCTGGACGGCGAGGTGCGGGACCTCGACGCTCCTCTGGTGCACGCCGATGACATCGGAGTGCTGCGCGGCGACGGGGTGTTCGAGACGCTGCTCGTCCGTGGTGGGCGGGCCTGCGCGATGGAACTGCACCTTGCCCGGCTCGCGTCGTCCGCGGAGGCACTCGCTCTCCCCGAACCCGATCGGGCCGAGTGGCGTGCAGCCGTGGACCTCGCGGTGGAGAAGTGGGGCGGGGACCGGGAGGGGGTCCTCCGGCTCGTCTACACCCGCGGTCGCGAAGATGCCGGCTCTCCGACTGCTTTCCTGCTGCTGACTCCCGTTCCGGAACGGGTGCTGCGGACGCGGCGCGAGGGTGTGTCGGTGGTGACTCTCGAGCGCGGGTACTCCGTCGACGTCGCGCGGACCGCTCCGTGGCAGCTCATCGGGGCCAAGACCTTGTCCTATGCGACGAACATGGCGGCTTTGCGTCACGCGGAGGCGCTGGGCGTCGACGACGTGATCTACACGAGCAGCGAGGGGTACGTGCTCGAAGGTCCCCGGTCGACGGTCGTGATCGCACGGGGGCGCACCCTTCTCACGCCGCCCGCCGAGATGGGCGTCCTGCCGGGCACCACGCAGCAGGCGCTGTTCGACGTTGCGGGAGACCACGACTTCGCCGTGCGCTACGAGCCGTTGCGTCCCGCCGACCTGATCGTGGCGGACGGAGTGTGGCTTGTGTCGAGTGTGTCGCGCGCCGCCCGGGTGCACACGCTCGACGGGCACCCGCTGTCGGTGAGGTCACTCGCCGGCACGGTCGAGGAACTGGTCGACAAGGCCGTGGACGCCGCATCCTGAGTGAGGGCCGAAAGGCCCTTCCACCAGCGACGAAAGACCCATTTGTGCGGGTTTTCGGTGGAGAAAACCACCTTCTGCGCGAGGTGTGAGGTGTATCCCGTGTGGTCAACGACACGGCTGGTACCGAGGGCCCGAAACTTCTACTACATTTTGTAGTAACAAGGCCGAATCGTGCTTTCGCGCGGCCAAGTGTCCGAAATCGGAGCGTCGGCCCGCGCCCTGGATTCGGGCTTCCTCGTATTCGGGTCTCACCTCGGAGTGGCAATGGACGTCTTGGATCTGTCCCGGTGGCAGTTCGGGATCACGACGGTGTATCACTTCATCCTCGTCCCGCTCACCATCGGTCTCGCGCCGCTGGTCGCGATCATGCAGACGATGTGGGTGGTCACCAAGAAGGATCACTGGTATCGGCTGACGAAGTTCTTCGGGAAGATGTTCCTGATCAACTTCGCGCTCGGCGTCGCCACCGGCATCGTGCAGGAGTTCCAGTTCGGCATGAACTGGAGCGAATACTCCCGCTTCGTCGGTGACGTCTTCGGAGCGCCACTCGCCCTCGAAGGGCTGGTCGCCTTCTTCCTCGAATCCACCTTCCTCGGATTGTGGATCTTCGGCTGGTCGCGCCTGCCCAAACTCGTCCACCTGGCGACCATCTGGCTCGTCGCCATCGGCGTCAACGCGTCCGCGTACTTCATCATCGTGGCCAACTCGTTCATGCAGCACCCGGTCGGTGCCACCTACAACCCCGAGACCGGTCGCGCCGAACTGACGAGTATCTGGGAACTGCTCACCAACAACACCGCGCTGGCGGCATATCCGCACGCCGTGGCCGGTGGGTTCCTCACTGCCGCCACGTTCATCGCCGGCATCGGCGGTTGGTGGATGGTACGGAACATGCGACGTGCCAAGGAGATCCGTGCGTCCGAGCCGGAGGAAGCCCAGCAGCTCGAGAACGACGCCCGGGGACTGTTCCGCCCGGTGACGCGTCTCGGCCTGGTGGTGATGCTCATCGCGGGTGTCGCCCTGTTCGTCACCGGCGACGTCCAGGCGAAGCTGATGTTCGAGCAGCAGCCGATGAAGATGGCCTCGGCAGAGTCGTTGTGCAACACCGAAACGGACCCGAACTTCTCGATTCTGACGCTCGGCACCCACAACAACTGTGACGGCGTCGTCCACGTGCTCGAGATGCCCTACGTGCTGCCGTACCTCGCCCAGGGCGAATTCTCGGGCGTGACGCTGCAGGGTGTCGAAGACCTCCAGGCGCAGTACGAGGAGCAGTTCGGCCCGGGCAACTACACCCCCAACCTGTTCGTCACCTACTGGTCCTTCCGCGCGATGATCGGCCTCGCCGCCGGCTCCGCCGCACTCGCGCTCGCGGGCTTGTGGGTCACGCGGCGTGGACGCGTACCCGACCAGAAGTGGTTCGCGAAACTCTCGCTCATCGCGATTCCCACACCGTTCCTGGCCAACAGTGCCGGATGGATCTTCACCGAGATGGGGCGTCAGCCGTGGGTCGTGCACCCGAACCCCACGGGAGTGGACATGATCCGGCTGACCGTCGAGCAGGGCGTCTCCGATCACCCCTCCGCGACCGTCCTGACGTCGCTGATCGCGTTCACCGTCGTCTACGCGGCCCTGGGTGTGGTCTGGTTCTGGCTGATCCGTAAGTACGCGAAGCAAGGCCCGCAGCCGCACGACGCGCAGCCACCCGGCACCGACGACGACACCGACGACGACACAAAGCCGAAGCAGTTGTCCTTCGCGTACTAGGAGAGATCTCTGATGGGACTCCAAGAAGTCTGGTTCATCCTGATCGCGGTTCTGTTCACGGGATACTTCATCCTCGAAGGCTTCGACTTCGGTGTCGGTATGCATTTCCCCGTGCTCGGCCGCGGTAAGACCGAGAGTGCCGACACCCGTCGCCGGGTTCTGCTCAACACCATCGGCCCGGTGTGGGACGGCAACGAAGTGTGGCTGATCACCGCCGGCGGCGCATTGTTCGCCGCGTTCCCGGAGTGGTACGCAACCCTGTTCTCCGGGTTCTACCTTCCGTTGCTGCTGATCCTCCTGGCCCTGATCGTCCGGGTGTGCGCGATCGAGTGGCGCGGCAAGATCGACGATCCGGTGTGGCGGCGACGCTGCGACTGGGGCATCATCTTCGGCTCCTGGGTTCCGGCCGTGCTGTGGGGCGTCGCGTTCGCGAACATCGTGCGCGGCGTGGCGATCGACGCCGACAAGCAGTACGTGGGTGGATTCTTCGCCCTGCTCAACCCGTACGCACTGCTGGGTGGCGTCACCACAGCTCTGGTGTTCGCGTTGCACGGCGCGGTGTTCATCGCGCTGAAGACCTCCGGTGACATCCGCACCGACGCGGTGAAGCTGTCGCGCCGGCTGTCCGTCCCGACCGTTCTGGTCGCGGGGGCGTTCGTGGTGTGGACCCAGCTCGCCTACGGCAAGACCTGGACGCTGATCCTCGTCGCCGTCGCTGCTGCCGCACTGCTCGCCGTTGTCGCGCTGGTCGCCGCCGAACGCGAGGGCTGGGCTTTCGTGTTCACCACCGTGGCCATCGCGGCGACGATCGTGCTGCTGTTCGCGGCACTGTTCCCGAACGTCATGCCGTCCACCCTCGATCCGGCGTGGTCGCTGACCATCGAGAACGCGTCGTCGAGCGCCTACACACTGAAGATCATGACGTGGGCCGCCGTCGCCGTCACGCCCGTGGTCCTGCTCTACCAGGGGTGGACCTACTGGGTGTTCCGCCAGCGGATCTCGACCTCGCACATCCCGCCGTCCATCGGTCTGAAGATCGGCACCAAATGACGGTTGCCGCTGCCACCGTTCCCGCCGGCGCCGAGAAGCGCCGGCGGGGACCGATCGACCCACGGCTGTGGCGATACTCGGCATCGGCACGGGGGTACCTCGCCCTCACCGTTCTGACGTCGCTGGTCGATGTCGTGATGGTGGTGGTGAGCGCCCTGATGATCGGCACGGTGCTGGCGGGGGTCATCACCACCGATGCCCGCACCCTCGGTGACTGGCGCACCGAATTGCTCGTCCTCGCGGGGGCAGTCGCCGTGCGTGTGGTCGCCACCTGGCTGCACTCCCGGTACGCGCATCGTTCGGCGAGCCGCGTCATCGCCGAACTCGAGAGCGAGGTCCTCGACGCGGCCGCGACCCTGCCGCCCCGAGAACTGGATCCGCGTCGCGACGAGATCGCCACCGTGCTGACCCGAGGGCTCGACGGCCTGCGCGACTACCTCACCGGCTACCTGCCGGCTCTGATCCTGGCGGTCACGCTGACGCCTGTCACGATCGTCGTCATCGCCCTGCACGACCTCACGTCGGCGATCATCATCATCGTCACGCTGCCGCTGATCCCGATCTTCATGATCCTCATCGGACTGCTCACCAAGGGCAAAGCGGACCGCACGCTCGACGCGATGACCACCCTCTCGTCCCAGTTGCTCGACTTGCTCGCAGGTCTGCCCACCCTCCGCGCGCTCGGCCGCGAGCAGGGCCCTGCCGCGCGGGTGCGCGAACTCGGCGAGGACCACCGGCGCACCACGATGTCGGCGCTGCGCGTGGCGTTCCTGTCCGGCACCGTTCTGGAATTCCTCGCCACACTCTCGGTGGCGCTCGTCGCCGTGACCATCGGCATGAGATTGGTCTACGGCGGGATGCCGCTCGAAGCCGGCATCATCGCGTTGATCCTCGCGCCGGAGGCGTACTTCCCGCTCCGCACCGTCGGAGCGAAGTTCCACGCCGCGGAGAACGGCACGGCCGCGGCGGATCGAGCATTTGCGATTCTGGCTGTCGCTCCCGAACGGACCGCCCCCGAACACACCGCGCACGAACCGGCGCCGGCGGGCACGGAGCACCGCGCCACGGTGGCGGGTGAACCTGTCTCCGCCGCTGGGCGCGAGATCGTCTTCCGGAACGTCAGCGTTGCGGGCCGGGACGGGTTCGCTCCCTACCGGCTCGATGCGGAGTGCCGGCCCGGTGAGGTCACCGTACTGACCGGAGAGAACGGCTCCGGGAAGTCGACCGCGCTGCTCGCCCTCCTCGGACTCACCGAGGTGGCGGAGGGAGACATCACCGTCGACGGGCGGCCCGTAGCCGGCGACGAGGCATGGTGGAACGAGGTGGCATGGCTCCCGCAGCACCCCGTGCTGCTGCCCGGAACGCTCGCCGACAACCTCCGGCTCACCGGCGTCGACCCTGCCGATCCGAACCTCGGTACAGTCTGCGCGACAACAGGTTTCGACTCGGTACTCGCGGAGCTTCCCCAGGGATGGGAGACGGTCGTCGGGTCCGGAGGCAGCGGACTGTCCCTGGGACAGCGCCAGCGGCTCGCTCTCACGCGCACGCTCGCGTCGTCGCGGCCCGTGTTGTTGCTCGACGAACCCACCGCGCACCTCGACCCCGACACCGAGACAACCGTGCTCGACGCCCTGACCGCACTCGCCCGCGACGGCCGCACCGTCGTGATCGTGGCGCACCGCCCGAGTCTGCTGGCCATCGCCGACCGCATCGTCGAGGTCCGCCCGGGAGGTGCATCATGACCGCATCGTCGGATCTGCGCCGTGCGATGGCGCTGCTCGAACTCGAACCACGGCGGGTCGCGCTCGCGATTCTTGCGGGCGTGGCGACCCTGGGTAGTGCGCTCATGTTGTCGGGGCTGTCGGCCTGGCTGATCATCAGAGCCTGGGAGATGCCGCCCGTACTGGACCTCACGGTCGCCGTCGTCGCGGTGCGCGCACTGGGCGTCGCGCGCGGTCTGTTCCGCTATCTCGAACGACTCGCCACGCACGAGACCGCGTTGCGCGGCATGACGTCGGCCCGGTCCCGTCTCTATCAGCGGCTCGCCGACGGTGACCCCGCGGCGTCGGCGGGCCTGCGGCGCGGTGATCTCCTCGCACGCACCGGCGCCGATGTCGATGCACTGGGAGACGTCGTCGTCCGGGCACTCGTCCCCATCGCCGTCTCCGCCGTGCTCTCGTCCGCCGCCGTCATCGTTCTCGCGGTGATCTCTCCGGCCGCCGGAGCCGTGCTCGCCGTCGCGCTGCTCGTCGCGGGCGTGCTGGCGCCGTGGCTGTCGGCACGGGCCGCAACGCAAGCGGAGACCGACGGCGACGACGCTCGTAACCGGTTCGCCCACGACGCCGTGACCGTGCTCGATCACGCGGCGGAACTGCGGGTCTCGGGCCAGCTCGACCGCGCGTCCCGGCGCGCTCGGGCGTCGGGCGTCGAGGCCGTGCGTGCCACCGACAGGTCCGCCGTCCCGTCCGCGTTCGCCGACGCGGCCGCACCCCTCGCGGTCGGAGCGAGCGTCCTCGGAGCCTTGCTGATCGGTATCACGGTGTTCGGGTCCGGTCCCGCCGCGATGAGCCCCACGACGCTGGGCGTCCTCGTCCTGCTGCCCCTCGCCGCGTTCGAATCGACCTCGGTGCTGCCCGCGGCGGCGCAGACCCTCGTCCGGGCGCGGATCGCGTCCCGGCGGATCAACGACCTGCTCGATCGCGCCGACCGGTCGGTCCCGCACGGCGACCGCCCTGTCGACGGACCGGGACGGCTTCGCGCCGACAACCTGCGGAGCGGGTGGCCCGGCGGTTCCGCGACGAACCCTGTGACCCTCGACCTGGCTCCCGGTGCCCGCGTCGCGCTGGTGGGAACGAGCGGCAGCGGCAAGACCACGACGTTGATGACCCTGGCCGGGTTGCTGAGCCCGGTCTCGGGCAGCGTGACGCTCGACGGTGTGCCCCTGGAAGAACTCGAGCCCGCGGCGCTGCGCCACCGTGTCGGATTCTTCGCCGAGGACGCGCACGTCTTCGGCACGTCGGTCCTCGAAAATCTGCGCGTCGCGCGCGGTGACGTCGACGAGAGCGAGGCGTACTCCGTGCTCGAGGCGGTGGGGCTCGGACCGTGGGTGGCAGGGCTACCGGAGGGCCTGCACACCGTGCTCGAAGCCGGCGCGAGGGCGCTCTCCGGCGGCCAGCGAAGGCGACTGCTGCTGGCCAGGGCACTGCTGTCGCCCGCGCGGATCCTGCTGCTCGACGAACCGGGGGAGCACCTCGACGCCGACGACGCGGCCCGTCTGCAACGCCGCCTGCTCGACCGGGACGCGGGTCTCGTCGACCCCGAACGCACCGTGGTGGTGGTGACGCACCAGCTGCCGTCCGATACCGCCGCCGACGTCGTGATGCACGTCGAGAAAAATACGTTGCCGACTGCGTGAGCCGGGCGTACCTTCGCTGGTACACGAGGAAGGAGGTGGTCTGAAAGTGAGTTTTCTTCGGACATGTGAGGTGGCTGCCCGCTAGCCGCTCGTCGACGACAGCGTTCTCCGACCGCGAGCGGCCGGCGAATACCAGGTAGTCACCCGACCCCCGAGTCCCCGGATCGTCCCACCGGGCTCGTCGAGTCCCGGATCTCCTCCGGCTCGCCGAGACGACTCGGGGGTCGTTCGTGTCTCGGGGCCGCTGGGTGGGAAGGCACGAGATCCCCGTGGACACGACCCCGCGGGTAACGAGATCCCGTATGTGACGAGACCCATGTGTAGTGAGAGCTACGAACGGGGTAGACCGTGACGTGCCGATCCTGACAAAAGCCCACGACGCCCTCCGTTTACGCACGTCACCAGGCGTCTTCTTCACCTCCGCGCTGATATCGCTGGTGTTCGTCGTCCTCACGGTTGCCTTCACGACCACGGTCGACAACGTGTTCAGCACGGCGTCGGGCTGGATCATGACCAACCTCGGATGGTTCTACATCCTGGGCGTCACGACGTTCCTGATCTTCCTGGTGATCATTGCGCTGACGCACTACGGACGCGTCCGGCTCGGCGGCGACGACGAGCGTCCCGAGCACTCCACCCTCGCGTGGTTCTCGATGCTCTTCGCGGCGGGAATCGGCACGATCCTGATGTTCTGGAGCGTTGCGGAACCGATCTCCCATTTCGCGAATCCTCCACAGCAGGACGTGGCGCCGGAATCCGAGGCGGCCGCGCGTGAAGCAATGGGCTTCACGCTCTACCACTTCGGATTCCACACGTGGGCGATCTTCGCACTGCCGGGTCTGTGCTTCGGTTACTTCATCTACAAGCGCAAGCTCCCGCCCCGTGTCAGCTCGATCTTCGCGCCCCTGCTCGGCGGGCGGATCTATGGTCCGATCGGCAAGACGATCGACGTGGTTGCGATCATCGGCACGATCTTCGGCGTCGCGACGTCCGTCGGCCTCGGTACGCTCCAGATCAACGCCGGCCTCGCCCAGCTCTTCGGACTCGAGGAGTCCGGCATCATCCAGATTGCGCTCATCGCCCTCGTCACTGTCATGGCGGGCATCTCGGTGGCTCTCGGTCTCGACAAGGGCATCAAGCGGTTGTCGAACTTCAACATCGGCCTCGCGGTGATGCTTCTGATCTTCGTCCTGGTCACCGGCCCCAGCCTGTTCCTGCTCAAGGGGATGATCGAGTCGGTCGGCATCTACGCCGACACCCTGCCGAACCTCGCGTTCTGGAACGACACGTTCGCCGACTCCGGCTGGCAGAACACCTGGACGGTGTTCTACTGGGCCTGGACCATCACCTGGTCGCCGTTCGTCGGCATCTTCATCGCGCGCATTTCGCGCGGCCGGACAATCCGCGAATTCGTCGCCGGGGTGCTGGCTCTGCCGGTGCTCTTCTCCGTCATCTGGTTCAGCATCTTCGGGATGGGTTCCTTCCACATCGAGCTCGAGGGTGACGGGGGTCTTGTCGAACGTGTCGTCGACGCAGGCGACATCCCCGGTGCGCTGTTCGAATTCCTCGGCAACTTCCCGCTTACAGGGCTGGTGTCGGGCATTGCGATCCTGCTGGTGGTGATCTTCTTCGTCACTTCGGTGGACTCGACTGCCATGGTCCTGGACATGATGTCCGGCGGCACCGAAGGGAAGGCACCCATGCATCAGCGGCTGTTCTGGGCCGTGATCATGGGCCTCGTCGCTGCCACCATGCTCGTCGCGACTGGTAAGGACGGACTGGACGCGCTACAGCAGGTGATCACCGTGGTCGGTCTGCCCTTCTTCGTGATGGGCTTCGTCATGATGTACAGCCTGGTACGCGGTATCCGCGAGGATCTCGGTGAACTCCCCGAACCCGTCACCCGGCAGTGGACCGAAGTCAAGACCGCCGAGGACCTCGAGGCTGCGGCAAGCCGTCCGGCGCCGGAGGTCGTGGTCGTGACCAGGGCGATTCCGGACGACGGTGACGATCGTGGCGAGGCAGGAAGCGACGCAGCGGAACACGGCACGGTAG
The DNA here is from genome assembly GCF_049844875.1 of Rhodococcus sp. DT1. NCBI lineage: Bacteria > Bacillati > Actinomycetota > Actinomycetes > Mycobacteriales > Nocardiaceae > Rhodococcus > Rhodococcus sp. DT1. The sequence goes on from NZ_JBNCLW010000005.1 coordinate 326,333, forward strand.
TACACCGGCCGGCACCGGGGGAGACGAACGGTTCAGGCTCCGTACGAGCGGCCATGGGGGACGACTCGTCGTCGGACGCTCGTTAGCCGACGTGGCGTGCGAGCCGCGCAGACATGCGCGGCCGCATGTCGCCGTCGGGGGTGACGCGTTCCTCGACGTAGGCGAGGTCGCCGCCCTCGACGATGCCGTACAGGCGCTTGGCGCCGCCCACGACTTCGCCGGACCGGGTCCGGATCACCACGTCGGTGGCGAGTTCCCACGACGACTGGGTCAGGGCGGTGCCGTAGTACAACTCGACGACACCGGAACTGTGGGTGAGCAGCAGTTCGAGGGTTTCGGGGTCGTCGCTGTCGGGGCCGCCTGTACCGGCGACGCGCCAGAATCCGCTTTCGCGACGGTCCTCGGCGACGTAGTCGCCGTTCTCGTCGAGACGCCACGAGCGGGCTTCCCATACGAGATAGTCGCCGCCGTTGTGCGCGACGACGATCTGCTGACCGAACGGGTAGTCGGTGGCGGTTTCGGGGTCGTGTGCCTCACCCTCGCCGCGCCACACGCCCACCAGTGGAAGGAGCGCGAGCAGGGCAGGGTTCAGATCGGCGCCGCGCCGCAGGTTTGCGGTGTCGTCGACGCCGGGCAGACCGGACAGGACGGGGATATTCAGCTCGGCGGTGACCCGCGCACGCTCTGCGGCCTGCGCTATGGCCTCGTCGCCGCTACGCCGAGTACCGCCGTCCGACTGGTCCGTCATGACCCGTCGGAGACCAGACGGTAGATGGTGTACAGCGCGAACCAGGTGATGAGCACCGCTGCAAGGACCAGCAAGAGTTCGAAGAAGATGACCACGGGGTCATTCTAGACTGCACCGGCTTCGCTTCACGACAAAGGGCCTCGCTCCCGGTGATCGGGGGCGAGGCCCTGTGTTCCGGAGCCGTGGCTCCAGTCTTTGCCGCGTGCTACTTCGCGACCGTGACGTCGACGTTGTGGACGCCCGGAGCGCTGGGGCTCACCGTCGAGGTGCCGTTTCCGGCACTCGACAGTGCGCGCACCGTCCACTCGCCGGGCGCGGCGAAGAACCGGAAGTCGCCGGTGGCGGAGGCGACGACCTCGGCGGTGAACTCGCCGGTGCCGTCGAGCAGACGCACGAATGCGCCACCGACCGGTTCACCGGAGGCGTTGAGGACGCGGCCGGTGATGACCGTTTCCTTCTCGACGTCCACGCCCGCGGGCAGGTTCTGGCTCTGAACAGGTGCTCCGCACATATTTATGCTCCCAACTCGATCGGTGCGCCGACGAGCGAGCCGTACTCGACCCAGCTGCCGTCGTAGTTCTTGACGTTCTTCTTGCCGAGGATCTCCTGCAACACGAACCAGGTGTGGCTCGAGCGCTCGCCGATACGGCAGTAGGCGATGGTTTCCTTGCTGTCGTCGAAGCCCTTCGCCGCGTACAGCGCGGTGAGTTCGTCGTCGGACTTGAAGGTGCCGTCCTCGTTGGCGGTGGTGCTCCAGGGGATGTTGACGGCGCCGGGGACGTGGCCACGCTGCTGTGCCTGTTCCTGCGGCAGGTGGGCCGGGGCGAGGATCTTGCCGGCGAACTCGTCGGGGGAACGCACGTCGACGAGATTCTTGGAACCGATCGCGTCGATCACCTCGTCGCGGAAGGCACGGATCGACGTGTCCGGTGCCTGTGCCTTGTATTCGGTTGCGGGCCGGGTGACTTCGTCCTTCGACAGCGGGCGGCCGTCGAGTTCCCACTTCTTGCGACCGCCGTCGATGAGCTTGATGTCCTGGTGGCCGTACAGCTTGAAGTACCAGTAGGCATACGCGGCGAACCAGTTGTTGTTGCCGCCGTACAGCACGACGGTGTCGTCGTTGGCGACGCCCTTGGCGGACAGCAACGCCGAGAACTGTTCCTGATTCAGGAAGTCGCGGCGGACGCCGTCCTGCAGGTCCTTGCGCCAGTCCAGCCGGATGGCGCCTTCGATATGGCCGCCGTCGTAGGCGCTGGTGTCCTCGTCGACCTCGATGAACACGGTCTTGGGTGCATCGAGATTCTGCTCTGCCCAATCGGCGGAGACCAGGACGTCGGAGCGAGCCATGGATATTCCTTTCGGTGATGGTGCGTGTGGTTGTTGAAGCCGGGTGGTGATTAGGCCGCGACGGAACGCAACCGAGCGATCAGTGGGTAGATCTGGCAGCCGAGGCAGAAGCCGAAGGCGGCATTCAGGAGAGCGGCGAACAGCGCGAAGCCGGTGGCCACGATTCCGACGGTTCCGGCGCCGAGCGCGAACGCGACGGTGCCGACAGCCGCGAATGCGAAGCCGACGAACTGTGCAAAGCGCAGTGGCGCAACAGGTTCGGTCTCGGAAGGTGCGCCCAATCGTGGTGCGACCAGGCCTGCGAACAGCGCGCCGTACGGGCTGCGCCGCGGACCGAACGCTGCGCCGATCGCGAAGACGAGGGCCTGCACCCCGAGCACAACGCCCGCAACGGTGTTCGAGACCGTCGAGACGAGCAGTACGACGACCAAGACGGCGGTGGTGATCCACGCTGCGAAACGCGGTCCGCGGACGTCGACCTGCGAACCGGTACGGGTGGGACCGGGAACGGACATGAGAGTGCTCCTGCTGGGATCCGGGATAGCTGAGCGGGATTCGGTCGCCGAACGGCGACCGACCGCGGGGAAACGCATCGGGGGAGACGTCAGCAACTGCGGAGCGGGGACAGGAGCCCGCGGTGACTACTCAGCAGCCGTGCGTCAGGAGCAGGTACAACAACACGCGCCGAGGCGGCACAGGTCGACTGCGCGGCGTCGGGTGAGCATCAGCTCCTGGCGTGTGTGCACGCGAGGAGTTTAACCGAAGATCGGGGGAAATAGGACCACTGCGTATTACAGAGATGCGAGGGCCGCGCGGAGGTCGGCGGCCTCCGGTACACCGGACACCCGGTAGCGCTCGCGTCCGGCGGCGTCGAACACGAAGGTCGTCGGTAGCGACATCACCCCGAGCTGCCTGGCGGGAAGCGGGTTTTCGTCGAGGTCGAGTTCCACGTCGAGTGCTTCTCCGGACGTGTCGCCGAGGACACGGGCGATCACGCGCCGGACGGATGCGCACGGTCCGCACCACGGCGCGGAGAAGTGCAGGATCACGGGCACGCCGCCGCCCACCCCCACCGCCGCGAGCGCAGGGTCGACGTAGTCAGATCCGGCGCCTTCCGGGCTGCTCGCGCGGATCTTGCCTTCGCGTGTGCGCAACATCACTCCGACGCCGAGCGTGGCGACGATCACGATCGCGAGGCCAACGAGTGCGATCACGGGGCTGCCTGCACCTCGGTGAGATCGATCGTGGTGTTGTGCGCCTCGCCCTCGATGACGATGCGCGATCCTCGTGCCTCCACGAACGTCGGCTTCACGCCGAAGGGCAGATCCTGAGGCTCGATCGTCGTGGTGAACAACCCGAGCACGACCGGCTTCAGCGCGTCGGGCACCGCGAAGTCCGCGCGCCCCTCCCGGCCGAAGTACAGGTCGGACGCCACGATGTGCACGCGGTCCCCGTCGAGCACGAGGTCGGCCTGCACGCTCACCGTCGCGGGCTCCGGCCCGACCGGCACGGTACCGGTGAGCACGACGCCGCCGGCAGTGGTCGGACCGGATCCTCCCGACCCGCCGGTCCCGTCGGACTTGCTCTCCGGAGGGGCGGAAATCTGCAGGTCAGGGATGTTGTAGAGCTGCCCGAGTTCGGTGGCGTCGATCATGACGCGGCCGAACAGGAGGTCCACCGGCACGGTACGGATCGACCCGTCGAGCAGTTCGCCCGCGGCGGCATGGGCGCCGATGAGGTTCGCTTCGACGGTGATGTCCCCGAGCATCTCGGTGTGCACTCCGTCGGCCACGATTTCCACGTTCTCGTAATGCCCGTTGCGGGCCTGGAGAAGGAACGGGAAGCCGTGAATGGTGACGGCGGGATCGGCCTGGAGTACGCCACCCTCGCGCAGTGCACGAGACACGCGGTACTCGGACCACGCCGCCGCGCCGAAGTCGGTGAGAACGGCGACTCCGAGCAGGACCACGAGACCGAAGATCAGTTTGCGCACGCCTCCCATTGTGGCCGACGCGGCCGCGGGCACCGTGCCGCGGATGCGAGCAGCGTGTCCGAAATGTGGGAATCGATCTTCTGCGACGTCGTGCTTACATGCCGGTAACAAACAGAGCGCTAATCTGTAGCACGTCGTTTACGCACCCGATCCGCGCTGGTAGCGCGAGGAACTGGAGGCCCAGTGGAGCTTCTCCTTCTGACCTCCGACCCGAACCCGGACGCGGTCCTGCCGTCGCTGGCGCTGCTGGCGCACTCGGTCCGACCGGCTCCGACGGAAGTATCGTCGCTGCTCGAGGCCAGTTCTGCCGACATAGCGATCGTCGATGCGCGCAGCGATCTCGCGGCAGCACGAGGACTGTGTCGTCTGCTCGGCAGTACAGGGTCGGCTATCCCGGTTATCGCGGTGCTCACCGAAGGCGGCCTGGTTGCCGTGAATCCCGAGTGGGGCCTCGACGACATCCTGCTCACGACCACCGGCCCGGCCGAACTGGATGCGCGGTTGCGCCTTCTCGTCGGACGTGCAGGCGGCCTCGTCAGCGCGGAGAGTTCGGGCAAGATCACCCTCGGTGAACTGTCGATCGACGAAGGCACCTACACCGCCCGGTTGCGTGGTCGTCCCCTCGACCTGACGTACAAGGAGTTCGAACTCCTCAAGTACCTCGCCCAGCACGCCGGCCGGGTGTTCACCCGTGCACAGCTTCTGCAGGAGGTGTGGGGTTACGACTTCTTCGGTGGCACCCGCACTGTCGACGTGCACGTCCGGCGCCTGCGAGCGAAGCTCGGCCCCGAATACGAATCCCTGATCGGGACCGTCCGCAACGTCGGCTACAAGGCTGTCCGGCCGTCCTCCCGGAACAAAGCAGGGGGTATCGCCCCGGAACTCGAGGAGTCCGAGGCAGAATTCGCCGAATGAGCATTGCGTCCGAGTTCACCGGTCTTCCGTCGTCCGAACAGGCGCAGGGGGTGCGCGACGTCATCGCCCGAGCGGGCGCTGCCGACGGCACCGCGCCGGTCTCGGAGCAGGTGATCCACTCCCTCACCCGCGACAGCGACGCCAGACACCTGATCAGGACGGTCGACGACACCGTCGTCGGCTACGCGAACCTCGTACCCGCGCACGAGGACCATCCCGCCATGGCCGAAGTGGTCGTCGACCCCGCCCATCGGGGGCAGGGACTCGGCGGTGAACTGGTCGACGCCGCGCTGACGGCCGGCGGCGACGGCGCCCGGGTCTGGGCACACGGTGACCTTCCGGCAGCGCGCGCTGTGGCACACCGGCTGGGATTGACCGGCGTTCGTGAACTGCTCCAGCTCCGCCGCCCCCTCGACGTCCCCGAACTACCCGCCGTCGCGGTACCGGACTCGATCGTGCTGCGCACCTACCAGGGGCCGAACGACGACTCCGAACTGCTCCGGGTCAACGCGGCGGCTTTCGAGTGGCATCCCGAGCAAGGACGCTGGACGGACGTCGACGTCGCGGAGCGCCGCGCGGAGTCGTGGTTCGACCCCGAAGGGTTGTTCCTCGCGTTCGACGCCGCCGATCCCGATGTCCTGCTGGGGTTCCATTGGACGAAGGTGCATCCGGCCACGGACGGGGAGGAAGCCCTCGGAGAGGTGTACGTCGTCGGCATCGACCCGTCCGCGCAGGGTCGCGGCCTGGGACGGCTGCTCACACTCGCGGGGTTGCATCACCTCCGCGACCGTGGGCTCCACACCGTGTTGCTCTACGTCGAAGGTGACAACACCGCGGCGCTCAACACCTACGGCAAGCTGGGATTCGAGCGTTTCCACGTGGACGTCGCCTACGCCCGATCGTGACCGCGGCAACAGTGCTGCCAGGTGTATCCGGTCTGTTCATCCCCCGTTCACCCGGGGTCGTCCGTCAGTCAACCGTGAGCACCTAGTTTTTTCATACGGGTCCGTTGTGGCGGCCCGGCGCAGGGATCACCCGCGCCTCGATTCCGCTGCCTTCGGTCAGCGGTCGTGAACTCCGGAGGAGTACAGGTGAACCTCAAGCGCAATGGTGCCCTGCTGGGCGCATTGGCGGTCGGTGCTCTCACGCTCACCGCGTGCGGTACCGACGACAACTCGGGTTCGATAGATGTGGATGCGTCCGCGTCCAGTGCCACCTGTGAGGGAAAACCCAACCTGTCCGCTGCCGGCTCATCCGCACAGAAGAATGCGATGGACCAGTTCGTGGCCACCTACATCGCCGTGTGCTCGCAGAAGGGCACAACGGTCAACGTCGCATACAACCCGACGGGCTCGGGTGACGGTCGCACACAGTTCACCGCCAGGCAGATCGACTTCGCCGGGTCCGATTCCGCGATCAAGGGTGAGCAGGCCGAGCAGGCTCTCGAGCGCTGCGCCGGCAACCCCGCCTGGAACCTTCCGCTGGTGTTCGGCCCGGTCGCGCTGGCATACAACCTCGACGGAGTCGACGGCCTCGTGCTCGACGCCGCGACCACCGCCAAGATCTTCAACGGCTCGATCACCACGTGGAACGATCCGGCCATCGCCGCACTCAACGAGGGTGTGGACCTGCCCGACAGCGCGATCACGCCGATCGTGCGCTCCGACTCGTCGGGCACCACGGACAACTTCCAGCAGTACCTCGAGGTCGCGTCCGACGGTGCATGGACCACCGGCGCGGGATCCGACTTCACCGGTGGCACCGGTGAAGGCGCGAAGGGCTCAGCGGGCGTCGCGCAGGCAGTGAGCGGCTCCCCCGGCTCGATCACCTACGTGGAGAAGTCGTTCGCGGATCAGAACGGGCTGAGCATGGCGCGGATCGACAACGGCTCGGGCCCGGTCGAACTCACCGAGGAGTCCGCCGCCAAGGCAATCGAGGGCGCCGAGTTCGCGCCCGCGGTCGAAGGTGATCTCACGCTGGACCTGTCCTCGATCTTCGGGAGCACCGAGCCGGGCACCTACCCGCTCGTTCTCGCCACGTACGAGATCGTCTGCTCCGCCGGATACGACGCCGACACCGCTTCCGCTGTGAAGTCGTTCCTTCTCTCGGCGGCCAACGAGGGTCAGGACGGCCTCGGGGAACAGGGTTACGTGCCGCTGCCGAGCTCCTTCCAGGAGCGTCTGACCCAGTCGATCGACGCCATCGCGTCCGAATAGATCGGTGGACCGCCCGTTCCTGACGAACACGCCCAGAGAGAATATGAGCGCACATGACTGACGCGCCCACGAAAACGGCTCGTACGGAGTCGGACGACCCGGCCCGGTCAGGAACGGGCGGTCACCCTGGTACTACGGAGGCAACGATCAGCACCACACCACCCTCGGAGCGCACGCACAAGACTGTCGTGCGACCGGGCGACCGCATCTTCGGCTCGCTGGCCACCGGCTCCGCGATCCTGATCTCGGTGATCATCGGCGCGATCGCGGTGTTCCTGGTGTGGCGTGCCGTGCCCGCTCTGCAGCGCAACACCGTCAACTTCCTCACGAGCGACCAGTGGATCACGCAGGACATCGAGGACATGGCCTTCGGCGTCCTCGACCTGTTCCAGGTCACGGTGCTGGTCTCGCTCTTCGCGCTCGCCCTCGCGATGCCTGTCGCGCTCGGTATCGCGATCTTCCTGACCACCTACTGCCCGGGCCGCCTCAAGAAGCCGCTCGCCTACGTGATCGATCTTCTCGCCGCGGTCCCGTCGATCGTCTACGGCTTGTGGGGGGTGCTCGTGCTCGCGCCCTTCCTGCGCCCGATCGCCTCGTGGCTCAACACCACGTTCGGCTGGTTCCCGTTGTTCGCCACGGGCAGCGGTTCGATCGCGGGCGGTGGCACGATCTTCACCGCGGGGATCGTCCTGGCAGTGATGATCCTGCCGACGATCGCGGCGGTGAGCCGCGAGGTGTTCGTCCAGACGCCGGTCGCGCACATCGAGGCCGCGCTCGCGCTCGGAGCCACCCGCTGGGAGGTCGTCCGGACGACCATCATCCCGTTCGGCAAGTCCGGCTACGTCAGCGGATCGATGCTCGGTCTCGGCCGCGCACTCGGTGAGACGATGGCGCTCTACCTGATCCTGCGCACGACGTCCGCCGGGTTCTCGTGGTCCCTGTTCGATGGCGGCGCCACGATCGCGTCGAAGATCGCTCTCGGCTACGCCGAGTTCAACAACGATATCCAGGCAGGTGCCTACATCGCTGCCGGCCTGGTGCTCTTCGTGCTGACCTTCCTGGTCAACGCCGCGGCCCGCATGGTGGTCGCAGGAAAGAGGGACTGACCGATGTCGACGACAACCCTCGACTCGCCCGTCAAGGCACCCACCTTCCAGAAGGTGAGCACCCGCCGGCGCATCACCGACGTCGGCGCCACCGTGCTGGTGACCCTGTCGGTACTCGTCGCGCTGGTGCCGCTCGTCTGGGTGCTGGCCACGGTCGTCGCCAAGGGCCTTCCGGCCCTGATGTCGGCCACGTGGTTCACCCACTCGTTGAGCGGCCTGACCGCCTCTTCGACAGGCGGCGGCATCTATCACGCGCTGGTGGGCACCCTGCTGCAGGGACTCGTCTGCGCGATCATCTCGATACCGCTCGGCGTGTTCGTCGCGATCTACCTCGTGGAGTACGCAGGCCGGTCCAAGCTCGGGAAGATCACGACCTTCATGGTCGACATCCTCAGCGGTGTGCCGTCGATCGTCGCGGCGCTGTTCATCTACGCCCTGTGGGTGTCCACGTTCGGAATGCCCAAGTCGGGCTTCGCGGTATCCCTCGCGCTCGTGCTGCTGATGGTGCCGGTGGTGGTGCGCAGCACCGAGGAGATGCTGCGGATCGTGCCGCAGGACCTCCGCGAAGCCTCCTACGCGCTGGGTGTGCCCAAGTGGAAGACCATCGTCAGGATCGTCCTTCCCACGTCGATGGCCGGAATCATCACGGGCATCATGCTCGCTCTCGCCCGGGTCATGGGCGAAACCGCGCCGCTGCTGATCCTCGTCGGGTACGCGCCGTTCATCAATTTCGACCTGTTCGGCGGTGAGCAGGGTTCGCTCCCCGGCGTCATGGTCGCCGAAATGAACAACCCGACTGCCGCCGGTTCGCAGCGCATCTGGGGCGCCGCCCTCACACTGATTCTTGTGATCGCGGTGCTGAACGTCGCGGCCAAGGTGATCAGCCATTACTCGCAGGTCGGCTCGAGGAAGTAGCCGCCGCATGACCTTCTCTCACGACATCGATACACCAGTAGGGAGCCTGTAATGGCCAAGCGTCTGGATCTCAAGGACGTCAACATCTTCTACGGAAAGTTCCACGCCGTTGCCGACGTGACCCTTTCCGTGCCGCCGCGGAGCGTCACCGCGTTCATCGGGCCGTCGGGCTGTGGCAAGTCCACCGTTCTGCGCTCGCTCAACCGGATGCACGAGGTCACTCCCGGCGCCCGCGTCGAGGGATCCGTGCTGCTCGACGGTGAAGACATCTACGGCGCCGACGTAGATCCGGTGGGCGTGCGTAAGACCATCGGCATGGTGTTCCAGCGCCCGAACCCGTTTCCCACCATGTCCATCCGGGACAACGTGGTCGCCGGCCTGAAGTTGCAGGGCGCACGCGACAAGAAGACGCTCGACGAGGTTGCCGAGAAGTCGCTGCGCGGCGCGAACCTGTGGAACGAGGTCAAGGACCGCCTCGACAAGCCCGGCGGCGGTCTCTCCGGTGGCCAGCAGCAGCGACTGTGCATCGCGCGTGCGATCGCGGTTCAGCCCGACGTGCTGCTCATGGACGAGCCCTGCTCCGCGCTCGACCCGATCTCGACCCTCGCCATCGAGGATCTGATCGCCGAACTCAAGCAGGACTTCACGATCGTCATCGTCACCCACAACATGCAGCAGGCTGCGCGCGTGAGCGATCAGACCGCCTTCTTCAACCTGGAGGCGACCGGTCGTCCGGGTCGGCTCGTCGAGATCGACGACACCGAGAAGATCTTCTCCAACCCGACCCAGAAGGCCACCGAGGACTACATCTCGGGTCGTTTCGGCTGACCCGGCACCTGGTGTGTCACACGCGAAGGCCCCGGCGGGAACATCCCGCCGGGGCCTTCACGTGTCTCGGACGAATCAGGATTCGGTGGGGTACACCGTCAGTTTGTCGACTTTGTTGCCCAGTTCGCGGATGTCTTCTTCCGTGGGGAGCTTGCCGGTGACCAGGAAGATCACGCGCCGGCCGACCTCCACCGCGTGGTCCGCGAAGCGCTCGTAGAAGCGACCGAGCAGGGTGACGTCGACGGCCGCGGCGACGCCGTGCTTCCACTCCGGGTCCATGAGGACCTTGAAGAGATGGCGGTGCAGATCGTCCATCGCTTCGTCTTCGTGATGGAGACGCAACGCGCGCTCCGGGTCGCGGGTTTCGAGGATTTCGCGGGTGGCCCCGCCGAGGGCTACCGCGATGCGGCCCATCTCGGCGAAGTATCCCTTGACCTCGTCGGGAAGCACGTGGTTCGGATGACGCCGGCGGGTCGCCTTCGCGATGTGCAGGGCGAGTGCGCCCATGCGATCGATGTCGGCGACGATCTGGATACCGCTGACCACCGCTCGGAGATCGCCCGCGACCGGCCCCTGGAGGGCGAGGAGCTGGAACGCCTTCTCCTCACACACCACGGCGAGGTCGGTGATCTTGTCGTGCTCCTCGATCACCTGCTCGGCGAGGCCGAGATCGGCGGTGAGTAGGGCTTCGGTGGACCGCTCCATTGCAAGTCCGGCGAGTCCGGCCATCTCTCCGAGGAGGTCACCGAGTTCGCTCATTTGTACGTTGTAGACGACGCGCATAATGGCACACCCTACGGTGCGGAAAAGTACAGGTCACGAGCATCGGGTGAACCCCGGGTGAACGAGTGGGCAGGAGCGGCGTCACCCGCAGAGATCGTCCCCTGCGTTGGTGATCGACAGATCGGGCGGGAGTTCGATCGAATCCTTGCTGGAGGGCGCTTCGATCTTCACCGGCTCGAGCCGGCTTCCCGCAGGAGTGGGGGCGACGACCGTGCCGTCGAACCCGGTGCCGAGCACGATCTCGACGATCGAACCGAGCTGGGCGGATGCGGGTGCCTCCTGCAGCACAGCGCCCGGGAACGCCGTGGCGACGGTCATCGCCTCGGCCTCCTGGCCCGCCGCGAAGCGGATCACCGTCTTGGCGCTCGTGCCCGAGTAGTTGCCGACCTCGTAGACGGGGAAGCCGTACGCCCCGACGGTTTCGGCGATCCGGGCTGCCAGGCCGGACTCACCGGACGCGTTGGAGACCTGCACGCTCACCGCGCCCGGGTCGACCGCGATCTGAGCGGGAGCAGTCGGAGCCGGCTCCGGTGGTGGGGCACCGGCGTCGTCCTGAGGTTCCTCGCGCCGTTCACCGGGGAGGGGGAGATCGTCGATGATCGCGGTGAAGATCGACTCGATGTCGTCGAGCCGGGGGATTTCGTTCCCCCAGTCGTTCGTTCCCGCGGTGGGCACGGTCAGGAAGGTGACGGCTCCGGCGTCGACGTTCTGCAGTGAGCGGCCCAGCTTGACCAACGATTCGGTGTTGACGTTCTCGACGAACGTCGCGCTGGTGAACGCGCTGATGAACCCGTTGAGTTTGCCCGGATCGAGGAGGACCTTGTTCGACAGGGCCGAGCGCAGCAGCGACGACAGGAATTTCTGCTGCCGGGTGATCCGGCCGTAGTCGCCGTTGCCTTCGGTGAAGACGTAGCGCGCCCGGACATAATCGAGTGCCTTGTGGCCGCTCAGGGTGTGCGTGCCGGGCGAGTCCAGAATGGTGCCGAGTTCCCCGTCCTCGAGTGGCGTGGTGGTACATACCTCTACCCCGCCGACCTTGTCGACCATGGCTTCGAACCCGGCGAAGTCGATGCCGACGAAGTGGCCGATCTTCAACCCGGACATCTTCTGGATGACCTTGACCAGGCATTTCGGCCCACCGAGGGCATACGTGGCGTTGAGCTTGTCGCCGTCCGCCGCGGGGAAGGTATCCGAGCTGTAGTCGCCGGTCGAGCTGTCCCAGCCCCGGCACACCGGGCGTTCCACATCGAGATCGCGGGGGAACGACACCGCGACGACACGGCTGCGGTCCGCCGGGATGTTGACGAGGATCACGGTGTCGGCGCGGGCTCCCTCCGCGTCCTCGGTGGTGCCGGCTCCGACCGCGCCGCTGGCTCCGGCACGGGTGTCGGTGCCGACGATGAGATAGGTCTCGTCGCCGGTCTGCCCGGCCGCGTCGACGATGTCGGCGGACTCCGTGTCGAGCGCCGCGATCTGCGAGAAACCCGCTTCCGTCGACTTCACGTATGTCCACACCGATCCGGTGCCGAGGAGTGCGAGGACCGAGAAGAACGCGACCGCGGACCGGGCCGCGACGCGCAGCCTGCGATCCTTCCGTCGCTTGCTCGACTCGAGGCGGGTCAGTCCGTCTGTTCCGACCTCTTTCGGTGCCGCGTGCGCCCGGACCGTCCGGGTGTGGACAGGCTCGTCGTGCAGGTCGTCGTCGACAGGGGGCTCGGCCTCGAAGTCGTCGTCGACCGGCGCGATCAACTCGGTCGGACTGTCCCCGACGGGAGGCCGGGGTGCGCGCCGGGGCGGAGGGGGGCCGGGCGGGGGAACGGCCGCACGGGGTGGCGGTACCACGGGCGGCCGCGGTGGGGCGACAGGCGGTGGCGGGGCGACGGGCGGTGGCGAGGCGACAGGTGGCCGCGGGGGGCCGGGCTGCGGTGTTCGCACCGGTGGAGGCGGTGGTGCGGCAGGGGGTGCTGCGGTGGGTGGTACGGGGGGAGGCGATGCGGGAAGGGGCCGGCCCGCGGGCGGCGGAGGAACCGGCCGGCCGGGCGGACTCGCGGGAAGACCGTTGCGCGGATGTGCGGGAGGCAGTGAGGACGACGCCGTGACCGGGGGCGTGACCGGGGGCGTGGGCGTCGGCGTTGGGGGAGGTGACCCGTCTCGGCGCGACACCTTGTCGACGAGGTCCGCGACGGTGAGCCGCTCCGGGTCGCCGGCGTCCGCGGCGCGGCGGTTCCGGCCGGAATCACGGCGGCTTGCCGCGTGGTCACCCTCGGAGTGCGCCTCCGCGGAATGCGCACCTCTGGAACGGGCATCCTCCGAATGAGCGCCACCGGCACGCGCACCGTCGGCCGGGATGTCGGCGCGGCGGGCACGACTGCGGCGGCGATGCCCGGACGGAGCCTCACGGAAGGTGGGGTCGGCTATCGGACGTTCCCAAGGAGCGCGATTGTCGGGCAGGCCCGAGTCGTGCCCTTCGTCCACCGGTGCCTTGCCTCTCCGCGGGTCGACCGCATTCGCGCGCACCGCCCGACAGGGGGCGGTGCGCAATGATCCCGCCATGATACTGACCGTCTGTTACCGAAGCGGTACACGCGGCCGGTGACGGACCCCTCATGTGGACGCGCACACGACGGGAAGGGTAAGGACTCCTACCCGCCCGAGTGCATGATGTCGGCACCTACCGGGACGCAGGTGTCCTCAGGATCGTCGAGCCAGCCCTCGGGCAGTGCGACGCTGCTCGGTGAACCCTGACGCCCACGGGGGCCCTCCGCATCCGCGGGAAACGGCACGTCGGCGTCGAGTTTTCCGAGCAGATCATCGAGTTCGGCGAGCGAAGACACCCGCGCGAGACCGCTGCGGACTTCGGACCCGGCGGGGAAGCCGCGCAGGTACCACGCGATGTGCTTGCGGAGTTCGCGAGTGCCGCGGTCTTCGCCGTGATGGTCGGCGAGCAGCTCGGCGTGGCGCCGCATGATCTGCGTCACTTCTCCCAGGGACGGCGGAGTGGGGATCTCCTGGCCGTTGAGCGCGGCGCTGAGTTCTGCGAAGAGCCACGGGCGGCCCAGGCAGCCGCGACCGACGACCACGCCGTCGCACCCGGTCTGGGTCATCATCTTCTCCGCATCCCCCGCGTCGAAGATGTCGCCGTTGCCGAGAACCGGGACGGTGGTGACGTGCTCTTTGAGCCGGGCGATCTCGTTCCAGTCCGCAGCGCCCGAGTACCGCTGCGCGGCGGTCCGGGCGTGAAGTGCCACAGCGGCCGCGCCCTCGTCGGCGGCGATGCGCCCGGCGTCGAGGTGGGTGTGGTGCTCGTCGTCGATGCCGACCCGGAACTTCACCGTCACCGGGATATCGGTGCCCTCGGTGGCCCGCACCGCAGCGGCCACGATCTGCCCGAACAGTCGGCGCTTGTACGGAAGGGCAGACCCGCCGCCCTTCCGGGTGACCTTGGGCACCGGGCAGCCGAAGTTCATGTCGATGTGATCGGCCATGTTCTCGTCGACGATCATCTTCGCCGCCGCGTACGTGGTGTCGGGATCGACGGTGTACAGCTGGAGTGAACGCGGGGTTTCGGTGGGGCCGAACGTCGTCATGTGCATGGTGACGGGATGTCGCTCGACCAGAGCGCGGGCGGTGACCATCTCGCACACGTAGAGCCCGGAGGTGCTTCCGGCTCGTTCGAGTTCGAGTTCGCGGCACAGAGTGCGAAATGCGACGTTCGTCACTCCCGCCATCGGCGCCAGCACGACCGGGCTGTTCAGTTCGAGCGAGCCGATGCGAAGGGGTGACATAAAGAACCTCTGAAAGCGTTGTGTTTCAACAAGACTGCGAACTCCCGCGGTACCTCGCCGGGGAGACGACTGTGCCCGGTACCGAGAGCGGTACCGGGCACAGGATAACCGTTTACCGACGTAGGCCCCGAATCTGCCGGGACGAACCTCGGTCCGGGGTCAGGACAGGGCGCCCGCGCGTTCCAGTTTGGCTGCTTCGCGTGCGAGCGACCGGTCGCGCATGTCCTCGAACTTCACGGCCTGGCGCTCGAGTTCTTCGAGGTAGGTCCCCAGTTCGTCGATGAGCTGGGCGCCACCGGCTCCGAAATCGCGTTCGAAGATCCGCCACTTGCGCAGCACCGGCATCACCACGTCGTCGAGGTGCTGACGCAGGTCGTAGATGCCGTGCTTCGCCATGAGCACTCCGTTGCGGCGGAAATTGGGCATCCCCGCTCCGGGCATCTCGAAGGTGCGGAGAACGTGAACGATCGCCTCCAGTGCCTGCACGGGCGCGACGTCGAGCGCGGCGTCGCAGATGTTGCGGTAGAAGATCATGTGCAGGTTCTCGTCGGCGGCGATCCGCTGCAGCATCTTGTCGGCCACGGAGTCGTTGCAGGCCAGACCTGTGTTGCGGTGCGACACGCGCGTCGCGAGTTCCTGGAACGTCACGTACGCGACCGAATGGAGCATTCCCGTCTCGTTCGGGGAACCGAAGCCGTTGGTCATGTGCTCCATGCGCGCATTCTCGAGTGCCACCGGGTCGACACCGCGGGTGACGACGAGGTAGTCGCGCATCACGATGCCGTGGCGGTTCTCCTCGGCGGTCCAGCGGCCCACCCAGGTACCCCACGCGCCGTCCCGGGAGAACGCCTCCGCGATCTCGCGGTGGTACGAGGGCAGGTTGTCCTCGGTGAGGAGATTGGTGATCATCGCCGCCTTGGCGACCTCGCCGAGCTGTGACTGCTCGGGCTCCCAGTCGACTCCGCCCATCGCAGCGAAGTTGCGTCCTTCGTCCCACGGGACGTAGTCGTGAGGATGCCAGTCCTTCGCCATCGACAGGTGACGGTCGACGTTCGCTTCGGCAACGGGCTCCAGCTCGCGTAGCAACTCCAACTGTGTCAGGACTCGCGTCATACCTTCGTACCCTCCGTGTGGTGTCGCATGAACTCTGTCAGCCTACGGAACCGTAGGTAAATGTCGTACTGCGCTGTCACGCGGTACAACATGCTGCCGTGATCAGGTCTTATCCGTGTCCCCGATCACAATCGTTCGCCGGTCACCGTACAGGCCGGATCCGGTCTACGGCCGGAGGCCGCCCCCGACACGGCGGGGCAGCGGTCGAAACGGGCGACGACGCCGACAGGGCGCCGGCGTCGTCGTCGGTGTCCCGGCTCAGCGCTTGCCGCCGCCGAGAAGACCACCGAGAATCCCGCCGAGACCGCCGCCGGAGTTGCCCCCGAGCACGCTGCCGAGAACGTCCCCGATGCCGCCGCCACCCGCACCGGAACGACCGGCCGCGCCTTCGAGCAGACCTCCGAGGATGTCGCCGATCCCACCGCTCGGCCGAGCGTCGCCGGCCGTGGTGGCGCCGTTGCCGGTGATCTGCTTTGCGAGGTAGGAGAGCACGATGGGCGCGAGGATCGGGAGAAGCTTGGCAATCAGGTCGTTCCCGCCGGATCCGTTGACCGCACCCAGGGTGCTGATCACCTGTTCCTTCTTCTCCCCGAACACGTTGGAGACGATCTTGCTGCCGTCTGCGGCGTCGACCTCGTCCACGTTCACCCCGCCGTCGAGAACACCCGAACCGGAGTGTTCGTCGAGTGCCGACATCAGCGAGGCCGCTCCCTCCGGATCGCGTGCATTGGCACCGAGTCCACCGACGAGGGTGGGCAGCGCCGCCCGCACCGCGGTCTCCGCGGTCTGCCGGTCGACGCCGAGGCGCTCGGCCACACGGTCGAGGGGGATCTGGGAGAGGAGTTCGTCGAGACTTGCCATGAGCACCTGCCTGGTCATGGGCGTCCCGTCGCGGCCGCCCGTGCGGCCGAGATTAGCGACTGCCGCCGTTACGAACCGCACCGCAGGGAGAGCCCGGCCGCCGGGTGGTGCCGATCCGGCAGGCAACCTGTCAATCGAACGAGTCGGCGCCACCGGGGGGTCGACGAAGCGCGACCAGGCAGCACAGCAACGCCACGAGGATGCCGCTCAGCAACAACACCGTGCCGTTCTGGTTGGTGAGCGCGGTCCGGCGGTTCTCCTGCACGTAGTCACCGTGCGCGGAGAAGATCTGCGCCCAGAACGCGACTGCCGTGACGATCCCCAGAAGCGTTCCGACCCATCCGGTGATCACGGAGTCGAACAAGGCCGCGAGGAGGAGCAGGACGGCCGCGACAGCCAGTGGCACCGCGAGAGATTCGTGGAGGGGCAAGCCGGGCGAAGCGATGCCGGCGAGATCCGCGCTCGCGAACCCGTCACGCAATCCCGACAACGGGATCTGGGTGGGGCGTACACCTCCGACGACGGGCAGCACCGCCCCGATACCCAGTGCGACTGCGGCCAGAAACAGGCCCAGGTCCACGAAACTGCGCATGTTCCCCCCTGAAACGAAAACGAACCGAGACAATTCGTTTTGCGGACTCACCGTATCCAAAGAAGCGTTCGGTCACCGGATAGAAACGCAGGCGGACCGATTCACGTTCGACGACTCGGACCGGTCCGTAGGCTGAGGCGCGTCTACCGAGGACCCAGGGAGGGCCGCACGATGTCGGACGCAAGTATTCGGTCGGAGGAGACACGGCAGGGTTTGCCTCCGTGGGCGAAGAAGACGCTCGTCGTCGTCGTCACGCTGGCCGTGCTCGTCATTGCGTATTTCGTGCTCGCCGCATTCGTCCCGAGATGGTGGGCGCAACGGATCGCCGGCCTCGCGGAGGGTGGATTCGCCCGCGGCATTCTGTGGGGGCTGTCTTTCGGTCTTCTCTGTACCGCGATCCCGCTCATCCTGTTCGCCTGCATCTGGCAGGTCCGACGATGGAAGCACCACCGGGTCCTACAGATCCTGCTCGCCGTGGCGGCGCTGGTCATCGCGCTCCCCAACCTCATGACCCTGAGCATCGTGCTCGGTGGCAGCAACGCCGCACACGCCGGTGAGCGGATCCTCGATGTCGATGCGCCGGGGTTCCGGGGCGCGTCACTGGTGGGCGCGATCGTCGGGGCCCTGGCGTGCGTGATCTTTTTCGTCGCCGTCAACCGCTACCGCAAGCGGGGGCGCGACCTCAACCGCGTGCGCGAGAATCTCGAGCGGCAGCGGCTCGAGGAAAAGCGTGAAGAAGAGCGGCGCCGGGCTGCCCAGGAACTGGGGACCGGCCCGGACGACGTACCCCCGGGCGCTCACCGATCCGGGAGTTGATCGCCCCGTATCCGATCAGCCTGCCGAGTTCTTCGCGGCGGACGCGATGCTCAGCATGTTCACGTTGAGAAGGCTCTCGTCGAGCGCACACGGGAGCCGGGTCGTGTCGACGGTGCCGACGCATTCCTTCGCGGTGTACTCGGCGTATTTCTCGTCCCAGTGGCCGATGCTGCGGAGCATGTCGCTCTTCGACGCACCGTCGGGGAGTCGTTCGACGTCCGCGCGTAGCGAGGCGAGGCTTTCGGAGCGCTCCCGGTTGCAGTCCACAGCGGACGACGTCGCATCGCTGAGGCACGAGATGTTCGCCAGCGTGTCGCTGTGCTGTGCGCGGATGTAGTTCCAGTCGACCTCGGACCCGGCACCGGCGGGGGACCCGGACTCTGCTGTGTTGCCCCCTCCTCCGCATGCGGCAAGGAGTACCAGAGCAGGTGCGAGCGCGAGAGCGCGAAGTCTCATGTCTCGTTGATCCGTTTCGTCGTGATTTTTGTTACGGGCACGCTGTTCCGGCTCCGGGCGCCACGAAAAACGAAACGACCCGGCGTTCGGAAACGAACGCCGGGTCGCGCGTGGTGCCCCCAGTAGGGCTCGAACCTACGACCTGCGGATTAAAAGTCCGTAGCTCTACCAACTGAGCTATAGGGGCGTGGGCGCACAATGTAACCACATCGAGCGTCTCGATGGTATCGGACGCTCGGCTCCGGTTTCGACACCCTCCCGTGGTGCGCGGGACCCGGTGAGAGCAGAACGGCTCGGGTGCTCACCCCCTGCTTCGCACCCGAGCCGGAAAAAGAATACCACCCGGTGTGTTCTCGGGCGCAGTGCCGGAAAGCCGTCCCGGGCCGTCCCGCGAGAACGGGTGCTCCCGCTCCGGCTACCTGCCCCCTGACGTGCCGGAGCAGTCTAAAGTTGGGTGAAGGGGGGAATTGACCGGTACTCGGAAGGCTGTATTCCCCATGCCACTTCAGCAGGAGCGTGCCCGGCGTACTCGGGCCGCGATCGTCGAATCGGCGGCCGCCGAATTCGCCAAGAGGGGATTTGCCGCGGCGTCGATCAATCTGATCCTCGAGCACTCGGGCGCCACCAAGGGCGCGATGTACTTCCACTTCAAGTCGAAGGAAGACCTTGCGCGCGCGGTACTCGAGGAGGGGCTCGACCATTACCGCGCCATCGTCGACAGGTGGGTCGGCTTTTCCGAGCTCGATCCCTTCGAGCGGCTCCACGGGATGATCTGCGATTTGGGAGAGGCGCTCCACAACGATGTCATCATCGCGGCCGAGTTCCGTCTCGTCATCGACCCGGAGTTCGTCGACGAGGCGCAGTTGCGCGGAACCTCCGTGTGGGGGCATGCCGGCTACCGGCTGGCGGAGGAGGCCGAGGACCTCGGGCTGTTCCGGCCCGGCGTGGATCTGCGGCGGTTCGTCGGCGCCGTCGGTTCGTCGCTCGCCGGCCAGCGCTATCTCGCCGACCTCACCGCGCCGGGTGTGGATGTGCGCTCACGGTTCGAGAGCTGCCTCGAGATTCCCCTGGAAGCGACAGCGTCCGAGGACTGGCTCGCGCGGTGGCGCGAGCGTGGCTGGCCGAGTGCCCGTCCGAACACCGAATAGTGGCGTGACCTGGCGATTTGTGATTCTCGAATGCCGTGGCATAAGCTGTCCAAGCTCCCAACGGAAACGCAAAACCCGTTGAGGGTGCGGTTCGGAGAGATCCGATCGGGCCCCCTTCGTCTAGCGGCCTAGGACGCCGCCCTTTCAAGGCGGTAGCGCGGGTTCGAATCCCGTAGGGGGTACGCTTCGATTCTGTCGAAGTGTGCAGTACTTTGGTGAAAGAACTGAATATGTATGGCCCTGTGGCGCAGTTGGTTAGCGCGCCGCCCTGTCACGGCGGAGGTCGCGGGTTCGAGTCCCGTCAGGGTCGCTCAACGCAAGCGATTGGCATTCGGTTCGGGTGCCGTCCGGCCAGGTAGCTCAGTTGGTACGAGCGTCCGCCTGAAAAGCGGAAGGTCGCCGGTTCGATCCCGGCCCTGGCCACAGAGGTTGTCCGGCAAACAACCGCTCAATTACATATCGAGGACCCACCGCGTGCGGTGGGTCCTGCTATGGGAACCCCGTTGGGGTTCTTTCATGGCCCTGTAGCGCAGTTGGTTAGCGCGCCGCCCTGTCACGGCGGAGGTCGCGGGTTCGAGTCCCGTCAGGGTCGCATCAGGCGAAGGCCCGGTATCTACGGATACCGGGCCTTCGCCTTGTCGTCGTCCGTCCCACTCGCATACCGCCGGACGGTCCGATCCGGTTCGTGCCGCTATCGTGACACGACGGAACTTGTTCTAGGGTGCTCTACGCGGCCCGACGGCCAGGTGTCCGTCCGGTCCACGTCCGTTCGAACCAACCCGAGGTGGAATGTGCGCATAGCTCTGTTGTCGTACCGGAGCAAGCCGCACTGTGGGGGCCAAGGGGTCTACGTGCGGCATCTCAGCCGCGAACTCGTCGCGCAGGGTCACACGGTGGAGGTGTTTTCCGGTCAGCCCTATCCGGAACTCGATCCGGGGGTGACTCTCACCAAGGTCCCCAGTCTCGACCTCTATCGCGACGACGATCCGTTCCGTACGCCCCGTCCCGGTGAGTACCGCGATCTCATCGATGTCCTCGAGGTCGCGACGATGTGGACGGCGGGCTTCCCGGAACCCCGGACGTTCGGCCTGCGTGCTGCCCGGCTTCTGCGCACCCGGCTCGGCGACTTCGACGTCGTACACGACAACCAGTCGCTCGGATCGGGGCTGTTGAAGATCGCCGAGCAGTTCCCGCTCGTCGCGACGATCCACCATCCGATCACCCGCGATCGCGAACTCGATCTTGCGTCGGCGAGCAGTTGGCGCCGGAAGCTCACCTTGCGCCGCTGGTACGGCTTTCTCCGCATGCAGGAGCGGGTGGCCCGGAAGATCGGCTCCCTGCTGACGGTGTCGGCGAACTCGGCCGACGACATCCGTGCGGCGTTCGGGATCGAGGCGGATCGGATCCACACGATCCCGCTCGGCGTGAACACGGAACTGTTCGCACCGCCGTCGACGCCCCGGGTCGCGGGCAGGATCGTGTGTGTCGCGAGCGCCGACGCTCCGCTCAAGGGAGTGCCGACGCTGCTCGAGGCCGTCGCGAAACTGCGAACCGAGCGCGAGGTCGAACTCGTCCTCGTCTCGAAACTGGCCCCGGGAGGGGCCACCGAGCGGCTCATCGACGCCCTTGCCATCGGTGACGTGGTGCGCACGGTCTCGGGAATCGAGGACGCCGAGCTGGCGGCACTGCTGGCATCTGCGGAAGTCGCGGCGGTTCCCTCGCTCTACGAGGGCTTTTCGCTGCCGGCAGTGGAAGCGATGTCGTGTGGCACACCGCTGGTGGCGAGTCGCGCCGGAGCGATCCCCGAGGTGGTGGGTGACGCGGGCGTCCTCGTGGAGCCCGGAGACGCAGCACAACTGGCGGGAGCGCTGGCCGGACTGTTCGACGATCCCGGCGCACGGGAGCAGCTCGGAGCGAAGGCCCGCGCGAGAGTGCTCGACCGGTACAGCTGGGCCGCGGTGGCTGCACAGACCGCGAGCGTGTACGAGCAGGCGATCGCCGCACGTGAAGGAAGGACCAACTGATGTTGACCGTCGACTTCGACCGGCTGGGGATCGAGCCCGGGCAACGCGCCATCGATATCGGAGCAGGCGCCGGCCGGCACTCCTTCGAGTTGTATCGACGCGGCGTGGATGTGGTGGCGTTCGATCGCAGTGCCGACGACATGAAGGCGGTTGCCGACATGTTCGTTGCCATGGAACTCGAGGGCCAGGTCCCCGAGGGAACTCTCGCCCGCGCCGAGGTCGGTGACGCGCTCGCACTGCCGTACGAGGACGCGTCGTTCGACATCGTTCTGATCTCGGAGGTCCTCGAGCACGTGCCCGAGGACGAACGCGCCATCGCCGAGCTCGTGCGGGTGCTCAAGCCGGGCGGCGTCGCCGCGGTGACGGTGCCGCGCTGGTTCCCCGAGAAGGTGTGCTGGGCGCTGTCCGACGCGTACCACGAAGTCGAGGGCGGACACGTGCGCATCTACAAGGCAGACGAACTCGCGGCGAAGCTCACTGCCGCCGGTCTGAAGGTGTCGGGAACCGGGCACGCTCATGCCCTGCACGCTCCGTACTGGTGGCTCAAATGCGCTGTGGGCGTCGACAACAACGACAACCCGCTGACGAAGGCGTACCACCGGATGCTGGTGTGGGACCTGATGAAAGGTCCGTGGATCACGAGGACCGCCGAGAAGTTGCTCGACCCGGTCATCGGCAAGAGCGTGGTGTTCTACCTCCGCAAACCGGGTGCTTCCGGTGCCGCCCAGTGATACCCGCCTGCCGATGATTCCCTCCGTGCCGGGGGTGCTGTCCCAGGAACAGTGCCTCGCGACCGGGCGGGCCATCGCCCGGATGCAGGAGTCTTCCGGCGCGATTCCGTGGTTTCCGGGCGGCCACACCGATCCGTGGGATCACGTCGAGTCGGCGATGGCGCTGACCGTGACGGGCTTGCGCGACGAAGCGGATGCCGCTTTCCACTGGCTCCGGGACACGCAGCGGCCCGACGGGTCGTTGCCGGTCCGGTTCGATCGGGGAGTGGCCGACGGCGAGGACGTCGACAGCAACTTCACCGCCTACATCGCCGTGGGAGTGTGGCACCACCATCTGGTCACCGGCGACCGCAACTTCGTCGAACACATGTGGCCGACCGTCCGGCGAGCACTCGATCTCGTCGTCGACATGCAACGTCCGGACGGTTCGATCTCGTGGGCCCGCGGTCCGGGGGGCATGTTCGACGAAGCATTGCTGACCGGGTGTTCGAGTATCCACCAGAGCTTGCAGTGCGGAATGCGTCTCGCCGAGTTCGTCGGCGACCCGCAGCCGGAATGGGAAGTGGCGTCGTTCCGGCTGGGACACACCGTACGACGGCATCCCGAGGTGTTCACTCCCAAGCCGGAGTTCTCGATGGATTGGTACTACCCGATCCTCGGCGGTGCCGTCCGCGGACCCGACGCACACGAACGGATCCGGGAACGCTGGTCGGACTTCGTCGTCGACGGCCTGGGAATTCGCTGCGTCGACCACCGTCCGTGGGTGACAGGCGCCGAGACCTGCGAACTGGTCCTCGCGCTGGACTGCCTGGGCGACAGCGCGCGTGCGCACGAATTGTTCGCTGCCATGCAGCATCTCCGTGATCCCGACGGCTCGTATTGGACCGGCCTCGTCTACAGCGACGGTAAACGCTGGCCGGTCGAGGTCAGTTCGTGGACCAGTGCGGCGGTGATCCTGGCTGCCGACGCACTGTCGCGGACGACACGGGGAAACGGGGTCTTCCGGGACGCGGCGGCACCCACGCACGTCGCGGGTGCCGACCGCTGCACGGAGAACTGCCCGGTCCTGGTCTGACGGCCGTCCCGCTGCTCTAGCGACCGGGCAGGACTCCGACGGTCCCTCCGGTGCGTTCGAGCACGCGCAGCGTTCCCGTCGCGGGCATCTCGGTGAATTCCCCGCTCTCCACTGCGCGACAGTAGATTTCGTACGGCGGCCGGCCGCCGTCCTTCGGGTCGGGGAAGACGTCGTGGATGATCAATGCGCCGCCGACCTCCACCCACGGTGACCATCCCTCGTAGTCGGCCTGGGCGGCGGCGCTGCTGTGTCCACCGTCGATGAAGACGAAGCGTGCGGGCGTGCGCCAGAATGCCGCCACCCGAGGCGAAGTGCCGATCACGGCCACGACGTGTGATTCGAGGTCCGCGTCGGCGAGTGTGTGCCGCAATCGTCCGGCGGTATCGATGCGGCCGGTATGGTCGTCGACCAGCGCGGGATCGTGGTACTCCCATCCGGGCTGGTGTTCCTCGGAACCACGATGGTGATCGATCGTGACGATCGTGCCCCCGGTCGATCGCGCCGCCGCGCCGAGGTAGACCGTCGACCGGCCACAATAGGTGCCGATCTCGACGCCGACCCCGTCGCCGAGGTAACGCAGAGCCACGTCGTGCAGCGCAGTTCCTTCGTCCTCCGGCATGAAACCCGGAGTGGCTTCGGCAAGTTCGACTACCTCACGGGGCAAGCTGGTGCGGGTCATCGGGGTCTCCGTCCGTTCGCGAACTGCGGTGTCCGGTGCGCAACCTTACCGAGATGCTGCCTCAGCCGGAGGTGTGGGCCGCCAGGGTGAGACTGTCGAGGTCGCGGATCGCGGTGCACGCCCGGGCGACCATCGTTGCGAACATCCGATCACCACGGTCGGTGCGAGTGCCGTACGCGCAGCCGAAGACAGTAACCAGAGGGCCTTGGAGCATCGCGAAACGGTAGTCGTCCCAGCAGTCCGTCAGGCTGTATTTCTCGACTCCGTGACCGAGCAGTGCCCGGTGGTAGGTCGCCACGAGGTCGCACTCGTGCTCCCGTCGCAACTCGGGGGTCAGTGAGGTGCTCACGAAATAGGCGAGGTCGCGGGCGGGAAGCCCGATTGTGAGTGTCTGCCAATCCACTGCGATCACGCCCGTGTCCGGGACCGGGGGGAACAGGAGGTTGTCGAGCCTGTAATCGCCGTGCACCAGTGCGAACCGTTCCGGTCGTGCGCAGATCCACCGCTCCGTGACCTCGACGCAATCGCGTAGTGTGGCGCGATCTCGACTCGAGACGTGTTCACCCAGATCGTGCGCGAACGTCTCCAGCGCCGGGCCGTAGAGTTCGGCGAGCACCTGCGCTTCGTCCTGGCCGGTCCGCCCGACCCACGACAGTTCCAGGAGGGTCGGGTCGCACCAGCGGGGCCCGTGCAGACCTGCGAGGTTTCGCACCGCGTCGTGCGCCTGCGCCGGGGTGCAGCCGGCGACCTGGTCGCCCTGCTGTGCGGGCGCGAGATCTTCGAGTAGCAGCGTGAAATCGCCGCCGTCGCCGAGTGCTGCGTAATAGCAGACCGGCACGCAGACCGACACCGAGTCTGCGATGTCGGTGTAGAACCGGACTTCGCCACGGTAGGCGCCGGCCAGCATCGCTCGTGTTCCCGGATCGGCCGCGGGAAGTTTTGCCACGATCGAGGCCGGTATCTCGTCGCCGGTGAGCGTGAGCCGCAGGCACCGGCCGATCTGGCCGGTACCGATCGGCTCGGACCGTACCGAGTGCACCGCGCTTCCGAGGGCAGCCCCCAATCGCTCCGGGGTCAGCTCGTCGACGTCGAGCATCAGGGCCGGGTCGGGCGGAGGCGAGATCATCGGGCGTTCCATCCGGGATTGGCGGGCAGCCGCGAGTGGTTCTCCGGCGTGCGTACTGTGCTCCATGCTGCCACCACGGGTGCGAGTTCCGCCGGGGTTGCGCCGTGCAGGATCACGCTGTCGGCGCCCGCATCGAACTGGTCCGCGATGCGCGCGGCGCAGTGTCCGGCGGTTCCGGTGGCGGAGGCAGCGATCCACTCCTCCGGCAGGAGGGCGCGGACGTGCCGCAGAACCGCGGGGCTGCCGGCCGCATCGAACGGTCCACGGTGATCGCGCACGACGGGATCGTCGCGGAACCGCCGGAGCACGCCGGGATCCCATCCGTTGGCTCGCACCAGGACGTCGCCGTATCCCTGCAGGTAGGTGGCGAGACGGCCGACCAGCATCCGCTGTTGCCGGTCTCCGGAGATCGAGTCCTCGACCGTTGCGAGAACCGACCAGACCCGCACTGCGGCGGGGTCTCGCCCGGCCGCCGCAGCCGCGTCGCGGATGATCTTCACGGCACGGGCGACGGCGGCGTCGGTGAAGAAGGTGTGCAGGACGACGCCGTCGGCGATTCGTCCGGCGAGGTCGAGGGTCCTGTCGCCGAGCGCGACCATGAGGATCGGAATACGGTCGGACCCTTCGGAGATCCGGCGTAGATACGGAAACGCTCCGGCGGGTCCGTCGTGCCCCGCGACCGCCTCGCCGTTCCAGAGCGCGCGCAGGATTTCGGTTGCATCTTCCAGCCCGGCGGACGTGACGCGCGGCAGGCCCATGAGGTCGAAGAGTGCATCGAATCCGCGTCCCAGGCCGAAGGCGTACCGACCCCCGCTCAATCGGTGCAGGGTCGTCGCCATCGTCGCCGTGACGAGGGGATGCCGGGTGTGAGGATTCGTTGCGGCGGTGCCGATTCCGATCGTCTCGCTCACCGCCGCGGCCGCACCGGCGAGCGCCGCGGCGTCCTTGGTGTCGAATCGCTCGGACAGGAACACCGACCCGAGGCCGAGTTGTTCACCGTGACGAACCTCGTCGAGCAGGTCGCGAGGTTCGGGGGAGTGCCCGGCGAGGCCGTAGAACCCGAGCTCCGGGAACTCGGGGGTCGCAGCGGCCCGGCCGGTGGCGCTCACGACCGGTTCGATGCGCGCCGCTTGTGCAGCACGCTCCCGATCGTCGAATCCAGTTTGGTGCCCAGCGGCCACCCCACGTAATGGCAGAGGAACAGCGCGATTTCCTTGAGTTGCTCCTCGTCCAGTTCTTCGTTGTGCAGAGCCGCACCGATCTGGATCTCGGCGACATCGGTGAGTCCTTGCGCGGTGAGGGCGCCCAGGAGCAGCAGTCTGCGATCCCGGATGCTCAGTCCGGGCCGGGACCAGATGTCGGCGAAGAGGTGGTCTGCTGTCACCGCGAAGTGGTCTCCCGGACCGTCCTGCATCTCCCAGCCGTAGACCTTGGTCATCATCTCGAGTCCGCGGCGGCGGGTGTCGTCGGTCATGCGTGCTCCTCGCTGGCGTAGGAATGGGCGGCGCTGCCGGTACCGACACCGAGTCCGGACCCGAGCCCGGTCAATGCTCTTGTGGCGAGTGGCAATTCGACCCCGAGGCGCTCGCCGAGTTCGAGCGCGAGCGACAGGTCTTTTTCGCCGAGGTCGCGGACGTGCGAGAAGATCGGGTACCACGAATCACCCGTGTCGAGCTGGGAGGTGCTGTCGCGCCACATGATGGCTCCGGCGCCGCCGGTGATGGCATCGGTGTGGCGGACGACCTTGCCGAGCTCCGCGATATCGATCCCGGCTGCCTCCGCGAGCCGCGCAGCCTCGGTCGCGGCGGTGAAGGAGATGAAGTGCAGAAGATTGCGCGCCAGTTTCATGCGGGTGCCCGCTCCCACCGGACCGGCGTGGATCACGACCTCGGCGAAGTGCCCGAACGGTTCGGCAACCTTGGCGAACGCCTCGTCCGTCGCGCCGACCATCACGGCGAGCGTGCCGTTGCGGGCCCCGGGTGCACCACCGCTGACCGGCGCGTCGACGAGATCCACCCCGCGCTCGGCGCACTCGGCGGCGAGTTCGGTGGCGGTGGTATCGGAGATCGTCGAGTGCACCGCGATCACGGTTCCCGGTCGCGCGGTGGACAAGAGCCCGTTCCCGCCCGCGACGACCTCGCGTACCTGCGCGTCGTCGAGCACGGTCACCGAGATCAGATCACACGACGCACCGAGTTCTGCCGGGTCCGCCGCGGCGGTGGCCCCCGCGTCGACGAACGGTGCGACGGCCTCGGCACGGGTGTCGAGGACGGTGAGCCCGCCGGGACGGCCGAGGAGACGCTGGGCCATCGGTGCGCCCATGTTGCCGAGGCCGACGTACCCGATCCTGATGTTCTCGGAAGTGTTCACGAGCGGATCACCTGTCCGCCGTCCACGTTGAAGATCTGGCCGGTCACCCAGCTCGCCTCGTCGGAGAGCAGGAACAGGCACATGCCGACGAGGTCGTCGGGGGTGCCCATTCGCTTGAGCGGCAGATGCTTGATCATGTCCGCGACCATCTTCGCGGGTGTGGTGCTGCGGGTCGCCTCGGTGTCGATGGGGCCCGGTGCGATCGCGTTGATACGGATGTTCGACCCGCCCAGTTCCACCGCGAGTTGCTGGGTCAGTCCGTTGATTCCGACTTTGGCGAGTCCGTAGAAGCCGGAGTACAACCATGCGGCGGTGGACGATTGGTTGACGATCGACCCGCCGTGGGCCGACATGTGCGGCCATACAGCGCGGGTGACGTTGAGGGCACCGTCGAGGTTCACGCTCATGAACTTCTTGTAGTAGTCCCAGGGCACGGTGAGCAGTAGGTCGAGTTTCATGCCGCCGTAGATGGCGGCGTTGTTGACCACATGGTCGATGCGGCCGTACTTCTCGACGGTCGAGGCCGCGAGTGCCTCGGTGGATACCGGGTCGGATACGTCGACCGGCACGAACGTCGCGTTGCCGCCGTCGGTGATGATCTGTTTGGCGACTTGCTCACCGAGTTCGGCTTCGAGATCGGCAACCACGACGTTCGCGCCTTCGGCCGCGAGCGCGCGGGCGTATGCCTCGCCGATGCCCTGTGCTGCACCGGTGACGATCGCCGTGCGGTCCGTGAATCTGCCCATGCTGTCGGTCCTTTCGATTCTGTGAGGGTGCGGCGATCAGCTCGCGGGCTCCGCGACCAGCTTGGTTTCCAGGTATTCCTCGAAGCCGGCGACGCCCATCTCCCGGCCGATTCCGGACTGTTTGTAGCCGCCGAACGGGGCATCGGCCGCGTACCAGATGCCGCCGTTGACGCCGAGGGTTCCGGTGCGCACCCCGGCGACGACACGGGCGATGCGCGCGGGATCCGTGCCGTATACCGCGCCCGACAGGCCGTAGGGGGAGTCGTTGGCGATGCGCACCGCGTCGTCGTCCCCGTCGTGGGGAATCACGACGAGCACGGGACCGAAGATCTCTTCCTGCGCCGTCCGGGATCGGTTGTCGAGACCGGAGATCAGAGTGGGTTCGACGAAGAACCCGCGTGCGTGTTCGGCCGGCCGGCCGCCTCCGACCACGATCGTGCCGCCTTCTTCGACAGCGAGCCGCAGGTAGCTTTCGACGCGGGCACGCTGGCGCTCGGAGATCAACGGTCCGCAGACGGTGCCGGGGTCGCGAGGGTCGCCCGGACGCAGGGTACGCATCGTTTTCGCCGTGGCGGCCACGGCCTCGTCGTACTTGTCGCGGGGGACGACGAGCCGGGTGGTGATGGCGCACCCCTGACCCGCGTGCGTGGACACGGTGAATGCGGCCATCGAGCAGGCGCTGCGCAGGTCTGCGTCGTCGAGCACGAGGAACGCCGATTTGCCGCCGAGTTCGAGGAACACCTTTTTGAGGGTGTCGGCGGCGGACCGCATCACGGATCGGCCGGTCGCGGTGGAACCTGTGAACGAGATCAGGTCGACGCGCGGGTCCTCGGTCAGTTGTGCGCCCAGGAGATGATCGCTCGAGGTCACGATGTTGAGCGTCCCGGGCGGAAAATCGGTTTCCTCGGCGAGGATCTTTCCGACCAGGGCTGCGCACCACGGCGTGTCGGGGGCGGGTTTGAGAACGACGGTGTTTCCCGCGGCGAGCGCGGGCCCGATCTTGGCGAAGTTGATCTGGTGCGGGAAGTTCCACGGTGTGATCGCACCGACCACGCCGGTGGCTTCTTTGAGCAGGTAGCGATGCGTGGGGATGCCCATGGGCGCGGCGTTGCCGAGATCCTGTTTCCAGGAATAGTTCTCGGCGAGATCCGCGAAAAAGAGCAGGTCGTCGACGGGACCTTCGAGATGGGCGGCCGAGGTGAGGAAGCGGGGAGCCCCGACCTCGGCGATGGTGATCTCGCGCAGTTCCTCGATGTGTCCGCGCAGTGCGTCGCGCAACTGCCGCAGGCACCGGGCACGGAACGCGTGGTCGCGCGACCAGTCGGTGTCGTCGAACGCGCGTCGTGCGGCCTCGATCGCGGCGTCCATGTCGGCGGAGGTGGCGTCGGCGGCCTTTCCGAGCAGTTCTTCGGTGCTCGGGTCGAACACCTCGAAGGTGCCGCCGCTTCCGGGTACGAGCTTTCCGTCGATCAGGAGTGTGGAGCTGTCGGTGGGGCGAAGTGTCATCAGACGTTCCCTCGGTTCTGGACAGGTGTCTGGACTATAGTTCGGGCAGTTGTACGACGCAATGGCCGAAACGGGAGAACTTATGGGAGAGCCGAATTCGACCGGCCTGGCCGGCAAGGCTGTGATCGTGACCGGGTCGAGCCGGGGGATCGGCCGTGCCGTCGCCCAGCGGTTCGCGACGGAAGGGGCCGGGGTCGTGGTCAACGGCCGGGACCCCGGTGCGGTGGAGACGACCGTGGACGAGATGGTGGCAGCCGGGGCGCGGGCGGTCGGCGTGGCGGGATCTGCCGCCGAACCGGGGGTCGCGGAACGACTGCTCGACACCGCACTGGCCGCATTCGGGTCGGTGGCCGCGCTCGTCAACTGCGCCGGTACCGCGGAACCGGCCGGCTCGTCCATCCTCGACATCGACGACCGTCAGTGGCACGACTTGATCGACGCACATCTCACGGGCACCTTCCGGACGTGCCGGGTCCTCGCTCCGTACTTCGTCGAACAAGGCGGCGGTGCGATCGTCAACACGGGTTCGTTCGCATTTCTGGGCGACTACGGCGGAACGGGATACCCCGCGGGAAAAGGCGCGGTGAACAGCTTGACCCTGGCGATCGCGGCCGAACTGCGCGAGCACGACGTGCGCGCCAACGTCGTGTGCCCGGGAGCACGCACACGGCTGTCCACGGGAGACGACTACGCGCGACACCTCACGCGGCTGCACGAGCGGGGTCTGCTCGACGACGTGGCGTACGAGGCGTCCCGCAATCCGGCTCCGCCCGAGTACGTGGCACCTCTCTACGTGTTTCTCGCGAGTGCGCTGTCCTCGTCGACGGGCGGGATCTTCGCCGGCTCGGGGTGTTTCGTCGGGCGGTTCGGCAAGCAGGCGCCGGACCTGCTCGCCTGGCGCGACCACGAGACGTCTCCGCCGTGGACGCCGGAGGAGATCGCCGGGTTCGTCTGATCCGGGGTTCGTCCGTACTGCCGGCGCCGCGGCGCGCGGATCAGAACACGGGCAGGCCGAGGCGGCGCCGCAGTCGCATGTCGAGCAGGTAGGCCTGCCACGGCAGTCGCCACACCCACGGTGTCCACCGATGCATCGTGCGGAGGTTCGCCAGATAGCGATCGAATCTGCGCTGGTCCGCAAGGGTCCACTCGTAGTGCATGACGTCCCGGAACTCCGGTGGGAGTGCTCCACGGGTGACGAACTCGAAGGAACGACCGAACACGCGGTGGATGACCCGGCCGAGGCGTCCCAGCCGTACTTCGAGGAAACTGAGTTCCGCCAGGTGGGTGAGATAGGTGCGGACGTCGTCGTTCATCGAGATGCTGTCCACGCCTGCGCGCCAGAGTTCGTCGTACTCCTCCCGCGTGGTGGGCCAGGACTCCGGGCGAACGTTGAGGGTGGTGCCGAGACTCGCGCCGTCGCGCAGTACGCGCCGGAATTCGTCCTCGCTCAGCGGCCCGTGCAGCAATTCGTATTGGTCCACGAAGTACGTGAGCAGGCACACCGCGACCCACAACTGCAGCACGGGAGAGTTGGCGCTGTACGCAACGGGGGCTCCCGGAGCGGACGTGACCTGGGAGTGGATGCGGCGCACGGCTTCCCGGACATACGCACGATCGTCGTCGTTGCCGAAGACCGCGACCGCCAGATATGCGCCGGTGGTCCGGGCGCGTTTCACCGGATGCAGGTCGGCTCGACCGGAGTCCACCGCGCTGTCGACGACACCCTGACCAACCCCCGGCAGAGCCAACTGCATGATCACGTTCGCCACGTTGATCGTGCCGCCGAGCGGTGACACCAGATCTCCGAGGGAGCGGATGGTTGCCATGGGACCCTCCCTCCGACAACGGCCGTATTCAGCCTACGGTTCGCTCAGCCCGTGTGCGTGCCCGTGGCGGGAACTCCTGCCAGAACGCCCCGCACCACGGTGTCGTAGATCTGGTCGAGGTCCAGTTCGTCACCGAGGAATCCGCTCCCCTCGAGCGTGGCGAAGCCGTGCAGCGCTGCGAACATGCTGATGGCGACCTCGAGCGATTCGGTGGCCGGGACTCCGCACGAGGACAGCATGGTCCGCAGCGCGACATTCGCGTCGAGTGCGGCGCCGACGAGCGCGTCGCGGTCGACCGGTGCGGCGGTCAGGGCGCCGTACAGTCGGGCATGCTCGACGGCCCATGCCCGGTGGGCATCGATCAGGGCACGCAGGCCGGCGAGTCCGCTCCGGCCCATCGCCACCTCACGCAGGTGGAGGCCCAGATCGGTCATGGCGCGGACCTGGACGGCGGACCGCACGTCGTCGAGATTGCGCACGTGGTTGTACAGCGAGGCCGCGACGATGCCCAGGCGAGCCGACAGGGTGCTCATCGTGAGTTGCTCCCAGCCCAGTTCCTCGACGATGTCGAGCGCTGTGGCGACAACTTTCTCGCGCGTGAGGGTGCGCCGCCGGACGGGCCGGGAATTGTCGCGTGCCATGAACTTAGTCTAAGGGTCTTCCGCATCAAACGAAGATCTGTAGTTTAAGTGCGACACACATTCGTATATCCGGACGAGGGTAAGGGCATGACCACCTCCCGCATCGATCTCAAGAACCCCGATCTCTACCTCGAGGGGATTCCCCACGCGTACTTCTCCGAACTCCGCCGCGTCTGCCCGGTGCCGCGGCAGCCGGAAGAGGGGGGTGCCGGTTTCTGGGCCGTCACCCGGCACGCCGACGTCGTCGCTGTCTCCCGCGACAGCAGCACGTTCTCGTCGGCACTGGGAACCACCCAGGTCGACGACTTCGACGAGGAAACGCGCCTCAAGCAGGCCGCGATGCTCCTCAATCTCGATCCCCCGGACCACACCCGCCTGCGGCAACTGGTCAGTCGTGGCTTCACGCCGCGGATGGTCAAGACGCTCGAGGCGCACATCCGAGAGGTGTGCGACCGGATCGTCGACGAGGTCGTCGAAGCCGGACGGGACGGTGCCGTCGTCGACTTCGTGCCGACGGTGGCGGCGCCGCTGCCGCTCGAGGTGATCGCCGAGTTGCTCGGGGCACCCACCGAGGATGTCGGCAAACTCTACGAGTGGTCGAACCGGATGATCGGCTGGGACGACCCCGAATACGGGAGCACGCAGGAGGACGGTGAGCTCGCCGCAGCAGAGGTCTTCCTGTACGCCAACGAGATTGCCGCCCGACGGCGAGCGGAGCCACGCGACGACATCGTCTCCGCGCTCGTTCGTCCCGACGAGAACGGCGACACGCTGTCCGAGGTGGAGTTCGACATGTTCTTCGTGCTCCTCGTGATCGCGGGCAACGAGACCACCCGCAACGCGATCACCGGCGGTATGCAGGCCTTCATCGACCATCCCGAGCAATGGCGCAGACTCCAGGACCGGCCCGAGTTGATCGACAGCGCGGTGGAGGAGATCCTGCGCTGGGTGACTCCCGTAGTGGCGTTCCGTCGCACCCCCACCTGTCCGGCGTCGATCGGTGGCCAGGCGGTGGAGCGCGGCGACAAGGTGGTCGTGTACTACCCCAGTGCGAACCGCGACGAGGACGTGTTCGAGAACGCGCAGGTCTTCGATATCGGCCGGGAACACAACCCGCACGTCGCCTTCGGTGGCAGCGGGGTCCATTTCTGTGTCGGAGCGCATCTCGCCCGTCTGGAACTGCGGGTGATGTTCGAGACGCTCGCGACGCGCCTCGACCGTGTCGAATCCGCAGGGCCGGTGCGACGGCTGAGGTCCAACTTCATCAACGGGGTCAAGGCCATGCCCGTGCGGATCCACCCGCGCGGGTGACGAATTCGGTGCGTACCGCCCAGTATCGGCATTGCCGGACCCGACCTGCCGTAGTAATGTCCAGACACGTGTCCAGAAATGTGAATCTCGAATCGACTCGCCGCCGTCTGACCGAGAGGCAGGCCGATACCGTGCAGCGCCTCACGCAGGCCGCGGTCGAGGTGTTGCGCGAAGAGGGATTCGCAGGATTGACAGTCCGGATGGTTGCCTCCCGTGCGGGTGTCGCACCGGCGACCGCCTACACGTACTTCTCGTCGAAAGAGCATCTCGTCGCCGAGGTGTTCTGGCGGCGGCTCGCCACGGAGGCGGCCGTCGAGCCGGCACCGGGGCAGGCCGACGGGAACCGAGCCGACCGGGTGTCGGCAGTGCTCCGGGGGATCGCGCTGCTGATGGCCGGCGAACCGGAACTGGCGGCCGCGGTGACCAGCGCGCTGCTCGGCCAGGATCCGGACGTCGAGCATCTGCGGGCACGAATCGGTCTCGAGATCCGGGAGCGGCTCTCCGCCGCGCTCGGACCCGGCGCCGACCCCGACGAACTCGAAGCACTCGAACTGCTCTACGCCGGTGCCCTCGTGCGCGCCGGTATGGGTTACGGCACGTACGAAAAGCTCGCCGACAGGTTGGAAGTCTCAGCCCGACTTTTACTGGAGTGATCCATGATTCAGGCCTCCCTGGAGTCCTCATCGCTCGACCCGCCGACCTTCAACCCGTACGACTACTCGTTCCACGAGGACCCGTACCCCACCTACCGCCGGCTGCGCGAGGAAGCGCCGCTGTACTACAACCCCGACCTGGAATTTTGGGCGTTGTCTCGCCACGCCGACGTGGTTGCGGCGTTCCGTGACGGCACCCGGCTCTCGAGTGCCAACGGCGTCTCGCTGGATCCGTCGGCGTACGGGCCCAACGCCCACAAGGTGATGTCCTTCCTCGCGATGGACGACCCGCGGCACATGCGGATGCGCCAGTTGGTCTCGAAGGGCTTCACGCCGCGCCGTGTGGCGGATCTCGAAGGCCGGATACTCGAACTCACCCTCGAATATCTCGAACCCGCTTTGGGGGCAGGGGAGTTCGACTGGATCTCCGAGGTCGCCGGCAAGCTGCCGATGGACGTGATCTCCGAACTCATGGGCGTTCCCAAGTCCGATCGCGCCGAGATCCGCAGGCTCGCCGACCTCGTCGTGCACCGCGAGGAGGGCGTTCTCGACGTCCCCGTCGCCGCCATGGACGCGTCCTTGAATCTCGTCGGCTACTACGCACAGATGATCACCGAGCGCCGCGCGAAGGAAACCTCCGATCTGACCTCGGCTCTGCTCGGTGCGGAGATCGACGGCGACCGGCTGTCGGACGACGAGATCATCGGATTCATGTTCCTGATGGTGGTCGCGGGCAACGAGACCACCACGAAATTGCTCGGCAACGCCATGTTCTGGGGCGCGCACAACAAGACGGAAGTGCGACGGGTGTTGTCCGAACCCGACCGGGCGCCGGAATGGGTCGAGGAGACTTTGCGGTACGACACGTCGAGCCAACTCGTCGCGCGCACCGCCGCAGAGGACATCGACCTGCACGGCTCCACCATCGGCGCCGGTGACAAGGTGCTCCTGCTCATCGGGTCCGCCAATCGCGACTCGGAGGTGTTCGACGATGCCGACACGTTCCGGATCGGCCGGAGCAGTTCCCAGAAGATCGCGAGTTTCGGAGGGGGCGTGCACTTCTGCCTCGGCGCGCACCTCGCCCGACTGGAGGCGAACATCGCGCTCGGGCAGTTCGCACGCCGGGTCGCCGACTACGAGGTCGACTTCGACAGATGCGAGCGTGTGCACTCCACCAACGTCCGAGGCTTCGCCGCCCTGCCCATGAAGGTCACCGATCGACATGCCTAGATTCGAACCCCACCCCTCTCGTCGCCCGGCGATCGTCACCGGAGCGTCCTCCGGTATCGGCACCGCCACCGCGTACGCCCTCGCCGAACTCGGGCATCCTGTCGCTCTCGGTGCTCGCCGCGTCGACGAGTGCGAGGCCGTCGCGGAGAAGATCCGCGGCGAAGGAGGCGAAGCCTTCGCCCATCGGCTCGACGTGTCCTCGACCGAGTCGGTGGACGAGTTCGTCGCCGCGGCCGAGAACGCACTCGGCCCCACCGAGATCGTCGTGTCCGGTGCCGGCGACATGGATTTCTCGCTTGCCCACGAGATGGACCCCGACCGATTCGCCTTCCAGGTCAGCGTGCACCTCATGGGCACTCAGCGGCTCGCCCACCGGGTGATACCCGGCATGATCGAACGCCGGCGCGGTGATTTCGTCGTGATCGGGTCCGACTGCGCCGACGTGGCACGTCCGTGGATGGGCGCCTACGTCGCGGCCAAGACCGGTCTCGAAGCGCTCGCGCGGGAGATGCGCATGGAACTCGAGGGCACCGGAGTGCGCGCGTCGGTGGTGCGTCCCGGACCCACGCAGACCGCGGCCGGAATGACGGCACCCGCGGAAATCCTCGAACCGCTGCTGAACGACTGGACCAAATGGGGGCTCGCCCGGCACCCGTACTTCCTCCGGGCGTCGGACATCGCGGACGCGGCCGTGGCGGTCGTCTCGGCACCGCGTGGCGCCCACATCGTGCTCATCGAAGTTCAGCCCGAGGCCCCACTGAAGAAGGATTCCTGATGACCACGATCGTCGAACCCACACGGGTGTCCGGTGGCGAGCACGAGCACGGCCACCTCGAAGAATTGCGGACCGACCCGATCGCCCTCATGCGGCGCGTTCGTGACGAGTGCGGAAACGTGGGCGTCTTCCAGCTCGCCGACAAGAAAGTCGTGCTGCTCTCCGGAGCCGAAGCGAACGAGTTCTTCTTCCGTGCCGCGGACGAGGAACTCGACCAGCAGGCCGCCTATCCGTTCATGAAGCCGGTCTTCGGTGAGGGCGTCGTGTTCGATGCCAGCCCCGAGCGGCGCAAGGAGATGCTGCACAACTCGGCGCTGCGCGGTGAACAGATGAAGGGCCACGCGGCGACCATCGACCGAGAAGTACAGGACATGATCGCCGGCTGGGGCGACGAAGGCGAGATCGACCTGCTCGAGTTCTTCGCCGAGCTGACGATCTACACCTCGTCCGCGTGCCTGATCGGCAAGAAGTTCCGCGACCAGCTCGACGACCGCTTCGCCCACCTCTATCACGACCTCGAAAAGGGAACCGACGCTCTCGCTTTCGTCGATCCCTATGCACCCATCGAGAGTTTCCGGCGGCGTGACGAAGCACGACGTGGCCTCGTCGCCCTCGTGCAGGACATCATGACCGGCCGTATCGCGAACCCGCCGAAGGGGAAAGAGGATCGCGACATGCTCGATGTCCTCGTCTCGATCAAGGACGACGAAGGGCACGAGCGGTTCAGCGCCGACGAGATCACCGGCATCTTCATCTCGATGATGTTCGCCGGACACCACACCACGTCGGGCACGGCCGCGTGGGCGTTGATCGAACTGCTACGGCATCCCGAGTACCTCGAGCAGGTGACCGACGAACTGGACACGCTCTACGCCGACGGTGCCGACGTGAGTTTCCACGCGCTCCGCCAGATCCCGGTGCTCGAAGCGGTCCTCAAGGAGACCCTGCGGTTGCATCCGCCCCTGATTCTGCTGCTCCGCGTGGCATGCGACGACTTCGAAGTGGCCGGATACAAGATCCGGGAGGGCGATCTCGTGGGTGCGACGCCCGCGGTGTCCAACCGCATCGCCGAGGACTTTCCCGATCCGGATGCGTTCGATCCCGGCCGGTACATCGATCCCAACCAGGAAGACATCGTCAACAGGTGGACATGGATTCCGTTCGGTGCCGGCCGGCACCGTTGCGTCGGCGCGGCTTTCGCGCTCATGCAGCTCAAAGCGATCTTCTCGGTTCTGCTGCGCGACTTCGAATTCGAGCTCGCCCAGCCGTCCGACACCTACCGCAACGACCACTCCAAGATGGTGGTGCAGCTCGCGCAACCGTGCGCGGTCCGGTACCGCCGCCGTGACCGGGACTGAGGTGTCCGCCGTGAGAGTCGAAGCAGATCTCGATCTCTGCCAGGGACATGCCATGTGCGCGATGGAGGCGCCCGACGTGTTCGCCGTCGCAAAACACGGCGAGGTGGAGATACTCCGAAACCCTGTGCCCGAGGAGTTGCGCAGCGACACCGAGGCCGCCGTGAAGTACTGCCCGACCCAAGCACTTCGCATCGTCGAAGACTGAGACCCAGGAGACCGACCCATGGCTACGTTCGATCGTGCCGAGCTCGACGAGATGATCGCCCGCTGGACCGACGCCAACAAGCGCGCCGAGGCCGAGGGCGACTGGAAGCCGTTGGCGGACATGTATACCGAGGACGCGACCTACGGCTGGAATTACGGACCGAAGCAGGAGTTCATGGCGGTCGGCCGCGACGAGATCCGCGACATCGCGCTCGGACAGGAGATGGAGGGACTCGAAGGGTGGCAGTACCCCTATCAGCAGTTCGTCGTCGACGAGCGGTCCGGGGACGTCATCGGTTTCTGGAAGCAGACCGCGGACGAGACCCGCGACAACGGTGAGCCCTACACGGTGCAGGGCATCGGGGGCAGCTGGTTCCGTTACGGCGGAAACTTCCAATGGTCCTGGCAGCGCGACTTCTTCGACTTCGGCAACGTCTCCCATCTGTTCCTCGAGATGATCACCGACAACAAACTGTCGGACGGGATGAGCAAGCGGATCGAACGGTCCACCTCGAAGACTCCGCTGCCCGGCTGGTACCGCGTCGGACAGTCTCCGGTTCCGCTGTGGTGAGCCCGGCGCGCACGGGGGGATCGTTTGCGGCGCTCTCGCGCGCCGACCTGGCCGTGCTGGTGCCCGAACTGCTGCTGTGCGGACAACTCATCGACCGCTCGGGCATGGCGCACCTCATCTCGGCCTTCGGGCGTGAGGGAATGGCGGAAGTCGCGATCGAGGAATGGCAGGCGGCGTCGCCCTGGTACACCCGGCGGATGCAGCGCGCCCTGAACTACGAGGGTGACGACGTCGTCACCATCTTCAAGGGTCTGCAACTCGACATCGGTGCACCGCCGCAGTTCATGGACTTCCGGTACCGCGTCGACGACCGCAACCACGGCGAGTTCCAGCTCGATCACTGTGGGGCACTCATGGACGTCGAACCGCTCGGCGACGCGTACGTCACGGCCATGTGCCACGACATCGAGGACCCGACGTTCGACGCGACCGCGCTCGCCACCAATCCGTACGCGCAGGTGCGGCCCATCCACCGGCCGCCGCGGGTCCCCGAGGACCGGCACCCGCACTGCGCGTGGACGGTCACGATCGATCCGTCGCACGTGCCGCCGAAGATGGAACCGCACACCGAAGCACTCGGGCGCACCGCGGCCGTGGCCACCGAGCTGAGTCCGATCGACGGCGCCGGCGAAGGAAACCACGACTATTCGGGTCCGCTCCTGTCGGACCTGCGGTTCGCGGACTTCTCCAAATCCGCGCTGGTGCGCATCGCCGAAGAGGTATGCCTGCAACAGCACATGCTCACGCTGGGA
Organism: Rhodococcus sp. DT1; assembly: GCF_049844875.1. Classification (NCBI taxonomy): domain Bacteria; kingdom Bacillati; phylum Actinomycetota; class Actinomycetes; order Mycobacteriales; family Nocardiaceae; genus Rhodococcus; species Rhodococcus sp. DT1. Next base: position 365,533 of record NZ_JBNCLW010000005.1, read on the forward strand.
TTTCTCATGGGCGTGCGCAAGCGCACCGACGAGGCGTCCGCGCTCGATCTTGCCCGCAAACAGCTCACCGGGATTGCGGGCATCGCATCGGAGCGGATCCACCGGGCACTGGGAACGCCGCAGTCCTTCGCGGGACTCGCGGCCGTCCTCGACGTTCATCCCGTGTTCTCGCCCCACCACTATGTCGAACGCACCGTCGAGCACGACTCGCACGGTCTGACCTTGCACATCCACCGGCGGGGTGGGGCGCACGTGGACGGGGCGTGGCCGACACTGGTCGACTCCGATCACCTGGGTGCTCTCGATGCGCTCGTGCGGGGAGTGGACGCACACTTTTCCGTCCGGGTGGAGTCGGAAACCGAGGACTCCCTCGTCGTCGGTGTCGTGCGTGAGGACACGCCCGCGAAGGAATGCGGCGAGGTGGCGATCACGCGCTTCAGTTCCGGCACCGATTTCGTGTTCGCCGACCGCGGGATTCCGCTACCGCTCACCGTTCTCTGACGTTCCGGCTCTGCCAGGCTTTCCGCTCTTCACGATCGAACCCCTTTCGTTCAGGAGATCATGTGGACACCGCTCTGTCGCGTCGTACTTTTCTGGGGACCGCTGCTGCCGCGGCAGTGGCCTTGACGGTGGTGGCGGTTCCCCGCGCCCGGGCGGAGGTCACCGAGGAACGCCATCGCGCGGTGGTGATCGGAAGCGGTTTCGGCGGCGCGATCACCGCGATGCACCTCGGGCGTGCGGGGGTGGAGACGGTTGTGCTCGAGCGTGGGATCCGTTGGCCCACAGGCCCGAATGCGGAAACGTTCCCGCGCATGTTCGCGCCCGACCGGCGTGCGTCCTGGCTGTCACCGATGCCGGTGATGACCGGTGCGCCCCCGATTCCGTCGGAGCCGTACACCGGCCTGATGGAACGGGTGCGCGGCAACGGAATCGATATCCTGTGCGGCGCGGGCGTCGGCGGCAGTTCGCTCGCCTACCACGGGATGACGCTGCAACCGGACGGTGCACGGTTCGCGGCGTCCGTGTCGCCGAGCCTCGACTACGACCTCCTCGACCGGGAGTACTACCCGCGGGTCGCGCGGATGCTGCGGGTCGCGGAGATCCCCGACGACCTGCTCGCACACCCTCGCTACCGGTCGTCGCGGGAATTCCTCGACCGGGCCGGGCGCGAGGGATTCGACACGTTCCGGGTGCCGATGTCCATCGACTGGGATTTCGCGCGTCGCGAACTCACGGGCGAACTGAAACCGTCCTACACGACCGGCGACGTCATCTACGGCGTGAACAACGGTGGGAAGTTCTCGGTGGACGTGACCTATCTGGCCGCGGCCGAGAACACCGGCAACGTGTCGGTCGCGCCGCTGCATCGCGTCACCGACATCGAGCGGGCGCCGAACGGAACGTGGATCACGCATGTCGACCGGATCCACACCGACGGAACGGTTCTCGAACGTAAGAGGCTTTTCTCGGACGCGGTATTCCTCGGTGCGGGATCGGCCGGCACGACCCGGTTGCTGATGAAAGCCCACGCGAAGAGCCTCGTGCCGGATCTGCCGGACGGGGTGGGAACGGGCTGGGGCAACAACGGCGACCGCGTGTTCTCGGTGACCACGCCGCTGTCGAGTCCGGGGGAGTTCCAGGGTGGCCCGGCATGCGTCGGGATGAAGGACTATTCCGATCCCGCCGGCGCGCTGATGATCGTGACCGGACCGGTGCCGTGGCCGGCCGACATCGGCACCACATCGGTGATCGGGCTGGGGGTCGTGCGCGGGCTCGGGCGATGGCAGTACGACGCCGCCACCGACGACGCTGTGCTGCACTGGGATCAGAAATTCGACCGTGAGCTGACCCGGGCCATCGAAACGCGTATCCGGCGTATCGCCGGTCCTGCCGCACTCGTGGTCGACATCAATGCGGTGGACGTCAACACGTTCCATCCGCTCGGGGGAGCGCCGATGGGTCCGGTGTGCGACGAGGCGGGACGCGTGCTCTGGCAGCGCGGGTTGTATGTGGTGGACGGTGCGAAGATCCCGGGCTCGACCGGTGCGTGCAATCCGTCCATGACGATCGCCGCGCTCGCGGAGTACGGTGCGGACGAGATCGTCCGCCGCGATGCCGGTGTGGTGTTCTGAGCCCGGGACCGGCCGGGATCCGGTTCAGCCCTTGGCCGCGGAGATGCCCGCCCGTCGACCGAAGAAACTGCCGTCGCCGAGCGACGTTCCGCTCGCATATCCCCAGGCGCAGACCCCGGATGTGCAACGGCCCGCCGCGAACAGGCCGGGGATCGGTTCGCCGGAGACGTGGAGAACCTCGGAGTCGACGGTCGTGCGCAGGCCACCCAGAGTGAATCCGGCGGTGCAGTTGCGCAGGTCGATCGCGGCGATCGGCGAACCGATCGGAACACACCATTCGCTCTTCTTGCCGAGGACGGGATCGGTCCCGGTCTCCGCGTGCCGGTTGTAGACCTCGACGGTTGCCTGCAGTGTTCCCGCCGGCAATCCCATATCGGATTCGAGTTCTTCGACCGTCTCGGCGACCCATTTCGGCCGGAAACGGAAGAAGGGCGTGGAACTGGTTGCGGCACATCCCTCTTCGTATGCAGCCTCGTCGATGACGAGGAACGCCTGATTGTCGTTCTTGAGCAGGGTCAACTGTCCGATGCGGCCGGGGTAGGTGTCCTCGGGCACGTACCGGTTCCCGCGGCCGTTGACGAGAATGCCGCGCGCCATCAACTGGGGATCCCCGAAGAATGCGACCTCGGTGGCATCCATGTGGGCGAGGTCGGCACCGAGCGCCTGGGCCATCCGGATCGCACGACCGTCGTGTTCCTCGATCGCCGCACCCGGACGCCCCTCCAGTTGGGGCGCATATGCCGAGATCATCTCTTTGTTGTAGGCGAAACTCCCGGTTGCGAGGACGACGCCGCGACGTGCCCGGACATAGACCTCGTTGCCGTACTGCTTGGCGGCGATGCCGACGACCCGGCCGTCCTCGTCGACGATCAGACGCTGCACCCGGACGTCGTATTCGGCTCGGACCCCGAGGCTCTCGGCGACCTGCGACAGCGGTTGCATGAGCATGAATCCGCCGCCCTTCTCGCCGGTGCGCTTGTCCGCCATCTGGGGGACGTGGCCGCGGGGAGCGGGAGTCGCGATGTCGTTGAAGGGCGCGGCGTTCTCGCCGCCGGAGTACATCAGGCCGTCGTCGCCCGGGATCTCCCAGCCGGGCTCACCCCAGAAGCTCTCTTTGAACACCACGCCGTTGTCGACGAGCCAGTCGTAGTGCTCGACGCTGCCCTCGCAGTATTCGGAGATCTTCGCTTCGTCTGCTCCAGGTCCGAGCGCTGCGAGCATGAAGGTCTTCATGTTCTCGGGGGTGTCCTCGAACCCGAGCGCTTTCTGGAGACCCGTCCCACCGCCCAGGTAGATGATGCCCCCGGACAACGATGCGGCCCCGCCCCAGCCGCCGGTGCGTTCGAGAACCAGTACCTCGGCGCCGGTGCGCGCGGCCTCGACGGCCGCGGACACTCCGGCGATGCCGTATCCGGCGATCACCACGTCGGCCTCGTGGTGCCAGGTGGTGATCCGGTCGGCGTGGAGGGGATGCAAGTCGGTGCTCAATGTGGGTCCCGTTCTGGTGCGGTGGATCAGTGGTCGAGTTTGCCGGCGAGCCGGTCGATGTAGGCGACGACTTCGTCCTCCGTGCGATCGGGGAGTCCGAAGATGACCTCGTTCACGCCCGCGTCGCTCCACCGGCTCAGTTGCTCGGTATCGGGGCGTCCCGCGAGCGCGACGACCGTCGGAGTCCCGGTGCGACCGGCGTCGGCCCACATCTTGTGGAGCCGGTGCACGTTGTCCACGGTGTCTCGCTCGGTGGGGGTGGTGATCCAGCCGTCGGCCGAGCGCACGATCCATGCGAAGTTCCGCTCGGTCGCGCCCGCGCCGATGAGCACGGGGGGCCGGGGCTGCTGTACCGGCTTGGGCCACGCCCAGCTCGGGCCGAAGGAGACGAAGCTGCCGTCGTAGGACGCTTCCTCCTGGGTCCACAGTGCCTGCATCGCCTCGAGGTACTCCCGCAGGGCGGTGCGACGCTTACCGGGGGGAACCCCGTGGTCTGCGAGTTCTTCGGCGTTCCAGCCGAAGCCGGCCCCCAGGATCACTCTCCCGCCGGAGAGGTGATCGAGCGTGGCGATCGTCTTCGCCAGGGTGATCGGGTCGTGTTCGAGCGGTAAGGCGACGGACGTACCCAAGCTGATCGTGGAGGTCACGGCGGCTGCGAGACCGAGCGAGACCCACGGATCGAGGGTCCGCATGTACCGGTCGTCGGGCAGCGTCTCGTCGCCGGTCCCCGGGTGCGCGGATTCGCGCCGCACCGGGATGTGGGTGTGTTCGGGAACGTAGAAGCTGTCGAACCCGCGACTCTCCGCGGCTGTCGCGGCGACATCGGGTCGGATTCCCCGGTCGCTGGTGAACAGGGTGATTCCGTGGCGCACTGCGGCCCCTCTCGTCGGATGACGAAGAAAATGTAACGCGTTCTACCTCTGGAGGGAAGGGGTTTCCGGACACCTGTCTAGATGAGTCGCCGGAAGGCTGGTCGTGAAGGCCGCATCGGTGCCTGAACTATCCTCGAACAGGGATGAACGGAAGGTGACGTGATGGCGGACGACCCGACTACGGAGGTTGCGCACACGAGACAGCGGGCTTTTTCGACACCGGGCGCAGATCTGAGGCCCGCTCAGCGAGCCCGCTACATGCGCATCATCGGGTCGGCGAAGGAGCTTGCGTCCGAGGGCGGGTACGAGGCCGTGCAGATGCGTTCGGTAGCCGACCGCTCCGGCGTGGCTCTCGGCACGGTGTACCGCTACTTCCCGTCGAAGAACCATCTGCTGGTGGTTGCGCTGGTGCTCGAGTTCGAAGGGGCTGCCCGGCGCTTTGCCGAGGCGGAGCTTCCCGGCGACACTCCGCACGACCGGATCATGGTGGTGTTCCGGGCATCGGTCGCGCAGCTCGAGGAGAATCCGCGCCTGTACGACGCTCTGGTGCGAGCCACCATGTTCGCCGATGCGTCGTCGGCCCCCGAACTCGACCACCTCGGATATGTCCTCACCGATCTGTTCGCCCGCGCTGCCGGAATCGACGCCGTTACCGAAGAGGTTCTCAACGCGGTGCACATCATCGCCGACGTGTGGATGTCCACCCTCGTGAGCTGGGCTGCCGGGCGGCAGAGCACGCGCGAGGTGCTCGCGCACACCGATACCGCGGTGACATTGGTGTTCGACCGGCTCGAGCGGTTGCAGCACGCCGGCTGACCTGCCGGACGGCGCGACGCGCGCTCCGCCGCGGACGAGCCGGCGCTCATGACCTCATGGGTACGCAGCGGGGGGGGGGGGGGGGGGGGGGGGGCGCCCCCCCCCCCCCCCCCCCCCCCCGCTGCCGGCCGACTGTGTCCCTTTATCTGCCGGGAATCACTCCGGTTCGTCCGGATGGTTGTGCAGGTGCACGATGCTGAGGATGAGGCCGCCCCAGAGCGTGACCAGGGCGAAGATCATGAGGGCGATGGCGGATGTGCTCACTTCGTACCTCCGGTGGTGGTGCTGTCGGGATCCGTGGTGCCGGCCGAGACGGTCACGTCGGAGGTGGGAATCTCGCCACCGGCGTCGTATCCGAGGTCGATGCTCTTGCGCCACGGGACGAACGAGAGTGCGACGGCGGCCACGATCACCACTGCCTGGACGCCCCACCCGAACACCAGGACGAGGTCGTCGGGCAGTCCGCCGTAGCCCTCGCTCAGCCGATCACGGATCTCGCTGAACAGCATGTATCCCAGCACTACGGGTGTGACGCCGCCGGTGAACACCAGCCAGCCCCGGCCGACCTTGAACGACGACACCGAATTGAGATGGTCTCGCAGGTCGGGCAGGCGCCGCAGAATCCACGCGATCACGATGAGCGCCACGAAGGCGACACCCACGATGCCGAACTGGTTGGCGAAGCGGTCGACGACGTCGAGCGTGTTGAGTCCCGTGGTGGTCGGGAACAGCAGCAGCGAGACGATTGCCGACACGCCACCGATCGTGAGGACGGCGGGAACGCGTCCGAGGCCGGTCTTGTCCTCGAACGCCGAGACGGCGACCTGGATGATGCTGATCAGGGAGGTGAAACCGGCGAACACGAGGGATCCGAAGAAGAGAACGCCGAAGATCGGGCCGCCCGGCATCTCGGAGACGATGGTCGGGAACGCGATGAACGCCAGTCCGATACCTCCGGCGACGACCTCGTCGACTCCCACCCCCTGTGCCTGGGCCATGAAGCCCAGCGCGGAGAACACGCCGATACCGGCCAGGACCTCGAAACTCGAGTTCGAGAAGCCGACGACCAGGCCCGAACCGGTCAGGTTGGTCTTGCGCTTCAGGTACGACGAGTAGGTGATCATGATGCCGAACGCGACGGAGAGCGAGAAGAAGATCTGCGCGTACGCCGCGATCCAGACGCTCGTATCGGTCAGCGCGGACCAGTTCGGCGTGAAGAAGGCGTCGAGCCCGATGGTGGCGCCCTCGAGGGTGAGCGACCGCACGACGAGCGCACCGAACAGGAGCACCAGCAACGGGACGAAGAACCGGTTGGCGTTGCCGATACCGCGCTGCACGCCGAGCGCGAGAACACCGAGCGTGAGGATCCAGACGGCCAGCAGAGGCCACGCGACACCCGGGACGAAGCTCATCCCGAACGAGGAATCACCGTCGACCTGCAGGAACGTTTCGAGGAAGAACCCTTCCGCGTCGTCGCCCCACGCTTCGCTGAGCGAGAAGAACGTGTAACGCGCCGCCCAGGCGATGATGACGGCGTAGTACACACCGATCACGAAGCACACCAGCACCTGCCACCAGCCGAGGAACTCGGCGCCGCGGCTGAGCCTGCGGAAGGCCAGCGGCGGCGATCCTCGGAACTTGTGCCCGATCGCGTAGTCGACGAACAGGAGCGGAAGGCCCGCGGTGAGGAGAGCGACCAGATACGGGATCAGGAACGCGCCGCCACCGTTCTCGTACGCGATGTACGGGAAACGCCAGATGTTGCCCAGACCGACGGCGGAACCGATCGCGGCCATGATGAACACTGAGCGCCCGGACCAGACCTCCCGTTTCTTGGCGACCTGTTGCTGTGCCACGAACGACGTCCCTCCACTCGACGGAATGGGGTCACACTGGTGCGTGGCCCGGGAGCAGCGTACTTCCCCGGGTGCTGTGTGTTTCGCGTAACCGTCACCCCGGCCGTGCCGAAAGCGCGCGGGGACCGCAGTGCGCCGTCGTCAGTCGTCGCGCCAGAGTTGCAGGTCGGGTGGTGGTTCGGCGTCGTCTTCCGGTGTGCCGCGATAGCGGAGCGCGAACACGATCCATCCCACCGCTGCGACGAGCACGAAGCTGATCAATCGGTAGACAACCACTGCGGAGAGCGCCTCGGCACCACTCATCCCGCTGGCGGTCAGGGCAGGAACGAGCACCGCGTCCATCACGCCCAGTCCGGCGGGCAACAGCGGAATCGCACGACTCGCAGCGGTGCCCGCCGCGTACGCCACCGCAATTCCGGCGATGCTGGGGTGTCCTCCGACCGCGTATGCGGCGAACATCAGGCACGCGCCGTCGCACACCCAGTTGAACAGCGACCATCCGAAGGCCCGCGCGGCGTGGGGCCGATCGAGTTGTACGGCACCGATCTGGTCGACGATCTTCCCCCACGCGCGGGTCCCGGACTGCTCCGGCTTCTTGCGTATCCGGTTGATTCCCCGTAGCGCGATCAGGCCGATGGATTCGAGCGAGCCGGGGTTGCTGGCCGCGTACTGGATCAGCACGACCATCAGGAGAAGCGCGCCGGTGGAGAAGATCAGGGAGAACGGGTTGCTGGTCGCCCCGACCAGCAGGGCTCCGACAAGTCCCAGCAGCCCGAGACCCGTTGCCTGCAATACCCCGGCCATGACGAGCTGCCACGTCGCGACGACAGGCTGGGCTCCCCACGCGCGCATCCGGCGGTAGGTGAACGTGGTCCCGAGTACCGGCCCGCCGGGGAGCGTCACGCTCATCGAGTTCGCCGCGAGAGCCACCGACAACGATTGCCGCTGCGTCACCTTCACCCCGGCAGCGGACAACAGCGCCCGTTGCACCCGCGCGAAACTCGACATCTCGGCCATGGACGCGACGACAGCGGCCGCGACCCACAGCCATTTCAGATCACCCAGATCCCGGACGCTGCTCGACAACTCCGGCCAGATCAAGATCACCTCGACGGTGAGAACCACGACCAGGAGTCCGCCGACGATCCACTTGAGCTTCTTGCGGCGGTTCGGGGTCAGTGCCCCGGTATGGCCGGCACCGGCCTCGTCGTTCTCGTTCTCCGCCTTCTCGTTCCCTGCCTCGTCCCCGTTCCCCGACTCGTCGGGGGAGTGGTCCTCGCGGTTCTCGTCGTCCGTCATCGGGCGACCGGCCAGCGGCCGAGGGTGTTCCGGTAGAGATCTTCGACCTCTGCGATGCGGTCACCCAGTTCGTCCGGGGACCAGTCGCCGACGTCGATCGGGTCGAGCACCGCGACGTCGACGGTGCCCGACCTCAGCAGCGTCGAGTGCTTCCACAGCATCTCTCCCGAGTTGCGGATCACGATCGGAACCACCGGAACGCCCGCCGCCATCGCGATGCGGAAGGCACCCTTTTTGAACGTGCCGATCGCCGGCGTCAACGAGCGGGTGCCCTCGGGCGCGATGACCAACGACGTTCCGTTGCGGAGAGTCTCCACCACCGGGCCGAGCGCGGCGAGGGCTCGCTCCGTGTTGTTTCGGTCGACGAACGTGACGCCGCCGAATCGCAGCAGCGGCCCGAAGAGCGGGTCGCGCGCCATTTCCTGTTTCGCGACTCCGGTGAAGTCGTGGCGCAGCACTTTCGCGAGCACCAGCGGGTCGAGCTGACTCTGGTGATTGAAGAGGAACACCGCCGGCCGTGCGGACCACGCGTTGGCCTGCCCGACGACGCGGACATCGATACCGGCGAGTGCCAGCGACACCTCCGAGCCGAGGTTGAGGATGGAGTCGAGTGCGATCTTCCTGCTTCCGTTGAGCAGCCCGAGGCCGAGCCCGGCCCAGACCGAACCGAACAATCCTCCGTACGCCGCGGCGGTTCGTACGAATTCCTTCGCCCCCGGAGTGCCTCGCGGGCGGAAACGCAACACCGGCCAGCCACGTTCGAGCGCGATGCGATGTAGTGTGCGGTCGGGGTTCGTCGCGGTGGGATGTGCTGTCGCAGCAAGGAAATCCGCGTCTTCACCTCCGTTGGAGTAGGAGTAGCTCGTCTCGCTGTCGATACCGTGGGCGTCCATGAAGGCGCGCGCTGCCTGGGCCTTCCCGCTGCGCCACAGCGACCTGCCGTCGACGCGGCCGGTGAGAACGCCGTCCCGAACCTCGAGCGGGGTGTACAGGACGTGCTCGATTCCGAGCGCGTCGCTGCATGCCTGGATCTGGTAGCGGGACGCGGAGGACGCGATCACGACGGTGTGGCCGGCGTTCTGATGCGCTCCGACAAGCTGCCACGCCTCCTGGTAGAGGTGCCCGGCGATGGTGGACATGAACAGACGCTGCCCGAGGTCGTACAGCTCGTCCTCGGTGTGGCCGCGCCAGGCCTTGAAGACGGTTCCGGCGAACCGCTCGAAATCGTCTTCGGTTTCCGTTCCGCGCAGGCCGTTGAGCATGGTCGCGGCGAGTTCGGTCGCGCCGACGTTGCCGGACAGCAGACGATCCCGGAAGAAGTGGAGACCGGAGAACCCGTGCACGATGGTGCCGTCGAAGTCGAAGAACGCCGCAGTTTCCGGGCCCCGAGGTCCGGTACGCACCCGTTCGAGCGCCGTCTCGATGTTCACCGGTTCGCCTTCCTGTTCGACACGTCGAGTGACTCGGCGAGCGCGATTCGTTCACCCACCGCGAGCAGCTGGGCCGCGAATGTGCGCCTTTTCTCTGCCACGGAGTCGTCCCGCTCGAGCAGCCCTCGATTGCGGGCCAGGTCCAGTGCCGTGGCGAACAACTCCGACGAGACCGATTCGGAACCGTGCAAGCGGCCCTGCAACAGCATCTGCCGTCCTACCGCCGCGCACTCGTCGAGGAACGACTCCTGCACGATGTCCACGGACGGATCTCGTTTCGCGAGTCGCTCGGCGACGACGAGTTGGGCGTCGAAGAACGAGCGCAACGTGCGATGGGACATGAAGAACCCGGTTTCGACGAGTCCGGTGAGCGCCTTTTCCTTGGTGGGCAGGGCGTCTCCCCATTCCGGTACGAGAAGCTCGAGTTCCTCGCGCATCTGCGCTTCGAAGGTGTCCCGGTCGGGAAAGAAGAATTCGAATTTCAGAAGATCGCGGAGACGCTTGGCTTCCTCCCACGCGACGCGTACGGGATCACCTTCACCGGGACTGTCGTGCGCGTAGAGAACGGCGAGTTCCAGGATCGACCGGTTGACGAACCAGTGCACGCCGCTGTTGCGATAGAACGCCGCGACGAGGTGCTGGTCGCGGTGGATCGAATACACGGGTTCGTCACCGCCGGCGTAGGTGGTCACCACACCGCCGTCGGTCAACGCCGCGAGCACCGTGGCGAGTCCTCCCTCCATGTCGAGCATCCGGAGTTCACCGTGAGGGATGCGTCGGCGGTCGAGGTAGTCCCGCACGGGCGCGATCACCGCGCGTACCTCGTCGAGGGTGAGCGATCGATCGCGCACGCCGAGCAGGGCGAGCGTCACGAGCGAGTTCACGGTCACCGGGGTGGTGCAGTTGATCCCGACCGCTACCTCGAACGCCACTTTCTGCAGCGCCCTCCGGCGGCGGTCCGAGCGTTCGGTCTCGTCGGCGGGGAGGTCACCGGCCACGTCGGGGTCACCGCCGGCGGCGAGACGCGACCGCATCGAGATCGGCTCGCCGAATCGCACATAGACATGGCCGGCGCTGCGCTGCTGGCTGCGCATGTACCGGAACAGCCACGTCAGCCCCTCGGGCTTCTTCGCGCTTCCGGTCTGCTCCGCCGCGACCCCCGCGACCTCCGCCAGCGCTTCGTAGGTGATGGAGACCGGTACCAGCATCGCGTCGTCGACCCGGTCCGCGCGCACCGCGTTGGCTACATAGTTGAGCAGTCCGTACCGAGGTGGCCGAAGCTTGCCGGTACGCGTGCGCCCGCCTTCGAAGTACCACTCGAGGTTGAATCGTTTGGCGAGCAAGAACGCGAAGTACTCTTCGAGCGCCGCTTTGTAGACCGCGTCGTCACCGAAACTGCGCCGGATGAATACAGTTCCCGTCCGGCGCGCCATCGGGCCGATGGGCCAGAACGTCAGATTCGCGCCACCCATCAGGTGGTTGCGGGGGAACTCGTTCGCGGCCAGGATGTCGCCGAGCACTAATGCGTCCGCATACGACCGGTGCGACGGCAGGAACACCAGTGGGCGCGTCCGGTTGAGTCCGCGAAGCGAGCGCAAACCGGATTCGTCCGCGTGCACCGTCCATGCCGACGTGTGCAGCGGCCGCATCGCCTGGGTGAACAGGTCGGTGACGAGGCGTGACTGCACGGCCACGAGTTCACGGAGAGCACTGCGTGCCCGCGCGTCCACATCGCTGCGAGACACGCGCAACTCGGCCGCGAGGGCGTCGAGCCGCTGCCGGAACGCCGACGAATCCATGATCTGTTCGGCGACGAGTCGCGGCACCTTGTACCGGTCACCGATCACGGCGCGCTCGGCTCGTTCGAGGGCCACCACCGCCCGGCGCATGATGTACCGGGCGAGATTGCCTGCTTCGACCGCGTCGGAGCCGTACTCGGCCGCAAAGTCGCCGCGGAGTTCGCTCAGGGGCGCCGGTTGTGCCACCACGATCCGGTAGCGGTCGGCTCCCTTCCCCACGAGCCATTTCTGGATCAGCCGGTTCGGGTTGCGGGGGTTGGTGAGTGCGAGGACATCGGAGAACCGCGCCCGGCGTGCGCCGTCGCGCTCGGCGGGAAGCCAGACCACCCGCACCGGCAGCACGAGTGGATCGTCGGTGCGGCTGAGCAGTTCGGTCGTGAAGATCTGGGAATCGAGGTCGAGCGCCTCGGGGCGTGCTGCCGTGCGGTGTTCGGCAGGCACTCGATCGGAGTGGAGCCACTCCGTGATGAGCCTTCGTTCGATCGGGGTGGTCGCAGCCGCAACCACCACGGTCGGACGTGTCGGTGTGTGCGAGCCACGCTGCTCGTCGTCCCTCATGTCGCCCCGTTCGTTCGATTCCCCGATGTGAAAACTACCCCGACGAGGCGGGTTCACTCGGCGCATCTGCGTGAGAAAAGCCGGTACGAACCGGTGTACGGTTCGGCGGTCGGGACGAGAATGTGGAGGGCGCGCAGGGCGCGGTACCCATGGACGGGAGATCGGCTTTGGCAGGATTCACCGAAACAGGCGGTGCCGGATATGCGGCGATGCGGGAGACGCACACGTCGGTGCTCTTCCTCGTCGGTGATCGTGTGCACAAGATGAAGAAGCCACTGGATCTGGGCTTTCTCGACAACCGGACCCGGGCAGCGCGCGAGCGTGCCTGCCACCGCGAGGTCGATCTCAACCGGCGGATGGCACCGGACGTCTATCTGGGTGTTGCCGATGTCCACGGACCCGACGGGCAGGTGTGCGAACACCTCGTCGAGATGGTCCGGTTGCCCGACGACCGGCGGTTGGCCATGCTGGTCCGGCGCGGTGAGGACGTCGAGCAGGTCATCGAGTCGGTCGCGCGGCAGGTGGCGGACCTGCATGCCGCGTCGCCCCGGGACCCGGCAATCGACCGGTGCGCGTCGGTCGAGTTCCTTCGCGAACTCTGGACGCTGAGCCTGGACCATCTCGAACGGTTGAAGGTGGGCGGTACGGCCGCGGCGACGGTCGCGCGCATCCGGTCCGCCGCGACCCGTTACCTCGACGGCAGGGCGCCGCTGTTCACCGAGCGGATCGCCTCGGGGCGTGCGGTCGACGGTCACGGTGATCTTTTGGCGGACGACATCTTCTGTCTCGACGACGGACCGCGGATCATCGACTGCCTCGAATTCGACGACGAACTGCGCTACGGTGACGGTCTTCTCGACATCGCCTTTCTTGCAATGGATCTCGAGAGATCCGGTGCCGTCGACTCCGCTCGGAACCTGCTCCGCTGTTACGCGGCGGCCTCCGGCGACGCACCGTCGCGCTCGCTGGTGCACCATTACGTCGCCTATCGCGCGCTGGTGCGCGCCAAGGTGACCGCACTTCGGCACGAACAGGGCGACGAGGCGTCCGGCGCGGTCGCGCTGAACTTCGTCGAGCAGGTCGAACGCAACCTCGAGCGCGCGCGTGTGAGGCTCGTGCTGGTCGGCGGTGTGACGGGCACGGGGAAGTCCACACTCTCCCGGACGATCGGTGAGTATCTGGACGCATCCGTGTTGCGCAGCGATGTCATCCGCAAAGAACTCGCCGGGATCGACCCGACGGACCGCACCGGCGACGGCGTCGACAGTGGGCTCTACTCGTCCGGGCATACGCGCGCGACGTACGAGGAAATGCTGGCGAGGGCCGCGTCCGAACTTGCTCACGGACGGTCGGCGGTCCTGGATGCGACGTGGCTGTCGGAGCCGCAGCGGGTCCGCGCCCGCGAGGTTGCAGCGGCGGCGTCCGCCGATGTCGTGGAGATCGAATGCCGTGCCGACCCGGCGGTACTGGAGCAACGCATCCGTGCCCGCGCGGAACGGAACGACGATCCGTCCGACGCCACACCAGCAGTGCTTGCCGTGCAACTGCGACGCCGGGACGAGTGGCCCGCCGCGCTCGTGGTGGACACGACCGACAGCAGCGCGGTCGACAAGGCATGGCTCGAGAGGGAACTCGGACTCGCTCCCTGGTGAGAGCTCGACCGGGAGCGCCCTGCCGGCGCGACGCGGAGCCGCCCGTGAACGGGAACCGGCTCCGCGTCGCTGAGCGGATCAGTCGCTGAGCGGATCAGATCTTGCGTGCGACGAGCACGGGGCACGGTGCCTTGTGCAGCAGATTCTGGCTGGTGGAGCCGAGCAGTGCGGCACGGAACTGACCGCGGCCGTGGCTGCCGACGACGGCGAGCTGGGCGTCGCCCAGGTGCCGCAGCAGCACTCGTGCCGCGGGGCCGCGGTCGAGGACGCGCTGGACCTCGACGTCGGGGTACTCCTCCTGCAAGCCTGCCAGTGCCTCGGCGAGCACGGCCGATTCGGATTCGGCGACAGCATCCCAGTCGACGAGCGCGGCGGTGGCGCCCACCCCGAGGGCGGAGTCTCCGATCCAGGAGTGCACGGCCGTGAGCGGTGCGCCGAGGAAGGAAGCAACCTGGAACGCGTAACGGACTGCGGCAGCCGACAGTTCGCTTCCGTCGACTCCGACCACGATGGGTCGGGCATCGGGCAGCGGGTTGGCGGTGTCGCCACGCCACACCACGACCGGGCACGGTGCGTTGTTCGCGACGCGCAGCACGGTCGAGCCGAGCAGGAAGTTCTCGACGGCACCGGCGCCGGTGGCGCCGAGCACCACGATCCGTGCGTCGTCGGCGGCTTCGAGCAGCGACGTGGCGGCGGGTCCGGGGCCGATGAAGCTCTTGATCTCGAGATCCGGCTGGTCGGCGTGAACCTTCGCGGTGATGTCCCGGAGGAGCGCCTCACCGTCCGCCTTGAGCTGTTCGACCATCTGTGACTGGATCAGGACGGCAGCTTCGCTGTAGAAGATGCCCTCGCTGGGCAGCGAGTGCACCAGGTGCAGCGGTGCCTCGAGACGTGCGGCAAGAGCGCCGGCCCACCGGGCGGCCGCTGCCGCGGTATCGGAACCGTCGACGCCTGCGACGACAGCGTTTCGGTTGCTCGGTGTGCTCATCGATGTCTCCTTGTTCGTTTTCATTGTGTGACGATCGGCGCTGCCGTGTCCGGCCGCACGCCGTGATCGACTACGGGGATTACGCTACGCCACGATGACCGCAGCTCCGGCGAATCGGCCGGCCGCGAGATCGGCCAAGGCGCGGTCGGCGTGCTCGAGCGGGTAAGGCGTCGTGGTCACGTGCATTCTGTGCTCGCCCGCGAACTCGAGAAAAGCCTGCGCGTCCGATCTGGTGTTGGCGGTGACACTTCGAATCTGCCTCTCCCTGAACAGATGTCGCTGATAGTTCAGCGTCGGGATATCGCTCAGGTGGATCCCTGCGATAGCGAGTGTTCCGCCGGAATCCAACGCGGACAGGGCAAGCGGTACCAGATCTCCCACCGGGGCGAACAGGATCGCCGAATCCAGGGGCTCGGGTGGAGGGTCGTAGGCGCCCTGCGCGGAGGACGCGCCGAGTTCGAGCGCCAGCGATGCGGCATCTGCGCCACGTGTCATCACGTGTACTCGCGCACCGCGTGCGATCGCGACCTGGGAGGCGAGATGGGCGCTGCCGCCGAAGCCGTAGACACCGAGCACACCGCCTTCCGGAAGGGACGCACGCAGCAGGGCCCGGTACCCGATGATCCCCGCGCACAGCAGCGGCGCGAGTTCTGCGTCGGTGTATCCCCCGGGCAGTGCGAGAGCGTAGTCGCGCGGAACCGTGGCGTATTCGGCGTAACCACCGTCTGCATCCCATCCGGTGTATGTGGAACGAGGGCAGAGGTTCTCGTCTCCGCGGCGGCAATACCGGCACCGTCCGCACGTGCTCCGCAACCACGGAATCCCCACCCGGTCACCGAGGCGATGGGCTCCCAGGTCGCCGCCGACGATCTCCCCGACGATCTCGTGGCCCGGCACGACGCCCGGGCGGTGGACCGGGAGGTCTCCTTCCGCGACGTGCAGGTCGGTTCGGCACACCCCGCACGAGAGGACACGTACGAGCAATTCGTCGGGTCCCGGCCTGGGGACCGGAACGCGCACGGACTTCAGGGGACGGGCCTCGATCGGAGCCGGGGACTCGACGCGCCATGCCCGCATCGTGTCGGGGACGCCCATGTGGCTACCTCCTCAGTCGCCTGTTCTCCATCATGTCGGTTCGGCGAGCACCGTGCCAGAGTCGGAGGACCTGCTCATTCCCAGAGCTTCCCGGCCGATCCGAGGGCACTTTTCCACGCGGGTTCCAGTTGGGCTGCCTGGCGCCGGCCCACCTCGGTCTCGAGCCGATACAGGATTCCCAGGCCGAAGCTGGACTCGGCGGTGTGACCTTGATCGGAGACGATGTCCAACAGGTGTTCTCGGGAAACGACGGAGTCCTGGAACTCTCCGAGCATGTCCTGGAATTCGTCGAATCGGTCGAGGATCCGGGCGGTGCGCTTCGGATGCAGAGGAGCGATCACCTCGATCGCGTAGCGCATCCGCTTGGCGCCCTTGCGTGCCCGGTGCATCAGTTCGTCACGTTCGTGCGGATCGTGTGCTTTCCGAACGCGGGCAACACGTTTGTCGACCTTCTTCGCCACCGTAGCGACGCTGCGCGTCAGTTTCTCCGGGTCCAGCGCGGACTTACGGGATCGCGCCGGAGGGGTGCTCCCCAACCCGCCGACGAGGTCGTCGAGGGAACGCAGCATCACGAGATACCGCTCCGAATCGAGGGTCGCGAGTGCAGCGGTGCGCGCCGCGCCCGTCTTGGCCGAAAAGTACTCGTCGATACGTGATTTCGTTGCTTCGCGGTGGCGGTCGCCCGGAATCTCGTCGACCTGGCCTGCCAGGCGTTTCCACTGCACTTCCAGATCGCGCGACGGGCTGAGCCGGCGGCCGAACCACCGGAGTTCGTCGACGAGGGCGTCGCCGAGAGCGAAATCGTCGGCGTAGGTGTGCAGGGCGCTCCGGATACGACGAGAGGCCTTGCGCATGCTGTGGATCGCGTCGGGCTCGTTGCGGCGTACCGCGATGTCGGACAGTTCCAGCGCGTGGAGTTCGCGCGCGAGATAGTCGCGCAGGAAGCGGGCGGCCTCGCCGAGTTCGGGTGCCGCAGGGAGGAGGTCGCCCAGAACGCGGTGCACCTTGGACGGGCTGGGCGAGCGGACGATCCCGGCGGCGGTGAGACGTTCCTCGATGGCGTCGAGCAGTGTGGACCGGTCGCCGCGGCCCAGCGAAGAGCCCGCTTCGACCTCGATCTCCTGCCAGTGCATTTCTTCGTCGTCGCCGCCGCGCACCGCTACGACATCGTCCTCGACGACTTCTGCGAGCAGCGTCTCGTCCTTCCCGCGAATCCGGTGGCGATGCCGGGTCGTCGTGAGAAGTGCCGCGAGGGAGACCGGCAGTCCGCGCCGCACTCCGACGAGAAGATTCATCAATTCGGCAGGGGGCTCGTCCGCGGACTTCCCGTCCGCGTCGGCCAGGGGAAAGTGAAGTTCGGTCCGGGTGTCCGCCCCGTTGGGGAGCTTGACGTGCCAGCCGGCGTCGTCTCCGCCCTCACGTCGTCGCAGGGTGATTGCCGACTGCAGGAGCCGTAGGTCGGCGGTGTCGTAATACTGCGCGGACAACTCCACCGTATCCACCTCGACGACGGACACGCGCGGAAGTCCGGTCAGGTCGGGCAGTGACGCCGAGCCTCCGGCCGTGTATTTCCGTTCCGTTTCGGTGGCCGACGACACGGTGGGGCGCTGAGGCATCTATGAACTCCTGTTCGGGTCTGTGGTGGGTACCCGAATCCCACACTGCCATCCCGTGTCCGGAATGTCCCGAATCGTCGGCGTGTGTGACGCGAAACGGGCGGGCGAAGGGTCCTTCGACCCTGGCCGAACGGAATGTGGCACGTGATCATGGTGCGTACTCGCGAGTAGCGGAGGATGGGCATGAGGATTTTGGTGGCGGCGGCGAGCAAGCACGGCTCCACGGCGGAGATCGCCACGGCGCTGGCCGCGGCGATGCGGCACCGCGGTGCGCAGGTCGACGTGGTGCCCCCCGAGCAGGTCGGCAGCCTCGACGGGTACAACGCCGTCGTGCTCGGAAGCCCGGTGTACCGGTTCCGATGGCTCCGGGCGGCTCGGGCGTTCGTGCGTGCGCACGAGGACGCGTTGCGTCATCGAGACGTCTTCCTCTTCTCATCCGTTCCCGTGACCAAGGGCCTTCGCGCTGCGAACAGCTCGTACGGGGTGTCGTCCGTCGAGAATCGGACGGGTGCGCGCGGGCACCGGATGCTGACGGGCAAGCTCGACCCGTCGACTCTCGGTGCGGGCGAGCGTGCGATTGCGCGGATGTGGGGCGTCAAGGCCGGTGACTTCCGCGACTGGGACGCGATCGGATCGTGGGCCACGGAAATTGTCGACAGGGTGTCGGAACGCGACGCGCCGGAGGAGAACCACATCGTCACGGCGGGTCAGGCCGACGGCCGGCGGTAGTGCTCGGCCAGCTCGGCCGCCCGTTCCCGGGGTGACCAGTCGATGGGCCGGCCCTCGAGCTGAGCTTCTATCACCTCGAACCCGGCATGCCAGCCCGCGCCGTGCGCGAGCGCGTCGTCCTCGTCCTCGGCTGTGTGGGTGAGGGTGAGCCAGCACCCGCCGGAGCCGTCCGGGGCGATCTCCCAATGCACCACGTCCGAATCCCAGAGGTACTCGAGGACGTGGCCCGGCCGCACCACCAGGATGCTGCCGTCGCTGGTGTGCCCCGAAAGCGGTCCCGAACCACCGGCGCGCTCGTCGGCGCGGTGGAACTCGACGGGTATGCCGGGCGCGAGTTCGAATTCGACGGCCGCGGGAAACCAGCACCGAAGGCATTCGGGGTCGGTGAGCACCCTCCACACCCGATCCGGCGAATAGGGGAAGGCCCGTTGGAAACGCAGGGCGACGCGGCCGTCGTAGGTACGCGAAACGGAGCCGATCTCCATGAGAACCTCCAAGACGTGAACCCGTGCCGTCAACGGGGTCCTGGTGTGTGGTGCCTCCATGCTGACAGGTTTCTGCGGCTTGCGAAGCGGGTCCGGCGACCCGTCACGGGGTCGTCGAACTCGACGGCAGCGGCGAGCAACTGCAGGGGGTTCGAATAGTCCCGGGGGGCAACGTCGTACACATCCGGATACAGATTGTCGCCGAGAATCGGGATGCCCGACGAACTCATGTGGACCCGAAGCTGATGCGTCTTTCCGGTCCGGGGACGCAGGCGGTACCGGGCGATGTCACCGTCCGTGTCGAGAAGGTCGATCCGCGTCACCGCGTTGACCGGCCCCGGCACCTCCCGTGCCTGCAGCGAGCCCCTCTCCTTGACGATGCGGCTGCTCACCTCGCGGGGAAAGACGAGGTCGTCGGCGCGGGGTGCGATCGCCTCGTATTCCTTCTCGACGAGGCGTTGTTCGAACATCATCTGGTAGGCGCGACGAGCCTCGCGACGGACGGTGAAGACGAGGACACCGGCGGTCAGCCGGTCGAGCCGGTGGACCGGCGAGAGTTCCGGCAGATCGAGTTCCCGGCGCAGTCGCACCAGAGCGGTTTCGGCCACCCAGGATCCGCGGGGTGTCGTCGCCAGGAAGTGGGGTTTGTCGACGACGAGGAGAGTGTCGTCGCGATACAGGATGTCGATGTCGAAGGGCACGCGTGATTCCACCGGAGGATCACGGTAGAGATACACGAACGAACGCTCGCGGTAGGGCGTACCGAAGGTAATCACGGTTCCGTCTCCACCGACGACTTCGCCGTCTCGGATTTTCTCC
The DNA here is from genome assembly GCF_049844875.1 of Rhodococcus sp. DT1. Lineage (NCBI taxonomy): Bacteria > Bacillati > Actinomycetota > Actinomycetes > Mycobacteriales > Nocardiaceae > Rhodococcus > Rhodococcus sp. DT1. Next base: position 385,167 of record NZ_JBNCLW010000005.1, read on the forward strand.
CGGATTCGACGGGCGTCATCCGGGAACCGCTCGACGAGATACTCGGCTACCGTGTCCCACCTGCTGTTTTCCGGTAGACGGAGTCGTGACGGGTTCAGACCGTCGCGGATGGGGAGCGGAGCGTCGGGCACGACTCCCACGGTAGCGGGGCGTGTTTCCGGGCCTTCTGGGGCTCCGCGGGATAACGGTTGGGCTTTGCAGGATAACGATTGTGTGTAAGCCTTCAACGGGTATCCGCACCCACATAGCCTGGGTCGGAAGTGACGAATGTTACACATGTGCAAGGGGGATCTTGGTGTGAAGAACTCGTCCGGAACTATGAGTCGGCGACCGAGTCGGCGCGCTCTCGTCCGCCTGCTCGTGGCCGTGGTTCTTCCGCTGACGCTCGTGTTCACGGGGGTGAGTGCGGGCACCGCATCCGCCGACCCGTATTCGCGATTCCACGAGGACTGGGTCGCAGCGCCCGGTGGCGTCGGCCAGATCAAGGTTCGCATCTGGCGCGCGAACAACGGCAGCAACAAGGCGGTCTACCTACTCGACGGGTTGCGTGCGACCGACAACGTCAGCGGGTGGGAGCACGAGACCAACGCCGCGTGGCTCTCGGACCACGGCGTCAACGTGATCATGCCGGTCGGTGGTCAGTCGAGTTTCTACGCGGACTGGTACGCCCCGAGCAACTTCAACGCGCAGCCCTACACGTACAAGTGGGAATCGTTCCTGACCCGGAATCTTCCCGACCATCTCGCCGCCGTCTACGGGATCAGTCGCGGCAGCAACGCCGTGGTCGGGTTGTCGATGGGCGGCAACGCGGCACTGATCCTCGCGGCTCATCACCGCGACCAGTTCACGTTCGCCGGGTCGATGTCCGGATACCTCAACCTGTCGGCACCCGGCATGCGGGAAGCCATCCGGTTGGCGATGCTCGACGCCGGCGGCTACAACTCCGACGCGATGTGGGGCCCGCCGTGGGATCCGGCGTGGCTCCGGCACGATCCCTTCGTCGCCGCTCCCATGCTGCGGGGACTGCCGATGTGGATCTCCGCGTCGACCGGTCTTCCCGGACAGCACGACCGCCCCGACTCGGCGATCGGTGTGTTCAACACGGCGAATGCGATGGGTCTCGAGTCCATTGCCCGTGTCCAGAACCGCGCATTCCAGATACGGCTCGCCACGCTCGGAATCGACACCGCCCACTTCTCGTTCCCGATCGCCGGCACCCACTCGTGGGGCTACTGGCAGGACGAACTGTGGGCGATGCTTCCGATGATGAAGAACTCGATTGGCGCCTGACGCGTCCACGTCGCAGGTGGGCCGGACCTTCGTGGTGACCGGTCCGACCGGCGGCGTGGGGGAGGCGACGGCCATAGCGCTCGGTGCTGCCGGCGCCAACGTCGTCCTGGCGTGCCGCAACGTGGACAAAGGTGCGCGCGTCGCCGAGACGATAGGCCCGAGGGCGTCGGTGCACCGATTGGACCTGTCCGAACTGGCCTCGGTGCGCAAGTTCGCGTGCGGCTTGCGGGACACCCACGAGACGATCGACGTGCTCATCAACAACGCCGGTGTGATGGCCGTACCGCTGCAGCGGACCGCCGACGGATTCGAGATGCAGATGGGCACCAACTACTTCGGGCACTTCGCGTTGACGGGACTGTTGCTGGACATGGTCACGGATCGGGTGGTGACCGTCTCCAGCGCCGCGCATCGCCTCGGGCGCGTCGATCTGGACGATCCGAACTGGGAGCAGCGGCGGTACCACCGCGCTGCCGCGTACGCCCAGTCGAAGCTCGCAAACCTGATGTTCAGTTTCGAACTGGCTCGGCGACTCGACGCGAGCGGATCAACGGTCAGGTCGCTCGCCGCACATCCGGGATATGCGGCCACCGAGGTCGGAAGCCACACCGGCACCTGGTTCGACCGGCTCTTCGGGTTCGGCAAGAAGATTCTGCAGCGGACCCCGGAGCAGGGCGCCGAATCCGTGCTCTACGCCGCCACCGAGCCGGGACTGCGAGGCGGCTACATCGGTCCCGACGGTTTTCTCGAACTCTACGGGTCGCCGCACACCGCGGGCTGCTCCGCGCGGGCTCGCGATCCCGAGGCGGCACGCCGGCTGTGGGAGCTGTCCGAGCGCGTCACGGGTGTGCAGTTCGGTCTCTGAGAACAGGTTCGACGCAGGTGCCCCGGATCCGTGAAGATCCGGGGCACCTGCGTCGGTATGCCCGCGTCAGATCAGCGAGATCGCGGCGAACGCGGCGAGGCCCACCAGGGCGGCACCCGTCACGGCCTGCACGCGGCGGTCGACGACACACATCACCGACAGGAAGCCCGGCATCGAGCCACCGCGACGGGTGTGCGCGATCGCTGCGACACTCGGCATGCACCGGCCGAGGGACACGACGGTGAACATCGCGGCGCCGAGGGCGGGCGACCCGACGGCGAGCACACCGAGCACGAGCAGGTAGTACGCGCTGGACCGGATGAAGATCAGGAATCCGGGGCCGATGATCGCGCCGAACAGCAGCGACACCTTCCACGGAGACATGGTCCGGCGCAGGTGCCGGGGCAACTGCTGCCGTCGCATCGGAGCAGGCATCGACACGACGCCGATCTCGTGCAAGCCGTAGGCCAGCGCGAACACGGCCCATCCGAACAGCAACCACAACGGAGACAGGTTTGCCGCCGTGACCGAACCGAGGGCGCCGAGGGCAGCACCGGTGACGGCACCGGTGGTCACCGACCCGAGCGCGTGCCAGCCCAAGCGGCGGACAGGTGTGGACGCACCCTTGCGTCCGGGTTGCTTCGGAGCCGCGACGACACCGGCCACGGACATTCCGCAGGTGGACCAGTTCGCCGCGAGTGACGTGACGAGCCCGGCGCCGACGACTGCGGCGGTCAGAGCCGTCGCTGCCGTCGGTGCCGCGAGCGTCGCGGCACCGGCGCCGGCCACTGCGGCACCGACGGCCAGGCCGAGCCGCGCAGTGGTGGATACGGCACCCGCGAGCGTCGGGCGGATGTCGGGGAGATCGGTGGAGATCGGTTCGTGGGTGAGGACGGTGGTCATCGGAAACCTCCAGAGTCGTTGCTGTGTACGAAAATTCCGCTCGTTTCTCAGCGGACGGTGACCGTTCCGGTCATGTACGGGTGGATCGAGCAGGTATAGGTGTAGGTGCCGGGACGGTCGAACGTGTACGAATAGGTGCCGTCGCCGGTGATCCCGCTGTCGAACTCGCCGGGCGACTCCACGTGGTGGAGGAGGCCGCCGTCGTCGAACCGCCATTCGACGGTGTCGCCGACTCCGACCGTGGCGTCCATCGGACTGAACTGCACATTGCTGATCTCGATCACCGCGTCGGGAGTGTCTGCGACGGCGCATCCCGTCAGGGGCACTGCGGCGATCCCGGCGGTGATCGCCCAGCGTCCGATTCGGTTGTGGTGCAGCATTACCGGCTGCCGCACTACTGGACGATGACGGTGCCGACCATCGACTTGTGCGGCGTGCAGTGGTACGTGTAGGTGCCCGGATCGTCGAAGGTGTACTCGTACGTGCCCTCGGTGAGCAGTTCGCTCTGCAGAATGCCTTCGAGCGGACCGTCACCCGCGACGTCGTGGGGCAGGCCGTTGTCGTCGAAGCGCCACTGCACGGTCTGCCCGGCCTCGATCGTGACCGAGGCGGGCGAATAGGCCATGTTCGCCACATCGATGACCACGGCAGGTTCGTCCGAAGTGTCGGACGAACCGCACGCGGTCAGCGCGGCGGAGGCGACCAGTGCCACGGCAAGGGTTGTCAGTTTCTTCACAGCTGTCCTCTCATCGGATGTACCGCAGGTTCGCGGTCATCCCTGCCTCGAAGTGATAGGCATTGTGGCAGTGGAACATCCACTCGCCAGGATTGTCGGCATCGAACTCGATGGCGAGTTCGGTGCCGGGGAGCACGTTGACGGTGTCGCGCCGGAGTCCTCCGTACTCCGGCACCGCGAAGGTGTGTCCGTGCGTGTGCATCGGGTGCCACATCGTGCTGTTGTTCGCCATCGTGATGCGGATCCGTTCGCCTTCGCGCATCACCAGTTTTCCGGCGTCCGGCCCGGCCATACCCCATACGTAGCGGTCCCCGGCCTGGATCAGCTCCACCCGGTAATCCCTGTCGGGCGAACGAGATTCCAGGCGGACCGAATCGGCCGGCCGCAGTGCGCTCTCGGGAAGCAGACGTCCGCCGAGTTCTGCGATCGAACCCCCGACGTCGGGGTTCGGCAGCGGCGCGGCGTCGTTCGAGCGCAGTACCGACGACGCATACCCGTCCCGGCCCTCGACTTTCGCGACGATCGGCCACGCACCGGACTTCAGCGTGACGAGCACGTCGTACCGCTGCGCCATCCCGATGATGAGGGTGTCGGTGGTGGTGGGAGTGACGTCGAAGCCGTCGGCGGCGATCACGGTCAGTTCGTGGCCCGCCACCGCGAACCGGTACGGCGTCTCGGCGGCGGCATTGACGATCCGCAACCGCACGCGGCTGCCGGGTGCAGCCGTGACGACCTCGGGGTCGTTCGGCGGCCGTCCGTTGATCAGGTGCAGCGGGTATCCGATGTGCTGGGTCATGCCCCCGAGAGGCACGGACGAACCGTGCCCCCCGTTCACCAGTGTGTGCGCCACCGACGATTCCTCCGGAGAGGGTTCCGCCGGCGCGCCCCCGCCGTGGCCGCCGTGACCGCCGTGCCCACCCGTCATCGCGGGATTGAGAGCGGCCAGTACCGCATCGGGGGTCGTCCCGAGTCCGTCGACCCAGTCGTCGAGGACCAGGGTGAAGTCGACGTCGGCGCCCGACGTGTCGTCGGGGTCCTCCACCACCAGTGCCCCGAAAAGGCCGCGGTCGGCCTGTAGCCCACTGTGCGAGTGGTACCAGTGCGTGCCCGGGTCGGGAACGACGAAGTCGTAGAGGAAGTCGCCGCCCTGACCGATCGGATCCTGGGTGGCCGGTGCAGCACCGTCCATGTCGTTGCGGATCCGGATGCCGTGCCAATGAACCGTCGTATCCGCAGGGAGGTCGTTGCGCACCGACACGAGCATCTTGTCGCGCACGCTCGCCCGCAGTTCGGGTGCCACCGCGCGACCGCCGTACGACCACGTCTCGACGAGACGTCCGCCGAGGTCGACGGTCGCCACCGCTGCCGTCAGTGAGGCAGCCACTTCACGCCCGTTCCACCCGCGCGCCTGCTCCGCAGCCGCAATCTCGGGATCGGTGGCGGTGATGTAATCAAGCGGGGTGGCGGGATCCGCCGCCGGGCCCGAACCGCAGGACGCCGCACCGAGACCCAGAACTCCGAGTCCCACCGCGCCGGCTCCGAGGGAGCCGACGCGGAGGAAACCGCGGCGATCGAGGGTAGGGCCCGAACGAGTCATTCCAGCACCTGTGGGGTCAGGAGGGTGCTGACGTCGTCGACGGTGCCGGTCACTTCGGCCGAACTGACCTTGTCGCCGGTCTCGGCGGAGACTCCGACGATCGTCTGTGCCGATTCGCCCTCCACCTCGGGTCCGTCGCCCACCACGTACAGCGTCTCACCGTCGACCGAGAAAGCCATGCTGGCGATGCTGGTGAGCCCGAGCGTCGCCAGATCGAGGGTCTTCACGGGCGCGAACGTGGCTGCGTCGTAGAGGTCGATCTTCACGACGTCACCGCCGCGAGCGGAGTGGGGGTGGACCACCGAGTCGGTGTATTCGATTGCGATCCGGGTTCCGGTGTTGTTGATGGCATTGCCCGCGAACCGCCCGGAGTCCTGCCCCGCGTTGCCGATCGGCGTTACGGGGTCCGACGGGAGACCGTTCGAGAAATCGAGGACGAACACGTCGCCGTTCGCCCCCACCAGCAGTGCCGAGTCGGCGTCGTCGGCCCAGGTGACCGTGCGGTTGCTGACGAAATCGTCGGGCAGGACCTTGGCCCGCGCGGTCTCGGTGGGAACACCCGCGTCGTCGATCGAGATCTGGATCAGCTCGCGCGTGTCTTCGCAGACGCTGTAGAGCTCGTGCCCGACCATCCAGGTGAACGGGCCGCAGCCGATGATCTGGAGTGCCCCGCTCTCCTTCTTCGCCTCGAGGTCGACGACCCGCACGCCGTACAAGCCGTCGTCCCAGGTCACGAAGTACTTTCCGTCGGAGGTCACCGCATTCGAGCCCGGCCGCGAGTGGACGCGCGCGTAGTCGGGGAGGAGGGCTTCCGACGGCTCGAGCAGGTTGCCCGAATAGGTGCTGACGGTGAAGTCGGCGGCACCGCGGGAACCGCGCGGACGCCACACCTCGGCCGCGATGACAGCGGGATCGGCGGGTGTCTCGCCGACGAAACCGTGAATCACCGGATCCCAGATGCCTGGGCCCACGACGAAACGGGTTGCCGCGACCCCGGTTACGGGATCGAGCGCATTGAGTCCGATCTCGAGACCGTAACCGTCACCGACGGCGAGCAGGTCGGTCGACTTGATCGGCTCGATCTCGGAAACGTGCACCGGTTCGGGGAAGGTGGAGCCGATCTCCTGGTCCTCGCTACCGAGACCGATGCCCTCACCGGGTGTCGTGAAAGGCACGGTCGGATAGGTGACCTCGCCGGCGGCGGGACTTTCGTCGTCGCCCGAACTGCATCCGGTGAGAACGATCGCGGCGGCGAGCGGAACGGCGATCGCGGCGGTACGGGGAATGCGCTTGCTGGATCGAGATGTCATGCTCCGGCACCGACCTTCGGACGAGCTGCGGGGCGGGTCTGGCAGTCCTCGCCGATGATGGGCGCCATCGTGCAGGTGTACGCCTGGGACTCGTCCGAGACGCACCAGATGATCTCCTGGTCGTAGCTGCCGGAGACGGGGTTGTACATGATGGCCTGCATGTCGGGTTCGCCGCAGAAAGCGTTGGAGCACGACGGTGCGCCGCAGCAGTCGTAATAGGCGATCAGATAGGTCTTTCCGGTATCCGGGTTGGTACAGCAGCCGACCCAGAACTCTGCGCCCGGGCGGCTGCCGGGAGCGCAGGTGGTCACACCGCCGCCGTTGCACGCCGCGCACGAGGTGCCGTCCATGTTGCACCAGCGCCAGTACTCGCACTCCGCCGGATCTTTGCCGTCGAACGTGATGAACTGCGGATCCGGGACCTCGGGGGGCGCGGGCTCCGGCGGCAGTTCCTGTGCCATCGCGCTACGGGTGACCGGCAGCGAGCTGATCAGCGCGACACCCGAGACACCCATTGTCCAGCGGCCGATCTTGCTGAGCATCGAACGGCGCGAGGTGCTTTCGGACAGCTTGCGTCCTGTGCGGCTGACGAAGGATCCACCTTTGCCCGCCATCCAGTCCGCTTGTTCGCGGACGGTGTCCTCATCGACCGGATATCGGTTCTCGGTCATGTTGTGTTCTTCCATGGCATAGGCTCCTTCTCTCTCGGGACGGGTCAGGCAGACTTCGCCTGCGCATGCAGGTGCTGGAGGGACGGAGTGCCGGACTCGAGAGCGTTGAGCAGACTCTCGACCTGGGCCATGTGGTTGCACAGGCCTTTACCGCGGATCTTGCCGTGCTCGTCGAGGATCACCCCGTACGGTGTGGTGCCCACCTGGTAGGCGATGCCCACGTCGCGGGCGTCGATGTAGCTCAGTTCGTCGCCGATATTGCTGCCGGCCAAGAACTCCCGGTGTTCCTCGGGCGTGCCGTCCGAGACGATGACGACGTCGAGATCGGTTTCGGCGCGGGCCATCGCACGCAGGCCGGGCAGCAGACTCTTGCAGGTGCTGCAACTCGGCGCGGTGAACATCAGCAACTGCGCCTTGTCGCGGTGCCCGCCCACCCGCACGGAGCGGCCGACGTGATCGACGAGCCCGGCGAACGACGGGCCGGCCTGCTCGACCTTCGGGCCGGTATCCATCATCCGCGCTCCGAGGGGACCGAGCCGGACCTGGACGCGGCCGATCTCCCGTGCGAGCGCGAGGGTCATGAGGAACAGCAGTGCGACCGCGACGGTCAGCACCACGACGGCCACCAGCAGAAATGTTGTCATCGAAGTAGTCCTATCTGTGCAAGGTGGGGCTGAAGAGAGGGTTAGGAGCCGTACCGCGACTCGGCGCTCACAGCGCGGAGTTTGATCGACGCGGAGGTCAGGTAGTCGTCGACCGGACGCCGGCCGACGTGCACGACGGCTTTGATCTGCACGACCGCGACCACAGCCAGTACGACCAGCAGGCCGCTCGCCGCTCCGATGAGTCGCTCGAGCGGAGCGATCTCCGCGGAACCGGTCGCCGCGAGGACGAGTGCGGCGACGGCGAACGATGCCGCGCGGACCGCGTGGAACCACCCGATCCTCGGCACTTCGTGGGCAGAGAACGCGAAGCAACCGCAGTCGAGATCACGCCGCCCCCGCGCCAGGTTCGCTGTCAGCCCGAACGCGAAGGCGGCGAACAGCAGTGCGGCGCCCGACGCCGCCCACACACCGGCGATCCCGAGGATCAATGCGGTTCCCACCAGAACCTCGACGAGCGGCAGCGAACCCGCCACCACACGTTCCATTCGGTGCGGCAGCAGCCGGTACCCCTTCACCACGGTCAGAAGCCCGTCCCGGTCGCGGAGCTTCGGAATGCCCGCGAGCAGGAGCGTCCCCCCGAGTATCGATGCGACCATCGCCCACAACATGGATCACGCCCTCTCTGTCGTCGGGCCAATCCTGATGAGCAGATGCGGCACTTTTGCGTCGCGCAGGAAAACACTGTGCGGTCGCCGAGTGGAAAAGTGTCCTGCAACGTTCCGGACCTGTTTGTGCTGGTCACCCGGGGCGGGGTGTGACGCGGATCGCGGCGGAGGGCAGGAAGGCGGCGTTGTGGCAGGTGGCGGGGGCTTCCCCGATTTCCACTTGGATTCACACGACCGTCACGTGCGCCACACTTCTGAAACGAATGAGACAAATGAGGCGAAGAAACCAAGTGGAAACACGGGAGTTCTACTGTTTCCGCTGGTGGCCCGGGTCCGAAGACGGGCCGACGGACGATCGGAGTGCCCGTGGCGAGCGGCAGGCGTGGCGGTGGTGGGTCACGGATCGGTGGTGCGCTGGGAGCGGCGATCGCGCGATCCCGGAATACGGCACCGGCCGTCACACCGGTGTTTTCTCCCCTGCGGGCGCTGAACCGACGTCAACTCTCGCAGATCGACCTGATCGGTCAGTCCCTGTCGACGGTGGCCCCCGCGACGGGAATGATCTTCATCGCCTCGTGGATCATTTCCGCCGATCCTGGAGTCGCAGGGCTGGCGGCGATCCTCGGCACCACCGCGGTGGTCGTCGCGGTCGCGTTCTGCATCTCCCAGTTCACCCGCCGGCTCGCTGCCGCGGGGTCGTTGTACAGCTTTGCGTTCCAGGGACTTCCCCGGCGTGCCACCCTCACCATGGGCGCGGCCCTGCTGCTCGGTTATCTCGGCATCGCGATTTCGGTTCTGGCCAACTCCGCGGTGAGCCTGCTGGGAATCGCCACCGCTCTCGGTAGTGCCGTGTCCGGGACTGTACCGCTGCTGGTGTGCGCGGGGCTCGTCGCAGGTGTCGTCGCGACCATTGCGGTGCGCGGTGTCCGTCTCGCGACGCGGGCGATCCTCGTCGTGGAACTGTGTTCACTGGTGGTCATCTGCGCACTGATGGTCACCGACTCCGGGACTCCGACCTCCTCGGTCGCACCCGGCACCGCCGCAACGTTGCCGTTCCTGGCGCTGATGGTGGTGTTCGGGATGGCGGGATTCGAGAGCGCGGCGTTCTTCGGGGCCGAGGCCAGGCGACCCCTGATCACAGTGACCCGGGCAGTGCTGGTCACCCCGATCCTGTGCGGAACAGTTTTCGTCTTCGCCGGATGGGCCGCACTGACCGGGCACGCGGACGTGGTCGTGGCCGCGTATTTCGAGGGCACTGCCTCGGGAGCGAGCACTGCGATGGTGGTGGCGGTCAAGGTCGGAGTGACTTTCTCCTGGTTCGCATCCGCCCTGGGATGTGCGCAGGCGGGTTCGCGGCTGTTGCTGGCGATGGGCATCGAGGGCACCGTTCCACGACGCCTGTCCCGTGTCCATCGACGGTTCCGCACACCGTATGTCGCAGTGATCGTGTTCACCGCCGCGGTGGTGATCGGCGCGTGGATGTACCTGGTGATCTTCCTCGGCGACTCGATCGTGTTCGACGGTTTCGTCGAGGTCGCCGTGGTCGGTGCCTACACGTTGCTCGCCGTCTCGTGTCTGAGGTTCCTGCGACGTATCGGCGAGGATGCCCGCACGACCACCGTGGTCGCAGTGGGTATCGCCTGCGTGGGCGCCGGACTGCTCGGATATCTCACGCTCTCCGGGATCAGCGACGGGCAGTGGGGGATACCGACCGCCGTGCTCGTCGTCGGACTGGCCGGCGTGGTGTGGGCGGCCGTGCTGAAGCGGCTCCGGCCGGAGTCGCTGGCGACGATGGGCGCCTTCGACAGCCCGGAAACCACCGACCTGCTGCCCGGCGCAGGCGAATTGGTACTCGACGACGACGGACGACCGCAACTCGTTTCGGCTCATTCGCTGCCGGGAGACCGGCGATGACCACCCAGTCCGACGCCGCAGTGGGGTTCGGTGGGCAGCAGCCCAAGGCTGTACAGAAAGCACTGGGAATGCTCGAGGCCGTGGCGCATCTCGGACCGGGTGCCACAGCGAAGGAAATCGCCCACTTTGCCGATGTTGCCCCCACGACCGCCTACCGGATGCTCAATCTGCTTGTTGCCGAAGGTTTCCTGGTGCGCGTACCCGACCTGTCGGGCTTCGCTCTCGGGCGGCGCACCGCCGAACTGTCCCGTGCCGCGGTGGAGACGGACACCTCACCCACACTGCACGAGACGGTCGAGGAGTTGCGCTCGCACACCCGTTTCGGGTTGCACGTGGCCTCGTTCGCCGGTGGCAGGCTGCGGTTCGTCGATCAGGACCCCGACCACGAGATCGTCGGTATCGCGCTGCTGGCCAAGAACCTTCACTCGAACGCGCTCGGAAAGGTGATGCTCGCCCACAATCCCGGGATGAGCGTGGGTCTCGAACTCCGCAAACTGACCGAGTACACCGTCTGCGACCCGGATGTTCTCGAATCGGAGCTGTCCAGGACCCGGCTCGTCGGTCACGCGTTCGAGAATCAGGAATGCCGCGTGGGACGATCGGCGCTGGCCGTGCCGATCCGCAACCACGATGCCGAGGTGGTCGGGGGGCTCTGCTTGCAGGGGTCGCCGCTACGCGTGTCCCCGGCGGAGTACGACCAGCTGACATTCCTTCACGACGGCTCGCGGCGCCTCACCGGATTGTTGTGAAGCTCTGCATCATTCCGGAATAACGTTTCGGAGGCGGAGGCGCGAACTCACCGCGCTTTCCTCCGGTGACGAGTCCCATCGTGACCAGCGACTGCACCGTCAGCGTTGCCGCGGTGACACCGTCGACGACGGGGACGCCGAGGTCGGCCGAGATCCGGGCGCACAGGTCTGCCATCCCGGCGCAGCCGAGCACCACGACGTCGGATCCGTCTGCGCACAACGCGTCGAGACAGGCTTCCGTGACGATCTTGCGAGCGTCCGGATCGGTGTCGAGCGCCAGCACGGGGACTTCGCACGCGTGCACACCCCGGCACGAGTCGCGCATGCCGTACCGGCCGGCAAGGTCCCGGGCCCGCCCGGTCGTGCGGCCCAGTGTCGTGACGACCGAGAAACTCCGGCCCAGAAGGGTCGCGGTGTGCATGGCGGCCTCGGCGATTCCCACGACCGGTCCGGTCGCGATCTCCCGCGCCGCATCGAGACCCGGGTCGCCGAAGCAGGCGATCACGTAACCGTCGACACCGTCGCGCTCTCCCTTCTCGATCTCCGCCAGCAGACCGGGGACGGCAAGTGCTTCGTCGTAGTGGCTTTCGATGGACGGCGGTCCCATCTCCGGGCTGACCGCCTCGAGGCGTGTGCCCGGGCCTGCGACGGCCCGGGCACACGCCTCGATCTTGGCGGTCATCGCCCACGTGGTGTTCGGGTTGACGACCTTGAGGAACATGCGATCAGACGGCTTCCTGCGCGGGGGCGGTCTCGGGGATGCGGACTGCCCACCGGGTGCGGGTCGCGAGCAGGTGGTAGACGACGAAGCCGAGCCCGCACCCGATGAACCAGCTGTATTGCGCAGCGGTGCTCATGCCGGGGGCGCTGTTGAACAGCACCGGGGTCATCGCGACGGCCGCACCGACGACGGTGGCGACGACCGCAGCGGGGTTGTAGCCCTTGCTGTACCAGTAGGCGCCCTTCTCGGACATCGTGAACAGATCGTCGACGATCACCTTCTGCTTGCGGACCAGGTAGTAGTCGGCGATGAGAATGCCGAACAACGGGCCGATGAAGGCACCGAGGGTTTCCAGGGTGTAGTGGATGACCTCCGGGTTGTTGTACAGATTCCACGGGGTGATGAGGATCGAACCGACCGCGGCGATCATGCCGCCCGCCCGCCAGCTGATCTTCTGCGGGCTGACATTCGAGAAGTCGAACGCCGGCGAGATGAAGTTCGCGACGATGTTGATGCCGATCGTGGCGATCGCGAAGGTGAGTGCTCCGAGGACGATGGCGAAGGTGGAGTCGATACGGGCGACGGTTTCGACCGGGTCGGTGATCAGTTCGCCGTAGACCGGGAGCGTCAGCGACGCGGTGATCACCACGAGCAGCGAGAAGACCAGGAAGTTGAGCGGGAGACCGAGGAAGTTGCCCTTCTTGACGGCGCCGAACGACTTGCCGTACCGGGAGAAGTCTCCGAAGTTCAGCATGGGGCCGGAGAAGTACGAGACCACCAGGGCGATTGCGCCGAGCATGACCGGCACCGACGACCAGCCGGTGTGCGTGACATCGCCCAGCGTCAGGTCGATCGCACTCCAGCCGGCCTTCGAGATCAGGTATCCGCACAGCAGGAACATCACGACGTACACGGCGGGCCCACAGAAGTCGATGAAGCGCCGGATGGACTCCATGCCGCGCCAGAACACGCATGCCTGCAGCACCCACAGGGTGAGGAAGCTGACCCAGCCGAGAGCGGACAGCCCGGCGAACCCGTAGTCGGCGACCACGGCGTACGGGGCGAGCGAGGGAAACAGCTTGATGAGCACCACGTCGAGTGCGGCCGAGGCGAGAAAAGTCTGAATCCCGTACCACGCCACCGCGATCAGTCCGCGGATGATGGCGGGGATGTTCGCACCCAGCACGCCGAAGACACTGCGGCAGATCACCGGATAGGGAACACCGGTGGCCTGGCTCGGTTTGGCCACGAGGTTGCAGAAGAAGTAGACGATGGTGATGCCCGCCAGGAGGGCGACGAGGACCTGCCAGCTCGCCAGGCCCAATGCGAACAAGCTCCCGGCCGTGACGTAGCCGCCGACGCTGTGTACGTCGGACATCCAGAACGCGAAGATGTTGTACGAGCCCCAGCGCTGGTTCTTCAGCGGTGCCAGGTCGTCGTTGGTGAGCCGCGGATCGTAATCGGCGGCGGACGGACCCGGAACGGGGGCGTCGTCGCGTGGTATCAGCACTTCGGTCATGGGTGCTCCTGGGCGGTGGGGAAACTCGATGCGCCGAACGCTAATTGCGCGAGGTTGCCGCAGGATTACCCGAACTGTATATCTTCCGCGGGCAGCAGCCCGGCACCTGCCGCAAGCGTCGCGATGGCTGCGTCGAGGCGCCGGTTGTGATGCTCGTAGGCCGCGAGCAGTTGCTCGGTGTCACGCGCGAGGAACGCGTCGAGCATGGCCTGGTGTTCGTGGTGCAGGTCGGCACGTTCCGCGTCGCTCACGTGCACCATCGGCTGGACCGGTTCGGTGATGTTCCAGGCATATTCGAGCATGTGCAGAAGCCGGTGCATCCGGGACGGGCGAGCGAGCGTCATGTGGAACACGCGGCTCTCGCGGTGATAGGTGTGCGAGTCGTGCTCGTGCACTGCGCGTTCGAGTATTTTGTGTGATTGCTCGGCGAGCCGGTAGTCCTCCGGGGTGGCGTTGTGCACAGCCGCCGCGAGCGAGGCCGATTCGAGTGTTTCCCGGACGAGATACAACTCGCGCAGTTCCTCGGCCGTCAACTGGGCGACGGTGTACCCGTGATTCTGGCGATGGGTGACGAGTCCTTCACCGATGAGGGTCTTGAGTGCCTCGCGGACGGGGATGCGGCTGACTCCGAACATCTCCGCGACCTCACCCACCGGTATAGGTGTGCCCGGTGGTGCTGCGCCCGAGAGAAACACGCGCCGCAACTCCTCGAGGATCGCGTCCTGGGGCCGTCCGGGTACGTCCACTCGGAGCCGGTCGACAAGCACCGATCTGCGACGTGGCGCCACGGCGGTGGCTCCTTCCTGTCCGGCGAACACGGGCGACGACGACGCGACGGTAAGCCCCTGATGTGTCCGCTGCGTCTCGCTCGTGTGACAGCGACGAGTCGCCGGGCCCTCGGTCGACGCCGAGAACACCAACCGGCATCGGCGGGTGCGCTAGGGGGCCGCTGCCCGCGTGGTCGTCGGGAGCGTGGCGCGCGTCGTGGGCTGGGGCGTGGTCGCGGGGCGCTCGTCCCGCTCCTTGTCCTCCGAGCGACTGTCGTCCTGGGGCTTCGTCCGCCGCGGGTACCGAGTGATGTCGCGGGTTGTGGACGTGACCGACACCTGCTGAGAGGTGGGTGGAGAGGTGCGGGCAGAGGTGGTGACCACGTTTTCCTCGACCGGAATCACCGTGCCGGCGCCGGCGTCGGCACCGGGGTAGACGGTGGTCTCGACGATGGGTTCGGCTGTGGTGCTAGAGATCGGGGGTTCCGTCGTCGGCGTCTCGGATCTGCTTACGGGAGAGGCCGTGACGACGGGTGTCTGGGACGGGGGAAGATCCACCGAACGGGACGTCGGAGAGGGTGGTGCCGACAATTCCTCGGGTTCCGAACCTGGCAGGACGACCACGGCGACTACGGCGAGGACCAGCACCGCTGCCACCGCGGCGATCGCTGCCGTTTTCCGGCGCCCACGGCGGGCGACGGGGAATCCGTTCCGGTTCAACGGTTCGATACGGCGTCCCATGTCGGCGAGTTCCGTGTCGAGGGGCGTTGCCGTGAGCACACGGTCGCGCAGGCGGCGGGGGAGCGGGACGGGCGGCACGGCCGCGAACAATCCGGTCGCATTCGGAACGGCCGGTACCGCCAGGTCGACCGCTTGCTGAGCGCGAGCGAACGGGCGGCCGTCTCCGGCGGCGGATCCGAGGATCGCGTCGATCTCCTGGTTGGTGAAATGATGGCGCACCGCCAGTTCGAGGACCTCGCGTTCGATCGCGGCGAGGCTGCCCACCGCGTCGCGGACCGCGTACAACTGGGGACGGAGCGGTGGCGCCGCGGGATCGGTGGCGGGAACGAAGCCGACCGTGCCGGCAGCACGCCCGGGCTGCGCACACTCGGAGCGGACGATCGCGTAGAGCCACGCCCGCAACAAGCCGGTGTCGCGGAGAGCGTCGATTCGGCGCACCGCGATCCAGATCGAGTCGTGCACGACATCGGAGGCAGTCGATGCGTCGACGAACCCGCAGGCGTACGCGAACAATCCGGGCGCGTACAAGTCGTACAGCCGTGCTGTCGCCGCGGGATCTCCCTGCCGCAGTGCCTCGCCGACCTCGCGGTCGGCAGACCCGTTCCGGTACGCCATCGATGCAACCCCTCCCCTTCGTCCGCGCCCCCGTGTGCCCCTGCGGGACTCGCGCCCGGGTGCACTCTACGAGGCGCGGGGCAGACAGGGAATGCCTCGGTCCGGCGAGAGTCCGGCGAGCCCTGTTGCCGGTTCGGATGCGTACGTAGTGTGCGGGGTATGGCGGCATGGACAGCGAACGACATTCCCGATCAGAGCAACCGCACGGTCGTGGTGACCGGTGCGAACAGCGGCCTCGGCGCCGAGACGGCGCGGGCGCTCGCGCGTGCCGGCGCCCAGGTGGTGCTGGCGTGCCGCGACGTCGCGAAGGGAGAGGAGGTGGCCGCGGACATCGGTCCGAACGCGCAGGTGCGCAAAGTGGACCTCGCCGACCTGTCGTCGGTGCGTGCGTTCGCCGCGGACCTCGCCGCGACCCACCCGACCATCGATGTGCTGGTCAACAATGCGGGCGTCATGGCGGTGCCGCTGCGGCGGACCGCCGACGGCTTCGAGATGCAGATCGGCACCAACCACCTCGGCCACTTCGCGCTCACCATGCTCCTTCTCGGGCGCATCACCGATCGCGTCGTCACCGTGAGCAGCACCATGCACCGGATCGGCAAGATCGATCTGGACGATCTGAACTGGGAGCGGCGCCGCTACGAGCGGTGGCCCGCGTACGGCCAGTCGAAGCTGGCGAATCTCCTGTTCGCCTACGAGTTGCAGCGACGGCTCACCGCGCACGGATCACCGGTGAAATCCTTTGCGGTACACCCGGGTTACTCGTCGACGAACCTGCAGTACCGGAGCGAGTCGCGGTACGGGAAGCTCGTCGAGTGGGTGACTCCGGTCATCGGTCAGTCGGCCGCGATGGGAGCACTCCCGTCCCTCTACGCCGCGACCGCCGCGGATGCGGAACCCGGCGGTTTCTACGGGCCCGGCGGCCTGTTCGAGATGCGAGGACACCCCGGGAAGGTGCAGTCCAACGCGCGGTCGCACGACCGGGGCGTCGCCGCGAGCCTGTGGTCGCTGTCCGAGCAGTTGTGCGACGTGCGGTCACCGCTCACGTCAACGTGAACGACACGGGAGGCAGGGCGTCGCGGCGGCACAGACCGGTCTGGTCGACGAGGTCCAGGGTGCGCAGGTAGCGACGTACGAGATCACCCGCGGAGAGCCCCGATTCCGACGCGACGCGCAGCGCTGCGGCAAGGCCGTCGCCGCGGGCCCAGCTGTGGACGGCCCCGACGGCCACCGGGTCCGGGTCGGGGCTCACCGTCAAACCGTGGCGCTGTTCCGCTGCCGCCAGTTCGCCCCAGAGGCGCGTGGTGACGCGCAGGGCCTCGTCCACCGCCGGGGTGGTCCGTCCGGACGCCGCGGCGGTGCGGTGCCGCGTCTCGCCGAGCACGGTCGAGACCACTGCCGCGAGCTCGCAGGGTTCGAGCCCGTCCCATGCTCCGGTCCGCACGCATTCGGCCACCAGAAGGTCGCTCGTGCAATAGATCCGGCCGAGCCGTCGTCCGTCGTCGGTGACGTACGCCGACTCACCGGCCGGGTCGAGGATCACGTAGCCGCGTTCCTCGAGCACGGCGAGGGTGCGATCGAACGTGGTGCGCAGACGTCCGGTGACGCCCTCGATCCGCACGCGCATTCGTTCCGTGTCGGTGACCAGGGTGCCGAGCCGGCCCGCGACGGCCAGGAGGTGCGCCCGGTCGGGCCGCCGGTGGCCCGGGTGTGAACGCACCGCGCGGGCGAGCGCGGTGACGGTGTCCGCGGATGCCGTGGTGCGCGCGAACGCGAGACGCTCGTAAAGGCTCCGGTATTCCGTGAAACCTGCGGCATCGGCGAGTTCGGCTTCGAGGTCGGCGATCAGCGCGGTATTCGTCCGTACCGCGTCGGACAGCGCGCGCACCGATCGCTCCGCCTGGAATTGGGCGAACGAACGGTCCAGAAGTGTGCGTGCGCCGTCGAGGCCGACGCGGTCGATCAGATTGACGCAGGTGTTGTAGCCCACGCGCAGCGAGCTGTGCAGGGGATAGGCGCGCGTCGAGGCGAGTCCGGCAACGGTGGCGGGGAGGGTGTCGGGCTGCCAGAGCACCACGGCGTGCCCCTCCTCGTCGATCCCGCGCCGACCGGCGCGGCCCGTGAGCTGGGTGTATTCCCCGGGCGTCAGGCGCACAGGTCCGGCTGCCGTCGGTTTGACGAGACGTTCGAGTACGACGGTGCGGGCCGGCATGTTGACCCCCACCGCGAGGGTTTCGGTCGCGAACACCACGCGGACGAGCCCGCGCGTGAACAGGTCCTCGACCGCGTGCCGGAATGCCGGAACGAGGCCGGCGTGGTGTGCGGCGAATCCACGCTCGAGCCCCTCGATCCAGTCGGAGTAGCCGACCGCGTCGAGGTCGGCCGGGGGCAGAGAAGCCGTGTGCCGGTCGGCTATCGCGCGGATCTGCGGGACCTCCGCCGCCTCGGTGAGACGCAGGGAAGAGTCGAGGCATTCGGTGACGGCGGCGTCGCATCCCGACCGGCTGAAGCGGAACCAGATGGCGGGCAGGAGTTGTTCGGCCTCGAGCCGCGCCACGATCTCCGGGCGATCACCGCCCGCGGGAAGGGGTGCCGAGGTCCGGCGCTTACGGCGTTTCCTCGCTCCGGGGGATGGAGCGGCGTCGGCGAGTTGCCGATGTGCGATGTAACGGTCGAGGGTGTCGTCGATGGTCCCGGTGCCGGGGGAGAAGAGGGCGAACAACCGCCCCCCGGCGAGCATGTGCTGGGTGAGCGGGACCGGGCGGACCTCGTCGACGATCACGGTGGTCTCGCCGCGCACCCGCCGGATCCATGCCCCGAATTCTTCGGCGTTGCTCACCGTGGCCGACAGGCTGGCCAGCCGCACCGAGCGGGGAAGGTAGAGGATCGTCTCTTCCCAGACCGCGCCTCGTTCCCGGTCGGCCAGATAATGCACCTCGTCCATCACGACGTGGGTGAGGCCGTCGAGGAGGGGGGAGCGGGAATGCAGCATGCTGCGCAGGACTTCCGTCGTCATGACGACGACGGGGGCGTGCGGGTGAAGGGTGATGTCCCCGGTGAGCAGGCCCACCTCGCCCTCACCGAATCGCTCGACGAGGTCGTTGTACTTCTGGTTGCTCAGCGCCTTGATGGGCGTGGTGTAGAAGCAGGTGCCGCGAGGAGTCGAGTGCCGGAACGTGGGTGAGCTCTGACGAGACTCGAGCGCGAGGTAGGCCGCGAACTCACCGACCACCGTCTTCCCGGCTCCGGTCGGGGCGCAGACCAGCACGTCTCGGTTCTCTTCCAGCGCACGGCAGGCGTCGATCTGGAAGTCGTCGAGCGTGAATCCCACCTCGGCCGCGAACTTCGCGAGCCGCGACCCGTCCTGCATACCCACGTGTCCACGCTACGCGGACGCGGCATGGACACGTGGTGAGGCCGGGTGGCCCGGGTAATCGGTCAGTCTTCGGAGATCTCGAGGGTGACCTCGATGTTGCCGCGGGTCGCGTTGGAGTACGGGCACACCTGATGAGCCTTCTCGGTGAGCTCGCGGGCCTGTTCGGCGGACAGCTTCGGCAAGGTGACCTCGAGGGTGACGGCGAGGCCGAACCCGCCGCCGTCGGTCGGGCCGATGCCGACGCGGGCGCCCACGGCGGAGTCACTGATGTCGGCCTTCTCCTGACGGGCGATCATCTGCAGTGCCGAGTGGAAGCACGCCGCATAGCCCGCGGCGAACAGCTGTTCGGGGTTGGTGCCTTCGCCGTCGCCGCCCATCTCGGTGGGCATGGCGAGGTCGACGTCGAGCTTACCGTCGCTGGTGCGAGCGTGCCCGTTGCGTCCGGCTCCGGTGGCGAGGGCTTCTGCGGTGTAGAGGATCTTCATGGCGGTCCTACCTTTCCTCGGGGGTGTCGCCGGCTGCGTGCTGCAGCGCGGCGGTCAGGCGGTGGAGCGTGTCGCGGAGTTCGGCGAGTTCGTCGAGTTCCAGACGGCCTGCGCGGGCCACGCAACCGGGGATGTCCGCGGCTTCTTTCCGTAGCGCGTTGCCGGCGTCGGTGAGGCGTACGACGACACGTCGCTCGTCGTCGCGTTGCCGTGTCCGTTCGACGAGCCCGGCCGACTCGAGTCGCTTCAGAAGAGGCGACAGTGTGCCGGTGTCGAGGTCGAGGGCGTCGCACAGGTCCTGCACTCCGCGCGCGTCGCGTTCCCACAGTGCGAGCAGTACCAGGTACTGCGGGTAGGTGACGCCGAGTCGGTCCAGGAGCGGCCGGTAGACCGCGGTGGTGGCGCGCGACGCGCGGTAGAGCGCGAAGCACACCTGCTGATCGAGAGCGAAAGGATCCGACACGTGAAATAAAGTAGCGCACCGTTGTGTTGTGCACAATACAAAGTCTCCTCGTTCGCCGTGACGTAGCTCACCTTCATTTGCCCTGGGGCTTCGGAATTGATGAAGTGTTCGGCACGTTAGTTGAGTGAGTAAGGCTCAAGTCAAGAGAAAGGCTTCGGAATGACGGCATTCTTCGGGCCTGGCGGACCCGGCCGAATCGACCTCTCCCGCTTCATGAGCCGCGGTACGCAGGAACTGATGGCGGTCGCGGCTCGCTTCGCCGCAGAACGCGGCGACGCCGACCTCGATGCGCTGCACCTCCTCCGCGCCATGGCGGAAACCGATCCGGCCCGCACCGTCATGGCCCGCTCCGGAGCCGATCCGGCCGCGGTCGTCGCGGCTGTCGACCAGCGGTTGCCGCAGAGCAACCCGGACTCCGGCGTGTCGGCTCCCGCACTCAGTGGGGCGGTCAAGACCGCGTTGCTGGAGGCACATCAGCTCTCGCGCGCGCTCGGCTCGACCTACATCGACCCCGAGCACGTGTTCTTCGCGCTCGCCGCGGACCAGACCCGCGCCCCGGGACGGTTGCTCGCCTCCCTCGGTGTCACCCCGCAGTCTCTGCAGACGGCGCTCCAGCCGGTGCCGCCGGCCGAAGCGGGTGGCGACTCCGCGACCCCGACGCTCGACCAATTCGGTGTCGACCTCACCGAGCGCGCTCGGAGCGGTGGCATCGACCCCGTCGTCGGCCGCGCCGACGAGATCGAGCAGACGCTCGAGATCCTGTCCCGCCGCACCAAGAACAACCCGGTTCTCCTGGGCGAGGCAGGTGTCGGCAAGACCGCGATCGTCGAAGGGCTCGCCCAGCGCATCGTGGACGGCGAGGTGCCGGAAAACCTGCGCGACAAGCGAATCGTCCAACTCGACCTGACCGGCATGGTGGCGGGCACCCGCTACCGCGGCGACTTCGAGGAACGCCTCACCAAGGTGCTCGACGAGATCACCGCACAGTCGGGCGCACTGATCGTCTTCATCGACGAACTCCACACCGTCGTCGGCGCCGGTGGCGGCAACGACGGGGCGATGGACGCGGGGAACATCCTCAAGCCCAAGCTCGCCCGCGGCGAACTGCACATCGTCGGTGCCACGACACTCGACGAATACCGCAAGCACATCGAGAAGGACCCGGCGCTCGAACGGCGCTTCGGTCCGGTGATGGTCGGTGAGCCGAGCCGTGAGGACACGGTCGCCATCCTCCACGGACTGCGTGACCGGTACGCCGAATTCCACGGTGTCCGCTACACGGACGAGGCCCTCGACGCCGCCGTCGACCTGTCGGTGCGATACCTGCCCGACCGGCACCTGCCGGACAAGGCGATCGACCTCGTCGACCAGGCCGGTGCGCGGTTGCGGCTGCACACCCCGCGCGTCGACGGTGCACAGCTGCGGGACCGGCTCGTCGAACTCGAAGCCGAGAAGGACCGCGCGGTGCAGGCCGAGGACTACGAGGAAGCCTCGCGCGTCCGCGACGAGATCGTCCGGATCCAGCAGCGCATCGACTCCGGTGCGCCGGCTGATGCGGACGTCCCGGTGGTCGGCACCGAACTGATCGCCGAGGTCGTCTCGCGCGCGACGGGAATCCCCGTCACGCAGATGACCAAGGTGGAGAAGGACCGTCTCCGCACACTGGAGGACGAGCTGCACAAGCGCGTCATCGGCCAGGACGAGGCGGTGCGCGCGGTGGCACGTTCCGTCCGCCGGAGCCGCTCGGGCATGAGCGATCCGCATCGCCCGGTGGGCAGCTTCCTGTTCCTCGGCCCGACCGGCGTGGGCAAGACCGAGCTGGCGAAGGCGCTGGCCGAGGTCCTGTTCGGCGACGAGCGCAAGATGCTGCGTGTCGACATGAGCGAGTTCGGCGAACGACACACCGTGAGCCGTCTCGTGGGCGCCCCGCCCGGGTACGTCGGCTACGGCGAGGCCGGTCAGCTGACCGAGCAGGTCCGTCGCAACCCGTACTCGGTCGTGCTGCTCGACGAGATCGAGAAGGCGCACCCGGATGTGTTCAACACCCTGTTGCAGGTGCTCGACGACGGCCGTCTCACCGACGGTGAAGGCCGCACGGTGGACTTCACGAACACCGTCGTCATCATGACCAGCAACCTGGGATCGGACATCATCTCCAGCCGTGGTGGGGCCATCGGGTTCACCACCGGCGACGCGGAGGCGGAAGAGAAGCCGCTGCGCGACCGGGTGATGGGACGGCTGCGCGAATCGATGCGGCCGGAGTTCCTCAACCGCATCGACGAGATCGTCGTGTTCCGCAGGCTCGACGACGCACAGTTGCACCGGATCGCCGATCTCCTGCTCGACGAGAGCCGGAAGCGGCTCCAGGCCAAGGGCATCGAGATCGACTTCAGCCCCGAGGCCGTGGAGTGGATCGCCCGTCACGGGCACCAGCCCGAGTTCGGTGCCCGCCCGTTGCGGAGGTCCATCGCACGGGTTGTCGACGACCGCATCGCGGATCTGCTGCTCGACGACACGCTGGTCGAGGGCGGACGCGTCGAAGTCGACGTCGCCGGCGACGAACTGGAGTTGCAGGTGGTCTGAGATTCCGAAAAAGGGCGGGTGTGTGCACTGCACACACCCGCCCTTTCGTACGTCGGTCGTCAGGCTTTGCACAACCTCCGGATCGCATTGAGGGGCAGACGGAGCCACGACGGGCGGTGCCGCGCTTCGTACACCACTTCGTAGACGGCCTTGTCGATTTCGTACGCACGGAGCAACGGCCCGATGTCGCGCGGATCGGATCCGGATGCTGCGGCGTACCCGTCGCAGAACGCGGCGGAGTTGCGTTCTGCCCATTCCCGCGCCCGGAACTCACGCTGCGCCGTGGCGCCGTCGGGATCCCGCTCTCGCACCGAATGGTGGGCGGCGTAATCGAAGGAACGCAACATCCCCGCGACGTCGCGGAGCGGGGTGTCGGGATGCCGGCGTTCGACAAGGGACTTGGCGGGTTCACCCTCGAAGTCGATGAGCAGCCACCGTTCCGGTGTGCGCAGCACCTGCCCGAGATGGAGGTCGCCGTGGATGCGCTGCACCGTGACGGGACCGAGCGCGGCCGCTTCGTCGAACCTCGCCTGTATCGCGGGCACGAACTCCACCAGTTCCTCGACCTCCGCGGCTGCGGCCTCGAGCCTGCGGTTCATCGCGGCCGCAAGTCCCGACGCGGGACGCTGGGATTCCCCGAGCGCGGCGGCGAGATCCGAATGGACCTCGGCGACCGCCGTCCCCATCCGGTAGGACTCACCGGCGAAATCCGTACCGACCTCGTCGGCCCGGAGATCCCCTTCGATGAGGAGATCGCGGATACTTCCGAGCGCCATCGCCCACCCGTCCGCGGAATTGGCGGCGAAATCCTGGGCCATCGCGAGCGTCGTGCGGACACCTTCGACATCGGCGTCGATCCACGCACGGATCGGTGCCACGGAGCGGCAGCCCACTTCGGTCAACGCGAGGTGCAACTCCACGTCGGGGTTGATGCCCAACGTGAGACGACGGAACATCTTGAGCAGGAGGCGTTCGCCGAGTACGACGGACGTGTTCGACTGCTCCGCGCCGAGCGGGCGCCCGCGCATGCCCGCCTCGAACTCCGCGCCCGGGAGGGTGTGGAGATCGACGGGCCCCTTCGGGCGGCCACTGCTCAGGCTCTGCGCGTACAGGCCGATGATGTCCTGGTCGTGCAGACCGTCGTAGACGAACACGCTGTGCCCCGCATCGTCCGGTGTCGCCAACGTCCACGGAGCCAGATCGTCCGGCAGGTGCGATCGGTACCCCAACGGCACCTGGTAGATCTGCTCGGCAGTGTCCTCGAAGTCGACGGCCACCAGGACGTGGTCGGCGCCGAACCCGGGTTCGTCGGCGAGCGTCTGCCGCAACACGATCCGCACGCCGGTGATGGTGTGGCCCTTCGCGGCGAACCAGCGCTGGCGTGGGAGCCAGTGTGCCAGCCCCGCTTCGAGGTCGGCGTCCGGATAGCGGCTGTCGTTCTGTTCGGTCATGGCTGCACCGCCGCTTCCGCTTCGCTGCTGACGGGATGTGATCCTGCGCCTTCTGTCGTGGGATCCGGTTGCAGAGCGAACCAGAAGAACCCGTGACCGGGGAGCGTGAGCATGTAGCCCTCCTCGGTGATCGATGGGAACGGCACCGACCCGGTGAGCTCCACCGGGATCCACCCGACGAACCTCGACAGATCCAGCACCACGGCCTGCGGATAGCGGGAAAGGTTGTTCACGCACAGGATGACGTCGCTGTAGTTGCGATCCGGGGTCGTTTCCATCTCCCGGAGATACGACAGGACCGCGGGGTTGGCGCTGCCGAGTTCGGTGAACGCCGCCTTGCCGAACGCGGGGTGCTGCTTGCGGACCTGAATCATCCTGCGAGTCCAGTGCAACAGCGAGTTCGTCGAGTTCAGCTGGGACTCGACATTGACCGCGTTGTACCCGTACGTGGGATCCATGATGGTCGGAAGATACAGCCGCGCCGGATCGGCGCGGGAGAAACCGGCATTGCGGTCGGGAGTCCACTGCATCGGGGTACGCACCGCGTCGCGGTCACCGAGCCAGATGTTGTCGCCCATGCCGATCTCGTCGCCGTAGTACAGCACCGGGGACCCGGGCAGGCTCAGCAGCAACGCCGTGAACAACTCCAACTGGTTGCGGTCGTTCTCGAGCAGAGGGGCCAGGCGCCTGCGGATCCCGATGTTCGCCCGCATCCGCGGGTCGGTGACGTACTCGGAGTACATGTAGTCACGCTCTTCGTCCGTCACCATCTCGAGCGTGAGTTCGTCGTGGTTGCGCAGGAAGATGCCCCACTGCGCGGTGCGGGGAATCGACGGGGTCTGCGCGAGGATCTCCGAGATCGGGAATCGGTTCTGGCGGCGAACCGCCATGAAGATCCGGGGCATGAGCGGGAAGTGGAACGCCATGTGGCACTCGTCGCCGATCTCCGGCTCACCGAAGTACTCGACCACGTCCGACGGCCACTGGTTCGCTTCCGCGAGCATGACCCGGCCCGGGTATTCGGCGTCCATCACCGCCCGGCACTTCTTGAGGAACGCGTGGGTCTCGGGCAGGTTTTCGCAACTGGTGCCCTCGCGCTCGAACAGGTAGGGCACCGCGTCGAGCCGGAATCCGTCGATGCCCAGGTCCAGCCAGAAGCGGAGGACGTCGAGCATGGCGTCCTGGACCTCGGGGTTGTCGTAGTTCAGATCGGGCTGATGCGAGAAGAACCGGTGCCAGTAGTACTGCTTGCGCACCGGATCCCACGTCCAGTTCGAGGTCTCCGTGTCCACAAAGATGATGCGGGCATCCTTGTAGGCCTCGTCGCTGTCGGACCACACGTAGAAATCCCCGTAGGGACCGTCGGGTTCGGCACGCGACTCCTGGAACCACGCGTGGGTATCGGAGGTGTGGTTCATGACCAGGTCCGTCACCACGCGGATACCGCGCTTGTGCGCTTCGTCGAGGAACGTCACGAAGTCGTCGACCGTCCCGAATTCCGGTAACACCGCGCGGAAATCGCGGATGTCGTAGCCGCCGTCCCGCAGCGGGGAATCGTAGAACGGGGGCAGCCAGATGCAATCGGCCCCGAGCCACGCGATGTAGTCGAGTTTTTCGGTCAGCCCCCGCAGGTCACCGGTCCCGTCGTGGTTCGAGTCGTTGAACGCGCGCACGAGAACCTCGTAGAACACCGCGGTCTTGAACCAGTCGGGATCGATCGGAAGGTTGCGTGCATGCGCGAAATCCTCGGACCGTGTCTCGACGATGTGCCCGTCGGGGGTGTGCTCGGGTTCCACAGCTCGGGCGGTCGGATCGGCTGGGCTTTCTGCTGGCATGAAACCTCCGGGCTCGTCATCGTGCAGGGCGGAACCTCAGGGTTCCCCGGCGTCGGCCGGTCCACACCCGGCCCGGCTGAAAGCGAGGTGAGGGCATGCGTGCGCGGATACATTGACGCCCATGACTGCGAATCGGCCGGAGGGCCGGGTGGCCGAACTGTGCACCCGGATGCGTTCCTTCATCGACGAGGAGGTTATCCCGCTCGAGCCGACATTGTCGCGGCAGGACGACGACGGCGCCGCGGCGCTGGACGGGCTGAAGAGCCGCGCGAAGGACCTCGGATTGTGGGCGCTCGGGCACCCGGAGGAGATCGGCGGCGGGGGAGTTCCGTTCCTGGACTTCGTCTATCTCAACGAGATCATCGGCCGGTCGGAGTTCGGTCAGCTCGCGGTGGGGTCGGTGTCGATGCAGGACGCGCTGATGCTGCATCGGCACGGCACCGAGGAGCAGCGTCGTCGCTGGGTTCCCGGTCTCGTCTCCGGCGAGATCCTGCCGTCGGTCGGCATGACAGAGCCCGACGTGGCCGGCTCCGACCCGGTGCTCGTGCAGACGACCGCCCGTCTGGACGGAGCGGAGTGGGTCGTCAACGGCCGTAAGTGGTTCACCACCGGCGCCCGGCAGGCCGGCTACTGCACGGTGTTCGCGCGCACCGAACCCGACTCGACGCCGCTTCACCGCAGTATCAGCGCTGTCATCGTTCCGACGGATACGCCGGGCTTCGAGATCGTCCGGTCGATCCCCACGATGGGGTACGACCCGAGCGACCACTACGAGGTGCGCTACACCGACGTCAGGGTTCCTGCCGACAACGTGCTCGGGGGACGCGGCAACGGTTTCCTGGTCGCCCAGGACCGCCTCGGACCCGGCCGGATCTTCCACTGCATGCGCTGGCTCGGGCAGGCGCAACGGGCATTCGAACTGATGTGTGCGCGCGCCAACGCCCGGTTCGCGCACGGGTCGCTCCTCGCCGACAAGGGCGAGATCCAGCGGTACGTCGCCGAATCGGCCGCACAGATTCAGGCGGCGCGCCTCATGACGCTCGACGCGGCCCGGGTCATGGACGCCGGTGAGGACGCCCGGGTACAGATCGGTCTCATCAAGTTCTGGGGTGCGCGGATGCTGCACGACGTCGTCGACCGGGCGATCCAGGTACACGGGGCGCTGGGCCTGACCGCGGATACGCCCCTCGAGGCCATGTACCGGCGGGCACGGTATGCGCGCATCTACGACGGCCCCGACGAGGTGCATCGCATGTCGACCGCCCGCCGGATGCTGCGCGACCCGGAGCGAGTGCCGTGGCGGTAGGGACCGTCTCGTTCGCGCCGCCGAATGACGATCCGTTGCTCGGCACCGGGGAGCGGAACGGCGTCGCATACGGCCGCCTCGCGGAGGTGTCTGCTTGCCCGGGAACAGGTTCGGCGAAGATGCACCCGGACCCGAAGTTCCTGCCGGGGAGCGTCGGGGCGAGTCGGTGTGCCGCGTCACAGAACCGGTTCGGCGAGTTCTGGTAGAGTCCGTCGCTATGCAGCGCACCTATTTTTGGTTTAGCGGGCCGGCCCTGGGTGGGTCGGTCGGCGTGACCGCGCGCTGACTTCCTCACCCACGAGCCGGATACAGACCGGCTCGACGGGATCTCAGGGTTCTTCCGGGTCGGCTTCCTTCACCGAGAACAGGAACGCAACCCGATGAGCTCCACCACTGGAATCTCCACCACCAATCTCGACGAGCAGCGCACCGTGCGGGTGAGTCCGCTCGCCGCGCCGTCGGAGATCCGCGCCGAATACGCCCCTGACGCCGTCGTGGCGGCGACCGTGCGATCCGGCCGCGCCGACACCGTCAATATCCTGAACGGCACCGACGACCGCCTCGTCGTGGTCGTCGGCCCGTGCTCGGTCCACGACCCCGCCGCAGCCATGGATTACGCTCGCCGGCTCGCCGCGAAGGCTGACGAATTGCGCGACGACCTGCACATCGTGATGCGTGTGTACTTCGAGAAGCCGCGCACCACGCTCGGCTGGAAGGGTCTGCTCAACGACCCGCACCTCGACGGCAGCTACGACATCAACACCGGCCTGCGAATCGGCCGGAAGTTGCTGCTCGATGTGTCGAGCCTGGGCCTGCCCGTCGGCTGCGAGTTCCTCGATCCGATCCTCCCGCAGTACTACGCCGACCTGGTCACCTACGGCGCGATCGGTGCACGCACTGCCGCCAGCCAGGTGCATCGTCAGCTGTGCAGCGCCCTGTCGATGCCGGTCGGGATCAAGAACTCCACCGAAGGCGACGTGCAGGTCGCGGTCGACGGAACCCGCGCCGCAGGTGCGAGCCACGTGTTCCCCGGCACCGACCTCGACGGCCAGGCCGCGCTCATCCAGACCGTCGGCAACCCGGACTGCCACGTCATCCTCCGCGGCGGCAGCGCCGGCCCGAACTACGATGCCGAGACCGTCGCCGACACGATGGCGCGCCTGCGCAAGGGTGGGTTGCCGGAACGGGTGGTCATCGACGCGAGCCACGGCAACAGCAGCAAGAACCACGAGAAGCAGGTCGACGTCGTGACCGACATCGCCGAGCGTCTCGAAGCCGGAGAACAAGGCATTGTCGGTGTGATGCTGGAGAGCTTCATCGAAGCCGGCCGGCAGGACTTGACGCTCGGCTCGTCCGACGAGCTCGAGTACGGTAAGTCCATCACCGACGCGTGCCTCGACTGGGCAACCACTGCAGTCCAACTCGACCGGCTCGCCGACGCGGTGCGTGCCCGTCGCGCCTGACCCACTCGGTTTCTGCATTCGCTCCGACATCCACGTCGGAGCGAATGCAGGACGCACCGAAGCGCTCTGCAGATGCCGCACATGGCAAATGATTTGTGTACGAGCACCTTTCGGTCTGTCCGGCGTGCAGACGCACGTAGCCGGGTCACCGCCGGCGATCCCGCCCGAAACCCGTATACAGACAATAGGGATCAAACGGTAATCTGGGTGGTACGCAAAGAGAGCCGGCCCCACTTGCGGTAGCGTGCCATCACATGGATGGGGAGGCACTGTCGATCGTCGTACCGGCTCGCAACGAGGAGCGGTACATCGGGCCATGCTTGTCGGCGCTTCTCCAGCAGCAAGAGGACATCCTCGAAATCATTGTGGTGGACAATAATTCCACCGACAACACGGTGCAGATCGTCGAAGCTGTCGCGGCCGGTAATCCGATCGTCCGGCTCGTGACGGAGAAGCGCCCCGGTGTCGCGTTCGCCCGCAACGCGGGATTCGATGCCGCCGAGGGTTCGATCTTCGGGCGGATAGACGCGGACACGCGTGTGCGCCCGGGGTGGGCGCGTACCGCACGGGAGTTCTTCGCCAGAGACGACGTGGCAGCGGTCGGCGCGGTCAGCGGTCTCAACAACTCGTACGACTCGCCCTACCGCGGGCTGAAGAAGCGGTACTACGAAAAGCAAGTCGCGAAAGGTCTGTTCGGCGGCGAACGCCGGGTCAACAACATCCACGGCGCCAACATGGTGATCAGGCGCTCCGCATGGGATCAGGTGCGGGAGGCGATCAGTACCGACCCCGGCATCCACGAGGACGTGGACCTCGCCCTCTGTCTGCGCGAGCACGACATCGAGATCGCCCAATTGACGGATCTGTTCGTCGACATCTCTCCCCGCCGGGCGCTGACCCCACCCCTGGAGTACATCGAGTACACCCGTTCCATGGTCCGAACCTACGATGTGCACGGCCTGCTGACCCCGGAGGTCGCACGCGTCGTGCGCCTGCAGTGGCTGGGTCACCTCGGCGTCTATGCCGCATATCGGCTCTACGACCCGGACCGAGGCCGATTCGCACTCTCGCGGGCCTTCTCGGGTGGTGTCGAACGTGCGATGCCCGTCTCGGATCAGACGAGCGGTGTGAAGTCCCGACTCCCCAGATAGGGCGGGCGCGGGTTCTTCGCTGCGAACGGCTCTACCAGGGTGTTCTCCACGCTGTTGAACACCACGAAGAGATTCGAGCGCGGAAACGGGGTGATGTTCCCGTTGGAGCCGTGCATGCAGTTGGAATCGAATACCGTTGCGGAACCTGCGGATCCCGTGAAGGTGGCGATGCCGTACTCGGCGGCCATCCGGGTGAGGCTGTCTTCGTCGGGAGACCCGGTCTGCGGCGCGTGGGTGACGAGCGACTCGCGGTAGTAGTCCTCCGGAGTCTCTCCCGCACACGAGACGTAGGTGCGGTGCGAACCCGGCATGATCATCAAACCGCCGTTGTAGCCGTAGTTCTCGGTCAAGGCGAGCGAGATGCTGAGCGCCCGTGGCTTGGGCATTCCGTCCTCGGCGTGCCAGGTCTCGAAATCCGAGTGCCAGTAGAACGGCCCGCCGCGGAAGCCTGGTTTGACGTTGAGTCGCGATTGGTGGATGTACACGTCGGAGCCGAGCAATTGCCGTGCAATCCCGGCTATTTCGGGACGGCGGACAATAGAGGCCACGAGATCGCTGAGCAGATGGACGTCGAAGATGGAACGGACGTCGCCGCTACCCTGCTCGCGGATCACACGCGCGTCGTCACCCAGTTCACCGCCGAGCCGTGATGTTTCTTCCAGGAGGTTTCCCACGTCGTTCGCGGGAAGAAGCGCTTCTGCAGTATGGAATCCTCGGCGGTCGTATTCGGTGACCGCCTCGGCGGGCAACGGCCCCTCGGCCGCACTTCCCCACACGACCGGATCCGGCCTCGCGAACGATTCGCACTTCGCTCGGCTCCGGGTCGGATACTCATCCTGTACCGCAGCGCGCATAACGGTGTTTCACCCTCTCCCAGGTCGACAGAGCTTCGCCTCCCAGACTTACCCACTCACCGCCACGTTATGCAACCCGGGTGGATTCCGTGCCGGTTCCGGGCACCGGGTTCCCGGGTGCGTCGTCGTGTCCCGGTAGGAGCGGGATTGCGAACCCCGGTTACCGCGGTGAGCGGTAACTGCTCGGGGTGTTGCCCGTCCACCGCTTGAACGCGCGCCTGAAGGCACTCGGCTCGGAGAACCCGAGTCGGGCCGAGAGGTCGTCGACCGACTCGCCGCGCCGCAGCCCGGCGATGGCGAGATCGCGGAGTACTTCCTCGCGCAATTGGCCGAGTGACGTGCCCTCCTGGCGCAGCAGCCGGCGGAGGTGAGGGGTGCTCACGGTGAGCATTCCCGCAATGTCCTCGGCGGTGGCAGTGCGTCCGTTGATTCCCGACTCGAAGATGCGGCGCACCTGCGACGACACGGTCGACTCGTAATCCCGTTCCGACAGAATGAGATTCGGGGAGTCGCGGAGATACTCGTCGAGCGACTCCTCCGACTGCACGAGCGGCGACGTCAGTGCGGAATTGTGGATTTCGAGCGCTGCGCGGCCCGCTCCGAAGGTCACGGGGACACCGAACATCGAATCGTAACTACGAGCAAGAACCGGATCCGGTTCGGCGTACGGCAACATCACCGATTCCAGCCGGACTCTGCCGCCGACCAGCCAGGCCGCGAAGCGGTGCAGCAGCATGAGGAGAAAGTCGACGGTGACGCGTGTCTTCTCGTCGACCACCTCCGGCAGCGCGACATCGAGGTACGTGGTGGTGTCACCCGGGGTCAGCGACAACTGGGGGAGCGACCGGACCACCCGGTTGACCTCGACCATGCGGCTGAGCGCGCGCGCGAGATCGGGGCAGTGGATCAGCGTCAGGCACATCACCCGGAACATTCCACGGGGGACCGGACCGGGCGCCAACCCGAACAGTTCGTCGTCCGTGATCTGCCACGCCATCTGGGTGAACCGGCTCACCTGTGCCGGCGTCAGGCGCGCGTGAGGGTGCGCGAGGACCGCGCGACTGATTCTGGCCGCGTCCAGCGCCGGTTGGAGATCGACTCCGGCGTCCGCGCCGGTGCGTACCGCCCGGGATACGAAGTCGGACGGAATGGTGGGCCGCGACATGATCTAGAGGGCCTCCTGCAGCGTGCGCAACCGATCGACCGCGTCCGCGAGCACGTCGTCCCGCTTGCAGAACGCGAATCTCACCAGATGGTTCCAGGCCTGCGTGTCGTCGACGAACACGCTCACGGGGACCGCGGCCACCCCGATCCGTTCCGGCAGTTCACGGCAGAATGCGACACCGTCGCGGTAACCGAGCGGCGTGAGATCGGCGCACACGAAATATGTTCCGGCCGAGTCGAGTACGCCGAACCCGGCGCCCTTCAATGCATCGGACAGCAGAGTGCGTTTGCGTTGCAGGTCGTCGCGCATCGACCTGATCCAGTCTTGCTCGTGGGTCAGGGCGTGGGCGACTGCGGGCTGGAAGGGTGCGCCGCCCACGAAGGTCAGGAATTGCTTCGCGGCGCGCACGGCGTCGATCAGCTCGCGGGGCCCGAGCGCCCAGCCGATCTTCCATCCCGTGACGTTGAACGTTTTCGCGGCACTCGACACGGTGACCGTGCGCTCCGCCATTCCCGGCAGCGACGCGAGCGGGATATGCCGGCGGCCGTCGAACACCAGGTGTTCGTACACCTCGTCCGACAGCACCAGAAGGTCGTGTTCGCACGCCAACTCGGCCAGGGCCGTCAGGGCCGTCTCGTCGTACACGGTGCCGGTGGGGTTGTGCGGGGTGTTGACGATGAGCATGCGCGTGCGGTCGGTGATCGCGGCGCGCAGGGCGTCCACGTCCAGCACGAAGCCGGCTCCCGCCCGGGCGAGCGGGACGGTGCGGCGAGTCGCGCCGGCAAGCGCGACCGCGGCGGCGTACGAGTCGTAGTACGGCTCGGTGAGCAGCACTTCCTCGCCCGGCTCGACGAGCCCGAGGACAGCCGCGCTGATCGCTTCGGTGGCTCCGACGGTGACGAGTACCTCGCAGTCGGGATCGTGTTCGATGCCGTAGCGGTCGGCGCGGTCCGCGGCGACGGCCTGCCGGAGCGCGGGAATACCCGACCCGGGCGGGTACTGGTTGATCCCGTCGGCGATGGCCTGTCGCGCGATCTCGAGCATCTGCGGTGGACCGTCGACATCGGGGAAACCCTGGCCCAGGTTGATCGCGTCGTGCCGGATCGCCAGGTCGGTCATCTCGGCGAAGATCGTCGAGGCGAACGGTCGTAGCCGGGCGACGGTGCGCACTGCCGCTGCCGGTCTCCTCGAATCAGCCACTCGTGAAGCCTATCGTCCGCCCTGTCACATCCGGGACGGCTGCCTCGTCAACAGTACGAACGGCTCGGCCGGGACCGGCGAGGAGTCCCGGGGCCGCGAGAAAACCGGAGGACGTCATGCCGCGAATCGAACCGGTCACCCCCGAACGGGCCGGCCTGGCCACCCGCGCGACCTATGCCTTTGCTGCGCGCCGCTACGGGGTGGTTCCCGAGCCGTTCGCGGTGCTCGCGCACCACCCGGCGTTGATGCGCGCGACCGGAGTACACGAGATGCTGGTCGAGCGAGCCTCGAAGGTGCTTCCGGCCAACGTGCGTGAACTCGCGGTGTACCGCGCAGCGTGGACTCTGGGATGTTCGTGGTGCGTCGACTTCGGCACAATGCTGCAGCGCCTCGACGGACTCGACACCGAGCGCCTCGCCCAGATCGCCGACTATGCGACGTCGGACCTGTACAGCGACGACGAGAAGGCTGCGATCGCATACGCGGACGCGGTCACCGGGGATGTTGCCACCGCCGTGACAGACGAGCAGGTCGCGGATCTCGAACGGAGATTCGGGCGGGCCGGGGTGGTGGAACTGACCTATCAGATCGCTCTCGAGAACATGCGGGGCCGGATGAACTCGGCACTGGGCATCCAGGAGCAGGGCTTCAGCACCGATGCGTGTCGTGTGCCGTGGGCGGACGACGCTGCGGCGACGGGGAAGTGAGTTACTCGGGTATCACGATCTCGGCGATCGAGCCCGGATTCCAGGCGACCTCCCAGCGAAAACCGTCGGGGTCGGCGAAATAACCGGTGTAACCGCCCCACAGGCGGTCGGTGCCGCCCGACACCGGATCGGCGCCTGCTCGGCGGGCGGTCTCGAGCACGACGTCCACTTCGTCGCGGGTCGCGACGTTGTGGGCGAGGGTGACGGGTGGAACCCCACTCCACGATGTCGGGCCGACCTCCGCCTCGAATTCTGTGCGGGCCCACAACGACAGGATCACGTGGGCGCCGACACGGATCATCACCACTTCGCCGGGTTCTTCGACCACTGCGGACCAGCCCAGTCCGTCCACGTAGAACTCCCGGGCGCGGTCGACGTCCTCGACGGCGAGGGTCACGAGACTGAGACGCTGGTCCATGGGCCCGACCCTAGCGGTGGCGCCGGGGTCCGGGCGACGGATCAGCGCCGGCCCAGGGGTACGAGAACGCCGCGCCGCAATTTCTCCGGGTTGGCCAGGTCGTAGGCGGCCCAGACCCGGCCGTCGCGAACCGTGCATCCCGTCACGCGGGGCGGGTATCCGCGCCGACCGTCGCCGCCGAGCCCGTGGTTGAGCAGGCCGAGTTCGCCGTTGACGCGGACCGGTTCGAACGCCGCGAACGACTCCGGGCCGTACCGGCGTATCAGCCCTGCGAAGAACCGGGCGAACTTCTCCGCACCGAACACCACGTTGAGTGCGGTCGAGGTGGTGCCACCGGCGTCTCCGATCAGCCGCGCATCGGGGTGCAGCGCCGCGATCACGCCGTCGATGTCTCCCGCGGCGAACGCCGCCACCAGCACGGCGACGGCGTTCTCGTGTTCGGCGGTGGGGGTCGGGGGCGGTGTGTCGGCCACGGCACGGCGAGCGCGGGAGGCGAGTTGCCGAGCCGCTGCCGATCCGATGCCGAGAACGGTCGCCACTTCGTCGAACGGCACACCGAACCCGTCGTGGAGCACGAACGCGATGCGCTGCGGCGGCGGCAGCACATCGAGGACGATCAGCGCGGCGAGCCGGCTGTCCTCGTGCTGCACCACCTGTTCGAGCGGGTCCGGCGGGCTGGTGCCGCCGAGTGGCGTGACAATCGGTTCCGGCAGCCACTGTCCCACATATTTCTCGCGCCGTACCGCGGCGGACCGGAGCTTGTCGAGGCACAGCCGGCCCACGACAGTGGTCAGCCACGCACGCAGATTGCCGATCTCGCCGGCATCGACGGTCGCGAGCCGGAGCCAGGAGTCCTGCACCGCGTCCTCGGCGTCGGCGACACTGCCCGTGAGCCGGTACGCGACCGTCAACAGGTGGGCGCGGTGTTCCTCGAATGATTCCGCAAGCCCGGACGCGCGCATATTCTCGATGCTACGAGCAGGATCACCGTCGCGGGCAGGACTCCGGGTGCATCCGACACGGTGCACGGAGGTGAGCGATGCCGGTGACGAGCGCAGGTCTGCTGCTCTACCGCGTCGACGACACCGGGCTGCTCGAGCTGTGGCTCGTGCATCCCGGCGGCCCGTACTGGACTGGAAAGGACACTGCCGCCTGGTCGGTGCCGAAGGGAGAGTACGGACCCGAGGAGGAGCCCCGCGAAGTCGCGACCCGTGAGTTCGAGGAGGAATGCGGCTTTCCCGCGCCGGACGTGCCGTTGTCGCTGCTCGGCCGTTATCGGCAGGCGTCGGGCAAGATCGTGAGTGTCTACGCCGGCGAAACCGACGCCGACCTCCGGTTCGTCTCGAGCAACACGTGCGAGATCGAATGGCCGCCCCGGTCGGGGAAGCGGCTGACGATTCCCGAAGTCGACGATGCCCGCTGGATCACGTTCTCCGACGCGGAAACCAAGCTGGTGAAGGGCCAGCGCCCGATTCTGGTGGCGCTGCGAGCACGGCTCGACGACGTGGGCCGCCGGTACCGCACCGAATAGGGCTGGCCTGTCGAGGTTTTCGCTGATTCTGACGCGTGCGTGCGCTCCCATCGGCGGAGCACACGGCATCGTCCGTACCGAATCGGGGGATACTTGCCCAGGCAACAAGATCGTCGACTCGAGTGAGGACCCACATGCGTTTCGGACTTTTCATCCCTCAAGGTTGGAGACTGGACCTGGTCGGTATCGATCCCGCCGATCAGTGGCCCGTCATGCGCGATCTCGCGTTACGCGCCGACAAGGGCCCGTGGGAATCGATCTGGGTGTACGACCATTTCCACACCGTCCCCGAACCCACCGACGAGGCCACCCACGAGGCGTGGACTCTGGTGTCCGCATTCGGCGCCGTGACCAGCCGGGTGCGGCTCGGTCAGATGTGTACGGCCATGAGCTACCGCAACCCTGCGTATCTCGCGAAGGTGGCTGCGACCGCCGACATCATCTCGGGCGGCCGCGTGGAAATGGGTATCGGGGGCGGGTGGTACGAGCAGGAATGGCGTGCCTACGGCTACGGCTTCCCGTCCGCCGGAGAACGTTTGCGCCGCCTCGACGAAGGCGTCCAGATCTTCAGGCAGGCCTGGACCACGGGCACGGCAACGCTCGACGGCAAGCACTACCAAGTCGACGGAGCGATTGTGCGTCCGCTGCCCCTCCAGGAAGGTGGGATCCCGCTCTGGATCGCCGGCGGCGGGGAAAAGGTGACGTTGAAGATCGCGGCGAAGTACGCGCAGTACACCAACTTCGACGGAACCCCCGGGGGATTCGCGCACAAGTCGCAGGTCCTGCGAGAGCACTGCGCCGAGGTCGGCACGGATTTCGATGCCATCGTGCGGTCCGCCAACTACAACGTCGCGATCGGACGGACGGAAGCGGAGGTGCAGGACAGGCTCGAGGCGCTGCGTGCACGACTCGAACCGATCGTCGGTGCCGAGAAGGCGGACGGGGCGCTGGACGCATTCCGGGGTATGCCCGCGGTGGGAACGCCCGAGCAGATCGTCGAGAACCTCACGGCGCTGAAGAAGCAGGGACTCGAGTACGCGATCTTCTACTTCCCCGAAGCGGCCTATGACACGACGGGACTCGAATTGTTCGAGCAGGAGGTGCTTCCGCACCTCGCGTAGGGGACGTCAGACCGGCCAGCCGTGCGCCGGTTCGCGGGGGTCGCCGGGCAACAGGGCCGCCACCCACACGTCGCGCGGGACTCCCCGCTGCAGGAGGCCGTGTCGGGCGACCCCCTCGAACCGGAAACCGAGGCGGCGTGCGACGGCCGCGGACGGCACGTTGCCGACCAGCGCTCGCCACTCCACACGCCATGCCTGCAACCCGTGCCGGCCGAAAGCGAAGTCGCACACCAGACGTGCGGCGGCGGTGGCGAGTCCGCGGCCGCGGGCCTCGGGAGCCAGCCAGAAACCGATCTCGGGCGCTGCGCTGCCGTGCTGCACGAAACCGATCATTCCGAGCAGCGGGCCGTCACGACTCGTGCGGATTCCCCAGTCGGGAAAACCGTTGGCCCACTTGTGCGGAACGATATCCTCCACGAACCTGACGGCGTCGGCACGGGTGTACGGGTGGGGGACTGTGGTCCATTTTGCGACCGCGGGATCACTACAGCCGTCGGTGATCGCGTCGATGTCCCCGCTTCCGGGGACGGACAGGACGACGGTGCCGTCGGTGAGGATCGAGGGCCGCATGTCAGCGCAGTTCCGGTGGAAGTTCCCTCAGGTCCAGTTCGACTCGTCGCTCGTCGCTGGCGTTGATCTCGTCCGCGGAAGACAGCTTGGACTTCAGCAGTTTCCATTCGGATTCGTCGATCGCCGCCGCGGCCTTCGCCAGGACCGCAGCATCACGAGTGGCCCACGCAAGAGGCATCGGGCTGACCATCTGCCACACCCCGGACTTGTTGCGTGTGGTCCGGTCGGAGAGCACGGCGACACAGGGAACCCGTTCGCCCACCTTCGCGCGGTGCCCAGGGATGGCCTGGACGTCCCGGGTGACAAGGGCGTAATGATGGCGTCCGGTGCCTTCCGCCGCGCCGTCGGCGGGCTTGGCGATATCGATCAGGGCGAGCAGGGTCAGACCACGGGCCCGGGTGGTCGCGACCAGCGCCGGAACCAGTGGGCTGTCGCGGTAGAGGTCCTCGATCGTGCCGACTTTGCGGGGAGCCCACAACGCGACCCACACCGACGTCACCGCGGCCACGACGAGCACCGATCCGACGATGTACGACCAGGCGTGGCCGAGGACGAAGAGCCACACCGCACCCGCGGCGCACAACAACGCGACGATCACCGCGGATCGTCGCAGACTGCGCACCTCCGCGAGCGTCTGGTTCACGGCTTTCGCGTGGGGCAGGTCGACGGGAAACTCGAATCGGCGCACGTGATCCAGCATATCGGCCACGCGCGCGGCCACGTTCACCGGAAGCATCCGGCTGGCGGGCGCGCCCGCTCGGCGGCCGACGGGTCTCAGCCGATCTGCGGTCCGAGAAGATCGTCGGCGTCGGTGATCCGGTACGCGTACCCCTGTTCCGCGAGGAACCGCTGCCGGTGGGCGGCGTACTCGGCGTCGAGGGTGTCGCGGGCGACCACGGAGTAGAAGTGAGCCTGCCCGCCGTCGTGCTTGGGTCGCAACAGCCGGCCCAGACGCTGGGCTTCTTCCTGCCGGGACCCGAACGTTCCGGACACCTGCACCGCGACCGACGCCTCGGGCAGGTCGATCGAGAAGTTCGCGACTTTCGAGACCACGAGCACGCCCAACTCGCCCGCCCGGAACCGGTCGAACAGCGCTTCGCGTTCCTTGTTCCGTGTCGACCCCTTGATCACCGGGGCGTCGAGAGCGGCACCCAGCTCGTCGAGCTGGTCGATATAGGCGCCGATGACGAGCGTGGGAGCACCGGCGTGTTTCGCGAGAATCGACTCCACCACCGGGATCTTGGTCCGGGCGGTCGAGCACAGCTTGTACCGCTCCTCCGGCTCGGCGACCGCGTAGGCCATCCGCTCCGCGTCGGTGAGCGTGACCCGCACCTCGACGCAGTCCGCCGGGGCGATCCACCCCTGGGCCTCGATGTCTTTCCACGGCGCGTCGTAACGCTTCGGGCCGATCAGGGAGAACACATCGCCTTCACGACCGTCCTCGCGCACGAGGGTCGCGGTCAGGCCCAGCCGGCGACGCGACTGGAGGTCGGCTGTCATCCGGAACACCGGTGCGGGAAGCAGATGCACCTCGTCGTAGATCATCAGGCCCCAGTCCCTGGAGTCGAACAGCTCGAGATTGCGGTACTCGCCCTTCGTCTTGCGGGTGATCACCTGATACGTGGCGATCGTGACGGGCCGGATCTCTTTCCTTTCCCCGGAGTACTCGCCGATCTCCTCTTCGGTGAGGGAAGTGCGCGCGATCAGTTCGCGTTTCCACTGCCGCCCCGCGACGGTGTTGGTCACCAGGATCAGGGTCGTGGCACCGGCTTTCGCCATGGCCGCAGCGCCGACCATTGTTTTCCCGGCCCCACACGGCAACACCACGACCCCGGATCCGCCGGCCCAGAACGCATCCGCCGCCATCTCCTGGTAGTCACGCAGATGCCAGGGGTTCGATTCCATGTCGAGGGTGATCGGGTGCGCCTCACCGTCGACGTAACCGGCAAGATCCTCGGCGGGCCAGCCGATCTTGAGCAGCATCTGCTTGACGCGGCCACGCTCGCTGGGGTGCACCACGACGGTGTCGTCGTCGATGCGGGCGCCGAGCATGGGGGCGATCTTCTTGTTTCGGAGCACCTCTTCGAGAACCGCACGGTCCAGGCTCACCAGGGTGAGGCCGTGGACGGGGCTCTTCACCAGTTGCAGTCGCCCGTAGCGGCCCATGGTGTCGACGATGTCGACGAGCAAAGGTTGGGGGACCGCGAAACGCGAGTGACTGACCAGCGCATCGACGACCTGCTCTGCGTCGTGGCCCGCGGCCCGCGCATTCCACAGGGCGAGCGGTGTGACCCGATAGGTGTGGATGTGCTCCGGGGCGCGCTCGAGTTCGGCGAACGGCGCGATGGCTTGTCGGGCTTCGGCGGCACGTGGGTGGTCGACCTCGAGCAGCACGGTCTTGTCGGACTGGACGATCAAGGGTCCGTCGGCCACGAATGCCTCCTGGGATAGAGAGTAGAACTCTCCTATTCTCCTGACTGGAGACGCGATCCGCCACCCACGGGCCGCGTGTGCCGCCGACGTCACCCCGTGAGAGAGCGACGTACCTCCATCAAGCACACCAGCGCCTCGGAAATTCCGGAGCGATAGCCCGCGTCCTTTTCCGACAGTGCCGGTGAAGAATCCAATTCGTGCTCGAGGCGTTCCTGAATTCTATCCAGGGCCGACATCGTCCTTTTCACTTGTGAAATCCTGTCTTCTGATTCTTTGTTGCCGAATTGCTGAAAAAACCCGAGGGTCACACCATCCGGGAGAATTCACCGGCCTGCGCGTCGAGCACGAAAAGGCGTGCCCGCGCGAGTGCGGACCGGAAGCCGTGCGCGAAGGGCGACGGCGAACCGTCGTCCCCCGCGCGCTCCGAAATGTCTGTGAACTGCTCGTACAGGTCGTCCAGCAGGGTGGCTGAGGATGTGGTCACTCTGTGTCCCGAGGTCGTCGTGCGCCGGAAAGCCGTCAGTGCCGCTTGCGCTTCTTGATGAATTCGGTGTCGTCGGTCTGTTTCTGGCGCTTTTCCGCGCGCCGTTCCTTGAGGGACTGCGACGGTTTCTTGAGAGTTTTGCCCTTGTCGGCCATTGTCGTTCCTTTCGGGAATGGTCGAACACTCGACAAGTCCAGACCATAACCCATTTACAGAAAAAAGCCAGTCGCGCAGGAAAGGGTCGGTCCGCACCGCGATACCGCACGAAAAGGTGACGGCGGTAGGTTGTGACGGCGAACACCGTGCCGCACCCGCGCGGCCGGGCGAAGGAGGATGTCGTGCACGGTGAACAGGCACATGCGATCGACGCGCTGCCGCAGTCCCTGGGGCGGCTGCGGACGCGGTTCTCCGAGTTGCGGGCTCCCGCCCCGGCAGATGTGCAGGGGACATACCGCGCCGTCTTCGTGGGTCCGGCACTCCTCCGCGCGGTCGCGCCGCGCGCCATCGCCCTCGGGGGCATGCGCGGCTGGCACGGTAAGCGTTTCGACGGTGCGGGCGGCGCCGTCAATGTGCTTCGCGACGGCGACGGCGCCCTGCGCGACAGCCTGCCCGCCACGATCTCGACCGACGCGTCGTGGCTCGACGGCAGCGAAGCCTTGGTCGTCTCCTACGGAACCGGACCCCAGGGGTCCGCGCCGGTGCCCTGGCGCTGGGTGCGCGACGAGTTCCGCTCCCTCGACGACGGCACGCTGCTCGGACTGACCTTCGTGGGCGGACCGTGGTCCCGCCTCGCGGCGTCGCCGTTCGCGCTCGTCCGCGAGCGGTGACCAGGCGCCGGTCCGAGCCTGCCGGGGGTCACGTCGTGGGCGTGTGCCGCCGCACGAGATCCGATGCGAGCTCGGCTATCCGCCGCCGCGCGTCCGCAGGCGCGAGAACCTCGATGTGATCTCCGAACTGCAGAAGCTGTCGCACCGACTCGATGTCCGGGTAGACGATCCTCACGGCACACCATCCGTCCTCGGGGGGTTCGACGTCTTCGAGCCGCGCACCCAGAATGCGTCCGGCGAGGTCGAGCCGATCTTCCCGTAGCCGCGCCCGCACGGCGACCCGGCCCGGTGTCTCGGTGCGCCGCACCAGCCCGGCCCACACCGAGCGGAGGTCGTGGCCCGAGCGGAGTCTCGCCGGTTCGGAAAGGGTCTCGTAGCTGTCGAGCCGCTCCAGACTGAACAGTCGTGGTCGTTGCTCGT
Source organism: Rhodococcus sp. DT1 (assembly GCF_049844875.1). NCBI lineage: Bacteria > Bacillati > Actinomycetota > Actinomycetes > Mycobacteriales > Nocardiaceae > Rhodococcus > Rhodococcus sp. DT1. The sequence continues at coordinate 426,678 of NZ_JBNCLW010000005.1, forward strand.
CGTCGGCGACGAGGTACCACCTGCCCGACTTCGCCGCCAGGCCGTACGGATCGACGACGAGGGACGAGGCGCGGTCGTCGCCGCTGCTCCGATAGCGCACCCGCAGGCGGGGCCGATTCAGGAGATCGAGCGCCAGGTCGGCCACGCTCGCCGTATCCCGCTGCGGAGCGAGCCAGCCGGCATTGTCGACGACGACGAGATCGGCCAGGGTCGGTCCGGTCCCCCTCGCGGCCCTGCGCGCCGCGATCTTGCGGTCGGCCATGTCGCGGGATCCGTCCAGGCCCAGCTGTGCGAGTTGCGCCCGATCGAGGCCCGCTATCGACAACGCCTCCATCTCCGGGGGCTCGAGATGGGAGGCGTTCAGGCGCGCCCCGGGGAGCAGGACGATGCCCCCGTGCCGGCCACGTTCGGCGTAGACGGGCACGCCGGCAGCCGAAAGCGCTTCGACGTCCCGCAGGACCGTACGACGGGATACCTCGAGCCGTTCGGCCAGCTCAGTCGTAGACACGCGCTGATGCGTTTGCAGGAGCAAGAGCAGTGCGAGCAGTCGAGTGGCCTTCACGAATCCCGATTCTCACGGAAAACATGACAGGTTCTGACGCGATTGCGCGGTTGAGTCGGTTCCGTCCGAGCAACGAAGTATCGAGGAGGACCGATGCCCGCACCCAACCTGTTTCTCGTCTACGTCCGCGACGCGGCCGCGGCGACGGCGTTCTACCGCAACCTGTTCGACATCGAACCGGTGTTCGTCAGTCCCCGCTACGTCGCGTTCGGGGTGGCTCCGGGGGTGGAGTTCGCACTGTGGTCCGGCCGGAGCGACCACGCGACCCCGGGCACGCCCCGCACCTCCGAGATAGGCCTCACCGTTCCGGGACCCGCCTCCGAGGTGGACGAGATCTTCTCGCGGTGGAGTGCCACCGGCGCCGAGGTCGTCGAGAAACCTCACGACGACGTCTTCGGCCGCACCTTCGTGATCGCGGACCCGGACGGAAACCTGATCCGGGTCGCGCCGGTGGACGGTTAGCCGGTCGAAGGGATCAATGTGCCCGCGGGGAAGCGGCGGTCGTCAGTCGACGAGCGCAACCGATGTCACGCGGTGCAGCACGAAACTGCGGACGGTCCCCGAGGCGGGATCGAAGGCCTCGAGTTGCCCGCCACCGACAGCAACGGGATCGACGATGCGGCGGGTCGCCACGCCCTGCGCGTCGACGTAGCCGAGTGTGATGCTGCGGTGTGCGTGCAACGCGAGTTGCAGCAGCGCGAGGGTCGCTGCGCCTCCCGTTCGGCTGCCGTCCCCGCGAGCGGAGGCACCCGACGACGCCGACTCCGTACGGTCTCCGGCACGCAGGGTACGGACGAGGGTCGCGAGTTGTTCCTCGTTCGGAGGCATGGGCCCCGCGTAGCGCGCGCGGGTCCGGGGCACCGTGACCCGCGTTCCGCGCGGACGCAGATCGACGACCGTGCCCGACGAGTCCTCGCCCGCGGGTGAGAAACCCGCGGCACGCAACTCGGCGAGTACCTCGGCGAGCGGCGCCTGCGAGATCGCCACGGTCGGAGCGACGGCGCGCAGGGCGAGGGTGGCCGCAACGGGCGCGGAGAGCACCTCCGCCAGCAGGGCGGGATCGTCGGCGCGGACGAACGAACTCGCCACTCCCGCGCGCAACCGTCCGTGCCGTCGGGCGACGTCGTCGATCAGGTAGGTGAGCGCCTGCGGCACCGGGGTGCGGGAGTGGGCGGCGAACAGTGCGTGCAGGTCACCCGCGCCCACCCCGGCGTCGAGCGCCCGCCGCACACTGGCATCGCTGATCCGGTACACGGTCGCGGCACCCGCCGACTCGATATCGGCGACCAGCGCGATCCGGTCGGCGAGTTCGGGCACGAGACGACCGGGAGCAACGATCGTCAGGTCGGCCTGGACGAGTACGTAGTCGACAGCCTCCGGCAAGGCCGCGGCGATCTCCGACTCGGCGTCTCCGCCGTGCAAGAGGGCCTTCCCGGCGGAGGAGAGGCTGTCGTGTGCGACGAGGGCGAGTGCGGTGGCTTCCCGGATGGTTTCGGTGACGGTGTCGAGGTCGAATCGGCCCGCCCAGCGCGGCCTGCGCCACGCCGCGACGGCGCGGATCTCTGCGACGGTGGGCGCGGAGCCGGGGACGTCGGCGAGAACTTCCAGCAGTAGCCGCCTGTCGCGGACGGCGGTCGTGGATTTCACTTCGTCGGACAGCGCCGCGATCGGCTTGTCGTTCTGGTCGCGTCGGCCCGCCAGCCACGGACGGCGGGACATGTCCAGCCACGCGCCCGCCAGAACGGCCCAGCGGTGAGCCGGGGGAGCCGCGAGCCAGCCGTCGGCCGACGTGGTGGGGGCCCAGTAGTCGTCGATATCTCCCGGCGGAGGAGGGTCGGGAATACCGCGGGCGAGGAGACCGGCAGCAGCGAGCACCTCGACGAGCAGCGCCGCGTGCTGGTCCTCGATACCCACGGCCTTCGCAAGACGGTGGAGTTCGCGTACTCCCAGCCCTCCGGCCTTCAGAACGGGGGCGGGTTGCTCGCCGAGCGTCGACAGAAGATTCTCGCAGTGCCGGAGGAGTTCGAGCGCGGCGCCGGCAGCGGTCGCATTGACATCGGCGAGTGTGCGGACGGCTTTGGAGGCGCGGGGTGCGGTCAGCGAGCCGGGATCGAACGGCGCATCGCCGCGGATCGCCTGGCCCACCCGATGCGGCAGTTCCACGGTCTCGTCGTCGATTCGGACGAGCAATCCGGCGGCGAGAAGTCTCTGGACGGGCCGGTCCTCGGGAGTGCCCGGTGCGGCGTCGCGGGTGCGTCCCACCGGCGAGGTCCGGGCGAGGGTGTCGAGAATGCTGCGCTGCGCGGGTTCGAGCTCGGCGAGCATCTCCTCGAGTTCCTCCCGGGACGGCAGGTCGGCGTCACCGGCCCGGCCGATCCGCCACGGAACGGCGTCCACAGATGCGGCGACGAGCCGCAGCGCGTCGGCGGGACCCCACACGAGCAGCAACCCTCGGAGCTTGTCGAGTATGCGGTCGGTCGCCTTGGCGCCGAGACGACCGCCGAGCGCGTCGAGGAGCGTGCTTCGGGGCACGGCGGCGTCCACGGCACCGAGGCCCGCCAGAGTGGCAATGATCCCGAAGTCGGCGGTGGTCAGTTCGTCGGCGGCGCGAAAGACCGAAGCCCGCTGCTGCGCGCGACTCGCCAGAACAGTCATCGTCGCAGGTGGGGGCACGACCAAGTCGGGCCGCGCGTGCAGTGCAGCAGCCAGTTCGGTGTCGCGCCGACCGGACAGCCACCGGGCGAGGGAGTCCGGTGCGGTGTCGGGCGCAGGCGTGGTCGAGGTCATCCGTTTCAGATTAGAGACCTGAGGTGGCCCACCACGAACTCACCTGCCAAAATGAGCGGCATGGCTACCTCTTCGAAGAAACAGTATGTCGACCACGGATGGCCGGAGCTGGCCGACGGAGACCATGCGGTCACCGAGTTGTCCTCCACGCGTTCCGGCCCGCTTTCGCCGTACGGCGAGGACATGGTCTTTCCGCTGCCGGTCGAGGACCTGCCCTACACGCATCCCCGCACGGTCATCAACCGCTGATTCTTCGTCCGGCCCGGCCTCGCGAGAGGCCGGGCGTAGCGAGGGTGTGCCGCATGGCTCACCCTGCACGGCACGTGAAAGAGCCCCGCACCGGATCGGTGCGGGGCTCTTTCGTGTCTGTGGGGACTTACTGGGGGAGAACGGCGCGAACGGCGTCGAGGACGCTCGGATCGAGCTGGATGCCGGCGTCCTGGAGAGCCTCGACGCCCTGCTCGAAGCCGGCGATGATGTTCTGAGCCTCGGGCGGCAGTGCGGGAGCCTCGGGCAGCTGCGGCACGGGGTTGCTGACACTCGGTGCCGACGGTGCGCTCGGAGTGGCGTCGACGGCGCGTTCCGTCGGAGCGCTGGACAGGCCCAGGCTCGAGGAGCACGACGGCCATGCGCCCCATCCCTGGCCGGCGAGCACGCGCTCGGCGACAGCGATCTGCTGCTCGCGGCTGGCCTCTGCTGCGGTCGGGGCGTAGTCGCCACCGCCGTAGGCGTTCCAGGTGCTGGGGGAGAACTGCAGGCCACCGTGGTAGCCGTTGCCGGTGTTGATGGCCCAGTTGCCGCCGGACTCGCACTGTGCGAGGCGATCCCAGTCGGAGTCGGGGGCTGCCGCAGCCGTGCCGCCGAAGGCGACGCCGGTGACGCCGAGAACGGCGCCGGTCAGCGCGAACTTCGCGACGGTACGACCGGTGTTGGAGGGCTTGCGATGGCGTCCGCTCATGTTCCGAATTTCCTCTCCGTACGCACCTACGAGGTCAGCTGTCGGGTTCGGGCTGAAGAGGTAGCCCGGCCGTCGCGTCCCGTCTGTGACGGTTCGCACGCTCCGTGGAGCGGTACGGCTTCACCCCTAGGGTCGTTGCTCGCGCATCGGCCCGGGCCTCCTGGAAACTGTCCGGCGAACCGGGCGATTTCCTGGGAGACCGGTTGGGTCCCCCGTTTCCTGTCCCCGTGGATCTTTCGTCGGGACCTCCGAGTCCGCGGGACAGGAATTTGGCGCGGCGGATTCGGACCGGCCGAGCCAGGCGGTTCGACCGGTCATGACCGTAACGGTTGGGCGGGGGAGTGTCACCATTTGATAACGCACGACTAGTCCGGCCGGGCCTGGGGTAGATGGGCGCACGCGTCGGAGAAGGCGCAGGTAGCCGCGGGCGTTGCGACTCAAACCTGTTTCGAGTCTCGTTTGTTACTGCACCGTGATGTGACTAAGGTCACAGGTATTGCGGGCGTGAATCCACCGAAACGATTTCCTTGCCGAGCGGCATCAGAGAGATCGGGACCATCTTGAGATTGGCGATGGCCAGGGGGATGCCGATGATCGTGATCGCCATGGCGATCGCGGTGGTGATGTGGGCGAGGGCCAGCCAGATGCCCGCGACCAGGATCCAGATGACATTTCCGATGAGCGACGCCGCGCCCGCGCCCGGTCTGTCCACGGTCGTCTTGCCGAACGGCCACAGCGCGTAGACGCCGATCCGGAACGACGCGATGCCGAACGGGATCGTGATGATGAGGATGCAGCAGATCACACCGGCGAGGAAATAGCCGAGGGCGAGCCACAGGCCGCCGAAGATCAACCAGATGATGTTCAGCAGGACCCTCATGTATTCCGTCCGTTCCGGGCGCGACGGCCCGACTGCAGGGCGAACCCGATAGCGAGAGCGAAACCGAGCGGCCACGCCAGGGTGAGGAGATAGAGCACCAGACCCGGTGTCCCGTCGGTGAGCGCGGGGATCAAGAAGATGGCGACGACCGCGACGATGCCGACGGCGAAGCACGCCACCGCGGCCTTCAGGAGGCCGTTGCGGGGAGGTTTGGGGGAAGCGGAGGAAGAAGTGCCCACGCGTCCACGGTAGTCCTCTGCGGACGGAACCGGGCAAATGGCTCGGGGTACACTGGGAATCGTCTACGCGTCCCGCTCCAACCGAGTCGGGGCGCGTTGTGCATGTCCAGTTGTTGTGCAATCCACGCGTGCCCACGGGGCGCGGCTGTCGAGGAGCGGGTGAGCGCGGTGCCAACCGGCAAGGTGAAGTGGTACGACGTCGAAAAGGGATTCGGGTTCCTGTCCCAGGACGACGGTGAGGACGTCTACGTCCGCGCCTCCGCGCTGCCGGACGGCGTCGAGGCCCTCAAGCCCGGGCAGCGTGTCGAGTTCGGCATGGCAGTGGGCCGACGGGGTCCGCAGGCGCTCAAGGTCGAGTTGCTCGAGCAGCCGACGCTCCGCCAGACCGCCGGCCGGCGCGAGGCAGCACCCCAGCAGAAGCGGCGTTCGCCCGACGAATTGCACGGCATGGTCGAGGACATGATCAAGCTGCTCGAGGCGACGGTTCAACCCAACCTGCAGCGGGGACGCTACCCGGACCGCAAGGCGGGGCAGACGATCTCCGAGGTCATGCGCGCGATTGCCCGGGAACTCGATCACTGATTTCCGACGCGGCTGTTCGTCGGCCTTACGCCTGTGGCGCATCGGATCCGGAAACGGACCCGATGCGCCATTCGCTTTTTCGGACTACTGCGCGCCGGCGCCGATCCGACGGTCTGGGGTCAGAACGTCTGAATAGCCCAGACAGCGTGCGCGATCGGTTCGCCCGCCTCGTCGACGACGGCCGACGGGAGCTGGACTTCCACGCCCAGCAACTGCATCGACGGGTCGCTGGGCACGGTCACGGCCCGCTGCGCGCCGGACTCGAACATGACGCCGTCCAGGAACGTCTCGCCGGTCTCGACGTCGCCGTACACCGCGATGAGGCGCCACGGAGCGTCGGAGATCTCCGCGGGAAGCGACAGCTGGAGCGGGTAGCCCGCCGGCACGGACAGCGTCGTGATCGCGTTCTCGGTGCAGTCCTCCAGATAGAGGTTGCAGTACTGGGTGGGGTCCGCGGTCACCGCGGTACCGGCGGCGTAGGCGGTGATCTGGGGCGGCGTGGGCTCGGCGGAGTCGACGAGCTTCCACACCACCACGGTGAAAGCCGCCGCGACGACCACGAGGGCCACCACGATCACTCCGATCGTCTTCTTCGTCCGAGCTTGCAGGTTCATCGATTCCCATTTCCGGTTGCGTGTCCACCGGGGCGAACGGTCCGCCCGGTGCCTGTCTCTGTGGAGACGTGTTCTGGCCTGCGCCCGCCGAGTCCCGGCAGGAGTGTGCTCCCACGGTAGGTGAGCAGAGTCTGTGCGAAACCGAGGATCAGGATGACCGTCACCACGGAAAAGCCGAGCCACAACTCGGTGGGGAGCAGTACGCCCATCGCGCCGCCGAAGACCCAGCTCAGCTGAAGTACGGTCTCGGACCGGCCGAAACCGGACGCGATCGACTCTTCGGGAAGGTCCTGCTGGAGCGACGCGTCGAGAGACACCTTCGCCAGCGCGCTCGCGCATGCGGCGACGAGCGCGGCGAGCGCGGCGGCGAGCACATGATCGGTCGCGGCGACGATCGCGGCGACGATCACCACCGCGGCGGCGCACCGCACCACGATCACCGCGGGGCGTCCCAGCGTCAGCCGCGCACCCGTCGCGTTGCCGGCGAAGTTGCCGATCGCGGCAGCGGCGCCGACCAGGCCGAGGGTCGCGGCCTGCATGATCGGATCGTGGTCCGTCGTGGCCTTCGCGACGAACGCGATGAACAACGTCAGAAACCCGGTGAGAACGCGGATCGTGCCGTTGCCCCAGAGACCGGTGACAACCGTCCTGCCGAGAGGTTGTTTCCGTTTGCCGTTGCCCGTGTGGATGACTTCGGTTTTCGTGTCGAGCACTTCGGTCGGTGCCTCGGACCCGCGGTACGACAGCGTCGCGGGAACTTCACCTTCGGTGACCTCCACCCACGCGGGGATCCGCATGCTGAGGTAGGCGCCGAACGCCGCGATGGCGGCGCACAGCCACAGCGCACCCGACGAGCCGAACGCCCAGGCGGCGGCCGCGGCGACGGCACCGGCGCCGATCGTGCCGCCGACCAGACCGAACACGGTCAGTCGCGAGTTGACGCGCACCAGGTCTATCTCGGGTGGCAGCACTCGGGGCGTCACCGCGGATTTGAGCACGGCGAACGATTTGCTGAGCACCATCATCGCCAGCGCCGCGGGATACAGCGCCCAACTGTCGAAGTTGAACACCAGGACCACCGCCAGCACCGTCCGCAGTGCGAACGACGTCGCGAGCGCCAGACGCCGCCCGTGCTGGAGGCGGTCGAGCAGAGGCCCGATCAGGGGAGCGATGACCGCGAACGGCGCGATGGTGATGAGGAGATACAGCGCGACCTTGGTCTTGTCCTCCCCGGTCGCGGCGGAGAAGAACAGGGTGTTCGCCAGTGCCACCGCGATGGCCGCGTCGGAGGCGAAATTCGCCATCGTCGCGTAGGTCAGCGCTGTGAGTCCCGACTTGTCGGCGCCGTCCGCCGTCGCTGCTCTCCGGAAGGTCGCGATGCCTTTGTGGGTGAGTTCGCGGCTGCGCAGCGCGGCAACCCGGGTCACCGTCAGCTTGCGAGGTATCCGTGGAGCCCGCGGCGGCGCCTCGGACGACGAGCGATCGCCGTCGCGGCCGCCCGCGGCTTTCGTTCCTGGCGGTCGCGCGGTCTCGTCGAGGGGATGGAGCGGAGGCAGGGGCGTGCGGCGTCCCGACACGCGTCGAGGCGGCGGGTAGTTGCTGTAGCCCGGATGCCGCGAGCCCGGGGCACGGCCGTCCGCCCTGTCGGGGCTAGCTTGCTCGTGCGGCTCGGTCACGTGATCGATTCTTCCCCACGACGCGCCCTGCGTGCAGGCGGGCATGCCGTGGAGTCGCCACCACGGGCGAGCACCGCCCGCGCGCTGCGAAGGCGATCACGGCACGAAACGCACTTCGAACAGGGCGGGCCAGTACTTGCCGGTCACCAGAAAGCGATCCGTGCCGGGTATCTGCGCGATTCCGTTCAGTACGTCGACAGCACCCGCGTCCTCGGCAGGCAACTCGTCGCGCAGTGCAGAAGCGTCGATCTGTGCCTCCACCCGCCCGGTGGCCGGGTCGATGCGCAGGATCTCGTCGGTCTTCCACACGTTCGCGTAGACCGTGCCGTCCTCGGCGCACTCGAGTTCGTTCAGTTGCGAGACCGCGCGACCGTCACGGTGCACGGTGACCTGCCCTCGTTCGGCGAAGGTGACCGGATCGCGGAAGGTCAGTTCCGACGATCCGTCGCTCATGACCACGTCGTCGGATCGGGCGCACAGCCCCCAGCCCTCTCCGTCGATGTCGACACGGCGACGCTCGCCGAGGGTGTCCCGGTCGCGGGCCAGTGCCACGCCGTCCTTCCATGTCAGCTGCCAGACCGTGTCGCCCGCCACCGTGATGCCCTCGCCGAAGAGGTCGTCGTCGAGCTCTACGCGGGTCCGGTCGTCCGGTGCGATCACGGCGGGCACCGTCGAGGTGTCGAGCGGACGCGCCGAGAGCCACGACCGCCCCTCGAGTCCGGTTCCCTCCAGGAGTTCGCCGCCGTCCACCTCGAGTCCCTGGGTGAACGCGCCCGGGTCGTGCGGATGGGTCGCGAGGACTTCCACCCGGAGTTGCTCGGGCGGTTCACCCGGCTCCGCGACCTGTCTGTCCGCACATCCCGCGACGGCCGCCCATGCCGTCAGGACGAGCGTGGCGGAGAGGAAAAGGCGGCGCACGCGCTCATCATGGCATCAGGTTCCCGCTACCCGGGGGCGCGCCGCCGGGGTGGTGCGGCAGAATGGGCTTCGTGAGTGTTGTGCCTTCTGCCACTGCCCCCGGTACGGATCCTGCGGTCGACCCCGCGGTGCGATCTCTGCTCGCCGGGGCCGTCGACGTCGCCCGAACCGCGCTCGTCGAACTCGGAGAGGGCGGAATCGGTGCATATCTGGGCGTGACCTTCGAGAACGAGTACGCGGCCACGCACCGCTTCGCGGCGGAACTTCCCGGGTACCGCGGGTGGCAATGGGCCGTCGTGGTCGCGGCGGTTCCGGGTTCGGACCATGTGACGCTGAGCGAACTCGCGTTGCTGCCCGGGCCTGATTCGCTGATCGCCCCCGCATGGGTTCCGTGGAACGAGCGGATCCGGCCCGGTGACCTCGGACCGGGTGATCTGCTCGCGCCGGTTCCCGATGATCCCCGTCTCGTGCCCGGCTATGTGCAGTCCGGCGATCCGGAGGTCGACGAGACCGCCCTCGAGATCGGGCTGGGCCGCAAGCAGGTGATGAGCCTCGAAGGACGTCTCGAGGATGCTCAGCGCTGGTACGAGGGCGACTACGGCCCGAACTCGGAAATGGCCAAGGCGGCCCCTTCCACGTGCGGGCTGTGCGGCTTCTACCTCCCGCTCGCCGGATCGCTGCGCGCCGCGTTCGGCGTGTGCGGAAACGAGTTCGCTGCCGACGGGCACGTCGTGCACGCCGAGTACGGATGTGGTGCGCACTCGGACACGACCCTTCCCACGGGCGCAGGCTCGCCGCAGTACTCCGCGTACGACGATGCAGCCGTGGAGATCGTCGAGATTCCGCGCGCCCGCACCGAGAGCGACTCGACCGAGACGAGCGACCCGGCCGAGAAGGCCACCTCGGATGAGGAAGACGCCTCGGACGGGAAAGACGTCTCCACCGAGGTGAACGACGCGACCGAGAAGAACGACGCGACCGGGCAGACCGACTGACGTGCCGGCCCCCGACTCCGCGGATCCGTTCGGTACCGCGGCGCTCCGGGACGGCATCGTCGCGGCGTGGCGGTCGTCGCCCACTCGGTTGCGTGAGGACGCCGCCACCGAAGCCGACTATGTTCGCGCGGGTTACCGCGACCGGGTTCTCACCGAACTCGCCCAGAACGCTGCCGACGCCGCCACTCGCGCCGGCATCGCCGGTGAGATGCGGGTCTGGTGCGACGGCGACGCGCTCCACGTCGCGAACGTCGGAGAACCTCTCGACGAAGCCGGATTGCAGGCACTGACGGCGCTGCGCGCGTCCAGCAAGAAGCAGGGCGTCGGGCAGTTCGGCGTGGGTTTCACAGCCGTCCTCTCGGTCGCCGGCGAGATCGAGGTGCGCTCCCGCACCGGGTCCGTTCGCTTCTCGGAATCCCGCACACGCGACGTCCTCGCCGAACACGATCTTCCGGTGCCCACATCGGGGATCCCGGCCCTGCGACTGGCGTGGCCCACCGACACCGCACCCTCCGACGGCACCGACACGGAGGTCGTGCTGCACCTCAGGCCGGGCATCGACGCGCAAGTGCTGCTCGACCGCTTCCGCGACGAGGCGGCCGACGTACTGCTCGAACTGCCGGCCCTACGCACCGTGGTCGTCGACGGGCACGAACTGACACGCACGGAGGCACTGCTCCCGTCCGGGCTGCACGACGTGCGGATCGGGGAACTCCGCTGGTGGGAGTACCGCGGCTCGTCTGCGCGGTGGCTCGTGCCGGTCGTGCGCGACCGGGTGCGGCCCGTCACCGCCGACGTGCTTCGAGCACCCACCCGTTCCGACGAGGAACTGTCCCTGCCGGCGCTGGTCGTCGCCGATGTGGCGATGCAGCCGGACCGTCGCCGGATGCTGCCGGGCGGACACCTCGAGACGGCGGGCGAGGGTTATGCGTCCTTCGTCGCGGCACTGCCGGCCGACCAGCGACTCGACCTCGTGCCCACGCCGGGCTTCGCGCGCAGCGACGCCGACCACCGACTGCGTGAAGCGGTGCTCGACGATCTTCGAAGCCGGCCGTGGTTGCCCGCCGCCGACGGCAGTGCAGACCTGTTGCCGTCGCGCGCGGTCGCATTTCCGGGTCTCACCGACGAGCTGGCAGAGGTGCTCGCCGACATCGTTCCCGGGCTGATCTCGCCCGCGCTGTGTACGCCGCGCTGCGCTCCGGCCCTTGCCGCGGTGGACGTCCAGCTCATCGGCCCCGCGCGACTCGCCGAACTGCTCTCCGGCCACCACCGAGAACCGCACTGGTGGAACTCGCTGTACGAGGCGCTGATGCCGCTCGTCGTCGACGGGGTGGTCGCGGAGGAACTCGCCTCCCTGCCGGTCCCGTTGTCGGACGGGCGCACGGTGACCGGTCCCCGCACCACGGTGCTGGCCTCCGACTTGCCCGAGGTCCGGGACCTGGCGTTGCCGTGGGTACGGCTCGTGCATCCCGACGCGGCCCATCCGCTGCTCGTGCGGTTGGGCGCGGGCACCGTGAGCGCCGCCGATCTCCTGTCCGATCCGGCGCTCGTCGCGGCGGTCGAGGACGCCGACCTCGACGACCCCACGGACGACACTCCCGCGACGCTCGCCGATGTCGTCCTGCGACTGGTCACGCATGTGCCTGCGAGTGCCGTTCCCCGAGAACTGGGCGCCTTGCCGCTGCCCGACGCGCACGGCGAGCTCACGCCGGCGGACGAGTTGCTCCTGCCCGGCGCACCGCTCGCGGAGGTCCTCGTCGACGACGCCCCGTTCGGCACCGTCGCGTCGGACGTCGTCGAGAAGTACGGTGCCGATGCACTCCGCGCAGTCGGGGTCGGGTGGGGATTCACCGTCCTGCGAGCCGAGTTGCCCACCGGACCGGACCACAACCTGCCCGACGAGGACCTGTGGTGGGAGACGGTCGACACCGATCCGGACACGCTTGTGGCGGTGCGTGACCTCGACCTGGTCGACGAGGACCGCTGGGCGCAGGCACTCGCCCTGCTGGCGTCCGACCCGGCGACCGCCGCGGCACTCGCCGACCGCACCGGGTACACGGCGTGGTGGCTGCGCAACGAAGCGATCCTCGACGGGCAACGGCTGGGCCGGTACCGATGGGCCGACGACACCACCTTCGAAGGCCTGCTCGACCCGTGCACACATCCCGATGCGGACGCGTTCCGCAGCTGTCTCGCCGGTGACGGACTCGACGACCTCGATCTCGCTCAGACTCTCCTCGACCGGCTGGCCGACGCGGCACGTCACCCCACACCTGCGGTGATCGTCGCCGCCCACACGACTCTCGCCCGCGCGTTCGCGTCCGGCACCGTCGAGGCCGACGCCGTGACACTGCCCGACGGTGTTCGGGCCGTATCCGGGGCGGTGGTCGACGCCGCCGACGCGCTGATCCCGGACCGGCCGTGGTGGGCCGGGGTGATTCCGCCCGATCGGCTCGTCACGGGTGCGGCGGGAACCGCGTCGGCACTCGCCGATCTTCTCGACCTGCCGGTCGCCTCGGCTGTGGTCACGGCCGAGCCCACCCGGCAGGGCCGAACCACGACGTGGGACCGCGAACCCGCTGCGGTCGCCGCCACGGTGATGACGGGCGCACCCCTCCCGAAGGGCCGGCTCGTCCTGCACGACCGGCTCACCGTTCGCTGCTCCGGTGCCTTGACCGGCGACCACGACGTGTCGTGGTGGGTCGACGCCTCGGGAACGACCCACAGCACCGTCGAGGGGTTGGTGCCCGCTGTCGCGGCGGTAAGCAACGCGCACGCTGTCGCGGGACCGGACGGCACAGGATCGTGAGCCCCGACGCCGATGTGCTCGAGTGGGCGGTCGCCGTCCGCGAGCCGTGGCTGACGTCGCTGATGACCGGCATCACGCACACCGGCGGTGTCGGCGCCACCATCGTGCTCGCCTTGATCGCTGCGGTGCTGCTCATGCGGGCCGGCAGGACGGGCGACGCAACTCTGGTCGGCGGAGCCGTGCTGACCGGGTGGCCGGTGATGTCCCTGCTGAAAAACCTGTTCGGGCGGACCCGCCCACCCGAACCGGAGCGGTTGATCGTGATCCAGACCGAATCGTTCCCGTCGGGTCACGCGATGATGACCGCCATCCTCGCGACGGTGCTCGCCGTCGTCGTGGTGCGGACCTGGCCGCGCGGGGACCGGCGGCGGATCGCCGCGTTCACCGTCCTGGCCACCTACTCCCTGGTCGTGGGGTTGTCCCGGATCTACCTCGCCGCGCACTGGACGACCGACGTGGTCGCGGGCTGGATCTGCGGGGTCGCGTGGGCATTGCTCTGGGTGTGGTTTCTCACTCGGGTGCGCCCGGCCCGATGAGCGCCGCCGGGTCCGTTCCGGCGTACCGGCGGCTCGCGACGAGGCTCAGTCCAAGCCGACCTGCGCGCCCCGATGCCCCCGTCGTGCCGCGCGCCGCTGAGCGAGAAACAGAGCAGAACCCAACAGCCCCACCAGAATTCCCGCGATACAGACCGGCAGGATGTCGCTCCAGCGGTCCCCGCCGAGCAGGACGACGACGGTCGCGACCACCCACAATGCGGTTCCGATTGCGAGGGCGGGGCGCGGATCGGCGAGACGCCGGGTCCGCGCTGCGGCGGTGTGGGCTGGATTCACGATTTGCAGATTAGTTCGTTTCGGCTGCAATAATCTTCTCCCGTTGCGACGCACCGTACTCGACGAGCGGAATTCATGGACATGGCAGTGGGCACCGAACCCAAGCGATCATCCTTTCTGGATACGTATTTCAAGATCTCCGAACGCGGCTCGACGCTGTCCCGCGAGGTGCGTGGCGGCATCGTCACCTTCTTCGCGATGTCCTACATCGTTGTCCTCAACCCGCTGATTCTCGGCAGTTTCTCCGCCGACGACGCGACCGCCAAGATCGACGTTCTCGGCAACATCCTCCCGATCAATCAGGTCGCGGCGGTCACCGCACTGGTCGCGGGTCTGATGAGCATCGTCTTCGGTGTCGTCGCGAACTATCCGTTCGCGATCGCAGCCGGACTGGGCATCAACAGCCTGCTCGCCGTGAGCATCGCGCCGCAGGTGACGTGGCCCGAAGCGATGGGCCTGGTCGTCATCGACGGCATCATCATCGTGGTGCTGGCCCTCACCGGCTTCCGTACCGCCGTGTTCAACGCGATCCCGCCGGCTCTCAAGGCTGCGATCGCCGCCGGTATCGGCGCGTTCATCGCGATGATCGGCCTGGTAGACGCAGGTTTCGTCCGCCGCATCCCCGATGCCGCCGGGACGACTGTGCCGGTCGGACTGGGCATCGACGGGTCCATTGCCTCGTGGCCCACCTTCGTGTTCGTCATGGGCGTGCTGATCATGGGCGTGCTGGTGGCGAGGAAGGTCCGCGGCGGTCTGCTGATCGGCATCGTCGTCACCACGATCATCGCGATGATCGTCGAAGCGGTTGCCGACGTCGGCCCGTCGCTCGGAACGAACCCCAAGGGCTGGAACCTGAGCACGCCGGAGGCTCCCGGGTCGTTCCTGGGCATTCCGGATCTGAGCCTGGTCGGCCAGTTCGACCTGCTCGGAGCGTTCACCCGCATCGGCGTGATCGCCGCGACGCTGCTGGTGTTCACCCTGGTCCTCGCGAACTTCTTCGATGCCATGGGCACCATGACCGGTCTCGGCAAGGAAGCCGGACTCACCGACAAGGACGGCAACCTGCCCAACGTCGGGAAGGCCCTGGTCGTCGAGGGTGCCGGCGCGATCGTCGGTGGTGGCGCGTCGGCGTCGTCGAACACGGTGTTCGTCGAGTCGGCCTCGGGTATCGCCGAGGGTGCGCGCACCGGTCTGGCGAACGTCGTGACCGGCGTGCTGTTCCTGCTGGCCATGTTCCTCACCCCGCTCTACGAAGTGGTTCCGATCGAGGCGGCCGCGCCCGCACTGGTCGTCGTGGGTGCGCTCATGATCGGTCAGGTCCGCGACATCGACTTCTCCGATTTCGCCGTGGCGCTGCCCGCCTTCCTGACGATCATGGTGATGCCGTTCACCTACTCGATCGCCAACGGCATCGGCGTCGGATTCATCACCTGGGTGGTCCTGCATGCGGCCGGAGGGCGGATCCGCACGATCCACCCGATTCTCTGGATCGTCGCGGCGCTCTTCGCGGTGTATTTCGCGATCGATCCGCTCACCGAAATTCTCACCTAGTCGCGTCGGGCCGCGTCCGGGCCCAGGTGACGTATTGTGCTCGCCATGATCTCGGATACACGCGCACTAGCAGGCGACCTCGCGATCGCCGTTGTGCGTCTGACGCGTCATTTACGGGGGAGACGCACAGATTCCCGGGTCACCTTGACTCAGCTGTCGGCTCTGGCGACGCTGGGTTCGGAGGGGGCAATGACACCGGGGGCGCTGGCAGCCCGTGAGCGCGTTCAGCCGCCGTCGATGACACGGGTCATCGCGTCACTGCACGACCTGGGCTTCGTCGGGCGCACGCCGCACCCGACCGACGGCCGCCAGATCATCGTGACGCTGTCCGATTCCGGGAAAGAGATGCTCGCCGACGAGGCGCAGGCCCGTGAAGCATGGCTGACGGAGCGTCTCGAGAAGCTCGATCCGGCCAGCCTTACGACGCTCCGCAGCGCCATAGATATCCTCTCGGCACTGGTGAACGACGAGAACTGATCCGCGACGGGGGGCTGAACAGGTGACACGCGAGAGCGACGAGGTCTTACCGACTCCACCCGACCTGCTCGGCATGCCGGGATACCTCGCGCGCCGGCTCTACCAGGCGTACACGGCGTACTGGGGCAAGTACGTCGATCCTGTTCTGACCGGACCGCAGTTCTCCGTGATGACCGCGGTGCGCCTGTTCCCGGGCTCCGATCAGGGAAGCATGGCCGTCGCGGTCGCCCTCGACAACTCCACGATGGCCGACCTCTCGCGCCGCCTCGAAGTGCGCGGCCTGCTCGCCCGGATCCCGGACACCTCCGACGGCCGGAGAAAGTTGCTGTACCTCTCGCCGGAGGGTGAGACGGTGCTCGACAAGGTGACGGCGCGGGTGACCGCACTGAAGGGGCCGTTGCTGTCGCCCCTGCCGGAGGACGAACAGGTGCAGTTCATCAGGACGCTCCAGCGCGTCGCAGAGCACTGGGAACGGCTCGCCGGCAGCTGAGCTCGAACCGCCGTCGCACGCGGTGACCGCGCAGAATTCACCGATGGCCGGTCGGGTGCCCCGGCCCGGCCGTAGCATCGGGGTGTGGTTCTCTTCTACGAGATCTTGCTCGTGCTGGCGTCCGTGGCGATCGTCTGGTTCTCGATCTACGTGCTGTACCGCCTCGTTACCGACGGTTCCTCCGACCACCGCTGACGCCACGCGCCGTTCAGGCCCGCACCCGGAAGGGTGATCGGGCTCGCTGGTGGTCCCGGACGGGCCGAGGTACCGCCGCCCCGCGCCTGCGCGACCGGTCCGGACCCGGCGGGTTCGTGCTCCGGTCTGCTGGGACAATGAGCATGTGGTTCACGTTATCGACATCGACGACCCGGCCGACCCGAGGCTGGACGACTTCCGCGATCTCAACTCTTCGGATCGCCGGCCCGACCTTCCCGGCGGCAAAGGACTCGTGATCGCCGAGGGCGTTCTGGTGGTGCAGCGGATGCTCGATTCGCGGTTCGCGCCGACAAGCCTGCTCGGCGTCGACCGGCGCCTCGGGGAACTTGCCGACGACCTGCGCGACGTCGACGTCCCGTTCTTCCGGGCCGACGCCGACGTCATGGCCGAGGTGGTGGGGTTCCATCTCAATCGCGGTGTCCTCGCGGTTGCGAACCGTCCCGAGCCGCTCGAACTCGGCGACGTGCTCGAGAAGGCCACGACCGTCGCGGTGCTCGAAGGCGTCAACGATCACGAGAACATCGGTTCGATGTTCCGCAATGCGGCCGGGCTCGGAGTCGACGGGGTGCTGTTCGCGAAAGGCTGCGCCGACCCGCTGTACCGGCGGGCGGTGCGGGTGTCGATGGGGCACGTCCTGCGGGTGCCGTTCGCCTCTGTGGACCGGTGGCCGCACGATCTGGATATCTTGCGGAACAAGGGTTTCCAGCTGATCTCGCTCACTCCCGATCCGCACGCCGTCCCCCTTTCCGCAGCGATGACCGGCGAGAAAGTCGCGTTGCTCCTCGGCGCCGAGGGCCCCGGACTGACCGAACACGCGATGCGTGCAACCGACGTGCGCGCGCGGATCCCGATGGCCCCGGGCACCGACTCGCTCAATGTCGCCACGGCCGCCGCGATGGCGTTCTACGAACGGGTCCGGATTCCGCGCTGACCGGGCTACAGGCTGACCGGTGGCTACAGGCTGACCTGTGGCTACAGGCGGGCAGTGCGCCGCCACCACGAGGGACGGCGACGCCGGGGCGCCGGTGCGGTTTCTTCCCGGTCCCGCAATTCGAACCCGCACACCTCGATGTCGGCGGGATCGGGTTCGGCGGCGAGCCGCCCCACATACCGGAAGCCGAGCCACGCGGCGTTGGCGTGCTCGACGAGTCGGCGAGGGTGGAAAGGGAGCGAGTGCGGCGGGGGAGCGACCTCGGCCGGCCAGCGGATCGGATGCTCGCCGGCCCAGAACGGACGTTCCCACGCGAACGGGACGCCCTCGTCCTCGAAGAACTCCACGGTGCTCGCCCCGAATGCCCGTCGGAGCGTGCCGCGCTCCCATGCGGCAAAGGCGCCCCATGCCCCGGGTGCGTCGGACACGGTGAGAAACGTGTGTTCGGCCGCGAGGGTCTGCCGCCACCGCAACGGCAGTTGCGAGGGGGTGCGGAGCGACAGTTCGCTACTGCAGACGACGGTGACGCCGGGGTAGCTGCCGACGAAGACCTGCTTGCCCCCGGGATCGCCGCCGTGCACCGCGAGTGAGAGCGGAACCCGGCCGATCGCAGCGGGATGCCGGTCCGGAAAGAGGCGCCCGAGCAGCGCGCGGGCCGCCTCGGGATCCGGCCGGGAGTCCCGAAGGACCGCGGCCGGATCGGGAGCGTCGACGTGCCACAGCGCCGAGACGATCGACGCCATCGGTGATCCCTCAGATGCGTCCGTTGCTGCGCACGCCGAGCAGCACGTCGTCCCAGGACGGGAGTGCGGGCTTACCGCGCTTGTCCCTGTTCGGCGAGTGCGGGGTGTGCGCCGCGGCGGGATCCTCGTGCTCGTCGGATGCGGTCACCGCGACCGTCTCGGTTCCGGGGGCTTCGAGAATGGCGGGTTCCGCACTGGGCTCGGCGACCGCGGGCTGGTCGAGCGGAATCGGGCTCGCCACGGCTGCCCGGCGCTCGGCGATCTCCGCTTCGGTCGAGTCGTCGACGTCGCGTGCGGAGTAGACCGGGGTCAGGTATCGCAGCGGACGGCCGCAATCCGGGTCCACGAGGTCTGCCGCGATGTCGTCGAGCGCGGTGATGGTGCCGCCGTGCGCATCCGGCTGGTAGCGCCAGTGCGCGGTGTTGGTGGACCGGCCCGCCTGCCACTGCAGTTCTGCGACCCAGTGCCCGTCGTCGTCGCGCCAGGCATCCCACGTGGCCTCGTCGAGGTTGTGGCCGCGGGCGCGGAACGCCTGCGTCACGATCTCGAGGAGGGTTTCGACCGTGGGTCCGTCGGGCCGGACGGGGTGACCCTTCTTCGCCATGTCGGCCGCCCGGGACCGTTCGAGCAGCACCGGGTAGGCGAAACGCTCGACCTTGGCGATCGGGATGCCGGCCTCCTGGGAGACCTGTTCGACCGACGCGCCGCCACGGATCCGCGCCTGGATCTCGCGGGGACGGAGCTGGCTCGTGGTTTCGATCTGGATCTGGCCCAGGCGGGCGAGATCGCCGCGTGATGCCGCACGCAGGGTGTCGTCCACCGGAATACGGAACTTGTCACCCGTGTTGGGATCGGCGAGCACGACATATTTTGCATCGGGCTCGAGACCGACCACTCGAAGCTCTCGCACCTTTGACCTCCTCGCGCGCCGATCGCGATTGACCCGCCCGACTGTAATCGAGTCGTCACATTTCGTGGCGCGGACACGCCGCGCCACGCCGGGCGGCGTCACACGATTTCCCCCAGGACGCGTTATGGTCCTAGGTTCACCGAAATGTCTCGATCTTAGGTTGAGGGTTGGGTACGGGAGAGGGGCCGAGCCCCGCTGAGGACCCGGCCCCTCGCGACCGTCGCTGACTACCCGTTGCTCAGAGCTGCGAAACCACCCAATCCACGCATTTCGTCAACTGCGTGACGTCCTCGGGATCGATCGCCGGGAACATACCGACGCGCAACTGGTTGCGCCCCAGCTTCCGGTACGGCTCGGTGTCGACGATGCCGTTGGCGCGCAGGATCTTTGCGACCTTCGCCGCATCGACCGAGTCGGCGAAGTCGATCGTTCCGACCACCTGCGAGCGCAGCGCCGGATCGGTGACGAACGGCGTCGCGAACTCGGAAGCCTCGGCCCACTCGTACAGGCGCGACGACGAATCCTTGGTGCGGCTCACGGCCCAGTCGAGGCCACCGTTGGCGTTGAGCCACTCGATCTGGTTCGCGAAAAGCAGCAGGGTGGCGAGCGCCGGGGTGTTGTACGTCTGGTCCTTGCTGCTGTTCTCCACCGCGATCGGCAGCGACAGGAAGTCCGGGGTGTACCGGCCGGACGCCTTGATCTCGGCAACGCGCTCGAGCGCGGCCGGGCTCATCAGCGCGATCCACAACCCGCCGTCCGCCGCGAAGCACTTCTGCGGAGCGAAGTAGTACACGTCGCTGTCGGCGATGTTGACCGGCAACCCGCCGGCACCTGAGGTGGCGTCGATCGCGATGAGCGCGTTCGACGACCCGGCCGGACGCTGCACGGGCACAGCCACACCCGTCGACGTCTCGTTGTGCGCCCAGCCGATCAGGTCGGCGGACGCGTCGGCCACGATCTCGGGAGCCGATCCGGGCTCGGAGCCCATCACGATCGGATCGCCGATGAACGGATTCTTCTTGGCGACGGAGGCGAACTTCGACGAGAACTCGCCGTAGGTGAAGTGCTGCGACCGTTCGCGGATCAGGCCGAACGCGGCTGCATCCCAGAATGCCGTGGTGCCGCCGTTGCCGAGGACGACCTCGTAGCCGTCGGGCAGGGCGAACAGCTCGCGCAGGCCGGAGCGCACCCGGGCCACGACGTCCTTGACCGGCTTCTGCCGGTGGCTGGTGCCGAATACCGAAGCGCCGACGTCGACGAGCGACTGGAGCTGCTCGGGGCGAACCTTCGACGGGCCACAGCCGAAACGGCCGTCTGCGGGCTTGAGGTCGGCGGGAATGATCGGTGAAGCGTCTGCCATCGGAATGCGTGTCCTAAGCGTCGAGTGACATGGTGCAGATGTAGTCTAGACCGCTTGCGTGAGCGTCCGACCGGGTGCGTCAGCGGTGGGAGATCGACTCCCAGCCGGTGACGGCCTCGACGGACCGAGGATCCGGCCCGGTGTAGATCGCGGCGGGACGCACCAGCCTGCCGAGACGCTTCTGCTCGAGGATGTGCGCACACCAGCCCGCGGTCCGCCCGCACGTGAACATCGCCGGCATCATCGCGGCCGGAACCTCGGCGAAATCGAGGATCACGGCGGCCCAGAACTCGACGTTGGTCTCGATGGCGCGGTCGGGACGGCGTTCCCGCAGTTCGGTCAGCGCTGCCTGCTCGAGTGCCGCAGCGGCCTCGAAGCGCGGAGCGCCGAGTCGCTCGGCGGTGTCGCGCAGCACGCGGGCACGGGGATCTTCGGCGCGATACACACGGTGCCCGAAGCCCATGAGCTTCTCTTTGCGGTCCAGGATGCCCTGGACCACGGCGCGCGGATCGCCGCTGCGCTCGGTCTCCTCGATCATCGGCAGCACGCGCGCCGGGGCACCGCCGTGCAACGGACCCGACATCGCACCCACGGCGCCGGACAGTGCGGCAGGCGCATCGGCACCGGTGGACGCGATCACCCGGGCGGTGAAAGTGGAGGCGTTCATACCGTGCTCGGCAGCCGACACCCAGTAGGCGTCGATGGCCTCGACGTGCTTCGGGTCGGGCTCGCCCTTCCAGCGCACCATGAACCGTTCGGTCACGGTCTTCGCCTGGTCGACCTGCTCCTGGGGTACCGCCGGCTGGTAGATGCCGCGCGCCGACTGAGCGACGTACGACAGTGCCATCACCGCGGAGCGCGCGAGGTTGTCGCGGGCGGTCGCGTCGTCGATGTCGAGCAACGGCTGGAAGCCCCAGATGGGCGCGAGCATCGCGAGGCCCGCCTGCACATCGACGCGCACGTTGCCGGTGTGGATCGGGAGCGGGAAAGGCTCGGCGGGATGCAGACCCCGGCCGAACTCGCCGTCGACGAGAAGTGCCCACACGTCACCGAAGGTCACGCCCCGAGCGACGAGTTCTTCGATGTCGACACCGCGGTAACGCAGTGCGCCACCGTCCTTGTCGGGCTCGGCGATATCACTGGTGAAGGCGACGACGCCTTCGAGACCTGCGACGAAATCCTCGGGTACAGACGCGCGCGGTGCCATGCGAATGGGCTCTCCTCTTTCGTGTGCCGCCCGATCCGAGCCGCACTGCCGGTGGAATGAGGACACCGGTGACTGTGATCGGCACCCCACTCGAGTCGTCAGGTGAACTCTAGTCCTCGACCGCGTGTCTTCGGGCGTCGGCCGTCCCGGAGTACCGTCTTCGTCCGTGCAGCCCGAACCGCCGCGCCGACACGTGCCGGCAGACGATCTCGCGTCGATGCGTGCCGACTACAACCCGTCGGACCCGGCCGAAACGCTGTCCGCCGATCTCGGACCCGCGCTCGCCTCCGACGGCTGGCTGCCGTTGTTCCGGCAATGGCTGGCCACGGCCGTCGAGGCCGCCGTGCCCGAGCCCAACGCGATGGTGCTCGCGACCGTCGACGAGAACGGCGATCCCGCGACCCGGACGGTGCTGTGCAAGGCCGTCGGACCCGAGGGCATCACCTTTTTCACGAACTACGAATCCGACAAGGGACGCCACCTGGCCGCGCACCCGTACGCGTCCGTGACCTTTCTGTGGTTGCCGCTGCACCGCCAGGTCACGGTGCGCGGCAGGGTGGATCGCGTCGCGCCCGAGGAGACCGCGGCGTACTGGCGGACCCGGCCGCGCGGGTCGCGGCTCGGTGCGTGGGCGTCGCAGCAGTCGCGGCCGGTCGCGTCCCGCACAGACCTCGAACACGCACTCGTCGAGGCGGGCAGAGAGTACGGTCTCGGATCCGACGAGGACATTCCCGTTCCGCCGTTCTGGGGCGGATTCCGGATCAGTCCGGACACCGTCGAATTCTGGCAGGGGAGACCCGACCGTCTGCACGACCGGATTCGTATGCGGCTCGTGGACGGAGCGTGGTCCGTCCGGCGTCTCCAGCCGTGAGACGCATCCTCGCCGACACCACACCGCTGCAGAACAAGGACTTCGCGCGGCTGTGGTGGGCCGGTGTCGTGACCGTGATCGGCGCCCAGATGGCGATCGTCGCGGTACCGCAGCAGATCTACGAGATCACCCGGAACTCGGCCTATGTCGGGCTCACCGGTGTGTTCGGTCTCGTGCCGCTCGTCGTGTTCGGGCTCTGGGGTGGCGCGCTCGCGGACGCCATGGACCGGCGCACCTTGCTGACCATCACCTCGGTCGGCCTCTGCGTCACCTCGCTGCTCCTGTGGGCTCAGGCCGCAGCGGGTTCGGGCAACGTGTGGGTGCTGCTCGGCGTGTTCTCGGTGCAGCAGGCGTTCTTCGCGGTGAATCAGCCCACCCGCGCGGCCGTGATCCCGCGCGTGCTTCCCACGGGCCAGATCGCTGCGGCGACCTCGCTCAACATGACCGTCGTGCAGTTCGGTGCGATCGCCGGTCCGCTGCTTGCCGGGGTGCTCATCCCGATGGTGGGGTTGTCGACGCTGTACCTGCTCGACGCGGTCTTCCTGCTCGCGACGCTCTGGGCCGTCGTCCGGCTGCCCCCGATCCCGCCGCTGGGAGAGGTGACGCGGGCGGGACTGTGCGCGGTGCTCGACGGATTCCGTTACCTGTCCGGGCAGAAGATCCTGTTGGCCTCCTTCGTCGTCGATATCGTCGCGATGGTTTTCGGAATGCCGCGCGCATTGTTTCCTCAGATCGCTCACGAAACCTTCGGGGATCCGGTGCAGGGCGGATTCGTCCTCGGCGTGCTGTTCGCGGCGATGTCGGTGGGAGCCGTTGTCGGAGGCGTGTTCTCGGGGTGGCTGCCGAGAGTGCGGCGCCAGGGTCTCGCGGTGATCGTGTGTATCGCGCTGTGGGGCGTCGCGATGGCCGGATTCGGGATCGTGGTGTGGTTCGCCGATTCGGGCGGGAGCGCGCTGCTGGTGTGGCTCGCGGTGGCGTTCCTCGCGTTCGGCGGGGCGGTGGACATGGTGTCGGCGGCGTTCCGGTCGACGATGCTGCAGACCGTCGCGACCGACGAGATGCGTGGCCGGTTGCAAGGAGTCTTCATCGTCGTCGTCGCCGGCGGTCCCCGGATCGGCGACGTGCTGCACGGTGCCGCGGCCGCCGCAGCCGGGACCGCGGTTGCGGCAGCGGGTGGCGGTGTCCTGGTGATCGTCGGCGTCGCGGTGTGTGTCTTCGCGTTCCCCGCCTTCGTCCGGTACCGCGTCGAGAGAACCCTGTCGTAGCGCGCGCTCCACGCGGCGGTGGCGGAACTCACCCCTGACGAATTCGAGGTGGGCGGGTCCGAAGCGGAAGATGGAACGGGCCGGACACAGCCGTCCGGACTTCTCTTTCGCGTACCTCGTGCACTCTCCGAAGGCTCTCTCATGACCACGGCTCCCGCCTGCCCACCCGACGACGTCCGGATCGACGACGGTCCGCGGGCAGGGCGCACCCGCGCCATGTGGGCACTCGCGCTCGGCGGGTTCGGAATCGGCACCACCGAATTCATGGCGATGGGCCTGCTTCCCGACATCGCGGCCGGGCTCGGTGTCTCCGAGCCGACCGCCGGGCACGTCGTGTCCGCATATGCCGCCGGCGTCGTGGTCGGTGCACCGCTCATCGCGACCCTGACCGCCCGGGTACCGCGCAAGACGCTGCTGATCGCCTTGATGGTCGCGTTCACGATCGGTAACGCGGCGACGGTGCTGGCACCGGGCTACGGCGCGCTCGTGGCCTCCCGGTTCGTTGCCGGCTTGCCGCACGGCGCGTACTTCGGCGTCGCCGCAATCGTCGCGGCGCATCTCGCCGGTCGGGGACAGCGGGCGCGGGCCGTCGCACTCGTGATGATGGGACTGTCGGTCGCGAACGTGATCGGGGTGCCCGCGGCGTCGTGGCTGGGTATGGCACTGGGCTGGCGCATCGCGTTCGGCCTGGTCGCGGTGATCGGGGTGGCCACCGTCGCCGCGGTCGTCGCGTGGGTGCCGGACCTGTCCATCCGTACGACGAGCGTGCGGACCGAGCTGGGTGCTCTGCGCCGCAAGCAGGTGTGGATGACGTTGGGCGTCGCGACGATCGGCTTCGGTGGTGTGTTCGCGGTCTACACCTACATCAGCACCACCCTGACCGACGTCGCGGGCGTACCGAAATCGGTGGTCCCGGTCGCCCTGATGCTGTTCGGGCTCGGCATGGTCGTGGGCAACGCGGTGGGGGGTCGCCTCGCCGACCGCGCTCTGGTGCCGGGCATCTTCATCACCGTGGGTGCGCTCGGCGTGCTGCTCGCCGTGTTCGTCGTCGCGGTGCACAACCCGTACACGGCTCTGGTGATGGTGTTCCTGCTCGGCGCCGGGTGCGCGGCGGTCGGTCCGGGACTACAGGTTCGGCTGATGGACGTCGCGGACGATGCCCAGACTCTCGCCGCGTCGCTCCACCACGCCGCGTTCAACCTCGCCAACGCGATCGGCGCCGCGATCGGCGGTGCGGTGATCGCCGCCGGATTCGGGTACACCGCACCGGCCGCTGCCGGAGTGATCCTCGCGGCGGCAGGTGTGCTCATTTTCGCGATCGCGGTGCGAATGAAGGACGACAGCGGCCCAGCGCGGGGGGAGGCAGCGGCCACCGAAGCGCGGTGACCGCTGTCCGAGCCGCCGGGATGTACGGCTCAGCGCACCCGTTCCCTGAAGACCACCCGATCGAGCGCCGCGACATACCGGTCGATGTCGGCGCCGGTTCGCCACACGAGACGCACCTGCAGCGCGGTCGCGGCGGGAGCCAACTGCAGCCACGCGACCCCCGGCGCCGAACCGGGCCTCGTGGTCGACATCCCGAAATGGGTGCCCGCAGCCACTGCGGCGAGGACGGCGCGGTCGTCCGGCGCAGTCGTCGTCTCGACCTCGAGACCGCGTTCGCGCAGTAGATCACGCACGGCGTCGAAGGCCCCGGGGTTTCCTGTTCGTGCAGGGGCTGCGAACGCCAGATCGGAGAGCATCGGGAACCGAGGCCGTTCGGCGTGGGCGCTGCGATGGTCCTTCGGCACGACGACCCACCGCGGAATCTTGGTGACGGGCCCGGCCTCCACGCCGTCCACGAGCGTGGGAAGTTCGACGACGGCGAAATGGCATCTGCCCGACCGCACCGCCTCGATCAGGTCGACGGTGGTCCCCGATTCGGTCGTCACCGCCGCATCGGTCTCGGCGCACAAGGCCGCGACGCACGCGGTGAGCAACCGGTCCGGGAGCGCGACGCAGGCGCCCCAGCGGACCACTGCGCGGGCGCCGGCTACGCGGACCGCTTCCGTGAGAAAACGGTCGGAGTCGTCGAGGAGCGAGCGGGCGTGGGGAAGCAGGTGCGCACCGGCGGAAGTGAGAACGGCACCCTGCTGCGTGCGGTGGACGAGCGGGGTCCCGATGTACTCCTCGAGGCGCCGAAGTCCTTGGGACAGTGGAGGTTGCGTCATCTCCAGTTCGGCTGCGGCGCGCCCGAAGTGTCCTGTGTCGGCGACCGCGACGAAGAACCGGAGATGACGGATCAGATCCATGGCCGACATTCAACCAGCGTCCTCGACGCCGTCCCCGCTTTTACCGGAAGTGCGGCCAGTGTCGGCCTCGTACAGGGCTGTCACCAGCGGTGATACTTTTTCCGACTTGCCCCCGCCTCCGTAAAGTATTGGCATCGGCGAGAGGCCGGATGCTGTTGTAGCTGCATGGCAACACCACCCGCAGTCGACCGAACAGCACTGTCCCGCAGAGGCTTTCTCTCCGGTGCCGTCGTCCTGTCGGCCGCTCCGATCCTGGCCGCATGCGGCGCATCGGGCAGCACGATGCCACCGGATGCGACCCCGGCCGCGAGGGGCGTACCGGAGACACGGTTGCAACTGCCCGCGCTCGACGCACGTCTCGCCCGGATCGAGAACGACCACAAGGTCCGGCTCGGGGTGTTCGCGCACTCGCCGATCGACGGTCGGAGCTGTTCATACCGCGGCGACGAGCGATTCGCGATGTGCTCGACCTTCAAGATCTACGCAGCGGCCGGAATTCTGCGTCTCGAATCCCTCGGCCGGCTGACCCTCGACGAGACCATTGCGGTCGAGCCCGCCGACATCGTCGTCAACTCGCCTGTGACGACCGAACATCAGGGCCGC
This sequence comes from Rhodococcus sp. DT1, assembly GCF_049844875.1. Lineage (NCBI taxonomy): Bacteria > Bacillati > Actinomycetota > Actinomycetes > Mycobacteriales > Nocardiaceae > Rhodococcus > Rhodococcus sp. DT1. The sequence goes on from NZ_JBNCLW010000005.1 coordinate 453,443, forward strand.
GTCATGACCGTGGGTCACCTGTGCGAGGCCGCGCTGACCCGAAGCGACAACACCGCCGCGAACCTCCTGTTGCGACGCCTCGGCGGACCGGACACGGTGACAGCCCTCGCGCGGGCTGTCAACGACAAGGCGACTCGCCTCGACCGGTGGGAACCCGAACTGAACGAAGCGGGGCGCGGCGACGAGCGCGACACCACGACCGCCGCCGGGCTCGGAGCGGGGTGCCACGAACTGCTTCTCGGTGCGGGGCTGCCGCCGCAGCAACAACGCACCCTCGCGGGGTGGATGCGGGGGAGCCTCACGTCCGACAAGCGCATCCGTGCGGCACTGCCGCCGGGCTGGACCGCGGCCGACAAGACGGGAGGAGGCGACCACGGGACGGTCAACGACGCCGGGGTCGTGTGGTCGCCTCAGGGGGATCCGCTCGTGCTGGTGGTGCTCTCGGATTCCACCACCGGTGACCCCGACGTGCCGATCGACGACGTCCCGACGGTGGCCGCCACCGCGGCCGTGATCGAGGCCATGACGACCGGTATGTGATCCGGGACTGCGGGGCAGGTTGGCGGTACGGACAGGTCAGCCGCCCGAATGGGTAGTGCGATCGCCCGCCGCCCGCAAGACTGGGTACATGTCCGACTCGATCCACCACTCGCAACGCGATCACCCGACCGATTCCCGGCCGGGAGACGGTCCCGCGCATTACGTGATCCGCGGCGGCGGCTACCGGGCCGAGGTGTCCGAGGTGGGCGCGGCGGTGCGTGAACTGGTGTACGACGATCCGTCCGGCCCCTACCGGCTCGTCGAGAGCGGGCCGGCCGAGGAACCGTGGCTGTACGCGGGCGCCGTGCTGGCGCCGTGGCCGGGTGGGGTGCGCGACGGCCACTTCTTCTTCGACGGAATCGAACACCAACTGGCGGTCACCGACCCGCGCCGGAAGACCGCCGTGCACGGCTTCGCCTGGAACAAGAAGTGGGACCTCGTGTCGCACACGGCTACCCGTGTCGAGCAGGTGCTCGAGGTCGGATTGCAGAAGGGATGGCCCTACCGGCTGCTGCTCACCGCGATCCACGAACTCGGTGAGTACGGGCTCGTCGTCACCCACACCGCGACCAACATCGGCGATTTCCACGCACCGTTCGGTCTCGGCGTGCACCCGTATCTGCGGGCCGGTGAGACCCCCCTCGACGAGTGCAGCCTGCACCTGGCGGCGGGTACCCGCGTTCCGATCGACCGCGAACGTGGTCTTCCCACCGCGTACTCACAACCCGTCACCGGTACCGAGTACGACTTCACCGCACCGCGCTCCCTCGCCGGTGTACGGCTCGCGACACCGTTCAGTGCCCTCGACGAGGACGCCGACGGTGTGGTGCGTCATCGTCTCTGCGGTCCAGACGGGCGCGGTGTGGAATTGCGAACGGTGCCGGAGTTCGGGTGGCTGTATGCGACCACCGAGACGGCCGGGTCCGGGGGTGCTGCGGAGCGTTCGCTCGCTCTGATTCCCGCGACGTGCCCTCCTGATGCGTTCAATCTGGGTATCGACGAAGTGGTCCTCCAGCCGGGGCAGGGCTGGGACGCCAGCTGGGGCCTGGGTGCGGTGGGTTTCTCCGGGTGACGCACGGGCGCCGCGAACGGCAGGAGGCGGGGTGGCAATGGCGCTACCACACGGATCGCGTACGATTACCCCAGGTAAGCGGCGTGCGCCGACCTTGCGGCGGAGTTTCCGAGGGTGCGGGCCGACGTCCGACGTCGATATCAACGAAACACTGTGCGGGGACTTTCGACCGACCCTGGCTGGGCGCACGCGCTGCGCTACGGCTAGGTTCTACCTGAATGTTCGGAAGTTTCTCGTAGGTCTGAGCTTGAGAGGGATCCTTCGTGCCCGCTGAGAATGAACCCACAACCGCCCTCAGCTACCCCGGTGGCGAGCACGCGATGTCGATCGCCAAAGCAACGGAAGGCAATGACGGTATCGAGCTGGGCAAGCTCCTTGCGGAGACCGGGTACACCACCCTCGACCCCGGTTTCGTCAACACTGCCTCCACCAAGTCGGCGATCACGTACATCGACGGTGAGAAGGGCATCCTGCGTTACCGCGGGTACCCGATCGAGCAGCTTGCCGAGAAGGCCAGCTTCATCGAGGTCAGCTACCTGCTGATCTACGGCGAGCTGCCCACGTCGGACCAGCTCGAGACGTTCACCGACAAGATCCGCCGACACACGCTGCTGCACGAGGACCTCAAGCGCTTCTTCGACGGCTTCCCGCGTAACGCGCATCCCATGCCCGTCGTGTCGAGCGCCGTCAATGCGCTCTCGGCGTACTACCCGGACTCGCTCGACCCGGACGACTCGGAGCAGGTCGAGCTGTCGACGATCCGCTTGCTCGCCAAGCTCCCGACGATCGCCGCGTACGCCTACAAGAAGTCCGTGGGCCAGCCGTTCCTCTACCCCGACAACTCGCTGTCGCTGGTCGAGAACTTCCTGCGGATGACGTTCGGTTTCCCGGCCGAGCCGTACGAGATCGACCCCGAGATCGCGCAGGCTCTCGACATGCTGCTGATCCTGCACGCCGACCACGAGCAGAACTGCTCGACGTCGACGGTGCGTCTGGTCGGCTCGTCGGACGCCAACCTGTTCACGTCCATCTCGGGCGGCATCAACGCGCTGTGGGGCCCGCTGCACGGCGGTGCGAACCAGGCTGTGCTGGAGATGCTCGAGCAGATCAAGAACTCGGGCGGCGACGTCAACGAGTTCGTGCGCAAGGTCAAGAACAAGGAAGACGGCGTGAAGCTCATGGGCTTCGGGCACCGCGTCTATCGCAACTACGACCCGCGCGCCGCGATCGTCAAGAAGACCGCCGACTCGATCCTCAAGAAGCTCGGTGCGGGCGACGAACTGCTCGAGATCGCCATGAAGCTCGAAGAGGCCGCGCTCACCGATGACTACTTCATCGAGCGCAAGCTGTACCCGAACGTCGACTTCTACACCGGTTTGATCTACCGCGCCATGGGCTTCCCGGACCGCATGTTCACCGTGCTGTTCGCGTTGGGCCGCCTGCCGGGCTGGATCGCGCACTGGCGCGAGATGCACTCCGACCCGACCCTCAAGATCGGGCGCCCGCGCCAGATCTACGTCGGCCACACCGAGCGTGACTACAAGGGGATCGATCTTCGCTGACCGATCTGTCCGAGCGTGTGCGACGACTGCCACTCGACAAGGGAGAAGGACCTGTGAGTAAACCGGAGATCGAGTTCCAGGAGGGCCCCGCGCCCACCGAACTGGTCATCAAGGACATCACGATCGGTGACGGTCCCGAAGCCACGCCGGGTGCGGTCGTCGACGTGCACTACGTCGGTGTCGAGTTCGACACGGGCGAGGAGTTCGACTCGTCGTGGAGCCGTGGCGAGTCCATCCGCTTCCCGCTCGCCGGTCTCATCGCCGGCTGGCAGGAGGGCATCCCCGGTATGCGTGTCGGTGGGCGTCGTCAGCTGACGATCCCGCCGGAACTCGCCTACGGTCCCGCCGGATCGGGCCACCAGTTGTCGGGCAAGACTCTCGTGTTCGTGATCGATCTGCTCGACGTGCAGGTCCAGCCCGAACCGCCGGTCATCGAGAAGTCGGAAGGCCCCGCGCCCACCGAACTCGTGGTCGAGGACATCACCATCGGTGACGGTCCCGAGGCGCAGCCCGACGCGACCGTCGACGTGCACTACAAGGGCGTCGAGTACGAGACCAACGACGAGTTCGACTCGTCGTGGAGCCGCGGTCAGTCCGTCGCATTCCCGCTCGGTCGGCTGATCCCGGGCTGGCAGCAGGGCATCCCGGGTATGCGGGTCGGTGGTCGCCGCAAGCTGACCGTGCCGCCGGAACTCGCATACGGTCCGGCCGGTTCCGGTCACCCCCTCGGCGGCAAGACGCTGGTGTTCGTGATCGACCTGGTCGACCTGCCGTAGTAATCCGTTCATGAGGGCCCGAGTCCGGCGTATGCCGGACTCGGGCCCTCGTGTATCCGGGCGCATTCACGAGCACGTGCAGGTTCTCGCTGCCAGACTGGGGTAATGGCAGTACGAGTGCAGGTGCCGGCGGAACTCCTTCCGCACCTGCGCCGCGCCCGCGACGTCGCCGACCGCGACTATGCGGAGCCGCTCGACCTCGTCGAACTCGCCGCCAACGCCGGCGTATCCAAGTTTCACTTCCTCCGGTGTTTCGCCGCGGTGTACGGCAGGACTCCGGGGGCCTACCTCGCCGAGCGGCGCATCGAACGAGCCCAGGACCTGCTGCGGGCGACCAACCTGACGGTCACCGAGATATGCCACGTCGTCGGGTACACCAGCCTCGGCTCGTTCAGCGCCAAGTTCCGGCAACTGGTCGGTACGTCACCGTCGGTGTATCAGGCGAAGTTCGCCGAGTCCGGTGCGCCGCGAATCCCCGGTTGCTACGTCTTCATGCACGGCCTGAGCGACCGGTCCTGAACGCCGCAATTTCGGAGAAGCGCAGGGACCGGCGCCGACCCTAGGTTGGAATACATGATTACCAACATTTCTCTGGTCACCCTCTGGGTCACCGACCAGGACGCAGCCAAGAAGTTCTACACCGACACGATGGGATTCGTCGAAGGCACCGACGTCACGCTGGGCGACGGGTTCCGCTGGGTATCGATCCTGCACCCCGACCATCCCGAACTGCAGGTCACGCTCGCCAAGCCCGGCCCGCCCCTCTCCGACGACACAGCAGAAGCGATCCGGCGGGCACTGGACGCCGGAACCATGGGCGGATTCGGTCTCGCCACCGACGACTGTCACGCGACGTATCGCGAGCTCGCTGCCAAGGGGGTGGAGTTCGTTCAGCAACCGGCCGAACGGCCGTACGGCATCGAAGCCGTGATGCGGGACAACTCCGGCAATTGGCTGGTGCTCGTGGAGGCGCGAGAGTTCACCGGAGAGTCTCTCCCGCACTGAGTAATTCGAACACAATGCACCCTCGCGATCGAGTCGGTGCCGGGAACGTCGCCGGTACCGATCATCGATCGCGGGGGCGCGTGCGGGGCAACCGGACGACGAGGCGTGCTCCCCCGAGCGGACTCTCGTCCAGGTGTGCGTCGCCGCCGTGCAGGGTTGCCTGCTGCGCGACCAGTGCCAGTCCGAGCCCGGACCCGGTCCGGCGGGAATTCGATCCGCGCCGGAACCGTTCGAACACTGCCGAGCGTTCGTCGGCGGGGACACCCACTCCGTCGTCGTCGACGATCAGGCTGGTGGCGGCATCGTCCCTCGAGACGGTGATCCGAACGAGCGATGCGCCGCCGTGCCGGACGGCATTGGTGATCGCGTTGTCCACCACGAGTCGCAGGCCTGCGGGCAGGCCGCGCAGCGTCCGGCCGGCATCCCCGCGGACGTCCACGGTCAGGCCCGGATATCGGCGCATCGCGTCCGCGGCAGCGGTGTCGCAGATCTCGACGGGATCGACGTCGACGAAATCGCGGTCGGTGGACAGGTCGCCTCTGGCGAGGCGTTCGAGGTCGTTGAGGGTCGCTTCCAGCCGTGCCTGAGTGCGCGCGAGGTCGGTGAGTATCTCGGACCGGTCGTCCGCCTCGAGGTCGAGGGTCGTGAGTACTTCGATGTCCGTCCGCATCGCCGTGAGGGGCGTCCGCATCTCGTGTGCCGCTGCCGCCGCGAAGTCACGCGCCGTGGCCAGCGCGGCGTCGGTGGCGGCACGCGCGCGTGCCACGTCGTCGAGCATCGCGCCCACCGCCGACGCGAGTTCGTCGGCTTCCGTGACTCCGGAGGGGCGTGGCGAGAGATCCCGGTCGCGGGCGACGATCCGGCGGGTCAGGTCGACGAGCGGACGCACCGCGCCACCGCCGAGCAGCCAGCCGAGACCGGTCGCGGCGGCCACTGCGACGGCGCCGGCGATCAATACCTGCCGGTGCTGATCCGTGGTCACATCCTGCGCCTCGGCCAGCAGGACGGCCACCGACATCAGACCGCGATTCGATTCGATGGGGGTGGTGTACGCGCGGTAGTCGATCCCGTCGAGGGTGACGGTCTGCGCGCCGGGTTCGAGGACGGGCAGTTCCGTGGGCGTGCTCGCCCGCAGTGCGCCGTCGGGTTCCGCGCGGATCGTCATGGCGAACGCACCGCCGTCGCCGAATACCGGCAGGAACAATTCGGCGGCCGCGGCGTTGGCTGCCAGCACATCGGCGGCGAGGTCGAGGCGCCGGTCGAGTTGTGCCAGATTGTTGCGTGAAATCGCTAGCGCCACAATGACACCCAGAATCCCCACGACGATGGTCGTGCCCAGCGCGGTCGCGGTGGCCACTCGGGCGCGCAACGAGAACGAGCGGGGCACCTCAGGGCTCCCGGAGAACGAAGCCGACGCCGCGCACGGTGTGGACGAGCCGGGCGCGGCCACCTGATTCGAGCTTGCGGCGGAGATAGCCGACGAACACGTCCACGACGTTGGTGTCGGAGGTGAAGTCGTAGCCCCACACGAGCGACAACAGGCGCTCGCGGGAGAGCACGATGCCCGCATTGCGGGCCAGGGCCTCGAGCAGCTCGAATTCGCGTTTGGTCATGTCCACGGGATCGCCGTCGACGAACACCCGCCGGCCCGCCGGTTCTATGCGCAGGGCGCCGACCCGCACCGCCTGATCGTCGGCCGGTGCGCGGCGGCGCAGCATTGCTTTGATACGCGCGACGAGTTCGGCGAGGACGAACGGTTTGGTCAGGTAGTCGTCGGCGCCGGATTCGAGCCCGGCGATGCGGTCGTCGACGGTGTCGCGGGCACTGAGCACGCAGATCGGGATGTCGTCCCCCGCACCGCGCAGGGTAGTGATGACGGCTGTCCCGTCGAGACCGGGCATGTTCATGTCGAGCACCATCACGTCGGGCCGCTCGGCTTCTACGACTTCGAGGGCTTCGGCACCCCCGGCGGCGGTCAACACCGAGAATCCGGAGAGGCGGAGCCCGCGGTGCAGGGAGGCGAGGACGTCCGCGTCGTCGTCGACGACCAGCACAGAAGGGGATCCGCTCATGAAGGGCAGTATTCCCGTATTCGTGGCGTCGGCGCCAAGCATCGCGCGGTACCGTGCACCCACGGCTGCCACCCCGCCGGTCGTCCGGCCCGCCCGGATTGCTCTACTGGGTGCGCGCTCGATCGGTACTCCGCCGAAAGGACCCCTCCATGCCTGCTCCCGTGCTGTCCCGCCGCGACCTGGACTTCTTGCTGTACGACTGGCTCGACATCGAGTCCCTGACCACCCGTTCGCGGTTCGCGGAGCATTCCCGTGACACGTTCGACGCGGTGCTGGACCTGAGTGCGGACATCGCGACGAAGCATTTCGCGACGCACAACAAGAAGGCCGATGCCCAGGAACCCCGGATGGACGAGGACGGCCGCGTCGAGATCATCCCGGAGGTCAAGGCCGCGCTCGACCTCTTCTCCAAGGCGGGGCTGATCGCCGGCGGGTTCGACGAAGCGCACGGCGGCATGCAGTTGCCCATCGCGGTTCTGCGCGCGTCGATGGCGTGGTTCCAGGCGGCGAATGCAGGCACCTCCGCGTACCCGTTCCTCACCGCGGCCAATGCGAGCCTGCTCGTCGCGCACGGCAGCGACGAGCAGATCGCCACCTTCGTGCCGCATATGCTCGAAGGCCGGTTCTTCGGCACCATGTGTCTGTCCGAGCCGCAGGCAGGCTCGTCGCTCGCCGACATCACCACCAAGGCCGTGCCAGTGGGCGACGGCACCTACCGCCTGACCGGAACGAAGATGTGGATCTCCGGCGGCGACCACGAATTGACCGAGAACATCGTGCATCTGGTGCTCGCCAAGATTCCGGGAGGCCCCGCCGGCGTCAAGGGCATCTCGCTGTTCATCGTTCCCAAGTTCCTCGTCGAGCCGGACGGCACGCTGGGCGACCGGAACGACGTCGCCCTGGTGGGCCTCAACCACAAGATGGGCAATCGCGGCACCACGAACACACTGCTGAACCTCGGCGAAGGCACGTACACACCGGGCGGAGAGGCGGGAGCGGTCGGCTATCTTCTCGGGGAGCCGAACAAGGGCCTGTCCTACATGTTCCACATGATGAACGAGGCACGGATCGGGGTCGGATTCCTCGCGACCTCGCTCGGCTACGCCGGATACCTCCAGTCGCTCGACTACGCACGCACCCGGACACAGGGCCGCCCACTCGGCGCGAAAGACCCGGCTTCCCCTCAGGTGGCCCTCGTCGAACACCCCGACGTACGCCGGATGCTGTTGGCGCAGAAGTCCTACGTGGAAGGTGCGCTGGCGCTCGGCCTGTACTGTTCCACCCTCGTCGACGAACAGCGGACCGCACCTGACGAGGCGGCGCGGTCGCGTGCGGGGCTTCTGCTGGACCTGCTCACCCCGATTGCCAAGTCGTGGCCGTCGCAGTGGTGCCTCGAAGCCAACAGTCTTGCGATCCAGGTGCTCGGCGGTTACGGGTACACCCGGGAATTCGATGTCGAACAGTACTACCGCGACAATCGCCTCAACCCGATTCACGAAGGCACCCACGGCATTCAAGGGATGGACCTCCTCGGCCGCAAGGTGATCATGCAAGGTGGCGCCGCGCTCGCGGTGCTGGGAGAGACCATCGGCGAGACCGTGACGAAGGCGCTGGACGCCGGTGGCGACGCCGCGGAGTACGCGCAGCAGTTGCAGCGTGCCGTCGTGCGGGTGGGGGAGACGACCACCGCCCTGTGGTCGACCGGCGATCCGGCTGTCGCGCTCGCGAATTCGACCGTCTACCTCGAAGCGGTCGGGCATGTGGTGGTCGCGTGGATCTGGCTCGAACAACTCCTCGCCGTGGGCGAGCGGGACGGCGCGTTCTACGACGGCAAGCGCGCGGCGGCCCGGTACTTCTTCCGATTCGAACTTCCGAAGACGGGGCCGCAGTTCGATCTGCTCGCGAGCCTCGACCGCACCACCCTGGACGTCGACCCCTCCGTCCTCTGATCCGGTGCCGCCGTGACAGACAGCCCTCGCTGTCACGGCGGCGGCACGGTCAGCGACGGGCAGCGAGACGAGTGATCGTGACGCCCGCGACCGAGCGACTCTCGACGGGATCGAAGTGATGCGGTGCGAAGTCCGCGCGGAACAACGGTATTCCGTTGCCCGCCACGATCGGACTGACCTTCAGGACGAGTTCGTCGATCTCGGGTAACAGCGCGCCCGCGAGAGAGCCGCCCCCGCACAACCAGATTCCTCCGCCGTCCTGCTGCTTCAGTTCTCGCACGTACGCGAGCGGATCGCTGTCGACGAGTGTGACGGTGTCGTCCGGTGCTTCGCTCATCGTGGTGGAGAAGACGTACTGCTTCAGATGCTGATACGAACTCGTGACCCCGTCATCGAGGGACGGCTCCCACGTGCGTCTGCCCATGACCACCGCGTCGAAGTTCTTGTTCGGCGGGTCGATCCCGAGATGCGCACGCGCCTGGGTGGGGATCGTTTCCGGGAACTCCTCGACGAGTACCGACACCAGTTCGTCGGGTACCGGAAAGAAATCGAACCCGCCCGACGGGTCGGCGATGAACCCGTCGAGCGTGGTGGCCACGTAGTAGGTCAGTGTGCGCAAGAATGCTCCCGTCTCGGCAGTCAGGCCTGTGCCCGATCGACGAGCAACGTTAGGGCATGACGCACCGTCCGGGCGAGCACTTTTTGGGGGTCACCCTCGAATTGCTTTTCCTCGCAGCGGGTTCCCTCCGGCCCGGTCGTGGCGAACCACACCGTGCCCGGCGGGCGCCCGTCCTGCGGATCGGGTCCGCCCGCCCCGCTCACGGCGACCACGATCTCCGCTTCGAGCAGGCGCGAGGTGGACTCGGCCATGGCCCGGACCGCTGCCTCGCTGACCACCGGTCCTTCGGGAACGCGGAGCAGTCCGTGTTTCACCTCGCGTGAGTACGCGACGATGCCGCCGCGAAACCACTCCGAACTACCTTTCGCGGCGCCGAGGCGCGCCGCCAGCGTTCCCGCGGTGAGGGACTCTGCGCACCCCACCGTCAGACTGCGCTCGGACGCGAGGTCGGCGAGTCGTTCGATCAAGTCGTCGGAACGATCGGTTCCTTCGACAATGTCGTCATCGGCCACGGGAAGCTCCTTCTCTGTCGTCTCGAATCCATCGGGTGAGCAGGGTGCCGTCGTCGTCGGCGACCAGGTGGGTCCGTCGCATGGGGGTGACGACGGGAGTCGGCGTCGAGGCGATGCGCCCCGCCGAGCCCGCCGCGAGAACGGGGGCGAACGTCAGGCACAGGTCGTCCACGATGTCGGCTTCGATCATGCTGCCGAACAATTGCGGACCTCCTTCGCACAGTACGCGCGTCCAGCCGGCCTTCGTGACGGCGGCGAGCAGGGCTGCACCGTCGATGGTGTCGTCGGCGATCACCCGGACGTCGGCACCGGCGTCCTCCGCCCTGCGGCGGTTGGCGACAGGGGCGCTCGCACTGGTGAACACGATCGGAGGCACCGTCGTATCGGTGAACAGCCTCAGATCCGACGGGAAGTAGCAGGACGTCGTCACGACCGCGATGGGAGGTACGGCGTCGAGCCCGTCCGCTTCACGACGCGCACGAAGCGTCTCGCTGGTGCGCGCGCCCCCGTAGTTCTCGGTGCGCACGGTGCCCGCGCCGACGAGGATCACGTCCGCGAGTTCCCTGAGCAGCCCGAAGACCTTCTTGTCCGACGGGGTGCCGAGCGCCCCCGACCGGCCTTCCACCGCGACCGCGCCGTCGAGGGAGGACACGAAGTTCACGCGCATCCACGGGCGCTCGAGCCCTTCCGGATACGCGTACAACTGCCGGAGCCGATCGTCGCCGACGTCGGTAGGGGAAGCGGGATCGTCGAGTTGGTGCATGCACCCGATCAGATCACGCCGGTTCGTTCCCCGCTATGTCACGCGCCGTGGCCGGCCTCCATGTCGCTCACGTCGCGGAAGGTCAGCAGCGTGTCCAGGTTCTCGCGGAGTTCACCCTCCTCGGGATCGAGCAGGAACCCACTGTGGTCGCCGAGATCGAATCTGTCCAGCACGCGCCCGACGAACCATCCGGCTGCGCCGTCGAGGATCGGCAGGCCGTGCGGGCCCTCGCTCCACGAGCACTGCGCGAACTTGTCGATCTCGTCGCCCGTCTGCTCCCCGAAAAGCTCCGATATCGAGCGGTTCTCGGGGGAGAGGACGTGCACGGCCAGGTACTCGGCGTCCTGGGCGACACGGAAGGTGTGGTTCTTGTTCGAGATGGCGACGAGGAAGCGTGCCGGATCGATGCCCGTCTGAGTCGTGAACCCGACGAGGCACCCGCTGCGTTCTTCTCCGCCGCGTGTCGTGACGATGTACATCGGGTAGTCGAGTTGGGACATGATGTCGGCGAACCCCTCGGAGGAGCCGCGGACTGCATCGGTGTCGGACATGCTCCGATCGTACGTTTTACGTAGTGCCGATACGGTTTGGTGCGGGCGACGGCGCGGTACCCGAGTGCCATGACGGACCAACACGGCGGGGACGGTGCGGCCGGCGCAACCGTGGCACCCGACGATGCGCGCAAGCCCGATTCTCCGACGGACATCGAGAAGCCGTCGTGGAAATACGTGGTCAAGAGGACCGTGCGGGAGTTCAGCCGAGATCAGTGCACCGATCTGGCGGCGTCGCTGACCTATTACGCCATCCTGTCGCTGTTTCCTGCGTTGCTGGTCGTGGTCTCGTTGCTCGGCGTCTTCGGGCAGGGCCAGGCCACCGTGGATGCGGTGCTGCAGATGGTCGAGGAACTGGGACCCGCCTCCGCGGTCGACACCCTGCGCGGACCCATCGAACAGTTGGTGCAGGCACCCACCGCCGGCCTCGCCCTCGTCATCGGTGTTCTCGGTGCCCTCTGGTCGGCTTCCGGCTACGTGGGCGCCTTCGGCCGCGCCATGAATCGCATCTACGAGATCGAAGAGGGACGCCCGATCTGGAAGCTGCGCCCGCAGATGCTGCTGGTGACGGCGCTCGTCCTGGTCTTCGCGGGTGCAACGGGCCTGATGCTCGTGGTGAGCGGACCGATCGCCCGCACCATCGGTGACGTCGTCGGCCTGGGCGAGACAGCGGTGACGGTCTGGAATATCGCGAAGTGGCCCGTGATGCTGATACTCGTCATCGTCCTTGTGGCGGTGCTCTACTACGCCACACCCAACGTCAAGCAGCCCAAGTTCCGGTGGGTGAGCGTCGGTTCTGTGATCGCGATTGTGGTCTGGATCGTCGCGTCGGTGCTGTTCGCGGTGTACGTCAGCAACTTCGGGAGTTACAACAAGACCTACGGTTCGCTCGCCGGTGCGGTGATCTTCCTGTTGTGGTTGTGGATCACCAACCTGGCACTGCTGTTCGGGGCCGAATTCGATGCGGAACTCGAACGTGGTCGGCAGTTGCAAGGTGGAATCGAAGCGGAGAAGACCCTCCAACTGCCCCCGCGCGACACCCGTGCGAGTGAGAAGAACCAGGCGAAGCATCAAGAACTGATCGAACGCGGGCGTCGCCTGCGTGGAGAAGTCGGCGACAACCAGGAAGGGGAACGAACATGACGGAACCGACCGGAGGGGGTGCGCGTCACGTGGCGGCCCAGCCCTCCGAACTGTCCACTGTCGAACTCACCGAACGGCTGACCGCGCAGGTCTCCACCCTCGTGCGCACCGAGGTCACCCATGCCCTCGACGAAGTGAAGTCCAAGGGCACCAGGATCGGTATCGGTGCCGGAATCTCCGGGGCCGGTGCGCTTCTGCTCTACCTCGGGCTCGCCACCCTCATCGCGGCGGGTGTGCTGGGGCTCGCGACCGCCGTGGAACCCTGGCTGGCGGCACTGATCGTCGCCGTTGTGGTTCTCGTGATCGGGGGCATCCTCGCGGCCGTCGGCGCCTCGAAGGCCAAGAATGCCGCGCCGCCGATGCCGGCACACGCGGTCGACAGCGTTCGGGCCGACGTGGCCGCCGCGAAGGGAGCAATGCAATGAGCCGACCCGACTCTTCCAACACCGGGCCCACCGAGTCGACCCCCAACGGGTCGGGCGGACCCGAGCCCGATATCGAACAGCAGCGCGCCGAACTCGCTGCGACGGTAGGCGAACTGACCGACCGGCTGGACGTGCCCACCCGCGTCAAGCACGCGGCCGACGAGCGCGTCGAAGCGGTACGGAACCGCCCCGACCTGCTTGCCGCAGCCGGGGCAGTTCTCGTCGCCGTCGTGCTGGTGGTCGTCTGGCGTCGCCGCCGCTAGACCCTCGCGGGGTCAGCCGCCCAGTTGCGCCCGAAGCGCCTCGAGCACTGCCGGGTCTTCGATCGTGGACGGCACGGTGTACTGCTCGTGGTCGGCGATCTGGCGCATGGTCTTTCGGAGAATCTTGCCGGATCGAGTCTTCGGCAGTGCCTGCACGACGGTCACGTCCCGGAACGTCGCCACCGCACCGATCTGGTCGCGCACCATTGCGACGAGTTCTTGTCGCAGGGTCTCGGGATCGATCTCCACCCCGGCCTTGAGCACCACGTATCCCGACGGGCGCTGACCCTTGATCTCGTCGTGGATGCCCACCACGGCGCACTCGGCGACCGCCGGATGCGACGCCACGACCGCTTCCATCGTGCCCGTCGAAAGGCGGTGTCCGGCAACGTTGATCACGTCGTCGGAGCGTCCGAGCACGAACACGTATCCGTCCTCGTCCACGAAACCCGAATCGCCGGTGAGGTAGTACCCCGGGAACGTGTCCAGGTACGACCTGCGGTACCGGTCCTCGTCCTGCCACAAACCCGTCAATGTTCCCGGCGGAAGAGGAAGCCGCACCACGATGTTGCCTTCCGTGTTCGGCTGCACGAGTTCACCGTGCGCATCGACGATTTCGACGCGGTATCCCGGAACCGGAACCGTCGGAGAGCCGGGCTTGAGCGGCATCGGGTCCAGGCCGCGCAGGTTCGCGGCGATCGCCCAGCCCGTCTCGGTCTGCCACCAGTGGTCGACGACCGGGCGGTCGAGTACGCGGGTCGCCCAGGCGTAGGTGTCGGGGTCGAGGCGTTCCCCGGCGGCGAACAGCGTTTCCAGCGAGTCGATCGAATACTTCGCGAGTTCCTCGGCGTCGGGATCCGCCTTGCGGACCGCGCGGATCGCGGTCGGTGCCGTGAACAGCGCTTTGACGTTGTTCTCCGCGATGATGCGCCAGAACGCGCCCGCGTCGGGGGTACCTACCGGCTTGCCCTCGTACAGCACCGTGGTGGCGCCGGCGAGCAGTGGGCCGTAGACGATGTACGAGTGCCCGACCACCCATCCGACGTCGGACGCGGTCCACCACACGTCGCCCGTACCGATGTCGTAGATGTTGCGCATGGACCACGTCAGCGCGACCGCGTGTCCGCCGTTGTCGCGGACGACGCCCTTGGGCTTTCCGGTGGTTCCGGAGGTGTAGAGGATGTAGAGCGGGTCGGTGGCGGCGACCGAGACCGGTTCGGCCGGCGACGAGTCGGCGACGAGTTCGTCCCAGTCGAACCACGCGGCGGACGACGTCTTGTAATCGGCAGCAGAACCGGGAATCTGTTCCCGATCCTTCACGATCACGGTGTGCGGGGGAGTCTTCGACAGCCCGAGAGCCGTCTCGACCATCGGGAGATACTCGACGGTGCGGCCGGGCTCGAGCCCACCCGACGCGGTGACGAGCACGACCGGACGGGCATCGTCGATGCGGGTCGCGAGTTCCTTCGCCGCGAACCCGCCGAAGACCACCGAGTGCACGGCACCGATGCGGGCGCACGCGAGCATCGCGATCGCGGCCTCCGGAATCATCGGCATGTAGATGATGACGCGGTCGCCGGCCACGACGCCCTGGTCGCGCAGCACTCCCGCGAATGTGGCGACCTCGTCGAGCAGTTCTGCGTACGTGTAGGTCTTCTTCGCCGGAACCATCGCCGAATCCCAGATCAGCGCGGTCCGGTCACCTGCACCTGCTGCGACATGCCGGTCGAGCGCGTTGACACTGGTGTTGAGAGTGCCGTCCGGGAACCACCGGTACGAGGGTGCGTGCGTGTCGTCCAGTGCGCGGGTGGGCGCCGTATCCCAGTCGACGGCCTTCGCGGCCTCGAGCCAGAAGGCCTCGGGGTCCTCGACGCTCTGGCGGAACGCCTCCTCGTACGAGCTCATCGCCTGGTGTCCTTCCCTCGCACTGACAGTGGTGACCGCGTCACCCTATGCGACCGGCCTCGGCCCCGAACGCGATGTGCGACGGGCGGCAGTGGTTGGGCGACGAGCGGGGTGCCGACGGAAGGGCAGTGGACGGAAGGGCAGTGGAGGAGGTGGGCGTGATCTCGCCCGTTCGGGGAATCCGGATCCCATGGCTCAACGAACCACACCCGCAGTCGCGGCGTCGAGTCGGTGGACCGACACCGACGGGATCAGATACCCGCGTGGCGATACGCACGCGTGGACGCCCGGCACCAACCAGACCCTGTGCGGAGTCCCGCTCTCCCGTGCCCGACTCGCCCGCTTCCCGCACGTGCCGTGGACCGACGCCCTGTACCTGGCCGAACTCGGGGAACACGGAGTCTTCCCGTGCCGTCGCTGTAGCGGGGCCACGCTCAGTGATCGGCGCCGGTGGACCCGCACCGATCCGCGGCCGTGACGGCTGGTCGCTGTGTGGGTGGTCGCCTCGATCCAACGCACCTACGAACGAGAACTACCACGCACGCTCCGGTCACACCGCATGCCGGACACCGCACGCAAAGTCGCCGCGCTCGCTGCGCCCAAGCGAAGGACCAGGTCTGCCGGCACCGAGGAAGGGGGGTCGGTGGCCCGTTGGCGGCGCCAGGGTGAGGCGGTGGGGGGAGGTGCGGGCCTTGCCGCTGCCGGGGAATCGCTGCAGGCGCGAGTCGAGGTAGGACGTGAGCGCGTCGACGAGTGCGGGCTCGGCGGCGAGGACGCGTTGCTTGTTTCCCTTGCCGTGCAGGGTAATCGACTTGAGTCGACCCGTGTCGTCGAGGTTGCGGAATTCCCCGATATTGAGGGTGACCAGTTCGGACAGGCGGCATCCGGTGAGCAGTGCGGTGAGGACGATTGCGAGGTCGCGCTCTCGTCAGGCGTGTGCGTTGTCGTCCTCGTCTGTGGTCAGCGCGGTGATCAGTTTCTCGACCGCGTCCTGATCGAAGGCCTTCGGTACGGTCTTGGCGACCTTGGGGCGCAGGACCGCATCCATCGGGTCGGCAACGATCAGATCCGAGGTGAACAGGTAGCTGCCCAGGGCGTTCCAGGTCGACCAGCAGCGCAGGATCGAGGCTGGGGAGTGCGTGTCGGCGTAGGCCGCGCGTATTCGGTCCTTGCCGACCACATTGCAGGCCAGACCGTCGGCCGGAACACCGGTGTGGACTGCGAGAAGATCGGCGATCGCGGTGAAGTCCCGCCGGTAGGCCTTGAGGGTGGCCTCCGATGGCTTGCCGGTGCTGCGGTAGACGAGGAACTCCTCGAACCGGGCGGCGAGGCTTCCGACGTTGGGAATGCGCTGTTCCTGGTGCCTTGGTGATGGGTTGGTCGGGGTCCTGGATGCTCGGCCGGACGCGGCCGTACGCGTACGCGCACATCGCCAGCAGGATCGTCGAGCTCAATAGGACCGGCAGCTTGGCCGTCCAGGAGGCGGCGGAAGCGAGTGCTGCCACGCCGATCGTCAGTGCGCCGCAGGCCTGGATGGAGAGGGCGGCCACCTTCCTATCCAGGGCAGATCCGATGATTCCTCTGTCCGGCGAGCCGAGGCAGAGTCGGCGCTGACGCTGCCGGTGACATCGGGAAGGCCTAGGCCTTCTTGCTGCCCAGCGAGCGCTTTGTCCCGACGGACTGTGAGGGGGCTTCCCTGTGTCGTCGGGTGGGAACATGGACGGTACTGACCATGTGATTTATCCTGTAATCAGGAGGTGGATGCCATGACAACCGCACACCCACGACCCGACCTCGCCGCCTACAACGACGCCGCCCGAATGACCCAATCGGAGCTGGTCACGGCGCTGCGTGAGCTGCTCGGCGCCAAGCTGGTCGCGTACCTGGGGAAGGTGAAAGAAACCCGCGCTGTGCGCCAGTGGGCAGAAGGCACCCGCACCATCAACAACGACACCGACGTCGAACGCCTCCGTATCGCCTACCGTGTCGCCCGGCTGATCGTCGAGCGCGATACCCCCGCCGTGGCCCAGACCTGGTTCCAGGGTCTGAACCCGATCCTGGACGACCGTCCGCCGGCGCTGCTGCTGCGCGAGGGCGATCTGTCCGATGTCGGCCCGAAGGTCCTTGCCGCTGCCCGGCAGTTCGCGGCGGTCGGATGAACGCACCGGATCGATCGTTGATCTCGACCCCGCGCGGCGATGTCCGCTGCTTCCACGTCGATGGCGTGGTCGCCTACCGCGTTGGCTACCCGCCGACCTCGTGGGAGTGGACACCGTGGGAGTTCGCCACCGACGGGCGCTTCACCGGCCGCTGGGACGATCCTGCGGGGATGTGGCGAACCCTGTACGTCGGCGCGACCCGCCTGTCGTGTTACCTCGAGGTCCTCGCCTACGCGCGCAGGAGCGAGGAGCTCAGCGCCGCGCTCGAGGAGATCGTCGACGACGAGCCAGATGAGTTCCCCACCATCGAACCGGGTCGTATCCCGCGGTCGTGGATGTCGAGCAGGGTCACCGGCAGCGGAGCGATCAGCGGATGGTTCGTCGTGCCCGGCGACACCGAGTCGGTGGCCACCCTGCGAACCCTCTTCCGGCCCCACGCGATCCGGCACGGCCTCCCTCGACCTCGACACCGCGGCGATCCGCGACGGCCGCCCGCGCGCCCTCACCCAGGCGATCTCCCAGTGGGTCAACACCCTCTCCGATCCCGACGGTGAGCCGGTGGCCGGCATCCAATTCGACTCCCGGCACGGCGACGGGCTGGTGCTCTGGGCGCTGTACGAACGTCCCGGTGACGGACCGGTCAGCAAGAACATCACGGTCCTGGACTACGGCCCCGTCGAGGAACACGACCCCGACCTGATCGAAGCGATGCGCCTGCACAACCTGATCTGGGAGGACGACTGAATCCCCGGCGGCACAGTTGCGCAGCGCAGACAACCACCCCGCGTGGGGGAATCGCAGCTCGGGCGGTGATATAAGAGTGCGTGCCTTATCGGCACCTCGGCGCGGCTCGGTGTTCCGGAATCGTGACACCGGTGCGTGGTAGCCGCAGGTTTACGTCGCACCCGCCGGGTACTCGGAAGCATGACCGAACACTCGAAAGCTAGCTCTTCCGGCATGCACGTGGTGGTCACCGGCGCGACCGGCAACGTCGGCACCGCAGTGGTTCGCGCCCTCGGGGCGGAACCCGCCGTGGAATCGGTCCTGGGCATTGCCCGTCGCCCGACCGACTGGACGGTCCCCAAATCGACCTTCGCGCCTGTCGATGTCGCGTCGGACGATCTCGCGGAGACGCTGCGCGGCGCCGACGCGCTCGTCCACCTCGCCTGGCTGTTCCAACCCACGCACAAACCGGAGGCGACGTGGGAGAACAACGTGCTGGGCACGATCCGGACACTGACCGCCGCAGCGGAGGCGCAGGTGCCCGTGATCGTGGTGGCATCGTCGGTCGGGGCCTATTCACCCGGCCCGACTTCGGAGCCCGGAGTCGAGGAACCGCGCGTCGACGAAACGTGGCCCACCCACGGATGGCCGGGCGCGGCGTATCCGAGGGAGAAGGCCTATCTCGAGCGGTGGTACGACGCCTTCGAACTCGAGCATCCGGAGATCCGTCTCGTCCGGATGCGGCCCGGGTTAATCTTCCAGCGACGCTCTGCCACAGCGCAGCGACGGATCTTTGCGGGGCCGTTCGTACCGGGCTCGCTGCTGCCTGCGATTCCGGTCGTTCCGGACATGCCGGGGCTGCGGATGCAGATCCTGCATTCCGACGACGCGGCGGATGCCTACGTGCGTGCCGTCCTGCGGCCCGTGCGGGGTGCGTTCAACATCGCGGCGGATCCGCCGGTCGACGCCCACTCGTTCGCGGAAGTGCTGGGCGCGCGGGTGGTGCCGGTCAAGCGCGGGATCATTCGCTCTGCCGTCGCCGCGGCCTGGCATACCCATCTCGCGCCGGCCGATCCGGGGCTTCTCGATACCGTCCTTCGGCTACCACTGATGGATTGCACGCGCGCTCGGACCGAACTCGGCTGGTCGCCGTCCGCCGAGCCGCTGGATGTGCTCGCAGAATTCGTCTCGGGACTGCGGGAGGGTGCCGGAGCGCCGACCCCGCCGCTGGTGGCCGACAGCCTGCGTGGCCGTGTCGAGGAAGTCGCGACCGGGGTGGGCGTGCGTCCCTGATCCGCCCCGGTGAAGCTCACTCCGCCGGAAGACCCAACCGGCGATACCGGTCGATGCGGCGGCTGTACCGCTGGTCGGCGGGTTCCCCGGCCAGTTCGGTGAGTTCGCGTGCGACGGCGGCACCGACTCGCTTCACGAATTCCACCGGTTCCTCGCTCGCGTCGGGTCGTTCGGGAATCACCCCGTCCACGATCCCGTCACGCAGCAGGTCCCGCGCGCGGATTCCCTGTGCTTCTGCCATGCGCGGGGCATGGGTGGTGTCGCGGTGCACGATGGCGCTGGCTCCCTCGGGTGGCAGCGGAGCGAGCCACCCGTGTTGCGCGCACAGCACACGGTCGGCGGGCAGCAACGCGAGCGCACCCCCGCCTGTGCCCTGGCCGAGCAGCACCGACACGGTCGGCGTCGACAAGGTCACGAGATCGGATATGCAGCGGGCGATTTCGGGCGCGAGTCCGCGTTCCTCGGCCTCCTTCGACAACGACGCGCCGAGGGTGTCGATGACGAGAACGAGGGGGAGTCGGAGTTCTTCGGCGAGCCGCATTGCGCGACGTGCTTCCCGCAGCGCGCCGGGTCCCATCGTGCTCGACGCGGACTGGCCGGTGCGGTCCTGCCCGAACATCACACACGACACGCCACGAAAACGCGCCAGCGACAACAACACCGTCTTATCGGACTCGCCTTCCCCGGTACCGGACAGTCGTACCTGAGCCGACGCGGCGTGCCGGAGCAATTCACGGATCCCCGGGCGTTCGGGCCTGCGGCTGAGCATGACCGACTGCCAGGCCGGGATGCCGGGCACGTCGTCGACGGTGGTGACGGCGCGAGAAGTGCTGGTGTCGGGCCGATCCGGTTCCACGAGCACACGGAGCAGTCGGTGGACGAGTCGCCGGACTTTTTCGAGCGGGACGACTCCGTCGATCACGCCCTTGCGGTAGAGGTTCTCCGCCGTCTGCACGCCCTCCGGGAAAGGTTCGTTGTAGAGCGCCTGGTAGACGCGGGGGCCGAGAAACCCGACGAGTGCGCCGGGTTCGGCGACAGTGACGTGTCCGAGCGATCCCCACGACGCGAACACACCGCCGGTGGTCGGATTACGCAGGTACACGAGGTAACCCAGATGTGAAGCCTTGTGCTCTGCGACTGCAGCGGCGATCTTCACCATCTGCACGAACGCGAGCGTCCCCTCCTGCATTCGGGTGCCTCCCGAGGTGGGGGAGGCGAGCAGGGGGAGACGCTCGGCGGTGGCGCGTTCGATCGCGGTCACGATCCGCTCGGCCGCCGCGACGCCGATCGACCCTGCAAGGAAGGAGAACTCGCATGCGATCAGCGCCACGCGGCGACCGTGCACTGTGCCTGTTCCGGTGAGAACCGATTCGTCGGTACCGGACTTCTCGGCGGCGCGACGGAGGTCCGCCTGATACTTCTCGTCGGCGTGGACCTTTACCGGGGTGGTATCCCACGAGGTGAAACTTCCCGGGTCGACCACGTTGTCGATGAAATCCTGCGCCGAGATCTTGGTGCCCGCCACGTCGCCTCCACCTGTCGATCATGCTGTGGAACAAACCTATACGAGGCGGGCGCTCGTCCAGCTTCGGTGTACCGCCGTGCGCTCAGCGGCCGAGTGCTTCCTTCCACGTCACCGTGCGGCCGATACGCAGGATCGAACGCTGGTAAATCTTCGCCGCTACGAGGCTGAGCAGTGCCGTTGCGGCGACCATGAGCAGTACGGTGCCGACGATCTGTACCGGAGTCGCGACACCTGCCGCGATGCGGAGCGGCATGAGGATTGCCGAGAACGGCGGGATCCAGCTCAGGGTCGTGCTCCACGAGGCTTCCGGGTCGTCGATCGAAGAGAACGCCGCGAAGAACATCGCGATGATGACGATCATCAACGGGCCGGACGTGGAGTTCACGTCTTCCTGCCGCGACACCATCGACCCTGCCGCGGCGTAGAGCACGGCGAAGAACGCGAAGCCGAGGATGAACCAGCCGAGCGTGCCGGCCAGCACACCGATCGCGGTGCCGGTGATGGTGAGCGTCCCGGTAGCGACAGACGCGCCGACGCCCACGACGCCGTACGCGGTGAGCTGGAGGAGGCCGACGGCACCGATGCCGAGAATCTTGCCCCACAGCAGCTGCAGCGGTCGGAGGGTGGAGAGCAGAAGTTCGACGACACGCGAGGACTTCTCCTCGACCACGCCCATCGCGACATACGTTCCGAACAGCAGGATCTGCAAGTACAGCAGGAGTACCGAAACGGTCGCCAGGATGATCCGCTGGCCCTGTTCGGGGTCGGGAGGTTCGATGGCCTCGACGACCACGGTTGCGCGAGCAGCGGCCGCAGCGATCTCCGCGGGGTCGACTCCGCGGGTGGACAGCGCCGCGGATTGGGCTTCCTGCACGACCGCGGTATCGATGAGTGCTTTGAGATCGGCGTCGATATCGGACTCGGTGATCGCGGTGACGGTACCGTCACCGCTGGGCACGAGGGCGACGTCGAGGCTGCCCGCACCTACCTGCTCGCGAGCGGCGTCGGCGTCGGGCACGGTGGAGACTTCGATCGGCGTGCCCACGGCGTCGCCGATGGAACCGAGCGTCGTGCCGAGGGTGTAGCCGGAGACGACACCCACGGTGGGGCGGTCGTCCTCGCCGCCGGAAAAGATCGACATCGCGACGATGCCGACGACGATCGCGGCGAGCACGATCGCGTTGCTGATGACGAAGCTCTTCTTCTGTACCTGGGTGACGAATTCGCGGCGCGCCACCAGGCCGATCGCGTGCGAGTTGCTCAGTGGGGCGCTCATGCGGCTACCACCTCTCGGAACAGGTCGGTCAGGGACGGTTGCTGCAAGGAGAACTCGTGTACCGGTCCGGTGGACAGCGCAGTTTTGAGGATCTGCTGGTCGTCGGTGCCCGGCTCGATGGTGAGCACGGTGCGACCCTCTGTGTATTCCGAGCCGGAGACACCCGGCAGGCCGTCGGCCCAGCCGGCGGGGGCGTCGGGAGCGTGCACGACCAGACGGGAAGCACCCTCGGCGCGCAAGTCGTCGACGGCACCGACGACGCGCATGCGTCCATGGACGATGATGCCGACGCGCTCGCACAGTCGCTGTACCAGATCGAGTTGGTGGCTCGAGAAGATCACCGGGACACCGGTGTTCGCCTTCTCGACGAGAACCTCGCTCATGACATCGACGGCGACCGGATCGAGACCCGAGAACGGTTCGTCGAGAACGAGGACGGCGGGATCGTGTATGAGCGCTGCGGCGAGCTGAACGCGCTGCTGATTGCCGAGAGACAGTGAATCGACCGTGTCACCGATCCGCTCGGCGATGCCCAGCCTTTCGGTCCAGCGCTGCATCGCCGCCGTGGCATCGCGCTTCGAAAGCCCGTGCAACCGAGCAAGATAGATCAGTTGGTTACCGACCTTCATCTTCGGATAGAGCCCGCGTTCCTCGGGCATGTACCCGATTGTGCGGCGGACGTCGAGATCGACGGGCTTGCCCGAAAGCCGGACTTCTCCGCCGTCTGCGGCGAGCACTCCCAGCGCGATGCGCATGGTGGTGGTCTTGCCGGCACCGTTGCTGCCGACGAACCCGAACAGTTCACCGGGCTGCACCTCGAAGCTCACCCCGTCGAGGGCGACCGTGGAGCCGTAACGTTTCGAGAGATTGTCGATGGTGAGGGTCATAGTTGGTCCTCCGGGTCGTCGTCGGGTCGGGTCCACGCCAGCAGCACTGCCGGGAGGCATCCACTGAAAAGTATTGCAGCGAGAGCGAATCCACCCGCCGAGTAGCACAGTGCTTTGTGGTCGATGAAGTCGAACGGCGGGCTCCACAGGAGCGCGAAGATCGGTATCAGGAGCAGGCTCTGCGCCACCGAGAGGCCGATCGAGCGGGCGCTGTTGCGTTCGGCGATCTCACGCTCGTCGAGGGCATGCCGTGGTGCGTCGGATTGCCGCCCCGAGACGATCTGCAGGCATGTCCACGTGGGCAGGAATACCAACACGACGGCCAGCCACACGATGGCGACGACAGGGAAGAAGTAGGTTGCCACGGAGATGACGAACATCGCCGAGATCAGGGCGACGACGGCACCGGCGAGGATGCGGCGACGGTGCCGGGTGCGCCATGCCGGCAGCCATTTCGCGAATGTGGCCTCGTGCGTGAGGAACCGGCGGGTGCGGTAGTCCTCGTACCGGTCGATGAGCGACGCGGTGGACATGTCAGGCCTCCTTGGTGTGGGCTCTGTAGAGCTCGGTCGACAAGGGGGTGAACTCGGTGCGCGAGAAGACCGCTTCGACCGGGAGGCCGAAGACGTCGCAGATCCGGAAAGCGAGATCCAGGCTCGGATAGTGGTCTCCGCGCTCGAGCGCGCCCACCGTTTGGGGGTTCACGTCGATGAGCTCGGCAAGTTGGGCTCGGCTCATGCCGCGTTCCGCACGGAGAACGCGGATGCGGTTGAAGATGGGGAGCGTTTCCCCACGGCGTACCGGACTCATGGAACAAAGTGTTGTAAAAACCCAACGATTTGTCAATACCGGGAACTCGCCCTCCCGCCACGGCCCCGGCGGTCGTGGCGTCAGCACGTGCATCAGAGGGGCTCGAGGCGAGTCTTCAGAAGGCAGAACTCGTTGCCCTCGGGATCGGCGAGCACGTGCCACGACTCGTCGCCCGTCTGTCCGATGTCGGCCGGGCGTGCACCGAGGCTGAGCAGTCGTTCGAGTTCTGCGTCCTGATCACGGTCGGTGGCGTTGACATCGATGTGCAGGCGCGGTTTTGCGGGCTCGGGTTTATCCGTCCGACTCAGGATGATGGTCGGTTGTGCGCCGCCGAATCCTTCGCGTGGTCCGATCTCCAGTCCGTCTTCGTCACGATCGAGCACGACGAAGTCCAGGACCTCGCACCAGAACCGCGCCAGCACCTCGGGTTCCCTGCAGTCGAGCACCAACTCGCTGATTCGACACGCCATGATGAAACCGCCTCCCCCTCGTGGGCTGTCGGGGAGGCCACCCGAGATTCGCCTGCCCCCGGCAGCCGAATTGCCCGTGATCGTAGCGACCCGAGTACGACGGGACCGGGTTTTCAGGGGAGTCGAGTACCGTCCGATGACCGGCACGGAGCCCACGGCCCCATTCGAGGCGATCCCGTCAGTCGTCCTGGAAACCGCGGATCCGGTCGAGTTCGCGGCGATCCTTCTTCGTGGGCCGGCCCGCGCCGCGATCACGGATCGGGATTGCCGCGAGGATCTCCTTCGGCGGCGGTGGTGGGCTGTGATCGATGTAGGCGGTGGCGGCGATCGGCGCACCCACCCGCTTGTTGACGAGTTGCGTGACCTCGACGATCTTTTCGACCCCGTGCGCCCGCACGCGGACCTCGGTGCCGATCGTCACCGGTGTCGACGGCTTCGCTGTCACGCCGTCGACCTTCACGTGCCCGGCGCGGCACGCCGATGCCGCCGCCGACCGCGTCTTGAACAGCCGCACCGACCACGTCCAGCTGTCCACCCGAACGCTTCCGCTCATCTACAGCAACTCCTCGCTCAGCCGTCCGTCCTCGAGCCGCCACCGCCGCGTGCTGCGCGTCGTGTCCAGCATTCTGCGATCGTGCGTCACCAGCAGGAGAGTGCCGTCGAAGCTCTCGACCGCCTGCTCGAGTTGCTCGATCGCCGGGAGATCGAGGTGGTTGGTCGGCTCGTCGAGCACGAGCAGGTTCACACCGCGCGCCTGCAGCAGCGCCAACCCCGCCCGTGTCCGCTCGCCCGGCGACAACGACGCCGCAGGTCGCAGGACATGGTGCCCCTTGAGTCCGAACTTGGCGAGCAGGGTACGTACGTCGGCGTCCGGCCACTCCGGGACCTGCCGGCCGAAAGCTTCGACCAGAGGCTCGTCGCCTTCGAACAGTCCGCGCGCCTGATCGATCTCGCCGACCTGGACTCCGGAACCGAGGCTCGCGCGCCCGGAATCCGGGGTGAGGGTGCCGAGCAGCAATCGCAGCAGTGTGGTTTTCCCCGCCCCGTTCGGGCCCGTGACGATGATCCGGTCCCCCCACTGCACCTGGGTGGTCACCGGACCGAAGGTGAAATCACCGCGTCGCACCGTCGCGTCGTCGAGCGTTGCGACGACCGTGCCGCTGCGCGGTGCCGCCGCGATCTCCATCCGCAGTTCCCATTCCTTGCGGGGTTCCTCGACGACGTCGAGGCGTTCGATGCGCCGCTGCGTCTGACGCGCTTTTGCGGCCTGCTTCTCGGTGGCCTCCGCGCGGAATTTCTTCCCGATCTTGTCGTTGTCCTTCGACTTCCGCCGAGCATTCCGTGTTCCGTGTTCGAGCCAGTTGCGCTGCATCTGCGCGCGGTCCTCGAGTTGCGACTTGGTGTCGGCGAATTCCTCGTACTCTTCGCGGGCGTGCCGCCGTGCCACCTCGCGCTCGACGAGGTACGCCTCGTAACCGCCGTCGTACACCGAGATCTGCTGCTGGACGGGATCGAGTTCGACGATGCCCGTCACGGTCCGCGCGAGGAATTCGCGGTCGTGGCTCACCACCACGAGAGCGGTGCGTGTCTCCGCGACGAAACGCTCGAGTTGCTCCAGCCCCGCGAGGTCGAGATCGTTGGTGGGTTCGTCGAGAAGCAGCACGTCGTAGCGCGACAGAAGCAGCGCCGCGAGTCCGACGCGCGCCGCCTGCCCGCCGGACAGTCCGGTCATCGGCGCGTCGAGCCCGACCCCGAGCCCCAGATCCGACACGACCTTCTCGGCGCGCTCTGCGAGATCGGCACCGCCGAGCGCGAGCCACCGCTCGAGTGCCGGGGTGTAATCGTCGACATCCGACTCGCCGAGCGCCTCGGCAGCCGCGTTCATGATGTTCTCGGCGTCCGTCACGCCCGTGCGACGGCCGAGGAAATCCAGGATCGTCTCACCGGGGACGCGCTCGGGTTCCTGGGCGAGGTATCCGACGGTCGCGTCGGGCGGACTGAGCACGATCGATCCGGTGACGTCCGCGTTCCCCAGCCCGGCCAGTGTCGTGAGCAGCGTCGATTTGCCGGCGCCGTTCGCGCCCACCAGCCCGATCACGTCACCCGGTGCGACGGTGAGGTCGAGGCCTTCGAACAGCGTGCGTTCGCCTCTCGAGGTGGACAGGCCGCTGATACGTAGTGTTGCGCTCACGTGTCGAGTATCCCGCTGCGACGATTCCGTCTTCCGCCACGGGTCTGTACCGGCCCGGATGTGGTCACGGCCGAGCGTGCACACACCACCATGGTGAGTGGTGCACACTCTCTGGAATGGCGTCACCGCAGCTTTCGACGAGCAGCCCTGCGACCGGCACCGATTCGCGGACGATCCCTCAACCTCGGTGGAGGCTGCCGATTCTGGGGGATCTGCTCAGCATCGACGTGGCCAAGCCTGTGCAGCGCGAGATGCGGATGGCACAGGAACTCGGCGGGATCTTCGAACGGAAGATCTTCCGGCACCGACTGATCGTGGTGTCGGGGGCGGACCTGGTGCGCGAGGTCAACGACGAGGAGAAATGGGCAAAGTTCCTCGGAGAGCCGCTGCGTAAGCTCCGCGTCATCGCCGGAGACGGGTTGTTCACGGCGTTCAATTCCGAGCCGAACTGGCGCAAGGCCCACAACATCCTCGGGCCGGGGTTCAGCCAGGCCGCGATGCGCGGCTACCACGACTCGATGCTCGCGGTGATCGACCGACTGCTGCACAGCTGGGACGTCGCAGCAGACAGCGGCGAGTACGTCGACGTGCCGCAGAGCATGACGTCGCTGACCTTCGATGTCATCGGGCGATGCGGGTTCGGCTATGACTTCGATTCCTTCGGCCGCGCCGAGCCCGATCCGTTCGTCGAGGCGATGAGTCGCGCCCTCGAGTACATCAACCGCTCCTCGAACGACATCCCGATCCTGCGCGCCGTGTTCGGTCGGGCGGCCCGTGAGCAACACGCCCGCGACATCGCATTGATGCAGGACACGGTCGATCGCATCGTCGACGAACGGATGCGCTCGCAGGACACGCAGGCCGATCTGCTCGAGCTGATGATGCACACT
This sequence comes from Rhodococcus sp. DT1, assembly GCF_049844875.1. Taxonomy (NCBI): domain Bacteria; kingdom Bacillati; phylum Actinomycetota; class Actinomycetes; order Mycobacteriales; family Nocardiaceae; genus Rhodococcus; species Rhodococcus sp. DT1. The sequence continues at coordinate 480,824 of NZ_JBNCLW010000005.1, forward strand.
GCCGACCCGGACACCGGTGAGCAACTGGATCGTGAATCGATCCGTAACCAGGTCCTGACATTCCTGGTCGCGGGCAACGAGACGACCGCCGCCACCCTGGGCTTCGCGGTTCACTTCCTGAGCCGGCACCCCGAGGTGGTGGCGAAGGCACGCGCCGAGATCGCCGAGGTGGTCGGAGCCGACGGGCAGATCGGTTACGAGCAGGTCGCGAAGCTGCGATACGTGCGGCGGGTGGTGGACGAAACGTTGCGGCTGTGGCCGGCAGCGCCGGGCTACTTCCGCAAGGTGCGAGGCGAGACGACTCTCGGTGGCCGCACCCTTCCTCCGGGATCGTGGGTGTTCGTGCTGCTGCCGCAGTTGCACCGCGATCCACTGTGGGGCGACGACCCGGAGCGGTTCGACCCGGACCGGTTCGCACCCGACGCGGTGCGGCGACGGCCGGCGCACATCTTCAAGCCGTGGGGCACCGGGATCCGCGCGTGCATCGGCCGGCAGTTCGCGCTCCACGAAGCTGTGCTCACACTCGCGTCGCTGATCCGCCGGTACGATTTCGTTCCCGAGCCCGGTTACGAACTCGATGTTCACGAGGCCGTCACGCTGAAGCCGCGGGGGTTGAAGGTCAAGCTCTCGAAGCCTTGACGTGCCATTTCATTGCGAGGAACCTCATCGGTGCGGGCCGCGCGTTCTGCTCGTCCTCACCGGGCCAGGCTCGTCGCGAGATTTCGCACGGCGTCCCGAGCTGCGGCCAAGCTTTCCGCGGCGAGGTCGGCGAACGGGGCCAGCGGTGTCAGGCGATCGGCGAGTGTGAGTTCCGCCGTCACCACCGATACCGACATGCCGAGCGAGGTGCCGAGGACCTGCACGAGGGGAGGTATGACGAAATCGGTTCCCTCGCCGGGGCTTCCGGGAGCGTACGTGTTTCCTCGGCTCGACACGATCACCGCCGGCTTGCCCGCCAGGGGTGCGTCCGAAGTATCGAACGGCACTGTGGTGCCGAGTACGTGGATGTAGTCGATCCAGGCTTTGAGCGAGGACGGCATCGACCAGTTGTACATCGGCGCACCGATCACCACCGCGTCCGCGCCCGTCAGCTCAGCGATCAATTCGGCTTGCAGACCCTCGGCCGCCGGGTCGGGCCACTCCGTACCGGTGCGCAGCCGCGCCGCGTAGTGCAGCGCGGCGTCCGGAAGGTGGGGGAGCGGCGATCGGTGCAGATCCCGCTCGATCACCGTGTGGTCGGAACCGGTTGCGCGCCAGGTATCGACGAACAACCGTGTCAGTTCGCGCGAGACCGAGGCATCGAGGTCGGCGGACGAATCGAGGTGCAGAAGTCGAGGCATGTGCCCTCCGGGTTCCGGTGCGGTGTCGCCCCACGCTACGGCGTTCTGCGGATCAGCGGGCGGGGCCGTCTTCGAGAACCACGTCGGCCGTACGAGAACGGCCGTCCCCGTCGAGCCATTCGATCCGGACGGTGTCGCCCGGTTTCCGGGTTCGTAGCCGTTGCTCGAGGTCGGTCGTCGACGACACCGTGGCGCCTCCGAAAGAGACGACCACGTCGCCGGCTTCGAGGCCGGCGCGATACGCGGGGGTATCGAACGACACCCACAGCACTTCGGCCCCGCGGTCGGCGCCGTCCGCTCGGGCGGTGGTGACGCCGAGACCGAGTCGTGGTGTGGGGCCGACGTGCACGGTGTCGGTGCCGACCCCGGTCCGGACCTGCTCGACGACGGCGAGAGCCTCCGCTATCGGGACGGCATACGCCTCCGGTGCGGACTCGGACGGTTCTTGCTGCTCACGTTCGATCGCGCCGGCGGTGTTGACTCCGACCACCGCGCCGTAATGGTCGACGAGCGGACCGCCCGAGTCTCCGGGGCGGATCGGGGTGTCGGTCTGCAGCATTCCGGTGAGTCGCTTGCGGGAGCCCTCGGTGGAGTCGCGGACCATCACGCTGCGGTCGGCCGCGATGACGGTGCCCGGCGCTGCGATCACGACGCCGCCGCCGTCCGCGTTCCCGAATGCGGTCACGGGAGTCCCCGCGGGTGGCAGAGCGTCGGCGACCGGTGCCGCGGGGAGACCGTTCGCGGTGCCGAGCTGGAGTACGGCGATGTCGCGTGCACTGTCGTACCCGATGACGTCGACGTCGTAGATCAGTCCCGTCGCCGCGCTCACCGCGGTGATGTCGGTCGCTCCGCTGACCACGTGATGATTGGTCAGCACCGTGCCGTCGGATGTGAGAACGATTCCCGTTCCGGACGTTCCCGTCCATCCGCGGCTCGCGTCGATGGTCACGACGACCGGCACGGTACGGGCGGCGAGTTCGTCGGGCGCCAGTGGCGTGGGCGGCGGCGCCGGGATCGGTGGCGGCGGGGGAGGGAGCGCGATCTCGACGGCTTCGGGCGCGGAGGCGAGAAGGCTGGTCGCGGCTGCGAACGCGACCACCAGGACCGACCCCCCGCGCCGTCTCACAACGCCGCAGCTCCGGTGGTCAGATGGTCGACGAGTTCACGTGCCGCGGCCCGCCCGGCGCGGTTGGCGCCGATGGTGGACGCGGACGGGCCGTAGCCGACGAGGTGGATTCGGGGGTCGGCGGCGACCTGCGTCGCGAGCCGTCCCGTCATCGTGATTCCCCCGCCGGGATTGCGCAGGCCGAGCGGCGCCAGATGGTCGAGTGAGCTTCGAAAACCGGTGCACCACAGGATTACGTCGACATCGAGGGTTGTTCCGTCGGGCCAGCGGACACCGGTCTCGGTAATTTCGGCGAACATCGGCAACCGGTCGAGCACTCCGCGTTCGCGTGCCGCCCGGATCATGGGTGTGACGGGAAGCCCGGTCACGGAGACGACCGAACCGGGAGGTAATCCGTGGCGCACCCGGTCCTCCACGGCCGCGATTACCGTCCGTCCGAATTCGGGCGTGAATTCCTCGTCGCGCCAGACGGGTTCGCGTCGAGTCACCCACGTGGTGGTGGTGACGAACGAGATCTCGTCGAGCAACTGCACCGCGGAGATTCCCCCGCCCACGACGAGCACGTGCCGTCCACGGAACTGCTCGGCGTCGCGGTAGTCCTTCGTGTGGAGTTGCTGCCCCCGGAACCGCGCCGCACCCGGATACCACGGGACGAACGGGTGTTCCCAGGTGCCGGTCGCGTTGATGAGTCCCCGCGCCGAGTACACGCCGGTATCGGTCTCCACCCGCAGGCGTTCGCCCCGGTTGCACACCACCGTGACCTGAACGGGGCGGTGTACGGGAAGGTCGAACTCCTTCTCGTAGGCGCCGTAGTACGCGGGCACCGCCGACGACGCGGGCACTTCACCGGAGCCGGTGTCGACCGCGTCGGAGAACGCGGACCCGGGCAGGTCGTGCAGGCCGTTGACGGTGTTCAACGTGAGGGAAGGCCACCGGTGCTGCCACGCGCCGCCGGGGCCGAACGACCGGTCGAACACCACGAACCCCGTTTCGGGTTCGAGCCCGAACCGCCGCAGGTAATACGCGGCCGACAGGCCTGCCTGCCCGGCACCGATCACGACGACGTCGACGGGCGTCGTGTTCTCCGTGTTGCCTTCGGACGTCATCACCGGCCTCTCCGCAGATGGTTGCCCTCCATCATGCCGTGACATCGGGAGGCGTGCCCTGTGAACCCGGCACCGGCGATGATCCAAAAATGTGATATCACTTTGACATCGCATTCGTGCCCGGAAGGATCCCCATGGAAACAGCAGAGTCCACCACCTCGTCGGAACGCCCGGGACGCTCGTCCAACGGCTGGCCCGTACTTGCCGCCGCACTCGTCGCCGCCGCACTGGCGTCCGCACTGATCGTGTGGGCCGCGGTCGAGATCAACGTTCCGCTGATCGTGGTGGGATCCGTCATCGCGGTCATCGCTCTCGTCGCGCTCGCCGGCCTGATTCTCGTCGAGCCCAACGAAGCCCGCGTGCTCCAATTGCTCGGGGGCTCGTACGCAGGCACTCTCCGCGAACCGGGCCTGCGGTGGATGAATCCGCTCAACTCCCGTCGCAAGATCTCCACGCGCATCCGAAACCACGAGACGGCAAGGGCGAAGGTCAACGATGCGGACGGCAACCCCATCGACATCTCGGCGGTGATCGTGTGGCAGGTCGAGGACACCGCGCGGGCGGTCTTCGACGTGGACGACTTCGAGGAGTTCGTCGCCGTCCAGACCGAGGCCGCGGTGCGTCACATCGCCGGGAGTTACCCGTATGACGGTGCGCCCGAGGCGATGTCGCTGCGGCAGAACGCCGACGAGATCACCACGAAGCTGTCGTCCGAGGTGCATGCTCGCGTCCGGTCGGCCGGCGTGCGCGTGATCGAGACCCGCATCAACCAACTCGCCTACGCCCCGGAGATCGCACAGGCGATGCTGCGCCGTCAGCAGGCCGGTGCCGTGATCGCCGCCCGGGAGCAGATCGTGCACGGCGCCGTCTCCATGGTCGGCACCGCCCTCGAGCGCCTCGAGGCCGAGCACACCGTCATGCTCGACGAGGACCGCAAGGCCGCGATGGTCTCCAACCTGCTCGTCGTACTGTGCGGCGATCAGAGTGCCCAGCCCGTTCTCAACACGGGATCGCTGTACCAGTAGGGAATTCGGCATGCCCGAACGCAAGAAGGTCTTGTTGCGGCTCGACCCGGCGGTCCACGACGCGCTCGCGCGCTGGGCCGCCGACGAGTTGCGCAGCACCAACGCCCAGATCGAATTCCTCCTGCGCCGCGCGCTGGCCGAGGCCGGGCGGGCACCGCGCGACGCGGGCAGGATGCGTGGTCCCGGACGACCCCGCGCTCAGGAGTCGCGCGGTACGGGCGACACAATGGAATGATCGTTGGGCAGTGACGGAAGGGTGCCAGATACATGATCGGGATCAACCGCGACGGTGACGTCGTCACGCTGGAATTGCAGCGCGAAGAACGCCGGAACGCGCTCAATTCGCAGTTGTGCATCGAGATCCGCGATGCGGTCGAACAGGCAGTCGGCGACGATGCCCGGGTTGTCGTGATCACGGGCCGCGGAACGAGCTTCTGCGCCGGCGCCGACCTGTCCGGCGACGTCTATGCCGCCGGGTTCCTCGACAACCTCGGCGACATGCTGCAGACGATCGAAAGCGCACCGGTTCCCGTGATCGCGGCGATCAACGGACCCGCCATCGGAGCGGGCACCCAGCTCGCGCTGGCCTCGGACCTGCGAGTGGTGGCCCCGGGCGCGAGGTTCGCGGTGCCCGCAGCGCGTCTCGGGATCTCGGTGGACCGATGGACGGTGCGACGGCTGGCGTCACTCGTCGGCGGTGGCCCGGCCCGGACCGTCCTGCTCGCTGCCGAACCCATCGACGCCGAGGAAGCGCTGGCTCGCGGCCTCGCCAACAGGATCGGCGACCTCGCGGCCGCGCAGGCGTGGGCGCAGGAGATCGCGAAGCTCGCGCCGCTGTCGCTGCAAGCACAGAAGCTGTTCCTCAACGACGACGGCACCCGCGACGACAGCACACCCGAGCAGACGGCAGCGCTGGCCGCTGCGTGGCTCAGCGAGGACGCCCAGGAAGCCAGGCTTGCCCGCGCGGGCGGCCGCGACCCGATCTTCCGCGGCCGATGAGGGCCCGGCAGGCCGCGTCGTCCGCGCTCGCCGGCGCAGGTGCGCTCTGGTTCGCTCGTGCTGCACGGGGCCTGCCGAGTTCGATCGGGGCTTCCGTCTCCGACATCCGGCCTTACGCCGCAGGATCGCCGCACTATCGCAACGGGCGGTTCCACAACACCGATCCCGCGTCCGTGCTCGATCCCGACGACAGCGGCGGACTCCTGAAGGACATGCTCACCCGCGGTTCCCGTGGAACCCCGCGCAGCGACGTGCCCGTCGCACCGTCGCTCGCGCCGGTCGACGCCGCCGAACTCGCCGTCACCTGGTTCGGGCATTCCAGTGCCCTCCTCGAGATCGACGGCTACCGGGTGCTCTGCGATCCGGTATGGAGCGACCGGGTCTCCCCGTCGCCGACCGTCGGCCCGAAGCGGATGCATCCCGTGCCCGTCGAACTCCAGGCGCTGCCCGCCGCCGACGCGATCGTCATCTCGCACGACCACTACGACCACCTCGATCGGGTCACGGTCGAAGCCCTCGCCGCCCTGCAGCCCGAGGCCCGGTTCGTCGTGCCCCTGGGGATCGGTGCCCACCTGCGACGGTGGAAGGTCGCTGAGAACCGGATCGTCGAACTCGACTGGGATCAGCACGTCGAGATCGACGGTCTGCGCATCACGTGCACCGAGGCCCGGCACTTCTCCGGCCGCGGTCTGCAGCGCGACATCACTCTGTGGTCGTCCTGGGTGATCGCGGGCCCGACCCGCCGCGCGTTCTTCGGCGGCGACACCGGTTACACGCGGCGCTTCGCGGACCTCGGCGAAAAGTACGGGCCGTTCGACCTGACATTGCTGCCCGTCGGCGCGTACGACCGGCGCTGGCCCGACGTCCACATGGACCCCGAAGAGGCCGTGCGTACGCACCTCGACCTCGGCGGCACCGAGCGTCGCGACAGCCTGCTCGTCCCCGTGCACTGGGGGACGTTCAACCTCGCCCTGCACTCGTGGTCCGAGCCGATCGCGCGCCTGCTCCCGGCTGCGCAGGAGGTGGGCGTCGCGACTGCCGTGCCGATGCCCGGCCAGCGGATCGACGCTCTCCGCCCCGTCGCGCGCGACCCGTGGTGGATCCCACTCGGCTGAGGCCGCCTCCGGGGGAACGGGGGCGCCGCCCGGTGGAATACGCTCATTGGTTATGGCAGGAGAAGAGCCCACCGCGGTAGTCGAGACGAGTGACACGCTCACCGACGACCCCGCATATCTCGAGCACGGGCTGGCCACCGAACAGGTCGCCGAACGAGTCGCCCGCGGGCAGACCAACGACGTCCCCGACCGCGCGTCCCGTTCGGTCAAGGACATCGTCCGTGCCAACGTCTTCACCCGGATCAACGCGATTCTGGGCGTCCTGCTGCTGATCGTGCTCGCGACCGGCTCGATCGTCGACGGCATGTTCGGCCTGCTCATCGTGGCGAACAGTTCCATCGGCATCATCCAGGAAGTCCGCGCCAAGCGGACCCTGGACAAACTCGCGATCGTCAGCCAGACCAGGCCGGTAGTGCGCCGCAACGGCAGCAGCGGCGAGCTGCCCCCGCGCGAGGTCGTGCTCGACGACATCATCGAACTCGGTCCCGGCGATCAGCTCGTCGTCGACGGCACCGTCGTGGAGTCGGCCGGGCTCGAACTCGACGAGTCCTTGCTCACCGGTGAATCCGACCCCGTGCACAAGGACCCGGGGACATCGGTGATGTCGGGCAGCTTCGTGTCCTCGGGGACCGGCGCCTACCGGGCGACGAAGGTCGGACGGGACGCGTACGCGGCGCGGCTCGCGGAGGAGGCCAGCAAGTTCACGCTGGTCCACTCGGAGCTGAACGCGGGCATCAACAAGATCCTCAAGCTCATCACCTACCTGATGATTCCCGCGGGCCTGCTCATCATCTTCAACCAGCTGTTCTCGAGCGGTGAAGCCCTCGGACCCTCGCTGAGCGGCATGGTCGCGGCGCTGGTGCCGATGGTGCCGGAAGGCCTGGTCCTCATGACCTCCATCGCGTTCGCGGTCGGCGTCGTCCGGCTGGGCCGCCGCCAGTGCCTCGTGCAGGAGCTTCCCGCGATCGAGGGACTGGCACGCGTCGACATCGTGTGTGCGGATAAGACCGGAACTCTCACCGAGAACGGCATGCGGCTCGCCGACGTCGAACTCGTCGAGAGCCCCGGCGGAACCGACCTCGACGCTGCCCGGACCGCGCTGGCTGCCCTGGCCTGCGACGACCCCCGCCCGAACGCGAGCGTGCTCGCGATCGCCGAGGCGTTTCCCGACGGCCCCGATTGGGGCAAGCCCACCGCGATCGCACCGTTCTCCTCGGCGAAGAAGTGGAGCGGCCAGTCGTACGGGGCACACGGCAACTGGCTGCTCGGCGCGTGCGACGTGCTCCTCGATTCGGGAACACCGACGGCGCGGCGCGCGGAAGAACTCGGAGCCCAGGGGCTGCGCGTGCTGCTGCTCGCCCGCAGCGACCGGCCCGTCGACGACGCACTCGCACCCGGAACCGTCGCGCCCGTCGCCCTGGTCGTGCTCGAACAGCGGGTGCGGACCGATGCGAAGGCCACGCTCGAGTACTTCGCGGAACAGCACGTCGACGTCAAGGTCATCTCCGGCGACAACGCCGTGTCTGTGGGAGCGGTCGCGTCGTCGCTCGGCCTGCCGCACGGCGACAGCCCGATCGACGCGCGCACACTGCCCGACGATCGCGAGCAACTCGCCGACATCGCCGAAGCATCGACGACCTTCGGGCGCGTGCGGCCCGACCAGAAACGCGCCATGGTCGGTGCGCTGCAGTCGCGCGGCCACACCGTCGCGATGACCGGAGACGGGGTCAACGACGTCCTCGCGCTCAAGGACGCGGACATCGGAGTCGCCATGGGCTCGGGCAGCCCCGCAGCGCGGTCCGTCGCGCAGATCGTCTTGCTCGACAACAAGTTCGCGACGTTGCCCTACGTCGTCGGTGAGGGCCGCCGCGTCATCGGCAACATCGAACGCGTCTCGAATCTGTTCCTCACCAAAACCGTGTACTCGGTGCTGCTCGCATTCTTCATCGGTGCGTCGGGGGTGCTGGCCCCGATCTTCGACTTCGATCCGCTGCCGTACCCGTTCCTGCCGCGGCACGTGACGATCGCCGCGTGGTTCACCATCGGTATCCCGGCGTTCCTGCTGTCGCTCGCTCCCAACAACGAGCGGGCACGACCGGGTTTCGTGTCGCGGGTGATGCGCCTGGCCATCCCGTCGGGCGTGATCGTCGGTGTCGCGACCTTCGTCTGCTACCTCCTCGTCTACGCGGGACCGGACCAGACCGAGGCACAGAAGGTGCAGGCCGGGACGTCCGCGCTCATCACCCTGATCATGATCGCCCTGTGGGTGCTGGCCGTGGTGGCACGGCCGTACCAATGGTGGAAGATCGCACTGATCGCGGGAGCCGTGCTCGGCTACGTCGTGCTGTTCTCGGTGCCGTTCTGCCGGGAGTTCTTCGCGCTCGACCCGTCGAACGTCGCGTACTCCACCATCGCGTTCACCTGCGGTGCGATCGGTGTGCTTCTCGTCGAGGCCTGCTGGTGGGTAACGGGTCGCATCCACGGTGAGCGCCGGCGTCTGTTCGCATCTCGGGAGGACCTGCCCGGAGCGCCGTGACCTGTGGGACGCTGGTCGTAGTCCAACGGAAGGACACGCCATGGGACTCATGGACACCGTCAAGGGACTGCTCGGCAAGGGCAAGGGTTACGCCGCACAGAACTCCGACAAGGTCGACGGGTACATCGAGAAGGCAGGCCACATCGCCGACTCCAAGACCCGCGGAAAATACTCGCAGCACATCGGCAAGGCGCAGGACGCGGCGCGCAAGCACCTCGGCAGCGAAAACCCCGCTGCCGGAAACCCGGCTGCCGAAAACCCCGCCACAGACGCTTCGGCATCGGATCCGCGGCCCGGGTCACCGCCCGCCGGTCCACAGCCCGATCCGCCGGCCGATCCTCGCCCGGGGGGCGGTCCGGGCCCGGCTACCCCGCCGGGCACCGCACCCTGACCCGGCCGGGGCGGTGACCGGTTCATCACCCCGGCTCTCGCTGTGTCACGCTTTGTTCGCTCGATCATCGAACAAAGGGGTTCCCGCATGGGATTCATGGACAGCGTCAAGGGCATCGTGGACAAGGGCAAGCAGTTCGCGGCCGAGAATCCCGACAAGGTGAACAGCGCCATCGACAAGGTCGGTGACGTCGCGGACAGCAAGACCGGCGGCAAGTTCGCCGGGCAGGTCGATTCCGCGCAGAGTGCAGTGAAGAAGGCCCTCGGCACCAAGTGACGACGTGACCGGAGGGCGCGCCCCACGGGCGGCGTAGGGGGAGAATCGGTCCCGTGAACGGGACCATGATTCTGCTCGTCGTCATCGCGGCCATCGCCGTCACAGGACTGGCGAACAGGGGAAACCTGCAGGGTCCACTGGTTCTCGTCATCATCGGCGCGATCGCGTCGTTCCTGCCCGGCCTGCCGCGGCTCGAGCTGGAACCGGACGTACTGCTCGGGGTCGTGCTGCCCCCGTTGCTGTACTCGGCGGCGCTGAAGTTCTCCGTTCCCACGTTCCGGCGTTATCTCACACCGATCCTCAGACTCGGGATCGTCACGGTGCTGGCGACGGCGTTCGCGGTGGCATTCTTCGCGAACTGGCTGGTTCCGGACCTCACGTTCGGTGCCGCGCTGGTCCTGGGGGCGGTGGTTGCGCCCACCGACGCGGTCAGCGCGGTCGCGGTGGGGCAGAAACTCGGACTGCCCAAACGCGTCATCTCCATCCTCACCGGTGAAGGACTCGTCAACGATGCGACCGCACTGACGCTGTTCGCGGTGGCGATCGCCATGGTTGCGGGAACCCCGGTGTTCGCCGATTCACCGGTGCTGTTCTTCGCATACGGAGTCGTCGGCGGCGTCGCGGTGGGTCTGGTCCTCGCGGCAGTGGTGCACTGGGTCCGCGGCCGCATGTTCGACTCGCCGCTGGAAACTGCTCTCGGGCTGGTCCTTCCGTTCGCTGCCTATCTCGTCGCCGAGGAGATCCACGCGTCCGGGGTGCTCGCAGTGGTCGCGGCGGGCCTGTACATCGGGCACCGGGCCACCGACACCGCGGTCACCACGCGGTTACAGGAACGCTTCGTGTGGGAGAGCGTCGACATCCTGCTCGAAATGTTCGTCTTCGCTTACATGGGCCTGCAACTGAAATTCGTCCTGGACGAAGTGGCCGACACCGGCCTCGACGTGGTGCCGGTGTTGCTCTATTCCGTTGCGGTGCTGGCGGTGGTCATACTCGTCCGCCCGATCTGGGGCTTTCTGAACTGGGGTCGCCGCCGGGCGGTGCGCACGGCCGGGTTCACCCGCCTCGGCCGCGACCCGCTGACGTACCGCGAGCACATCGTGGTGTCGTGGGCGGGGATGCGCGGCGTCGTCACCCTTGCCGCAGCCGGCGGTGTGCCGGCGGTCCTCGGGTCTGGGGAGCCGTTCCCGGGACGGGAGCTCATCCACCTGGCCGCGCTGGTCGTGGCGGTGGGCACGCTGCTCATTCAGGGCGCCACCATGCCGATGCTGATCCGGCGGCTCGACGTCGTCGATCCGTACGAACGCCTTCGCGCCACCGAGCAACGCGAACTGGCCCGCACCATCACGGCGAACGCTGCGAAAGAGCAGATTGCAAGCTTGGAGAAGGATCCGCCGGGCGGGTTCGACCCGGACGCGGTGCGCCGGATCCTCGAACGCGTGCGACGATCCGTCAAGGCCCGCGTCGACGCGCGACAGGTCGAGTCCGAGGACGACACCGAGGCCGGTGTCGACGCCGGCGCACTGTTCGACGAGTTCCGACGCGCCGTGCTCCGCGCCCAGCGCACCGCGCTCATCGCGGCACGAGACGACGGCACGCTGGACGACGAGAGTCTGCGGGCCGAACTCGAGAGTCTGGACATCGAGGAAGCCGCCGCGGAGGAACGGGTCGAACGTCGCGGCAGAACGGGAAACGGGACGCCCCCGCCGTGATCGACGCGCCCGTCGCCGGTGCTCGTCGTAGCGTATGACCATGATCGAACCGCCCGACCCCGTGGCCGCAGCGCCGAGGATCGCCGAAACGTGACCGGAACCGTTCTCCTCGCGTTCGCGGCCGTCACGATTCTGGTCGTCGCCGTACTGGCCGTGGTGTGGGCGCGGACCCGCCGGGTCGTCACCACCCCCGCCGAACGGGCCGTGCATTCCACGCTGCACACGGCGTCCCTCGCCGCGCGTCCCCTGCGACGGGGGCTCGACGCCTCGTCCGCGACGGAAGCGGCCGTGCACCTGCGGATGCTGCTCGCAGAAGCGCAGGCCGTCGCCCTCGTGGACGCGGACGGAACGCTGCTCGCGTGGGACGGCCCGTTCGAGAGCCTCGCGGACCGCATGCACGACGCCGCCGCGCGCGCCGTCGCGGAGGAGCGGCGGGTACTGGTCGGACACCGCGACCTGGCCCCGGGCCCCCGGGACCTCGCCGCGCGCGCACTGATCGCCCAGCCCCTCGTGATCGAAGGCGTGGGAGTGGCAGGTGTGCTGGGCGTGGTGACGACGACGACTCCCGGGCCCGCATTGCTCGGCGCGATCACGGAGGTGGCGCGGTATGCGTGCAGCCAGCTCGAACTGGCCGAACTCGACGCCTCCAGGGCCCGGCTCGACCGGGCCGAGCTGCGGGCTCTGCGCGCGCAGATCAGCCCGCATTTCATCTACAACGCGCTCAACACCGTCGCCTCGTTCGTGCGCACCGACCCGGACCGGGCACGAGAACTGCTGCTCGATTTCGCAGATTTCACGCGTTACTCGTTCCGCGCGACGGGGGAGTACACGCTGCTCGCCGACGAACTGCGGAACATCGATCGCTACCTCACGCTCGAGCGAGCCCGTTTCGGCAATGCGCTCGAGGTGCGGTTGCAGGTCGCACCCGAGGTTCTCAACGTGACGCTTCCGTTCCTCGCGTTGCAGCCACTCGTCGAGAACGCGGTCCGGCACGGTATCGCCGGGACATCCACCCGCACCGGCACCATCACGATCACCGCAGCCGACGAGGGCACCGACTGCGTCATCAGTGTGGAGGACGACGGGGTGGGAATGGACCCGGAACTGCTGCGTTCCGGAACGCTGGACTCGATCGCCGAGAGTGAGCACGGCAGCGGGGTCAAGGAGTCCGCGCACGTCGGTCTCGCCAACGTCGACGACCGGCTCCGGGCCGCTTTCGGCAACGACTACGGGCTGGTGGTGGAGACCGCCCCGGGGGCCGGTACGAAAGTGAGCATGCGGGTACCCAAGTTCCGTGCGGGTATCCGGCCTTGACGGGTGCCCGACGTGGCACGATAGGTCCGCCGTGAACGACAAAGCAGAGAAGACACTCACCGTACTGGCCGTCGACGACGAACCGCCCGCTCTCGACGAGCTTGCGTACCTGTTGCGCGCTCAGGACGAGATCGCCCAGGTCCATACCGCGAGCGACGCGACGACGGCGCTGCGGTTGTTGCGCGACGGTGGGGTCGATGCGGTGTTCCTCGACATCAACATGCCCGGACTGGACGGTCTGGAGATCGCCGGCATCCTTCGCAACTTCGCGACCCCACCGGCTGTGGTGTTCGTGACCGCACACGACGACCGCGCGGTGTCGGCGTTCGACCTCGGTGCCGTGGACTATGTGCTCAAGCCCCTTCGGGAGGAGCGCCTCGCTCAGGCGGTGCAACGGATCGTCGAGCGGCGCCGGTCCGGGGCGGGGCGGGCGCCGGAACCACAGTCGGGCGACGAAGTGATCCCCGTCGAACTGGGTGGGGTGACCACTCTCGTTCCCCGGTCGTCGGTGCAGTGGGTGGAGGCCGACGGTGACTATGCCCGGTTGCACACCGCGACCGGTTCGCATCTCGTGCGCATCCCGATCTCGACGCTCGAGGGCCGATGGGCCGACGCCGGCTTCCTGCGCGTGCATCGGTCGTTCCTCGTCGCGCTGCCCCTGGTCACCGGTATTCGCAGTGTCGGCTCCGGCCTCGTGGTGTGTGTGAAAGGGAACGGCGACGCGCCACCGGTCGAATTGCCGGTCAGTCGTCGCCACACCCGTGAACTCAAGGATCGCCTCATCCGCGGCCCGATGCAGACGTGGACGTCGCGGTGAGCACCCAGGCGGGCGGGTCACCCCCGCCGCGGCAGCGGGTGGTTCTCGCGGAGCGGCGGGGTGCGCGTATCGTCCGCACGCGGGTCGAGGTGCAGCAACAGACCGAGGTCGGGGATGCGATGGTGCGCGGCCTGGTGCGCGCCCAACTCGGCCTCGCCATCCGGGTCGCGCTGGCAACGGTGTGCCTGCTCGGGGCAATTCCCGTGCTGTTGCATTTCGTGCCGCGACTGTCGGAAGTGACGATGATGGGGGTCCGGCTCCCGTGGATTCTGCTCGGCATCGTCGGCTATCCGGTCCTGCTCGGGATCGCGTGGGTCTATGTGCGCCTCGCCGAACGAAACGAGCAGGACTTCACCGACCTGACCGACGACTGACGCGTCATGACCGAGTCGATTCCCGTCGCGACCGTCGTCGGCCTCGTCGCGGCGGCTGTCGCCACCGTCGCGATCGGTGTCTACGGCGTCCGTATGGCCCGCACGACCTCCGATTTCCTCGTCGCGTCCCGCAGCGTGGGGCCGCGGTGGAACGCCGCCGCCATTTCCGGGGAGTACCTGTCCGCCGCGTCCTTCCTCGGCGTCGCCGGGCTGGTCGCGAAGTTCGGGGCCGACGCCCTCTGGTATCCGGTCGGGTTCACCGCCGGGTATCTCGGGCTCCTGTTGTTCGTCGCGGCACCGCTGAGGCGATCCGGTGCCTACACGGTGCCGGATTTCGCGGAGTTCCGTCTCGGCGAACGATGGCTGCGCACCCTGTCGATGATGGTGGTCGCGATCATCTGCGTGCTCTATCTCGTGCCGCAGTTCCAGGGCGCGGGACTCACGCTCAATATCCTTCTCGGCGTCCCGGACTGGGTGGGGGTCGCAGTCGTCGGCATCATCGTCGTCGCGAACGTGGTCGGTGGCGGGATGCGGTCGATCACGTTCGTACAGGCGTTCCAGTACTGGCTCAAGCTCACCGCGGTCGCCATCCCCGCCCTCGTCCTGATCCTGCATTTCGTCGGTGATGATCGCGCGGTGGACGGTCCTGTTCCCCCGACCGTCACCGAAACCACGACCGTCGACATCACCGTCGACGTCATCGTGCAGGTCGCCGACCCGCTGGAGGTGACGGCCCGGGGCGACGTGGACGGTGTGCCCGTCTCCGGCGTGATCGAGCTTGCACCGGGAGAACACGAATTCGGGGCCGGAACCCAGCTGGTGCTCGAGGCGGGGTCGCCGGTCCCCGTGGTGGCGGGCGCTCCGTCGGACAACGACGCCTGGGCCGCACCCGGCGCCGGGATCGGCGCGGGCGGCGCGCACCCGTTGTTCCAGGTGTACTCACTGATGCTCGCGACGTTCCTCGGCACCATGGGGTTGCCGCACGTACTCGTCCGCTTCTACACCAACCCCGACGGACGTGCCGCCCGCATGACCTCGCTCGCGGTGATCGGGCTCCTCGGGCTGTTCTATCTGTTCCCCACCGTTCTCGGGGTCTTCGCCCGGCTGTACGTCCCGCAACTGCTCATCACCGGCCGCTCCGACGCCGCGGTACTGCTGCTGCCCGGGTCGGTGCTGTCCGGGTGGGGCGGGCAACTGGTCGCGGCGCTCGTGGCCTCGGGTGCGATCGCGGCGTTCCTGTCCACGTCGTCGGGTCTGCTGGTGAGCGTGGCGGGGGTGCTGTCCACCGACGTGTTGCGCGGGCGGGTCCGTGACTTCCGGCTCGCGGCGGTGCTCGCCGGTGTCGTGCCGCTCGTGCTCGCGTTGTCGGTGACGTCCCTGGACCTGTCGCGGTCGGTGGGCCAGGTCTTCGCGATCGCCGCGTCCACGTTGTGTCCGTTGCTCGTACTGGGGATCTGGTGGCGCGGGCTGACGGCAATCGGTGCCGCCGCGGGCATGGTGGTGGGCGGCGCCGTCGCGGGCGGTGCCGCCCTGATGTCGATCGTGGTGCGGTTCGATCCGGCGACCGCGGAGGGGTGGCCGGCGGTGCTGTCGGAATACCCGGCTGCGGCGAGTGTGCCGCTCGCGTTCCTGACCATGATCACCGTGAGTCTTGCTACGCGGACGAGGATTCCGGCCGATGTGGGCCGTACGTTCTCGCGGATGCACGTGCCCGAACGCCTGGGCATGGGCCGGGATCGGGAACTCGGAGCGTTCGACGACCGCCGTTCGTCGCAGTGAGCTGACCGTTCGTCGCATCGCTCGACAGTTCGGCGTGCAGTCGGCTCACCCCTCTATTTGTGTGATCGCCGTCTCATTAGCGTGTGTGAGCACTACACCTCACACGTACGACCAAGGAGTCGGCAGTGACCACAGCACCTCCCAGCGAGAGCGACGTACCCCAGCGGCGTGTTCCGACGCCGCAAGAGTTCGTCGACATGCAGGAAAGCCCGGAGTTCCAGGAACTGCGCAGTCGCCTGCGCCGGTTCGTGTTTCCCGTGACGGCGTTCTTCCTGGCCTGGTACGCCTTGTACGTTCTGCTCGCGACCTACGCGACCGACTTCATGGCCACCAAGGTCATCGGTAACGTCAACATCGGGCTCCTGCTGGGACTCGCCCAGTTCCTGACCACCTTCATCATCACCGGGGTGTACGTGAAGTTCGCCGGTCGTCAGCTCGACGGCCGTGCCGCTGCGATCCGTACCGAGCTGGAAGGACCGCAGCAGTGAGCGTTCTCGCACAGGGCACCACCGACATCGGTAACCCGCTCCTCAATATCGCGATCTTCCTCGCGTTCGTCGTCGTCACCATGGGCCTGGTCATCCGTGCCAGCCGGACCACGAAGACGGCGTCCGACTTCTACACCGGTGGCGGGCAGTTCTCCGGCCCGCAGAACGGGTTCGCCATCGCAGGTGACTACCTGTCGGCAGCGTCCTTCCTGGGTATCGCGGGTGCCATCGCTGTCTACGGCTACGACGGCTTCCTCTACTCGATCGGCTTCCTGGTCGCGTGGCTCGTCGCGTTGCTGCTCGTCGCCGAACTCCTGCGCAACACCGGCCGTTTCACGATGGCCGACGTGCTGAGCTTCCGGCTCAATCAACGGCCAGTGCGTATGGCCGCGGCGCTGTCCACCCTCGCGGTGTCGCTGTTCTACCTGCTGGCCCAGATGGCCGGTGCGGGTGGTCTCGTTGCGCTCCTGCTCGACATCGAAGGCAAGACGGGGCAGGCGGTCGTCGTCGCCGTCGTCGGTGTGCTCATGATCGTGTACGTGCTGATCGGCGGCATGAAGGGCACGACCTACGTGCAGATGGTCAAGGCGGTGCTCCTCATCGCCGGTGCAGGTGTGATGTTCGTGCTCGTGCTGGTCGCGGTGCGGGGCAACTTCTCTCAGCTCCTCGCCGACGCACAGGCCATGGTGTCGGGTTCCGCGAACGAGGCTGTCGCCCAGCGTGACGTCCTGGCCCCGGGCGCGAAGTACGGCATCAGCGACATGTCGCGGATCGACTTCATCTCGCTCGGCCTCGCTCTGGTGCTCGGTACCGCCGGCCTGCCGCACGTGCTGATGCGCTTCTACACGGTGCCCACCGCGAAGGAAGCTCGTCGCTCCGTGACGTGGGCAATCGCGCTCATCGGTGGCTTCTACCTGTTCACGCTGGTTCTCGGTTACGGTGCTGCCGCCCTGGTCGGTCCGGACGTCATCCTCAACGCACCGGGCAAGGAGAACGCCGCGGCCCCGCTGCTCGCGTTCGAACTCGGTGGCACGGTGTTCCTGGCAGTGATCTCGGCGGTCGCATTCGCCACGATCCTCGCCGTGGTCGCGGGGCTGGCCATCACCGCGTCGGCGTCGTTCGCCCACGACATCTATGCCAGTGTCATCAAGCGCGGCAACGCCACCGAGGACGAGCAGGTGCGCGTCTCGCGGATCACCGTTGTGGTGATCGGCCTGGTCTCGATCGTTCTCGGCATTCTCGCGATGGGACAGAACATCGCCTTCCTGGTCGCACTCGCCTTCGCGGTTGCCGCTTCGGCGAACCTGCCGACGCTGCTGTACTCGCTGTTCTGGAAGAAGTTCAACACCACGGGTGCGCTGTTCAGCATCTACGGCGGTCTGATCAGCTGCCTCGTGCTGATCGTGTTCTCGCCCGCCGTGTCCGGCAGCCCGTCCGCGATGTTCCCCGACGCCGACTTCTCCTGGTTCCCGCTGTCGAACCCCGGCATCGTGTCCATCCCGCTCGCCTTCCTGCTCGGCATCGTCGGCACGTACCTGGGCCGCGGCAAGCCGGAAGATCCCTACAAGCAGGCCGAGATGGAAGTTCGCTCGCTGACCGGCGTCGGCGTGGAGAAGGTTGTCTCCCACTGACTCTGCCCGGCACGCCCTGACGATCCGAAGGCCCGCTCCGAAAGGGGACGGGCCTTCGGTCGCGTACGGCCCGCCACGGTGCCGGTCGTCTAGGCTGCCGCTCATGGCAAAACTCGAGGTGTCGACCGAACTCCCCATGGACCCGCACCGCGCGTGGGAGAAGGCATCCCGGCTGCAGAGCTTCGACGAGTGGCTGACCATCCACGACGGCTGGCGCAGCGAACTCCCGGACACCCTCACCGCGGGCACGACCCTGCAGTCGGTGGTGTCGGTCAAGGGGCTGCGCAACCGCGTCACGTGGACGGTCGTGGAACTCGACGCACCGCACCACGTGGTGCTCCGCGGAACCGGCAAGGCCGGGACGAAGTTCTCGATGCGACTCGCCGTCACCGCCGCCGGCGAAGGGTCTCGTCTGACGATGAAGATCGACCTCGGGGGAGCGCCGCTGTTCGGACCCATCGGGTCGGGAGTCGCTCGCGCGCTTCAGGGCGACCTGCAGGCGTCGCTCGACACATTCGCGCGACTCTCCGGCTGACCGCGCACGCTCCCGCTATTCTTCTGCGCCGGATTTCTTGCGCCGCACCTGCCTTCTTTCGACGCCCCCGCCGTGGTGGCGCCTCGTCGCCGGGTCGTGATCGCTCCGTCTGCAGCTCCGTTGTTTTGCCAATCATGCACACCACGGCCTCCGTGCGGGGAAGCTTGACAGTGCGGGAGTACCGGCACGGCGCCCACGCGGATTCGTGGTTCCCGCACGTCGCTTTCTGCAGGCGGCGAGAACGTCAGTTGATGGCTCCGACCGTCACCGACGATGCGTGCGGCGAGCTGTCGAGGAACGGAGCGAGAAACTCATGAGCATCCTGAACGAGACCTACACGCTTTCGAACGGCGTCACCGTCCCCAAGCTGGGACTGGGAACCTGGTTCATCGACAACGACAAGGCCGCCGACGCGGTGCGAGCCGCAATCGAGATCGGCTACCGCAACATCGACACCGCGCAGGCTTACGGGAACGAGCGCGGAGTCGGCGAGGGTGTCCGCACCTCCGGAATCGGACGCGAGGAACTGTTCGTCTCGACCAAACTGGCGGCAGAGATCAAGGACTACGACGCTGCCGCGGCCGCGATCGACGGCTCGCTGGATGCGCTCGGTCTCGAACGCATCGACCTGATGCTGATCCACAGCCCGCAACCCTGGAAAGACTTCCGCGGCGGCGACTACACCGACGGCAACCGCCAAGCGTGGCGCGCGCTGGAGGACGCCCATCGGGCAGGCAAGCTCCGGGCGATCGGCGTCTCGAACTTCCTGGAGGAAGACCTGGAAAAGCTCCTGGCGGGTAGTGCTTCGGTCCCGCACGCGAACCAGGTGCTGGTGCACGCGGGCAACACGCCGAGCGAGTTGATCGCGTATTGCGGCAACAGGAACATCCTCGTCGAGGCGTACTCGCCGATCGCACACGGCGAGATCCTGCGCAATCCGGATGTACAGGCGATGGCCGGCAAGTACGGCGTTTCTGTGCCGCAGCTGTGTATCCGGTACACGCTGCAGCTGGGCGCAGTGTCACTGCCGAAGACCGAGAACCCCGACCACATGCGCTCCAACGCCGACGTCGACTTCGTGATCGAAGAACCGGACATGACTGCGCTCCGCGAACTTCGCGCCCGTGACTACGGCGCGTCGAGCGTGTTCCCGGTATACGGCGGAAACTAGGAACGACGTACCAGCCGTCACGACGTACTACAAGGCTCTCGACGTCGCAGGAGAAGCCGTCGCGGCGACGTTCACCATCGTCGCGTTCACCGCGGCATTGCCGGTGAACGTATCGGTGACCGCCGGATCGTGCAGCAGGTTGACGTTGGCACCGGGATGCGCGGCGGCGGTGAACCAGCCGACGCCCTTCTCGGCGTGACCCCACCCGTGCGGGATGGCGACTGTGCCGGCCCGGATGTCGTCGCTGACCTCGACGGGCACCACGATGCTCCCGATTCGGGAGCGCACTGTCACCGGCTGACCGTGCACGAGCGACCGGGACGCCGCGTCGTCGGGATGCATCAGGACCGTGCACCGGTCTCGGCCCTTCACCATGGTCGGAATGTTGTGCAGCCACGAGTTGTTCGATCGCAGGTGGCGTCGCCCGATCAGCCGGAGATCGAATTCCTCTCCCCGGGAGTCGTTCTCGGCTTCGGCGAGCAGGCGACGTGTCTCCTCTACGAACTCCGGCGGCGCCACGTGCACGCGGCGATCCCGCGTAGCCACCAGGGACCGGAGCCGTGGTTGCAGCGGCCCGAGGTCGATTCCGCCGCGGGCGCGCCGGATCCGCCCGAGTGTCAATCCTCGACGCCCGCGACGCAGGACTCCGTGCGGTCCGGACAGGACGCCGACCGCGCTCAGCCGTAGCGGGCTGAGTCTGCCGAGCAGAGCGCGGAAAGGACCAGCCGACCACCTCCGGAAGGGAAGCGGAAGTACCTCGAGAGTCAGGCGCGACATGATCTGCCAGTCCTCGAGCGCGTCGGCCGCAGGCTCGAACACCCGTGCGCTGAACCGTGCGTTGTTCCGGACGGAAAAGACCGGGAACAGGAAATCGAACTCGTCCCGTTCGAGGTGGGATACCGGCGGAAGGATCAGGTCGGCGTGCCTGGATGTCTCGGTGAGATACATGTCGACCGCGACGAAGAAGTCGAGGCTGTCGAGGGCCTCGTCGAGACGGCCGCCGTGCGGGGTGGACAGCACCGGGTTTCCGGCGTAGGTGACCAGAGCGCGGACCGGCCCGGCGGAATCCTTTGCGTCACCGAGAATCTCGTCCGCCAAGCCCACCACCGGCAGTTCCGTGCGGAACGACTTGTGCTCGCCGGTGCGGTTGCTCCACATGCCGTATCCGGAACCGAGTCGCCGCAGAAGACGCGTCGCGTCGATCGGAGGTGAGGAAAACATCTGGCCGCCCGGCCGGTCGAGATTTCCGGTTACGGCGTTGAGGGTGTTCACCAGCCAGTGGGTGAGGGTGCCGGTGACCTGATGGCAGACACCGATGCGGGCGTATGCGACCGCGGACCGTGCCGAAGCGTGGTCGCGGGCGAGTCGTCGGATCGTATCCGCCTCCACCCCGGCGCGCGGCGCCATCTTCTCGGGTGAGCAGGCCGCGGCGAGCTGGGCCAATTCCTCCGTGCCGGCCAGGGGCACGGTGCCGGGAGCCCGGCGGATACCGTCGGCGAAGATCGTGTGCAGCATTCCGAGCAGCAGGTACGGATCCCCGCCCGGGGCGACCGCGACGTGTTCGTCTGCGAGCCGCGCCGTCTCGGTACGCCGTGGGTCGACGACAACCACGGAGCCGCCGCGGCGACGAATCGCGGCGATACGTCCGCGGGCGTCGGGCATGGTGGTGACCGAGCCGTTGGACACTGCGGGGTTGGCTCCCAGGATCAGGAGGCGGTCGGTGCGATCGACGTCTGCGATCGGCATCAATACGTTCGAGCCGAACATCTTCCACGCTGCGAACTCCTGCGGGAATTGGTCGATCGAGGACGCCGAGTAGAACTTCCTGGTGAGGAGGGCGATACGCAGGGCGATCCCGTAGAGGACAGAGGAGCTGTGTGCCGCGGGGTTGCCCAGGTACATCGCGATCGCGTCGCGGCCGTGCCGCCGCTGGACAGCGCGCAACCGGTTTCCTGCCAGGGTGAACGCCTCATCCCAGCCGATCTCCTCGAAGCCGTCGCCGACCCGCCGTATCGGGCGACGCAGCCGGTCCGGGTCGTAGTGCAGATCTGCGAGCGCGGTGGCCTTCGGGCAGATGTATCCGTGTGAGAGCACGTCGTCGGGATCCCCCTCGATGCGGGTGACCCTGTCGTCGTCGACGGTGACGAGGATTCCGCAGTGCGCTTCGCACAGGGTGCATTGGCGAGCGACAGTACGTGTGGACACGGCGGCTCCCTCCGCGGTCGTGTGCGCAACGTAGCACTGTCGCGAGTCGCTTGTGAAGGATCGCAGCGGAGGGTAACCACCCCCGGAACCCGGCTATGTCAGCGATGGGCCGTGGACGTGAACTGGTGAGTCGCCGCGTCGACGATTTCCTCGGGAGTAATCGTGATTTCGTCGTTCAGCCACGCGGTCACCAGCTCGGCCAGGCCGCCGACGAACAGCAGTCCGTTGATCTCACCCTGATGCGGGGGCCACGCCCGGTCTCCGTACATCAGCGTCGCTTCGTCCGCGACCATCTGGGCGAATCCGCGCAGGGCCGCGCGGCGATGCGAGCGCAGAGGCTCGAACGCAGCGGACTGGATCATCGCGACCCGTCCCTTGCGCGGATCGTCGGTGAGGATGGTGACGAACGCTGTGATCGCGTTGCGGACCCGCTGCTCGAGCGTTCCGGTGCTCGTCCGCAGTGCGCTCAGGCCGGCATCGCGGATTTCGTCGGCGATCCGGTCCAGCACCTGCTGTAGCAGTTCGTCTCTGCTGGTGAAGCTTTCGTAGAAGTAGCGCTCGGTCAGTTTGGCCTGAGCGCAGATGGCGGTCATGGTGGCGCCGCTCTGCCCGGCGGCCGCAAACACCTCCAACCCTGCCTCGAGCAGGCTCTCGCGCCGTGATGCCGCGCGCTGCTCGCCGGTCAGGCCCGCATACCGGCGGGGCGTAGGAGAAGTCATACCCCGATCTTGACAGACGGGATCGGTGTGACACACACTACAAAGAATCTGACAGAGCGCCCTGTCAGATCAATTCCGGAATGAGGGTTCATCGTGACGAAGATCCTGGCCGCTCCACCCGCCGACTCGCAGTTGCACCCGATTCCGGGCCACGCGGGTCCGCCCCTCGTCGGGCACGCGCTCGAGTACATCCGCGATCCGCTGACGATGATGCAGAAGCGGTGGGACCTCTACGGCGAGGTCTCGTGGTTCACGATGATCGGCCGACGCTGGGTTGCCGTCCTCGGTCCCGACGCGTGCCAGGAAGTGCTCCAGAACAAGGATCGTGCCTTTGTGAACAGCGACGGCTGGTCGGCGCTGATCGGTCCCTTCTTCCACGGCGGCCTCATGCTGCTCGACTCGGACGAACACCTGCGGCACCGCCGGATCATGCAGCAGGCGTTCACTCGCGCACGCCTCGAGAAGACGGTCGACGCCCTCCACCCGGCCATCGGTGCCGCACTCGACGCGTGGGTGCCCACCGACGGGTTCCGTGCCTACACCGAGCTCAAGACACTCACGCTCGATCTCGCCACGGACATCTTCATGGGCGGGGCGGAAGGCAGTACCGAGCGTGAAATCGACGCAATCAAAAAGGCTTTCGTCGACTGCGTCCAAGCGGCGACCTCGGTGATCCGCTATCCCGTCCCCGGCACGCGGTGGAAGCGGGGACTCGACGGCCGCCGTCTCCTCGAAGAGTTCTTCCGCCGGTACCTCCCGGCGCGCCGCACCCACGAGACCGACGACCTGTTCTCCGTGCTCTGCCACATCGAATCCGAAGCAGGACAACGCTTCAGCGACGACGAGGTCGTCGACCACATGATCTTCCTGCTGATGGCCGCACACGACACGTCCACGATCACCCTCTCCACGATGATGCAGTACCTCGGCCAGCATCCGCAGTGGCGGGAGAAGTGCCGGGCGGAGTCCCTCGCACTGGGCACATCGACACCCGGTTACGGGGACCTCGACGGTCTGGTCGGTCTCGATCTGGTCATGAAGGAGTGCCTCCGCATCGTTGCCCCCGTGCCGGTCATGGCGCGCCGGGCGGTGCGCGACACCGAGGTGCAGGGGCATTTCGTGCCCGCGGGAACGTACGCCGCAGTGGCACCGCACTTCACCCACCACATGTCGCAGTACTGGCCGGATCCCGAACGATTCGACCCCGAACGTTTTGCGGAGCACCGGCGCGAAGACAAGGTGCATCGTTATGCCTGGGAGCCGTTCGGCGGAGGTGTGCACAAATGCCTGGGAATGCACTTCGCCGGCGCCGAGATCAAAGCGATCATGCATCATCTGCTGCTGCGCTTCGACTGGGACGTCGATCCCGGCTACGTCGCGCCGCTGAACTTCACGTCCCTGCCGTTCCCCTCCGACGGCCAGCCCGTGGATCTGCGCTTACGGGACTGAACTCGCCCGCAATCCGGCCGATGCGGGCACGGGCACGGCATTATGAGGTGATGCCGACACGCACGGTCGACGGGCACCGCATCACGCTCACCAATACCGACAAAGTGCTGTATCCGCGGACCGGCACGACGAAGGGCGACGTCATCGCCTACTACGAGGCCGTCGCCGACGCGATGCTCCCGCACGTGGTGGGCCGGGCCGGTACCCGGAAACGCTGGCCCAACGGTGTCGACGAACCGGCGTTCTTCGAGAAGAACCTGGCCGAGCACGCCCCGGCATGGATCGACCGCCGCACTATGCACCACAAGCAACGCCGGGTCACGTACCCGCTCTTCGATTCGGCCGCGAGCCTCGTCTGGCTCGGGCAACAGGCCGCGCTCGAATTGCACGTTCCGCAATGGCGGTTCGACGGCGACCACGCCGGTCCCGCCACCCGGATCGTGTTCGACCTCGACCCGGGGCCCGGCGCGGGCCTACCCGAATGCGCGGTCGTGGCCCGGTACGTCCGCGACACCGTGGCCGAACTGGGCTGGACGGCGTATCCGGTCACGAGTGGCAGCAAGGGGATTCACCTGTATGTCCCGCTCGATCGGATACTGAGCACCTCTGGGGCATCGACCGTCGCCAAGCAGGTCGCGACCAACCTCGCGTCCGCGTACCCCGACCTGGTGACCGCCACGATGTCGAAGTCGGTGCGGCCCGGAAAAGTGTTCGTCGACTGGAGTCAGAACAACGGGGCGAAGACCACCGTCGCACCGTATTCGCTGCGTGGACGCGAGGAGCCGTGGGTCGCGGCGCCGCGCGCGTGGGACGAACTCGACGACCCGGACCTGCGGCACCTCCGGTTCGACGAGGTGCTCGACCGCCTCGGCGAATACGGCGACCTGCTCGAAGGCCTCGATCCACCACTGGATAGCCGGGGTTCCTCCGACGCGCTCGAGGCGTACCGGAGCAAACGCGACGCGTCGCGCACTCCCGAACCCGTGCCGCACGGTGTCGCGCGGGACGGTTCCGGCGACCGGTTCGTCATCCAGGAACACCATGCGCGGCGACTGCACTTCGATCTGCGCCTCGAGCGCGACGGGGTCCTCGCATCGTGGGCGGTCCCGAAGAACCTGCCCGACAGTACCGGTCGCAATCATCTCGCCGTCCACACCGAGGACCACCCGATCGAATACCTCACGTTCCACGGCACGATCCCGAAAGGCGAATACGGCGGCGGGACCATGACCATCTGGGACACCGGCACCTACGAGACCGAGAAATGGCGCGACGACGAGGTGATCGTCCACCTGCACGGGAGCCGGATAGACGGACGGTATGCACTGATCCGTACCGAGAGGGATCAGTGGCTGGCACACCGTATGAAGGAACAGTCGTCGGGTGCCCGCGCGTCCGCGTTTCCGCGGGACATCGCTCCGATGCTGGCGACTGCCGGCGAGGTAGCCGGATTGGACGCCGAACACTGGGCCTTCGAAGGCAAGTGGGACGGTTATCGTGCGATCGCGGAGGTCTGCGACGGCACATTGCGCCTTCACAGCAGATCGGGACGCGACATCACGGGGGAATACCCTCCGCTCGCCGAGTTGGCGAAGATCCTCGAAGGGCACGACGCGGTGCTCGACGGTGAGATCGTGGCCGTCGATCCTGAAGGCGTGACCAGCTTTTCGCGCCTGCAGCAAGGGGTGAAAGCGGAGTACCGGGTTTTCGACGTGCTCTACCTGGACGGGGTGTCACTGCTGCGCAAGACGTACGACGACCGGCGCCGGGTGCTCGGCGCTCTCGCCGCCGCGACCGACGGGCTGGCCGTCCCCGACCAGTTGCCCGGTGACGGGGCCGAGGCACTCCGTCGCAGTCGGGACGCGCGGTGGGAAGGTGTGATCGCCAAGCGTCGCGACTCGGTGTATCTGCCGGGAAAGCGGGGGCGCGCCTGGATCAAGGAGAAGAACTGGCTCACCCGATCGGTCCTCGTCGGTGGCTACCGGCCGGGAAAAGGCAATCGCTCCGCGACTTTCGGATCCTTGCTGCTCGGGGTGTACGACGGCGACCGTCTCGTGTATGTGGGAAAGGTCGGCACCGGATTCGACGAGCACACCCTCACGGAACTGACGAATGCGATGCGGAGGCTGGGGCGGAAGACGAGCCCGTTCTCCGACGAGGTGCCGCGGGCGGAGAGTCGAGACGCGGTCTGGCTGCGTCCCGAACTGGTGGGTGAAGTGCGATTTCAGGGGTGGACGGACGGTGGCCGGCTGCGGCACACGAGTTGGCAGGGGCTGCGCGACGATCTCGACCCGGCGTCCGTGCGCAGAGAAGGTACCGACGCGGGCTGATACCGTTCGTTCTGCATACGACATCAGGCAATCGGGAGGGCTGTCATGGCCGAAAGTTCTGCTCCCGTCCGCCGGGTCGGGCTTGTCGAAGACCACGAATCGGTGGCTCTGGGATTGGCGGCGATGCTCGCCGACCAGCCGGATCTCGACCTCGTCTGTGCGGCCCCGACCGTGGCCGCACTGCTCGCACAACACACCGACTTCGATCTCGTCGTGCTGGACCTGCGGCTGGCCGACGGGTCGTCGCCGCAGGACAATGTCGAACAGTTGCGGGCGGTAGGACTCGAAACGCTCATCTTCACCGGTGCCGAGAACCCTTTTCTGCTGCGGTCCGCGGCGCGCGCGGGAGTTCTCGGCGTGGTCCGCAAGTCGGAACCCGCTGCGGCGGTGGTCGCGGCGATCCGGGTCGCCGCGTCGGGCGGGCAGATCGCGAGCACCGAGTGGGCCGCTGCGATCGACGGTGATCCCGAACTCGGCGACGTCGGCCTCAGTCCCCGGCAGCTCGAGGTGCTCGAACTGTACGCATCGGGGGAGAAACTGGATCGTGTCGCGCGGATGACCGGGCTCGCCCCGCAGACCGTCAACGACTATCTGCAACGGATTCGGGCGAAGTACGCCGAAGCCGGCCGGCCCGCTCCCACCAAGACCGACCTGTACAAGCGTGCGATCGAGGACGGGTGGCTACCGATTCCGGAGCGCCACGATGCCCGTCGTCGTGGCTGACCGGATCTCCGTCGGGGGGACCGCGGCCGCCGATCGCCTCCTGCGAATGTTCGCGCGGTTCATCGCAATCGGATACGTCTGCTACCTCTTGCTGGTCTTCGGCGAGCTGATCGGGCAGGCGGATCTGACCGCCGCGTGGTGGACGCCGCTGGCCGTGACGTTGATTTTCGGGTCGAGCGCAGCGTTCGGTTTCTCCGCGTCGTGGAGCGGTGCCCATAGGATGAAGCAGTTCGCGGCGGCGAACGCGATCCTCTACCTCGTGGCGTTGGCTCTGTGGTTCCCCGCCTGGAACGGATCGGTCGTCCCACAGGACCACACCCTGTGGTTCAGTTCTTTCCCCGGCCTTGCCTCGTTCGCGGCCGTGGTGGCGTGGCGGCCTCCCTGGGCGTTCCTGCACATGGTGTGTGCGATCCTGCTCGCACAGAGCGCCGACCACACCGTCCGTGATGCTCCGTTCGGCCAGAACCTGCTCCCGGACGTCGCGTTCGGACTCGTTTTCTGCACCGTCTTTCTCGCGGCGGCCGTGGTGGGCCTCCGCACCGGGCGCACGCTCGACGAGACCGTTGCCGCGACCCACGCCGAAGTGGCAGCAACCGCCGCGCTGGAGGCCCGGAACCGTGAACGTGAAAGGTTCGCTGCGCTCGTCCACGATCGGGTGATGTCCACGCTGCTCGCGGCGGCCCGTCGTGCACCCGACGAATCCGTCGTTCCGCAGGCGGAACGCGCGCTGGCCGAACTCGACAATCTCCGACGCCGTGGCGACGACGACGAGATGCTGGCCGCGCATGTGGCCGTATCCCGACTGCGCACCGCTGCCGTCGAATCGGACGAGGAGGTCGCTGTCTCCGCGTGCATCTCGCCCGGCGACGAGAAGGCGCTGTTTCCGGCGCAACCGGTCCGCGTCATCGCTGCGGCTCTCGGGGAAGCCGTCCGCAACAGCGTGCGGCACGCCGGACCGGCCGCGACACGGTCGGTGCTGATCGACGCTGGGCCGGGCAGGCTGGACGTCCGTGTCGTCGATGACGGCTGCGGGTTCGACCCGGACGTCGTGGCGCAGAACCGCCTCGGGGTCAGTGTCAGTATCCGTGCGCGGATGAACCAGCTTTCCGGTGGAACCGCGGACGTGCGCTCGGTGCCCGGTTCCGGAACCATGGTGTCCCTGTCGTGGCGGGAGCAGACGACGTGACCGGTGCGAATGCGACCGTCTCGGATCTTCTGCACATGCACAGCACGCCAGCACGCGCGCTCGCGGGACTGTATGCGGTGACCTGCGTCCTGCTCGCCGCGTACAACGTCGACCGCGTCGAGTCCGTCTGGCCGATGGCCGTTGCGGTGCTGGTGTGCGTGGCGGCGGCTTTCGTGCTCGTGAGGGTCGAAGGGGATCCGTTGCCGCTGCGCCCGGCGCTGGCGCTCATGTGTACCGGAGCGGTGTCGTGCGGTGCTCTCTTCTCGGTGGTCCCGCCCGGCCCTACAGAGCAGCCCGTGCAACTGTGGACCTTCGGGATGTCCGCGGCGATCCTGGTGTTCATGTGTGTACGAGGACGCATGCTCCTCGCGTGGATCGGGTTGATCCTGATGCTGCTCACCGCGGCGGTGTGGGGAGCGACGGAAGGACCGGGGGCGGCCTACGCCCTGGGCGTTTCTGTCATCAATGCCGGACCGGTGCTCATGGGCACGGTGTTCGCGTACACGATCCGGCCGCTGGCGCGCTCCATCTACGTCCTTCGAGAGCAGTCCACACGCCGGGTCGCACGGGAATCCGCCACCGCCGCTCTTCTCGAGGAACGCGACGCGCAACTCGACCGGCTCGATGCTCTGGCCCGGCCGATGCTCGCTCTCCTCGCGTCCGGTGAGCCGCTCGGGGACGAGGACCGAACGAAGTGCGCTCTCCTCGAAGCACGTCTGCGGGACATGCTGCGGGCACCCGCGCTGCAGGATCCCGCGATCGTGGAAGCCGCACAGGCGGCGCGTCTGCGGGGAGTGGAAGTGGTCATGCTCGACGACAAGGGAATGGACGACGCGCCCGCCTCGGTGCGTCATCGGGTGCATCGTGCCGTGGTGGATTGCCTGGACGCCGTGTGGACCGGATCGGCGACCGTCCGGGTTCTTCCTCCGGGACGTACTGCGCTGGTGACCGTGCTCCTGCGAGACGACGCCGAGGTACGCCGGATCGAACTCGACCGTGAGGGCCGCCCGGTGTCCCTCGGCGCTCTGGTGTCCACCGGAGGAACATCGACTACGCGAAGTTGACGATGCCCCTCGTTTCATGGGCAGGAGAACATGGGGCTGGGGACGACCGGCATCTCGCTGTAGCGTTCTCCCGACCGAGAAGGATTCGTCGGGGGATCGTGCTCGGTCGATCGTTGCCTACAGAGGGATACGCCATGACCAGCATGCTCGACAAGACCCCGACCTACCGGAAGCCGGCACTGACGGCCCGTGAAATCGAGATCCTCCGCGAGTGGCTGGTGTGTGAATCCAAGTCCGAGGCCGCCTCGCGCCTGTACGTCACTGCCGCCACCGTGAGCACTCACATCGTGCGCATTCGCGAGAAGTACGCACGCGTGGGCCGCGCCGCGCCCACGAAGACCTCGCTCCTGGCCCGCGCGCTGCAGGACGGCGTGGTCTCCATCGACGAACTGTGACCGACGCACCCTGATTCCGGTCACGGGGGAGGCTCGCCGGGTACCGGCGAGCATTAGGGTGTCGCCGTGACGATCCTGAAGTCCCTCCTGCTTTTCGCTGTCGCCGCGCTGTTCGAAATCGGCGGCGCCTGGCTCGTGTGGCAAGGGGTGCGTGAGCACCGGGGATGGATCTGGGTCGGCGCGGGTGTGATCGCACTGGGTGCATACGGTTTCGTGGCGACCCTGCAACCGGACGCCAACTTCGGACGCATTCTCGCGGCGTACGGCGGTGTGTTCGTCACCGGTTCCCTGGCCTGGGGCATGGTCGTGGACGGATTCCGGCCGGACCGGTGGGATGTATCCGGCGCGCTCGTGTGTCTCGTGGGCGTTGCGATGATCATGTACAGCCCGCGGTAGTCGCGGGCGCGTCCGCCTTCTCGGACAGGACGGGTGGTGAGGTTTCGGTGCTGTTGCACCGGGAACCCGAACCGCGATCCGCTCGCCCGACCGCAGAACAGGAGACGCGTATGCCCAATGTGGCCGACGGAATCGTTGACCGGCTGAAGGAATGGGGAGTGCGCCGGGTGTTCGGGTACACCGGGGACGGGATCGATCCCGTCCTCGCCGCGCTCGACCGGGCATCCGACCACATCGAGTTGGTGACGGCACGCCATGAGGAGATGGCGGCGTTCATGGCCACCGGCCACGCCAAATACACCGGTGAGGTGGGGGTGTGCCTCGCGACCCAAGGCCCCGGTGCCATCCATCTCCTCACCGGTCTCTACGACGCGAAGCTCGACAGCAAACCGGTGGTCGCGATCGTCGGCCAGGTGGTCACCTCCGCACAGGGGAGCGGCTACCAGCAGGAGGTGGAACTGCCCACCTTGTTCAAGGACGTCTGCGCCCAGTACGTGCAGAGCATCGACAGTGCCGAGCAACTCGGGCCCGCGCTCGACAATGCGTTCCGCACCGCCCGGGCCACCTCCAGTCCCACCTGTGTCATCGTGCCGCACGACATCCAGCAGGCGGACGCACCGGAACGCGAACACGCGCACGGGTTCGTGCCCAGCACCGCCGCGTTCGCTTCGCCACGCATGATTCCCGCCGAGGCCGATCTCGACAGGGCCGCGGACGTACTCAACGCCGGTGAGAAGGTGGCGTTGCTCGTCGGTCAGGGCGCTTACGGTGCCGCAGCCGAAATTGCGGAGGTGGCAGAGCGACTCGGTGCCGGCGTCACCACGTCGCTGCTCGGTAAACCGGTGGTGGACGAAACCGAGCCGTGGGCCTGCGGGGTGATGGGTCACCTCGGTACCACCGCATCCGCCGACCTGATGGCGGGGTGCGACACCTTGCTCATCGTGGGCAGCAACGACCCGTGGACCGAGTTCTACCCCGCGCCCGGGCAGGCACGGGCCGTACAAATCGATATCGAGTCCCGGAATCTCGGTGCGAAATACCCCATCGAGGTGGCGCTTCCCGGTGATGCGATCGAGACGTTGCGGGCATTGCTTCCGCGACTCGAGCAGAGCCGGCGGCCGTGGCGCGACGAAGTCGCGCACATGGTGCAGGACTGGCGCCGGATCGCGGCGGCGCGCTGCGCCGAGAAGCCGGATCGGCTCAATCCGCAGGCGGTCGTCGCCGCGCTGTCCGACCACCTGCCGTCGGACGCTCAGGTCGCGGTCGACGTCGGTTCGGTCGTGTACTGGTATGCGCGGATGCTGCGTCTGCCTCGGGGCGTGCCGGCGCACCTGTCCAGCACACTGGCGTCGATGGGGTCCGCGCTTCCCTACGGGCTCGCTGCCAAGCTCGCCCGGCCGGATCGACCCGTGATCGCGCTCGCGGGCGACGGTGCGATGCAGATGAGCGGCAACTCCGAACTCGTGACGGTGGCCCACCACTGGCGCAACTGGGCCGACCCGAGGTTCGTGGTCCTGGTACTCGACAACGGAGACCTTGCCGAGGTGTCGTGGGAGCAAAGAGAAATGGAAGGCGACGCTCGGATCCCGGCCTCGCAGGACGTCCCGGTGTTCCCGTATGCCGACTATGCCCGGTTGCTCGGCCTCGAAGGCATCCGCATCGAGCGGCCCGAAGATATCGACGAAGTCTGGCGCACAGCGCTGGCCGCCGATCGTCCCGTGGTGATCCAGGCGGTGACCGATCCGTCTACGCCGTTGCTGCCACCGCGAGCCCCCGGCGCGAAGGTGGACAAGATGTTCGGCGCGCTCGACCAGGAGGGTGCCGACGGCGCCGCGCGGCAACTGCGTGGACAACGGGCGCAGGAGAATCCCGAGGGCTGACGCCCGCACGTGCACGACACCCGTCCGACCGAGGAGGACCCATGTTCGAACGTAATGTGGCCGACGGCGTGCACAGGATCGAGCACGCTCACGTCAACGTGTATCTCGTCGAGGACGACGACGGCGTCACCTTGGTGGACACGGGTTTTCCCGCGACGTTGCGCCACATCGAATCTGCCCTGCGGGAAATCGGTCGCGCCCCGCAGGACGTGCGGGCGATCGTGCTGACCCATGCGCACTTCGACCACGTCGGTTCGGCGCGTCGTGCGCACCGCGCGTGGCAGGTTCCGGTGCGGGCACATCGGCGGGAGCAGTATCTCGCCGCACATCCGTACCGGTACAAGCCTGAGCGTGCGCGCCTGCTCTATCCCCTCCGCTACCCGAAATCGCTCCTGATCCTCGGCCGGATGACGGCAGTGGGGGCATTGGGTGTTCGGGGGCTCCCGGATACGACCCCGTTCGAGACCGGCGCTCGGCTCGGTGTTCCCGGGGGGCCTCGAGCGGTGTTCACGCCCGGTCACACGTTCGGGCATTGTGCCCTCCACCTCCCGGACCGGAATACCGTGATCTCGGGCGATGCCCTCGTCACCTTCGACCCGTACACCTGTAAGACAGGACCGCACGTGGTCGCGGGCGCCGCGACGACCGACAGCGCTCAGGCGCTGGCGTCGCTGTCGGCTCTCGCGGAGACCGCTGCCGGCACCGTTCTGCCGGGCCACGGTGAACCCTGGTTCGACGGAGTGGACTCGGCGGTCGAGCAAGCACTACTGGCCGGCCCGTCCTGACGTTCGAGAGACCGCGCCGCGCTCACGACTCGCTGCCCCTGAGCGTCGCTTCGTAGCCGGTGGTGAGCCAGAAGACCGTCCGGTCGATGGTGGGCACGATGTCGTGGATGGCGATGTCACCGTCGCGGCAGCGTCCGACCAGACCGTAGACCACGCTCGACAGGATGGACTTCAGTTCGGCGACGAAGCCGGGGTCCACGTCGGACAGGACCGCCATGCCGACAGGGACGACGGGATCGAAGCCGCGCATGTGCAGTCCTTCGCCGCCGGGTGAGGCTCTCACCTGGAAGTAGGCGAGAAGCATGTGCGGGTGCTTTTCCCACGGCTCGAAGATGGCGCGCAGGACTCTCATCATGGCCGGGTGCAACGGCTCGTCCGCGTGACGGGTCTGCGGAACGAGGGCCGAGTGGTTGCTCTCCATCCAGCGCTCGATCGCGGCAAGAATGAGGACGTCGCGGGTGGCGTAGTGCTTGTAGACGGTCGACAGCGATATGCGTGCGCGGCGGGCCACCTCGCGTAGCTGGACCGCCTCGAATCCTCCCTCGTCGAGCAGTTCCACGACGCTGTCGAGGAGTCTGTCCTCCCCGTCGCGCAAAACGGTGTTCTCCATTTCTACGAATTCCCTTGCCGTTGGCGGATAACAGAGTTACCGTGACGCCGGTAACACCGTTACTCACCGTACATCGGACGGCATTCACGCCGAATGCGTGCTCTCGCCGTCCGGGCCCGACTTCACCCTTTGGAGCGCCCGATGACGGGACCACCGAAGCGCCTGCACATCGATCGCGATATGTGCGAGGCCCACGCGTTGTGTGTCGAGATCGCCCCCGAGATTTTCGAACTCGCCGACGACGACATCGCGACGTGCAACGAGACACCACCGGAAGCTTTGTGGCCCAAGGCGCACTCGGCCGTGAGTGCATGCCCGCGCCAGGCCATCGGTATCCGCGAGGACTCCTCCACCACCTCCACTCGTTCACCGAAAGGTCAGTGAACCGATGACCGATCTCGCCTCAGCCGACTACTTCTCCGACGGCGACCTGGCGCAAAGCCCCTTCGACTATTTCGACCACCTCCGAAGCCGGAATCCCGTGTTCCGCGAACCGAACTACGGCGTCATGGTGGTCACCGGATATCCGGAGGTTGTCGAGGGCTTCAAGAACTCCGAGGCGCTCTCCGCGGTCAACGCCATCGGCGGGCCGTTTCCGCCGTTGCCGTTCGAACCCGAGGGCGACGACATCACGGACCAGATCGCGGCGCACCGTCACCTCTTTCCGATCTCGGAACACATGGTCGTGATGGATCCTCCCGACCACACGCGTGCACGCTCGTTGCTGGGCCGGCTCCTCACACCGAAGCGGCTGAAGGAAAACGAGGAGTACCTGTGGTCGCTCGCGGACCAGGTGCTCGACGAATTCTTCGATGACGAGCACTGCGAGTTCCTCGGACAGTACGCCAAACCGTTTGCCACTCTGGCGATCACAGATCTTCTGGGAGTTCCGGAGGAGGACCGCGAGGAGTTCCGTTTCGCACTCGGTGCCGCCGAGCGATCCGGTATCCCGGTGGGGGCACTCGACCACAGAACGGTCGCGGTCAATCCGCTCGAGTACCTCGACGACCGCTTCTCCGGTTACCTCGCCGAGCGGCGACGTGAACCCCGCGGGGACATTCTCAGCGGTCTGGCGGCGGCAACGTATCCGGACGGGAGCACGCCGGAACTGCTCGAACTCGTCCGGCCGGCGACCTTCCTGTTCGCCGCCGGTCAGGAAACGGTGACGAAGCTACTCAGTTCGGCGCTGCGGGTGCTCTGCGAACGACCGGAATACCAGAAGATCTTGCGCGAGGACCGCAGCCTCGTAAAACCCTTCATGGAAGAGTCGCTGCGCTTCGACAGTCCGACCAAGGTCGACTTCCGCCTGGCGAAGAAGAACACCACCATCGGCGATGTCGAGGTCCCCGCGGGGACCGTGGTCATGCTGAGCCTTGCGGCGGCCAACCGCGACCCGCGAAAGTTCGAGAACCCGAACGAATTCCGGCTCGACCGCAAGAACGCGCACGATCACATCGCATTCGGGCGGGGCCTGCACACGTGCGCAGGCGCGCCGCTCGCCCGCATCGAAGGCCACGTCACGCTCAACAAGTTGCTCGACCGCATGAGCGACATCCGCATCAGCGACCGCGCACACGGCCCGGAAGACGACCGGAAGTTCCTCTACGAGCCCACCTTCCTGCTCCGCGGACTCGTCGAGCTGAACATCGAGTACACCAGAAATCCCTGATAGCGGAACACAATCCGACTGAGGCAGTCCCATGGTTACCGCGTCGGGTCATCGCCCGGGGCGCAATGAGAGAGGGAGTTCATGGCGGGAAGAGTTGAAGGCAAGGTCGCGTTCGTCACCGGTGCCGCGCGCGGTCAGGGACGTAGTCACGCGGTGCGATTGGCGCAAGAGGGCGCGGACATCATCGCCCTGGACATCTGCGGCCCGATCAGGGACAACGCACTGATCGAACCGGCCACGCCGGAGGACATGGCCGAGACCGTCGAGGCGGTCAAGGGCCTGAACCGGCGGATCGTGACGGTGCAAGCCGACGTCCGCGATTTCGACGCGGTCAAGTCCGCCGTCGACGACGGGGTCGCGCAATTGGGGCGGCTCGACATCATCGTCGCCAACGCCGGGATCGGAACGGGCGGAACCCCGCTTCACCAGACCGACGAGTTCGACTGGCAGGAAATGCAGGACATCAACCTGTCCGGGGTCTGGAAGACGGTGAAGGCAGCCGTACCCCACATCATCGAGGGCGGGCAGGGTGGCTCGATCATCCTGACGAGTTCGGTGGGCGGGCTGAAGGCCTATCCGAATACCGGCCCGTACATCGCGGCCAAGCACGGTGTCGTCGGTTTGATGCGCTCGTTCGCAGTCGAGCTGGGTGAACACTTCATCCGCGTCAATACGGTGCACCCCACCAATGTGAACACCCCGATGTTCATGAACGAGGGCGCCATGAAGATGTTCCGGCCCGACCTCGAGAATCCGGGACCGGACGACCTGAAGGTAGCGGCACAGTTCATGCACGTGCTGCCGATCGGCTGGGTGGAACCCGAAGACATCAGCAACGCAGTGCTGTTCCTGGCGTCGGACGAATCCCGGTATGTCACGGGCCTGACGTTGACCGTCGACGCCGGTAGCACGCTCAAGTAGGCGGCCACACCGTACGAAAGCGATCCGTCGCCGGCCGGAATTCTGCGCGAAGCAGAGTTCGGGCCCGGTGGCGGATCGTTCTTCTGTGCCCCCGGCAGGATTCGAACCTGCGACACCCGCTTTAGGAGAGCGGTGCTCTATCCCCTGAGCTACGAGGGCGCGCGCGTGAGGCGGCGGACCGGATCATGGCGCGCTGTGAGTGTAGCGGGCGGCAGGTACCGAGGGCGAAGCGAACGCCTGTGGGGCTTTCTTCGGCGCGGTCGAATCGGCCGTTGTCCCGCACCCTGAGATTAAGAGAAGGTCACGCTGGCGCATCCCTATACCGTTTTGTTACCTTGGGTCGCCAGGAACGACGGGCCACCGGAGGCCCAGCTCGAAATCGGGACGACGAACGGGAAAATGACTGTGGGACGGCACCAGCTCGCACGCGAAGAAAATGCTTTCGATATCGATTTTTCCTTTTCCCCGTCCAATAAGGGCCGTCACCGCGTGGAGCCCACCGGTACGTCCGCGCCGGTGAAGGCCGCGACCGTCGCCGCAGCCACCGGTGCCTTCTTTGCCGTCGGCGCCCAGTTCACCGCGGGCACCGCCGCCGCACATCCCGGTCACGAGGCTCCGGCCCACACGGAGGCTCCGACCACCGGCACCCTCCCGTTCGAGCTTCCCGAAGGCCTGCTGCCCGCCGGTGTCGAGATCCCCGGTGTGACCACGCAGGACGCGCCGCAGCTTCCGGCCGAGGTCACCCAGTTCGTCGACCAGTTCGCCGGTGGAAACAACTGGCTGGACAGTCTGAACCCGATCAAGCCGAGCACCGTGCAGCCTGTGTCCGGCACGCTCACCTCCGATTTCGGTGCTCGCTGGGGCGCGCACCACGGCGGTATCGATATCGCCGCCCCGATCGGCACCCCGATCATGTCCGCCTCCGACGGCACCGTGCTCGACGCGGGTGCGGCATCCGGATACGGACAGTGGGTCCGCGTGCTCAACGACGACGGCACCACGGCGGTCTACGGCCACGTCGACACCTACCAGGTCGCAGCCGGCGAACGTGTCTCTGCCGGGCAGCAGATCGCAACCGTGGGCAACCTCGGCTGGTCCACCGGCCCGCACCTCCACTTCGAGGTCTGGGACCAGGACGGCACGAAGACCGATCCCAACGCGTGGCTCAGCAACCGCGGTGTCGTCGCCGACTGGGGCCATTCCCGCGCGGTCTGATCACCTGCGGGTGTCCGGCCGAGCGTTAGGCTTGTTTCGAGACAGAAGTCAGCGCTACCGGGGGTTCCATGGGCACCGAGATTTCGGCACGTTCGTTCACCGGCGCGGACCGGCGGGCATTTCGCCGTAAGGTGCGCGACTGCATCGGCGCGCTCGAGCGGATGCTGCGCGAGGACATGTTCGTCGACGTGCATTCGTCGCCGGAACCGCAGCTCGGCATGGAGATCGAGTTCAACCTCGTCCAGGACGACATGGCTCCCGCGATGTCGAACATCGAGGTGCTGCAGGCGATCGACGATCACGCCGTCTTCCAGACCGAACTCGGCCAGTTCAACGTCGAGATGAACGTCGAGCCGGGTCCGCTGACCGGTGACGCGACCCTCGAGCTCGAAGAGTCTCTCCGGTCTTCGTTGCGGCGCGCCGCCGACCGGATGCACCGGCACAATGCCCAACTCGTGATGATCGGGATGCTCCCCACTCTCGAACTCGACCACCTCGGACGGGACCGCATCACCGCCAATCCGCGCTACGAGGCTCTCAACGAGCAGATTTTCGCGGCCCGCGGAGAAGACCTCGAACTGGACCTGGACGGCGTACCGCTTCCGGGGACCGACGAAGTGGAATCTCTTCGCGAGGACATGAATTCGGTCGTCCCCGAGGCGGCGTGCACCTCGTTGCAGTTGCACCTGCGGGTCGCACCCGAGGACTTCGCACCGCACTGGAATGCGGCGCAGTGTCTCGCCGGGGTCCAGGTTGCGCTCGGAGCCAACTCACCGTTCTTCGCAGGCAAGTCGCTGTGGCACGAGAGCCGGATCCCGTTGTTCGCACAGGCCACCGACACTCGCCCGTTCGAGTTGAAGAACCAGGGCGTGCGGCCTCGAGTGTGGTTCGGTGAGCGCTGGATCGAATCTCCCCTCGACCTCTTCGAGGAGAACTCCCGCTACTTCACGGCGCTGCTGCCCGAGGTGAGCGATTCGGATCCGATGACCGAACTCGATGCCGGCCGGATTCCCGAACTGCGGGAACTCCAGATGCACAACGGCACGATCTATCGCTGGAACCGTCCGGTGTACGACATCAGCGACGGGCAAGCGCACCTCCGCGTCGAAAACCGTGTGCTGCCCGCCGGGCCGACGGTGCTCGACACGATGGCGAACGCGGCGTTCTACTACGGCGCCCTTCGCGCGCTCGTCGACGCCGAAGAACCGCTGTGGCGTCAGATGAGTTTCGATGCGGCCGAGAAGAATCTGGTCCTCGGTGCGAAGTTCGGTCTCGACGCCAGACTGTACTGGCCGAAGATCGGCTGGGTGGGTGCCGACGAACTCGTCCTGCGGTGTCTGTTGCCCTTGGCCGACAAGGGACTCGAGGCGTTCGGCCTCTCGTCGAAAGCCCGCGATCGGTACCTCGGGATCATCGAGGGCCGGTGCAGCAACCGGAGGACCGGCGCGGCGTGGCAGCGCGAGCACGTCGCCAAGCGGGAAGCGTCGGGCGAAGACCGGCGTACCGCGCTCAGAGGGATGATGGGCGAGTACGTGGGGAACATGCTCGAGGGCAACCCCGTTCACCAGTGGGATTGATCCGGTAGGCAGAACGTCCGGCGCTCAGATCTCGAGCGTGCGGGTGACCACGACATCGGGTTGCGTCACCACCCGATCCGTCGGCGGTTCGTATCCGGGGACCACCGACAGGTCACCGGAGAGATCGCTGACTCGGACACCGAGTCGGTCGGTGAGGACACCCAGGGTGAGCGTGACCTCGATGCCTTCCGGACCCGGCGCCCAGAACATGAATCCGAAGTCGGAGGACGGCTCGGCTCGCTGACCGTCGACGGTCGCACCGTGCACCGTTGCCGTCGTGCTGTCGACCCACAGACCCACGGCGTGAGCCCCTCTGGGCGACGACAGGCGCAGACGGAGTTCTCGCGCCCCACCCGAACTCGTGTCCTCGAGAACTTCGACGTCGGGCGGTGCCAGATCGGACACCGGCGCCGGACCCTGCGACAGCGATTGGTCGCCACGCCACGGGAACAGGTCCGGGAGCGGCGAAGCGGACGCGGAGAGCAAGCCCTCGCTCCACTCGGAGCGAGGTGCGTCCGGGGATGCCCAGGTCGCTGTGCCGTTGTCGGTGTCGAGGGCGTACCAGAGGAATTCCTGACGCTGATCCGTCGCCCCGTCCCGGTTGACGAAGCCGGCTGTCGCGGTGCACACCAGGACGAGGACCACCGCGGTGACCGCGGACAACCAGACCTTCGTCGGCCGCAGGACCGGTTCCCAGAGCGGTGCGGTCGCCGCGAACGTGATGAGAACGAACGCGCCGGCAGCGGAGGCACCGGCAACCAACCCCGCGTCGAACGACACGAGAACCGCACCGGCGCCCAGCACCGCTCCGGGGAGCGCGCCGACCGTCAGCACGGCAAGACGCCACCAGAGCGCCTCGGCGGGCAGAGCCAGTGTGACGAGCACGGCGATCACTGTGGGCAGGACGGGCAGCACCAGCGCCGATGCGACCCCGGGAAAGGGCGTGCCCGCCAAGGCTAGGACAGCGATGGCAACGAAGATCCCGCAGGTGACGGCGGGACCGGGCACCCGTCGCCGGAGCGCAGCAATGACGAGAATGAGAACACACAGTGCGGCAACGACAGCCGCGAGCTGGAACGGTCCGGGACGGTACGGTTCCTCGGTAACAGGTGATGCCATGCCGGGCGCCACCTGCTGAGCGAGCCACCACGGGAGCCAGGCGATCCCCGCCGACGCGATCCCTGCGACGGGCGCGGCAGCGCCGGTGGCGAGGATCTGACGAATCGTCGCTTCGCGGCGGCGGATCCGTACGACTACCAGAACGGCGGCCCCGACGGCGAGGAGCACCGCGCCGGCAATTTCCACCCACCGGGGATAGTGGATCAGCCCCCAGGGCACGAGCGAGACGACTTCGTGTCCCGCGTCGTCGAGCGTCAGCAGGTCCGTGTCCGCGAGGGCCCGGGCCGTGGCCAGGGAGGTCTCGCCCATCTGCTGAAGCGACTCCTGGCTCAGTCGGTCCGTCGTGTCGAGCGGGCTGTGGTAGTACGCGGAACCCGACGCGATCGCCGTGTCGAATCCGGAGAAACCGGTGTCGGCGAAGTTGCTGAAATCGGTGTCGTTGGGGAGCGCCTCGAATGCCAGCTGGGTGAGGGAGTCCGCCTCCGCCCACGGCGATCGGGTGAGTGCGTCGAGCAGAGCGCCGTTGGGGAAGGTCATCCGGAAAGTCATCGGGATTCCCGCATTGCCGCGGGCCTCGTGGTTGAGGACGACCGTCGGGCCGAGTGCGGGTGAACGCGACCGGGTGAACACCTGGGAGCCGAGCAGTCCGTTCTCCTCACCGTCGGTGAGCAGCACCATGATGTCGTTGCGCGGCGCGGGACCGACACCGAGGGCCCGTGCCGTTTCCAGTGCGGTGCTCACCCCGATCCCGTCGTCGCCCGCGCCGGGTGATCCGACCACCGTGTCGTAATGAGCGGCGAGCACTACGGTTCCGGTGGGATCGGAACCGGGGACCATCGCGATGATGTTCCCGACCCGGGCGCCGCGTTGTTCGGGTGGATCGTCGTTCGTCGTCCATCCGACGCCGGACTGAACCGTGGTGCGCCATCCGAGTTCCTGGAGGGTGGCGACGAGGTAGTCGCGCGCTGCGGTGTGCTCGGGCGTGCCCGGAACACGGGGCGTCGTGGCGATCGCGTCGATATGGGTGGCGGCGCGTCCGGCGCTGAAGACCTCGGGCGGAGCACCGGCATCGAGCGGTTCGGGAAAAGACGGGAACACTGCTACGGCGAAGCCGATGAGCAGGATGCTCAGCAGTGCGAGCAGGCTCCCGCCTCGGGGCAGGCTCGGTGCTCGGTCGACGCCCGTATCCATGGGCGCGAGCGTAGCCGGGCAAACGGCACATTGTGCGCCGGACAGCGGTCTTTGGTCCGTGCGGCCGCGCCGGACACTCCCGACCACACGACCGATCTCACGTATCCTGGCTGGAGGGTTGGTGCTGTGTGGGGCAAAGGATTCAGGGACGGCTACCGGCGGTGCCGCGTCGGCGGCGGGTGACGACCCACCGCCACAGCATCGTCGCCGGCGAGCCGGTGTAGGTGAGGTTCGGCCCGAGATTCACCCCGAGCAGCATCGACGGGCATGAGGGTCGAGGCGGAGTTTGCCGGATGCGCAGACGCATAACTCGCCGGACGACGTGAAATGCCCATGGAGAGGCAGCGGCGAGCACAGCGGGAGTGAGCAGAACTACCGTCGCATCGACGCTCAGTACCGCGGTCGTGGTGGCACATGCGGCGAAGACCCACACGAGCAACCGGACGGGACTTCCCCGTGCGCTGTGCCGCAGCATCGAGGCCATCCACCGGAACACTCCGTGAGCGTCCGTCGCGTGCGCCAGAACCAGGATCGCGGCGAGGAAACCGACCGTCGGAAGGAGTGCCCGCACCTGATCGAGCGCCTGTTCGGGCGTCAACGCCCCGATCACGGGCAACAGAATCGCAGCGGGTCCGGCCACCGCCACCTCGGGCAATCCGTGCGGTCGCACGACGGCGGCGACGAGCACCAGCACGATCAGCGCAACCACGACGACGATCACCGCGCCATCATCTCTCCTGACGGGGGGACCGGAGAACGAGCATTCGACAGCATTCCCGCGCGGACGCTGCGATGATCACGGGTGCGCCTGTCCGCCGAAACCACACGGGTGACGCGGAAATACCCCGCTCGACGCGGAAGAACCCCGCTTGACGTCACGCCTTCGAGACGAGCGAGATCAATGCCGACCTCACCGAACAAGACGACAGCGATTGCGGCCGAATGCGCCTGCGAGGGCGAGACGGTGGCAGACGCCGGGACGATCCGTCCGGCGACATGATCGCCGGAGGTGCGCAGCGGACACAGCACAAGGCGGGTTCTCCCGGCCTGGCGATCGGCGACGCCGCCGCGAGCCCGGTCGCCGAGGTGCTGTCACGCCTCGGATCCTCGTCGTCCGGGCTGAGCGCCACGGAGGCCGCGGAG
Organism: Rhodococcus sp. DT1; assembly: GCF_049844875.1. Taxonomy (NCBI): domain Bacteria; kingdom Bacillati; phylum Actinomycetota; class Actinomycetes; order Mycobacteriales; family Nocardiaceae; genus Rhodococcus; species Rhodococcus sp. DT1. The sequence continues at coordinate 523,133 of NZ_JBNCLW010000005.1, forward strand.
CGACTCGAGAGTGTCGGACCGAACGCCGTCCGGAGTTACGGGGTGCGGGTGTGGGCAGTCCTCGCGCGACAGTTGCGGAGCGCACTGCTGCTCCTGCTGGCCGTCACCGCAATCGCGTCGTTCTTTCTCGGGAATCGGAGCGACGCCGTCGTCATCGGGATCATTCTCGTCGCCAGTGTCGGCCTCGGATTCGTCAACGAGTACCGGGCCGAACGTGCGACCGCTGCGCTGCACTCGAACGTGCGGCACACGACCGTCGTTCTGCGGGACGGCGCGGCCGCGCGGGTCGATGTCACCGAACTCGTACCCGGCGACGTGGTGCGCCTGGTGCTCGGGGACGTCGTGCCGGCCGACATCCGACTGCTGGACGTCGTCGATCTCGAATGCGACGAGAGCGTGCTCACCGGAGAATCCGAACCCGCTGTCAAGACCACCGATGCCGTCCCGGAGGGTGCGGCGACGGCGGACCTGTCGGATTGCGCTTTCATGGGCACGATCGTCCACGGGGGGACCGGCACGGGCGTGGTGGTCTCGACAGGAGTGAACGCGGAATTCGGGCGCATCGCTCGCGGACTCGGTGACAGGGAACCGGAAACGGACTTCCAGCGCGGACTGCGAAGCTTTTCGGTGCTGCTGCTGCAGGTAGCACTGGTTCTGACATCGCTGATCGTCCTGATCAATCTGCTGCTCGACCGCCCGCTCATCGAGTCGCTGCTGTTCGCGCTCGCGATCGCGGTGGGTATCACGCCCCAGTTGCTTCCCGCAGTGGTCAGCACCGCTCTGGCGTCCGGATCCCGCCGTTTGGCAGCGCAGAAGGTGCTGGTCAAGCGACTCGTGTGCATCGAAGACCTCGGCGATGTGGACTTCCTGATCACGGACAAGACCGGCACCCTCACCACCGGGCGGATCGCATTCGTCGAAGCCGTACCTCTCGACGGCAACAGCGCCGAACACACAGTGCTGCACGGATTGCTCGCGACCGAGACGGAAACCGCCGGTCCCGGGCAGCGGATCGCGGCCAACGCGATGGACACGGCACTGTGGGAGTCGGCGGGGGAGGTCGGCGGGCAGGCCGACCGGTACCGGCGTATCGACGGCGTACCGTTCGACCACAGTCGTCGCATGGCCTCGGCGCTGACCGCTGGTCCGGACGGCGACGCGACATTTCTGGTGGTCAAGGGCGCACCCGAATCGGTGCTGGCGCGGTGTGTGGAGGCGAGTGCCGACGCGCGCGAGCGGCTGGCACAGCTGTTCGACGAGGGGCGCCGCGTCGTCGCGGTGGCGACGAAGAATCTCGACGGGTCGCGGACCCGGGTCGGAGCCGACGACGAGCACGACCTCCACTTGACGGGATTCCTCGTGTTCTCGGACGAGCCGAAGGAGTCGGCACGACACTCGCTGGACCGGCTTGCTCGACTGGGCATCACCGTCAAGGTCGCGACCGGCGACAACGCCCAGGTGGCGGAGCGGGTCTGCGCCGAGTTGGGTCTCGGCTCGGCTGGCAGCGTGACAGGCGCCGAACTCGGACGTCTCGACGACGATCAGTTCGCTGAAATCGCCCAGCGTGCAACTGTGTTCGCACGGGTGTCCCCGGAACAGAAGGCGCGGTTGGTGCGGGCGCTACGCGGGCATGGGCGCGCGGTCGGGTTTCTCGGGGACGGTGTCAACGACGCGCTCGCGCTCCATGCCGCCGACGTCGGAATCTCCGTCGATTCGGGCACGGATGTGGCGAAAGACGCCGCGGACGTGGTTCTTCTGGAAAAGGATCTCGGTGTGCTCGCCGACGGCGTCACCGAGGGCCGTCGGACCTTCGCCAACACCATCAAATACGTCTTGATGAGCACGTCGAGCAATTTCGGCAACATGTTCAGTGCCGCTGCCGCATCGGCTGTGCTCACCTTCCTGCCGATGTTGCCCAGCCAGATCCTGCTCAACAACCTGCTCTACGACTCGAGTCAGCTGGCGCTCCCGGGCGACCGGGTCGACCCGGAGGAACTGCGTGCGCCGTCGCATTGGGACATCGGGTTCATCCGCCGGTTCATGCTGTTCTTCGGCCCGCTGAGTTCATTGTTCGACTTCGTGACGTTCGGGCTCATGCTCGGGGTGTTCCATGCCGGACCGGAACTGTTCCGTACGGGATGGTTCGTCGAGTCGCTGGCCACCCAGATTCTGATCGTCTTCGCGATCCGCACGCGCCGTACGCCTTTCATCCGCAGCCGGCCGAGCCGCACCCTGATCGTGACGGTCGCGGTGGTCCTCGCCGTGGGTATCGGCGTGACCTACTCCCCGTTCGCCGACGACCTCGGTTTCACGAGCCTGCCGCTCGGGTTCTTCGCCATGCTCGTCGTGCTGATCGTCGGATACCTGGTTCTGATCGAGTTCGCCAAACGGTTGTTCTACGCCGAGCCGCTGCACCATCCTCCACCCTCACCGCGACGCGGACGACGGCGTCGACTGCATCGGCGCGCAGCGCACTTCGGCACCGGCGCGAGGCTTCCGGTGGTCGTTGCGCGCGTGGCGAATTCCGCGTCGGGCCATGCGGCGAGCAAGGGTGGAGGATGAGCGACGACGACTCCTGTCGTCAGGACGCGGGGCTCCAGCTGTCCGGACCGAACACCTCGTAACGGATGTTCTCGGCCGGCACGTTCCGGGCGATGAGCGCCTCACGCAGCGAGAGCATGAACGGCAACGGGCCGCACAGGAATGCCCGCGTGGTCGGATCGAGTGGGAGATCGGAAATGTCGGCCCGGCCGACGCGCATGGTCTCCAGCGGTTGCCGTGCGCCGAGGTCCTCGTACCACCGGTACACGTCGGCCGACGGGATCCGCTCCACCAGTGTTTCGAGTTCGCGCCGGTGCGCGTGGCTCGCGGGAGAGCGGTCCGCGTGGAGGATCGAAATGCGCCGTGCATCACCGGATTCCGCGAGGTGGTCGAGCATGCCGATCATCGGTGTGCACCCGATCCCCGCCGAGGCGAGGAAGATCGGCTTGTCGTCCTCGGGGAGCGCCAGATCACCGAACGGAGTCGTGACGTCGAGGTTATCGCCTTCGAAGACGTTGTCGAACAAGAAGTTCGATACCTCGCCTGCAGGGTGGGTCGTCCCGTCGGCGCCGGTGACCGGGAGGACGCGCTTGACGGTGATGCGCCAGTCGCCCTTCGACGGAGCGTTGGACAAGCTGTACTGGCGAATCTGGCGTGCGCCGTCGGGGAGTCGAACCCCGACCGAAAGGTATTGTCCCGGGCGGAAAGTGGGGAGAACCGAGCCCTCCGACGACGCCAGTGTGAAGGACACGGTGTCGGCGGACTGGTGCGTCCTGTCGACGACGCGCACGGTGCGCCACACGTCGCCCGTCTCGACGCCTGCGGCGGCATAGAGGTCGGCTTCGAGGGCGATCAGGGTGTTCGCCATCAGCCAGTACAGTTCGTCCCACGCCGCCGCGACCTCGGGAGTGACGGCCTCGCCGAGAACTTCCACGATGGCCTCGAACAGGTGCTTGTGGACGATCCAGTACTCGTCGGGCTCGATCCCCAGCGATGCGTGCTTGTGCGCGATGCGGGAGAGGATCGACTCGACGCGCGCCGGGTCCGGATCGAGCTGAAGGGTTGCGAACGCCGCGATGGAGCCGGCGAGCGCTTTCTGCTGCTCACCCTGCTTCTGGTTGCCGCGGTTGAACAGATCCCGTTCGAGTTCGGGGTGAGCGTCGAACATCTTGCGGTAGAACAACGGCGTGATGTCGCCGATGGCCGCACCGACTGCGGGCAGCGTCGCTGCGATGACGTCTTTGGATCCGGGTGAGAGCGGCATTGGGGTTCTCCTCATGGGTGGGTGGCAGGCGAGATTCGCGGGGGTACGGGGAAAGGCAGCTCGGCAGTGTTGCCCCGGGTCGCCAGATCGGCGACGGTGAGTGTGTCGAGCGCGGAGTAGAAAGCTTCCCGAGCTGTGCGCAGGGCAACGCGAAGAGTGCAATTGCCGCGGAGGGGACATGGTTTCGGTCCGTCGCAGTCCACGACCTCGCCTTCACCTTCGAGCTGGCGGGTGAGCCACCCGATCGTGGCGGTTCGGCCGAGTTCGGTGATGGCGAGGCCACCTCCGCGTCCGCGCCGGGTGATGACGACGCCGAGTTCCCCGAGTCGCGCAACGGCCTTGACGGTGTGTGCGTACGACAGTCCGAGTTGTTCGGCGATCGTGGCGGTGTTCGGCAGGTCTGCCGCCGGGGCGGCGGCCAGATGCGTGACAACTCGCAGTCCGAGATCGGTGAAACGGGTGAGTTGCATGTGCAGGACGATATAAATAGGTATCCAAAATGACAATTAAATTGTGATGCGCATCGCCGCCGGAATCCATTGTCCTGACTAATTTCTCGAATCGGTGGGACCAAAGTCCCCGACGGTGACATGCGATTGCGGCTACCCTCGATCTGTGACGACTCCGAGCGCAGAACCCCACGACCGCCGTCGCGTGACGGTGGGTGTCGACGGTTCCCCTCCGTCCGAACGCGCCGTTCGCTGGGCGGCCGCGACTGCGGCGGGGCGCGGCCTCACGCTCCATCTCGTCCACGCCGTCGATTTCGCCCCGGCGTCGTTGCTCACGCCGACGCCCTCGGCGGAGCTTCCGTTCTTCCGGCCCTCCCAGGTGTTCGAATGGGCCGAGGAGGACGCCACCGCTCTGCTGTCGGACGCCGAGGAGATCGCACGTGCAACCGCGCCCGACGTCCGGGTCACGACCGAGATCGCACTGACGGGTAGCGCGAAATGGCTGGTAGAGCTCTCGCACCGGTCTGCGATGGTGGTGCTCGGCGCGACCGGCAGTACCCGGCTCGGTGAGCTGCTCCTGGGATCGACGCCCGTCGCGGTCGTCGGTCACGCGGCATGTCCGGTCGTCGTCGCACGCGGCGCCGCACCACCCGTTCCGGACAACCGGCCGGTCGTGGTCGGGCTCGACGGCAGCGCACTGAGCGAAGTGGCCGTCGAAGCGGCTTTCGAGGAGGCGTCGTGGCGCCGGGTCGATCTGGTCGCGGTGCACGTCTGGAGCGACATGCGGCCGGGTGAGATCGCAGCGTCGCCGCACTGGTTCGATCCGGTGGCGTTCGAGGAGAGCGAGCACGCCCTCGTGTCCGAATGTCTCGCCGGTTTCGGCGACCGGTTCCCGGACGTCACGGTGCACCGCAAGATCTACGTCGACGGTCCGCGGGTTCACCTGACGGCCTGGAGTGAGAAGGCCCAGCTCGTGGTGGTCGGTAGCCGTGGTCGTGGAGGATTCGCCGGCCTCCTGATGGGCTCGACGAGCAACACGCTCCTGCGGGAGGCGGCCTGCCCCGTGATGGTCGTGCGACCCGGAGCATCGTGACGGCGGTAGTGTGCGTTGCACTATCGACGACCACGTCCGCGCGGGTGCGCGGCAGGAGTGAGGGTGGCGCATGCGCATCGGAATGGGACTGAACTACAGCGGTGGATTCGCCGAGACCGCCGCCGAGGTCGCTGACCTCGAACAGGCCGGACTCGACATCGTGTTCGTACCCGAGGCCTATTCGTTCGATGCGGTGAGCCAGATCGGTTACCTGGCGGCCAAGACCAGCCGTGTCGAACTCGCGTCCGGCATCCTGCAGTTGTTCACCCGTACCCCCACGCTCACGGCGATGACGGCGGCGGGCCTCGACTACGTCTCCGACGGCCGGTTCGTGCTCGGGATCGGCGCGTCGGGTCCGCAGGTGATGGAGGGCTTCCACGGCGTCCCCTACAACGCGCCGCTCGGCCGCACCCGCGAGATCGTCGACATCTGCCGCCAGGTGTGGCGCCGCGAGAAGGTCGAGCACCAGGGCAAGTACTACCAGATTCCGCTGCCCGCGGATCAGGGCACCGGTCTCGGTAAGCCGCTCAAGCTCATCAACGAGCCTGTGCGCGAACGGATTCCGATCATCATCGCGTCCCTCGGACCCAAGAACGTCGAGATGACGGCGGAGATCGCAGAGGGCTGGCAGCCGCTCTTCTACTTCCCGGAGAAAGCCGCGGGAGTGTGGGGAGACTCCATCGCCAAGGGCAAGGCCAAGCGCGACCCGGCCCTCGGAGATCTGCAGATCTACGCCCAGGTTCCGCTCGCCATCGGCGACGACGTGGAGCACATGCTCGACTGGGTCCGGCCGATGGTCGCTCTCTACGTCGGCGGCATGGGCGCCAAGGGCAAGAATTTCTACAACGACCTCGCGGTCCGCTACGGGTACGAGAAGGAAGCGGAGAACATCCAGGATCTGTACCTGTCCGGCAAGAAGGAAGAAGCCGCGGCCGCGGTACCCGTCGAACTGATCCGCGCGGTGTCGCTGATCGGGTCGGAGGGCTTCGTGCGCGAACGGGTGGCCGCATTCGCCGAGTCGGGCGTCACGACCCTCAACGTCACACCGTTCGCGCCCGACACCGCCGGTCGCGTGCGATTGATCGAACAGCTGCGGCACATCTGCGGCTGACACAACCCGAGAAAGGTTCCCGCCACCGATGAGCGAACCCAAGCCGATCGTCGTCGCCGTCGACGGATCCGAGGCATCCACCCACGCGATGATCTGGGCGGCACGATCCGCGGCGGCGCGCGCGCTGCCGTTGCACATCGTCACCGTCGTCCACATCCCCGCGTTCTACTACTCGGAGCCGTACCTCGCGCAGAGCTTCCACGAGGAGATGAAGGCGACGGCGCGCGATCGGCTCGACAGCGCCGCCATGATGGCCCGGCAGATCGTCGACGACTCCGGACGGGTCGAGGTCACCACCGAGCAACTCGAGGGCAAGGTGGCGTCCACCCTGGTCGCGGTGTCGGCGAAGGCCGATCGCCTCGTGGTGGGCTCCCGCGGACTCGGGGAGGTCAAGGGGCTGCTCGCAGGTTCGGTGTCCACCGCGGTGGCGTCCCATGCCGTGGCCCCGGTGGTCGTGGTCCGCGGCCGCACCCTCGACGGCGCCCCGCCGGCCGAAGGTCCCGTCGTGGTGGGCGTCGACGGATCGGAGTCGTGCCGGGCCGCAGTCGAGGCGGCGTTCGCCGAAGCTTCCTCACGTGGCGCGACCCTCGTGGCCGTCAACGTGTGGAGCGATGTGAGCGTGCAGCCGTCGCTCGGCGCGGTGCCCGAAGACCCGCACTGGAGTCGCATCCAGACCGGCGAGGAAATCGTCCTGGCGGAACGGCTCGCGGGATATCGGGAACGCTATCCGGACGTCGTGGTGGAACGGGTCGTCGCACGCGACCGGCCGGTGCGTGTGCTCAGCGAGTACGCCGAACAGGCACAGTTGCTCGTGGTGGGAACTCGTGGCCGGGGCGGCTTCAAGGGGCTGCTGCTCGGTTCCACGAGCAACGCGCTGATCCAGACCGCGGACTGCCCGGTCATGGTCGTCCGGTCCGAAGTCGAGGACTGAGCGCGCGGCGCAGAACAGCTATTACGCGAGCAGGGTGTCAGCCGAATTCGTCGACGCCCTGCTCGCGTAGTTCGTTCCAGGCGTCGGCGGGATGGACGCCGCGGGCGATGGCGCCGTTCTCGATGAGGACGCCGAGCATCTGAGACATGAGGAACGCGACGTCGTCGAACCTGCCACAGCTGTACCGGGACGCGAGCCAGCCGGAGACGTTCCCCGCCTTCGCTGCCTGTGCCATGTCCAGCGCCGCGTGGAAAAGTTCCGTCGTGGGGGCCTGAACCGGGTCGCCCGTGGGTGCGCTCACTGCCTCCTCCTGTCTGCGTCGTGGTACCGGAAGGAATCACGGTCTAACAGATTGCACTGTAATCGCCTGTCGCACACATCAAAAGCCGATCCGCATGATGAGCTGGGGTGGCGCCGGCAGATCGAGTAGTTCGGCGAGCCGGGACGCCGAGTCCCCGATACGCAGCGGATGCGTGAGCACCGATGCCGACAGTCGCGCGTCGACCGCTGCGAGCCACGCTCGCTGGGCCGCCATTCCCACACGCACCAGGTCTTCCGGTTCGGAGGAGTCGGGCACGAACAGCAGAACGGTTTCTCGCGCGATGGAATCGGAGAGCGCAGCCGGGTCGGGGACGCCCGTGGTGATCAGTGCTGCGCCCGCGGCACCTCGCTCATCGAGACCGGTGTTCCACGTCGTGACCACCTCGGCGTTCCCGTCGGGTTGCCAGTGCGAGGTCCACGAGAACATCTCGCGCTGGTAGTGCTGGTGCCGGCGCTTGGCTTCGGCCGCATAGGTGAGGGTGCCGGCCAGGGCGCTCGCCTCGTCGGGGGCCAGCAGCATGACGTGGATTCCGGGCACTTCGGCAGCCGCGGAGATCACGTCGGCGATGGTCTCGGCAGGTACCGGGACGCCGGCGAAGGATTCGCGGTGGCTGCGCCGGTGGGATATTGCGGCGTAGAGGCGAAGGTCCCAGTTCGACGGTGCGGCCGCCTCGACCGCGTCGACCCGTGCGACCAGCGCAGAGCGATCGGGATCGGGGAACAGAGCGGTCCGGGTCCGGTACCCCAGCACGCGCACGGCCAGTTCCAGGTTCGCGACGGCTGTGCCGCACGAGATCGTCCGGTCGGGGCGGAGCGGATCGCCGCCGGGCTCGGCGAATTCGGTGCGTTCCTCGAGTTCGGCCGACTGTCCGGGGAGGTACAGGTTCCACGGCTGGGTGTCGTGAACGCTCGGGGCCGCGACCACGGCCCGTGCGATGATGTCCGTGCCCCCGGCGTTCCAGGTTTCGAAATCGACTGACACGGTCGCCTCCTCGCTCAGGGTCACCGTTTCCGGACGCGGTGTAGGCACACACGCCCGCATAGGTAGCGTTGCTCACGAGACACCTGTCGCGCGTGGGGCGAAGGTCCCGGACCTGCCGTCGAACGGCCCGGAGCCGGGTCACGAGGGTGACGGCTGGGACAATGGGGACCGATGCCCAACGAAAGGTGCGTGACATGCCCCGCGTATTCCTCGTCGACGACCACGAGATCGTCAGACGCGGCCTGGTCGACCTGCTGAGCAGCGTCGCCGACTTCACCGTGGTCGGAGAGGCCGCATCGGTGGGGGAGGCGCTCGCCCGGGTACCCGGCAGCGACGCCGACGTCGTGGTGCTCGACGTGCGACTCCCCGACGGGAACGGGGTGGAATTGTGCCGTGAACTGCGCAACCGCATGCCCGAACTCCGGGCGCTGATGCTCACGTCGTACGCCGACGACGAAGCGCTCTTCGACGCCATCATGGCGGGCGCGTCCGGATTCGTGCTCAAGCAGATCCTCGGCACCGACCTGGTCTCCGCGATCCGCACGGTGGGAGAGGGCGGTTCGCTGCTCGACAGCCGTGCGACCGCGGCGCTGATGGAACGTATCCGGGCATCGCGCAACGCAGACCCGCTCGCCGAACTGTCCGAGCAGGAGCGCGCGGTCTTCGAGCTGATCGGTGAGGGCATGACCAACCGGGAGATCGCCGAGCGGCTGTTCCTCGCAGAGAAGACCGTCAAGAACTACGTCTCGCGGCTGCTGTCGAAGCTCGGAATGCAGCGACGCACCCAGGCCGCTGTGCTCGCCACCGAACTCCGCAAGGAACGCGGGCACGACAACACCTGACGGGGTCCGGCGGAGTCAGAGCGGGGCGCACCAGACCAGCCGCGTGCCCCTGCTCTCGTTGGATTCGACGCGGAACGACCCGCCGCACTGCTCGGCGCGGCGTTCCAGGTTGATCAGACCGCTGCGCCGCACGGTGGCGGGCAACCCGGTTCCGTCGTCGACGATCTCGATCCGGAAGTCCTCGAGGGCCGAGACCGAGACGGAGATGTTCTCGGACTGGGAGTGCCGGAGTGCGTTGCTCAGCCCTTCCCGCAACACCGCTTCCGCTTGTGGATGGATGCGGGCGGGCACGAGGGTGTCGATCGGGCCCCGGAACTGGATGTTCGGCGACACGGCCGAGTGGACGCTCAGATCCCCGACCACGTCGAGCAGTCGCCGCCGCAGACTCGTCGACGCTGCGGCGCCGGTGGTGTGCAGGTCGAAGATGGTCGTGCGGATCTCGCGGACGGTCCGGTCGAGTTGTTCGACCGCGTGCTGCACCACCTCCGCCATCCGGTCGTTGCCGACGCCCGAGGCCATGGTGCTCTGCAAGCTCATCCCGGTCGCGAACAACCGCTGAATCACGTTGTCGTGCAGGTCCTGTGCGATGCGGTCGCGGTCGGCGAGCACATCGAGCAGTCGCTGCTTGCGTTGTTGCTCTGCGAACTCGAGGGCGACGGCCGCGAGATTCGCCATCGATTCGAGACGGAGGACGTCTTCGTCGCCCCACGGTTCGCTACCCGCTGCCCGTGTCGCGACGAGCGCACCGGTGATCGCGGAGGTGGCGGAGAGTGGGAGTACCACCGCGTGACCCGGTCCGCTCGAATCCGCCGACGGGAGAAGCCATGTCGTACGGGTGTGTACCGGCTTCCGGGTTCTGAGGGCGCGCATGATCGGTGACCCGGTGAGGTCGACCCGCGTCGAAGTCAAGGAGGGCTCCGCGGGGGCCGCCGCCCGGACCGAGCCCTGTACGCCGTCGGCCAGGACGACGTACACCTCGGAACACACGGCGAGTTCCCGAACCTGGCCGACGAGCAGCGAGAGGGTGTCGTCGACCGAGCCGCCGACGAGCAACCGGGCGTTGATCGATGCCATTGCGGTGAGCCACCGCTCGCGGGTGAGGGAACCCTCGAACAGCCATGCGTTCTCGACGGCCATGCCGGCCGAGGTCGCCAGGACTTTCAGGAGGATCTCGTCTTCCTCGGTGAACTCGGGTGCGCCGATTTTCTCGGTGAGATAGATGCTGCCGAACACCTTGCCGCGCACCATGATCGGAGTCCCGAGGAAACTTCCCATCGGGGGATGGTTGGCAGGGAAGCCGATCGAGCCGGGGTGCTGGGACAGGTCGGCGAGACGCACCGGCCGGGGGTCGTTGACGAGCAGGCCGAGAAGGCCGCGACCCTCGGGGAGGTGTCCCATGACCTCCCGCTGCGTGGGGTCGATGCCCACGTAGACGAATTCCGAGAGTCCGCCGTCCGAGGCACGCACACCGAGAGCGCCGTACCGGGCCCCGAGCAGCGACGTCGCTGCCGAGACGATGCGCTGCAGCATCGAATCGAGTTCGAGGCCGGACCCTACGACGAGCACGGCCTCGAGCAGTCCACGGAGCGTCGCGGGGGTGACCGTCTCGTCCAGGCGCTCGCGCATTTCGGACAGCAACGTGTCGATGACACCGTCGGTGAGCTCGCTCATCGGGCCTGGCCGTCCACAAGTGCCAGAACCGCGCGGACCGCGATCTCGGACGGGTCTGCTTTCGCGCGACCCAGGTCGTGTGCGGCCCCCTCCACGGGGACCAGCGTCGTCGGGGCCGGCACGAGCGCGAGGGCGTGCCGCAGTTCGTCGAGCGTGCCGAAGGGGTCCCGGTCTCCGTGCACGAACACCGACGGCGCGGTGAGGGCAGGCAGATGTTCGGTCCGCGGCTTGTCGGGCTTTCCCGGCGGGTGCAGCGGGTACGACATGAGCAACAGTCCGTCCGCGATCCCGGGTCGTTCGGCGGCGAGCATGGTCACCTGGCGCCCGCCGTACGACACTCCGCCGAGAATGAGCGGCCCGTCGGAATATTCCCTGGTGGCGGCTGCGACCGCGGCGACCCCCTCGCGGTCCTCGCCGGCACGCGACGGCTGCGGCGGCCCTTTGGGGCGGCGCCGGCGGAACGGGAGGTCGTACCGCAGCGCCACGAAACCGTGCGCGGCGAAACGGGTGCACATGAGCTGGAGGATCTTCGCGTTGCAATTGCCTCCGGCTCCGTGTGTGAGCGCGACGACGCCGCGCGGGGAGCCCGAAGCGGAGTGCAGATAGCCGGACAGGGCCTCGGTGTCCACGTGTTCGGCGTCTTCGGGTGCGGGCGTCACACCGATACGGTAACCGCATGCTCCGAGGTGGCCCTCGGAGATGCGGCCCGGGGCGTCAGTCGACGACCGCGGTGGCCTCGACTTCGAGAAGAAGTCCCTCACCCGCGAGGGCGGCCACTCCGATGCCGGTGAAGGGCGGGAGCGGCTTGTCGATCCCGAGGCGCGCGGCGGCGCGGGCCACGCCCTCGACGAACGGTTCCATCTTGTCGGGCGACCAGTCGACGACGTAGACGGTCAATTTCGCGACATCGTCGAATGTCGCGCCGGCCTCGGCCAGGGCGGTGGCGACGTTGAGATAGCACTGCTCGGCTTGGGCCGCGATATCGCCCGCGCCCACCAGGGTGCCCTGCGCATCGACCGAGACCTGACCGGCCGTGAACACGAGCTTCGAGCCGGTCGCGACCGACACCTGGCGGTAGAGATCGACCTCGGGCAACGCTTCGGGGTTCATCAAGGTGACGGGCACCGGTACTCCTCTGGGTTGATCGGACTGGCAGGCGCTTAATATAGCAACGCAATGTTATGTATTGTTCAGGCATGGTGAGGTCCAAAGATCCGGCGGTGCGCGCACTGCTTCTCGAACGGGCGGCCCACATGCTCCGTACCCGTGAACCGATCACTCTGCGTGCACTCGTGGCGGGCACCGGCGTCTCCACGATGGCCGTCTACACCTACTTCGGCGGCATGGACGGGTTGTGGATGGCCCTCCGGCAGGAGGGCTTCACCAGGCTGGAAGCCAGGTTTGCGACCGTGGCGCTCACGGACGATCCGGTCCGGGACCTGACCGCACTCGTCGCGGCGTATCTCGGGAACGCACTCGAGCAGCCGGACCTGTACCGGGTGATGTTCGACGCGAGCGTCGACCTCGAAGACCTCTCGGCTGCCGATGCCACCCTCGAATATCTGGTGCGGGCGGTGCGCCGGGCCCAGGGCGAAGGCCGCTTCACCGGAATCGAGCCCCTGGACCTGGCGATCCAGAGTTGGGCGATCGGCCACGGGTTGGTGTCGCTCGTCGCGAACGGGCCGTTGCCCGAGGACACGCTCGAACACTGTGTACCGATGCTCACGGCGCTGTTCGTCGGAGCAGGCGACGACATCACGCGGTGCCGCGCGTCGGTGGCACACGGCTGGAGTCGGCCTACGGCTACTTGAGCAGCCTGGACAGCCGGCGGTCGGCGAGCACCTTCCCGCCCGTCTGGCACGTCGGGCAGTACTGGAAGGAACGTTCCGCGTAGGAGACTTCGCGGACGGTGTCTCCGCACACCGGGCACGGTTGACCGGTGCGGGCGTGCACCCGCATGCCGGAGCGCTTCTCGCCCTTGAGCCGGGCTGCGTCCTGCCCGACGGATCGCGCGACGGCGTCCTCGAGCACGGAGCGCATCGCGCCGTACAGTGCCGAGACCGAGGCGTCGTCGAGCCGTCCGGCCGTGGCGAACGGTGACAGTCGCGCCACGTGGAGGATCTCGTCCGAGTAGGCATTCCCGATTCCTGCGAGCACGGACTGATCGGTGAGGAACGTCTTCAGCCGGGAGGTACTCCCGGCGACCAGTGCGGCGAACTCGTCGGCGGTGAGCTCGAGGGCGTCCGGTCCGAGGCGCGCGACACCGGGGATCTTCTTCGGGTCGTCGACGACCCAGACCGCGAGCCGCTTCTTGGTGCCCGCTTCCGTGAGATCGAACGCCGGCGTCGTCGCGTCGGGCGCGAACAGGTGGACCCGCAGAGCCAGCGGTCCCTTCCCCAGCTTCGGCGGAGACTGCGACGGTTCGTCGAGCCACCGCAGCCACCCCGCGCGGGAGAGGTGTGTGACCATCTGCAGGTCCGAACACTCGATGGCGAGGAACTTGCCGTACCGGGCGGCGCCCGTGATGTCCCGCCCCTGCAATGCGGTGATCGGCGGATCTGCCGTCTGCAGCACGCTCAACGCGGCCACGTCGATCCGCCCCACCACGGATCCGACAGCATGCTCACGCAGGAATACGGCGAGTGCTTCCACCTCGGGCAGCTCGGGCATGGCTCCCAGGCTACGACTCGGGCGCGATCACCGGGGCTCGGCGGACGAACCGGTGTCGGGACGACGCCGTAGACTGCCCTCGTGACTGTGCCGACCCCCTACGAAGATCTCTTGCGACTCGTCCTCGAGACCGGTGCCGAGAAGAACGACCGTACCGGGACGGGCACGCGGAGCCTGTTCGGTCACCAGATGCGCTTCGATCTCTCCGAGGGCTTTCCGCTCGTCACCACCAAGAAGGTGCATCTGAAGTCCATCGTCTACGAGTTGCTGTGGTTCCTGCGCGGCGACTCGAACGTCCAGTGGCTCCGCGACCACGGCGTGACGATCTGGGACGAGTGGGCGCAGCCGGACGGCGATCTCGGTCCCGTCTACGGGGTCCAGTGGCGTTCGTGGCCGACTCCCGACGGACGGCACATCGACCAGATCTCGCAGGTGCTCGAGACGCTGCGCAGCAATCCCGACTCGCGCCGGATGATCGTCTCCGCGTGGAACGTCGCCGACCTGGACAAGATGGCGCTGATGCCGTGCCACGCGTTCTTCCAGTTCTACGTCGCCGACGGCAAGCTCAGCTGCCAGCTGTACCAGCGCAGCGCCGACCTCTTCCTCGGGGTGCCGTTCAACATCGCCAGCTACGCGCTGCTCACCCACATGGTGGCGCAGCAGGTCGGGCTCGAGCCCGGCGAGTTCATCTGGACCGGCGGCGACTGCCACATCTACTCCAATCACATCGAGCAGGTCACCGAGCAACTCACGCGCGCGCCGTACCCGTACCCGACCTTGCAGTTGCAGCGCCGGGACTCGCTCTTCGACTACACCTTCGACGACGTGAAGATCGTCGGCTACCGGCACCATCCGGCGATCAAGGCGCCCGTGGCCGTCTGATGGGTGAGATCAGCCTGATCTGGGCACAGGCCCGCAACGGCGTCATCGGCCGCGACAACAAGATTCCCTGGCACATCCCGGAAGACCTGGCGTTCTTCAAGGACGCCACGATGGGCAAGCCGGTGGTCATGGGGCGTCTCACGTGGGATTCGCTGCCGCCGAAGTTCCGGCCGCTCCCGGGCCGCCGCAACGTGGTCGTCACCCGCGACCCGGAATGGTCGGCCGACGGTGCTCACGCCGCATCCGGTCTCGACGAGGCGTTCCGGCTCGCGGGCGACGGCGATGTCGTGGTCATCGGTGGCGGCCAGATCTACGCGCAGGCGATGCCGCGAGCGACCCGTCTGCTGGTCACCGAGGTGGACCTCGACATCGACGGGGACGCGACGGCTCCGGAGATCGGGCCCGAATGGTCGGCGACCGAGACCGGAGAGTGGCGGTCGTCGGCGAAGGGGATCAGGTTTCGCTGGGTCCGGTATTCGCGAAGCTGAGTGTCGTGTCGGTGAGTACGCCATACTGCGCTACATGGACAAGCTCTCCCTGACCGCGCTGGCCCGGCAGCAGCTGAAACTGGCGGCGACGTCGAGCAGTGGCCGTAGTTCGCAGACGGTTTTCGGCGGGCACGCCAAGCATCTGCGGCAGACCATGGTGGCGCTGCTGGCCGGGCACGAACTCGGTGAGCACGACAGTCCCGGCGAGGCGACCCTGCAGATCCTTCAGGGGCAACTCCAGCTGGTCGCAGGCGACGACCTGTGGAAAGGGTCGGCGGGGGATCTGATCGTCATTCCGCCGGCGCGGCACAGCGTCCGGGCGATCGAGGACGTCGCGTTTCTCCTCACGGTCGTGAAGTAGCAGGCGCGTCGCTCGTGTAGCCGCGATAGCCCTCCCACGCGATCCGCCGCTCTCGGCGCGGATCGTCCTCCACTCGCTGGGGAACATCGAAAATCATGGTCGCGCGGTCTATTTCGTCATAAGCGGGCCACGAAGGCAGTGGTTCGCCGTGCCTCGCGAAATGTGTCCACTGCCGCTGTACCGATGCCGCGACGGTGCGCAGCCCGCGCCGTCCGCCCGCGGTGGTGAGGATCCGGCCGATCGGCTCGTCGGCCTGATCGAACACTGCCAGCAGATCGACCGCGTGCGTCGCGTCGAACCCGGTCCACTTGAGGAGACGCGGCGCGTAGTCGAACCGGTACATGTACGTCGGTGCGAAGCGTGCGTGCGCCTGTGCGATCTGGAGTGCGGGATACCAGAACGTGAAGTCGCCGCCGAGATCGATGGCGGCCTTCTCGTCCGGATATCCGGGGTACGCCGCGGTCACCCGGCTCTTCGCGTCCGGGTCGGTCGCAGCGAACATGCGGTCGATGCGGTCGGGACTGGTAGGCAGGCCGTCGAGGAACTTCGGGAACAGCGCGCCTTCCCGGTCGTTGGTGCCGATGACGAGGGGGACCGGATGAGCCGCTCCGGTCTCGAAGGCATCGAGCGGAGCGATCGGGACGACATCGCCGTCGACAACCGGCCCGAACGGGTGGAGGCCGGGAGTGTCCCTCAGAGTGTGGGCGCCCAGACGCGCACCCGCGCGTCCCAGGTCCGCGGGAGAACCGCCGGTGAGTGCCGCGACAGCCGATTCCGAGTCGGCGCCGAGCAGTTCGAGGAACACGCGACTCCACCGGGCGGAGTTGTCGGCGGTGTTCACCAGGTTCGGGGCGGGACTCTGCGCGATCGCCCCGGAGAACAGCCCGCGCGCCGCGGGCGTCGCGAGCAGCGTCGTGACCGAGGTACCCCCGGCCGATTCACCGAAGATCGTCACGTTGCCCGGATCGCCGCCGAAAGCAGCGATATTGCGCTGCACCCACTCGAGGGCCGCGACCTGGTCCCGGAGACCCAGATTGGAGTCGAATTGTGTGGTGCCGTCGGAGAACTCGCGGAAATCGAGATATCCGAGCGCGCCGAGCCGGTAGTTGACCGACACGTACACCACATCGCCGCGCCGTACGAGCGACTCACCCCCGTACAGGGAGAGGGCAGTGGTGCCGAGAGTGAATGCGCCGCCGTGGATGAACACCATCACCGGCCGCGGACTGTGCACCCGGCCCGCGGGCGCAAGGACGTTGAGCGTGAGACAGTCCTCGGCGGGCCGCACCCGGACGCCGCGGCGTCCCGTGGCGACCCCTCGCGGGTGCTGGGATGCCGCATTGCCGAACTGCGTGGCGTCCCGCTCGCCCGTCCAGGGTTCGACGGGCTGGGGAGCGCGCAGGCGCAGCGCGCCCACAGGTGGTGCCGCATAGGGAATGCCGCGCCATGTGAGCAGGTCGCCGGTTCGGACACCGCGAACAGCGCCGTCCGCATATGTGACGAGGGTCTCGGACGTCATTCTTGGCACTGTACGGGACGAGTCACCACGATCGGCGAGTCGCGCGCAGGGGCTTCGTCCGTCCCGCCACAGCGGGCTGGATTCGCGCGTCGAACGGAGATCCGCTCACGATATTCGCCGCGCAAATCTCCGTCCGGCGAGCGTTTCCTCTCGTTCAGATGGTCAATGGGGAGCGGCGTCCACCAGGTCACCGGGACCCGGGTCACCAGTAGGTGGCGTGCAGACCTCTCTCGGAGAGTTCTGCGTCGATGAACGCGCGCAGCGTCCGGGTGTCGGGGAATCGATCTTCGTCGAGGGCGACGAGCGCGAGCGTGTATCGATCGTCCCGGCTGCACAGGTAGGTCGACAGGCGTGTCGAGGTCGTGGCGTCCCTCGTGCCGAGGCCGGGATGCATGGCGCGCATCGCCACCCCGGCGGTGCGGTGCGGACCGAACGCATCGAGCACGGCCGGGACGCGACCAATATTGGAGCACAGCATGTCTCGCTCGCCGGCGCCTCTGGCGAGGCGGGCCGCGACACGGTCGGGTACGAGTTGCACGATCTCTGCGGGGATACCGTGCGGCGCGCCCTCGCGAGGCTGCCGGTACGCGTGCGTGGCCTTGGCCCTGATCGTCGCCACCGTGTCGTCCGCGTCGACGGTGATACCCGTCATCGATACCCCGTTGGAGGTGGTGCCGGAACCGCGGTCGTCCACAGGAATGGAGATCTTCAGCGGGAAGGGGATGCCTGCGCGGCGGGCGATCCCGGTCGCGATCGCCAGCATCAGCGAATTCGCGGTGCCCTCTCCGATGCCGGCAGCGGCGTCCCACTCGTCGCTCGGCACGTCGATCAGGGCGGTACGGGGACGCAACCGCACCGACAGCGGGACCGGCGGTTTTTCACGCGGACCGGAACGGCGCACGCCCCGGAGACCGCGCGCGACCGTACGGACGACATGCAGCGCGTCGCGGACGTCGGAGGTGTGGGACTCGTCGGGTGGCTCGGCGTGACCGGCGAGAGCCTCGGCCACAGCATCGATCAGTCCCCGCGCGTCGGTCAGTACGTGGGAGCAGACGAGGGAGACGAGAGTGCCGCCGCCGGCGAGATGTGCTGCGACCAGTGACCACCCGGGTCCGTGTTCGGGATCGAGGTCGACTTCGGTCTGGGCATCGGCCCATTCGAGGATCGCGTCGTCCGCCACTTTCTCCGCGGGGTAGCGCAGCGGGTACGAGTGCGTGCTCGCGACGAATCGGGGGCGGGCGCCGGGTATGCGGGGCCGAACAACCCGGCGGCCGAGGGGGCCTTGCGACAACGCGTCGTGCAGGGAGATGAGGAGGGGAGCGTGCACGGTGTCGTCGGTGCGCCACAGTCCCTGCATCACCGACGGAAGCCCGGAACCGCGGTGTCGGTGCAGGAACATTTCGTCCACCACGCTCAATCGACTCATGCGTTAGACCGTAGCCCGGACCGCGGGCGGAAAGCCTGTTGACCAAAGGTTTGAACCGGGGTTCAATTCTTGGTATGCCGTACCGGCGGACCCCCGCGGTCCAACAACGTCTCGACGACCAGCGCGACGCGATTGCGGCCGCAGCGGTGGCGCTCGTCGCCGAACGTGGATACCGGGAGATGTCGATCGCGGCCGTCGCCGAACGCGCCGGAGTCGCGACCGGCAGCGTCTACCGGCATTTTGCCGACAAGTCGGATCTGATGGTGCAGATCTTCCGGGACCTGTGCGGCCGAGAAGTCGAGGCCGTCGTGTCGGCGGCCGCGACGGGATCGGCGGCCGAGCGGATCTCGGCCGTCGTGGAAACCTTCGCGTTCCGGGCGCTGCGCAATCCCGTGCTGGCCTACGCCCTGCTCGCGGAACCCGTCGACGCGGCTGTGGACGCCGAGCGACTGGTGCTGCGCAGAGCGTTCGCCGCCGCATTCGCCGGCGCGATCCGGTACGGCATCACCACGGGCGAATTCGCAGACCAGGACCCGGATCTCGCTGCCGCCGCTCTCGTCGGAGCGGTCGGGGAGGTACTCACCGGACCCTTGCGGGCCGGTGCGGCTTCGGCAGACACGGTGCCTGCCCTCGTGGCATTGTCCCTTCGCGCGTTAGGAGCGCCCTCATGACATTTCCCGCGACGCACATCGTGTCCAACCAGGCGCCCGACCTCGTGCCCTACAGCGCTGCGGACGATCGCGCATTGATCGAAGGACTGCACCGCGAAGGCGGAAGCTGGGCAGAGGACGAGGTACACGAACTCGGGGCGCTCGCGGGAGGGGCCCGGGCACAGGAGTGGGGCAGGCTCGCCAACGAATATCCGCCCGTCCTGCGCACCCACGACCGGTACGGCAACCGCATCGACGAGGTCGAGTTCCACCCGCATTGGCACGACCTGATGACGGTCGCGGTCGAACACGGACTGCACGGTGCGCCGTGGCGCGACCCGCGCCCAGGAGCGCACGTGGCCCGGGCCGCCAAGTTCTACGTGTGGGGTCAGGCCGACGCCGGCCACATGTGCCCCATTTCGATGACGTACGCGGCGATTCCGGCGCTCCGCCACAATCCGGCACTCGCGGCGGAATACGAACCGCTATTGGCGGCGCCGCACTACGACTTCGGTCTGCGGACACCGGCGAGCAAACGCGGTCTCATCGCCGGGATGTCGATGACCGAGAAGCAGGGCGGCTCCGACGTCCGCGCCAACACCACCACCGCGACACAGAACGCCGACGGCACGTACACGATCGTCGGGCACAAATGGTTCACGTCCGCGCCGATGTCCGACGTGTTCCTGACCCTCGCGAACACCGGCGCCGGGCCCACGTGTTTCCTCCTGCCGCGCGTCCTGCCCGACGGCGCCCGCAACCCCATCCGGATCCAGCGGCTGAAGGACAAACTGGGGAACAAATCCAACGCGTCGTCGGAGATCGAGTACGAGGGCGCCGTGGGATGGATCGTCGGACCCGAGGGACGCGGTGTCTCCACGATCATCGACATGGTCAACATGACTCGGCTCGACTGCGTGATCGGGTCCGCGACGGGGATGCGGATGGCAACACTCCGCGCGGTCCACCACGCACGGCACCGCGCGGCATTCGGTGCGCTCCTCGTCGACCAACCACTCATGCGCAACGTTCTCGCCGATCTCGTCGTCGAGTCCGAGGCGTCGACCACCATGATGATGCGGCTCGCCGGCGCGACCGACCGCGCGCAGGGCGACCCGCAGGAAGCGGCGCTGCGGCGGATCGCACTGGCGGTCACCAAATACTGGGTGTGCAAGCGGGCGCCCGCCCACGCCGCGGAAGCGCTCGAATGCCTCGGTGGCAACGGCTACGCCGAAGAGTCCGGGATGCCGAGGCTCTACCGCGAAGCACCGCTGATGTCGATCTGGGAGGGTTCCGGGAACGTCGCTGCTCTCGATGCGCTGCGCGCCATGGTCAAGCAACCCGACACCGTCGAGGCCTTCTTCACCGAGGTGCAGCGTGCGCAGGGCGCGGATTCGCGGTTGGACCACGCCATCACCCGCGTGGGCAAGGAACTCGCAGACCTGGAGAACATCGAATACCGCGCCCGGCGGATCGTGGAACTGATGGCGCTCGTTCTGCAGGGCGCCCAGCTCGTGCGGCACGGCCACCACGCCGTTGCCGACGCGTTCTGCGCGAGCAGGCTCGACGACGACTGGGGGATCGCCATGGGTACGTTGCCCACCGGGGTGGACACCGAGGCGATCTTGACCCGCATCTGAGACGGGCTGCCGCGGAGAGCCCCGGGCATACTGGAAAGGGTCGGTGAATCCCGCACACGAGGGGAGACGGCCATGATCGACACGAGCCGGTGGCGGGGGTTCGGGCGGCACGTCGTGCTCGCGGTGACCGAACCCCGTGCGCTGGGGCAGGCCGAGGAGATCGTGCGCTCGACGATCGACGTGTCCGAGGCAGCGTGTGATCTCCGGCGCGGTGATGCAGAACTGCACGCCGTCAATCTCGGGCAAGGCGTCCCCGTGCGGGTGAGCCCGCGCCTGTCCACGCTGCTCGAGTCTGCCCTGCGGGCTGCCCGGATGACCGACGGTGCCGTCACGCCGGTCGACAACCGCCTCGACACCGAGTCGATTCCCCCGGTCCACCCGGTGCCCAGCTACCTCGACGTCCGGATCGAGGGCGACACCGTTCACGCGCCGTGGGGCGCGGGTCTCGACCTCGAGGAGACGGCGCGCGCCGATACCGCCGACTACGGGGCGGCACTCGCCGCGGAGGGGCTCGACTGCGGCGTGCTGGTGCGTATCGGCGGCCACCGCGGGCGCGCGCCCGGACGGCGGATGGCAGGTGGCGTTGCCCGGCCGGAACGACATCGACTTGCCCGCAGGCACCGCGATCGCCTCGCGTAGGGCAGGGGACCGGGCCGACGACCGGTGGCGCGTCGTCACGGTGGTCGCGCCCGATGCGGTCTGGGCCGACGCTGCGGCGCAGACGGCTCTGCACTGCGAGGTCGGTGCGATCGCGTGGCTCGAGCAGTACGAACTCGCGGCGCGGCTCGTCGACCGCCGGGGGCGGGTACACACCACGGCCGCGTGGCCGGATTCTCGCGCTGCGTAACGGTTTCGGGCGTCGGGGAGAGATGTCAGTCCGAGTCGCGCATTCGGCGGTATATGCGGATCAGGTTGTCCGTAGACGCATCACCCGACTCCGGCTCACCCACACCCCCCAACACCGGCGCCAA